>CAZKPX010000001.1:0-262007 GCA_964554805.1 uncultured Candidatus Saccharibacteria bacterium
CAACACATCAAAACCTCCTCCACTATTGCTAAGATGATGAGGGAGTTTTGGTGACGCCTAGGGGATTAGCTCGCATAGGCTCGCTGTCGCCAGCTTTGCACACTATTGAGATCGTTGTCTCAATCGTGATCGCTAGCTTCGACCCCGACGACTTTGTCGTGGATTGACTCACCTTAGACAGTACCCGAATAAACCATTACACTTAGAGGAGGTTGCGTTTGATGTTAGAACTTAGACTACCAAAAAGCTGCGGCAGTTGTGCATACCGGCGGCATGCTTGTGGTTATGATTTGGCATAAAAAAATGGTACTATACTATTAAGTTCTTATCTGCCCTATGTCCTTTTCGTCTCCATTAAAATCAAAGGCTGGCTTCACTTTAATTGAGCTGCTGATCGTCATTGCCATCATTGGTATTTTGGCAACAGTTATTATTGTGGCTATCAATCCGAACAAGCGGTTTCAAGAAGTTTATCTTAGTGAAGCCAAGCAGCAACTGGCAACAATTTCCCGAGCAACAGAAGTATTTTTGTTAAATTATGGCGGCGACTATCCGCCCGACGTTGATCGCGATTTACCGCCGGAGATTATGCGCGAGCTAAAAGGTACTAACTGGCCCAAAGCCCCCTGGCCCAATTCTGTTTTTGATTGGGACAATATTATAGATGCCAGCGGCACTTATCCAACCTACGTCCAAATTAGCATTCGATTTTGTGATATTAATGGCAATAATTGCCAGTATCCAGACTTTGACTGGGCTGCTGATTTTGATAGATACAGCGCTGTTTATTACTGTATTTCCGGACCCTGCAAATCTCATCGTGATCGGCCACCCAGTCACCCCGGCTACTGTGTTAACTGTCAGGATGATTAATTTTT
The DNA here is from genome assembly GCA_964554805.1 of uncultured Candidatus Saccharibacteria bacterium. Classification (GTDB taxonomy): domain Bacteria; phylum Patescibacteriota; class CAZHWT01; order CAZHWT01; family CAZHWT01; genus CAZKPX01. The sequence continues at coordinate 879 of CAZKPX010000001.1, forward strand.
CGAGCTGATTTGTGCTTATATGTAACTCTCAACCCTCAATGATATACTAGCTCTATATTTTCTGAGATGAAGTTACCTTATTTTTACTCTCGAACCTACACTAAAAATTTGGAAACCGCTAGCTTAAGTGCAGCAACGGCAAGCTTACTTGTCACCTTGATGGCTGTTGGAGCTATGTCTATCATATATGGTGCGAGTTTTGCCATTTTTGGCTGGTGGTCGCTTGCAAGTGTTTTGGCGGTTAGCTGTGGCTTAACTGCTTTGGCAATCTTTCCTATTGGCTTTTGGCATAATAAATCATTGACCAATCGCATTAATGCCCGCTGGAAACTGTATGTGCACGGTTTTAGTTTGGCGGTGGCTTACGCGCTGTTTTATGCGACGCTGGCTTTGCTGGTGGCACTTTTTATAGAAAATGCCTTTAAAGGGATTACCCTGGACGGCTTGGCGGTGACTTGCCTAGCAGCTATCGGGTCTAGTATTACGAGCTATACGCTTATTCGGTGGGCACGTCGACTCAGCGCAATCAATGTGGCCCAAACCATGGTGGGGTTTTTATTGATTGGGGTATGTGCAAGTATGATATTGAATGAGGACCCTGAGTGGTGGCGGAAAAACTTTAGTTACCTGGGCAGCATTGATGGCAATACTTTCTTTATCTTCAGCTTCACACTGATCATCTCGGGTTTACTTTTGCTGGCTATCACTGATTATGTGGTGGATGATCTTCGTCGACTTGGTAGTAAAAATAACCTGCTCAGCCAACACCTACAATGGCTGCAAGTGTGTTTTATTGGCATCTCTTTGTGTATGATTTTGCTCGGACTATTCCCAAATGTGGTGGGTGAGATATGGGGATTCCTTCATAATGCTGCGGCTAAACTGCTGGTAGTGTTGTTCCTGGCATTAATTTTTGGTATTGCCTGGATACTGCCCGGATTGAATAGAACCTTTTACGTAGTATCGTATTTATTTGGCCTCGTCATCGGCTTTATGTATTTTGTACTGTTTGGCCTGCTGGGCTACTTTAATGTAACGTCTTTTGAGTTATTTTCATTTTTTGTCTGTATTGGCTGGCTCTACCTGTTACTACAGACCATATCGGCCAAGAGTCAAGAAAGTCGCTGATCGACTGCGAGTAGACTAATTGCGGTATAATGGATGTCGAAATTACTTTTAAACTATGCAAAAGATTCTCCTCTACTACAAATTTACTCCGGTGAGCGACCCGGAGCTCATGAAGGTCTGGCAAAAAACGCTGTGCGACAGCTTGCATTTGCGTGGGCGAATCTTGGTGTCAAAGCATGGTATCAATGGAACCGTTGGTGGGGAGATGGATGATTTGAAAGCTTATATCAAAGCGACTAAAGAAGGTTATGCCGGATTTAAAGGTACAGTATTTAAGTGGTCGGATGGTGGTCGCGAAGACTTTCCCCGTATGAGCGTCAAAGCCAAAAAAGAGATCGTGGCTTTTGAGGCTGCAGATGAGCTGCAAGTGACTGAGCAGGGAGTAGTCAATGGTGGCAAGCATTTAAAACCAAAACAGGTTCACGAATTGGTTGAGTCTCGTGGTGAAGAGGTTGTCTTTTTTGATGGTCGCAATGCCTTTGAAGCTAAGATTGGTAAATTTAAAAATGCAGTGGTGCCTCATACCAATACTAGTCGAGACTTTATAAAGGAGTTAGAAAGCGGCAAGTATGACGAGCTAAAAAATAAGGCTGTCGTCACGTATTGTACTGGCGGTATCCGATGCGAGATTCTAAGTTCGCTGATGACTAATCGAGGATTTAAAGAGGTCTATCAAATTGACGGCGGGATCGTGAAATACGGCGAAACTTATGGTGATGATGGTTTATGGGAAGGCAGTTTGCATGTATTTGATGACCGAATGAAAGTTAATTTCTCTGATCATACAGCTGTAATCGGACAATGTAGTCATTGTGGTCAACAAACTAATAATTATGAAAATTGCGCTTTTCCGCAATGTAACGATCTGGTTCTAATCTGCGAGAATTGCACTAGTCAGCCGGACTTGCTTTACCATACTGAGTCTTGTCGGACTAAAGATGCCAAGCGTCGTGAGATGGCTACGGCATAACGATTGATTGAAAATTGGGCGATTAAATTTTATACTCATTTCTGAGAATCAGCCGACCTATCTGAGCTAAAGCAGGCTTCATTAAGTAGCTGACGAAGCTGATGCCTCAAGGCGATAACCGGCTGTTGATCTGAAGCATATGTATCAATCATAGCCTGCGTAGAGCTTTGAAATAGCTCATCACTTTGAGTTTGTCGAAAGGTTTGCTGGCCAAACATTCGCCCTCTGTTAAAGATATGAGTAATCATGGGCATACATTTATCGAGGGTTTTAACAAAGCGAGCTTCTGGAGTATCCAGAGTCTCATATTGCAGGATAGTCTGGTGTATCCAGGGATAGCAGTCTCCAAAATTGGCAATGATTCGCTGCAAGGCCTGCTGTTCTCGATGCTCTTTGTCTTGGATACCTTGCTCGTCTATAAACATAGTTGGCGTATCGCCGGCATAGCCTTCAACTAGATCATGGATTAGGGCGAATTGGCTAATCTTGCCCAAATCGAGATGTGGGGCGTACTTGCTGGCAAATGCACAGGAGATGACGCTGAGCATAACTGTGTGATCTGAATCGGTTTCGTTGCGAATACCGTCTTGATGATAGGTGGCTCGATCAACTTTGGCGAAGTCGAGCAGGAAGTCGGCTAGACTGAGCAGGGCTTCGGCTTCTTGTCTGGAAATGGAAGTACTTTCTGGATTAGGCATATCTTCTGTGTCAATGTGACGAGGATAATAGCATAGAATGATCAGCTTGCCCAGTAAAGTGCGGTTAAGTTTGGACTAACGGCTTTAGTCGGGCCTCAATGCTCGTTCGATCAGACTCCAGAAAAGGCGGTAAGGCTAGTTTTTGACCGAGGCTGTCGGGCTGCTCGTCAGCGGCAAAACCAGGACCATCGGTGGCCAGCTCGAACAGGATGCCGCGAGAGACTCTGAAATATAGCGACTTGAAATAATATCGATCGACTAAGCCTGAGTTTGGCAAACCAATTTGATCTAATTTATCTTGCCATGATAGGAGATCCGCATCTTGTTTTACCCGAAAGGCTATGTGATGAATGTTGCCGGCATTAGTACTCCAAACAGGATCTAGCTTGTCATCCTTAATCACCTGAACAATCTTGCCCGGTCCTCCGCCATCCATGGTGTAGGTAGTGATTGAGCGCTGTATATCATTGTTGGCTGCCGCATTGTCGGATGTTTGCCATCCTAGGACTTTGGTCAGAATAAAATGCAGATGCTCAAGAGTAGGCACTGTCAGTTGAGCAGCGTAAAAGCCTCGCACAGCATGCTCGGCTGGAACATCTTCGGTCGACCATACTTGACCGTCAAACGGTTGGTTTTGATCATCAATCAGTACCAGCGACTGCCCTTCTCGATCTTCGAAGTCTAAGCGAAGATGTCCGCCATAATCATAAAATTGACTGTGCCAAATGCCGTGAGCCTTAAATCTATTGAGCCAAAATTGCAAAGCCGCCTGACCATTGACTCTGAACATGGTTGCAGAAACTGTGTCCGTGCCAATATGCTTATCTGCAGCTTGAGGCCAATCGAAGAAGGTCATATCGGTTCCAGGTGAACCAAGTTTGTCGGCGTAAAATAAATGATAGGCCGAGGTGTCATCTTGATTGACCGTTTTTTTGACCAGACGAAGACCTAGAATCTGGGTGTAAAAATTAAAATTTTGAGTGGCGTCGGCTGTGACTGCAGTGATATGGTGAATTCCGTGCATACAAATATGTATAAACTAAAATGGTGAGCATAGTAGACTACCAATACATTGACCTACTATTTAAAAATAAAAGGGGATACTTATGAGTACAGAAACACCCGTGCTGGCTGGATATAATTATTACCACGCCAAAGGTACCGCTGAGCGGTGTTTGTTGCTATTTCATGGAACCGGTGGGGATGGCGAGTCTATGATGGAGCTGGGTCGGTTGCTTGATGCTGAGGCTCAGCTATTTTCTGTTGAAGGTCGAGTGCTGGAAGGTAGCGCTCGGAGATTTTTTGCCCGACATGATGAGGGAGTGTTTGATATGGCTGATGTCGAGCGGCGAACTGATGAATTGGCTGAATTTATCGGTCAGCTCAAAGCGGCATATACTATCGACCATAATAATCTGATCGGAGTTGGTTATTCGAATGGGGCAAATATACTGGCTAGCTTGCTGCTGCATAAACCACAGTCTATCAAAGCTGGCATCCTGTTTCGATCGCTGTTTCCTGGCCCTCCTGCGACGATTGCCCATTTAACCGGGGCGTCAGTTTTGATGCTGAATGGCATACACGATCGATTGGTATCTGCTGACCAAGCTGAACGTCTTAAGGATGTATTCGGTCAGCGAGGAGCAGCTATAGACTTGGCTATGGTGGAGGCAGGTCATGAGTTGAGTCAGGCAGATATTTTGGTGGCTAGGGAATGGCTGGAAGCTAGAGGTTGAGGGTAGATTGGGAATAAGGATGCTGTATACTAGGGTTTATGGATTTGTTTTTATTTTTTAGCGATTTAGTAGGGCGATTGGGTTATGGGGGTATTATTTTGACTATGCTGATTGAGTCGATCTTCCCACCTATCCCATCTGAGCTAGTACTGCCATTTGCCGGTTTTGCAGCTGCTCAGGGTCAACTGACATTGTGGGGGGCATACTTGGCGGCGACTATTGGGGCAATGCTTGGTGCGATATTTTGGTATGTCGCTGGCCGGACTGTTGGAGAAAAAACACTGACTCGGTTAGTTGCAAAGTGGGGCAAGCCATTGGGCTTCTCTGTTAAAGATGTTGAAAAAGCTCAGGGCTGGTTTATGAAGCATGGCAATAAGGCAGTCTTTTTTGGACGAATGATACCCGGGATTCGCAGCCTTATCTCGGTACCCGCTGGACTAAGCAAGATGCCGTTTTGGTTATTTATGGTGTGGTCTAGTGTCGGTACGGCTATCTGGTCAATAATACTGATAACGGCTGGCTATATATTAGGCGATCACTATGAAAGTGTGGCTCACATTGTTGACCCGCTGTCTAAGATTATTCTGGTTGTGGTAGTGCTGGGCAGTATTGGTTTTGTGGCATATCGCATATTGAGCAAGTCTAAAGAAGTGTCGGTGGATTAATTTTATTTACCTCAGCATACGAATCGAGGGCCTCACTTGTTTGTAGCGAGACCCTCTTGGGTTAGAGATGAGAACTATCGATTGAGAAGATTGTTAATGCGAGTCAGCAGCCTCTCAATCCTTTGATCGAGCAATGCTTGCTCATCATGATCCTGCAACTCCTTCTCGGCGCCACGGATCTGCGAAGCCAGCTGTCCAAGTTCGCTGCGCTGCTCGTGATTTGGCTTTGCGCTACCAAGGTTTTTGCTCATCCTCTTTAGTTGCCGCTCCGGAGTTCGCATTGCCGCCATGGCTTGATGGAACGGGTCCGAATTTGCCGCTTTTTTACCTTTGTCACGGGCAATCTCGTCCATTTTTCTCCCTTTTGCAACGAACATCTAACCTATAGTATTATACCATGCACGGTCAATTTTCTAATACTTTTGCCACAGCAGCAGCTAGTTGATCTGGGTGATCGATGACCATAGTGGCGTCGTGCCAGGCGAGCAAATCGCGATGGTTGAGGCCCCAAGCTACGCCAATTGAAGCAATGCCGGACTTTTGAGCGGCTTCAATATCCCTAACTTCATCGCCAACATAGACTACATCTGATACTTGATAGCCTTGACTTCGAATCAGCTGGCTAATGGTGCCTGATTTGGCAAACAGATTTCGCTGCGATTTGATTACGTCAAAATAATTTAAATCATGTCGGTCAAGAAAGGCCTGAACGGTCGATCGACTATTTGAGGTAACTATGCCTAAGGTGTACTCCTGGCTGAGCTGAGATAGAGCTTCGTCTATACCATGACAGGGTTTTAGCTGGTTGACACGACCCGAAAATCGTCTTTGGGCTCTTAAATAGATAACCATCAACTGGACCTTGGTCAGTTTGAGACTTTTAATGGCTGGCATGAGACCTTGGCGTCGCAAAATATTGACCGTGGGGTGGTCTAAAAGTGGAGCATCTGTTGACGCAATATCAAGCAGGGCATGCAGGTGTTTGTGATTTTTAGCTAGCTCTCGAAAGACTTCTACCATGACTGGCAAAGAGTCAGCGATGGTTCCGTCAAAGTCAAACAAAACTAATTGCTTTGATTGTTGATTCATAAAACGTCTCCGTAGACCATTTTTAATGTATTTGGCAGCACTTTAACCTCCACATGGTCCGTGGTCCCCATATTATCGCCATCGCACTGATATGGCACTGGCTCGTTGGCTACATCAACTGTCAGAGAATTGGCGGAGAGGCTATGGTAGCTGGAGCTTCGCTGGGGCTGGTTTCTGAGGAGCCAGCCTAGCAAGCTAAGCCATTCTAGGATTGTATTTGCCTCTACGATGGCTACTTTTAGCTGCCGGCTGTCTGGTGTCGCTTGAGGTGCTACCTGTATACCTGCTTGGATTTTACCTAAATTAGAAACTAGGACCATTTTAGCGTGATAGGTTTTAGCTGGTTGATCGCCAACGGCAATTAAGAACTTATGAGAGCGGTCAGACATATAGCGCACGGCTGATACAGCATAGGCCAACACGCCCAACTTATTTTTACTCTGGGTAGTAACATTAGCCATGATTTTGGCATCGAGACCCAAACCTGCTCCGATCATAAACAGCTGACTATTCATTTGGCCGCAGTCAAGTGACTTTGCCTGACCATTCAGAGCAATATTCAGGGCTTGGTCAAGGTTGAGAGGTATATTCAGGTTGAGAGCTAATAAATTTCCAGTACCTAAAGGAAGAATGGCCAGCTCAATCCCAGAGTCATGAATATGTTGAGCTGCTAAGCGAATAGTGCCATCACCACCAGCAATAACCAGTCTTGTAGCACCTTGGGCCCTTAAGTCATCGATTTGATTCGCCACTTGATCTATAGCATCTATAGTGAGGATGGGGCCAGACCAACCTAGTTGCAAGGCGTGTTGGGTGATATCATCTACGACACTGGATAAACCCTTGCCGCTTTTGGCATTTATCAAAATGCCTATACTTTTTTTATTAGTTTTTTGGGGCATGAATATTCTCTGCTATCGAGTACTTTATTTGTTCTATATAAGATACTGAATATATTAATTGATCAATAATCTATCTTCATAGCTTTTCGGACGTCATCCATAGTTATCTCAGCTTGCTGCATAGCAGCCTCGTGACCCTGCTTGAGGATTTCTTCAATCATTCCAGGTTGGGCTTCATATTCAGCGCGACGCTGCCTAATTGGATCAAGGGTGCGGTTGAGAATTGTGCCTAAATACTTCTTGACCTCAACATCCCCTACTCCACCCTGCTGATAGCGAGCTTTGTAGTCATCAATCTGCGTTTTGTCTTGTTCATGGCCAAATGTATCAAGATAGATAAAAAGCGGATTGCCCTCTACTCGACCAGGATCGGTCGCTTTGAGTCTGTTGGGATCGGTATACATAGTCATGACTTTTCGCTCAACTTCTTCAGCTGGATCTGAGAGGTAAATCGTATTGTTGAGAGACTTACTCATTTTGGCATTGCCATCTGTGCCAACCAACCGGGCAGTCTGTCCAATCATAGCTTCGGGTTCTGGGAAGACCTCGCCATACAAACTGTTAAATTTACGAGCTATTTCTCGCGTCTGCTCGATCATCGGCAATTGGTCTTCACCTACTGGCACTAGATTGGCTTTGAGGAACAGGATGTCAGCTGCTTGCGAGACGGGGTAGGCTACAAAGCCAAGCGGGACTTCGGCCGAGAAACCTTTGTGCTGCATCTCTGCTTTAACAGTAGGATTGCGTTGAACACGAGCCAGAGTGACTAGGTTCATGAAGAAGACGGTTAGCTCGGCAATCTGGGGTATTCTTGATTGCACAAAGAAAGTGACTTGATGAGGATCTAAGCCGGCTGCGATGTTATCCAAAACTACTTGCCTGACATTGTCGCGAACTTTTTGAGGATTATCAAAATTGTCGGTTAGGGCTTGAACATCGGCTACCATAATAAATGTTTGGTAGTCGTGCTGAAGTTTGACTCGATTTTGTAATGAGCCAACTAGGTGTCCAAGATGTAATTTACCGGTAGGACGATCACCGGTCAGAATGCGTGGTTTTGCCATGGGTGGATTATACACTGACTGCCGTACTCTGTCTTCTGTCTACTGCCCAAGGCATGGGCTTGTGGCAAGATAAAAACTCACCTCATTGTCATTGCCATCCCCCAGCTGGCGGAGCGGCAATCCAGAACAGAAGCAATGACGCCCCCCCTGCAACGTCATTGCGATCCGCCAGCTGGCGGATCCTCGCAATGACGAATACTGGCTAACTTGGCACTACTTGTAACTTTGGGCTTTGATTTTTAACTTTAATTTTTGCCCTTTGCCTTTTGATTTTTGCCTTTCCAACCCCTCATCAAGCGAACTACATTACCCCGATGCAGCCAGCTTGGCTGGCGGATATTGAGACGCGGGACGCGAATATCGTGCAAGCACCACTATGCACAAAGCGCGCTCTTTCCATATCCAATATCCGTGTCTCGATATTCGCTTTGCTAGGCAAAGCTGTGTAGTTAGTAGCCGGAGAAGTAGTCGGTTTTGATGCGGCTTGAGGGGATATGGGCTTGCTTTAGGAGTTGTTTGTAATTGTCGACCATGGCTGGTGGGCCGGATAAGTACCAGTGGCTTGAGGTTGAAAAGGGTAGACCAGCGATAGTCTGAGAATCGAGGAATTGGCTTTGGCTACTATAGAGCATAGTGATATTTAACCCTGCTTGGTGGGCTTGCTGCAGGACATCCTGGTAGGCTACATCTTGAGTGGTAGATACCTGATAGACGAGAGTAATGGATTTGAGCTGGGCCGGATCGCTCTCTAGCAAGCTGCGGATCATGCTGATGAACGGTGTTATGCCAATCCCTCCGGCGACCCAAATGAGCGCCTCGGTGTTGTCTAAGGTAAATTGGCCCGCAATGTTGTTGGCGGAGACTATTTGGCCTGCTTCGAGCTTCATGAGTGATTGCTTAAACAACGATGGCAGCTCGGGTATTTTGATACCAATTCTTATTTCTGGTTGACCCGGTGCTGAAGCAATGCTGAATGTCCGGCGATTCCCCTTTGGATCAAACACTAAGTGGTCTAAGGTAAGGCCCATATACTGCCCAGGCTTGAACGAAAGTCTGGCGCTTGGCTCGAATATAAATTCGTAGACTTGATTGGCAATGAGTTGCTTTGACTTATAGATTAGGTTGACTTGATGGCGAGGCTGGACAATAAAGAACAAGCCATTAGCTATCACCAGAGCAATTTCTGGGCTATTTGCCAATGGACCTACGGACCAGGACGTGCTGGCAATGATAGCAACTAAGCCAGCCATGCTTAACTGCAGACCCCGACCAACTGGCAGAGTGGCCGGTTCGGTTAACATGATGGTGCCAACAAAGACAAGAGGGCTAGACCACAGCACAAGCTTGACCAATTGGTCGAGCGGTATGGACTGAGCAAGGCCGCTAAACAGGATAATTGTACTGCTTAGCATTGCATATACGCCGAATAATTGCCAGCGATGCAGTTTGTGGATGATAAGAAGCCCAAGAATGGCAGTGGGGATAATTAATGGTCCCGTTGCCACCCACCAGCTTGCGTAATAAGAACCAATTAGCCCCACCATAACCAGACCGATGGCCGCCGGATTAAAGATGGGATGGCGGTATGCGGTCAGGACATACTTAGAGGCCATGGCAATGGCTGCAGCTAAAACTAACCAGCCATATTGACTAGGCTGGGATGGTTGCGGTAGAGCAAAAAAGAGAATGAGGGCGGTAATAAGCCATGATTCTAAATTCATGGCAGCTGTGAAGAGTTTGGCTGAAATATGATTGATAATCAGACAGCTCAACACCAGAACTGCTAGCGCAGTCAGCATAGTCAGCGGGTTGAATTGCAAGACATCGGTAGCCGCAAATAGTACAGCTAGGGCTGCCAGAATGACTAGTCCATAGGAGACTAATCGGTACATACTTAGCTGGTGCAAGAACTTGTTGAGATGTTTCATGGTTGAGTAAAGAATTTAGCAGGAAAGCTATCAGAGCTGACCAACGACATATCCGAATATATTATGGCATAGTCATAAGGAAAATCCATCTTTAGTCGTTCCGGTTCAGCGAAGAAAAGGGCGGTTGAGATAGCGTCTGCTTGCAGAGCTGTAGGTGCAACTGCCCAGGTTGTTGCTATATTTTGAACAGGTTGGGCGGTGCTGGGATCGATAATATGATGATAATCGTGCCAACGACGACGATTGCCCGAAGAGCCGCAGATAGCTTGGTTGGCGATATTGGCTATGCCGATGGCCTGGGATGTCTGCTGCGGATGTTCAAGGGCAATAGCTAGCGGTAGGGCCTCGTGATGATGGTAATAGATATCGCCGCCAGCATTAACGCATACGACTTTGAACGGATACTGACGGAGATGTTCAATTACTAGATCAACGAGTTGTCCTTTGCCCAACGCGCCAATATCTATGAGAGCGGGCTGGTTAAGATGAAGCGCGTTATCTTTAAAATAGACATCTGTGCCCCATTTTAGGATTGGCGTGGTTGAGCTCGGTTGGAAGCTATAGTTGGTATCATAGCCGAGCTGAGACAGCATTTGTCCGATGAGCGGCGTCATTCGTTGATCGGTTCTTTTCCATAGTTGGTCATATAGGTCAAATAGCTGCTCAGAGAATGATGGGAGTTGATATTTACCTGACTGCTTGGCCATAGTAGAGACCAGTGAATCAGGCCGAAATCTTGAAAAGAGCCGGTCATATTGATCAATTATGGTTAAGATTTCATCTAGGAGGGTAGCCTGGTCAGGGGCAGACATCTCCGAGGCGATGGCTTGCAGCTCGATTATCCACTTGGTGCCAATTGCCTCAAAGGTCAGGGTTGTTTGTGGCTTAAATTCTTTGATCATAGATGCTAGGATTCTATGGTTTGGCCTGGCTCTTAATCGTAGCTAGTGCTTGATTGAAACCCATTGAGGTCAGAGAGGAGCCGGATACGCGCGTCACTTTGATTTGATCAATATTTTTGCCGACCACAAATTTCTTATACCCATTGATAAAGTATTGCTGGTATTGCTTTGATGACTGATTTTCGGCTTGGGAATTGATCGAGGCTTGGGTCACCACATCATTGTCAAGCGTTAGTTCAACTTGGATAGACTCTGTGCCGCCCGGAGAGGCATAGCGACCGACCGCTTGATACTTTCCGTCTTGGTATTGGCCATCTGAATTCTCAGCCTGCGTTGGCGACTCAGTGCTGGTGATTGATGGTGAGTCGGAGACATCTGATGATGAAGAGCTGGTTGGTTGAGCGCTTTGAGTTGTTGAGCTATTTACCTGGCTAGTCTCAGGTTGGTCCTGGTTAAGCCAAATGGTACCGCCGGCTATACCGCTGACAAGCAGGATGATGATGAAAGACGAGACAAGATTTTGTTTATTCATATGATCACCTCGAAGACAATACTATATTCAGTATAGGAAGCTTGGTTAATAATAACCTAAGTTTGATGTAGGCTGCTTATTCAGAACGACCTTAGAGCTGGTCGAGGATAACCAAACTGCGTGCTAGAATTGAGGCATGACCTCTTCATCATCACTGTTTGCCAAAGAACTCGCTAGAAGTTTTCGGAAATTGCCCGTACAAGTCAAAATAATTGCCGTTATTCTGTTGTTGGTGATTGTCGGCTTGCCTGTCTTATGGCCAAATCAGTTTGGACAGCTGAACAGCATCCTGCAATCGTTTGGCTTATCAGTTGACTCGTCTCCTCAGTCAACTCCAACCCCTGATGCACAACAGGATGGCTCATCGAATGCGGCAACAACGGTTAGCGGGCAACTGTACACGGTATCAAAAGTGGTGGATGGCGACACCATTAAGGTGATGATAGATGATGTCGAGCAAACTATTCGACTGATTGGCATTGATACCCCAGAAGTGGTTGATCCGCGAAAAACTGTCGAGTGCTATGGCAAGGAAGCATCTAGCCAGATGAAGAAGTTAGTCGAAGGCAAACAGATAAAGCTGGAGTCTGATCCTAGCCAAGGCAATAGCGACACTTACGGTCGCTTGCTTCGCTATGTTCAACTCAGTGACGGCCAGCTGGTTAATCTGCTGCTGATAAAGAATGGCTACGCATTTGAATATACCTATAAGACTCCTTATAAATATCAAGCTGCTTTTAAATCGGCTCAAACCTTGGCAAGTAGCCAAAGGCAGGGTTTGTGGTCTGAGGCTAGCTGCAAAGGTCAGCGACAAATAGATGAACCACAGGGATAATTGGGCTTGGATGGAACAAAAAGACTATTTCTTCAGAAGAAAAGACTTGCGTTTCTGGCGTTTTGTGCTTACTATGGTTTCTGTTCAGGCTAATGCCTGTAGCAGAACATGAGGACTGGGGGTGAATGTAATCTTATGAAGCACACATTCTATGATGTAAAGGCTCGTGCTAAAGTTGAGACCGAAGTAGTTGGTAAGGTAATTTTTGAAGCTGCTAATGGTCAGAAGCGTTATGCTTTCAAGGGTCAGACTGAGGATGGTCGTTCTTTGACCGCTTTTGTTGGTCAGGCCACTTTTGACGCTGCTGAAGACGTAGCAGTTATCTAAATTTTCTCTATTTGATAACAGAAAACACCCTAGGTTGTAAAAAGCCTGGGGTGTTTTTGTTGTTTAATATGTTGCTACGCGCCACATAGCAGCGCTATTTCTTGACCATTGTGGGTCAGATCTGCTGCCTAGCTCAATAACGATGCTGGCTAGTCCGAGCTTTTCAGCCATCCATCCTTCATAGGTACCAGTTATGGCATAGCCAAAGGCATTACTATTGCCAGTTATATTCTGATACCCACTCAAACCAGTATAGATTTGGGCGAGGGCGTTGGCGTGGGCTGCTTGGTTTGACTCTACCATGCTGCCGACATTGTGGTACTGCATGGTGGTGCGCGGTTTTAGTTGTGAGGTTAGATTGGCAATGGCTATAGTTTCAGGCTGATCCATAGGGCTGGCCCCGCCGCCGCCAACCACCATCTTGCCACTCGTGTCTGGCACATCTTTTTTCCAATCTGCAGTAGCAAAGTTTCTATTGAGATCGACATTATTAGCGTTGTTGCGAGTGCCTGCGGCATAGCCATCAGGATTAACCAATGGTACTACCACAATCTTTCGACCGGCTGGTATCTGGCTGGATTTTGACTCGAGTTCTTTCATCCATAAATCCATTAAATATTTTGTGCCGACCTCATTGCCATGTATATTGGCTGTATAGAGAATAGCGGTCGAGCCTGAGCCAAATGTGTGAGCTATAATCGGCCGGCCTTTGACTGAATAGCCTATTGTTTGCGTGGTGCGACAGATGGTACGCGAGGTGTGAGTCTTGGCTGAGTCGCCAGAAGTTCCCGTAGGGTTCTTAATCTGGTCGTCTATGGTAATGGTAAACTCGGCACATGGCTCTAGACCAGCCAACTTAAGACTGATTTTTGATCCTGAGACAGAAGTTGTAACCCGGCCTGGCTTGATGCTGATATGGCTGGCGACATCCTGCCCAGCATCAAGTTCCTGATCAAAGCTAACTACAACAGTGCTATCCAAAGCGACGCCCGCAGAGCCAATGTTAATTGACACCACCTTAGGGCCTCCAGCGGTGCTAAAACTAAGTTTGTACACTTCAACGAGGCTACTGCTATCTGTAGCTTCTAAATAGTCTACAGCTAGTTCGAAGCTAGTTCGAAGAGGCAGGTCTTGATCCCAGCTAATGGCTAGTTGGGAATCTGTTATTGATTGTTGGGTGGCTATCTGCTGTTTGGCGGTTTGATTATGCAATACAGCTTGAGCTTTGGCGATAGGCTTATCGGTATTCAAAACAATAGACTTGAGCTGGCCATACACTAGTGCATTATTGTCGACTGAAGCAGCTGTAATTTTGACCGGCGACAGAGTCTGAATTGATGTTTGAGCTAACACATCAATTTGCTGGCCATTAAATAGCCGCCTAAGTGTAATTTCATATGACTGACCAGATTGTAGTTCAAATTGATTTATGGGGCAGAAAAGCTGGTTGTTTTTTGCCTGGCATTCTTGGACTTGATGGTCAACTTGTAGCTGATAGCTGAAGACTAAATCTGTCTGAGTTAACTCAAGAACTAAAGGCTTGGTTATGGCAACTGGGTGCTGTAAGGGCCCAACTGATACGGTTGGGTAGTTTGGCACTTCAATTCGATACTGACGAGCCAGCCAATTCATACCCATCATGGACAGCTCAGCCGAATGATTTCCGGCTTGAGGTGCTGAGGCGATAATTAAGCAGGTTTGGCTTGAAGCGATTTGAAATCCATTTATTTGCCAAATCGCTGTGGGCTGCAATTGAAGACTGCTGGAGGAGGATTGATGCAGTTGCGGCAGCAATGTTAACTGGTTCGCGCATTGGCTCGTCTGAGAATAGTCGACTGCTATGACTGTGGATGGGACGAATACAAGGCCATATAGAATACCTGACAAGACAATGCCTGTGGCAGGAATAGTATATTTTTTCGGCCAGCGGGCTAGGGTGCGGGATGCATCACCAAGGCGTCGACTGACCGTAGCAAGTGGCGGTGGGACAGTAAACATATTGATACTAATTTTATCACAATATCAGGGTACTCTATTGCGTTTAAACTGGGTATTTGCATTTTAGATAATTAGGTCTTATAGTGTGAGGGTCGATTTTGGACGCGCTTCAGAGATGGGAGACAAGATGTTCAGGAGATTTGGACTGTGGATAGTCGTCCGGCCCAGATTGCTTGCTCTGGGTTGCCTGCTGATCGGTGGAGTATTGGGATTTATGGTTTGCTGGGTCTGGTGGGTAAATCCCGATGAGCCGGCTCTCGATGCCCCAACTACAGAGACACCAATGGCTGAGGTAGCCAACCTAGAGCCTACAGAAACCATGGAGCCAACTGACGCTCCAACGGCGACTTCGACAGCTGAGCCTACGGCGACTGCTGAGCCATCGGCAACGGCCACCACGGAGCCTACAGACGCTCCAACGGCGACGGCTGAACCAACAGCGACTAGCGAGCCTACGGCAACGGCCACTGTAGCGCCTTCGGCAACTACGGAGCCGACTGCCACGGCCACGGCCACAACCGCACCCACAGCAACAGTAACGGCCACCGCAACGGCAACGGCTGAGCCTAGTCAGGCGCCAACCATTGACAGTCAGCCGTTACGTGGCTATGTGAATGTGGGAGTTGGCGATGAGGCTTTGGTTGACGGATTCGTCGATCCGCCCGACACCAGCCATCAAGGAGTAGATGGTTGGCAGTGCACTATCTCTCCAAACGGAGACGATTATGACTTCCGGAATCTAGAGCCGTATCACGAAGCTAGGGTTCAGCTCGACGACTTAACACCTGGCGTAGCTGTAGAACTGGAAATTTGTGCCGCTGATGGCGTCGCCCCTGACACATGGAGCCTAGATTTTATGTGTGATGGGGTTCGAAATCCTATTGGCGAGAAGGAAGCCGATATGGATCCCAACTCGATAGCCGTGGTGGAATTTACCGTGCCAGCTAACCTGGTATGCGACGGTCAGGCTTTTGTGATCTTCGCGCTGCCAGAAGGAGCGACCATGGTGCAAGGCGGCATCTACGGCGTGGGTCATCAACAGCTGATATTCGAATAGGCCACTTCGTAAGTAAGTGGCCAACGTGCCTCCCAATGTAATGTTGGGAGGCACTTTGCTATGTTGGCAGGCGGGAAGGAGTGGTTTACAATGCCACTATGAAACAGTACCTAGACCTCCTTCAAGATATTCGAACCAACGGCATCGGCAAAGATGATCGGACTGGCACCGGGACGATTAGTGTCTTTGGACGTCAAATGCGCTTTGATCTGAATGCTGGATTTCCGGCTGTCACAACCAAGAAGCTGTATACAAATAGCCTGATCCATGAACTGTTGTGGTTTTTACAAGGCAATACGAATATCCAATACCTGGCGAAAAACAATGTCCATATCTGGGATGACTGGCCATATGCAGCTTATAAAAAAAGTACCGAATATCAGGGCGAGAGCATAAAAGAATTTTCAGCTCGCATAGCCGAGGATGATACATTTGCACAGCAATGGGGAGAGCTTGGACCGGTGTATGGTAAACAATGGCGACGCTGGGAAGGTAAAAATGGTCAAAAAATAGATCAGATTGCCAATGTTATTAGCGAGCTTAAGACTAACCCTACTTCGCGCAGACTAGTGGTGTCGGGCTGGAATGTGGCCGACTTGCAGGAGCTTATTCAAGCCCAGGAATCTGCTCCCCCACTCTGCCATACTATGTTTCAATTTTACGTTATAGAGGGCAGATTAAGCTGTCAGTTGTACCAGCGCAGTGCTGATCTTTTCTTGGGAGTGCCATTTAATATCGCCTCCTATTCCCTGCTGACCATGATGATCGCCCAAGTTGCCGGACTTGGTTTGGGTGATTTTATTCATACATTCGGTGACGCTCATATTTATCGGAATCACTTCGAACAAGTCGATAAACAATTATCTCGAGAACCTAAGCCGTTGCCGCGGATGAAGATCAACTCAGCCATCACCTCAATTGACGATTTTACTTTTGATGACTTTGAGTTGGTAGACTATCGGTCATGGCCCAGCATAAAAGCGCCGATTGCAGTATAGCCCACTTCTTTGCTTGGGAGCACTTATTATGTTACAACCTGCTAACAAACCAATAGTGGCCCTTGTAGTAGCCGTCGCCAAGAACAACGTTATCGGAGGTGAGAATGGCTTGGTTTGGCATCTGCCAGCTGATATGGCTCACTTTAAGCGTCTTACCATGGGACACTCAATCATCATGGGGCGCAAAACATACCAATCAATTGGCCGCCCCTTGCCTGGCCGGAAAAATTATATTATTAGCCGTCAAGCAGACTTCGTGGCAGAGGGTTGCATTGTGGTAGATTCATTGGGAAAAGCTCTAGAAAAAGCTGCGGTGGATGGCAAGATGATCTGTGTGATAGGCGGAGGTCAGATTTTTGAAGAAGCGCTTGAAGTGGCCGACCGAATCTACCTTACCGATGTTGATTTGGAGCCAGAGGGAGATATTTTCTTTATGTATGATCCGGGCAAGTGGCGCGAAACTGATCGTCAAGATTTTAAAAAAGATGCCAAGAATGCTTGCGACTACAGCTTTAGAATCTTAGACAGAGTCTTTTAGTGCATGAAAATAGCACCCGAGGATGCTATTTGAGACCTGTATTAAAATTGGTGGAGCTGGGGAAACCCAGCCCCGATCATAGCTCGCGCTATGTTCACTCAAGCTGTGATCGGGGATGATTTTCAGTTATTACCAGTACTATAACACATTTAGTCGATACTTAGCGGATTGGCGAACTGTCGCTGAATGTAGTCTAGGGTTATGGTGCGAAGTTGGGATGCATTGGGCTTATTTTTCATAGTTATACCATGACCTCCGCCTTTGATGATGAGTAACTGGTTGCGATTACTAAATTTTTGAATATGTCTATATAAGGCTTTGGACTGGTTGACCGGAATAACAGGATCATTGTCGCCATGAACAATCAAAAATGGTGGTGGGTTATTAATATCCCTATATATAACACTGGCTTGCAGGGCTTGCTGTTGAGGGTTTTTCCCTAGATACATTTTGGCATTGCCACGATAGTTTTTGTCGGATAACAGGGACTGAAAATCGGATATGCCGTAAAAAGACACAACGGCTCTAATCGATGACTTCCACATTGGAGTAGGAGTAGTGGGGTTTAGTGCAGCTGCAGTGATTAATTGAGCGCCTGAGCTCTCGCCGAATAAGGCGATACGACGAGAGTCGAGCCCATATCGACCGGCTTGTTTATGCATATACCCTATGGAGCACTCCACATCCTGGTTTTGAGCTGGGAAGGTGTCTTTGGGGGCCAGTCGATGATTGATTGATACAACTGCTATGCCGCGATCAAGCAGATCTTGTTTATAGTAGTCGATTAAACCGTTGACTTTACTACTGCTACTCCACCCACCACCATGAACGTAAATAAGGACTGGCAATGATTGGCCAGGTCGAGTTGGCGGAGTAAATATATCAAGTGTTTGCTTGGGATTGGTTGTGTTGCAGTAGGGCACATCGGTATAGCTTCGAGCTGGCTGAGGCAGGCTAAGATCCGGGATAATATGCTGGTATTCGGCACTTTGATCTGGATTTGCATGCTGATCTGCCGAATAGACCTCGACTATTAAGCCAGCACCAAAAACACAGGCGATAGCTATGGCGAGGCAAGAAGTGGCAGAGGCGTAGTACTTAAAACGTTTGGACATGCAGAGAATTTACAAGGTTAGTATATCAAAGGAACGAGCAACCTTTAAATGCCGAAATACAGTATACTGAATAGTATGGCTGGATGGAAAGGACATATTGCTGGCGGCGTAGCTGCGGGTGCGGTATTGGCTACTGGAGCAAGTATTATCTCATTACAACAAATGGCTGAGGCTCAGCATTTGCTAGAGGATTGGCAAGCGTTATCTGCAATTTTTATTGTGTGTATTTTGTTCGCTTTGTTTCCTGATGTGGACACCAACAGCAAAGCCCAAGACATATTCCTCGGCTTAGCGTTTTTGGTAGATATCTTGTTGATTATCAATGGCAATATTGAAGCGGCAGCCTATTTGGGCTTGATTGCCATGCTGCCCATCTTGGGCAATCACCGTGGATGGACACACAGTAAATGGGCCATGCTATTAGTCCCCTTGCCTATTTTGATTGGGCCATATCTTTACAAGCAAGATATCTTGCCAGTTGCTATCCTTTATTACCTGGCTGCTGTAGCGGGTTATTTTAGCCACCTTCTCCTGGATGGCCGCATTGTAAAAGGGATTCGGGTTAAGGGCTAGTGTTTCTTGTCTGGTGGCTCTTTACCTGATTTGCCACTCTTTAATCTGCCTAACCTAAGCTCTTTCATAGCTTTTTCAATTTTCTTTTTTGCTTTGGGTCCGTATTTGTTTGCCATTATGCTTCGCCTTTCAATTCTGGCAAAATTTTCTGCTGATAAAAATCAAAGAATGCGGATTGATCAACACCAACTTGCTGGATATAGAGGTGAGTGAAGCCTGCATCTACATATGACTGAATCTTATCCAGATGCTTTGCCTTGTCGAAACCACAAACAATTGATTGGGCAATTTGATCTTCTGTGACCGATTCTGCCAATTGACTAAAATGGGCGGGCATGGGCAGCTCCTGGGAGGCTTGTCCTGATATTTCAGCATTAGGCCAAGCTTCTAAGGCAATTTTTCGCGTTTGCGCCTCATCAGAATGTACGCGAATAATCGGACAGGTCGCTCCGGTCGTTATGGGTATTTTGGTAGTGGTTTGAGAGATTGATCTTCGCTGGATAGGGTGCAACCAATCGATATAGTATTCATACGCCTTCTATCTTTGCAGTGATAGTATATGAATTTATTTATAATTCTATTATCAATATAGTCAAACCCGGCCAGCTGACTAAGCGGATAGCGTGGCTAATTTGCGGCGAGCCAGCCACGCTACCAAAGATACGACTGAAAAATAGGCAATGCCTGTTAGACATGACTGAACCAAGTGAGATGGATTGAGAATGGTCAGGACTGTGCCAGTAGCTAAGGTGAGCCCGGCGGACAGGTAGTTGAGCTGAAGAATTTTTGCAGAAGGTTTACAGTAGGCGAGAGAGACGATTACGAGAGTTAGCAAGGCAATGATGATATGGGACAATAATAGCATAAAAATTAGATCCTTTGTATTAAGATTATTATAGCAAATTTATGGCAGCAACGGAGCAAATGGTAGGCCGATACAGACGAGTAAGATGGCGATCATTGCTCCTCGGAACATCTTTTTCCCCCATTGTATATCCGCTATCTTAGAGAAGTTTACCCAGCCATATGTCAGCCAAAGCAAGCAGAACAGCCCTAGCACGACTGCATATGTGTAGCCTGCATAACCAGTGATTGTCAGCAGAATATTGGCTACGCCAAAAGCAAAGATATATATCAAGACTTCAATCTTGGCCCGCTTCGCTCCTTTAGAGACAGCCATGACTGGCAAGCCAGCGGCCTGGTATTCATCTTTGCGATAAATGGATATGGAGTAGAACTCAGGCTGTTGCCAAAGAAAAACAACCATAAAAGCTAAGACTGCTCCAAGATCCAGTTGGCCAGAAACCGCTAAATAGCCGGCCAAGATTGGAATGGCGCCAGAGATGCTGCCAACCAACGTGCCGTGCACAGACTGCCTTTTGGTCCAAGCTCCATACAACCAGACGTAGGTAATAAATCCTACTGCTCCAGCCAGCACGACCGCTATATTTGTCCATAGCCATAGGCTGGCAAAGCCACCTAAGGCCAGCATAATGCAGAAGATTAGAGCTTGTTGACCCGAGACATGCCCTTGGATTAATGGGCGATTTCTCGTGCGCTCCATAACTCGGTCAATATCTTGATCGAGATAATTGTTCAGCACACAGGCTGAAGCTATTATTAAGGTGCTACCAAGCAGGACTGCCAAAAATGCTACCCAGTCAATCGTGCCAGCGCTGGCTAAAAAATATCCAGCGGGCACAGTCAGCACATTGCCAATTAGCACTCCAGGCTTGGTAAGCTTTAATAAAGCAATTATTTTATCCACTAATAGCCTTTTTTGCTTTGGTCGATCATGTATTTATCCATTTCCTGAGGAGACATCATGCGACTATTGAGATTGTTCATAATCCACACAGATCCGATGACTACTATGAGGATGATGCTGATGGTGTTGATTAAGAAAATGGCGTTCCAGCGTGGCTTGTCTTCTCTGCCTAAATGGAGAAAGCAAATAAGCTGGATAATCGCCTGCAAAACCGCCAAGGCCAATATTGCTACGACCACCACCATACCACTGGCCAGCTTATATTCCACCATGCTATAGGCCACGATGGTTAATACTAGCGAAGCAACAAAGCCAAATATATACGTACTCAGTGCAGCCTGGTGCGGCTGAGCTGTTTGATGCTGGCTCATGATGCAACCCCCATTAAATAAACAATGCTAAAGACAAAGATCCAGACAAGGTCTAAGAAATGCCAAAAGATACTTAGCAGACCAAGCTTGCGAACCGCGCTATTGGTTAGGCCTTTTTTGAACACATAGACAAGCATGATTGCTAACCATAGTAAGCCAATAGCAATATGTAGGCCATGCGTCCCCACTAGAGCAAAGTAGGACGACAAGAAGCCACTTGTCTGCCATGTATATCCTTGATGGATGAGATGATTAAACTCATACAGCTCCATACCTAAAAAAGTTAGGCCGAGCAAGAAAGTTAGGCCGAACCATATTAGAGCTCGTTTAGTCTGGCGACGGTAGACTGCGAGCATTCCTATACCGCAGGTCAAGCTACTGACCAACAAGACAATTGTTTCTATCATCACAAATGGTAGATCGAAGATCTCTTGGGCAGAGGGACCCCCGGCTACATTGTGACGAAGCACCATAAAGGTGGCAAATAAGACTGCGAATACCAGCAGATCTGTCAGCATATACAACCAGAACCCAAAGGTCACAGTATCGCTATAAGCAGGTTGCTGGTGTGAAGTATCGGGATGGGTGGTCATGATTTATCTCCAATGATAGCCTGCTCAATCTTTTTCACCTGGGCCGCTGGAATAATAAATGAGGTGTGTTCGTCGAAGGCCCGATAGATGAAGACAATAATGGCGCCAACAAAAGCGGCAATCGCTAGCCAGGCGATGTGCCAGACCATGGCAAAACCAAAGAGGAATAATAGGCCAGCAATATATATACCTACGGCAGTATTCTTGGGCATATGTATGTCTTCATATACAGGCTTGGGTAGCCCGCCCTTCTGCTTGATATCCCAGAAAGGCTGCTGGCTTTCGACTTTGGGTACGACGGCAAAATTGTAGGATGGCGGAGGCGAATGAGTGGCCCATTCAAGGGTTCGTCCATCCCACGGATCAGCGGCATTGTGCTTCAGTTCTTTGCGCTTATAGATGCTATAGCCGATTTGAATGACTTGGAACAATAGTCCTAAGCCCATGATAAGCGAGCCGACGAACGTAGCAATATACATTGGCTGCCAGCCCGAAGCTATGTCGTACGTTTCTAAGCGTCGAGGAGCCCCCATTAGGCCAAGCATATACATCGGAGCAAATGTTACATAGAATCCGACAATCCAACACCAGAAGGCAGCCTTGCCCAAACCTTCGTGCAATCTAAAGCCAGCGAACTTGGGGAACCAATAGACGATGCCACCAAAGATGCCAAATAATGCTCCGCCGATAACCATGTTGTGAAAGTGAGCAACTAGGAATAGGGTGTTATGAACTTGGTAGGTTATGCCTGGTACTCCCATCATGACGCCAGTTACTCCACCAAAACCAAAGGTGGCGATGAAGCCTAAGAACCAATACATTGGTGTTTTGAGTATGACTTTGCCACGAGCCATGGTCATAATCCAAGTAAAAACCAGCATGCCGGTTGGAATGCCGATGATCATGGTCATGATGCCAAAAAAAGCGTTGACGTTGGCGCTGGCCCCCATAGTGAAAAAGTGATGCAGCCAGACTAGCATTGAAAGCAAGGTTACGGCAGCGCCTGAGATAATAGTGGCGGTATAGTTGTAATATTTTTTGCCCGAGAAAGTGGCCACAATCTCAGAGTAAATTCCGTAGACCGGCAAGATAAGGACATAGACTTCAGGATGCCCCCATGACCAAATGAGATTCATATACATCATGGGATTGCCGCCTAGATCTGATGTAAATATATGAGTACCAAAGAAGCGATCGAGCCATAACAGACCTACAGTAGCACTTAATAAAGGGAAGATGGCTAAGACCATAATCATACTGAAGAGGGACATCCAGGTAAAAATCGGCAAGCGCATCATGGTCATGCCTGGAGCGCGCATCTTGATGATTGTCATGATGAAGTTGACTCCGCCTAGTAATGTTCCTAAGCCAGAAATTTGAAGGGCCCAGATCCAATAATCAACACCCACTCCAGGATTGTAATCGATACCAGACAACGGTGCGATAGCTAGCCAGCCGGCATTGGAGAAAGTGCCACCGAAGACAAAGAAGACATTCATCAATAAGCATCCAGCAACATACAGCCAGAAACCAAGCGTGTTGAGCAGGGGCGAGGCCACATCACGAGCGCCGATCTGGAGAGGGATGATAATATTAAGCAGACCAAACAAAAGCCCCATGGTGACGAACAAGATCATGATGCTGCCGTGAGCCGTAAAAATTTCTTGGAAGTGTTGGGCTGACAGGTAGCCGGGCCCACCGGCAGCTACTGCTTGCTGGCCCAGAATCATAACCGCATCTAAGGCCCCGCGGCCAAACATAAGGAGGGCCACAATAAAGTACATAATGCCGATCTTCTTAGGATCGGTTGAGGTAAGCCATGAATTCCATAGCCAAGATAGCTTATTTGCCTTAATGAGGTAGATTGTCAAGGCAAGCCCGCCCAGAACAGCTGTCATGGTGCCCCCTACTGTGAACCATTCGTGGGGCAAGTCATTGAGAGTTAGTTTTCCAAATAATAATTCAACCATATATGTACCTTAGGTGAGACTAATGCGAACTAGAGCTATGTGGGCTGTCCTGATGATGATTGGAGTCCATGAATTTCATCAAGATAGATCCGTAGAGAGCCGGATCGGTGTGGGCAAAGTGTTGGGTAGGGTTGTTTGTGCTGGGAACAGCTAAGGCTTGATAGGTGTCAGAGTTGAGCAAGCCGCCTCGTCCTTGGGTGACAGATACCCACTGATCAAAATCTGTCTGGGATACAGCCTTGGTGGTAAATTTCATGCCAGCATAGCCCTTCCCGTTAATCTCAGCAGTTCTTCCTTCAAATTGCCCCGTCTCGTTGGCAACCAGATTGAGTTTGGTGACCATGCCCTCCATGGCATATATCATACCGCCGAGCTTGGGGATCCAGAAAGAGCTCATGGGGGCATCGGCAGTGATTTCAAAGGAGACTGGTCTGTCTTCCGGAATAATTAACTCATTCACTGTGGCAATGCCTTGGTCTGGATAAATAAACAGCCACTTCCATTGCAGGGCCACAACTTGGACAGTCAGTGGCTCTTTGTCTGACTTGAGCGGTCGATAGGGGTCAAGCTGCCAGGTGCTCTTGAGCATCACGGCTGCCAGAACGGTTGTGATAGTTAGCAAGAGCGCCAACCAGGCGATTGACGACTCTGGGGAAATTGAACCTTTGCCGCTTCGACTGACTTTGGTTCCTTCAGGACGCTGTCTATAGCGCATAACCACAAAGAGGACCAACGCAAAGGTTGGTATGAGGGCAAATAAGCTTAGCCATGAAGCAAATACCAATAAATCTCGCTGATGAGCAGCGACGGCACCTTGCGGATCAAGCAGGGCAATGCCTTGGCTTTGGGCGTATATAGTCACTACAACGATGGTGGCAATGATGATTGAGGCTGAGACAATAAGTCCGATTTTCTTCATAGGCAGAGTGCAATTACCTTTATTTAGTCAGGCAAGCATCATATTAACTATACCATCTGATGACGGCTCATGGCTATTGGTTTTAGATTATATGTAGAAGACGGGGTGCTACAATTGTTGGTATGGCGATTACTACATCAAAATCATACTGCAGCTGGGTGCCGATTGCTGATGAAATGTATGTTGCCTATCATGACTACGAATGGGGAGTACCGGCGCACGATGATCAACGGCTTTTTGAAATGTTATGTCTTGAAGGGGGCCAGGCTGGGTTAAGCTGGATAACCATTCTGAGAAGACGTCAGTCTTATCGACAAGCATTTGATAACTTCGACCCCCAAAAGATGGCGCTATATGATGAGGCTAAACGGTCAGAACTGCTTCAAGATGCTGGCATTATCCGCAACCGCTTGAAGGTGAGTGCGTTTATAGATAATGCCAAGGCTTATCTGGCGATTAAAGATGCGGGACAAAGTTTTGATGAGTATCTATGGAGTTTTAGTCATGGAGCAGTTTTTAAAAATGAATTATACGAGATAAAGTTAGCGGTAGCTGAGGCTATGAGCAAAGATCTAAAGAAGCGTGGTTTTCGATTTGTTGGTCCGACTATTTGCTATGCCTTTATGCAGGCTTGCGGAATAATTGATGACCATGATGCTGGGTGTTGGAAGCATAAGGTTTAAAGGCAATACTTCGTTTGTCATTGCGAGGAATGAAATGACGTGGCAATCTAGTCTGCACTGAAGACTTTCATACTAATTACACACAGCCCAAAGCCAGGTTTTTGTATGTCATTTTTTCATATCAAATAATCATGGCTTACTAACCCTGATAACTCTGGGTTATGTTGAATTTGTTAAGCGGATCTTCCCCGTCAGGCTAGGAGACCAGTATTTGATATGAAAGAAATGAATACAGAGGTTATATTTAAATACGGAATACAGCAAACACAAGATAGGAGATGTCGCTACCGTTTGTACATATACATAGTGAAGTCTTGGGGAAGATAGTCGGTGACTACTTGAACTCTAGGGGCGATAGTATGGCAAAAGTCAGCTATGTCTATTGGCGAATAGGCAGCGTAGATGTCGTCATCAGAGTGGATTCGATTATCGAGCATATTGAATGAGACTGCTTGCTTGGCCAAGCCATACATGGTTTTGATCATGCCCTGATAATAAGATAGATTGTCTTTGACTTTAAAACTCAAGCCGCCCGAGCACATTACAATATCAAAGCGTTGATCGATGTCAAAAATATCTTGGTGCATAAAATTGGCTTGAGGAAAGCGAGACTGAGCAGCCTCAACAAATTCTCGCACAATATCAATGCCGGTATATTCTACCTCGATTCCCTGTTGCAGAAAATATTTATAGAGATCGCCTAAACCGCAACCCACATCCAGGACTGACTTTCCTGATAAGGCAGTGACTTGACTGAGGACGGCAAACCGTTTTTGTTGATCGGTCAGGTTTCCCCAGCGAACGCTGCGAGCATCTCTATCGCCAAACTTTTGAAATGACTCTTGATAGAAGGATTGAATTCGTCCGTAATCTTTGTCTGACAATGGCACTATTTCTTAGCCCTCCATAATTTGGACGGCCACCAAATTGGTGGGCCAGCATCGGCAACGAGCGCTGGCACCAAAAGCGATCGGACAATAATGGCATCAAGCAGAACACCGAAGGACACAATAAAGGCTATTTGGACCAAGAATAGAATTGGAATAACGCTCAAGGCGGCAAAGGTGGCTGCCAGGACCAGTCCTGCCGAAGTAATAACTCCTCCCGTGATAATGAGACCTCGGGACATGCCTTTACGTACGCCATGGGTTAACGATTCTTCTCTGACACGAGTCATGAGGAAGATATTGTAATCGATACCCAGGGCCACCAAGAAGATGAAGGCGTATAGCGGAATGACAGGGTCTGAGCCGGGCATGTTGAGCACAGTATTAAAGACAAACGCCGATACGCCCAAGGCGGCCACGAAAGACAAAACAGTTGTCCAGATCAACACGATAGGTGTCAAGATCGAGCGAAGCAGCACCATCAAGATTACGGTGATGACGATCAGTACTACGGGAATAATCAGATTACGGTCTCTGATGGAGGCTTGGCGGGTATCAATATTTACGGCAGTTTCGCCACCGACTAAGACTTGATCATTGATTTGATGGAGTTGCTGGCGCAGCTCGATGACTGTCTGCTCGGCGGCTACAGAATCTGGAGAGTCAGACAGAGTGGCTTGCAACATAACTTGGTCATCGACAACTTTTGGTGTGGCTAGAGCTAGTGGCCCAAAGATAACCTGGTTGCTGCCCAATGGGACTGCGCCACTTGGTGAGTTATCAGAGACTGCCTCAACAGAAGAGACGCCTTCGACAGATTCAATACTGGTCACCAACAGATCGAGATCGCTACTTGGACCAATAATTATAGCTGGACTACCAGAGCCGCTGGGGAAATGCCGAGATAAGGACTCTTGACCTTGGCGCGCATCGGAGTAGCCGACAATTAACTGGCTTTGAGCTATGCCTTCGGCTTTTAAGCTGCTAGCACCTAAAGCAGCGACACATAGCAAGGCGGTTATGGTAACCCAGATGGCTCGAGGATTACTATTGACGAATCTGGCCACATTGGGCCAGATGCCTCTAGCCTTTTGATCTGTCTGAGAAGCATCATCAACCTTAGGAGCGAAAGGCCAAAAAGCAACTCGGCTGGCCAAAACTAAGAAGGACGGCAATAGCGTCAGTGATGCAATGATGGCCATAGCAATGCCGATTGAGGCAACTGGACCTAAGTACTTATTCGAATTAAGGTCTGATAAGAGCAAGCACAGCAAGCCAGCTATGACGGTGCCGCCTGATGCTACAATTGGTTCGAATGATCCTTTTAATGCAACTTTGGTTGCATTAAAAGGACTGTCAGTATGATGGAGAGCCTCTTTAAAACGAGATACATATAGCAGTGAATAATCAGTGGCTGCGCCTATGACGAGGATAAACAGTATGCCTTGGACCTGGCCATTGAGTTGAAGAACACCCCATTTGGCTAGCCACCAAACTATAAGCACACTGACGGTTAGGGCTGCCATCGAGGTCATTAGCACCAAAATTGGTAGGAGCGGGGATCTGTATATTACGAGCAGAATAACCAGGACAACTGCCAAGGCTACAACGAGCAACAGGCCATCAATGCCAGAAAAAGCTTCCAATAAGTCAGCTGCAAAACCAGCCGGTCCGGTTACATGGGCTTCTAGTCCTTGAGGAATATCTTGGTTAACCGTGTCGCGCAATTTTTCCACCACAGGCCCGGTATCAGCATTGGTATCTACCAAGGCTACTATTTGAACAGCTTTTTTATCTTGAGAAGGGATAGCTGGCGAGGCTTGGATGATGTGCTCTTGTTGGCTGATGGTTTGCTGAGCAGCTTGAGCAAATGCAAATTGCTCAGCAGTTAATTCTTGGTCGGACTCGATAATAACTATGGCTGGAATGGCTGTGCTGTCCCTAAATTCTGCAGCTGCTTGATTGGCCTTGGTGGCCTCGGCACTTGCAGGAAGAAAGTCGCTTAGATTGTTCGAGGAGACTTCATCTATTTTGCCAAAATATGGACCACCAATGCCGCTAAATATCAGCCATAGTCCAATCAGGATTGGAGGGATTACAAAACGTAGCCACCTAGCTGCGCTTGGCGATGAATCAATTTTCATACCCGCATTATAGTACAGCTTCGGAGATGAGCATAGTGGGTAAGAATGGTGTAAAGTATAGGCATGAATCAGTATGTTGCACTATTGAGAGGCATAAATGTTGGTGGAAATAACAGAGTTGATATGAAGCAGCTCAAGAGGCTGTTTGAAGATTTGGGCTATGTGAACGTCAGAACCTACATCAACTCAGGCAATGTTGTGTTTGCGGTGGAGAAAGAAGGAAAAGATCGCAGACAACTGAGTCATGTCATTGAGGGCGCCATTGAGAAACGGTTTGGTTTGGCTGTTAAGGTAGTGGTTACTAGTGCGCGAGTTATTACGGATTTGAATTCAGGTGTTCCTGATTCATGGACTCATGATAGTGTTGAAAAGCGCTGCGAAGTATTATTTTTGTGGTCAGATATTGACTCGGAAGATGTACTGGACTTAATCTATAGCACTGAAGTAGACGAGCTGGTTTATTATCCTGGGGCTGTAGTTTGGCGAATGAATCGAAAGGACTACAACAAGAGTGGCTTACATAAGTTAATTGGCACTGAAGTCTATAAGAAATCAACGATGCGAAATATTAACACCGTGCGGAAGCTGGCTGACATGCTGAAAGAAATGGATTGAGTAATGAATAAATGGTTAGTCAGGTTGGAGAATGTGGTTATTTTAATAGTAGGCTTACTGGTTTATGGTCAGCTAGAATTTAATTGGTGGCTTTTTCTGGTGCTGTTCTTAACTCCAGATATATCGATGATTGGGTATATAAAAAATACTAAAATAGGCTCAATTGTCTATAACACTGCCCATAATTATGCATTGGCGATGGGATTGATTGGATTGGGCTATGCGGTTTGGCATAATGATTTGGTGACGATGTATGGCTTGATTTTGCTGTGCCATATTGGGCTAGATAGGGCCTTGGGATTTGGACTAAAGTATCCCACTTACTTTAAAGATTCGCATATTCAAAGACTGTAATATGACTTAGAATTGCTCTTTTTTATATTGATGCACTTCGTGAACAAAGGCGGGCAGAAGGCCTTTGGCCATGTCTAGTTCAGTCATGAAACTTGTGTATTTTTTGTCAATTTTGCTGACTTCTTGTTCGGTCATCCAGACATTGCGACCACCCTCGAACTGCTCTATCAGCTGGCCGTCGACGTTAAAACAGCGCACGACATGGAACATCTTGTCCTCTAGCAGCTCGCCGGTTTCTTGGAGATAGGCATGTTCATGATATTGACCTTTAATTTCTAGATCAGCAGTTAGGCCGGTTTCTTCGCGAAGTTCCCGGGCAGCTGTATCGATAATTGATTCGCCCCAACGCATTTTGCCACTGGGCCAACCCCAATAGCCATAGTATGGATTTTTCAATCTTTCCTGAAATAGATATTCAGCTTGACCATTGACCTGACGTTCAATAGCCAATAACACAGCTACCTTGGGCTGGCGCTCGATGACGTTTTGGTCGGTGTCTATTTTATTGGCATATTCTTTGCCGCGTGGAGTAAGACAGTATCGCCCCCGAGCTACTTTTTCTACAAGCTTCAGATCCATCAACTGGGCAATATGAAAGTTAAAGTGATCACTGGTTAAGCCAGTAGGTTTCTGCAATACTGCAAAACCGGCTTCTTTGACAAATAATAGTTCTCTTAAAATACTAACTTGGGCTCCATGAATGCTGGTATTGATGCTCATATATCTCCTAGTAATGGCCGTAGTATACGCAGCCTCTACCATGACGTCTAGTGAAGTTGATTTCACTTTTGCTCAATGCTCTTAATTGGCTAGGTTACTGCATAGGAAAATAGTATCGGTTATACCTGACAAGAAACTAGCATTAATGATGTAGAATATCTCTATGAATAATCCCAGCGATTCCCTCGAAGCTCCTCGACCATTTTTAAGCAAGCTATTTGATGATGCAGTGCAACCATTTATTGCGGCTGGGTTTTATTATCAGGATGTTGAGGTGGCCATGCATGGGGTGAAATCGCATAGGGCGATTGATTTTAATGTGCCTCGAGGGACAACTGTCTATGCGCCAGCGGATGGGTGGTATGTGGCAACCTTTGGTGAGCGATTACTGACTGATGATAAAGGGCAGCCGAAACATATTAGCGCTAAGCACGCTGAGACTGTTAATAATTCTTCCGATTTGACATATCCAACTGCTAAGCAACCGTGGCCTGCTTATTTTGGTTCATACACAATTCAAGGCTGGCATGGGCAAGGACGATATACGCAGTATGGGCATATGGATTGGGTGAATGAAGAAATACCATACTTCGCTCCACTCAGAGCGACGAGCGACCTCGATCTAGATCGGAGCAGGTTCATACGACAAGAACTGGCGGAGGACTTACTCTTTCATCCGGTATTGCGCGCTAATTTGAAGGAATACAAATCACAAGCTGCTTTCTTGCAGCAAGGGCAGATACTGGGAGTAAGTGGAGCGACGGGCATTGGCTGGAATGAAACATCTTATGATCGGGCTGAGATGGCTGAAGATGGTCGCCCAGACTTTCGACAGGCAGCATATACGCATTATGATGCGCCGTATCTGCACTTTATGGTCTTCGGTCGGAGATACGGAACATCACGAGCGGTTAAAGACTTCTGGGATCCGTTTGGTATATACGGAACGGTTGCGGAGTATCCGCAAAACAAGGATGCTTGGCCGCACTTAGTCAATAGTTTGTGGCTTGAAACTTAGCTTTATAATGACCAATATCCCGAAAGTCAGCGTCGAAAGACATTCGGAATGTGTATTGAGGCTGACTTTCGGGAAGCATGGGATATGAGAGAGGGCAACTCTTTTATATGGATCTCGGCTGAGCGGGCTGAGGGCTTGAAGGTTGGTTGGAAGAAGTCGATGCTAGTGTTGATACAAATCGATGGTCGGCCTGAGCCAGCCTGGCGCATCAGTATGATGCCGGTTGGTGATGGGCGGTTTTATTTGTATTTGCATGGGGATGTGCGGAAGGCTTCTGGGACTAAGGTTGGTGATGAGGTGCTGGTTGAAATAGCTTTTGATGAAGAATATAAGAACGGGCCGATGCATGAGATGCCGGAGTGGTTTGAAGAGGCTTTGCAGAAAAACCCTATGGCTTTGACTAACTGGACGGCCCTGTCCCCTAGCCGGCAGAAAGAGATTTTGCGATATTTCTCTTGGTTGAAGTCTGATGAAGCTAAGCAGCGGAATGTTGAACGGGCTATTGATGTACTGTCTGGCAAGGAGGGGCGGTTCATGGCGAGGAACTGGAAGGATGGGAGATAATACTTCTTAACAAAATGGCCTGCGCCTAGCCGGAGTTTATCTTGATTAGTTGGGTCAGGAATAGCGAGCGTAAAAATATTAGGTTTAAATAATGACTCTGGCTATGGCTTCTACTAAACCTTCAGTAAAGGGGTCGGGGATGATGTGGTCGGCGTCGGGGTGGGTGACTAGGGCGGCTAGGGTGTGGGCGGCGGCTAGTTTGTGGTCGTCGGTGATGGTTTTGACCTGGTTGTCGAGAGCGCCGCGGAAGATGCCAGGGAAAGCTAGGGAATTGTTGACTTGGTTGGGGAAGTCGGAGCGGCCGGTGGCTATAACTGCGGCACCGGCGGCTTTGGCTTGATCGGGGAAGATTTCTGGGGTGGGATTGGATAGGGCGAAGATAATAGGGTCCGGGGTCATGGTTTTGATCATGTCGGGAGTCAGAGTGCCGGGCTTAGAAACGCCGATGAAGATGTCGGCATCTTGCAGGGCAGCTGAGAGATGGCCACTGATGTTTTGCTGGTTGGTAATGGATAGTAGGGCTTGTTTGTGAGTGTTCAAATCCTGACGATCAGAGCTGATAATGCTTTTGGAATCGACAGCCAGAATGTTGGCCTGCGGCAAGAGGCGATGAAGCAACTTAATAACTGCCGTACCAGCAGCGCCGACACCTAAAACTACAACTTTTAAGTTTTCCTGGGTTCGATTGGTGACTTGGAGGGCGTTGATGATGCCGGCACCAACTACGACAGCAGTGCCGTGCTGATCGTCGTGGAAAACAGGGATACTCAATTCGGCTTTGAGTCTATCCTCAACTTCGAAACAAAGTGGGGCGGCAATATCTTCCAGGTTGATGCCGCCATAGGTTGGGGCAATAGCTTTGACTGTCGCCACAATTTCATCGGCAGTGTGTACATCCAAAACAACCGGCACTGCGTCGATGTTGGCGAAGTGTTTGAAGAGCATGGCCTTGCCTTCCATAACCGGCAACGCTCCCACGGGGCCAATATCTCCCAGGCCGAGCACTGACGAGCCGTCGCTAACTACCGCAACGCTATTACCCACCCAAGTGTAGTCACGCGCTTGTTCAGGATGCTGGGCAACATAGGACGAGACTGCCCCCACCCCGGGAGTGTAGTAGGTGCTCATTTGCTCTTTTGAATCGAGGGTTTCTTTGTTGGCAACGGCTATTTTTCCTTTGAGCTGTTTATGTTTATCGAGGGCGATTTGAGAGTAGTCCATTTAATTAGTATATAGGATATCGGCTATGGAATATAGAGAGACAAGAGACGCGAGGCATGCTATGGATACTCACCACCAAACTCTGTCTCTTGTATCAGGTCGCATATGCATTCTTATTTCTCTATATCCACGGTCACACTTAAAAGGCTTTGAGGCTGGCTAGGAGGGCGTCGTATTGAGCTCGTTGGGCGGGAGTGAAGAATTGGTTGGCGTTGTTCTGATTTTCGGCTAGGGTCTGGTACATATCTTTGGAAGAATGGAACCCGGCAAAAGCTATTTTGTATCTTGAGCCATCAATAATTTTATGCCCGTGGACGCACCAGCCATTGGCATCTGCTCCAACGGAAATTGACTCTTCGATGGCATAACCGCCTTGGATTGACGGTAAGCTTCGTCTGGAATAGAACATGCCCATGCCGTCATTGTAATCATCATGCCACTGGGTGTTGTAATCGGATAAGCTAGGCATTATATTGTTTGGCTCTAGGCAGCCTATGCCGCGGCCAACGCTGGTTGACCAATTCTGACTCTGGCCACCGACGCTGAAGTCTTGGTTGGTAGAGAATATAATCATCTGGCGATATCCATTATCTGAGCCATCAACCTTGGCCTCTTTGACTGTGGTAGTCCCCCAGTCTGCTGGATAACAGAAGCTAAACCCCACTTGTTTATCAGCAAAGGTAGACAATTGACCGCATTCTACTCCAGCTATGGCTATTGGAGTAGCTGAAACGGCTGAGGTGGGGGTGGTTGTTGGCGTAGCGGAGGCGGAGGCTTGATTGTTATCTGATTGGCCAGCAATGCTGGTGCCGGTGGGATTCAAGAAGCTGACAATTATTACTATGCCCGCAATCATAAGTAACCCCAGAACAATCGAGACGGCCACTAACCGTTTATTTGATTTTTTTGTTGGCGCAGCTCTTCTGGCTTCATTTGCTGTGTTGTCTGTAGGCAGTTGAGGAATAGGCTGTGAATTTTCTATTTGAGCGTTGTCTTCCATACTTTTACTCAACTAGGCGTAGCTTACAAACTGATATCAGGAGTTGGAGTTGGCGAAGGGGTACTTGAAGGGGTTGGGGTTGGCGAAGGGGTCATACTTGGCGTTGGCGTTGCAGTAGGAGTTGGGGTTGGTGAGGAGGTTATAGAAGGAGTTGGAGTTGGAGTTGGAGTAGATGTGGCTGTGGGTGATGGTTGGGCGTTGTTTTGGTTATCCTGGTTATCTTGAGAATTCAACCAGGCATTTGTAACCCAGATAATAAGCAACGAGATAATGATGATGGCCGCGATGGCGATACCGGCAATCGCATAGCCATTTTTATACCAAGCTTGTTTCACGGGAACTGCTGGCGGGACGTCAACAACGTTGGCAGGGCTGGCCGGAGTTGATGAGCTAGTTGGCAACACGGTCTGGTCTTGGTCCAGATTGGCTGCATCTTGATTAACCGTTTCGGTTGAATCGGTAGTATTGGCTGATGATGGCTGGGTGGGGTTTTGAGTATTCATACCTATAACTATGCATGAAAATGCGGACTATAACAAGTAGCTGGATACGTAGCTTGTATGACATTGCATAGGATTAGTTTTTGACTGAAGCGACTGAGAAGTAAAAGATGATGAGTGCCGCTAAGCACAGCATTAAAAAGGCGGCTAGTATAACAATTTGACCATAGCGGCGGCGCCGATTCTTACGAGATGGGCCTTGATTGATAAGCTGCTTAGCGGGGATGGGCTTCGAGTCAGAGTCAGACGCAGCATGAGGTTTCCCTGACTGAAGCGGGTCGGTCTGAACTGGTATTGTTTTCGGTTCGGTAGAAGACTCTGGCATAGGGTAATTTTCTTTTCAAATCAATTGGCTGTGGGTCGGTAGACTCAGTAATAGTATATCACCGACTATTACTGCTCATATCGCTTACTGTAGATCTTCTAAGCATACCTTGCGCCAACGATAGTCTGGCAGATCAACTCTTGCGATATACTACTTATTAATCCAATAGTCTTTACTTTGTTGATTGGTTATGGTAAATACTGTCAATTATCCGATTATGGAGATTCCTATGTCAAAAGTAACTGTTTCTACTCGACAAGCGTCACGTATTGCTGTCGGCGTGTTGGCTATTGGTCTGGCGATTGGCTTGAGTATTTCTGCCACTATGGCCAACAACTGGGACCAGAGTGTTGTTGAGACTACCGAAGCTGCTGGC
Source organism: uncultured Candidatus Saccharibacteria bacterium (assembly GCA_964554805.1). Lineage (GTDB taxonomy): Bacteria > Patescibacteriota > CAZHWT01 > CAZHWT01 > CAZHWT01 > CAZKPX01. The sequence continues at coordinate 35,962 of CAZKPX010000001.1, forward strand.
AAGCCTCGCCCAACCTATAAGCAGACTAAGCCGTCTCCAACCAAAGCAAGAGTAACCCCAACACCCAAGAAGGGTCTTAGTTCGTCTGTCGGAAAAGCACGTCCTACTCCAACCAAGGTAAAACCCACTCCTACCCCTAAGAAGAAATCTTTCCCGACCCCAACCGCTAAGCGCGTTGCACGCTAATTCGCGCTGCTTGCTTCTAACCTACATGCCATCTGCCAATATAGTTTTACTTATTTTAGCCAGGATCTCCAGATCCTGGCTAATTTAGTAATTCAAAACTTCCAAGCGGTCTACCAATTACACCCTCATTACAATGTATTACTCATAAATCATTTTCCGGGAGTGGGCTGGCTGAGCGTTGTGAAATCCGAGGCTTGGTTAGTGTCGTGTCCGGCGGGTTGGCGATGGGATGATTGGCCTGGGCTAACTAATGGGATAGCAGGGTTCAGTTGGCTGGTATTGTTACCATAACTAATAGCATCGATGGTGACTGAAGGACTAGATAGGCTGATGAAATCGCCTTGCTTGCTCAAGGGCTGGTTGCTTAGTTGGCTGAGAAGGATAAGCAGTGTTGTATTTGGGATTTGCCAATAATTAAGTACGGCGCTTGAGCCGGCTACGATGGCGTAGCCATTAGCTGGGATAATTGTTTGTGGATTAATGGTATATACTCCGCTGGTGGTGGCAATTGTCCAGCCTTGGATGTTTGCCGGCTGATTGGTAGGATTGTACAATTCTATCCATTGCGGCAGCGTCGAACTATTATTTTGAGAGAACGTAACATTAATATTGTTTTGATTAAGAATGGTTGATATGGTTGCCTGACTCGTGGCGCTGCCTGTAGTAATTGACCCGCCACCGACATTGCCAGACGACTGATTGCCACCCGTATTTACGCTTGAACTGCTGTATTGGCTGATAATCGATTGGTTACTGTTGTTGATCGTGATGTTGTTGATTATCTGGCAGAATTGATTGATGGTAACGTTTTGTCCTGTGTTGATAATAGTTAATCCCTGGTTACACGACTGGGAACTAGTGGAGTTGGTTGGATTATAGTAGATTTCGCTGATTACGAGATGATCGGCAGTTGGGGTGGGGGTGGGGGTTGGGGTTGGGGTTGGGGTAGGGGTTGGGGTGGGCGTAGGGGTGGGCGAAAATTGCGTTGTTGATAATTCAATGCCATTGATTACTACCTGCGAACTAAAGAGCGCATAGGCTGAGGGAACAGATACCGAAGTCATAATGGTCAGCAAGGCAATGGCCATAATTTTTTGCTTGTTGATTGTGGAAAGGGTGGCTTGAGAAGAGTCTAGATCGCTTGGACCGTTGGGCTGATTTTGCTTGGTTCGTCGATCAATCTCCTCTTCTATGCCATGGCGAATTTTGCGAATTTGGAAGACGGCAAAGATGATGGCTGGAATGATGATGGCTATGCCGAAGCCAAGGGGTGTCTTTAGCCATGATATAAAATAGCCGACATAGGGGATGTTGAAGGAATAGAGACCCTTGATGCTACTGGGTGCAAGCTGCCAGGTGTCGGCCGCGGAGTTGTTGTCGCCTTTGGTGTAGAAGGCGGGCCCGATGGCTGAGCTGTCCACACGCTCAATTCGGTGAATGATGGTTTGATTGGCGTTGGCAGGAGCGGTGAAGGCGATGACTTGGCCGGCCTTGAGTTGATTTGGATCAACTTGCTGGACAATAGCTAATGAACCAGTAGTTATAGTTGGCTCCATGGAGCCGCTGACGACTGAGTAGGCGCTGGCGAAGTTTTTGGTTGGTAGTAATGGAGAAAGAACCACCAGCCCAATCAAAAGAATGGCTATGAAAATAACCCATTCGCCGATTTTGAGTATTGAATTATGGCTTGAACGAGTCTGAGTCATAAAGCTATTCCCTACTAGGATACTGTAGCATCTTGAGAGGAAGCGCGAATAGCTTCACGCTCCCAACAAAACGCTATGTTACGGTGTGACTTGAGTACCGGTAATCTGAATGGTCAGATTAGTGATTTCCTTGTTAGCTACAGAATTATCAGCTGAGGCTGGTAATCGGTAGAAGCTAACATACATGCGGTCGTTTGTATTTGTTGAGCCAACTTGAGGCAAGAGTGGTCCACCTGGAAGTGGCACTTCGTTGGCATTCCAATAGGCTAAGTTTGCCCAACCTGTTGAGTTTGCCGTATCTGCAGTATTGCAGCCTGTATAGTTAGGTGCCGTGCCTTGAACTGCTACTCCTGTACAAGTAACTCCTTCGAGGACTGGGCTTAATTCACTCCAATGTCCTCCAGCAGCGGTGATTCGTGTAGTTAGATTTAGGTTAACATCTCCATCATTTCGGAGAAAGAATACCCCTGGCGTACTGGTTTCTCCAGGAGAAAGTGGGGCTAGTTGGAAGTTCGGATCCATAGTTCTAGCTGGACCAAAACTATTTTCATTTCCAAGAGAGACTAATAGACCAGAGGTTTCTGTTCCAAGCGTAATACCGTTAATCTCAACCTGACTAGCAAAGAGCGCATAGGCGCTACCAGCTACGACGGCTGTGATGGCAACTAGGGAAATAATCCCTGAGTAAATTTTATTCATTATATATTCACCTCCCTCCATGTGACAGTGCAATTTGGGTAGATTGATAACGAAAATAAGGCTATATGTTTGTAGATATGGGGATGTCTCTCGTGCATCCTTTTGTCTGTTGATATGCTAGCATTATTGGAATGTAATGTGCAAGCGGCATTGCTAACTTATATAGGAGGAAAAATTATTTTGGCCTACAGATTGCCATTGAGCACAAATTTTGCTACAATCGCTGAGCTTTAAAAAGAATCGAGTGTATTGCGAAATGGTGAAATGGCATCACGCCTCTCTCTGGAAGAGGTATTCTTGGTTCGAATCCAGGTTTCGCAGCCAAGTTGGACGTTGTCAGACATAGACCAGATTGGTCTTCAGATCTAAGAATTTATACCTAGATGCCTTCACTACCTTTTAAAACAATTCAAATTGTTGCATCTTTACAGGAGCTGGGTGTTGTGCCAATTCTTTATGGCTCTCAAGGGGTTTCGCTTTATATTGGCAACTTTAAGCAATTCGGGGATATTGACCTGCTTGTTGATGACAGGCTGCTTGGGGAAGACTGGCGGCTGCTAATTGCCACTATGGAAAAGCTAGGATTTACGCTTGACGATGAACGGGAGCATGAGTTTAGTAACGAGGAAGGAACAACTGTTGCTTTTGCGGGTAAGAGTATTTTGATGCGTGACAATATTGCTCAGTCAGTTGATGAGGCAATTGGCGATTTCTTGATTGAGGGTAAGAAGATACAAACTTTGACGCCAGAGGCATTCTTAAGGGCGTATGAGCATAGTGTCAAGGATGGTTATCGTAAAGATGTGAGGGGTAAAAAGGATAGTGAGATAATCCTACTGATTAAAGCATCCTTGACTAAGGCCTAATATGCCCTTACACTCAAAGTGTTTATAGTGTGTAACTCATCAGTATCGGAACGCTCAGCCATGAAATATCTCATTAACCCGTAGTGGTTGATGGGATATTTCATTGTTGTGAAATCGTAGTTGAACCACTGCAAAGCAGTATGGGGCGTCGCTTGCGTAAGAGAACAAAGTGAACGCTATCCAGGTTCCGCAGCTATGGTTGGTTGATTTTACTTTTGATATACTTTAGTCATGCGAATCCTGCGAGATGTAGCCGAGGCTGAGGTTGTCGCCTTATTTCTCAAAACCGAAATTTCCTCTAATCGTTTTGGTAAGCCAATTGTTATGCGGCTCCAGCATGATGGTAAACCTGACTTGCTCATCACTCAACCAGATTTAACCAATACTGCTGACAATGCTTACCGATTGGATGTTCTTGGTGAAGTGCGAGGCTTTGGCCGCAATGCGGAACTCTTTGATGGCTTTCCCAGCGATGTCCATTGGAAGCAGGTTTTGCTAGAAAAGTCGGACCTGGAGCAAGCAATGTATATTGATTACGACTATTGGGTTGGATTGTCGGATGGCTCTAGGCGTGTAAGAGATGGAGCAAAAAATATAGAGGCTGGTAAGGTCGTATTTGATGTGCCAAATAATAACTTTTGGTCTGCCGCTGAAGCTATTATCCAAGGGAAAGAGTTCCCGCAAATGATTTTTGTAGCCAAGGATGAGCAGTCCCGCCTTGTTGTCCTAGAGGGACATTTACGCTTAACGGCCTACTTCCTAGCTGATAGATTGCCCGCGAATATGACCGCAATTACTGGGTTTCATCCAAGTATGCCGGAGTGGGGCTCTTATTAGCATAATAATTTCCCACATAGTCCATACAGGCCAGCCAAGTTGGACGTTATCAGAGATAGACCGGGTACTCTTGGTCTATTTTCGTATCTAGGCCTAGGGTGTTATCCCAGAGGATAAGTTCTAATCCATGTTGCTGGTTTGAGATTCAAGTCGCTGATTTAAGTGACTAACAATTTCTGTAAATGCTGCTGGCTTTTCGGTATTAACAATTTTTTAAATGCGGGAGTTTTTGGTATTCTATACTGGGTAGTAGGAAAGCTATCTCGGATGAGGTGATTGGATTATTTGAAACATAGAGGAGTGCTCAATGATCGCAAAAACTGACATAACTGAGATTATTCACCTTGCTACTGGTGAGGCTCATTTGACTTGGTACTTGGCTGATGAGCTTCCTGAAGATACAAGCTTAATTACTCAATGTTCCGGTTACTGCCTGCTTAATGGTAAGTTTGCCATCGTGCGCAAGAAAAATAAGACTGATTGGGTCATTCCTGGTGGGAAACCCGACCCAGGCGAAACTCCGGCTAAAACATTTGAGCGCGAAGTATGGGAAGAAGCATATTTAAAAGTTAAGACCCCAGAAATCGTTGGCTTTCATCGTATTGAAATACCAGATGGGAGTGTTATCATTCAGACCAGGTGGCTAGCTGAAGTGGAAAGTGTAGAGCCTTTCTTAGCCGAACATGAAATTGAAAAAGTGAAATTTGTAGCACCAGAAGAATTCGGAAAGTATATCCCATGGTGGGATGCCTCCAAGAGTGCTGGTCCTGAAATTGAAGCCGCTATAAATAAAGCCAAAGACCGCGGGTTAATCTAATCTGCCATAGCTATGTCTTATTCGTCTCATTTATTAGAGATAAAGCTTAATATTAGCAATACAATTTAATCCCTACAATGCGCTCAACTGTCTGCTTATGAGCTATCTGTGCTTTGTTGAACCGCAATTGCGACTATAGCGACGTAACTCATCAGTACCGGCATGCTTAGCCATATAAAAATACCCCAGCTCGTCTGGGGTGTTTTTATCTGGCTCTGTAATTGGAGATGGGCCACTGACAAGGTCAGCGGGGGGCGTCCTTTAGGTAAGAGAGCGAAGTGAACGCTATCCAGGTTTCTCAGCCATGGTTGATTGTTATTTATACTTCTAATTCAACAAGAATTGGTAAATGGTCGGATAGCTTAGTGGCTAGTATTTCACTTTTATGAACAGCGATGTCCTTCGCTGTAAATACGTGGTCCAGCCTCCAGCTTAGCTTATCTTCTTGGAAGCCTCCATAATTAAATGGCTTAGTTGTCCATGTATTTTGTTTAAAGTCAGGACCTGCACTTACCATGTTTTTATTGAGCTCACTTACAATTCTTGATGATGGGGTGGCATTGAAATCACCAGTAAGAATATATCTATCTGGCTTTTGTAGAGCTAGTTTAATCAATTTATTTTCCTCTATTTCTTTAGCGGGCGTAGCTTCAAAACGATGAGTATAAGAGAGATGCGTTGTGCCAATCGTCAGCTTGCTATCATCCACGCTAATCGTTGCCTCTACATACACCCTGCCTTCTTGACTATAATCTGTTGAAACTTCAAACGGGCCTTGTACATATTCATAAAAGGTATTTAATATTGGATGCTTAGAGATTATCATATTGCCTTGAGATTTATCGCCATCCTTAGTGTGCCATGTTTGTGCTGACTTATAGTAGAATTGTGCATTTCCTAGGGCACTACTAAGTAGCTGTGGAGTGCTATCGTACTTACTTTCCCAATTTTGTACCTTGACTTCTTGTAGGCATGCAATGTCTGGCTTAATTTCCTTTAAGTATTCTGCAACCGCATGCGGATCTTCTTCATGCCAAATGTTCCACTGTAATATTTTTATAATCATGTCCTTAGTATACTAGGTGATGTGCAGCGATAGAAAGTTCCAACATAGCCCATGCAACGCAGCCATGATAAAGGTCGCCCTAAAGGCAGCTTTTTTCATGGCTCTGGGACTGGAGTTGAACCACTGCATAGCAGTATGGGCGTCCTTTAGGTAAGAGAGCGAAGTGAACGCTATCCAGGTTTCGCAGCCAGTATGGACTATGCTGGACATGGACAGAGTCGTCTTGACGCTTTTAGTTAATTATCGTTACTATATTATCAACCAAGCACTCTGCAGGGTTGGCTTTACGTCTCCCCCCTCCAATCCTATGTATAAAACTCTTCGTCGTCGTCTAGCCCAAGCAGGTGTTATTTTTGGCATATGTCTACTTGGCTTGTCGGCATATGTGTCCAGCGCCAGTGTTCAGGCCACAGGGGATCTGGTGGGTCATTGGAATTTTGATGATGCGACTGGCAACCTAGCCGACTCCTCGGGTCATGGAGCCACCTTAACCAACAACGATGGCATTACCTTTATCGAAGGCAAAACTGGCCAGGCAGCCAGTTTTAGTGGAACAAAATATTTTAGCGCCAGCAATGGACCAGATCTAGCTAATAAATCATTTACGTTCTCTTTTTGGATTTATACTACAGCCGTTGATGCAGACCGCGATTTTTTTAGCCTGGGGAGCATCCAGGAGCCCAACCAGCATCTTCACCTACGAGTCTTTGCTGACGGTGGTATGCGTTTGGGCTTTTTCTCTAATGATCTAGACACTTCATCGGGAGTTATTACAGCCAACACTTGGCACCATGTGTTATTTACCTATAATTACGATACTCAGGTGCGCGAGGTGTTTGTTGATGGCCTTAATAAAGGGCACCAAACCGAAATAGCAGCTTTTGTCGGTAATACCGACCTGACTATTGGTCGTTCTGGAGCACCCAACTACTGGAATGGTCTGGTTGATGATTTCCGTATTTATGCCAGAGCGCTCAATTCAGAAGAAGTCGAACAGATCGCTGCGGGCGGTTCGGGTCCTGATGTGGAATACCCAGACCAAGATACTGACCGCAATGGCGATAATATTTTAGACAGTACCCAAGATAATATTATATCGTTTACCAGCACCGTGACCTCCAAGCAGGTGGTCTTGGACGTTGGCACTGATTGCGAGATTGATGAAGCCTTGATTAAAACTGAGGCTGCTAATGCGGTGCTTGACGACGGATATACGTATCCGCAGGGATTGTTTGAATTCTCGGCTACTTGCGGTACATTTGGTCACACTGCCACCATTAAACAATATTATTATGACGTAGAGAGTGATGATTTTGTCTTGCGTAAATATAATCCAATTACACAGATCTACACTTCTATCCCCGGGGCTAGTGTGGCTACTGAGACTATCTATGGTCAGCAAGTTCTGGTTGCCAGCTATGATATTACTGATGGTGGCCCTTTGGATGCTGATGCCACCGTCAACGGCATCATTGTTGATCCTGCGGGCCTAGCTGTTTTGGCTGCCACCACAACGCCCACTTTGACTCCTACTCCTACCCTTACGCCTTCTCCTATCTCAGATACTTCTGTGGTTAGTAGTTTGCCTGATACTGGATCTCAGACGAGACCATTAGCGCTGGTGGGCTGGTTATTACTACTTAGCGGTGTGGGTTTCTTGTTGTATCGTCGTTATTAAATATTTGAGGGGACATTGTTGGTTAGACCAGCAGATTGGCTGGTTTATCGAGTGGTCAGCGTGATTAACGTCTAGACTGTGACGTTTAAACTGCTTATAGGTTATCAGGGTTTATCGAGCCGCAACTGCGACTGACTATAGCGACAGAGCCCATCAGTATCGGCATGCTCAGCCAAGTTGGACGTTATCAGAGATAGACCGGGTTACTTCGGTCTATTTTTAGATTTACCTGGTATAATTAATAAACTATGGAATGCGAAGCCTGCCAATTCTTAAACCAAGCTAAGCCTCTGTTGGAAACTGATCATTGGATAGTTACCTTAGCTGAAGATCAATACTATTTAGGACGCTGTTATGTAACAGCTAAGCGCCATGTTCCTTCTTTGGCAGATTTAACGCAGGGGGAATTCAATGATATGCAAAGGGTTATACAAACTCTTGAGCATGGATTTAGACATGCCTTCAGTGCGACAATGTTTAATTGGACCTGCTTAATGAATAATGCCTATAAGGAAGCATCGCCCAATCCTCACGTACACTGGCATTTTAGACCCCGATATAGTCATATTGTTGAAGTTAATGGGGAGTTATTTGAAGATAAAGAATTTGCTCATCACTACGACCGTAAAGCCCAAAAGATTGTAGATAGTGCAACGCTTGAGGTAATTCGAATAGAGTTCGAGTCATTTTTAGAGAATAAAGCCTAAGGCTGTGCTTGCCTAGTCATCCAGACCGTGACGCTCAGCCATGAAAAAGGACACCCTAAAGGTGTCTTTTTTCATGGCTGGTAAATGTGGATTTAAGTGCGTTTTACGCTGTTCGCCGACGAGGGGAAGGCTATTTGCACAATCGATGCAAATAGCCTGGACTCGGAGCCTGATCCGCCATCTGGCGGAGAAGTACCAGGTCCGCCAGCCTGGTTCCTTGTCGCGGTCAACGGTGTGTGGTTTGCTCACAGAGGAATTCTAATCAGACAAGCTAGGCGGCACAGAGATATCCACCCGCGAGGGTGCTGTTGTTGCATTAATAAGGATCTGTTATCGCGAGTTTATCATATCAGAGCAATGATTGAGTGATCACTGAGGTAGGTGATATAATCGCCTTGTCTTACTATCATATGCACGCCGGAACGCATTCTATGCGGTTCGCCGACATAAAACGGCTCCGATGAGCAATTCGGCGAAAGCTGGCTTGTGACATGGCAGTAAGACACCTTGCGGTGTCGTTCTTGTTTATAGGGCATCCGACAAGGCACATTATGTGGTCTTAAGGAGGCTCAAATATGAGTACTAACGAATTGCCCCTTATAGGCAGGGATTATCCTCACTCTATCATTCGAGACGAACTTTGCCTTGTCCATGAAGTTGTATTGAATATTGATAAAGCCATGGCTAAGGAAGGAAAAGCGGTTTCATACTTTCCTGCTGGCGGGTATGGCTTCTTGGAGATTGAGTCAGAGAAGCTCCCCGGTCGGGCAGCGTTATTTATTTGGAATAAAGTTGATGCGATCAATCTCTGGAAGATCTCAGAAGAACGCCAGCTTAAGAATGGTGAGGAGTTGGCTGTTATTTGGACTGATGGTCATTACTCCCATTTTTTATATAAACTGCTCGGACGCTTTATGCCTCGCTTATGGGTGATGGTCTTTCATAAAGGCCGTTTTGATTGGCAAAGGCAGAAGAAAAGCTTAGACAGCTACCAAGGTTCAGTACCCTATCAAGATTTTATGTTTCCTATAACCGATATAAAGCCACCAACCATGGAGTAAGTGTCGCTAACCTTTCAGCAGCTTAAATTTGCTGCTTAGGCGAGCCTATTCTATAGATGAATATAGGAAATACTAATTTCTAATTACTTGTAAGTCTTTTATATCGGTAATTAAATATTAGACCAACTGCCATATAAATAATCAAGCAGCCTATGAATACTAAAAGTGATGGACAAAAAAATACATCGGTGACAGCTGAGCTAGATAATACTAGGGCGCGCTTTGATAAGCGACTTGTAATGGCAATTGCATCATTGCTAGGTGTTGTATTTATTGTTATTGGAATTGCCGCAGAGCAAGGTAGCAAGCGATATAAAGACGCCAGAAATGAATTGACTTCGGCAACACCAACAAAGACAATTACGACTACGACTCCTTCACCAATATTGCAAACAACTAGGGAGAATTCTGCTACTCAAAGCGCACCTGCTGCTCAGACTCAGCCTACTGCAACTGCTAATGTTTCCTCTGCACCGCCAGATACCTCTTACTATTCTCCAGAATATGATTGCGAATACGTATCAATCCCACACAAAACCGTTTACAAGGATGTAAGCTGGCTGGACATCGGTGAAACTCAATCAGGAATTATATATGGTGAAACTGGTCGTGATGGCATAAAAGATGTCTGCAAAGATGGGACAACCACAGTCATGTATGAACCGCAGGACAAGGTAATTTACAGAGGGACTCGCCAAGGGGGCGCATCGTCATCAACTCCTATACCAACCACATATCAGAATGCTGCAGCAAAGCAGGCCTGTGACAGTAATTATAGTTCTGCATTGGGTCAACTAAGTGCTGCTGGAGCTGCAAGTGGGAGCGGTATGGCACAGCTGCAATCAATTCACAACCAATGTCTTCGCAATGCTGGGTATTAGGTAAATTCCTAAACATATAAACGGTATAGGGTGCTCAATATTTTGCATAGAATGTCGATCTGTCAGTAGCTTTTAGGGTTTTGCTAACCAGAATCAACTACAACGAACTCTAGTGTTACAATGATATAAGTACTCAATCACTATGTTGGGATATTATGTCGATATATTCAAATCTTAAGAACAACCCGCACATAAAGGTAATCGGAGTAGGTAAAGGTGGAATTAACATTCTTAGATCTATTACTGAACTTCAATTATGTCCAAGTATAGATTTCATTGCTGTAGATTCAGATGTGGAGTCATTAGCCTTCGCACCGGCAAAGATTAAGATAAAAACAGATGAGCAACTAATTGCAGCTCTCTACTCTGATAATAATTCTGAGCCCTCTCAGTTACGTATCGAAGATTTTAGAAAAGAACTACGTAGATTATCATCTGAATCAGATGCTGACATGGTTTTCATAGCTGTTAGCATGGGCGATAATTCTAATTTAAGCATTGCTACACTCATAGCCCAAATTGCCAAAGAGGATGAATCATTATTGACCATCGGCGTTTGTGCTATGCCTTTTGAAATTGATAATGATGAGCAGTATATCAGTGATAATGCAGGCTCAGCTAAACTACTTAAAATAGTTGATACCATGATCAGCATTCCATATCAGCAAGTAGTAACTGCAGCTAATGATGGCTCATCTACTTGGGAGTTATATAAAACAGCATCTGAAATTGCTGGTCAAGGCATTCGAAGCATTATCGACATTCTGATTCTGCCCAGCTTCATTGGCATTGACTTCATTAGCGTGCGAAGTATTTTACAAAATGGTGGCGCAGCATTGCTAGGCATAGGTGAAGGTGCTGGTGCGGAGCGTGCAAATATAGCAGCCATGGCTGCAATTAAAGATCTATCTCGTATGGTGCCAATCAAGAAGGCAGATGGGATACTTTTTAATATTACTGCCGCTTCCGACCTGGCTATGATTGAAATTGACTCAGCGGCTAAAGTCGTTTTTGACGCAAAAAGACCAAATGCAGATATTCTCTTTGGTGCCGTTACTGACGAAGATCTATCTAATTCACTGAGGTTAACTTTGATCGCTACTGGCATTAGCGGAGATGAGCAAAATCGTACTACGCATGAATTTCAAGCCAATAACACTGAAAACGATCCTCAGCTATTTGCCAAGCTTTTGCACTCAGAATTGTCCCCAAGTGAGTTGGAAATTCATGACTGGATAAGTCGCTTTTTGCAGTCAGCTGATTATAAGAATCATTTATTGTATAGCATTACATCTGATGAAGATCAACGTAAAAAGCTCGGAGCTCACCAGCCTAGTTCAATACCATATGATATGAACGAGATAAATAGAGTCCAAGAAAAGACCCTAGCCATAGCAAGGAAAGTTGGCAGTAAGGAACTTATTAATACTCTGGAAATGTGTCGTCTCGGCCTCCAATCTATTCAACGAGATCCAAAAAGTTGACACTATAATGCTTGGCATTGTGCTGAGTTGATGATATATTCCCAACAGAGGTATTTATGGCACTATTTATAATTAACAATCAGAAACTAAGTGCAATTTCGCAAGTTGAAGTTAAGCTTGAACGTGATATTCAACAGCTAATTGAAAGCAACCTAGAGTCCATATTTGGACTCAAATTAGTTTCCTCAGAATTTGAGCTAAATGGCTTACGAATCGACACTCTTGCATTTGACCCGGAAACACAAAGCTTTGTAATAGTGGAATACAAGAGGGATAGAAGCTCCAGTGTGGTGGATCAAGGTTATGCGTATTTAGCTTTAATGTTAAATAAGAAGGCCGACTTTGTACTGGAATATAAAGAGAAGGTTGACAATTCACTCAAGCTAAATGAGGTCGACTGGAGTGCAATTCGAATAATGTTTATTGCTTCACGCTTCACTACGCATCAACTAGGCGCGATTAATTTTAAAGATTTACCTATTGAATTGTGGGAATCACGATTATACGAGGGTAATATTCTTAGTCTTGAGCAGAAGTCTGCCGATTCAAACGCAGCATCAATTCGAACAATTGAACGTACCGGTGCAAATGCGCAAACTAATGCAGTCCAGGCAGAGGTGAAAACCTATTCAATTAACGATGTGCTTCAGCCCGAAACGCCTTCAAAACTGATTTATGACGAGCTAATGGAAGCCGTGCGATCGTTTGACTCTGACATTAGCGAGTATGCACGTAAAGGGTATATCGGCATAAAACTTCAATCTGATACACGCACCATATTTTTTATTAACCCAAGAAGCAATGGAATTCGGATTGAATTAAATCACACTCAACCTTCAGATTTGGTCGATCCTGATAATAAAGTTACCTATGTCAACAGCAGCCTAGAGCACAAAAATCGTCACATGAGCTACATGTTGCTAACTTCCCAAGAGGATATAGAATATGCTGTCTCGATCATGCGACAAGTCTATAAAAGACATACTACAAATTTAAAGAATCAACATTAGTTAGTTGTCTAAATGAGGTACCATGTTTAGAAAAAAACCAAGAATATCATTTGAAGAGTACTCCAATTTACTCAACAAAGTAGATGCACTTTCACATGCAATTGAAGGAATGCGCAATGAATTAGATGGACTTCAGGCGGCGGAATATTACAAAAAACACCGAAATGTTATACCAATTGATAAAGATCCGCTTATAGATGCAGCCATTAAAATTGCCCTTGATTATGATAAAGTAAGCTCAGCTTTATTGCAGCGACGCTTAAAGATAGGATATGCGCGAGCTGCGCGTCTACTGGATTTACTAGAACAAAAGGGCATTATAGGTCCTGCTGATGGTTCAAAGCCGAGAGATGTATTAAGAAGAACCTAACCGAAATACTCTTAAAAGTGTCTCATTTGTCGCATTTACTAGAGATTAAATGTTTGCGACTATAACGATTGAAAGATTCTGTACCGCTACGCTTTAAACTGTTTATAGGCTATCAGGGATCTATCGAACCGCAACTGCGGTTATAGCGACGTGAGTCATCAGTATCGGTACGCTCAGCCAAGCAAAGCCCAACCATTTATGGTCGGGTTTTTGCTATTGTGCACTTTTACGTTTGTAAATCTCAGAGCTTATTTTCGGGGGTTGAGACGGCGGCGGGTGGTGGGATTGAGGATGAGGCCGATAAGTGCCATTGCCAGGCCGAGAATCCCGGTCGAGAGCAATATAGTGCCGGTGTCGGGTAGCGGTCCGTTGGGGTCTGGTGTTGGGGTTGGAGTTGGAGTGGTGGCGGCGGCCAGGACGGCTGGGCCAACTGGGTCAACAATGTCTCCGTCAGCGCTGCCATCTGCATCCAAAGGGCCGCCATCAACTAATTCATAGGTCAGGGTAGTGACCTGGTGGCCGCCGATGGTGGCGGTGGCTATATCGGCGTCTTCAATTGAGCTGTAGGTTGAGTTGATGAATTTGCGAATCTGCCAACTGCTGGTATCGTATGCTTGGTCATAATAAATAGTGATCTGAGCCGCATCGCCAGGGTTGTCGCAGATTAGTTTAAAATCAACTAGCCCGACTGGATAGATTAATGATCCGTCCTGGTGGCTTAGGTCATCAGCAGCCACCACCGACACATCAGATAATTGTCTACAATCTCCTTCAGCTTCCAAGGTGATATAGGCACCTCCGCCGACCACCGGGTTGGGTAGACTGGTTACTGAAGTCTGGTCAGCGTCGGCTATACCGTCACCATTGCCATCGCCGTTATTGGGGCCGGCATTTTCAACAGCACTATCAACCCCATCGCCATCAGTATCGGCGGAAACGGTTCGGAAATTCCAGGAGCTAGGATTGCTCATACCGGGAAAGTAGGCAGTGTCTTGATCGGCAAAGGCGGTATCGGTAATCAAGATGTAGTAGTCGGTGCTTGGGTTAAGATTGGCAGTAGGGTTGATGGTTATAGTAGCTGTGCCCTGGCCGCTGACTCGAGGGCCATTGGCAGTCAAGGTCTCAACCGTGCTGTCATCGGCGGCTTTTTTAATAGTAATGGTGCCGCTGTGGCCGGTTACCGCGCGGCTAAAGTGGATGATTAAGTTGGAGTCAAGGGCCACATTGACGGAGTTGTCAGCCGGAGTCAGGCTGTTGGCGGCTGGCTGCTCCGTTGTGGCCAGAGTGAATAAGCCCCCGGCTCCAAAATCCACCGTATTTTTCCAGATATTGCCGCCCTGATCGGTTAAGGCTGTCGGAGACTCATCGCTCAAGCTGCCATCGTTATCGGTGTCATAAATGAAGTAATACTGTCCGTCACCCAAGGCTGCTGGAATGTTCATATCTGAGTCATTAACATCGAAGCTGAGGTGAACTGGTCCTACGTCGCCCTGCTCTTGTTTGTTCCATTTGCGCTCGAGAATACTGTAACCAGCGGGTGCTCCGGTGCCGGTCCAAGCAGCGTTGCCATTGTTGTCACCAATGACCAGGAATTACAGGTCCTGAATATCGTGCCAGTCCGGGTGACCATTGCTGCCTTCAGTATCAGCCTCGATTGTAATCATGTTGGTGGCTGTCTGGCCCAAGGATTTGACTTGAGCCAAATTGGAAGCGTCGTCCCGGCCAATGCCAAACAAACCATTATTATAAGTGCTGGCCCCTGCCGCATCCTTGTCCCACATCAGATGGCTGCCACTAGCCAGATAGCTTTGAGGAGTGGATTGATCCAGGCTAAAGCCGTACTTTAGGGCCAGATAAGAATTGACTCGTTGACGCTCAATGGGGTCTAAAAACCGGTTATAAATGATAATTTTCGGAAATTTTGCCATTCCAATGTTCATACTCGCCTGATTGTGAGCCAATCCGAATGCTGCCGTCCAAAAGTGTATCTAATGATTGGCCGTAAGCGGTAAATGTGCCGCCGTTGAGGGCTAGCTTGAGGGTGCCGTCTTCAACTGCACCATTGGCTAGCCTGGCACTGCCGGCCGGCAGCCAACTGCCGCTGCTGACGTACTGGTCTCCACCGACAACTAAGACTCCTGTTCCGGTGCCGCCCTGTGTGCCAAAGTCAAAGCTGTGATTGGCATTCTGCCATGATCCGTAACCAAATACGTAACTCCAGCCGGATGGATCGTCATTAGAGGCGACCACAAAAATAGAGCGGTCACTGGTGCTGGCTGGCAGATTTGTATCAACGGCCTCATAGCGATTATTGGGATTGAACTGTAGGGCAGGATTGAAGTTTAGGCCGTCATGACTGAAGATGGCTCCTTGGGCCGTTTCTTGGGCGGCATTCCGTTGAGCGTTGGACTGGTCTTCCCAGGAAGCCACTTGCTGACCGTTGGTTGCCGCTGCACCTCCGCTTGCTTTGGCCCCGTGATCTGCGCTCAGCCACAGCTGTAGCCCAGAGGTGACTCCAGCCGGC
The DNA here is from genome assembly GCA_964554805.1 of uncultured Candidatus Saccharibacteria bacterium. Lineage (GTDB taxonomy): Bacteria > Patescibacteriota > CAZHWT01 > CAZHWT01 > CAZHWT01 > CAZKPX01. The sequence goes on from CAZKPX010000001.1 coordinate 51,854, forward strand.
CCGATTGTATCCGCTTCGACCTTACTAAAGTCCAGGACTGATAATTTGCTCAAGCAGGCCACGATCAGCAAGCTGCTGGCAAGAGAGACAATCAGCACTAACAGGCGCGATGATTTCAAAGACGATTGCATAGTCTTTATTATTACAGTAAATCAGAGAACAGGCAAGCAAGGGATGGTGGGATTTTCGTTGTTTGGATAGCTAGTCTGACTGGAACGACTGAGAGGACCATAAAACTTTGAGCAACGATTCAATTAGTCTGAACTCGGAGCCTGAGTAAAGTGAGGTGCTAGGCATTGCTAACCACAGCGTCGTGTGAAGGACTTTTTTAAATCCTGACACTTAGGTTTCGTAGCCATGATTGGCTGATTTCCCTTTTGATATAATTAGACAATGTCCTCAGAAATATTTGACTTTAAAAAAGACGAATATCTTACAGCAAGAGGCGGAAAGCCTCATTTTTTAAATATCTACTGCGACCATTGCGGCAGTCATATACTTTTATACCAGAAAGATAATCCCGGTAAGCTAAAGCGGCTCTATCTGGACAGAATACTTTCTCCTCAAACTCTTACTGAATTAAACCAGCTGCCTATACATCAAATTTCTCAACTAAGATGTCACAGCTGCAATAGACTACTTGCTGTAGTCGAGGAATACGATAATGAGCCTCGCAAGGTATATCTACTGCTCAGCTTTGCCACAATAAATAAAGTTGCAAAAGGCGTCTATCCGCCTATAATACCGAAGCTTGATCTGAGCTCTAAAAAGAAGTAGCCAACGAGTCTTGCCAGCTTATGGTAATTATTGGAAATGGGCTGCAATGATTTAAGCCGGTTACATAGTTTTACTCTAATACTATCTTTAACGGCCTAATTGGAGTCGAATATCGCTAGTGAATAAGAGTCCGAGCAATGCGATGAGGATTAGGAGGAGGATGGTGCCTGCTATGATGATGAACTTATCTAGTTTTTGTGGGTCTATGTTTCTACTACTAAAATCGTAGAATAGTATGCCCATCAGTCCGCCGAAAGTATTGGTGATGACATCGGTGATGTCGGTTCTGCCGATGCCGAAGATCAGTTGGATGACTTCTGCTGTTAGGCTGAAGGTAAAAATAATGGCCAACCTTTGCCAAAGACTCATTTGCTTGAGACTGATACTTAAGAATAGGCCAAAGGGAATGAAGACAACAAAGTTGTAGAGAGTTTCTCTGAGATTGACAAAGGAAACATAGGCAAATGGGGTAAGGTTGAGAACCCGGACTGGATAATCAAAGGCTGCGAATAGATCAAATGAGAATTTGAACAAAATTAACCAAAGTAGGATTAGTAAATATACGATTAATACCGCTATCGATAAACGCTTCACGAGTGATACCTCTGGCAGTATTTTAACAACTTTAGAGGATGTTTGCTGGGGTAGTTCAGCATCGAGTTAGCTTGATAAACACGTCTTTACCCTTTTATAAAAAGCGGTTGGCCATGAAAAAGTACCTGTACTAGCATGGTCAGGCATTTGAGCGAGGTGCGTGTTGGAATCAAATTCTAACTAAGCTTGACGGAGAATCTTATCCATGGCTCGACCTCTGGCTAGTTCGTCGACTAGTTTGTCGAGATAGCGGATTTGGCGCATGAGGTCGTCTTCGATGTCTTCGATTTGGACACCGCAAATTTTGCCGGTGATGAGAGTGCGGTTGGGATTGGGGTGTGGGGCTTGGGTAAAGAAGGTTTGGAAGTCGGTTCCGTTTTTTAGATGAGTTTCTAATTGTGGTTGGGTATAGCCGGTCAACCAGCGGATGACCTGGTCAAGTTCTGCCTGACCATAGCCGCCTTTTTGGGCTTTGGGAATATAGAACTTATAGACGCTGGCAACGCTCATGGCATAGACTCGTTGAGTGTTGGTCATAGGAATTCCTCTATTTCAAATTTTGATTATTGTAGCACGTAGACTTTGTTTGTGGTGCATGCCATACTGCTAAAAACCGTCGTTGAATTAAACATTCATACTGCCTATTGTCACCGGAATGGGTTTAATGTTATAAATTTAATTACCCCCTAGGCACCACAATCTGCACGAGACATTGTTGGATACTGTCTCAGAGAGATACAGATTAAGGGAGGTAACCAGCCAAGCGCTGGTCCGCACAAAGTACAGGAGCGACCACCCTGCTACCTTAGGCTCTGATCGTTCACAGTATTTAACTGTGACAGAGAGTATGTTGGCGCAGTGCCTGTGCATGCATACAAACCCATTTCAAGGGGAGATTCTGTGACCGGACTCTCCCCTGCCCCTCTTTTTCAGCAAACTACTTTTAGGAAAAAACTTATGCCAACAATTCGAACTAGAGCTGCCGTGGGTTGCAAGGGTTTTATTTTTAATACATCAGGACAGCTGCTTTTGGTTAAGAAGCAATCACGACCGAATCGAGTTGGTCATTGGGATATTCCAGGTGGCGGGCTGGAGGTTGGTGAGCAACCAGGTCAAGGGCTTGTTCGCGAAATCATGGAAGAGACAGGACTGAGCTTGAATAGTTTTGAATTGCTAGATGTTATTAGCGATACCACTAAGCGGGGCTTTAGTGTATATATCTTGTTTCGCGGAGTTTGCCAGGATGCCGAAGTACAATTGAGTCATGAGCATGAAGATTATGCGTGGATTGATGTGGCAGATATCCGTCAGTATCGACTGAAGCGACGATATCATGCAGCTATAAAAAGTCTGGCTGCGAATTAATAATGTTAATTTACCTAGCTGGTCCTCTTTTTTCTGAGGCTGAGAGAGCTTTCAATTTCGGTTTATGCCATCGACTTGAAGCCGCCGGCTTGTCGGTGTTCTTGCCTCAAAGGGATGGAGTTGAGCGTGATAAGCCTGAATACAAGGATCTGCCGAAGGAAGAAAAGCGGCGGATGTTGTTTGATTTAGATACTGTCAAAGTTATTGAATCGGATATCTTTTTGTTTATCCTCGACGGGCGTGTGCCTGATGAAGGAGCTTGTGTTGAACTTGGCTTAGCGTACGGTGACAAGAGATTTAATAAGCCCGAAAAGATGCTCATTGGCTTGATGACTGATAGTCAAGCTGCTTTTGTGGGTGGAAAATTAAACCCAATGATTGGTCAGGCGTTACATCAAATTTTTGATACCTGTGACGACTTAGTTACTTTTTTAGTAGATTCTATTGGCAAGGACAATCCTGTCGACTAATCGCGTCATAGGTCTGATATGATTGAGGTATGAGTACTTTGCGTCTATTTATAACGATGGGGTTTCCTGGGTCAGGCAAGACTTATTTTTCTAGTCGATATGCAAAACAGGAAGGATTGTTTCATTTAAACTCTGATCGAATGCGGTTGGAGATGTTTGATCACCCAACTTATCAACCAGAGGAACATCGACAGGTGTTTCGCGTAATGGATTATGTAGCCGAAGAGCTATTATCTCAGAAGATGAGTGTTATGTACGATGCAAACCTTAATAAGGTTATTCATCGTCAGAAAGCTAGAGATCTTGCTAATACATGTGGCGCCGAGGTGATTTTGTTGTGGTTTAAAACTCCAGTTGAAGTGGCGCTGGAGAGAATTGCTCGGCGAGGTGATGGTCAGGATAAATATTATCGCAAGGTATCACCAGAGGTGCTTTATCGCATGAAAGATCAACTAGAAGAGCCTCAGGATGAGCCGCATATCGTTATTGATGGGACGGCTGATTACGATACTCAGTATAAACAACTACAAAGAGGCATTGCATGATTTCGTATGACGACTTTACTAGATTGGATATACGATTAGGTCGGATCGTTGAGGTTGCTGATTTTGCTGAGGCTCGCAAACCGGCTTACAAGTTGGTGATTGATTTTGGCGCAGAAATTGGATTAAAAAAATCGTCGGCTCAGTTGCCCAGCAACTACACTAAAGACGAGCTGGTTGATAAATTGGTTCTGGCAGTGGTTAATTTTGAGCCACGGCAGATTGGCCCGTTTATGTCGGAGGTTTTGACCTTGGGTGTTCCGGCTGAGGAGGGTGAATGCGTCTTGATTACGGCTGATAAACAGGCGCCCGTGGGAGGAAAGCTGTACTGATGTCTAAAGCGAAAGTCGGTGTTATTGTGGCCCAAGTTGGGACACCCGAAGATACCAGCATCCCTGGCCTGCGTCGATATTTGAAGGCGTTTTTGTCTGATGAGCGGATTATGGATTTGCCTCGGTGGTATTGGTTGCCAATTTTGCATGGCTTGGTGTTGCCGCATCGACCACGGCAAATTGCTCATCATTACAAGGATATTTGGACCAAGAAGGGCTCTCCTCTGCTTGTCCACTCACTGGCTCAAGTGAAAGGGTTGCAGGAGAAATTGGGCTGTGATTTTCAGGTTGAGCTGGGACTAGCTTATTCAAAGCCTAGCATGAAGCAGGCTATGCAAAAGCTGGAAGCGGCTGGAATTACCAGAATTGTGGTTCTACCGATGTTTCCCCAATTCTCTACCACCACGACCGCCTCTATCTATGATGAAGTGATGTTTTATGCTTTGGGACGCGAAAGGCGTACAGGTAAACCGATTAAGAAGTACGTGCCGAGCCTGCGGTTTATTGCCCCTTATTTTGATGATCCTGACTATATCTCAATGTTGGGGCGAGATGTGGCTGGTAAATTGAAAGCGCTGCCCCATAAGCCAGATACAATCCTGATCAGTTTTCATGGTATTCCTAAGCGATATGTTGACGAAGGTGACCCGTATCCGGAGCATTGTCGCACAACTGCGGATTTGCTGGCTCACGAACTGGGCTGGGGTGATAGTGATTATCAGATGACCTATCAGTCTCGATTTGGTCGAGAGGAATGGCTGCAACCGTATACGCAAACAGTGCTGCCAGCGTTGGCTGAGAAGGGTGTTAAGCGGGTAGCTATTGTGTCGCCCGGTTTTACGACTGACTGTCTAGAAACTATTCATGAGTTAGGCATTGAAGGAGCTGAACTTTTTGCTGAAGGTGGCGGCAGGGCTGATCAGGTTTACCACATATCTTGTTTAAATAGCAGTCCCGCTTGGGTAGAATACATGAATAGACTCGTGAGGAATAATGCCCAAGGCTGGTAAGAAACTAACAAGGTATGGCCTCGTTTTGCTAGGAGTCACCACTACGATACTGGGAGTGATCGGTATTTGGGTGCCCGGACTGCCAACGACAGTCTTCCTGCTGATTGCAGCATGGGCTTTTGGCAAATCAAATGATCGGCTCTATCTATGGCTGAGGTCGATAAAATGGCTAAAACCAGCTCTGGACGAGGTTGAACTCTACCAGCAGAATCGGAGTGTTAGTCGAAGAGCCAAGCTGGTCTCGCAGAGTTGTGCCTGGTCTTCGGCGCTGTTGAGTCTGATTATGATTCAAAATCCTGTTGTGTGGGGCATCACCTTTGCGGCGGCTATTAGTTGTAGTCTGTTTATGTGGTGGTCGCCGACGCGAAGCGACCCTGATCTTTATCAGGGCAGACTTGAGCGACGAGCGACAGACGACGAGTTTTAAAAACTATTCGGGTTGGCGATTGGATTGGCCATCCAGATGAAGAGTCGTTGAGGGATCGCTGTGGGTAGTGCCTGCGTTGAGGTGTTTGTCGCTGATCTGCTGACTATTTTTGATGTCAGGCACCAGAGCCACGGCATGGCCACGGCTTAAATCATAGTCTTCTTTGAGCCAGTTAATAATCTGGCCGGCTTTGGTTTGGGGATCATCAAAACCTTTAGTCTTAGCTATGTTGATAAACTGGTTAGGGGTTAGGCTGGTTTTTTATTCAATATTGTCTAGGTAGGATTGGAATGACATGACTCTATGATAAGAGCATCGTGTGACGGGCGATCCTGATCAACATCGGGACAGGCTCGGGTGGCGGGAACGGGCATTTGGTAAACTAGCAAAAAGGGCTTGAAGTTGATTCTTGTCGCTTGTCGCTTGTCGAGCGTCGCTATTTCAGACGCTGACTGAGTCCGATGCCGCCGAATTGTTGGCAGATGTAGGTTGGTTGGTGATAAGAACTCAGACTAGCTGCATAGGTGTAGCCCAGATCGGCAAATTGATGGAACTGGTGCGGGTCTTTGGTTTGAGAGGTAATTAACCAGCGGGCAAAAGCACCTCGCGCTATCTTGGAATGAACGACTACTTGAGTCGGTTGTTTCGTAACAGAGTTGATGGTTAAGAAGGCAGGGGCAATGATAGTCTTGTCTGCATGGTATTTGGTAATTACTTGGCTATACTCTACCGAAGAAGTGTTGATGATCAAATCTGATTGGGGGATGTTGCTGTAGATTTGATCTCCCCAGAAGGAATATAGATTGTCGAAAGGTGCTGTGGGGAAACGGTAGGCCATCTCTAAACGGTATGGCATAATGCCGTCGAGAGGTCGAACGAAACCATACAGACCGGATAAGATAATTAAATGTTGTTGGGCGTATTGTCGTTGCTTTTGCGACAGAGAATCTGCCTGTAGGCCGCTGTAAATATCTCCAACAAAACTGTCGATGGCTAGTGACTGCTGATCGAGCTGCGCGCTCCAACGCTGGTATGTTTGACGAACCTTGTCCGCTAATGGCTCAGATATATGCATTATCTGAGATAGCTGAGTGGCGGATAGACTTTGCACATACTCAGCCAATTGCTGGGCTTTGTCGATCAGAATTGGTTGAGTGGGTGAGCTACTTGGCCGCGGCGAGCGCATTGTCTTGGAGGAGTGTAGGAGGATAACCATTGGTTCGAACGACTAATCTTTATTAATTAGGCTCTGCCCATTGCGGGGTGTTGACTCATCACATACTTGTACGAATCGGCTATTAATTGTCGAAGGATCTGCACATCGATGTCTGATAGTTTTTTAATATACAAGCAAACCTTGCCGGTTTGATGAGGACCCAATTTACCTAGCAATTCTGGGGTGCTGGTTACGTCATTGGTGAGATAGATGGCTAATTTACCTTTGCGCGGAGAAAAAGCTGCTGCTGCCATCTCACCCTGTCGCCCACTTTGATAGTGATAGTGGTAACTGCCGAAGCCGATAATGGCTGTGCCCCACATTACTGGCGGATATCCGGTAATATCAGTCATTATTTGGCACAACAGTCGAGTGTCGGATTGTTGCGGCTGATCTAGCTTGTCAATAAATTGTTCAACAGGGATATCTGTGGCGACGGTTTTGATGGAGTCAGGCATGATAATAAATATTCCGGCCGTCTATTCTTGCTCCGAAGGGATAATGACCCAGAAGATGAGGTATAACAGCAGACCTGGTCCACCCATAATAGCAATGATAACCAACAGGGCTCTGGCTACGGTGACATCAATATTAAAAAAGTTGGCGAAGGCTAATCCAACTCCGGCAATCATGCGTCCTTGTCGAGGTCGAACTAATCGTTTTGGTTGTTTTTCCATGAATACATTATACCCTATCTGTCTACTTATTTCAGAGATACACTTGACAATTATGTGAATAGGTATATAACTAAAGTAATACTACTATTTACTATAGGGGGTTCTTTATGGACGCACTTCAGGGTGAAAATCTCACCGTTCGCTGGTGGTTGTATACCTTACAAGGTATTGCAGCTATTTTATTCGGTTTGGCGGCTGTGTTCTGGCCCGGGCTTACCTTAGTTAGTTTGGTGTATATTTTCAGCGCCTATATTCTGGTGGCTGGTATGATTGCTCTGATTGATGCATTTACGCACATCGGTCGAGGCCAATCATGGATTTTGACAATGTTGCTAGGCGTCCTCCAGCTGGGTGTAGGTGTATACCTTCTCCGCAATCCGACGACTTCTTTTGCTGTCATTATTCTACTGATCGGTTTTTCTTTTATCGTCAGCGCTATTATCGAGGCAGTTATCGCTCTATCAGAAAAGGGTTCTGCCACTGGCAAGGCTCTGCGAATTGTCAGCGCAATTTTGTTCCTGGTTGTCGGCGTATTCATCTTGATGCAGCCTGCAAGTAGCGGTGTGGCATTTGTCTGGATCTTGGGTCTGATGTCTTTGATCAATGGTCCAATTGCTATCGCCATGTCGATGGATGTCAAGAAGGCTCAAGATCTTCAAGAGCAAGCGTAACATTGGGATATAGGATCCGCCGGCTGGCGGAAGGATATAGATTAAATTTTAGTTGAAAAATCCCGGCTGTGATGGCCGGGATTTTGTGGAATATTGCCACCTATTAAATCGCTACGAATAGGGGTTATTTCTTACGACTGATTAGTTGCTGGGTGAGTTGTGGATCGATGGCTGGGACCATGGCTTTCCATTGGGCTTCACCGACATCGGTGGTGCCTCGGCCTTCAAACAGCCAAACCGGTTGAGCATATTGCGCATTTTGTGGATCGGGCTCTAAATAGGCCAGGCTGACAAACAGCACGCGGGCTGCGGTGAGAGTCTTGGGTAGAGTGGTGGCATTGACCGGTTCAACGGCGGTCAAGGCTGCAGTGACATTACTTTTTAAAAGCTCGTACGCCGTACTGGCCGAGATAATTGGATAGGTGGCGAATTGAGATTTATCGATCGGTAGATAATTGCTGCCCAAACTAACCAGTTGATCAACCGCAATAGTTGTCGGTGTCGTGGTTCGGGAGGTAGTTGGCAATGCTGGAATTACTACAGCCACAATTGGACCCAGTTTGCCAAATCTACTATAAAAAGGAAGTTCATTTAAGCTGGTACGCAAGAAGCTGACTTGGGCATAGCTGGTCGGAATTGCCGCATCTTCGGGTTGAGGCAAGAAGGTGTTGGCTTGACCCGGAATTGGATTAACGAACCTGACAGTGGGTTGAGTGTAATCAATATCGGTGTATAGCAGCTGTCCTTGTAACCATTGTGATGTTTGGCGACCAATAGGGCTGGTGCGGGTAAATGCTTGTCGGTTTGCCATATTTATCTTGGCAATATCATCTGTCGACAATGACACTGCTTGGTCACGTAAAAGTACGGTAAGTGAGCGATTTTCTTGTTGCCAGGTCAGCTTGGTGCTATCTGACTGATTTGGCTCGGCGGTAAAACCTAGATTGGTGGCTTTGGCTCGGGCTTTGTCTTGAGCGGTTAATGAGAGAGAGGGGTTGGCCACTTTGTAGACACGAGCAGTGGCGCTGGCTTGAGGAAAGGAGCCGTTGACCAAATCTAGGCTGAGAGAAACCGTGCTGGCTGCTATTTTTTCTGAATTGATAAGTGGCTTGTCAATTGATCCAAATTTGACGTCAGCGGTGGCGCTGATCTGCTGGGCACGATCGACACCAATTTGAGAAATGGCATTAATGATGACTCTGAATATGATGACAGCAACTAAGGCAGCTCCTACGCCTAGGGCGATCATCCGCGTCATTTTTTTGGCACGAGTTAAAGTAGTCATGTGGGGATAAGCATGGAGATGCTTGTATGATTATAGCAACTTCGGCAGGTTAAAGGCTAGTGGAGCTAAAACTTGCCGGAAAATGCTGTAATCATTAGTTTTGTATTCATTTTTTAAAATTCACTACACTTCACAAAAGCCTAATCCAATTTCTGCCTGTCATTTTTTCATACCACACCAATGCAGCCAGCTCAGCTGGCGGATATTGAGACGCGAGACGCGGATATGGAAAGGGCTGATTCTGGATTTTGGTGGTTTTTACGATATCCAATATCCGTGTCTCGATATTCGCTTTGCTTGGCAAAGCTGTATTTCTTTCTTCTGACTGCCCTTCTCTGAAGTGGTATAATGGGCATATGTCTGTACGAACTCGAATCGCACCATCTCCGACCGGTTTGCCCCATGTTGGCACTGCCTATCAATCATTATTTGATTATGTGTGGGCTAAGAAGCATGGTGGTCAGTTTGTATTGCGATTAGAAGATACTGATCGGGCTCGAATGGTGGAAGGTGCTGATAAGAATATTTATGAAATGTTGCGTTGGTTAGGACTGCCGTTTGATGAGGGGCCTGACATTGGTGGAGAATACGGGCCATATGTTCAGTCTGAGCGACTGAGCTTGTATCGAGAGTATGCAGAAAAATTGCTGGCTGATCATAATGCTTACTATTGTTTTTGCAGTGCTGAGCGATTGGCTGAAATGCGGGCTGAGCAACAAAAGAATCACCAGCCGCCCAAGTATGACCGTCATTGTCTGGGTTTGAGCCAACAAGACGTGTCAGCTAAGTTGGCTGAGGATCAACCTTATGTAGTCCGAATGAAGATTCCTGAGGGCGAGACCAGTTTTGAAGACAGAATTAGAGGCCAAATCACCTTTCAGAATACCGAGATTGATGATCAGGTTATTTTGAAGTCCGATGGCTTTCCTACTTATCATTTGGCGGTGGTCGTTGATGATCAGTTGATGCATATTACTGATATTATTCGTGGCGAGGAATGGATTTCTTCAACTCCGAAACATATATTGCTCTATCAATTCTTAGGCTGGGAAGTTCCTACTTTTACTCACTTATCACTGTTACTCAATAATGACAAATCTAAACTATCGAAGCGCAAGAATGATGTGTCACTACTTTCCTATAAAGATCAGGGCTACTTGCCTGAAGCGATGATTAACTTTTTGGGTCAGTGTGCTTGGTCTCACCCGGAGAGCAAGGATATCTATTCTATGGACGAGATGATCGGTCTATTTAGTTGGGATCGGGTCCAAAAGACCGGCTCTATCTTTGGTGTTGATAAATTGAAGTGGTTTAATGGTCAATATATTAGGGCTATGAGTGTTGCTGAATTGGCTGAGAGGTTGACTGATTATTCTCGTCACTCTTTGACAGACATTAAGCATATTCTGCCGCTGGTTCATGATCGATTGACGGTTTTGTCGGAGTTTGATGAACTGACTGATTTTTTGTTTGAAGAGCTGGACTATGACAAGGATGAATTGATTGCCAAAGGCCAGACTGCTGAAAGTTGTCGTATGATGTTGGCAGATATTTTGGCTGCGATGGCTGAGCTACCTCAGCCATGGACTCATGAAGCCTGGGAGACATCTATCAGGGATATTGCAACCAAACATGACTGGAAAGCTGGCCAAGCCTTTATGGTACTGCGAGTAGCTATCACCGGCTCGACTATGTCCCCTCCGTTGTATGAGAGCATGGAGTTGTTGGGTGTTGAAAAATGCTTGAGCAGGATTCAGGCTGGTTTGAGTAAGTTGGATTGAGGCTATGGCAAAGCATGCACTGTCCTACAAGCTAGCGCCTAAGCCGCCTACAGATTATTACGTAACTTCTACTAACATAAAGGGCGTAGAGACGTACGCTCCTCCTCGTGAAGCTTTTCAATTTTTATCAGATCTAAAAAAGCTCGAGTTTCTTCACCAACACCAAGACCGCGCTACTTATCGAGCACAACTTGGTGCTGTCACTATAGAGAATCTAGTCACAAGCATGATGGGGTTTGACGGTGACAATGATACGTTGCAAACTCAATATAAGGATGCAGCTGAGCGAAAATATCACAGAAAACCCTTTTTTATTGAGTCTGAGATAGTCTATTGGGGCGGTATAGGCGAGTATGCAGCCTACAGAATGTTTGAAAAGCTCCAGGGTCAATCGGACTATACTTTTCAGTATGAGAGGGCTAGCCTAGAAGAGGACTTATCGGGGATTGACGCTTGGGTGACCCCTGACAATCAACTGGCTGAGTTTCAGACAACATCCGGAGAACAAGCTCGCTTAGCTGTTGCAATTAAGCATGTTATGAATGTTCCAGCAGAGATTAATGACATCATTTTTCCTCTAAGAGACGTTCATGATTTAGACGCTATTGTTGACGGGCTAGGTGCAGACTTGCAATGTTATTCATCACCAGACTACTCTTGGGAGCAATTATTAAAATGCAGATCAGATGTGAAAAAAGTAGCCGATGCAGCATTTTGGAGGTTTCAAGGCTATGCCCCCGACACTTCAGCTGAGAGTGGTTGGCAAAAGAAGTATCCAAGTATCAGTGAAATATATGGCGATGGAATTGTTCCAACTTTTTTATTAGTCTCCAAAAATAATAAGCGAAATGGCGAGACCCTTGTTGACCTGGAGGATCTCTATACACTTGAGTCGCAGCTAACTGATAATCCTGATAAATGGTCTTGACTTAAATCCTATAGTATGTTATTGTATGTCCGTTTGGTTTCGCGAAGGAGATAGGAAGTGGCAAGGCCACCCAACCAGATTAATCAATTGGTCATCTTGTTGTTTGTAAATTCAATTCTAGAACAGAAAGGCTTTACAACTCTTCCACACCTCGATTTGCTGGCACTCGATCGGCTTCATGAGCCCCATGAACTGTGGGCATTGCTCCTACTGAAAGATGATCAGGCACTGTTTGTTCGATATCAGTATTGTAACGAACAAAATCAGCTGCGTTTCGAGTGGCTTGGTGCTGATTTGCTAACCAAGAGCACAATCGAGGATGAATTGTTTTACAGTGGACCTGTTTGGGGTGCTGAATTGTTTCATCCGCACCAGGTCGAGCGACTGTCTCGACCACAATAACGCCTCGTCTATCAATGACGAGGCGTTCACATTTCTATATTCTTTATTTAAAAATGCGAAAGGGCCCGGGATATAAATATCCCGAGCCCTTAATGTCGCCAGTCGATGACTCAGAGGTAATCGAGTCCCTGAAATTGAGGGGCGGATCGGTTTATCTCGACCGGATCATCGTTGATCCAGCCGGAGGACCGCTCGTTGAGTCCTCCGAAGCCGTAGAGGGCGAGATTGCTCTCACCCGCGTTGCTGGCTAATGCTGCCAGCGACGCGAATGGGTCAGGCTGCTCTGATGAAGCAGCGACCGTGCGCAACAAGTTGGAGGAATTGTTGACCGCATTTTTCTTGCCAGCCATAAAGAACTTCCTTTTCACCTGATGTGGTGAATACGCGACATTTTAGAAGTGAACGGTTCACCTCATCTGAGTCACGCTAGTACATTCAGTAAATGCATCAGTGTAACTCCGATGTGAATGTGTTCTTTATCTAAATATACTTATATTATATCGCTATAAGCCTCTTTTGTCAAGTTATAGGCTGTCTGGGCTGGCTAGATACACCAACGCTATGCATATTATAGGTCGTATGTTATTATATACCTACTTAGCCGAGAGACAAGGAAAGGAAATCGGATGGATGGTGGTACGTCTCCATCTCTAGTTACATTCACTACGGAGGAGCGGGCTGATCGAGCTATAATCCGTGCACGGTTCAGCCAAAACCCGGCGGCGGATCGGTTCAGCCAAATACTGCACGCTGAACATCCCGAGCTTCATCCTCAACCATGGATATGCATCGGGGTTGTTCTCTTTGACGACCCTGGCCCAGAGATGAAGGAGCAGATCCAGAACCTCGGTTGGGCTACGGCGGAGCAATTTCCGCCTCTAAAACAACGCTACCCGCCCTCAGTATTTACTATCTGATTTTGGACACATCAACAAAACGCCTGGTCGTCATTGACCAGGCGTTTCTTCGTATTGAATAATAGCGTGGCGGAGGGTTGACTATCTGGTAGTAGTGGATTATAAGTAAACCAGTTCGGAGAGCTGTCTCTGATTTAGATAGAAGGATGCCAGGGATGACTATTGCCCGAAGTGACGCATTGGCGAACTTTATCAACGGTGCACGTCCGCCCGATCCCAGACTATGGGAGCATGGCGAGGTCGCCATCATTTTGGCTGGCAGTCCTGATTTGGTAATACTTGAGGCCTCGGAGGCGAGGATTCTCTTTGAGATACCGGAATTCCCGGGATACTGCCCAAAAAGTGCCATGGCCTTACAGCTGCCGTCGGGCAGACTGTCCTTGCGCTATGATGATGGCGCAATCATCAATGTCGGGTCTGATATGATGCTGGAGCAGCAGCTTTGTTTCAGACTAGAGGGATTGGATTTCCAAGGTATTGCCGGCCACTATCGACCAATCTTGGCTGAGACCGTGTGCGAAATGCTAGGACGAAGCCAAGGTATCGACTCGCTCAAGCCGCAGGTTCTGATAGATCTGCCCGATAATCAGGCGGTAGAGCTCCTGAGCGTAACTACCTCAGCCAGCGGTTCAGCCAACAACAGATACGGGGCGCACGACCGTGTGGTGAACTATGAATGCTTCGCCAGTGAGGCCGGCGCTTGGCTGGCTAGATGGCAGACTGCGCTCGGGAAAGAATCGAAGCAGATGGCTGCTAGCCATTTGATCTGAGGCGCGAAGATGAGACATGGCCCCCTAAGTATTAATACTCAGGGGGCCACAATTGTTTTACGCCTTATATTTTAGATGGTTGATTAATCTTGCTTGCTGAGGCGGAAATCTACTCGTTCCATATCTCTAGGATAGAGGCTGGCTTGGCGGATGTTGGCTAGGTTGAGGAGTTTCATGGTGGACCGTTCTAGGCCGTATGAGAAGCCGCCATGAGGAGGCATGCCGTAGCGGAAGGCTTGGAGGTACATGGCGAATTCTTTAACATCCATGCCGCGGTCAGTTATGGCTTGTGATAGTTCTTCAACATTATGAATACGCTGAGAGCCGGAGCAGATTTCTAAGCCTTTGTAGAGCAGATCGTAGCTGAGCGAATATTCCGGATTCTCAGGGTCAGGCATGGTGTAGAAGGCTCTCTTGGCGGTCGGGAAATGGGTGATAGTGACTAGATCTGAGCCGTGCTCTTCGAGTGCCCACTTGGCTATTTCTCGTTCGTCTTCCGGCATAAGATCTTTTTCGGAGCGGTGATCTACTCCAGTTCGGTCAAAAATGATTTGTTGTGCCTCGCGCATTTTGAGACGAGGGATGCTTGCAGAGACTTGGCTTGGTTCAACATTTAAGAATTGAAGGTATTCAGCGGCCGATTCTTGGGCATAAGCGACAGTCTTGGCGAAGGTCTGCTCCATCATGGTCGTTAAGTCGTCGAAGGAGTCAATAAAACCCAACTCGCAGTCCATTTGGACGGACTCAACTAGATGTCTGGTTGTAACTGATGGTTCGGCTCGGTAAATATGCGAAATCAGCGAAACTCGTTCGAAGACTCCCACCAGCATTTGCTTGTATAGCTGAGGACTTTGCACCAGGAAGGCTGGATAATCGAAATAATTGACTTTCAGCACCTCTGCTCCACCCTCTGTTGAAGATGCTGAGATGGTTGGAGGAAAAACTTCGGTGGTACCAAGTTCGGCTACTGCTTGGCGAAAGCCGTTGGCGAGGGCTTCTTGGACTTTAAAAACTGCGGCTACTTTGGGGTGGCGCAGTGACAGAGACCGATTATCCAGCAGGGTTGGCAGGGTAACATCTAAGTCCAGACCGCCCATATCAAAGGGCAGCTCGGCGGCGGGGTTGAGGATGGTTAATTTTTGAATATCTAGCTCGACTGTACCGGTGACCAGCTCTGGGTTGACCATATTGGCAGGGCGCTCTTTGACCAGGCCTTCGATCTCGACCACATCAAACATGGCGGGCAGGGTGTCCATTTTGTAGCCGACTGCCTGGATGATGCCGGAGCGGTCCTTGAGGTCTAGGAAAGTGACTTTGCCATGGTCGCGGCGAGCGGTAATCCAGCCGGCAAGGCGTACGGTTTGGCCGATTTGGGGTGGGGTTTGGTTGGTGAGAATGCGAGATGACATAAATTTGAAGGTTAATACTATCGAATTAACCGCCTTAATGGTGGCTATTATATCACGGAGATGCTGACTGATGAACTGGGATGGCTGGAGAGATTAATTCTGTCATATGGTTGACAATATGCGTTTAAATATTATACCAATAGAATGTATATCCGCGATTGCATAGAGGAGGCGAACAATGGGTGTTCGGGAATGGTTGCGTCGACAATGGCGCAAGAGACTACGGGATTGGCAATCGGGAAGACAGAGAGGGCTTGAGCCAGGATTTGGCTAGCAGAATCAGGGAGAGGACGACATGTTGCCTGTCCTCTCCCCTCACCTTTTATTTATATATCTCTGGTCAAATCTGCCTGGGCAGAATCTGACGAGGCTATTGTTTTTCAACTGAATAAATACTTTTGTGTCGAAGCAAGTCTGCGACCAGTGTATTGATATTGATCTGATTGGGGATATCGATGGTCAAGGTCATGACGTTGATGCCGTCATCTTGGGTGCTACCTGAGATGCCAACAATATTGACTCGATGTCTGGCTAGAATATTGGCTACTTCTCGGGTTAAGCCAGGCTTATCATAGGATTCCAGGCGGAGATCGGCACGCTGCTTACTATCTTCTTCCCAGGCAACGGAGATTAAGCGGCCTTTGTTGGAGACATGCTGAATGTTGGAGCACCATCTTTTGTGCACCGAAATACCTTGTCCGACAGTGACGATTCCCATAATACTGTCGCCGACAGCAGGTTTGCAGCATTTGGCCAGTCGAATAAGGTAGCCTTTGGTGCCATCCACCATGACTTCATCTTGCTGCGAGGCGACGGGGCGAACCCGGAGCGGGGCTGGCGCATTGACCACTTTGTCTACATCAACCTTAATTTTAGTTTTGTCGTCGTCGAGCTCTTCGACTTGATGCTCGCGCAGATACTTTCGAATATGCCCCTTAGCACTAGAGGTGGTGGCCATATCAAGCCAGCCCTGCTTGGGCGAGGCTTTGGGAGAGGTCAAAATCTCGACCATATCACCGTTACTGAGAACAGTATTGAGGGTAACTAATTTGCCATTTACTTTGGCCCCAGCACAGGATTGACCGACTTTGGTATGAACCATGTAAGCGAAGTCGAGAGGCTTGGCTCCGACCGGTAAGTCTTTAACCTCACCATTTGGAGTGAAGACAAAGATACGGTGTTTAAACGTATCGATTTTGAGGCCTTCCATAAATTCCTGACTGGAAGAGATTTCGTTTTGCCAGTTGGCCAATTGTTGTACCCAGGCCAATCGACTGCCTTTGGTGTTTTGAGCACCTTCACCTTTGTAAGCGCTGTAGCTCCAGTGGGCGGCAATACCGTACTCGGCTTCTTGGTGCATTTGGTGGGTGCGTATTTGAAACTCGACAATTTTGCCGTCAAGACAAAAAACAGTGGTATGGAGACTTTGATAGCCGTTGGGTTTGGGTAAGGCGATATAATCTTTAATCCGGCCCATGAGTGGTTTCCAATTTTGATGGAGTAAGCCTAACACTTCGTAGCAATCTGAGACTTCTTGAACAATGATTCGTACTGCTACCAAGTCATGGACATCACTAAAGTCACGATTTTTTGATTGGATTTTTTTGTATAGACTATACAAATGCTTGCTACGGCCATGGACGGTGGCGGGTATTTTTTGCTGAGTCAGCTCTTGCTCAACAAAGTTCATGACGCGCCGTAGATACTTTTCGGTATCTCTGTAGAGAGGGGCTGAAGCCTTACTAATCCAGGCATAGCCTTCGGGATCAATATAGGGGAACGATAGATCCTGAAGCAGGCCTTTTATTTCTCCCATACCTAATCGCTCGGCTAATGGTGCATAAATATCGATGGTCTCTCTGGCAATACGTCGCTGCTTCTCTTCCGGGACTGCCTGCAGTGTTTCCATATTGTGGACGCGATCGGCTAATTTAATGAGAACTACCCGAATATCTTCGGCCATGGCTAGGAACATTTTGCGGAGATTTTCGGTAGCAGTTT
Organism: uncultured Candidatus Saccharibacteria bacterium; assembly: GCA_964554805.1. Taxonomy (GTDB): domain Bacteria; phylum Patescibacteriota; class CAZHWT01; order CAZHWT01; family CAZHWT01; genus CAZKPX01. The sequence continues at coordinate 69,428 of CAZKPX010000001.1, forward strand.
GTTCTCGATCGACAGCGGCTTTGTTTGAAGAATCAAGCTGGCTGCTTTGATCAATCTGTTGCTGACTCATGCGGACTTTGCTTAGCTTGGTCACGCCATCGACCAAAAAGGCTATTTCCTGGCCAAAATGTTCTTCTATCTGGTCAAGAGTAATATCAGTATCTTCCGGGACGTCGTGCAACAAACCAGCCGCAATGGTGATCGGATCCAGCTGCATCCGAGTTAAATGGCGAGCCACGGCAACGGGGTGGCTAATATATTCTTCACCAGAATAGCGTCGCTGACCGGCATGGGCTTTGCGGGCAAAAACATAGGCCCGCTCGACTATCTCGGTATCGACTTGGGGATTGTAATCGTGTATCTGGTTGACCAGCTGTTTGGCACTAAGCATGAGGCTATTATAAGCGAGGAGAGACAAGCGTCAAGAGGGATTGTTGGGAGATGGGAGGTTGGAGGTAGGAGGTAGTTTCATTTTTATGCTTGACATATTTGAAATTATTTAGTACTATAGGTTTATATCCCATAGCCAAAGGGCATAGGGAAATACACTGGGAGAGACTCAATGAAGAAGTTGGTAGCTGCGATGTTGGTGGCACTTGGCGCCATTTTTGGGAAGCGCCTGGCCGAAAGCTTACTGGCTCAAGCTGGCTCACCGTCCAGCGGAGGCATCGAACAGTAGACTATACATGTGTGTCACATACCCCTGATCAGCAATGCTGCTCAGGGGTATCGAACTTTTTAGACAGAAAGCCTTATGTCTTTGATCATTAGCTGGAGGTTGCGGCGGGATTGCCAGGTGTTTTCGTCTAGAGTGAAGACGATGTCGACTTTGGTTTGGGGTGACAGCTGTTCGGCTAGATGACCATAACTGAAGGCGACGGCGGGGAGCGGTAGCGATCGGCGCGGAGTGAGAGGATTGGGGCTGAATATTTGTTGAATATCTGTTAAATCCATATTTTCAATGGTGGCTGGTATATTTTCGACACTATCGGTGGCGGGGTCATCGAGGGTTAAGCGGAGGTGTTTGGCATCGGCGCCCATGGTTTTGAAATCGGTGACGATCAACCCTTTGGCCATAAATAATGGTTGGCGATTGCCGATACCGCAGGGTTCGAATTTTTGTAATTGGTTGTATAAATCCTGATTCATTTCAAAGAGATTGACTTGGGCGTCAATATCCAGGGCGGGGTTGAGCTGCTGTGGTTCTAGTTGATCAAATAACAACTTGCTTAATTCCGCTTGGATGCGAGGTATGTCTTGAGTTTTGGCCACGAAACCAGCGGCCATGGCGTGGCCGCCAAATGAAATCAGCAGCTGTTTAATTTGAGTGAGGGCGGCTGTAATATCAAAACCCTTGATAGACCGAGCTGAGCCACGAGAGGTCTGACCTTGCTCTTCCATAACAACGGCAGGGCGATAAAAGGCTTCGACTATTTTGCCGGCCGCTAAGCCACAGACACCGGCCGGCCAATCAGGATCGGATAGGACAAAGACTCCATCGTGACCTGATTGCTCAGCCCTTTGCTTGGCTTGCGTGGCCACCTCAGCCAACAAATCTTGTCGTTCGGCATTGAGGAAGTTTAATTGCTTGGCTAATGTAATGGCGCGAGCCGAATCATTGGTGCATAAAAGACGAAGACTTTCTAAAGCATCAGCCAATCTGCCCGGCGCATTGAGCCTTGGCGCAATCGTGAAGCCAACATCGTAGGCTGAGAACTCTGTTTTAGAATCAATACCTGCCACAATATATAGCTGTTGCAAACCGGGACGCTTGGTGTTTGCTAACCTGGCAAGGCCTTGAGCGGCAATAACTCTATTCATGCCTGTTAGAGGCATCATATCAGCGATGGTGCCAATGGCAGCTAGCTCCATGTAGGTTTCAGCATAGGCTGTTCGACTGTCTAGCGTGTCTGGCAAATTTTTTTGATTGAGCCAGACTGCGTAGGCCAGCATATATGCCACACCGCAACCGGCTAGCTGACCGAGGTTTGTTTGGAGAGGATGGATGACGGCCACTGCAGCAGGAAAGCGGCAGCTTTCCTCTGCTGAGCGACGGGCGACGAGCGACGGGCGGGGAGGATCTATTTCATTCTCGTCGCTTGTCGCTTGTTGCTCCTCCAGGTCTGCGACCTGGAGTGGTTCGTGGTGGTCGGTGATGATGACTTCCATGCCTAAGTTGGTTAATTGTTCTACTCCTTCAAAGGCAGTGATGCCATGATCGCAGGTGATAATCAGCTTGGTGCCTTGATCGGCAATCTTTTGCAAACCTTCAGCAGAGAAGCCGTGACCTTCATGCTCGCGATTGGGAATATATGGCATAACCTTGGCGCCTAGTGAGTGCATGGTTTGCCAGAGGATGGCAGTTGAGGTGACACCGTCAGCGTCAAAATCGCCCCAGACCACTACAGGTTGTTGCTCTGCTATGGCTTGAGCAATGCGTTCAACTGCAGTATTTAGTTGAGGGAAAACACCAGGAGATGGCAGGTGACTGAGCTGGGGATTGAAGAAAGATTGCTGATCGGATGGAGACTCAAGATGGCGTTGAGTCAGCAAATGTTGCAATAGATCTGGATGAAGACGCTCGGCGAGGCGCCACGTTTTGGTGGGCACGGTCATAAAGTCTTTAATTGGCTATGATGTAGCCAATGAAGGTGCTGAGGAAGCTTTTTTCGACTTGGCTCCGGTGGCAGTTGTACGATTGGTCTTTTTTCGTTTGGTAGCAATAGCTCCAGATGTCGGCTTGTTAGACTTTTGAGACCGACGAAGGCGCCAATCTTCCCAGAGAGACAGAACTTGGGCTGCGTTGAAGATGGATGAGTACGTACCTGCTACAGTACCAATCAGCAAGGCAAATACAAACCATCGAATTGACTCGCCGCCAATAAGGAATAGTGAGGCAAGCACCAAGACGACTGTCAAAGAGGTGCTGACTGATCGACCTAAGGTTTCGACAACAGATAGATTTACAATTTGATCGAAGCTGAGAGTGTTGCTGTAGCGTTGACTGTTTTCTCTAATTCGGTCAAAGACAACGATGGTGTCGTGAACAGAGAAACCAATAACGGTGAGCAGAGCGGTAACGAATGAGGTGTCTATTTCGATATTGAAGAAATAGCCAAGGATAGCAAAGGCGCCGATAACAAATAGGACGTCATGGACTAAACCAACTATGGCTGAAAAACCAAAGGTCCAAGATGAGTATGGCTTGGGGATTTTGCGGAAAGCAAAGGCAATATAAAAGGTTATGGCCACAGAAGCCCAGAAAATTCCACCGATGGCTTGCGCTATATTGCTGGTGGGGATATTGATACCAAGCAGCGTGAGAGGCAGACCAATACCATACAAGAATGACCGCCAATCCAAAGATCCAGAAATGGTGGGGCCGACATTGATAAAGCTGATTTGTTCAACCTGGCCTAAGCCACTTTGGAGACGCTCGATATAGGCGGTGGCTTGGGGTTGGGCGAGTTGCCTAAAACGGAGCAAGTAATGGTCATTGCCCGCCACAATGACTTTGTCCAACTCTAGACCTTCGGTTTCAGCCTGAGCTTGCAGCGCTTCGGTAATATTGCTAGCTTGGGTGATACGTAACTCAAGCTCGCTACCACCGGTAAAATCGATGCCAGGCTTTAGTCCGCCTAGAGCTAGGAAGATGATACCAGGAATAATTAAGAGGGCTGACAGGGTAAACCACCACCACTTTTTAGCAACAAAATCGAACATGTTTTTTAATACTCCTGATTCGGGGAGGGAAATTAGTTAGAGCAACCATTAAGGCGGCTATCTGATATGTTATACATAGTTTGAGGGGCAAGCGTCAAGGGTCAAGCATTGGGAAGAAACAGTGAGGAGGAGTAGTGAGGAGGAATAGAAGGCGCTTCTATGGCTCATACGTGGGGCACTCACTGCTGTTGCTTCTTCTTGACTAAGCGCTCGAGATCGCGCTTGAGTTCTTTTTTGTATTGAAGGATAGTGGCTTCGAGGAGCTGTTGATGCTTGGGGACTTTTTTATCGAGAAATTCGGTCAACTGCGGCTGCATTTCTGGTTCAGAGATATATTGAATGAGTGCCTGCTGATCGGCCTGACTGAGCTTGTCTAGCAAAGCGTCAAGGATTTTTGTTTCTAGGGCACGAGTCACAAGGTCCCACAGTGCTTGTTGCTGCTCTTTGTTATAGTCTTCAAAACCAAGTTCAACTAGCCATTGCTGCTTATCTACTAGCGGGGTGAGGAGCTGCTGCATAAAGATTACCTCCAGTTTGATACCATACTTATTGTCCTTGCACTACTGCTTTGAAATTGACTGGACCCAAGGGGATTTGATTGTCAGGATCATCAACAAAAAACATCATAACCGGTGATGAACCGTAACCATCATGGGTTGACAAGGCAGACATAACTTCCGGTGAGCCGCCATAATTTTTGCCGGTAGAGAGGGCTGGTCCGGCGTCACCAACTACGGCTACTACCGCCTTTTGCGTGATTGGATGATAGATGACTATTTTTCGATAGCGAAACCAGTTATATGTTTGATTGACATTGCCCTTCCAATTTGGCGACAAGAAGGTCTGAATGGCAACATAATATTTTTCGCGCTGAATGGTTTGCGGTGTGACTGCGGCGGCCGATGGAGCAAAACTACCATATGCACCCGCACCTGGAGCGAACCCAGATGATTGAAAGGCTAATCTTTCTTGAGATGAAGAAAAATGTTCCTCAAGTGTCTGCCCTGGGTAAAGTCGCAGGTGCTGTTCGGCCCCAATCCGCCCTAGACTGGTGTTGAGCCTGAATCCTTCAAGTTCGGCAGTGGCTGGGATGCCAGTTAATTGACTAACCATATCAGCGGCGCCATCGGCGTTGAGTTCGGCTGGCGATACCTGACTGGCGCTCAGTAGATGCTGCATTATTTCTTGCTGCTGATCGGCTTGCTTTTGTTGCATAGCAACGACGGTTAACTGGTGCTTTTGGCGAGCGCTTTCAGTGCTTTGGCTGAGCTGCATTGGCTCAGACTTTGTGGAAGTGGAAAGAATATGACCGGCTTCTTGGCCTGGCATTGGACTAGCGATAAACTGAGGTGTGCCGGCGAGCAAACCACCGACCAGACCAGCGCTGACTGCGGCCTTGCTGGCATGCTCAGATAGAAAGTGGAGTGTATACCCCTGTCGAGCTGACCATCGCAGTAAGTTGCGGTGCTTAACTTTAAATTGTTTCTGGATTAATTCGAGCTGATCCGTAAGAGTTTGTTTGAGTTCTTCAAAATCAAACTTTGGCTGGGACTCGATATGAGCCGCTATAGATTCAACTTTTGATTGAGTAGCTTGTGATGCAAGAGTGTGTGGGACAGTTTCTGGCATAATGTTTTGGCTAAGCGCCTCCCTGTTGGACTTGAGGGGTTGATTTGACCGGACGATTTGTGCCGTAGCCAGGGATTTTGACTCCGGATTTGGTTGGCGAGGATGGGCCGCCGTACATGGTACGAAGCAAGGTTCGACTGACGACAACAGCGGTGAACATTGATACCAGCACGCCTAAGCCGAGAGTTAGGGCGAATCCACGAACCATGCCGGTACCGAATAAGTATAATATAACACAGGTTATGAGTGAGGATACATTGGAATCACGAATTGACGGCCAGGCTCGATTAAAACCTATCTCGATGGCGGCGCGGAACTTATTGCCTCGTCGAATTTCTTCTCTCATTCGTTCAAAGATTAAGATGTTGGCATCCACAGCCATACCGATAGCCAGAATAAAACCAGCTACACCGGCCATAGTTAAGGTAATTGGAATGAGTTTGACTAAGGCTAGGTTAAATAAGGTATACAAGATGAGCGCGATATTGGCAACGAGGCCTAGCTTGCCATAGTTGAGCACCATGAAGATCATAACTAAAAGCAAACCAACAGCTCCAGCAACAATGCTTTGATTAATTGATGCCTGGCCCAATGTAGCCCCAATGGTGCGCTGCTCTACTACAGAGATTGGTACTGGCAATGCTCCGGCTGATAGCTGAGATGCCAACTGTTTGGCCGTTTGGATTGTAAATCCGCCATTGACCACAGCTCGGCCATCCAGAATGGCTGTTTGAACATTTGGGGCAGCCACAGCCATGCCATCAAGGAAGATGACTAAAGGCTGACCAACCAATCTGCTGGTTAAATCAGCAAATTTTGTCTTGCCTTCATCAGTAAAGACTATGGCTACCATTGGCTCTGTGCCTTGAGTGGTATCTACTGTTGCACTATCTAGATCACTGCCGCTCAGCCCCGTGGCTATGGTATTTTCTAGGGTGGGATAGGTGTTGGCTGCATTGGCAGGATCTGCAGACTCGCGGAACTCGAGCTTGGCGGTTTGACCAACTAAGGCTACTGCTTGAGCGGTATCTGTTACTCCTGGTAGTTCAACAATTACCCGATAATCATCGCCTGCTCTGGCTGGTTGGACTACAGCTTCGGTGGCGCCGGTGAAATTGACGCGATTTTCTAAGACAGTAACCGCAGCGTCAGAGGCAGCCTGTCGATCGGAAGCGTCGATATCTGTCATATCAAGGCTTAGCACTACCTGGGTGCCACCTTGCAAATCTAGGCCCTGACGGACATTTATTTCTTTAAAAATCGGCCAGCCTATCCCTGATAAGTCCAAGTTGGGACTTTGGATGGTTTGGTTGACTTTCCATGACCCTATCTGAAAATTGAGAGGGATATTGGGAATATCAATAACGAGGGCTACTAATGTTAGAGCCACGATGGCCCACAAGGTTTTGCGTGTATTCATAGTCTTTTAAATCTGTCAGGTAGTATAAGCAATTGATTACGGATGCGCAACAGGCGAGTACCTTTATTTGATGGGGCTACTGCCAGACGACTGGTAGAGAACCTTGCCCTCTTCAAGTATGTCTTGGATAAAACCGTCTCCTTGTCGTTGCAGCAGCTCTACTTCTTCTGGAGTGTAAACTAAGGGGGCAATATTAGGCAAGACATCGGAAGTAACTGCAATGGCTTTTTTGATTCGCTGTAGAAATCGCGTTCCACCAACAGACTCAGTGACGATTAAGACATCGACACTAGATTCCGGGCGCGCATGGCCTCGAGTCAGACTTCCAAATAGATAAATACTATCCGGCTTGAATTCGGCAATTAACTTATTGACGGCGTCGTCGAGCTGTTGACGAAACGCTGCACCTGTTGATAAATATCGACTGCTTCGGCTAGACATTCTTCAGCATCCTCCTTTTCTATAAATTCATGTGGACTTACTTTTTCGGCTGGAATAGCAAATGGATACCGGGAAACAAAGGTGGCTGCCTCTAGTGAGGAGACCGAGACCCTGACTTGATCGCGAACCCTGTCATCCAGATGATTGGCCAACCCTAATAATCCACCCAAACGGTGACCTCGAGGAGCGATGCCATCCAGATGGATGAGCAGCCCCTTCAGTGCTTTCTCGGCTGACTGTTGAGCTTGAAAACTAGCCCATTCAAAATAGCCATGATCCATGCTGAGTCGGGCTGCTTCCAGATCAAATCCCGATTGCTTCATCCACGCTTCGAATTTGGCTCGTTTGTTTACCATTAGCGCTCCATTTTAACGAATTCTTCTTCATCGCCAATGAGGTTAATCCAGGTTTGCTGCATAAATCCAGTCAAAAATGGATCGCGGCGGCTTTTGCGGAACTGGAACTCCTCTTCGGTCATGATGGTGTAATTTATCTCATGGCCATGACGCTGCTGCGACTCTTTGACTAAATCAGAAAGAGCGGTGCTATTTAAACGTCCTACAAGGAGTAGGTCTACTTCGTGTTGGCGAGCAACGCGACCTTTGACAAATGCTGCGGATAAGACGGCGTGTTTGACTTTGCCTAGTTCATTGGCATGCTGAACAATATCCCCGCCTAAATCAGTGGTCTTGGCGAACATACGCAGCAATTCGGGATAGAATGAAAAGTCGGTCCGCAGTTGGTAATAGAGCCTGTTGGCTCGTTCCTCTGACCGCAACAAGCCGATCTTGTGAAGTCGTGTTAATTCTCGACGGACAGCGTTTACTTCTTCGTCAACCAAGCGAACGAGTTCTCGGACATACAAGAGAGAGCCAGGATTGATCAGGAAGACTTGAAGCAGCTTGAGCCTGACCTTGGAGATGAAGAGTGCTTCAAGTGATTTATTGAGAGGAGATGTGGACATAGATTGCGTAAATACCTTTTTATTGCCTAGCGATGAGTAATTATTATACTCTTATTTTTACTTGATTTATGGCTTGCCTGTCAATGATAACCTAAACTAGAAGGCGGAAACAAGAAGTTGCCTGCATGCAGTTGCTTACTTACTATGCTCATGTCCTATCTTTGACCGGTTGACGAGCACCGCAATGGACTATAGAATACTGACATGCCTCAGGTACGAAAAACACGACAACAAAAAGTACAGCACCGTCAACGTCAGGCCGCTACCCCTTCTCGAGATGCAGGGGCAGTCGATGCAGTGCCGGTGTCGAATAACGCTATTATCGCTAATGAATTAGCCAAGCCTAACCTGGCTATTGATGCTCATATTCAAGCTACATATACATACGCTTGGGAAGAACTACGCCGGATCGGCTGGATTAGTTTGGTGTGTCTAGGACTGCTGCTTGTAGCTAGCCTACTGTTGTCTGAGATCCCGGCTATAGTTGAGCTGCGGAACACTCTCAGTTTGCCAAATCTGTCACCGTTTAATTAAATTTTTTAAAAGCTGTTGTATTTGCATTGAGTTTGTAAAGCCAGCCTGACGGGCTTCGCTTTCAGTGCAATACCACGATATAAGCTTGGTGTTGTTCTTGAATTTTTCCAGATACGATTGATATAAATCCTTATGCAAGGGGGTAAAGTAGACCTTGGCGCTACTTAAGCTAATGCCGAAGATTTTCTTGATCTGGCTTCCACTAAATTGACATTTAACTGCTGGTTGTGACGGAGCTTGAGGACTAACAGCAGGAGGCTGATTCACGTCCTTTGGGTTTGTGTTGAGGATGGCTGACGCTGACCCACCTGACAATGGCTGCTCGGCGTCCTGAACTGATTGAACGCTTGGTGGCTGATTATCATCCAGCTGAGCGGACTCGGATGCAGATTGGGAGGAATTCGGTATAGCGATTGACGCGGAATCAGTAGCTTGGGCACCAAGCAAGGGCGTTGATTCTTGGCTATAGTCTTGGTTATAGCTATCAAGTTGAATCTTAGGTGAAAAAATATAAGAAATGACCATGACTATAAAAAGTCCGGCAAAGGCGCTAATGGTTAGCCATTTCAATTTATTAGGTAAGAGCTCACTTGATGGAGACATATTTCCTATTTTGACTTGGAACTTGATACTCATAGTACCATATTATTTTATACTCTATCAAGCAATCGCTTATGCTTCTCAATGTTAGTAAGCTTGCCGATGCTGACCTGGCTTGTCAGTCTCTCATCTATGCTTGTCTGTTGACGTATGATTTAGTTTTACGTATGTTCTGACCAGACGACTACCTGCCCAGATAGGATTTGTATGCTGGCGAATGTTATGACAGGGGCCATTTGCGGCCTGGAATCTGTGCCGGTGACTGTGGAAGTGGATGTGGCTAAGCAATCATTCCCCGGATTTACGATGGTAGGCTTGCCCGATAAATCCACCGATGAGGCAAAAGAACGCGTTAGGTCGGCACTTTACAATAGCGGAGCAACTTTTCCCCAACATCGCATTACTGTAAATTTGGCGCCGGCTGACCTACCCAAAAATGGTCCATCATTTGATTTGCCAATTGCAGTCGGCCTTCTGATAGCTTCTGGGCAAGTTAGCTGCACTATTGAGTCATGCTGGTTCTTCGGTGAACTTTCTTTAAATGGTGGGCTACGCCCTGTAACTGGCATGCTAGCGCTGGCGGCTCTGGCTAAACAGGAAGGAGCTCGCTCATTATTTGTGCCCAAGGATAATGCTGCAGAAGCGGCTGCCATTGAAGATATGGCTGTCTATGGCATTGAAACACTAGGCCAACTTGTTCTTCATTTAACCAATACTGCACCAGCCACAGCGTATGTGTGTCAGCCATGGATGGAGGCGGTTGAAGGTTTGACTGATCAGGTTGATATGGCAGATATCCTTGGTCAAGAGCAATCAAAAAGGGCTTTGGAGATTGCTGCGGCAGGTGGGCACAATATCCTGCTGGAAGGCTTGCCGGGTAGCGGAAAAACATTGTTAGCCAAAGCGTTTGCCAGTATTTTGCCGCCGCTGACAACGGCTGAATCTCTTGAAATCAGCACTATACATAGCGTGTGCGGGCTACTTGGTACAAATCCATTGATACGCCAACGGCCATTTCGTAGCCCTCACCATACTACGAGCAGTATTGGAATGATCGGCGGAGGGAGCAATCCGAAGCCTGGTGAAGTTAGTCTGGCCCACAAAGGCGTACTTTTTCTGGATGAGTTTGCAGAGTTTCCTCGGTCGGTACTAGAGGTGCTTAGACAACCAATGGAGGATGGCTTGGTTACTGTTAGCCGCGCCAAAGCTAGCTACACTTTCCCGGCACGGTTTCAGCTGCTCGCTGCCCAAAACCCCTGTCCTTGCGGGCATTTAGGCGATCCCCATCGCGATTGTCTGTGTAATCCACGGCAGATCGCTCTGTATCGCAAGCGTGTTTCCGGACCGCTGCTGGACCGCATTGATTTGTTTGTCAAAGTTCCCCGAGTTGATGATAAGCATTTTGCTCATTTGGGACAAAGTACGGCTGAAAGCTCGGCTAGTATCAGGCAAAGAGTTGCGGCTGCTCGGGCTATCCAGCTTGAGAGATTGCAATCGACCAGACTAACTAGCAATGCCGAAATGTCGACTAATCAGCTTAAGGTTTGGTGCAAGATGGGACCGATGCAGACTGAACTACTTCAAAAAGCCAGCCAGAAGTTGCAGCTGTCCGCTCGATCATATTTCCGAGTCATGAGGTTGTCGCGGACTATTGCTGACTTGGCTGGTAGTGCTGAGATTGAAACGGCTCATATTGCTGAGGCTTTGCAGTATAGGAGAACTGAGAACTAGGACTAGGACTAGGACTAGAACTGAGAACTAGAACTAGAACTGGAACTGGAACTAGAACTGAGAACTAGGACTAGGACTAGGACTAGGACTAGGACTAGGACTAGGAAGGGATTGTAGCGGCTAGTGGCACCTCCTAGTTCTAGTTCTTGCCCTGCCATCAAAGGTGGCTATGTTATACTACTGTTGTCTTAAGCAGGCTGGTTGGTCGCGCTGAGTAATCAGCGAGGAAAGTCCAGACTGCATAGAGCAAGTGACGGAGCGTAAGCTCCGACGGGTAACCGCTGGTGTTTTAGACTTTTTCCCCGATTTATTCGGGGTTAACTCACATGTGGGTCTAAAAACGGAGGGTGAATTGACACCTTTCGAGAGCAACAGAGACGAGTGAGTATGAAACGGGCAATCCCAGCTGCAGCAACCTCCGACTGCTCCGCTATCAGCCTGCTCGGCGAGGAGCGAAGACGAGGGCACCTTGGAACGCGAGGACCAGGTTGCGCTTTTTAGCGCAAAGATAGATGACACAACTAAAACAAAATCTGGCTTACAGGTCTGCTTAAGACATAAAAATACCCCAACTTATGGGGTATTTTTATGTATCAAACCTTATTACTTACCTTACACGCTCTTAACGTGTGCGGCGGCGGACAATATACTTACGTATTTCTTCGACTACAATTAAGCTGAGCGATAGGCAAGCAATTACTATCCAATCGGTTAGAGACAGTGGCATGACTCTCAAGATATCCCGACCGAAGGGAGTATAAGGAATGCCAACTTGTAAGACTATGCCGAAGATAACTGACCAGAAAAGGAATTTATTTTTTAGCCAGGTTGTAAACATTGAGGCTGTGGCTGATTGAGAATTGAAAGCATTGGCTAGCTGGAACATAACAAGCTGAGCCAAAGCCATGGTTTGAGCGTACAGGATATTGCCGGTTGTCTGCCAGGCAATAAAGAAGACTAGGAAACTGCCTCCGCCGATCCATAAGCCCAGCCAAATAATGCGGGCCGCCATAGCTTTGTTGATGAGATAGAGCTTATTACCATCCGGTTTCTGGCTGACCAATGATTCTTCGCGAGGCTCAAAAATAAGCGAGGTGTCAGGCAAGCCACTAGTCACAAGATTCATCCATAGTAGCTGCGAGGCATTGACAGGTACCGGTAGCCCAAACGCAAAGGATGTCGTAACCACCAACATTCCACTGGCATTGGTAGATAGGAGGAACGTAATCATTTTGCGAATATTGGCCACCAAGCTTCGGCCTTCATAGACTGAAGCCACGATGGCGCTGAACTGATTGGAGGTTAATACCAAATCAGAGGCTTCTCTGGCTACATCAGTGCCGCCTTTGCCCATGGCTACGCCAATATCCGCGCCAACCAGAGCTGGGGCATCATTAACGCCGTCACCTGTCATGGCCACTATTTCTCCACCTTGCATCTTGAGGACTTCGACGATTTTCTGCTTATGTTGTGGGGCAACTCTGGCACAAACGGCCGTCTCTTTTAAACGGGCGTACAGCTCGTCTGGCTGCAACGATTCTATATCTGCGCCAGTTACCACTTTATCTGACTTAAGACCAAGAGATTTGGCAATTGATTGGGCGGTCAGCGCATGGTCGCCGGTAATCATCATGACCTTGACTCCAGATTTTTGAATTTGCTTAATAGCTTTGTCTACCCCCGGCTGTAATGGGTCAACAAAACCAGCAAGCCCAACAAAACCCAGCTGATTAACCGGTTGGTCTACTGGCTTGTGAGGGTCATAGTCCCCTTCTTTGTAGGCAAAGGCCATCATACGCAAGCCGGTAGCGGCCTCCTGACTGGCAGTGTCAAGCCATTGTTGCTTAGTGGCGGCGGTAAACTTGACCTTACGGTCTCCAACCCATTCAAAGCTGCATAATTCAATTACTTCGGTAGGAGCTCCTTTGACTGCGACTAATTCTTGCTTATCTGATTGATGAATAGTAACCATATAGCGAAGCTCAGAGGAGAATGGTACTTCGGCTATTTTGGGGTACTGGTTTTCTAGTTGCACCAGATCAAGATTTTGTTCGGTGGCTAGTACCTTTAAAGCTCCCTCGAGTGGGTCGCCAATGGTGACAGTGCGCCCATCTTTTTCAATAATGTGCGAGGTGTTGCAGAGGGCCCCGATCAGCGCTAGCTTCTTGGCTTGTTCGGTGGCCATTTGCCGGTCCTGCTTGTTGTATGAGCCACTTTCAACCTGCCAACCGGGCACCTCATCAACCGATCGCATCAATTGCAAACCCAGACAATAGAGGTGGGTTGCGGTGAGCTCATTTTTGGTTAAGGTACCTGTTTTATCAACAGCTAAGATGGTGGTAGAACCCAGCGTTTCGGCTGAAGCGAGATTGCGGAGTATTGAGCCTTGTTTTGCCATTCTCCAGGCGGCGACTGCCAAGGCAATGGTTACTCCCAGGGTTAGTCCTTCAGGCACCACTGACACCATCAGGCTGACCGTTACCAAGAATAGTTCGTATGGTTGATAGCCGCGAAGCAATCCGATGGCAAAAACTCCAATTGATAAGACTGGCACGATTGAAACGAGCCATTTAGCCAAACTGCCGAGCCTCTTCTCGAGGAGTGTTTTGCTAATTTCCTTGTCGCTGACTTCTTTGGCAATGTTACCAAGCTCAGTATCGGCCCCTACTGCTACAATCAGTGCCATGCCGTGACCGGCACCGACAAAACTACCTGAAAAGACCATATTCGTCTGCTCAGCAATCAAGGTGGCCCCTTTGGTGACTCCTAGCTCTTTACTGGCCAGCGTGGCCTCGCCAGTTAAAAGTGACTCATTGAGTCGCAGATCGGCCGCTTCAATCAATCGCCCATCGGCCGCTATCTTGTCGCCTGCTTCAAAAACTAGAATGTCTCCAACCAGAACCTCGTCCGAATCAACTAGCTGCTCTTGGCCATCTCTAACCAGTCGAGCCTTGGAGCCTTGCATGTTTTTTAGTTGATCGATAGCCTTGCTGGCGCGGACTTCTTGAACAACGCTCATCAAGGTGTTGAGAACGATGGTCAGGGCTATCATGAATGACTCGATGTACTCGTGGAGCAATAGCGTGATGACCGTGGCTACTATTAAAAGGACAATAATTGGCGATGTCAGCGCTGCCTTGAGAGACTCCAGCCAAACAATCTTGTTTGACTTGGGGAGAACATTAGAGCCAAACTTTAGCTGTTGCGACTCGATCTGGTCGGATGACAGGCCATTTTTAAGTGAAGTTTGGTAATTTTTTTCTAATTGAGAAAGTGAGGCTGTGTGCGGGAGGAATTCAGGCATGGGCAGTGTCTGGCGGTTATGGATCGATTTTGATTTATGTTTCTACTTCGATTTAGTAGGTGTTTTCTTAACTGGTGATTCTACGTGTGTTTCTATAGCTGCTATTGCAGAAGACTGATTATTAAAATGCTCAAGGATGGTAACAATCACTACAGCTACTGGTATGGCTAACAATGCTCCCATTATTCCCATTAAGGCTGCACCGGCCAGGATGGCAACTAAGACGAAGAAGGGGTTTAAGCCAACAGCTTTTTGCATGACTTTGGGCACAATCAGATTTGATTCGAGTTGCTGAACTACTACATAGAAGATGCTGGTGGCTATGGCCACTGCAGGACTAATAGTGAGGGCTACAACAATGGCAGGAATAGCCGCGATAATCGGACCGATAAGTGGTACTAGTTCAAGAATGCCAGCGATGATGGCTAACGGCAAGGCATAAGGTATCTGAAGCAAACTTAAACCAATCCAGGTAATTAAGCCAATAATTAATCCTAACAATAACTGTCCTCGGACCCAAGATCCAAGTCGATTTTCAATTTTTTCAATAATTGGCTTGATTGTTTGATACCTTGTTTGACCAATAGTTAAGGACAATCCTTCATAGAGACGAGCTTTTTCGATCAAGATATAGAAACTGACGACAATGACCGTAATCAAAGCAAACAAACCGCTAACTAAGCCTAGGCCGATTTGAAGGACGCTGCCTGAAAGAATTTCGGCTCGATCAGTCAAGAAATCGGTGGCGGCCTGCATAGATTGATTAATCTGATCTTCATCGATTCCCTGGCCTACTAAAGCATCTATGGCTTGAGCGGTATAGGTGGGTAGATTGCGGACTAAGGCATCGACCTGGGTAATGAGCGGCGGCGCCAACATGAAGAATAGGGCAACAAAAAGTCCGGCTATGGCAACATAGGCAAAGAATAAGGAAATGACCTGGGGGACACGGAATCTCTTGAGATGAATAGCGAGTGGTTCTATGGCAGCCGTTAGAATAAAGGCGATGAATATGGTGATGATAATGTCTTTGAGTAACAGCGCTACCCACAGTGACACCAGCGTGGCTATAACAAGCAGCAAGGATTTAATGCTAATTTCTACTTTGACGATTTGTTGTGACATGACGGCATTATAACAGTGATAGTGGTTGGATGCTAGCTAGAGGCTGTTGGTTGATTGGGGTCAGTGGCCGTCGCGCAGGCTGATTGCAGCCGATCTAGCCAGTCAGATTGATCGACATCTATCCATTGGACGGGCTGCTTTTTAAACCAGGTTTGCTGGCGACGGATGTAGTGGTGGGTGTGATGTTTGATTTGCTGCAGCGCCTGCTCTAGAGATATGTGCCCCTGAAGATGCTGAATAATTTCTTGGTAGCCGATGGTTTTGAAAGCCTGCAATTGAGGATCGTAGCGGTCAATGAGATTTTGGACTTCTTTTATTAAACCTTGGTCGACCATTTGATCGATACGTCGGTCAACTTTGGCATGGAGATGCTGACGGGGCATCGTTAGGCCTATTAAGTGAAGACTGAGCGACGGGCGACGGGCGACGGGCGACGAGGGGGGTTGGGGGTTGGGTTGATGGTTGAGGATCTCAATAAGGCGGATCAGGCGGGCCGGGTTATGGCGATCGGAGTTGTTGAGTGTATTGGCTTTGGTGGGGTCTCGTTGTTGTAATTTTTCAAATAGTTGCAAGGTTGTTAGGCTGGATAGTTGTTGGCGCAATTGTTGGTCGGGGGGAATAGACATGGTCGCTACTTTACCTTGAAGTGCTTGAAGGTAAAATCCTGTACCGCCGACTATGAGCGGGCGCTGGCCACGCTGGTGAATTTCATCAAGAATGGTGGCGATTTGATGATGCCACTGAGCGATAGAAAATGGTTGATCGGGGGTTGTGAGATTTAAGCCATGAATACGAATGCCATCAATGACTAAGGTGGGGCGTTTGTTGATGTCATACCATTGACCTTTATCAACTTCTTTGCCAGTGCCGATATCCATGCCCCGATATAGCTGTCGACTGTCGGCAGACACTAATTCTAGACTATTTTGCTTGGCCAAATTGATAGCAGCAGAGGTTTTGCCAACACCGGTTGGTCCTACAATAGCTATGACGGCTTGTTGTTCGAGCTGGGTCATGGGCGGATTATACTTCTTCCAATCAAGATTGTCTGTATCTATACAATCTTATAGCCATATAATCTACGTGAATTATTTATCATTGACTGAACCGGGTAGATTGCGTTACAAGGAAGTAGGTTGGATGAGACAACAGGAGGAGTTGAGATGGCAACTGCAGTTTACTTGTCAAAGGCTGTCTGTGTTTGGCATGTCCGCACTTGGCGGTACGTTGTTGAGCGATGTCCTTTGTTGATGATTTGGCTCGTCAAGCTTTCGATCGGCCTGCTAATCTTGCCGGTGGCCAATTTATGCCTCCACCAGCTACTGGTGCATTATTGGGTATGGGAAGTGGGGTTTTTGGATAGTTGGAGCTTGAGCTTCACTATTCTGGTTGGCGATAGTCTGCTAGTGATCGGCTCCACGCAAGCTGCAACAGCTTCGCTTCGTGCCTATAGAAAGGGATGCAAGCTATGGCCGGATTGGTTAAAACAGCCGATAAGCGTGCTGGTTGCGATTGTCGCAAGCGGCTGCTTGGTGGCGAAATGGATCTTTGATATTAACGGAAGGCCGATCAACGAACAAACCACTCATCACTACGCTTGGATCTATGACGCCTTTCACCTGACAGCAGCTACCTTAACTGCCGTCATCTTGCTGTATGGCGGGTTGGCGCTGATGTGGCTGGCGGCGAAAAGGCAGGCTGACAGATTTGTGTGGGTGTCTTTGTTGATCATGGTGCTAACAATCGGCAGCTATTTTGCCATTGTTGCTCAAGACCATCCAGCAGTCCGCTTCAAGACAGGCGTGGTTGTAGAGACGTCACCCAATTGGCCTGCCAAGCTGTTCAGCCAGTCCGATGACCTGATGGTTGAAGTCCAAGAAGATGCCGGAAGTGCGGATGGAGGTTAATCAAGGAGGAGTCATGGGGATTGTGAGTATCATTCACAATCCCCTTTCACAATTCCCTTTTCATAATTACTCGTTTAGCCTGGATGATTTGGGCAACTTCTGCCATACTGGTATCATGCCTGAACATTCTTTGCCATCTCATAAGACCACAGAGCCTAGCCCTCAACCCTCCTCGGAAAGCTTTGCTGCTCGTAGTAACAATCTATCTCAACCAGCATGGATTGGCTATGTCGGAAACGTATTTACCAAAATCTTCGGCTGGTTGTCGAAGGCTTGGTCTGTCGCTGCTTATGCTATCGGATCGTTTGTCCTAGTTGTTATCGGACTGATTGTATTGACCGTCTGGCTGAGCGGTAATGCAAGCGGCCAAGTTAGCAATGAAGTCTATGTTTCGGGAAGTGGGATGGATAAGATTGCGATTATTGATTTGCAGGGTATCGTGGGCGGGAGTACTGGTGGTGTTTTGGAAGCGCCGAGTGGTATATCTACCGAAACTGTTCGAACAAGTCTTGATCAAGCTGACAATGACTCATTGGTCAAAGCAGTGATCTTGAGAATCAACACTCCAGGCGGATCGGCGGTGGTGTCTGATGAGATTTTTGAGCTGATTAAGGCTTTTAAAGCTGGCGCTAACAAACCCGTGGTAGCCAGTTTTGGCGACATAGCTGCTTCTGGAGGATATTACATTGGTGCAGCGGCCGATAAGATAGTGGCCAATCCGGCGACTATTACCGGATCTATCGGGGTGATTATGGAGTATTACAATGCATCTGGGTTGATGGAGAAAATTGGTGTAAGCAGTGAGGTCGTCAAGAGTGGCTCGCTGAAAGATATGGGCTCATTGAGCCGAGAGGCAACCGTTGAGGAGCGAGCCATTTTGCAGTCGGTTGTAGATGGCGCCTATACGCAATTTGTAGATCGAGTAGCTAGCGGTCGCGGCATGGAGCGGCAGGCAGTGTTGAATTTGGCTGATGGACGAATTTATACAGGTAGTCAGGCTAAGGACAATGGACTGGTGGATGAGGTGGGGAATTTGGATAAAGCTGTATCGATGAGCATGGATTTGGCTGACATTGGTGAAGCGACGGTGGTTCGCTATAACAGTGGAAGCTGGTGGGAGAGTCTGTTGAGCACGGCAAGTAAACTGTCGCCGTGGTATGGGGTGTCTGAGTTGACTCAGGATTATGGGTTGAAAGGTCAGTTGCAGTATTTGTGGAAGCTTTAAAGCGAAGCTCTTTGGATGCGGCAAGGTAGGTTGCCTCAAATACAGATGGCTTAAAAACGTTGACGGCGAGGGTCACATGGGTGACCCTCGCCTATGAGTGTTCTCTCGCTCTTGTTGCCCAAGCGATCTAGGCGTCCGGGAAGAAACTCCGGACATCAGCCTGGGTGTATCGGACACCGGCGGGCGAGGTGCAGACGATCTGCTGCTGGCGGAGATGTGCCGCAAACAGCATAGGGCAATCGTTTCTGCGCGCTCGGACTGCGAGCCGATTGGCTCGATCCCAGCGTCGGCGCTGAGCACGCTCGTTCCGCAGAACTTCCTGCTGCTTTGTTGAAACGGTTTGAACCTTGGTCATAGTGACCTGGTCTCCGTTCCTGACGACAGGGAAGTTGTGCTTCGAGACATTCCGACGGGTCTTCTCACTCATGGAATTTGCTCCAATGAACGAACTACCGACGTCACCGCAAGGCGCGATGCGTTTATTTATTATATCAAAAACATCTATTCCGTGTCAAACTATGGGCTTCTCTTGTCATGAGTGCCCTGGTAGCAGTGTTATTGTGACGCCTATCCGAAGGAATCCATTGAGGTTTCGGACAGATCACTGCCTTGCTGGGTAGCGGATCGTAGGGAGGTTCGGAGAGGATTAGTCTATCTTGCCTGTTTTAGGATTGGGCATGAGGCGTTGGTCTAGGCGTTTGATGTCGGTGGAGTTGCCTTGGGCGTCGGTGGTGATGAGGACTGAGCGGAAATCGACCGGGCCTTCTTCTTCGGTTTCGAATTTGTGGGGAGTGGACTTCATTTGGAGAGAAATGATGGTAGCTGATTTGACGCCGAGAACGCTATGGAATGGGCCGGTCATGCCGATGTCTGCGACGAAGGCCGTTCCTTGTTCCAATAAGCCTTGATCGGCAGTTGGCACATGGGTATGAGTACCGACAACAGCGGAGACGCGGCCATCAAGATACCAGCCGAGGGCTACTTTTTCTGAGGTAGCTTCGGCGTGGACATCTACCAGGATGGTTGGATACTCATCTCTGGGATACTTTTCTAAAATTGAGTCGATAACACGGAACGGATCATCGACGAGATCACGCATGAAGACTCGGCCTTGAAGGTTGATAATCAAGACCTTGCCTTTGGCGCCGAGGTCGATGGTGTCGAAGCCTTTGGCTGGAGCGCCTGGTGGATAGTTGGCGGGGCGGATGACGGCGTATTGACCTTGGTCGATCAGCTCGACGGTGTCTCGGAATTTCCAGAAGTGGTCGCCGGAGGTGAAGAAATCTACGCCTGAGCCAAACATCAGGTCAAGACCGTGATCGGAAGCGCCGCGTCCGGTGGATGATAAGTTGTCGGCGTTGGCTACAACTAGGTCGATATTGTGTTCTTTGCGTAGACCGGGCAAGAGCTTCATAACTGCTTTGCGGCCTGGATTTCCAACGATGTCACCGATGTAGAGGATGTTCATAAAAATCTTTCTAGGTAATTGTGGCTGCATTATATCAGACAGATGGCGCAGTGCTGCTAATTTACTTTTTGTGTCATTCTGAGCCTAGCGAAGAATCTTGTGTTGGTCTCATAAACTATCTAGATCCTTCGTCTTCGCTCAGGATGACTAAAAGATTATGTCAGGTTTATGCCTAGAAGTATGTCTTTTTAACCAACATTTAAATCTTGCCACTCGGGGTTGACTGATGCTATAAGATTCTCCTTTTTCTGCCTTGTCCAGCCTTTTAATTTTTTCTCTGCAACAATAGCTTCTAAAGGTGAGTTGAATGCTTGCGCATAGACTAGAGTTTTAGTTTTATATTTTTTAGTGAACCCTTCAACTAATCCTAACCGATGTTCCTCGACTCTTCGAAAAAGATTATTTGTTACACCAATATACAGAACTGTCTTAGTTTTATTGGTGAGTATATAAACATAATAATTGCTCATATAGTTAAGATTCTTCACTTTGCTTAGAGTGATATCCAATATCTACGGGCAAATACATCCTCTAGCTGCTCTCAGAGTGACATAGTGTAATTTTTATACGTGACTGCACTATTTAGCAATATCGTGGGCGCGGGTTTCTCTGATGACTGTGACTTTGACTTGGCCTGGGTAGGTGACACTGTCGTGGATTTTTTCGGCTACATCATGAGCGAGAACTACCATGGCGGAGTCGTCGATATCTTCTGGCTTAACGATAACACGGACTTCGCGGCCGGCTTGGATAGCATAGGCTTTGTCGACACCGTAGAAGTTGATGGCTACATTTTCGATATCTTTGAGACGCTTTATATAATCTTCGACACTTTCATGACGCGCACCTGGTCTCGAGCCTGAAATGGCATCAGCAATATAGGCCAGTACTGATTCCATGGAAGAGAAGGGCTTATCTTCATGATGTTCGGCGATAATATTAACAACGGCTTCGGGGAAACCCATCTTTTGAGCAAATTTGACGCCCAGCTCAATATGAGTTCCTTCTTCGTCGGTGAAGACTTTGCCAATATCGTGCAATAGTCCACCTAGGCGAACAGTGTTTACATCAGCGCCGAGTTCTCGGGCTAAGGCCATACCAATCTTGGTTTCTTCAAGAGTATGAATTAACATGTTCTGGCCGTAGGAGAAGCGGTATTTAAACTTACCGAGCGCCTCAACTACTTCGCGAGGCAGGTTGTACGCACCAACATCATGGGCTAGTTTTTCGCCTGACTCACGGATGATTTTGTCTACTTCTTTGGACTTCTTAGACACCACCTCTTCGATACGAGTCGGCTGGATGCGACCATCTTTCATTAGTTCTTCTAAAGAAAGTCGGGCAATTTCTCGACGGACACCATCAAAACTTGACAGGCGAATCATGCCTGGCGATTCATCAATATCAACATCTACACCAGTCGCCATCTCAAAGGCTTTAATGTTTCGACCTTCTTTGCCGATGATACGACCTTTGGCTTCGTCATCGGGCAGCTTAACCATTGAGGTAGTATATTCGGCGACATAATCAGTTGCACCATGCTTCATGGCATCGACCAAGATATCTTTGGCCTTGGTATCAATATTGTCGCGAATCGATGATTCTACATCTCTAATTCGGCGAGCTTTTTCGTCTTTCAGTCTCTCCTCAAGCGTATCCAGGATGAGTTTTTTGGCTTCTTCTTGGCTCATTTTAGCGACTTTTTCTAGTCGATCTAATTGCTGAGTTTTAACTTCTTCAATTTGCTTCAGCTTGGCCGTCAGCTCATTTTGCTGACCAAGAAGGTCTTGAGACTGTTTTTCTAAATTGCCAGCTTGAACGTCTAAAGCTTCCTGCTTTTTCTGAACTTGGCGCTCTAGATTCAACACTTCCTGGTGTTGTTTCCGAGTTTCATCCTCGGCTTGATGCTTAATTTTAAGCGCTTCGTCTTTGGCTTCTAAGAGAATCTCTCGAGCTTGCGCTTCGGCTTCAGATATGCCCATCGGGCTATCTGCGCCTTTACTGCCACCTAATTTATGGCGGTTGAAGTATACATAGGTAACAACACCTGCTCCAATCGCTCCGAGCAGGAGATATAACAACGTTTCTGTTTGCATGGTGACATTCCTTGTCTAGTCATGGGGCTATTATACCAGAAAACCTCTGATAATTCAGGGTTTTGGTAAGAAAATATCAGAGATGGCGAGTGATGGCTTTAAGCGAATAGTTTATGGGGCTCGAATGCTGTGCAGAACTGAGCGATAGGGAAACACATCAACACTGTTTATATATCGTTGTCATCAGTATGATTGCCTATTTCGGTCCACACTTTGGCGATTGTATCCCAATCATAGCCCTTAGAAGCCAAGAATCGGTAAATGCTTTGTTTTTGCTGATCTGGCGTTTTATTGGCGTATTTTTTGATTTGCTTGCGGGCTAAAGCCAAGGCGTCTGACTGCTCGTCATAGACTTCGTTGCTACTAGCCTGGTGGGTGTCGCTAAAATGGCCCTGCATATTAGGCGTAGTTACTGCACGTTGAATATCTCCGTCCGAGACTCCTTTGCCTTTTAGCTCTGCCAGTAGCAAGCGTGCTCCCCTGGGCTTGAAAGTGCGTCGATTATCAATCCACCACTTAGCAAAGGCGACATCGTCAAGATAGCCGTCCTTGGTTAGTTTGGTAACTATTTGGTCAATATCTGACTGCTGCTGCTCAATGAAGGCCGGCTGATCAGCAGATGCCATGGTTGGCCAGTCCGGATGCTTATATATCAACTTTTGACGCAGGTATTGGCTGACTTCTTTGGTTGAATGCGGTCGCCCAGAAAGATAGGTTAGCGCTTTGGAATAGGCTCGTTGAAAGTTATCGGCATGTCGCAACTTATTGAGCAGTGCTTGATCCACGGCTTGACCGACTTTGAGGTGGAATTCCCAGACCAAATCGATATACAGCCCCATAGCAAAGGCATTGTCTACCATCAGGTTGACGCGATTTGGATCCTTTTGCTGTTGCTCGATGGCGGTGAGTGTCATGCATGTATAGTAAACGCCCTGGAGCTGGAGGTAAACAAGCAGGAATAGCCTGGGTTTTATGGCCTAGCAGGCAATGAACGGTAATGAATACTAGTCGACTGTACCAATTATCAACCAGGCGTTCAGAGATAGACTTATCCACACTACTCATGAACACAGAGTTCTATCTGAGTTAAGTGGTATATGTGACTATCATTTTTAATCACCAGTGTGTTTGGAATTGAATCTGCTAATAAGATAGTCCATGATGAATACATCCTAAGTTTTACATAAGAACTTTTTTGAAGATTGCCTATGTATATCGCCACTGCCCTGGCTCAAACCGCCCCATATCGTCCCACAGTTATAGAGAGTTGCCCTTTGTTGGCTCCTAATCAGCGATTTGAGCTGCTTCATTTACATTTACAACAAGACTCTACCGAAGCAGTATTTTTGGCTCGCCATGATAGCCTAATGACTAGTCAGTTCCCTGGTTTTGAAAAGCGCCTTCTTAATCTTCTTCCTGAACTCCTCGATAATGTTCAATGTTTTAATGGTTGTGGACACAACTTTGCCACTGAAATGCTAGCCACTGAGATTGGTCATTTATACGAGCATATTTGGCTAGAAGTTCTCTGTTGCGAAAAGCTGAAGTCGGCCACTGTGGCTAGCTATAGCGGCGAGACTTGCTGGAATTGGCATCAAGACCCGCTTGGCATGTTTAGAATCAGCATTACGGCTGGCATAGAGGATAAAGAATTGATAGAGCGCTCGGCATGGATTAGCTCAGTTATACTCCAGAAGTGCTTGGATGATTAGAAGATTTTTAATATGCCCAGCGAGCCGGTGCGGATGCATGACCGGTGACGATATTTCATCAAAGCCTGTCTTTTTTGGCTTGACAGTGGTAAATATTGCTGATAGTCTGATATAAATAAAGACTATTTTTTGTAGACTGCCCCTCTATATATACAAGGAGGTGAACCCCTGTGACTAAGTCAGAATTAATTGAGGTTGTTGCTAAAGAAGCTAAGCTAACTAAGAAGGCTGCCAAAGAAGCTATTGAAGCTACCACCACGGCTATTGAAAAATCTTTAGCTAAGGGAGAAAAAGTAACCGTAACCGGATTTGGCACTTTTGTGGTACGCAAACGAGCTACCCGCAAAGGCCGCAATCCACAGACCGGTGAAGCTATGCAGATCCCTGCTACAAAAACTCCCGCCTTTATTGCTGGTACCAGCATGAAGATCCGCGTTAAGTAACGTATTCTTGTTATCATACTAAAAACCCCGACTAGCTCCCTAGTCGGGGTTTTTGCTTTATTAGACCAAACAAAGTTTTATTACTTTAATCTTGCTCCGTCATATCGGCAGATGCCTCAGTTCCAATTTCGCCATCTGCATTGTTGCCGATTTCGAATGGAACGACATTCTTGGAATTACGGATTTTGGAGTTAATTTCTTCCATGACTTTAGGGTTCTCTTGGAAGTAGCGTTTGGCGCCTTCTCGGCCCTGGCCAATCTTGTTGTCGCCATAGCTAAACCACGATCCAGCCTTATTGATAATTCCAAGTTCAACACCTACGTCCAAAGTGCTGCCTGATTGGGAGATGCCCTCATTAAACATAATATCAAATTCGGCAGTGCGGAATGGCGGAGCGACCTTGTTCTTCACCACCTTCACCTTGGTCTGGTTGCCGGTGACATTATCCATGTCTTTGATCTGTCCTGTGCGACGGACTTCTAATCGAACTGAGGCGTAGAACTTGAGGGCTTTACCTCCGGTGGTTGTTTCCGGATTGCCGAACATAACGCCGATTTTGTCACGAAGTTGGTTGGTGAAGATAACCGTGGTGTTGGCACGTGAAATAGCACCTGTTAGTTTCCGTAGAGCCTGGCTCATCAATCTGGCCTGAAGACCCATGTGCGAATCGCCCATATCGCCTTCCAGCTCAGCTCGTGGAGTTAAGGCCGCAACTGAGTCGACGACAATAATATCGACAGCACCAGAACGAATGAGCGTCTCAGTAATTTCTAGAGCCTGTTCACCATTATCTGGCTGGGAGACCAGCAAGTTGTCAATGTCGACGCCTATTTTTTGGGCATACATTGGATCTAGAGCGTGCTCGGCATCAACAAAGGCAGCGGTGCCGCCATTGCGCTGGATCTCTGCTACAGCATGTAAGGCCAGGGTGGTTTTACCTGAAGACTCAGGACCATATATCTCAATAATACGACCTTTAGGATAGCCGCCGCCGAGGGCCATATCTAGGGCAATAGATCCTGATGAAATGCATTCAACATTCATCTTTCCTTCAGAATCGCCAAGCTTCATGATGGAGCCTTTGCCGAATTGCTTTTCAATCTGCTCCATAGCCAGCTTCATGGCCTGAAGCTTGTCATCGTTGCTATTGGTTTTTTTATTGTCTGCTGCAGTTGCCATTTGGACACCTTTCTTATATGTTTTAAAATCTGAAGATTGGTCGACTATTACTATAGCAGAATTACGAGGCTTGATAAACTTGGTTGATCTGCTGATTTATTGAATAATTGGGACCAGTCAGACTATACCGAAATAAACCCGAATATGTCAACGGACAAGCGAGGGAAAGGCAAAAATCAAAAGGCAAAAGACAAAAATTAAAGGGCAAGAGGCAAAAGTGACAGCAGAAAACCTGAGCTAGTCCCAGTTGGAGTTGGTGGGCGGGTGGAAGTTTGGGTCTACTTGGAGCTGTTGTTGATTTAATAGTAGCTGCTCTTGGGTTCTGCTCCAGTTCCATGACTGCCAGGATGACTGATTTTTGCCTTTGACAGAACTGTACTGGTTTAAATCCATTTGGAGATAAAATGCTGTGCTTTGGGCTAAAAGCTGATCTTCATCATCAAGAAGTGGAATGAGAGCTGGGGTAGCGTCGGCTGAGAGGCTGGCAAGATGAACAAGATCGATTTTGCCAGTTTGGTGATAGCGTTGGATATTCTGCTGGGCAATGAAAGCTTCTGGGTTGAGTAGGTTGAGAGCGATGACTATCACAACCGTCGAGCTGATGAGTGAAGGACCGACAATTATTGCTGGTAGTTGCTTGACTATCTGCATGAAGATGATTATGAGGACAGAGCATAACCAGGCGGCAAAGGCATAAGCCAAAAGTCTGGTGACAGTGAAACCATAGGCTTGCTCATAGAGCCACAGTCTATTGATAGCTGAGGCAAGAACGACTAAAACAAGAATAATCAGACTGGATCCTAGGCGAGCTTGCCATGATTTGAGACCTTGTGAAGCCAGATGAGGCTTGGTTAGCCAAAGTACGCCTACGGCGATGAGGGCTGTCCAGATTAATTCGTTGAAACCGCTGCGAGCGTAATCAGCATAGGTGATGGCACTAGATTCAAGATAGGCTTGTCCGCCAAAGAGGTAGACTGACTGGAATAGCAGATAGAGCAAGAAAACTCCATTGATAACGGTCAATACTATCTGTGATTCAGTTTGACCAATAATGGTTTTGTCCTGATGGCTATAGGCAAAGGACTGACCTTTGCGGACTATGAAGGAGAAGGCTGCGGCGAAAAATCCTGCTACGAATAGGATCATCAATATGATAGTAAACCAACCACCTTGCATTAGGCTGAGTGGATTGAATATGTTGTTTAGAAAAGAGCCGAGAGCTGGGTCAGCCCGAGAAAATAGAGCTAGCAGTACGCCAGCGATAGGCAGGGCAATCATCAGGCCGCGAATGATGGAACTAGCGCTGGAGATCTTGGCTTGGGGTTTGGTAATAGCTTGGGACAGGGTTTGAAAGAAAGGAACTATCCACCATAAAGGCAAAAATGCTACTAAGAAGTACCCTTGTGGTGGCATAAAAATTGAGCGTTTGGATAATCGCCAGACTGTTAAGAGCCCTAAACCGAAGAGCACCATCAGATTTAGCACGGCCATAAAATTGCTGGCTCGCCAAACAAGCATAAAAACCAAGTAAGCTGCTATGCCGATGATCATCCAGACTGATTTGGGCCAGCTATTGTTGAAGTCCCGGCTGGTAATCAACCAGGTTGCTGCAATCACAATTGCCAAATAAACCAGGCTAGATAGACCAATGCCTTGATTCCAGAAACAAATATAGAACGCAAACCCAAGCAATGCGCCTACGGCTAGAATTGTTTGGGATTTGGCTTGAATATTGATGGGTGTATTTGGCTGATGATTCATAGCTCGTGATGCCTTTATATGTTGAGCATCATATCAAACTATTTATCGTTTTACAATATATTAATATTGAATATCAGTTGTTAGTCCTAGAGATACTCATTTATAGGCGATGACTTGAATCTGATAAGCATTTTCGATCATTGCCTGGTCGACAAGGTCAATGCTCTTAAATCCAACCTTAGTCAGCAAAGCATTTAAGTCATCTGCTTGCCAATAGCAGAAATATCGAGGCGCATTTATTTTGGCTTCTGACCAAGATTCTCCATGGCCTTGCTTAACAGTAAAAGCAAAGCGACCATTTTCCTTAAGTGCGTTGTAAATTTTAACTAGCACTTGCTCTGTTTCGGATCGAGTGAAATGCAACAAGACAGCATTGGCAAATAGTAGGTCATAAGGACCTACTAGCTTGTCCGTGATTGCATTAAAATGTCTGGCTGAGAAACCACTCTTATTTAAGTGATCGACAAAACCTGTGACTGCATCGGTGCATTGAACCGTATGGCCTTTTGATTGCATATAGGCCGCATCACGACCAAAAGCGCTACCTAATTCTAAAATGGCAGCGTCTTGCGGCAAGCCATTAATGGATCGATCAATCCAGGCCTTAACCACGTCGCTAGCCTGAGCAGGAGTCCCATTAATATAGTCTTGTAAGTGCTGCTCGTACGATTGAATGGTGGTGGAATTTTCTTGACTCATATCTTGACTCATATATTGGTCGGGGTGAGAGGACTTGAACCTCCGGCCTCTAGTACCCCATACTAGCGCGCTAGCCAACTGCGCCACACCCCGAAAATTAAATCAAACCTTAAAAGGCAAAGGTCAAAAGTTACATTCAAAAGGCACAGGTAATGCATGGGGACATTGGGCCGATTGACTTGTGGATTATAGCAGATGTCGGTTAATTGTTCATCTGAACCTTTGCTGGTGCGTTGAACTAAAGTGGAACAGACCTTGTAGAATAAGAAGGGTCAAAACCACAAATTCATACAGAAAGGACCTGTTCCCTGAAGAGTATACCAAATAAAAGAATGCCCTCCTCAGAGGCTGAGTGCAAGCGTCTAGTGTGGGAGTTGGTCTCTGGTAGTACCTCCTGCGCTCACTGCCAGAGGTCTTTCGTATTCAGGCAAACAGCTTGTCTATGGGTGGGGCAAGTACTGCCGCATCAAGGGGCTATCCTACTCTCAGCGCCAGATACTGGTCTTATCCAAAGCTTTCTTGAGTGCCATGTGATTCCTGCTAGCTTGGTGGCGAGCGATGCAGCAGGCTACTACTCTGGTATTGCATAGATAGGCTACATGGTAGAGAAATCTGGAATCACTCTCAGGGACACTGTACCGGCACTAACCGTCTTGAGAATCTGTGGAGTCAGATGAAGCGACGATTGAGGGGGCCTCATATAACCCATGTAGAAATGACCAAACAGAAGCTGCAACTATTCCTCAATGAGTGGATGGCCAGACATAGCTAGCCCCACACTTATTTGCCAGTCCGAAAGTCTATCTACAAGCAATGCTTGTTCCGCTTTGGTTGACTGCACCCAAGTTAAGCATTTCGGCTATTTTGGATAATATATGAGACAATAGCAATCATGAAGAAGACATCTACTCGCAAGCCGGAAACTATCTATGAGGTGCTGGTTATCGGTGGTGGGGCGGCTGGAATGATGACAGCTATTGTGGCTGCAGAGGCGGGTAAAAAGGTTATATTGCTGGAGAAAAATAGCCAACTCGGCTCCAAATTGGCTATTACTGGGGGTGGTCGGTGCAATATAACCAATGCTGAATTTGATAATCGCACCTTATTGGCTCATTATGGCCCGGCAGCTGACTACCTTTACTCCCCTTTTGCACAATTTACGGTTAAGGAGACAATGGCATGGTTTGAAGATGGTGGTTTGAAGCTGTCGACTCAAGCCAAGAATCGAGTCTTTCCGGACAGCGAAAAGGCTGAGGATGTGGTGCGTTTTTTGCAATTACGACTACGACAGGCACGGGTCACGGTAAAACTTGGCTGTCAGGTCAATTCGATACAACAGGCCGATGGTCGGATAATTGGGGTTCATACTTCCCTTGGCAACATTAAAGCTGCCTCGTATGTGTTGGCTTGCGGAGGATTATCTCGCCCTGAGACCGGCTCGACCGGGGATGGTTTTAAATGGTTGGAAAAGCTGGGTCATAGTGTGCGACAACCTACGCCAAGCATCGTGCCGATTGCCGTATCCGAGAGATGGGTGAGACATCTAGCAGGCAAAACTGTATCTAGTCGTGTCTATGTGTGGCTGGATGGTAAACAGCAATTTCGCATCGATGGTCGAATTTTGTTTACTCACTTTGGCTTGTCTGGTCCAACTATTCTTAATAGCGCGGCCAAGATAGGTGAGTTGATGGAGGCGGGCAAGGTACAGCTGACACTCGATTTGTTTCCCGATTTGGACCATGGCGCTTGCGATCGGAAGCTGGTTGAACTATTTGATACTCATAAGAATAAGGAGCTGAAGACTGTTCTGAAAGAATGGCTGCCTGACGGGCTATCAACTTTGCCCAAATTGGCTATGCCAAATTTACTATTAGAAACTAAGATTCATAGCGTTAGCAAAGAGCAGCGTAAAGAGTTGGTTCATTTTGTTAAAGCCGTGCCGCTAACTGTTAGCCACTTGCTGGGTTTTGATAAAGCAGTGGTGGCTGATGGAGGTGTGTCGCTAAAAGAGATTGATATGAGGACAATGCGCTCTACTTCCATGCAGAATTTGTTGGTCGTGGGTGACCTGCTTGATATAAAACGGCCGTCTGGCGGCTATTCGCTTCAACTGTGCTGGACTACTGGTTTTGTGGCGGGCAAACATGCATAGACGGTATATCTATCATGACTAAAAATGTGAAAATGGCGCCGCTGCAATTTGTATGCAGGGCGCCATTGTTGCTAGGTGGCTGAAGGGTGAATGGTGATGCGGACTGCTTCAGTCCAATGATCACTATCATCCACTCGGTCTTTGTCGAACGCCACCAGATCGAGATAGTCCCAATACTCGCGACTATCGGTGGACGAAAGTTGTCCAGCGTGCAATTGAATGCCGGGGTGAACTTCTACCTGCCAAGCCTCTTTGTTGGGATTGACGATAAATAGCTGCGACGGCTGCTGAGTCAGATTGGCGAAATACTGCGCCAAACCGATGAGCTCCTTGAGAGCCCTGCTGGCATTGTGCTTCTTGCGCGAGCGCAGGATGACTCTGGCTGTGACTGACGAGGATTCTAGATGACTCAACGTCACTAAGACCGCCAACCCGTCCAGACTTCCCCGCCATGCATAGAGTGAAGGGTAATAACTCGGCTCCATGGCTAGCAGTTGACCGACAAATCGGCCGTGTTTTTTGGTAACTTTTTCTGGAGGCTGCGAAGCATGCCTGGATCGCAGTGCTTCTAGCTGCTCATCCTCCCCAATGTTCGAGGCGGTGGAGATAGCCTTCGAAGTAACGAGCCCACACAGGCTCAAGGCCGTTATGATGAGACTCATGTCACTACTCCTCTTTACTTGAAATTGTGCAAGTTAAACCAAAGTATTGTAACTTATTTTTCATACAATATCAATACTATGGGTTTCTAGTATAATTTAAAGCTCGTCGAAAAGTTGGAGTGGAGACTGTTGGATAATACTAAAACCTTCGGCCAGGTGGGTGTGGCCATTGCGCATTTGATACCCTCTGACTTTGAGTAGACTGGCTATATATTCTGTCTCTTCTGGTGTTGCTTGAGAGGCATAGTGTGCCCACAGCTCTAGTTTGAGCTGAGCAAAATCTGTTACATCGACAAGGATATCCGGCTGAATAGAATATGCACCTTCGGCAGCTAACAGTTGTGGCACTCGCCATGGTTGGCCAAGTTCGGGCTGAATGCCAGAGGCTGCCAATTTGACAGCTTCGACACCGAGCTGATGGGCGGCAATATGATCCCGATGCCAGTCGTGCCAATGATGAAGAATGACAGTTTGTGGTTTTACTTGTCGAATGATGTTGACTAAACCAAGAATTAAGTCGCGACTTACCTCTAAGCATAAGTCTGGTTGATGGAATTCAAAAACTTTCTTCGTCCCAAGTAATTTGGTGGCCGCTAAAAATTCGCTCTGACGCAGCTCTGCTAAGCCATTGACCAAGAATTGATCTCTAAAATCACGTCCGTCGCCAGAATCGGTCAATAAGGCTTCGTAGAGATGATAGCCCTGAGATTTGAGCTTGAACAATGTTCCGGCAGGCATGACATGGTCATCGGCGTGAGCAGAAATAGTAAGTACTGAAGGATGAACCAGAGAGTCATTCATACGGGTATGACTTACGCTTTCAATAAAACTGCGACAGATGCCGGAAGTCATAGCAGGTAAGTATGTACCCTATATTACTATGGTTTCGCTGGTGATGACAATCTAATTATCTACCAACCGTGATACAATTGGAGTATGAATCAGGTGATCTTTGTGCCATGCTCTTATAACGAGTTTCCTATGTTGCGTCCGATGTTGGATTCTTATTCTGATGTCTTTGATTTTTATCAGAAACGACAGATTACTGCCTTGGCTGGCAAGGCGCTCGATGAAGCATTTGCCGGACCGACTATGTTTATGGCAAGTCATGAAGGCACGGTGATTGGTTTTGTAGGTGGGGTGCGAGATAGCAATAATCCTTTTCAACTCAACATGTTTTGCTTGGTGGTTAAACGAGGCTATAACGGACAAGGTGTGGGGACAAATTTGTTTGCTTATGCTTGCGAAGAGCTGATGGAGTCGGGCTTTAAGCAAATCAAGGCTCAATTGCGCGGCACATACCCACCACGGGCTAAGCGTTTTTATACTAAGTTGGGTTTTAAGCAGTGGTTTGATGAGGAGTATACTGGTGCTTCTGACCAGGATATGTCGATGATGAAGATGCTCTAGCTGCAAGGCGGCCTCCTTGCAGCTAGAGCGACGGGCGACGAGATTGTCATGCCATACACGTGTAGCTGAGGAATGTTGGCCTGTGTTTCTGGTGCGGTATAGTATACTGTGGGCATGAACTTTTTTGAGAAGGTGTATGTGGCAACTAAGGCTATCCCTTACGGACAGGTGGCGACATATGGGCAGATTGCGGCGGCTTTGGGTCAGCCTCGATCGGCGCGAATGGTTGGCATAGCTCTATCAAAATGTGTCAGCAGTGATGTGCCCTGGCAACGGGTTATTAATCGTCATGGTATGATCTCGATTGAAAATATGGCTGTGGGCAAGGAAGACCAGGCGAGATTGTTGAGAGATGAGGGGGTAGAAGTACGATTAGAGGAAAATAATTACTTTATCAACCTGTCCGACTACTTAGTTGAGGATGCTATTTTACGACATGCAATTGCTGAATAACCTGCTGGCTACGTTTCGAAGATTTACCCACATAACTCCGCTTCTGGTGACAATCCTGCTGGCTGCAATGGCTTGGCAATTGGTGACAGGCGCCCAAGCTGATGGAGTGACTGTGGATGAGCCGATCCATTTGCTATCAGGGTATGCTACCTTGACCGAGCATCATATTTTGTTTGATCCAGAGCACCCTTTTTTGATTAAAGCTATAGCGGCTGTGCCACTTGTGTGGCTCAATCCTACTATGCCTGAGCAGGCTCTTAACCTATCTGATGAGCAGCGGGATGTTAATTATATTACCTATGGCGAAGCTAATCGATGGGGCTGGGAGCTGCTATTTAATGAGGGTAATGACACGTACAAGATTCTGCTGGCTGCCAGAACCATGATGATTGGCTTGACCTTGATACTTGGGCTGGTGTTGTTTTTGTGGGCTCGTCAGATGTTCGGCGTGGTGGCTGGTTTGGCGACCTTGGCACTGTTTGCCTTTGATCCAACTATTCTTAGTCACGGTCATTATATAAATACTGATGTTGGCGCGGCCCTATTTTTTGTGGCTACACTAGCCAGCTTGTGGAATTTTTTGCATAAGAGGAGCTGGCAGTGGTTGATTGTAACTGGGGTGGTGTTGGGATTTGGCTTGCTGAGCAAATTCTCATTGGCTATGCTGGGTATCTTGCTGCCTCTTTTGGTTGCCGTTTGGCTAATCTATCATGGCCGACAATTAAATACTGTTAGCTTGAATGGTATTCGCCCTATACGATGGCTGTTATCTTGGTTGCCGCGCTTATCGATTGGTCAGCAAGTTTGGTTAAGTTATGTGCTGTCGGTGGTAGTCATTGGGCTGCTTAGCTTGGCAGTGGTATGGCTTGGTTATGGATTGCTATGGCTGATAAACCCTTCAGACAATCCTATGCATCAGGCTATTTTCAAGCATCCGGCTGCGGCAGTGTTGGTGATATTCCCAGCCATGTTTGCTAAAGGCTTTGCCAATGTCATGACGCCGCGGGATAGTTATTTGCTTGGTCAGTGCTATAACGGCAGCCGCTGGGACTACTTTCCTAGTCTGTTCTTGTTTAAGATGCCGCTAGGCAGTCTAACATTGCTGCTCATGGGGACAGTTAGCACGGTGGCTCTCATTGGCAAGCGGCTCCGATTTGACCGATTGAGTTTTGCATTTTGGTATCTGGCAATTGCTATTGGATCTTATTTGGCGTTCGCATCTTTGTCGGGCATAAATATTGGCATCCGCCATGCTTTGCCGGCCTACATTTTGCTGCTGGTGCCGGCTGGCTATGTGGCGGCCATGTTGTGGCATAAAGCTCGTCGGGCCCCGATCAACCTCCGTCGTTGGCAATGGTTGCCCGTAATCTTGATCGCCTGGACAGCCTTTAGCAGTCTGTTGGTTTGGCCATACTATTTGCCTTACTATAATGAATTATCGGGTGAGCCTAAGAATATTCCGTTTATATCGGATGACTCGAATACTGATTGGGGTCAAGGGACTCGGGCACTGTCTACCTATGTTAAAGATAAGGGTATTGAGTTTGTTGCTTATGATAATTTTGCAGGATTGGCGGAAGCTCGTTATCTCGAATTACCTCATCGACAAGCCGAACCGGCGGATCATGATTATAAGGGATATATGGCTATCTCGCGTTCAACAATGATTAATCATATGTGTCGACAAGCTAACGATTGGGGTTGGGTGATTGATAACTATACGCCGATTGATGTGGTGGGCGGAGCGGTTAATGTGTATCTGATTGATTAACGACTATGGAATATTGGTTGCTTTCTATTTTGGTGGCGGCTGGGGTGGCGTTGATTGTGTTTGTGAATCACCGCGATACTGGATTTAAAGGTAAACGTCGATGCCCGAAGTGCAGTGCGCCGATGGTGTTGCGACATGGACCGCATGGTTCTTTTTATGGGTGTTCTAATTATGGTATTACTGGGTGCAAGGGGCGATAGTCCTACTGATTATTTCAAGGCTCTGGTATTGGAATGTGCTATTTGCTATACTTTGGGTGTGCAGATATTGTTTTCGTCTCACTTCTGTTGTTGTTGCCAGTCACGGTAGTGGCTTGTAGCACTCTGTCTTTTTCTGACATTTTATTCTTTGAAATTCATAGCCTGCAAAAAAATAGGATCCTGTAAGCCACTTTCATAGTTTGATTATTAAACTATACTAAAGGAGTGTTTATGAAGGTTGCTTATATAAACCAATTTTTATTTGATGAGGCTCGATATGTTGTTCGTAATTTGGATAACAAGCCAGTTAATCTGGTAGTGAATTACAAAGCAAACAGCTATAGTATTGAAGCTAATGGCCTCGACGATCCCTCGTTTCTCCAGGAATTGTCTGATATTGCGGCTGATTTGTTGCGGCGGAAACATGGGGTCAATATGGCTGAGAGGAGTTAACCGGTAGTCGAAAGGGTGGAAGATGCCGGACCCCCCCAGGTCCGGCATTTTTGCTGACTAGTCTTACAGATCTGAGCCATAGTCATTGCCTAGCAACTCATCGAGCTGTCGACTCATTTTCTCAATTTGGCCCAAAACTTGAAAGTAGTCGAGGGCTGTCCCCAGCTGCTGCTGGTCGATGACAAACCGCAGTTCGTGGTAGAGTTTGTCCAGGAAGTCGGTTAGCTCTTGCCACTGTTCCATGGATCCGTGGGTCAGGATGGGTTCCTTGCTCTCAATCATGGCCTGATATTCGAGAGCGGTGAGCATTGCGTGATAATTGTCCTCTTCTTGGTGCTCACCCGAAATAACCATGTTTCTGAGGTAGATGAGACTGAGTTCTATCTCCTGCTGTAGGCGCTTGACCATGGCATGGGGATTTACGTCCAAGTTCTTGCTTCGAGCAAACCTCCATATTTTCTGCTGCTTACGGAAGCCAAGAAGCTGATGACGGCAATCATGGAGATCGATCATGAGCGATATCTGGAGTCGCGGACTTTGTTCGGGATCGAGGCGGCCGTCGATAGATTGGAATCGGTTATCGTAGTTATCCAACTCTTGCAAGATGACATGAGCTGGTTGGAGGGCCACGGTCTTGCGCTGTCTCGCCTGTTCGCCAGTCACGGCGCTTGCCTTTCACTCAAGACTTTTGCTCAAAAAACTAACCAACTCGTCAGTTATAGCAGATTACTGATAAAAGTTCCAACTGTTGAAGCTAATTTTGAAAATCGCCAGCCGTTTAACATTGCACTAGGCGTGAAAATGCCAGACTCCTCCAAGTCTGGCATATACATATGAGGGATAGAACCGACTTCTCAGTAGTCCAGGTCGCATTCCCCGCACTCTTGATCTTCGCCCCTGAGATCCTCGACATCGTCATAGAAGTCCTTGATCTCGTCGATGAATTCATCCCAGGCTTGAGCCAGGTACATGAGGCGACCTTCAGTGTACTCGACTACCAAGGCTACATCGTTGTTGTCTTTGCATACCCCGATGTAATGCAAGCTGTTGTCTTTGTCTTTGATTTTTTGGACATCGACGAAGGTGATGAAGCGATTGTTGATCGCATCACTTTTGGCTTGATCGGAGAGCTCTTGCTGATAGCTGGAACCGAAATCAGATATCTGTCCTTTGCCAAGGTCGAACAAAGGATGACAGTAGACCTCTCCTTGGGCAACGCGGTAGATGGCTATCAACGCGCGGCCATCTGCATCAGTCAGTCTGGGCAATGGAAATAGCATGTCAATCTCGCCTTCCTTTTGCAGAGGTAGAAGCACCTCGGGCCAGATTATAGGTAATTAGTTGTTCAAGGTCAAGTTAGCTTTTATAAGATTGCAAGAACCAATTAAGATAACCAATTAAGATTTAATCCCACACGGCGGGCTGGGATTAAATCTTAATTGGCGTGCCATTGCTTGTCGCTCGTAGCAGGATTTGGGGTGGCGACTTTTGCTGATTGGGTTGGGTGGGTTGGGTGGGTTGGGGTTGATGTGGTGGTTGATGTTTAAGAAGCGAAGCAGTTAGCACTCTCTGGGTATATCTTGTGTTTAGTATCTGAGATGGAGAAGTTGAAAATAGCTAGCACACTAGGTAAGTAAGTCAGGTGTTCTGTGCTGCACGCCCGGAAGGGGTGAAAGGTGTTACATACAAGATTTAATCCTGCACGGCGGGTTGGGATTAAATCTTGTATGTTTATCTTGTATGTTTATGATGGCGAAGCTTATCCGTACCAGTATGTTTAGGGTTTTTCTTTGGTGGTTAATTGGCTATATAGGCTGAATAAATGCCCTACTCTCTCGGAGTCGTCAGTGAAGGGTTGGGGGCGGTAGAGTTTGTCGGTGGCTTTGTCTAGGGATTGGTGGGCTTTGAGGAGGTCGGGGGGCATGGCTAGTGGGTCGTAGAGGTCGGCTAGGGTGCTGTTTGGGTACTGAGATCGGGCGTCGAGGATGGCTTGAGCGAGTCGTTCGATATCTGATTTTTGGGTGTCGGTGGCGTCGGGCCAGATGAAGTTGTTGTAGACGATGTCTTTGGAGTAGCAACCTGCAAGATTTAATCCCACACGGCGGGCTGGGATTAAATCTTGTATGCTTTGCTAGCAGGGTCAATTCATTACATACATTTAACCTAGACGACCGTAAATCTGCCAGCTTCAAAGCTGAATGTTCCAGTCTTGGAGGCAACCCATTTTAGCCAGGATTCTATGGAGGCGGCTCTGCGGGGGATGGTGGAGCCGGAGAGGGTGGAATTGATAGTGATGATGGATTCGATGTCGTGGCGGCTGAGAGAGCCTTTGGACTGGAGGATGCTTATACACTGTTTGAATAGTTCGAATTCATTAACAGCTTTGGCGAAGAGGATATTTCGGTGTTCGGTGTCTAGAGAGACTAGAAGCTGACCGGCATCGGTAAGGCTGTATTCGCGGCCATTGAATGAAACGAAACCTAACGCCTCAGCTGCTTCTCTATAGTAGCTGCTTTGACGAGGAGCAAAGTCAAAACTTTTGGCTATTTCAATAGCGCTGGTCACACCTTGACTAACTAGATAAATAAGGCGCTGCACTTTGTCGAGGTCGTTGGCTTGCGGAATGATATTTTTTTGTGCACCGATGATCAAATTCTGGTCTGCAATATCGCTCAACTGGACTGTATTCTCTTCTCGAATAAGATATGAGTCGCATCCAATTAGACTGATTGAGTTATAGTCTGTGGGGTCTTCGAATCTATACTTCCAGAAGTTGTATGTTTCTTGACCTTGGTCATAGGTGAAGAAGATAGGCGATACCTGTTTATTAATATAATTGGTGGAAAATTTCTTGTAGGGGTAGTAGAGCTGACGAATAATAAAGTCCTGCGGCGTCTTTGATTTGGCTTCTAAAAGAACAATGCTATCCTGCCCCTCCAGGCCCAGATCCACTTCAATCTGGGCATTTTTTAGCTCAACCTGGTTATCGCTTACAGTAAACAGGTGCTCACCGCTCCCCTCTCGTCCGCGGATCATAGGGTAGAGCTTGCCACGACCAATCACTTCCTCTATTAGACCAGCATTAGAGCAGTAGTCTAGATATTGCATTTCACTGGTATTGCGTCCGTTGGTGACCAGATTGAACTTAATCTGTGATACAAATTCTGTTGCTTGTTTTTGATTTGCCTCTAATCGGTGAAAGCCGTCACCACGAATGATGGTGTAGGTTGAGCGACTGACCGGCAGCAGGAAATAGCCGTGGCGCTTCATGATAGGCGGCACATCTTCACTAGAGTCCATTTTGGCCATCAATCGCGGCTCGCAACCGCCTATTTCTTTTATCTGCTTGGCGGTAATGATGTGCTGATCTTGAGTTGCATCTAAATTAAGAGCCCCGAAAATCTTTTCCCAAGCATCAAATATCTTATTAGGCATTGCTCTCCTCTGCTTGGAGGCGCTTGACCGACAGTTCAAGAAAGTTCTTATCCATATCAACACCAATAAATTGTCGTTTGTGTCGAGTGGCTGCAATACCAGTGGTTGAGCTACCAGTAAACGGATCGAGTATTAAGTCTCCAGGATTAGTTGAAGACTCTACGATTCGATCTAGCAACTCAATGGGTTTTTGGGTTGGATGTTTGCCAAAAAGTTTTTCTTGAGGGCGAGGGGTTGAAATTGACCAAACGCTTCTCATCTGCTTGCCTTCTTTTTTAATAGTATCCCGAAGATGATGGCTGCCATTCTTCATGGCTTGATAGTTAAAGGTGTGTTTCGTTTTGTCGCCTTTACGAGCCCAGATTAAGGTTTCGTGGCTGGCAGTAAAATAACGACCACTTAAGTTGGGAGAGGCATTTGGCTTGAACCAAGCTATATCGTTGAGAATTTTCATGCCAAGCAACTGAACAGCATAGCCACACTGATAAATAGAATGGTATGTACCGCTTATCCATAGAGTTCCACTTGGCTTAAGAATACGATGACAGGCTTCTATCCATCTGATGTGAAACTCAAAATCAGCTGCCACACCCAATGATTTGTCCCATTGGCCTTTATTAACACTGACTCGACGGCCAGCATGAACAGTGAAACCATCATTTGATAGGTTATAGGGAGGGTCGGCGAAAACCATATCCACTGAACTTTCCGGCAACAAAGCCATTAGTTCTAAGGCATCGGCTTGGTATAAGGCTGCGTCATCAGATTTAAAAAATGGCTTCTGTTTAAGAATATTCGTCAGATTAATGAGCTGTTGATTTGTAAAGTCTGGATTTTGATCGCCCATTAGTATGGTGTTTGTTGATAAAAAGAGAATCGAAATTCCTACCGATATGCAATACCACCATACTAGAACTATACTTACTCGTCAACAATACTAATGCGTGTTTTGATCTCTTCTACATCTATTTAATCGAAGTATGCAACTAGTCTTCGATAGAAATTTTGACAAGAATTACAGCAGCCCTTCACAAAGAATACGGATACAGAGCGAGCGATGGGTTGACCAGTTTGTGTACTGTCCGAGCTGCGGCAATGTCGGCGTCGATCAGTACCCAAACAATAAGCCAGTTGCTGACTTTGTTTGTACGGTGTGCTTGGAGGATTATGAGCTAAAAAGTAAGAGTGGCACTTTAGGGGCTAAGATTGTAGATGGTGCGTATAGCACAATGATTGATCGACTTCAGTCCCGTGATAATCCTAACTTTTTCTTCTTAACATATAATCTGAGCGACTACTCCATTCGCAATTTCTGTGTTATTCCAAAGCATTTTATTGCACCCCATCTGATTGAAAAGCGGCAACCGCTTTCGCCAACCGCCAAAAGAGCAGGGTGGGTGGGTTGCAATATTCTGCTAAGTAGCATCCCCCAGTCTGGAAAAATATTTTATATACAGAATAGTGAAGTCATACCAAAGCAGATTGTTCTATCTGAATGGCAACGGACGCTCTGGCTTCGTCATGAGACTGAATTTTCGGCAAAGGGTTGGTTGCTAGATGTTATGAGGTGTATTGATAAAATCGGCCAGCGATCATTTAGCCTACAGCAGCTATACTCTTATGAGGGCGAGCTATCATTGCTCCACCCAGATAATAAGCATATTAGAGATAAACTCCGACAACAGTTACAGATTTTGCGCGATCGGGGATATCTAGAATTCGTTTCACCTGGATATTACCGCTTATAGTGGATTGGGATGGATAAGGTTAGTTTGTTAGTTGGTGTTTTAAAAACAGTAAAGCAAAGATCTTATTGCTTCGCGCCAGGATGACGGAGGGGTGAAATAGCGGAGATTCTTGGAAGTTGTGGGATTTTAGAGACGGGTGATTTTGAGATATTTAGATATGCGAACACCCCGGTTCGCATACACATAGATGTGTCGTGAACCGGGGTGGTGGTTTGGAGTTTAGCCGAGGGAGGTTCGGCAGTAGCGCAGCGGGATGTAGCTGAAGCTGGTTCCCATCTGCGAACTGTCCTGGACATCCATCTGGTTGAACTCATAGGTGTATTGTGGATCGACCACCTGAAAACTCAGGCTGTTTGTCAGGGCGCTGTCGTTGATGACCTGGAACGATTTCCATTCCACCTGATAGGCATTGCCCTCTGGATCAACGCCGATGACGTTGTAGAAGGTAGCCGACCCCTGGAGGTAGATGGAATTGGCTGCTAGGTCAATGCTTGCCCGACTTTCGAGCGAGACAAATCCTTCAACCAAGGTGAGCTCCTTGGTGACAAGTTTGCCATCGGCCACGCCGCAGTTGTGCTGGAAGGTTACCAGCAAAGGTTGTTCGGCGAGCTGGATAAGGCACTCGTTTTGGCCTGCAGGACAGGCGAAGGTCGCTGTTTCCAGCGATTGCGGAGACTCAGATGCTTGCTTCGCACCGACCACCGGCGAAATGCCGAGGATGGAGACGACGAAAATGAGCGCTAAAGTCCTAAAAGCTGTCTGTCTGTTCAAGGCGCACCCCTTTGGGCTACAGCCTAATTCTATCGTGGCACCCGCCAGACGAATCAATGCTATATAGCTACTATTATATCATACTATAAGTCTTTTATCAAAAAATAACCTTGAGGAGGACGTTAAGGTTCAACCCCGTTTATCTTGATTGGAAGGCTACTTTACTGTTTTGGAAATGCGAACACCCCGGTTCGCATACACATAGATGTGTAGTGAACCGGGGTGGTGTTGGTGTCTCTGTCGATTGCGGATTAGGCGGGTGTTGGGGCCGCCTTCTTGACTGGTCTGGGTGGTGGGGCCTGGCTGGCCTTGATGACCTGCATTAGGCCGAGACCTGGCAGCTTGACGGGCGGATTGGCGATCCGAGAAGCGACTTGATGTTCAAACGTCATGTTGTCTCCCTTCTGACGGCACTCAAGCTGAGTAAGATGACTATATCAGTCAATATGTGACTGCACAAGTCTAAGGAATTTATTTGGGTTTTATGTCTAGCTATTACATGCGAACACCCCGGTTCGCATACACGGGATGTGTAGCGAACCGGGGCGGTGTGCTAACAAGAGGGCATGCTCTTACGCGCCGACTGGCGTGAGTCCGAGGATGCTGGCAATCATGAAGATGATGGCCGAAAGCAAGGCAACGCGTGGAATTTTCTCTTTCATGATCCACCTCATTTGAGGTAAGACATTATTCGTCCAAGCACCCGCCTGGCGAACTTTTGCCTAATATCTAATATTATAC
The DNA here is from genome assembly GCA_964554805.1 of uncultured Candidatus Saccharibacteria bacterium. Taxonomy (GTDB): domain Bacteria; phylum Patescibacteriota; class CAZHWT01; order CAZHWT01; family CAZHWT01; genus CAZKPX01. Next base: position 111,186 of record CAZKPX010000001.1, read on the forward strand.
TATGCTATAGGCTCTCTGTCAAGTTAAACATATATATATCTGTCAACCATACTAATGAGTGGCCGTAGTACGGTGAGGTGGGTTTAATGGAGGTATGCCTCCCCGAAATCTGGACAGTGTCCGAGAACGCCGAGTTGAAAAGAAGGACTTTGCCGCTATACTGGGGAAACATCTGCGTAAGCAACGAATTGCCAAAGAGATGAGTCAAGAGAATTTGTCTCTGGAATGCGGCTTCTACCGAACATATGTTAACAAAATTGAAACTGGTAATTATTCCCCGAGCGCTCATACCATTTGGCGACTAGCTCATGGGCTGGGGATGACGTTGAGTGAGTTTTTTGAGGGTTTTGATGAGCCATCTGGCTACTGAGCGAGGATATCTTACAAAGAGAGATAATTAATTGCCGCTGAGGGAGAGAATAGGCCAAAGAAGATGATTTGGGCCGGTTATTGAATTGACTATCAACTTTGCGGTAGCCATATCAACGGTATCAGCAGGAATGCTTATCCGTAGTGGATTTATCATTTGACCTCGATAAGAGACAACTGCGCTCCAGTAATCTGCGGCGTCATCATTTTCGGCGATATACTCAAACCTGGCCGATGGTATGGAGACTAAAGCAATCGCCTGGGTCACATTTTTATCAATATAGTTCTGGAGGTCTTCGTTGCTACCAAGCGGCTGATGCCAGCCGCTCACTTCAAGTTTGACTACATCCTGCCCTTGGGCGTTTTTTATAGAGCCATAACTCAACTTATGCTGGGCATCCTCTTCATTTATGCTAATACTATAATTGGGAGGATACTTAATGGTGTAATCAAAAGCCTTGCCCGCGTAGGTTTTCCAATCCAAATATATATCGACTGGAGGAGTTGGCTGACCGGTTTGCGTCTCAGTCTGAGTGGTAGCCTGCTGAGCAGTGGTTTGGCTGGTTGATTGCTGCCAGACATATACACCAGCACCAACCATGGCAATAAGAGCTACCACGACCAGCACTTCAACTAAGGTGAAGCCTTTATGAGAAGCGTAAGGACCATTCATGTTGTGATGATAACATAATCAAGCAAGCATGTCAATTATCTGTCTGAGATGAAGAGGGCACTCTTTGTCAGATGCTTTACTGTCAATATGGTCGGACTATAGGTATATAAAAGTTTAATACCACATTTTCACTCATTATTTAATGAACTGCTGAACTGCTTGGACTAGTTCGTCCATGCCGAAGGGTTTTTCGAGGAAGTTGTCGGCTTGGGCGGCTTTGAGGGAGCCGACTGCTTCGGAGTGGGCGGACATGAGGATAACGGGCAGATTGCTGGTAGGCGGATGATTTTTGAGCCGACGTGAGACATCACGACCGTCTAAGCCTTGCATCCACACATCTAGCAATAGCAGATCGGGCTGACTTTGGTTAATAAATTGGTCGACATTTTGACCAGTATTAGTGACGACCTGATATCCTTCGTCTAACAGTACTAGCTCGACCACCTCCAGGATAGCCACGTCATCGTCTATAACAGCAATAATGGGCGACTGACTGCTCATGCGGCCACCTCTTTGTCCTTGGCGATGGGCCTGAGGATGGTACGACCTGAGGCAGTTCTTGGCAATGGCAACATGAAGGAGAAGGTTGAGCCATGGCCGGGGGCGCTTTCCACCCATAGCCGACCGTGATGGCTGCGGACTATCTCATCGCAGACAAATAGCCCCATACCCAAGCCACCCGGCACATGAGTGCGCTGGGCTTCGCAGCCTCTAAAATAGGGTTCGAATATTTTATTGCGCTCGATTTGGCTAATACCAATACCAAAGTCTTGAATACTCACCACCACTCGCTCGCGAGCACTGGCTACTTTGACGACTACTCTATCAGCTTCAGGTGAATACTTGATAGCGTTTGTTAGGAGATTATTCATCAATTGGCCGAGTTTTATGCGATCGCCTTCGATCATCACTCTCATGTTGCCCTCGACTTTAATAGTGTGACTGTGAGCCACTGCCCTGACCTCTTCGATAGCTTGATTGATGATTGTTTCGACCGATACTGATTCTTTGTTCAACTCCATATGCCCGGATTGGCGGACTGATATATCAAGGAGATCTCTAATCATGCTGATGACTTTGGTCAGTTGTTCGTCCATTTTTTGAGCATGCGCTAGCGACGGATCGGAATGCCTCTTCATGCGGCGGATGATAATTTCAAGGTAGCCTTTAATGCTGGTCAGGGGTGTTTTGAGCTCATGACTGGCTATGGCTACGAATTGATCGTTGCGCTGCTTGGCTAAAACAAGAGCCTCTACGGCACCTCGATAGTTATTGCAGATGATGGTGGCAAAGATGGCCATGCCCATGATGAAAAAGAGGTTTAGGGCCGGCGCCAAGCCGTTGGCTCCGTAGAAATAGAGCCAGCCAGGGGAAATGAGGTCGATGATTAAGTGTTGGGCAGCCAAAATAGTAACAATGTACCAGCCTATGCGCCAATCAGCATATAAGGTCATATACGCCATAACGAGCAAGAAATGATAGTGCATTTCAATGGCACCGCCGCTGGTAAATATAAACAGGTATGAAAAGGCCAGCAAGCTGACTGCTACTAGAAGCCTCCATAGATAGTGATTGGGTAGACGGTCATGTAGGATAATTGGCGCGAGCGTGGCTAGCAAGCCGACTACTAGCAGCAAAGCGCCTTCTTCGGGCATCAAGATGCGCCAACCAAAAGGCGATGGCATGACCTGTGGCACTTTGATATAGGTGTTGAGAACTATCAGACCGACCAAGACAGCAAAATGTAGCCATAAGACTTGTTTGGTCAGGCGATCTGCTTGGGCATAGTACATGGCCTCGGCGAAAGATTGGTTTATATCGGCAAAGAAGGGCCGATCAAAAATCCATTGAACGAGATTTCGTGTTTTGCGTTTGGGGGTTGGATACCGAATGGCAGGAGGTGATTCCTGGGTGGACAGCGTGTCGTAATGGTGTTTATCCATGTAATACTTTCCTGGCAATATAATATAGACTAATCCTATCAATCTTAGTTATAAGTTTCAAGCTACAAGCTTTGGGTTGGCAGTGAGTAGATAGAAGGAGAAGAAAGAAGGTTTTGCCTAAGCCCTAAATCCCCTCTTCCACCACACCATCATGAAACAAGCGCTGCAGTAAACTGAGAATAAATCCAAACAGGATGACACGACAAGGAATGGTTCTAAGTCAAATCTTCTTACTTTTTCTTCTGGCTTCTCTCTTACTAAAAACCCCCGCCAAGAGCGGGGATTTTTAGTACGCTTAACGCTTGGAGAATTGAGGCTTCTTGCGAGCTCTCTTGAGTCCGTACTTTTTGCGCTCTTTGACGCGAGCGTCTCGAGTCAAAAGACCTGCTTGACGGAGAGTAGGTCGAAGCATTTTGTCATACTGTAGCAAGGCGCGGGCAATACCCAGAGCCATTGCGTCGAGTTGAGCAACCGTGCCGCCGCCATTGACACGGATACTGATGTCAAAGGAAGTTAAGCGATCTGAGACAACCAATGGAGCCACTACCTTAGCTTTTTGAAGAGCATGAGGAGCGACCTTTTCCAGAGGCTGGTCATTGATGGTGATGTCGCCCTTGCCGGTAACTAGCTTGATGCGAGCAATGGCTCCTTTGCGTCGTCCAACCGTCCAATACTCAGTAGTAGCGGGAAGAACTTTGGTTTTAGGTGCTTTAGTTGTAGTTGTTTCTTGTTCTGCCATATATAGATACCTTTATACTTGCACGACTTCAGGCTTTTGAGCTTGTTGGTCGTGAGTCTCCTGCTCGTAGATGTAAAGCTTGCTACTTAGAGCTGCTGAACCAAGGCGATTCTTGGGAAGCATGCCTTTGATAGCCTTACGAATCACTTCGTTGGGGCGAACGGCATATAGTTCACCCATAGACTTGCTACGAATACCACCCGGATAACCAGTATGATGGTAGTAGGTCTTGTCAGCTAGTTTGCGGTCCTCAACTGACAGGTGAGCAGAGTTGATGATGATGACGCGGTGGCCATTATCCAGATGAGGCACATAGCTAGGCTGATGCTTGCCCATTAAAATCATAGCGGCTTTGGCAGCTACCTTACCGAGGCGAAGGCCTTTGGCGTCGATAATGTACCAAGAGGCGGTCATATCTTTGGCTGAAGGATTATATCGTGGATTATTCATAATTACTTACCCCTTCCAGCCGCTTTGGTTCGGCCTTCGGCTGTGGCGGGCGACGAGCGACGGGCGACGGGTTTGGTTTTGGTAGGAGCTTTGGGAGCCTTGGCTGGTTTGGTAGCGGTGGCTTCTACTGGCTCTGAAGAGGGATCAGATTTCTTGACTGCGGTCTTCTTGTCGCTTGTCGCCTGCCGCTTGTCACTTGTTTTGGCTGGAGCGCTTTGCTCAACGAGTTCAATCATAGCCATCTCAGTGTTGTCGCCTTGACGACGACCGAGCTTGATGATGCGAGTATACCCACCTGGGCGCTCGGCAAAGCGAGGACCAAGTACGGTGTACATCTTATCCGCAGCGGCTTGGGTAGGTAAGAAAGCTACAACTGCTCGACGAGAAGCTAAGTCTTGCTTGCCAGCGCGGGTGACTAATTGCTCAAAGACAGGGCGAATAGCCTTGGCTTTGACCAGCGTAGTGGTGATGCGCTCGTGCTCAACCAAAGACTGAACCAAGTTGCGATAGAGGGCTTTGCGGTGTCCGCTGGAGCGATTTAGTTTTTTTCCGTGTACTTGATGTCGCATGATTATTAACCAATCTTTTCCAATACTTCATCGAGTGACTTTTCGCCGAGGTTCTTGATGGACAATAGCTCATCGCGATCCTTGGAGCGAAGATCATCGACGGTTTCAATGCCAGCCTTCTTCAGACTGTTGAGAACACGAGTAGCAATACCAAGCTCTTCTAAGGTAGTAGAGCCTTCAATACCACCAGCTGGAGCTGCTTTTTTGGCAGCCGACTGAGCTGAAGTCGCGTCAGCACTTACTTGATGGCTTCCATCGAGGTAACCAAAGGCTTCAACGAGGATTGAGCTGGCTTTGACCAGAGCATCATGAGCGGAGATTGAACCATCGGTTTCGATAAGCATGGTTAGCTTGTCGAGGTTGGTGGCTTGTCCAACACGAGTATCTTCTACAGTGTAGTTAACGCGGGTGATTGGGCTAAACTTGGCGTCGAGACCGATGACGCCAATGGGCAGATTTTCCTCTGGAGCCTGGCGATAGCCCTGGCCTTTTTCGACGGTCAACTCAAGAGAAAGCTTGGCTTTGGTGTCGGCTAAGGTAGCCAGAATTGAATCGGGGTTGGTAACTTCTACGCCAGAAGGCAGTTTGAGGTCGGCGGCCGTAATCTGACCAGGACCTTTAGCCTCTAATTTAACTGTCTGTGGCTCCTCTGAATGAACAGCGAAGCGGACTTGCTTAACAGCTAGTAATAACTGCACAACGTCTTCTTTGACACCTGGGATGGTGCTGAATTCGTGAGATACGCCATCGATGCGGATCTTGGTAACAGCTGCACCGGTCAGGTTGGACAATAGGACGCGACGCAAGGCATTGCCTAAGGTCTGACCAAAGCCAGCCATTAGAGGCTCAATAACGAATGTGCCGCTAGTTTCGGTTTGCTGTTGGATGGTGGTGTTTGGAATCAGGGTTAATAACGACATGACCTCAATGCTCCTATAGGCTCGCTTAGCGAGAATAATACTCAATAATCAACTGCTCTTCGATAGGGAAGGTGATTTGATCGCGCTGCGGCTCGGACTTGACGTGTCCGGCACCGGCTTTGCGTTCTAACCAAGCAGGGATGGCAGATTCTTGAGAGTTTTTCAATGATTCGATTACGGTTGGAATGGCAGTGGCTTTGGCGCTCAAGGTGATAATTTCACCAGGAGAAACGCGGTATGATGGGATATCGACGCGCTTGCCGTTTATGAGGACGTGGCCATGGTTGACTAACTGGCGGGCCATATCCTTGGTCGGAGTGAAGCCGAGCAGGAAGACTGCGTGATCAAGACGAGTTTCTAGAATTTGGAGTAAAGCCAGGCCGGTAGAATCAGAGGACTTGGATGCCCACTCAAAGTACTTGCGGAACTGACGCTCGAGCACGCCATAGTAGCGCTTGACCTTTTGCTTTTCACGCAACTGAATAGAATAGTTGGAAGGCTTGCGAGCACGGCGTGCACCATGCTGGCCGGGAGGGGTAGCCCCACGACGCTCAAAAGCTTTCATGCTACCACCAAGGAATACTCCTTCGCGGCGGGATAGTTTAGTTTTGGGTCCGGTATATCTTGCCATAATAGTTATTAATAATCTTTCTGCTTATACTCGACGACGGTTCTTTGGACGACAACCGTTATGAGGAGTTGGGGTGGTATCGGTGATGCTAGTGATTTCAATATTGGCATTTTTGAAAGCACGAATGGCAGCATCGCGACCTACGCCTGGTCCTTTGACGTAGACGGAAACCTTCTGAAGACCGGCTTCTTTGGCTTTGTTGGTAACGGTTTCTACAGCAGTGGAAGCAGCAAAGGGAGTAGACTTACGAGAACCTTTGAATCCAGAAGCTCCGGATGATCCCCAGGCAATCACATTTCCACCTTCATCGGTGATGGAGATGATGGTGTTATTGAAGGTAGCCTGAATGAATACCTTGCCGGTAAGCACTTGGCGTATTGGTTTTCGTTTGCGAGTCTTAGTTGCTGCTGGCATATGTTATAAATCCTTAAATACTGTAACTTGCTGTTTAGGTCTTCTGAAGGACGCGGCGCATTCCACCAACAGTTTGCTTCTTACCACGGCGGGTACGAGCATTGTGTCGGGTACGCTGTCCGCGGGCAGGCAGGCTCTTCTTGTGGCGAGAACCACGATATGATCCAATTTCGATTAAACGCTTGACGTTGTCGGAAACGGTGCGGCGTAGTTCGCCTTCAACCATAAAGTTCTGCTCGATGAGCTGGTTGATCTTTGAAACATCTTCGTCATTGACATCACCGGCTTTGGTCTGAGGGTCAATGCGAGCCATAGAGACTAGCTTTTTGGCTGTAGTGAGACCAATACCCTGAACATAAACCAGGCTGTATTCAATCTTTTTGTTGTTAGGGATATCGATTCCGGCAATTCTTGGCATAGATGATTAATCCTACTGATACTAATTTAATGATAACTAGCCCTGTCGCTGCTTGTGGCGAGGGTTTTTGCTGCAAATAACGCGGACTACTCGCTTGCGTCGAACAATTTGACAGCCATCACACATTTTTCCTACTGAAGCTCGTACTTTCATGACAATTTCCTCTTATCTATATCGGTAGGTGATGCGGCCTTTGGTAATGTCCGGTGGAACAACCACTACTTTTACTCTGTCACCTGGCAGTATTTTAATATAATTGGTGCGCATTTTTCCGGAGATGGTTGCTAATAGAATAGCTTCATTCTCAGGAGAGATGTTAACTGCTACGCGAAACATAGTGTTTGGCAGAGCTTCTCGTACGACACCTTCTAATTCAATGCTATTGTTATTGGCCATAAAAAACGATCACCTTACTCCGTGGTGATACTGGCGGATTATAACCTATTTGGGAAGGGGAAGTCAAGGGTTTTGACACTGGCAGTTTGGATAGGGCAAAAATCGAAAATCAAAAGGTAAAAATTAAAATTTAAAATCAAAAGTATGTGCTGCGGGGCTGTTTATATAGTAATACAATTAGGAGTAAAAAGAAAGTCTAGGTACGGAAAAGGAGCCTTAAACCGTAGGCTCCTCGAAACGGGCGATCATTGAGCCGATCAGCAAGGCTATGGTTAGGGAAGCTGTGCTACCCTTTGCCGAACCAATTGAACAAGCAGGTCTGGATTGTCACTCCATTCCTGTAATTTATTGTCGATTCCTTCTGGCAGAGGGCCGCCTGCCTCATCATAAAAGTTGTTACTGCTCATGGCTACGAAGTGGATGTCAATGCGACCATAATTGAAAGCCACAATTGCCATGCCATCGGCCTCATACAGACGGACTACTGGATCTCCCAGCACTGATTCTCCGCTGGACTCAATCAGTCGAACCATGGCCCGACGATTGTCTTTGTCTTGTCGAAAAGGATCTTCAAGACGGAAACGGCGGTGTTCGGTTTTTGACCACTGCGGCATTTTTCGCTGGTAGTCCTCAAGCGACATATAAATTGGACTTCCTGATACAGGCTCGGCCATTTATAGAATCCTTTGACTGAAGCTGCAAGTCGATATATCTATTATAATTCGCTATAGGTCTTTTGTCAAGAAAAAATATGTACTTGGTATCTGACCCGCCCTGATGTTGTCTGGGATGGCAACTCCCGGAGTTGCCGAGATCACAATTGCCAGGAAAAAGAAAGCGCCTCCAGTGTCCAGCTGGAGGCGTCTGCGTACTATATCTTGGAGCTAATCTGCTAGAAAACAGCCTGTCGAACTTTGTCCATGATTGCAGTTCGGAGCTGGTCTCGGTTGCTGTGCCAATTTGCAACAGCATCGCAGAATCCTTGGGGCAGCTGGCCGTGGTTAGCGGGCAGATAATACACCAACTTGTCCTCGACCTTGCACATGATATGCAGTTCAGAACTGACAACCCCTTGTTCTGCCGGAATTAAGCTGAATTCGAGGATGAACGGCTCCTCTTCGAGCAAACTGACTGCAGGAATCTGGCCGGAATCTGGGTATCGGCATTTGGCGGCCAGCACATCCCACATATAGCCGAGAGGCAAATAGCCTTGAGACCGCTCTTTTATGCCAATGCGCAGTTCAATTACTTGACGATATGTGGTCCATGATTGTGTCAGATCTCCGCCAGATGCTGTATTGCTCACTGTTGCTTCCTTTACAACGAGCGCCATGAGGCTGCATTTCAAACAATCCTACCTGGATATACTTACATTATATCATACTATAGGTCTTGTATCAAATTGCCTACTATTTTATACTAACCCTCATTTACTAAATCAATACCTTCTCTATTGTGCTTTAAGTATGATTTGAGCTCATCCGATGATTGGAACGTAGTAACATCAGGCAAATCTGATTTGTGGACTTCTACTTTAAAGTCCGGTTGGACTCGTTGTGTTGAGCGCATTTCTTTACGAAAGGGGAGAAAATTGTTGTCGCTGATGGCCATGGCATAGACATAACCGACCTGCTCTTCGGTTAAATTGTCTAATGAATCTGACAGAGCCAGGTAAGACATCGTCCGCTCAGTGCCAGTCCAAGCGCTGTAATGGTGATTAACTCCAGCAGATTGATCGTTAATCCGATTGATGAGTGCGCGGAAAATGGCTTGATCAATATTAGTGGTGGCAGCCACTGCTGGAGGACCATCTGCCTGACCATTATTGATGGCTTGGCGTGGTTCTAGCTGCTCAAGGGCTATCGGTGTGCCATGAAAAACGTACGCGTTGGTTTGCTTAAGATATTCCAAAGCAGCTCTGCCAGCTAGTTCTCCAGAACGAATCAGTTGTTCGGTTGGGATATATGATTCTGACATATGCTTATTCTAATCCCACCTCTTTTATGGCGAAGGCTAGGGATTCGGCGGATTTAGCGACACTCTGATAGAAGCCGCCTCCGCCTTGGTGTCCAGCAGATAAATCGGTGCGAAGAAGGATGGGGTTGGTTGTCGAGGTATCTTGGAGCAGAGCGGCCATTTTCCAGGCGTGGAGCGGGTGAACTCTGGTATCGTTAATGCCGGCAGTCAGGAGGACCGAGGGATAGGTTTGTTGTCGGTCGACATGATGGTATGGGCTGTATTTGATAAGCCAGTTGAATTCGGATTCTACTTCAGGATCTCCATATTCATGTTTCCAGCGGTGAGCCAGGAGAAACTTATGAAACCGAATCATGTCGAGCAGAGGTACGGCTGAAATGGCGGCTTTGAATAACTGGGGTTGTTGAGTGAGGCATGCTCCGACAAGCAGACCACCGTTACTGCCACCTTGAATGACTAGTTGGCTGGACTGAGTGATCTTTTGATTAATGAGGTATTGAGCCGCGGCTATCATATCGTCGAAGCTTTGTTGCTTGTGTGATAGCATGCCGGCCTGGTGCCAGGCTTCTCCATACTCTCCCCCACCCCTAAGACATGGTAAGGCCACCACCCCGCCTCGACTAAGCCATGGCAGATATCGGCTTAAAAATCCTGGTGTGGTCGAATGACCAAAGCCGCCGTAGCCATAGAGTATGGTGGGAGCTGTCTCCGATAGCTTGGCGGGGCTGATAATAAACATGGGAACCTTGATTCCATCTTTGGATTGGTAAAAAACTTGCTTAGTCTGAAAATCATCTGTCGATAGGGACCTGTAATCTTGGTAGGTCAGCTGAGGTTCTTGGACAGGAGATTTTGACCAATATTGCCTGGATGGACTGGTGAAGGTGTTAATAGAATAGGCGAACTCATTGCTGTGATCAACGGTCCGGATTCCACTCAGACTGGCTAGTTCGTCAAACTGAATAGCATGATCGAGCTGGCCATCTGACTTGCGATGAATTCTGAGTTGAGAGATAGCATCTTGAGTGTACTCGAGCAGTAGATAATCTTGAGTATCAGTCCAGTTCTCCAGTAGGGCTTGTGTATCAGTGGCTATGAGTTCCGTCCAATCTTCAACCGGCTGGGTTGATTGAGCCAAAGTGGTGCGCAGAATCTTCTTATTGGGATCCTGGTAATTGGTGGTCAAGTAGATATCTTGGTCGGCGATCCTCAGGGACTGTTGATACTCTTCGGAGTAGCCAATTTTAGTTAGACTGTCGGTTGGTTTGTGTAGCAGATAGGCATAGTGCTTGGACCAACCTAGACTACAATTAATGGCAATATAGATATCATCATCTGAAGCATGACCGAAGATACCAGCCTCTTTGGGCAGATAATCAGTGGCGTTGAATAAAAGCTGATCTTGGCCTATAGCCTGGCCTAGTTGATGATAATAGAGTTGCTGATAATGACTTTCATCTTCTACTTGGCTGCCATGATTTTGATAGTCTGACCTGACATAATAGAAGCCTTGACTGTTGTCTGACCAGGATGGCTTGAAGACTCTCCCTTCATAAAAATAATCTTGGTGGCTGGTTTTCAGATTGCGGATATAAACCGTCGATCTTTCCAGGCCGCCTTGCTGGATACCATAGACGGCATATTGACTGTCAGGAGAGACAGCAAAGAAAGTTAGAGCGGTGGTGCTATCGGAGCTAACTTGATTGACGTCAAATACGAGTTCCGGATTGTCTTGATGAGGTTTTGATCCACGATACAGAACATTGTGGGCCTGGCCTGGCTGTCGTTCATACCAGTAATAATAGTCCCCTCGTCGTCTAGGAAGCGTCTTAATAGCTAGATCATTGAGGGCGATCAGTTCATCATGGATTTGTTGGACTTGAGTGCCTTGAAAATATGTGTCGGTTAGACGGTTTTGCTGGGCGACCCAGTCTTTGACTTGGGGGTCGGTGGCGTCTTCTAGCCAGCGGTAGTCGTCAACTATTTGATGGCCGAACATATCTTCGCTAAACGAGTACTTGGGGGTGTGTGGGCACTTGGTCATCTGAAGTCCTTTCTCTTTTGGGGTGGGTGGGGCTAGTGGGGAGAGGTAGTGGGCAGAGTTAGGTGAGTAGGGGTTAAAACCTATCTCCGATATTCGATATCCAATATCCGTTCTAACTGCTAGCAGTTAGAACTTGGGGGCCGGATTTGGTGATGGCGACGGTGTGTTCGAATTGGGCGGACAGAGAGCCGTCTTTGGTGACGACTTGCCAGCCGTCTTTGAGGGTTTTGAGTTGTGGCTTGCCCATGCTCATCATGACTTCGATGGCGACGGTCATACCTTCTTCGAATTTTGGTCCGGTGTCGGGACGGCCATAGCAGGGGATTTGAGGATCCATATGGAGTTGCGAGCCGACGCCGTGACCGACATAGTCGCGGATGACGCTGTAGCCGGCAGATTCAACTATTTCTTGAATGGCTGAAGAGACATCGCCGACGCGATTGGCAGTAGTGGCCAACTTAATTGATTCGGCTAAAGCCTTCTCCCCTACTTTGATAAACTGCTGAACTTCAGCACTGGCTTGGTCTATGCCACCAACGATGGTAGTAGCAGTCGTATCGACATGGAGATCGTCGTATACCAAACCGATATCTAAAGAGAAGACATCACCGGCTAACAAAGCACGCTTATTGGCATAACCATGTAGGATAAGCTCGTTGACATTGGCGCAGATGGTGAAGGGATAACCACCGTAACCCTTGAAGCTTGGTTTGGCACCAGCATCTCGAATCATTTTTTCGGCCAACTGATCTATTTCAGCGGTGGTTATGCCCGGTTGAGCTATAGTAATCAAGTGATCGCGGATTTGGGCTAGCAATTGACCGCCTTTGGTCATGCTCTGGAGTTGTTGGGGGGATTTGAGTTCGGTCATATTTTAGTGAGAAGAAACAGAAAGTAGTTAACAGACTCTCTGCTGGCTGTTATCAGTTCCTGTTATCTGTTATCTGTTATCAGTTCCTGTTATCTGCTATCAGTGATTTTGTTAAAGGGTGCCTTTTTTGAATAAGGATATTTCGTCGAGCAGGGCTTGTTGGACTTGGTCTACGGTTTGATTGCCGTCTACTTGGCGCAAAATGCCGGCGTCTAGAAAATGCTCGAGGATGTGGCGGGCATCGTGCTGATAATGATCGAGGCGGCGAGCAATGCTTTCGGGAGTATCATCGGAGCGCTGACGAGCCAATAATCGGGACATGCTTTGCTCGTATGACAAGTAAATGCTGAGGGCTAAATCGATATGGGTCTTAAGAGCTTTGACTTGAGCGACAGTTCGAGGATAGCCTTCGAGAATAAAACCATGCTGGGCGTCAACTTGACTCAGGCGCTCATCGACCAAGGGAATCATCTCCTGATCAGTCATGTATTCTCCCCGCTCGAGACGATGGCGGATGAGCTGGCCCTGATCGGTGGGCTGGCTGGCTAAGACTCGCAGCATCTCGCCAGTGGAGATGTAGGGAATGTGCAGGGCGGCAGATAGCAGGTGAGCCTGGGTTGATTTACCTGCCCCATGTGGACCAAGTAAGAGAATATTCACTAGCGCAAGAATCCTTCGTAATTTCGCATAACCAACATGGCTTGCATTTGCTTAGAGGTTTCTAGGATAACTGAGACGATAATCAGTAGGCTTGTTCCACCTAAGGCCAGCGAAGCAGCATCAGGGAAGAACGCGCCCATGGTAAGCGGCAGTATGGCGATAAAGGCTAGGAATAGACCACCTATCAGCGTTATCCGAGTCGACGTTTGTTGCAAAAAGCGCTTGGTTGGCGGTCCAGGACGAATACCAGGAACGAAGCCTCCGCGCTTTTGTAAGTCTTCGGTGATACGATCAGTATTGAAGGCAATAGTCGAGTAGAAAAAGGTGAATGCTAAAACTAGCAGAAAGTACACCACCCCATAGGCCAAACCTGTGCTCGCGAAGTTGGCTTGAATGAAGCGCGAGGCCTGAGCCAGCCAATCCCACTGAGAGTTGACTAAATAACTCGAGGCTACAGTTGGTAGCATGATTAGAGAGCTAGCAAAAATAATTGGGATAACACCGGCTTGATTGACTCGGAGCGGAATGTAACTTGACTGCCCTCCTGTGGTACGATTGCCGGCTACTTTTGAGGCATACTGGACTGGAATCGGTCGCTGACCTTCAGTAATATAGACGATTCCGGCAATTACTGCTACGGCAATAATGGCTATGATGAAGAAGGCGCCATAGCCTCCGGTGGCTGCGGCAACAGCATTGCCAATCGTGACCGGGAAGCCTGCCAAGATGCCAGCGAAGATGAGAATAGAGATACCGTTACCGATACCTCTTTCGGTGATTAATTCACCTAGCCAGACAACTAGCATGGTGCCGGCTGTTAAGGTGATCAGAAGAAGGATAGTATGGGTCAGATCCATGGCATTGACTACGCCGTAATTGCGCAGCAAGGCGAAGATGCTAATACCTTGGAGGATGGCTAGCGGAACCGTTAAGTAGCGGGTGTAGCGGTTGATTTTGTTCTGACCACTCTCCCCTTCTTTGCTCAATTCTTCGAGCTTGGGGATGGCCATGGTCAATAACTGGATAACGATGGAGGCGGTGATAAATGGACCAAGTCCGAGGGCGGCAATAGAAAAGTTGACCAATCCTCCGCCGGAGAATAAGTTCAGCATTCCCAGCAGTGCGTCACCGTTCATAGCTGACTGCAATTGAGCCACATTGGCTCCAGGCATAGGAACATGAGCCAAGACTCGATATAGCACAACAATGCCGATAGTAAAGAGAAGCTTGGACCGGAGATCCGGGGTACTCCAGACATTACGCAAGAATTTAATCATATGTTCGTTGACCCCTATTAGCAGCTAGCGCTTTGCGTAACTGAAACGTGTCTTATTGCTTAGAGTTTAACTTATCTTGAGCAGCTTTGGTCAGAACTACACCTTCGAACTTGTAGTTCTCTTGGCCGGTAAGGCCAATAATCTTGATTGGACCACGGTATGAAGCTTCGACTAATCCGCGCTGAACAAGAACTTCAGGTGAAATAGTACTACCATCCGGGAAGGCAGTCAATCGAGCAGCATTGATGGCTACTTTTTTGGTGCTGAGAACGGTGTTGCCGAAACCACGCTTGAATGGAAGTCGCTTGATTAAAGGTAGCTGACCACCTTCAAACCCTGGACGAGTTTTGCCGCGAGCCTTTTGCCCTTTGGTGCCACGACCACTGGTCTTAGCTTTGCCGCTTCCGTAACCGCGACCAAGACGCTTCTTTTGCTTTTCGGTTATAGAGGTTAAATTTGTTAAATCCATAGTAATTCCTTCGGAATTGGCGGCTAGAACTAGTGACTAGAACTAGCTAGCAGCCTCAACTTCCTTTGCTTTCTTGGCAGGATCAGCCTTCTTGTCAGTGCGTTCAGGGCGAGCCTTTAGCTGGCGAAGTGCTTCCATAGTAGCATAGACATTGCTGGCTTTGTTGTTGGTACCGAGTACTTTTGATAATACGTCGCGAATACCGGCGGCTTCTACAACTGCACGAACCGCACCACCGGCAATAACACCGCTACCTTCTGGAGCTGGCTTTAGCATAATACGAGCTGCGCCTAACTTGACTTCAATTTGATGAGGGATAGTAGCATGAAATAGCGGCACAGTAATCATACTCTTTTTGGCTTTGGAAGATCCTTTACGAATAGCGTCAGCTACTTCTGGAGCCTTGCCCAAACCAACGCCAACGCGACCTTTTTTATCACCAACAACCACAACGGCGCTGAATGACATGGTGTTACCACCTTTGGTCTTTTTGGAAGTGCGATTGACTTGAACTACAGCTTCGGCGAATTCGCTCTTTGTTTCTTCATTTGTTCTTGATTGACGTGGTTGAAATGCCATAGTTAGAATATCAATCCTTTCTGTCGCAGCTCTTCTGCAACAGCCTTAATACGACCGTGATATTTGTATCCGCCTCGATCAAAGACGATATGGGTAATCTTCTTTTGCTGAGCTTTGTCAGCCAATAGATCAGCTACCATGATGGCCTTTTCGGTCTTGGTGCCTTTTTTGTCTTTTGGTAAATCTAGGCCAGAGGCTGCTACTAAGGTGTGACCAGCTTTGTCATCTATAAGCTGACAAACAACATGCCGGTTAGAGCGGAACATGGACAAGCGGGGCTTGGTGGCTGTTCCACTGACAGTTGATCGAATTTTGGCGTGACGACGAGCGCGTCCTGTTTTGGTTTGCAACATAATAATTACCTCTTACTTTCCGACTGCCTTGGCTGCTTTACCTGCTTTGCGGCGGATAACTTCACCAGCATAGCGGATACCCTTGCCCTTATATGGTTCTGGTGGCTTAACGGCGCGGATCTTGGCGGCTGATTCGCCGACTAATTGCTTGTCGATACCAGAAATACTGATCTTGGTGTTTTCGGCTACAGCGTAGGTGATTCCTTGTGGAGGAGTCATAAGAACTGGGTGAGAAAAACCAACCGATAATTGGAGCTTTGACCCCTGCATCGAAGCTCGGTGACCAACACCGGCCATTTCCAGATTCTTGGTGAAGCCTTCTGATACTCCGGCAATCATATTTGCAACAAGAGTTCGTGATAGACCCCACAGAGCTGCGGTCTGCTTGGTTGGACGTGCGATGGCAACTACAACTTGATTATCTTCAAGTTTAACTGAGATTTCAGGCAGAATCTCTTGAGACAGCTGACCTTTTGGTCCAGACACCTTAACCAATGTACCTTCGATTTCGACTGATACACCATTAGGTATAGATATAGGCATTTTTCCGATACGTGACATTACCAAACCCTCCCTAGGAACTCGCCACCGACACCCTTTTGCTTGGCTTCTTTGCCAGTCATGATACCGGATGGAGTGGAGAGGATAGCGATACCCATACCGCCTAAGACGTTTGGAATATCTTTGGCACCGATATACTGGCGACGACCTGGAGTGGAAGCGCGTTCAATGCGAGTGACTGCGGGACGACGACCATCATAGCGCAAGGTAATAACAAACATCTTGCGACCTTTACGGTCTTCGATCTTGGAGTCCTGAATAAAATTGGCTTGCAATAGAACCGCCAGAACAGACTCCTTCATCTTGGAATAAGGAGCTTCAACCTGTTCGAGGTGGGCCATGTAGCCATTTCGAATTCTTGTAAATAAATCAGCAATTGGATCAAGTGTCATCATAATAGTTTACCAGCTAGATTTTGTAATACCTGGGATCTGTTCCTTTAGAGCTAGCTCTCTAAAGCAGATACGGCAAATGCCGAAATCGCGCATATAACCACGAGGTCGACCGCAGCGTCGGCAGCGATTGTGAACTCGAGTGGTGTATTTAGGAGCTTTGAGGCTTTTTTCAATAAGTGCTTTTTTGGCCATATAGGTAATTCCTTTAAGCGGTCTTCTCCAGCGGTAATCCCAGCTTGGTTAGGAGAGCTTGAGCATGCTGAGGGTCTTGTGACTTAGTAACAAGCGTGATTTGTAAGCTACGAGTCTTGTCGATACGATTAGGATCAATTTCCAAGAATACGCCCTGCTCGGTAACACCGAAGGTATAGTTACCGCTTCGATCAAAGCCATTTTTGGATAAACCTTGGAAGTCGCGAGTACGAGGCAAAACAATGCTGAACAGCTTGTCGGTAAAGTCCCACATACGGGCACCGCGAATGGTTACCTTGGCGCCGATCTTGTCGCCCTTGCGGAGCTTGAAGCCGGCGATAGCCTTTTTGGCTTCGGTAACAATTGGCTTCTGACCAGTAATGATGGTCAAATCTTGAACCGAGCGCTCAATTTCATCCTTATTACCTTGAGCACGACCGAGGCTCATGTGAACCATGACTTTCTCAAGTCTTGGTGCGGCCATAGGATTGGTAAGCTTGAATTCCTCGATGATGGCAGGAGCTATTTCGTTGTTATATTTGTCTTGTAATCGTGACATATTGTTTACCTTTTGCAATGGTATACCCTTTAAAGTGTAGCTCCGCTGGCTTTGCTCTTGCGGACTTTTTTGCCGTCAATGATGGCGAATGAGACCTTGGTTGGCTTGCCAGTTGATGGATCAACTAGAGCCACGTTGGAGATGGCAATTGGCATGGTCTTGTCGACAATACCGCCCGGATCGCGCTGATTAACTGGCTTGCGGTGACGCTTGACCATGTTAATACCTTCAACCAGAACTTTGCTATCTGCAGGCATGACTCGGAGAACCTTGCCTTGCTTGCCTCGGAATTTGCCTGAGGTTACTATGACTGTGTCGTCTTTTTTAATACGTAGAGCTGACATGTTATACAACCTCCGGAGCGAGAGAAATAATTTTCATATAGCCGCCGTCTCGAATTTCACGAGCGATAGGACCGAAGATACGAGTTCCGCGTGGGTTTTTGTCCTTGTCGACAATAACGGCTGCATTTTCGCTGAAACGAACATAAGAGCCATCATCGCGACGAACTTCTTTACGAGTTCGAACAATCACGGCCTTAACGATTTCGCCATCTTTGACGCTACCGTTTGGATTGGCACCTTTAACAACGCCAACGAACTGCTCGCCAAGACGGGCTTTCTTTTTACCGGTTCCGCCCGGGACGTTAATGCACATTAAACGCTTGGCGCCGGTGTTGTCTGCAACATTTAAGTAAGATCTGTTCTGAATCATGGCGATTACCTATCTTTGACTTTGCGGTCCTTACTTGGCCTTTTTCTTGGCAGCTGCTTTGGGCTTGGCAGCGCTGGCGGATTTTGCTTTAGTAGCTACTTTGACCTTAGTAGCAGAAGCTTCGCGGATAATTTCGGTAACTACCCAGCGCTTTAGCTTAGACAAGGGGCGGCTTGATCGAATACGAACAGTGTCGCCAATCTTTGGCTGAACTTCGGCTGAATCGGATAAATACTTGGTGGTCCAGCGGAAGCGCTTGTGGTAGAGAGGATGTACCTTGAAGGTTGTAACTTCAACGGTAACTGTTTGTTGCATCTTGTCGGATGTAACAATTCCTACCATGGTTTTTTGGGTGGCTGGTTGCTGTTGGTTCATGCTAATTCCTTTACCTGTATCAAAGACTTGAGTTGGGCAATTTGACGACGAAGAAGACCGTGGCTGCGGACATTGTTAATAGTGCCCTGAGCGCCCTTCATTCGGTTGTCGATCAGCTCATGCTCCAGCTTAGCTACGTCTTGACGTAGTTCAGCAGCAGTTTTTTGTCGAGCTTGATCTAGTTGTTGTCGCTTCATCATATAATTAATCCTCTTCAGCCTTTACTGGTTCGCTGTCACGAGCGACGATGAGTGTGCCCACAGAAAGTTTGTGAGAAGCGCGTCGCATGGCTTCGCGAGCCAATTCTGGAGATACTCCAGACATTTCAAATAACATAGTTCCAGGACGGACAACGGCGACGAAGTGATCAACTGATCCCTTACCGCTACCCATTCGGACTTCGGCTGGTTTTTTGGTGACTGGCTTGTCAGGGAAGACTCGAATCCAAATCTTACCACCACGCTTGGTGTGGTGAGTCATGGCGCGACGAGCAGCTTCGATCTGACGAGCAGAAATCCAACCGCATTCAGTGGACTTGAGTCCAAATTCACCGAAGTTTAAAGTTGATCCTCGCCAAGCCATGCCTTTCATACGGCCACGGAAGGTTCGTCGATACTTTTGCTTAGATGGTTCAAGCATGGCGAGGTCCTCCTTGTCGACGAGCTGGTTGTGGAGCAGATGAGTCTACATTCTGAGCCTGATCCTTATCGCGATGGATCCAAACCTTAACACCGATGGTGCCATAGGAGGTCATAGCTGTGTCGGAAGCGAAGTCGATATTGGCACGAAGGGTGTGGAGTGGGATAGTGCCGATACTCTTTTTCTCACTTCGAGCAATATCAGCGCCATTGAGACGACCGCTGATCATAATCTTGACTCCCTTGGCGCCTGCTGACATGGTGCGCTCGGCAGTCATGTTAATAGCACGACGAGGGGACATACGACGCTCAATCATCTCAGCAACATTGCGGGCTACCAACGTAGCGTACAAATCAGGGCGACGGACTTCAATGATGTTGAGCTTGAGCTTTTCACCATTTAGGCGAGACTGCAATTCAGCCTTAAGAGCTTCGGAGCTAGCACCGCCTCGACCAATAACCATACCTGGCTTGGCGACGTGGACATTGATAGTAATTTCGTTCACAGAACGCTCGATCTCAACACGCTGACAACCAGCATTCTTGAGCTTTTTGGTGATGTAATCACGCAATTCCAAATCCTTGTGCAACAACTCAACAAATCGCTTGCTGTCGAACCAGGTTGAACTCCAGTTTTTGGTTAAAGCTAAGCGAAGGCCTAGCGGGTGTGTTTTATGACCCATTATTCTGTACCTTTTTCTGTGCTGCTTTTAGCAGCGGTGACGCGCGACGAGCGACGAGCGACGGGTTTGGTTTTCTTGTCGCTTGTTGCTTGTTGCTTGTTGCTTGCTTTTGCTTCGGCTAAGGCGGCGCGGCGCTTGCCGAGAATCAGTGGCTCATCTGTCAATATGACGCGGACATGAGATGTGCGCTTCATTATAGACATGCCACGACCGCGAGAAGCTGCGCGCATTCTCTTGAGTGTTGGCCCTTCGCCAATTTCAAGAGTACGGATCCGCAGATTGCTCACAGGTAACTGATGATTGTTAGTAGCGTTTGCAATTGCAGATTGTATCACATCTTGGACAGTTTTGGCAGCCCTCAAATTCATGAGGCTCAAAGCGTTGACGGCTTCGGTTGGTGAAAGGTCACGAACTGCAGTGGCTACAAGGCGAACCTTGCGTGGCGACTGACGGACGTACCGAGCGGAGGCAACAACGTTCATGGTTATCTACCTGCCTTTCCGGCCTGCTTCTTGGCGTGAGTACGGAAGGTGCGAGTTAGGGAGAATTCGCCTAGCTTGTGGCCGACCATTGACTCCGTGACGAAGACTGGGACATGAATACGGCCATTGTGGACGCCGAAGGTATGTCCGACCATGTCAGGGCTGATAGATGAAGAGCGAGCCCAAGTCTTGATGACTTCTTTGGTGCCAGCTTGATTCATTTTCTGAACCTTGATTATTAATTTTTCGTCCAAATATGGACCTTTTTTGCTAGATCGAGACATAATTATTTCCTACGACGAATAATAAGTTTATTTGAAGCCTTATTCTTCTTGCGAGTGCGGAGACCCATGGCTTTCTTACCCCAAGGTGTCTTAGGTGCCATACCGATACCGGACTTACCTTCACCACCACCATGAGGGTGAGCATTGGGGGCCATAGCCACACCGCGAACAGCTGGGCGAATACCTTTGTGGCGATTGCGACCGGCTTTGCCGATTTTGATCGTACCGTGCTGAGTATTGCTGACGACACCAATTGTAGCACGGCAAGACAAGTTAACCTGACGAACCTCGCCACTTGGCAATCGAAGCTGAGCTTTGCCGTTGTCTTTTGACATCAATTGGACAGAAGCTCCGGCTGAACGAGCCAGCTGGGCACCCTTGCCTGGAATAAGTTCAATGTTGTGAACCACAGTACCGAGTGGAATCTGCTCTAGAGGCAGTGAGTTGCCGTTGGCGATTTCAGACTCTGGACCAGAACTGATTGGTTGACCAACTACCATTTTGTCGGTAGCGATGATGTATCGCTTGTCGCCATCAGCATAGGCGACCATGGCGATATGAGCCGATCGGTTTGGATCGTACTCAATAGTCTTGACGACGCCTGGCACACCAGTCTTGCGACGAGCGAAGTCAATTTCGCGATAGAGACGCTTGTGACCGCCGCCTTGGTGACGAACAGTGATGCGACCTTGGTTGTTACGGCCGGCCCGTTCTGACTTACCTTTGGTCTTGCTCTTGAGAGGTTTGACGTTCTTGGTTAGTTCGGGGTGTGTTAGTCCAGTGCGGTGGCGCTGACCTGGAGTAAGTGGTCGATAAATCTTGATAGCCATATTATTCTTCTACCTCCAATAGGTTAAGACTTTGGCCAGCTTTCAAAGTGACGTAGGCCTTCTTGTGCAAAACACCTGCATTCTCAACGCGGCGCTTAGTCTGACGACGTGGGCTAGCTGGGAATTGGACGGTTTTGACAGTGACAACGGAAACGTCGTAGAAGCGCTCTACAGCTTTTTTAATGTCTTCTTTGGAAGCTGCGATATTAACTATAAAAGCATACTTGCTTTGACTAGCTAACTGGACGGCTTTCTCAGAGATGACTGGTTTTACTAATACATCAATGACTTGCATAATTACTCCGACTTAGCCTTAGTGGCTGTGGCTGACTTTTTAGTCGCAACAGGTTTTTTTGTCGTCTTTGCAGCTGGCTTGGCTTGTGGCTCAGCTTTACTTGACTCTGTCTTAGTAACGAATGTGTCTTCAAGAACTGACAGACTGTCCTTGAGGATAATAACGGTTTGATAGTGCAAAACCTCGTATGGGTGGAGCACTGGAGCAACCATGACTTTGACATTATCGAGGTTGCGAGCAGCCTTGATTAGTTGCTCATTTTTTGTTGGGGCGACAATCAAAGCTGAGCGACCGATGGTCAACTTGGCGAGAATGTCTGAAATTAGCTTAGTTTTGGATTGCTTAAGATCGAGGTTGTCTAGGACAATAATCTTTTCCTGTTGAAGCTTGTCGCTCAGAGAGGAGAACAAGGCAGCGCGACGCATACTGGTAGGCATGGTAGCGTGCGGCTTGTGGAAACGAGGACCAAAGGTTATACCACCACCGGTCCAAATTGGAGAACGAGTGGAACCGTGACGAGCACGTCCTGTACCCTTTTGACGCCATGGCTTGCGGCCACCACCGGATACTTCGGCTCGAGTCTTGGTATGAGCAGTACCGGTGCGAGCGTTGATTAAACGAACTCGGATAGCCTGGGCAACTAAGCTTGGATTGATTGGGGCATCAAAGATAGCAGCATTTAGCTCTACCTGTTCAACTGATTTACCTGTTTGGTCTAGTACGTCGATCTTTTTCATACAATTATCCTTGCTTAGACTGCTCTTGCTTCTTAATAACTACCCAAGTTGAGCGAGCTCCTGGAACTGCACCTTTGACTGAAATCTTGTTGCCGTCGATAGCGATGACCGTTAGGCCACGAGTGGTGATTTGCTTATGTCCCATATGACCAGCCATACGAGTACCTTTCCAAACTTTTCCTGGTGAACTACCAGCACCGATACTTCCTGGGGCGCGGTGACGATCTGATTGACCGTGAGTCTTGGGTCCGCCGGCGAAACCATGTCGCTTAACACCACCTTGGAAGCCTTTACCCTTTGAAACGGCGGTGACTGAGATAGTGTCACCGACACTGAGGATATCGGAAATAGCAACAGCTTGGCCAACTTCTAGGCCTTCGATGGACTCTAAGCGTTCTTCTTTAAAAATACGAGGCTTGGAATCAAGCTTTTGAACCTGACCCGCCACAGGCTTGGTCAGCTTGTTGGCACGAGCGGTGCCGTAGCCTACTTGAACTGCAGAGTAGCCGTCTTTGTCGTTAGTTTTGAGACGAACGATAGTGGCAGGTTGGACTTCGACAATGGTAATTGGCAATTGCTTGCCTTCATCGTTGAAGACCTGGGTCATTTCGAGTTTTCGGGCCATGAGTTGCTGCATAATGTTATTTCCTAAATTGGGCAAACAAAAACCCGGGGAGTGCTTTACCTTGGTAACTGTCTCCGCCCTGTGGGCGGACTGTGCTACAAAGGCTTCCTGGTTCCGCCGGTTGGCGGAGGGATTAAAGCAAAGCCCTAAGCTTTCGCTGCTGTTACGTTTACATTTTTACTTCAATGTTCACACCAGCCGGAACGGTTAGGTGCATGAGCGAATCAATAGTCTTAGGAGTTGGTTCTAAAATATCGATCAGGCGCTTATGAGTGCGCATTTCAAAAGCTTCGCGCGAGTCCTTGTCAATGTGGGGACCACGGATAACAGTAAAGCGCTGCACTTCGGTAGGAAGTGGTACTGGACCGGCGATTTTGGCGCCAGTACGCAGGGCTGTGTCCAAGATCTCTTCGGAGGTCTGGTCAAGCACTTTGCTGTCGTATGATTTTAGTCGTACTCGAATTCGTCCTTTAGCCATAATGTGATACCTTATACACTATTCTTGCCTGAAAGGCAAGCCTTAATCTTTGATTAAGGCAGAGAGAAGTGAGAAGAAAGAAGTAAAAGTTTTGGTTATATTCTACTTTTCTCTTCTCGCTTCTCTCTATTTACTAGTCGCTGGCTCAATTCTGGAAGAGAAGATTGCTCGACTCTTCCAGAATGGCCTGCAAAATCAGTTATTGAGCGACTTAAGCAATAACCTTGGTGATGATACCTGCGCCAACAGTACGTCCCCCTTCGCGAATGGCGAAGCTGAGGTTCTCTTCTAGAGCTACTGGAACGATCAACTTTACTTTTACAGTAACGTCGTCACCAGGCATGACCATTTCCTTGCCTTCTGGAAGAGTTACTTCACCAGTAACGTCAGTGGTTCGGAGGTAGAATTGAGGACGGTAGCCGTTCAAGAAAGGAGTGTGGCGTCCGCCTTCGTCCTTCTTAAGAACGTATACTTGGGCTTCGAATTCTACGTGTGGCTTAATGCTGCCTGGCTTGGCCAGAACCTGACCACGCTCAATGCCTTCGCGGTCAACACCACGAAGTAGAAGACCGACGTTGTCGCCAGCCTGACCTTCGTCAAGCATCTTCTTGAACATTTCAACACCAGTAACAACAGTACTCTTGATTTCAGTACCCATACCAACGATTTCAACGCTTTCGTTAACCTTAACAACGCCGCGCTCGATACGACCAGTTGCAACTGTACCACGTCCGGAGATAGTGAATACGTCTTCAATTGGCATCAAGAAAGGCTGGTCAACTGGACGCTCTGGTACTGGGATGAATTCATCAACAGCTTCCATCAAGTCAATGATAGCTTTTACATTAGGGTCTTCGTCAGTCAAAGTAGCAGCTTCTAGAACACCTAGAGCGGATCCACGAAGAACTGGAGCGTTATCGCCGTCAAAACCATTCTTGGTCAACAGCTCACGAATTTCCATTTCAACGAGGTCGGCTAGTTCAGGGTCAGAAACCTGGTCCATCTTGTTCATGAACACAACGATCTTAGGAACATTAACCTGGTGAGCCAATAGAATGTGCTCACGAGTCTGAGGCATTGGGCCGTCAGCAGCTGATACAACCAAAATTGCACCATCCATCTGAGCAGCACCAGTAATCATGTTCTTGATATAGTCGGCGTGTCCAGGAGCATCGATGTGAGCGTAGTGGAACTTGTCAGTTTCGTACTCAGTGTGAGAGATGGAAATGGTGATACCACGCGCCTTCTCTTCTGGAGCGGCGTCGATAGCGTCGTATGCCTTAAATTTTGCTCCACCCTTGGTTTCCAAGACGCGAGTGATTGCCGCTGTCAGGGAAGTTTTACCATGGTCAACGTGACCGATGGTGCCCACATTTTTATGTGGCTTGCTTCGTTCAAACTTTTCTGCCATGTGTGGCCTCCTAAAATAATGTAATCTGCTCGGTCTTTAAGCCCGGAGCTTTATGGCACTTGCCATGATATCTTATACCAGATTTCTAGGTTTTTATCTAGCTCGGTTTTCGATAATTGTTTGGGCTACGTTGCGTGGAACTTCTTGGTAGTGGCTAGGCTCCATAGCGGAGCTAGCACGTCCCTGAGTCATACCACGTAACTGAGTGGTGTAGCCAAACATCTCGGAAAGAGGTACTGTGGCGTGGACAACACGGACGTTGCCGCGCTGCTCCATTTCCTGGATCTGACCACGCTTAGCGTTTAAGTCGCCGATGACATCACCCATGAACTCTTCGGGGGTGGTGACTTCGACTTTCATAACTGGTTCAAGGAGAGAAGCTTCGGCTTTGCGAGCTCCATCTTTGACTGCCATGGAGGCGGCTACCTTGAAGGCAACTTCGGATGAGTCGACTTCGTGGTATGAACCATCATAAACGGTAACTTTCATATCTACAACAGGGTAGCCTGCCAAGACACCTGAATCCCAGGCCTCTATAACACCTTTTTGAACTGCAGGAATAAATTCACGAGGAATGGATCCGCCAACGACTGCGTTCACAAACTCATTGCCTTCGCCTGGGTTTTTTGGTTCCAAGCGAAGCCAAACGTGACCATACTGGCCACGACCACCAGATTGCTTGACATACTTGCCTTCGATTTCGACCGGCTTGCGGATAGATTCTCGATAGGCAACCTGTGGGGCGCCGACATTGGCCTCAACTTTGAATTCACGCTTCATGCGATCGACCAAGATTTCGAGGTGCAACTCACCCATACCGGCAATCAGAGTCTGAGAAGTCTCAACGTTTGAAGTGACAGCAAAGGTTGGATCTTCTTCGGCCAAGCGACGTAAGGCCAGACCCATCTTTTCCTGGTCACCCTTAGTTTTAGGCTCTACAGCTACCTGGATAACTGGAGCTGGGAATTTGATGCTTTCTAGTACAACAGTTCCGCCATCAACAGTTAGAGTATCGCCAGTAACGGTGTCTTTTAGCCCCACAGCGGCTGCGATATCGCCAGCGTAGCAGGTGTCGATTTCTTCACGGTGGTTAGCATGCATCTGCAGGATACGTCCTACACGCTCTTTAGCGCCTTTGGTAGAGTTGGTAATGTATGATCCAGACTTAAGAGAACCTGAGTAAACTCGCAAGTAGGTCAAACGACCAACGAATGGGTCAGACATGATCTTGAAAGCTAGGGCGATGAATGGTGCGTCATCCTTGGTTTCAACAACGACTTCTTCCTCGGAGCTAGCACTGATGTGACCGATGATTGGAGGAACATCCATTGGAGATGGCAGGTAGTCCAACACTGCATCAAGCAGCAATTGAACCCCTTTGTTTTTTAGGGCGGTACCAGTCAATACTGGGAAAATCTTTACATCAATGGTGGCTTGACGAAGGGCCGGGATAAGCTCTTCAACAGTGATTTCTTCACCAGACAGATACTTTTCTAGCAACACATCATCAGTTTCGGCTACTTTTTCAACTAGTTCGGCGCGCCACTTGGTGGCTTCTTCGAGCATGTCGGCTGGAACATCAGTGATTTCCATTTCCTTACCCATATCATCTTTCCAGATGGTAGCTTTCATATCGAGCAGGTGAACTACTCCGGTGAAGCTGGATTCGGAACCGATTGGTAACTGAAGCGGAACTGGATTGGCGCCCAGACGCTGTTTGATGGAATCTACACAGTGGTAGAAGTTTGCACCCATGCGGTCCATTTTGTTAATAAAGCAGATACGTGGCACATGATACTTATCAGCTTGGCGCCAGACAGTTTCTGATTGAGGCTCAACACCAGCTACGCCGTCAAACAAGACTACACCGCCATCAAGAACACGCAAGCTGCGCTCTACTTCAGCGGTGAAGTCAACGTGCCCTGGGGTGTCGATGATATTGATACGAGTATCTTTCCAGAAACAAGTAGTGGCAGCAGAGGTAATGGTAATACCACGCTCCTGCTCTTGCTCCATCCAGTCCATGGTGGCAGCACCTTCATGTACTTCACCGATTTTATATGTCTTGCCGGTGTAGTAAAGGATTCGCTCGGTTGTGGTGGTCTTGCCAGCATCAATGTGAGCAATAATACCGATGTTGCGAATTTTTTGGAGGTTATGTGTCGTACTGTCCATGGTATTGATCCTAATTGGTAATAGTGGGTCGGGTAGTTAACGGAACCGACAATTTAATACTTAAAGTGAGAGAAGGCACGGTTGGCATCTGCCATTTTCTGCATGTCTTCGCGGCGCTTTACAGAAGCACCGGTGTTCTTGGAAGCATCCAAAATTTCGCCAGCTAAACGCTCTTTCATAGAACGACCTGGACGCTTTTTGGCGAAGGAGATCATCCAACGAGCGGCCAAAGCTTCTTTGCGATCACCGCGAACTTCGATGGGTACTTGGTATGACGAACCGCCAACACGACGAGACTTAACTTCTTGTCGAGGAGCAACGTTCTTCATGGCTAATTCAAAAGTCTCTAGTGGGTTCTCTTCGCCCATTTCTTTGAGCTGATCAAAAGCGCCGTAGACGATGCCTTGAGCAACAGTCTTCTTGCCGCCAATCATAACTCGATTGATAAACTTGGCTACTACACGTGAGTGATAGATAGCATCTGGTTCAATAATTCGTTTTGGTGCTCTTTTACCGCGCATAATAAAAATCCTCTAGGGGTAAATCCCTTAGGAAGCCTTGGCTCCCTTTACTACTTCAACCTTCTTGGCGCCATATAGTGAACGAGACTGACGACGCTTTTCAACGCCCTTGGCATCGAGAACACCACGAATAATGTGATACTTCACACCTGGCAAATCTTTAACACGACCGCCGCGAACAAGAACGATTGAGTGTTCCTGTAGGTTGTGGCCTTCGCCTGGAATGTAGGCAGTAACCTCTTGCTTGTTGGACAAGCGAACACGAGCAACCTTACGCAAAGCTGAGTTAGGCTTTTTTGGAGTCATGGTTTTGACGATGGTGCAGACACCGCGCTTTTGGGGGTTGGTGGTAACACTGCTCTTGCGCTTGTTAGAGTTGTAACTACGACGCAGGGCTGCAGCCTTGACTTTGGTATTTTTGCTGGAACGTCCTTTGCGGACAAGTTGGTTAATTGTTGGCATACATGATTGCTCTTAAATAATTTTATTCTTGCTAATGATATTTTGCTAAAAACTTAATCTAATTTCAGTCAACCTCACGATTGGATCGGAGTAAAAATTGCGCCCTGCTTTTAAGTGGGCGCTCAACAGGGGGGATTATATACAAAAATCAGTGACGGGTCAAGCCCCATTCTGCTTTATGGAGCGACGAGCGACAGGCTACGGGCGACGGGGAAGAAATTGCTCAAAACTTAGGCAAATAATACCCCTCCTCTAGACCTCGGGGTTGTTTGCTAAATGGTGGGGAATCAGAGCTGGCTAGGTGGCCAGCTCTGATTCGGCGTCCTGTCGAACTTTCTCTTCGATCAGCCTGATGGTCTCATCCTCAGTGTTAGTCATCATGCCATACAGCAACTGCTGTATGGGGAGTCCTGCTTGACGATAGGGGGCGTAAAAGAACCTCTCGAAGTAATCCCGGATTCGCCAAGTGACGGTTGAATCAGTGTCCGGATTGAGTTGGCGGAACAAGTCTCCTTCAAATACTCGACTATCTATTTGTCGCATAAATTCAAAGATTTGATTGTCTCCAAATCTCTGAATGAGTAGTTCTGGATGCTGAGTGGCTTCCAGAGACACACTGATTGCAACCCAGCATAGCTCGACTTGATGGCGGTCGTTTAATGACCAGACTAGTCGGATAGATAGAAGATCTACTTCTGACTGTCGCAGATTGAGAACCAGACCAAAGCCGGGCAAATAGGTATCTTGGTCACCTACTTTGTCATATGTTTCAGGGATGTATGTCTCCAAGCCTACTGCTACCCGGTAGTCGCTATCTGGGTGGAGTATGCACCACTGTCCATAGCTAAAGTCGAGGTGCGGACTGCCGTCCTTTGGATCCAAGCGCCTATCCGGATGGATAATGGCTTTTATCATTTCCATCAGATCTTCAAGCTGGACAATACCAGCTTTATAGTCTCGCTCTTCACTCATTGCCCTGCTCTCCACTGGCCGCCTGATTACGGCGTGGCCATTCTATAGCGATTCATTGGTAATGTCAAAAAAGTGACGGACGACGAAGTTTCAACTAACCTAAAATCATAGCTATAGGCAAAACTACGTCTTAAGCCAATGGTTTTTGGCTGAAGGTTGTTAGATGATGTGATACAATGTGGCGGCCTTGAGGGTCAGGGCGAGACAGATTGGAAGAGTTTGGAGGAGATCGTGCTGCTTGAAAAAATTGTAAATGGGACTCCATTTCAATTGCTGGCGACTGCAGTGCTGGCGGTTGGTGTGGTCAGAGTCATCGCTGCGAATCGTGGGCTACGGCCTCGCCAAACAAATACGGGACGGCCTGGAAGACAGACGGCAGGACCAAGGCGGGAGCTCGTCCGGTTAAAAATTCATCCGATTGAAATCTAGCAGGCTGCTACAGTCATGCGTTTGCAAGTTGAGCCCGACCAGACATTTAAACTGGTCGGGCTATCTTTTTGACCATTAATCTTACCTATAGGCTTATTATGGTATAATTAATTTAAGATTGATGAGCTGAGAACTAGTGAGGAGGGTAGCACGGGTCTTGATTGTGGATTGGACTGAGTCGATCGATATCGACTGGAGGCGGCCATGTCATGGGTAAAATCCTGGTGGGCGGGGCTCTGCGATTTTTTTGTTAGCCCATTCGACTTCAGCATGTCTTTCCCTGATGAGCAGGGAGTAATCCACTCCGTTGTGAGCCGAGACGGCAAAGATTTGTTTGAAGCCGTCGACGCTATCAACCTCAAACCGATGGCGGCTTATAGCCCGCTTTTCGATCAGAATGTGGTACGGATACCTTTGGATGAAACCTTAAAACTCCAAGAGGGTTGGAGGGTGGAGTTCGAGAAGGGCTTTGCTCGTCATGAGCAAGCGCTATTCCAATCGTTTATCAACAACCCTCTGGAGTACGGGCCGGGAGTGTAGAGTAGCTGTCGACTTCGCGGATGTTTTACGAGAGCTTTTTCCGGAGAGACGTCGCTTGAATGTTAGATGAAGGGCCATAGCAAAAAAATGCTATGGCCCTCGTTCATTTTTGCACAAGAGAATCTTTGCTTTTTGAATTGCTAAGTGGTATATAGAAGTCATAGATTTTGGTTTGAGACAAGGGAGGAACCATGTCGCCGCATGTTGGCCTCTCGTTGCACGAGGGGCTCAATGACTCAGATGACCTGAAGCGATACACTACTAGTTCGTTTGCATTTAAGAGCAAGGCGGACGGAGTATGGTATCTCATTGAATGCCGGGAGGATAACTGGGTCTATGACTACCGCGGTAGCAGCTGGCTGCGGAGTATGGTTGGCAAATCCATCCATAAGCACCCCAACCGCCAAGTGGTGGAAGATCTCCGAAAAATGCGCAATCGGATAACTCAAGACACTTTTGCGGACGACGATGCTAAGATTGATGAGAAAGCCAGACAAGTGGATTTGAGGCCGCTACTACGCTGGTACTGGAATCCGTGGGATTTGTTTTGGATTGGAGTGTGTATCGTAATTCTCCTGGCTTGGGTGATGGTGAATATGGCCTTTGTGGTCGGTGTTCAGCTGAAGGAGATATGGCGAGATCCTCGATGGTACTGGGGCTGGTATATGCAGGGTGTCCGTCGGAGAATTCAACCTGTGTGGAGAAAGTGTGCCCAGGCACTGCGCTTCCACCAATGATAGAAATGTCTGCGGCCCGTCTCGAAATTCGAGGCGGGCTATTTTGTTATTAAAAGTAGCAAGCGTCTTGATTATAGACTTATAGTATGTTATATTTCGTGTAGTCTTTTGGGTTTCTTTCAATGAAGGAGAAGTGCTGGTGGCCAGACAGACTATTTTTGCAACTGGGGAGAGGTATGATGCTATTCGCCGAGCCGAGGCTCGAGGCGAAATTTCGGCCCAATTGGCCCAATTGGAGCGACGACGGCAAAAAGCGAGCATCAATGGGTCTCAGCCAACGGTAACGTCCAAAATCATGGACTACCTTTTTGGCTGGACCATTAGCGATCGGTGCTACATTGGTCACGGCGAAGTGTTGGCTGTTGAATGCCACAAACCCGCCCGAGGGGGCGACTTGCAGTATCGGTGGCTCGAACACTGGGAGACTGCAGGGGGTGTTCTCAATGACAAACCATGGCAGTCTTTTGGTGAGATGGGGAAATGCTTGGGCAAGAGCACAGCCCTGAAGGTTCGCCAAGAACTGGCCAGAAAAAGACCGGAGATATTGCAGGTACGGATTCTGAAAGACTAAGAATCTGGACCGCTGCATCCGTAACAACTATGAGGGTTGGTTAGCAATTTGGCTAACCAACCCTCGCATTCGTTTTAAAAGCATTATGTGATTGTAAGCACGCTAAGGCAGAGCTATAAAATCATATTGGCATGACTTGCACCTTAAAGTATGAACATGCAATAACTATTTAAAAGTATAAGATTTGACTCTTTGATCTACCTACTATATGGAGTATGAATTAGATACACCATACTCATTATATCTTATAGTTATTTACATAATGCTTCTTATATGTTAGTATACTATAGTTCCCTGTTGTTTAAGGCTTTGAATGAAAGGTTGTCATGTGGGCTTAAACACACAGCTAATAGCTGTTCCTGGCGATATGGCATTGCCTAACCACCTGAGCAGCGAATGGCTTGATGAGCATGAATCAGAGATCTGCTATCTAGCAGAATGGAGAAAGGACTATGTCCTACACAGATGGTTCACTGCAAAGGTCGAGCATGCTTCTACCCTAGACCATGAAGGGTCGGGGTGTCGTATCGTTCGACAAGTTCTCGAGGAGCTTTTGGAAGTAGTGCGAACTATTCGCACCTGCACTAAAACCGAAGCAGAGATACTGTTTCCTGGTGCTTGGGGTTCGGGTCATCTTCCAGATGAAGATTACCTGGATTCAATCGAAGGCTCTCTGACTGACGCTCTGGCTCACCGAGATATTACAAATTTTTACTACATTGCATCCTAGCTTTGGGAATGCAGTGGAAGATGTCCCCGACTTTGGCTTGCTTGAGTCGGGGATCTTTCATTTTTACTCATTATTAATTATCAAGATACCAGTTATATACAACAAAACCCCACCTACAATAGGTGGGGTTTTGTAATTGATAATTCTTAATCCGCAGATTTACGAATCGATGCGAGCGGAGTCGCCGGTTGGGATGAGGCGGCCGATGATGACGTTCTCTTTTAGTCCAACCAGACGATCGATCTTGCCCTGGGTAGCGGCATTGGTTAGGACGCCGGTGGTTTCCTGGAAGGA
Source organism: uncultured Candidatus Saccharibacteria bacterium (assembly GCA_964554805.1). Lineage (GTDB taxonomy): Bacteria > Patescibacteriota > CAZHWT01 > CAZHWT01 > CAZHWT01 > CAZKPX01. The sequence continues at coordinate 143,628 of CAZKPX010000001.1, forward strand.
AGCGGCTGATAACCAAGACTCGGTTAAGAGTGACGAGCGGGTAATACCGAGAATAGTCATCTCAGCAGTAGCCACTTCTCCACCCTCAGCTAAGATGCGGCCGTTTTCCTCTTCGAACTTGATGCGCTCAATGAGGTCTCCTGGCATCATACTGGAGTCACCGGAAGACATGACACGAACCTTATCGAACATTTTGCGAACGATGATTTCGGCATGCTTGCTCTGGATGTCGATACCTTGGCTCTTATAGACGTTCTGAACTTCTTGCAGCAGATACTGCTGAACAGCTTTGACGCCGCGGATAGCCAACATTTCTCGGAGGTCGAAGTGACCTTCGGTGAGAGCTTGACCGGCTAGAACAGTTGCGCCATTGGCAACGGCTACTACTGATCCAATCGAGATGACGTATTCACGCTCATCACGAAGCTGGTAAGATAGAGTGATGGTAGTCTTCTGGCCGGACTTGGTTGCCACTTCAACAGTAGCATTGTCGCGGGCTTTGACTTCACCGTCGGCAGTCTTGTAGATAGGTTGACCCTTAACTACTTCAGCGCCGTTCTTAACAAGAGCTTTTTCGTCTTCTTTAAGAGTAATAGACTCGCTCAAGATTTCGATAGACTCTACCTTGGCGATGGTGCGGCCGTTTTCTTGCTTATCAAGAGTAACAGCACCGCTGATTTCTGACAGAATGGCTGGATCTTTAGGTGTGCGAGCTTCGAAAAGCTCTTCAACACGTGGCAGACCCTGAGTAATATCTTTACCAGCAACGCCACCAGTGTGGAAGGTACGCATGGTTAGCTGTGTACCAGGCTCACCGATTGACTGAGCGGCGATAACACCAACTGCAGTACCCATCTTAACCAACTGTCGGCTACCGAGATCTCGACCATAACAGAGAGCACAGATGCCGTATTTGGCTTGGCATGTCAGGGCGGTGCGGTAGGTGACTTCAGCTACGTCAGCTGCTTCAACAATTTGCTTCATTTCAGCTTCGCCGATTAAAGTACCGGCTGTCATGACAACCTTATCCTTGGCATCAACGATGTCTCGGGCGATGACACGGCCGAGAGCCTGATCTTGCCAACCATTGGTTTGGGTGGAGACTGTTAGGCCATCCTTGGTGCGACAGTCGTCGGTACGGATGATGACATCATGAGCAACGTCGACTAAACGACGGGTCAAGTAACCAGCTTCGGCGGTCATCAAGGCGGTATCGATCAATCCCTTACGGGCGGCACGAGCACCGATGAATCCGTCAAAAGCGGTAGAGCCTTCGATAATATTGGTCTTGATTGGAGTTTCGATAAGTCGACCCATTGAGTCGTTCATCAATCCTCGCATACCGCTGAGCTGCTTGATGGTATCGCGGTTGGCACGACCAGCCTTGGAGGCGACGATGAAGGATAGGATGGAATGGGGATCGAGTTGCTCGATAGCCAAGTTTCCAACTTCTTCATTAACGCGGCTCCATAGATCGATGATCAAAGCGCGACGTTCGCGAGCAGTGGTCAATCCACGTCGGTAGTTCTTTTCGATAACGTCAAGTTCTTTGTTGGCCAAAGCCAGAATCTCGGTACGTTCTACAGGAGTGTGGAAGTCTCCGACACCAAAACTAGTACCAGCGATGGTGGAATAGTGACGACCAAGTTCCTTGAAGGCGTCGACGAGCAAGACCGTCTGATCGGTTCCGAACTGATCAAATGACTGAGCCAGAAGGTCGCGCATGGCACGACGATCAACTGCACTGTTGTGGTAGCGCAACTCAACTGGTAGAACCTCGTTGAGATACAGACGACCAACAGTGGTTTCGACCGGCTGGCCATCCATATAAATGGTGACCGGAGCTTGGATGTGAACAGTCTTGTTTTGCTCAGCCAAAATAGCTTCGGCGCTGGACAGGAAGGTGCGACCCTTGCCCTTAGCTTGATCGTTGGCGACGGTTAGGTAGTACAGACCAATGGCAAACTCGTTCTTCATGTCGATAACTGGAGCACCATCAGACAACTTAAGCATGTTGTGAGGAGCCAGCATTAAACGCTCAGCTTCTTCAATAGACTTAGATGACAGTGGAATGTGGACAGCCATCATGTCTCCGTCGAAGTCAGCATTGAAGGCGTTACAGACTGCAGGGTGCAGCTTGATAGCGTTGCCCTCGATCAGGACTGGATAGAAGCCTTGGATACCAAGACGGTGAAGGGTAGGGGCACGGTTGAGGAGGATTGGGTGATTTACCGAAACCTGCTCGAGGATGTCCCAGACTTCAGTGCCGCGACGTTCGAGAACGTTTTTGGCGCTCTTGACGTTAGGGGCGAACCCTTGGGCGATGATTTCTCGGAGAACGAAAGGCTTGAACAATTGGAGAGCCATTTCTTTGGGCAGACCACACTGGTCAAGACGCAGCTCAGGACCAACGACGATAACTGAACGACCGGAATAGTCGACACGCTTACCAAGTAGGTTTTGGCGGAAACGACCTTGCTTACCCTTAAGCATTTCGGACAGTGAACGCATCTTCTGCGCGGCTCGACGAGTGGTAGCTCGCTTTTCGCGCTGAGATGAGTCGATCAACGCGTCAACTGCTTCTTGGAGCATGCGCTTTTCGTTGCGCAAGATAATCTCAGGAGCACCGAGATCCATCAAACGACGAAGACGGTTGTTGCGGTTGATGACGCGACGATACAGGTCATTCAGATCTGAAGTGGCGAAACGACCACCGGATAACTGAACCATGGGACGCAACTCTGGTGGAATAACTGGTAAGACCGTGGTGATCATCCAAACCGGATTGATACGAGCCATCTTGAGGCCTTCAACGACACGCAGACGCTTGGTAGCCTTGGTGCGCTTTGCCAATGAAGGACTCTTGGTTTCCAATTTGAGCTGCTGAGCCAGTTCGTCCAAGTCAACGACTTCGAGGACGCGCATGATGGCTTCGGCACCCATGCCAACCTTGACAATGCTATCAGCATCCCAGAATGCTAGTTCGGCGTAATCATTTTCTGACAGAAGATCAAGTGGCTTAAGGGCCTTAATCTTGCTCTCTAGTTCATGGAATGACTTATCGAGCAGGGCTTGTTCTTTGGCAAGATCTTCGCGAAGAGAGCTGATGCGCTTCTTAAGGTTAAGATGACGCTCTTGCTGACGGATTTCGGTTGATTCGGCTTTGGACTTCTTGCTCTCGGCAGCAACTTCATCAGCAGCGGCTTCAATTTCTTGAATGCGCTCGTCAGTATCTTGCTGTAATTCTAATTTCTTTTCGGCTAATTTGGTGTGCAACTGGTTAACTAGTTGTTCACGAGCACCTTCATCGACCTGCTCAATAAGGTATTGGGCGAAGTAGATAACGCTTTCCATGTTGCGAGGACTGATGTCGAGCAACAGAGATAGTTTGGAAGGAGCGCCGCGGAAGAACCAGACGTGAGCTACAGGGGCGGCCAGGTTGATATGAGCCATACGCTCACGTCGGACCTTGGAATGAGTGACTTCGACACCACACTTATCACAGATAACACCCTTATAGCGAATACGCTTGTATTTACCACAGTAGCATTCGAAATCGCGAACCGGGCCAAAAATACGTTCGTCAAATAGACCGTCTTTTTCTGGCTTGAGGGTGCGATAGTTGATTGTCTCAGGCTTGGCAACTTCACCAAAAGACCATTGCTTAATGTCTTCTGGAGAAGCCAAGGTGATTTTTAAGGCCTGAAAGTCTTTTAACTCAGTCATATTAGGCATCCTCCTCTTCATCTACAACTTGGGTGACCTCGACTACATGGACGCTGTCGTCGGGGGTTTCAATGAACTCTTGTTCGCTACCAGCAGCGGCGGCAAAGGCGGCTGCTTCAGCTTCGTCTTCGGCTTCGACGGTTAATTCTTCAACTGAAGCGTCAATTTGGCTTTCAACATCGTCGGTAATTTGAGTACCGGCATCTGTTTCGCCAGCCACTACTATTTGTTCTTCTTCGTCAATTTCTACGACTTCGCCGATAACATCTACTGCCAATCCGAGAGAGTTGAGCTCTTTGACAAGAACCTTGAATGACTCTGGGATACGGGCTTGAGGAATGTCGATGCCTTTAACAATAGCTTCAAAAGCCTTGGCACGGCCGACAATATCATCAGACTTAATCGTTAACATTTCCTGCAAGGTGTGAGCGGCACCATACGCTTCGAGAGCCCAGACTTCCATTTCACCGAGACGCTGACCACCCATTTGAGCCTTACCGCCGAGTGGTTGCTGAGTAATGAGTGAGTATGGTCCGGTTGATCGAGCGTGAACCTTGTCTTCAACCAAGTGGATCAGCTTCATAATGTGAGCATGACCGACTGTAACATCCTGATCGAAGGCGTCACCAGTTCGACCATCATAGAGAGTCGCCTTACCGGAAGCTGGTAAACCAGCTTTTTTGAGTTCTTCAACAACAGAGTTGGTTGAGTTGAGTTCGTAAGCAGGTACAGCGTAGTACTTGTTTTGAGCATGAGCAGCCCAGCCAAGGTGAGTTTCTACGATCTGACCGACGTTCATACGAGCAATAATAGACAGTGGGTTCAAGATGATGTCGACTGGAGTACCGTCGGCCAGATATGGCATATCTTCCTGAGGGAGAACCTTGGCGATAATACCTTTTTCACCGTGACGACCAGAAATCTTGTCACCAACCGAGATCTTGCGACGCTGAGCCACCTTGACCTTGATTGACATCAATTCTCCAGGGCCTAACTCATCGCCCTTTTCCTTATCAAGGATTTGGATGTCGATAACGGTTCCCCGATCTCCGTGAGGCATAACCAATGAGGTATCGCGAACTTCGCGAGCCTTTTCACCGAAGATTGCACGGAGCAAACGCTCTTCAGCAGTTAACTCTGTTTCGCCTTTAGGAGCAATCTTTCCGACCAAGATATCGCCAGGTCGAACTTCGGCTCCGATATAAACCACACCGGTTTCGTCAAGGTTGGCTAGAGCTTCTTCGCCAACGTTTGGAATATCACGAGTGATTTCTTCCGGACCCAACTTGGTGTCCATAACGGTGGCTTCGTACTCTTCGATGTGAATCGAGGTTAGTAAGTCTTCGGATAGCAGTCGCTCATTGACGACAACTGAGTTTTCGTAAGTGAAACCTTCCCATGGCATGAAGGCGGTGACCATGTCGCGACCAAGTGATAATTCACCACCATCGCTGGATGGGCCATCGATCAGAACATCGCCGGCAGCCACCTTTTGGCCGACAACAACAGAAGCTTGCTGGTTATAACAAGTATCGTTGTTAGTACGCTTGAACTTTTCGAGGTAATGAGTGGCTTTATCGCCATTGTCGTAGATGACTTCAACACGTCGACCATCTACATAGGCGACAGTACCAGCATCCTTGGCAACAATGGTTCGACCTGAGTCAACCACCACTGGGCGCTCCATACCTGTACCAACAAGTGGGGCGGCAGGATTGATCAATGGTACAGCTTGGTTTTCCATGTTGGATCCCATCAATGGGAACTTACCAACGTCGGAAGAGATGAATGGAATTAAGGCAGCGGAAATGGAAACCATTTCGAATGGAGAGGCATCTACGTAGTCAACGTTTTCAACAACTTCACTAGAGAAGTCGCGCAAGTGACGGACGTTAACACGAGAATCAGTCAATCGACCCTTGTCATCAGTGTTAACTGTGGCTTCGGCGATGTGATACTTCTCTTCTTCCTGAGCATCCATGTAGACAATTTCATCAGTGATATAGCTACCGTCTTGCTTGTGCTCAACCTTACGGTATGGAGCCTCAATAAAGCCGTGCTCGTTGATCTTGGCAAAGGTAGCCAAGGCTGATAGTAGTCCTACAGAAGCACCTTCCGGAACTTTGATCGGACAAATACGACCGTAATAGGAAGAGTGAACGTCGCGGACTGAGAAGCCGGCGCGATCGCGGGTCAAACCACCTGGACCGTATACAGATAAACGGCGAAGATGTTCGATTTCGGCTAATGGGTTGATCTGGTCCATGAACTGAGATAGCTGAGATGAACCGAAGAATTCATTAAGAGAGGCGACAATTGGACGAGCGTTTACCAACAGAGATGGTGATAGCTTGCGGTCAACCATAGCTACACTGAGTCGCTCGCGAACAAGACGCTCAAGACGCAAGACACCGATACGCAGGTTGTGTTGAATCAATTCACCAGCCTGACGAACTCGTCGGTTGGACAAGTGGTCAATGTCGTCGGTTTGCCCTTGAGTATTGTTTAGGACAATTAACTCTTTGAGAGAAGCGACTACATCTTCAAGAGTTAGTAGCCAATCTTCTGGGGTGTTAGAACCTTCAAGTCCGAGACGCTTGTTGAGCTTGTAGCGGCCGACTTTACCCATTGAGTAACGACGATCATTAGAGAACAGAGCCTCAAAGAAGCTGCGGGCGTTTTCCAGAATAGCTGGATCGCCTGGTCGCATCTTGGAATAAATCTCGATAAAAGCTTCGTTTTGATTGGAAGTTGGGTCTTTTTCTAGAGTAGATTCGATGAACTTGTGCTCGTCGCTGGTGTCAACATCAGCAAAGAGAGCTTTAATTTCGTCATCAGAGCCGGCACCAAAAGCGCGAAGCAAGGTCGTGGCGGTCATCTTGCGACGACGATCAATCTTAAGAGTTAGCACATCGCTCTTAGCGGTTTCGAATTCGATCCAGCTACCGCGAGTTGGGCGGAGAGAAGCAGTGTATAGCTGACGACCACTGGCTGGGTCAGTAATGCTGGAGTAGAAAACACCTGGAGAACGGGTTAACTGGTTAATAACAACACGCTCGTTACCATTAATAATAAAGGTACCGTTTGGTGTCATAAGAGGAAGATTACCGAGGTAAACATCCTGCTCGATTACTTCACCGGTTTGCTTGTCGATCAGCTTGGCTGGAGCCATCATAGCTGTTTCGTAGCTGGCACGCTTGAGAATTGCTTCTTCGACGCTGTGCTTGGGATCTTCGAAACGGACATCGCCGATTTCGAGAGAAAGGTTTTTGCCAGTGTAGTCATCAATTGGATTTACTTCGCGGACGACTTCATTGACGCCTTCCTGAAGCAACCAGTTGTATGAATCGTGCTGGACTTTGATAAGATTTGGCAATTCCAGTCCGGATGCGGAACCACTGAGGTAGGTTCGCTCAACGCGGGTGCTTGGAACAGCTGGAGTATTTTTGACTGTTTTTGCCATAAAATGCTGCCTTCTGGGGTATTGGTTAGTTGTCAGTTGGACTAGCTGACTAATAAACAGATAATCTGTAGAGATCGTGTCGCCGCCGTACCGCAGTAAACGCTCTGCCGGCTAGACGCACGCTCCGTATTATCCAATCTATTGTCTGGACTAGAAAAACTGGAACTATCTAAGAAGTTGACCGTGCTTCTTAGGGGTGATGCTAAGGTTTTAGTTTTTTGTTTTTAAACTGATTCGTTGGTGCGTTTATGTAGTTCAATCGAGCAAACTAGGTAATTTTGGAGCTTGCTTGATCGTCTAAACAACGAAAATTAGACGCATGTACCGACTGTCCCCGGAGGAACCCAATGCGTCTTCTGAAAGAAGTGTAAGTTTTATTGTTGTGTTACTAATCTCAGAGTAATTACCCAAACTAAATTTAGTGGAGTCACTGTACCACAATAAGCCTCGACCGTCAAGGTGCAGGCATGGCATGATTCGATAGTTGATTTGTGGAATATATGCCCTATAATAGGCGACGAAGTGGCGAGTCGAATGCAGAAGGAGAAGATCGTGGACAAGTGGCTTGTTTTCAGTGTAGTAGCCGTTCTGGGCTTGGCGGTGATTTGGTTTATCGTGAGAAGATGCTGGCCGAATAAGGTCAAGCCTGAATTGAGTGCTGGTAAAGATACAAAGCAGGAGACTGCAGAAGCTCCGGTGGAGATCGTACCGTACCGTGAGCCGACTGTTAACAAAGTCAGTAGTTGCACAATTTCAGTTCAACCAACCATCGCTGCGGCCAATCCCTACTTCAAGGTACGACGCGATATGAAATCACTGTTGTTTGAGCTTTCAAAGGAAGTGAGCCTTCACCAGCAAAGATCTATTCGCAACAAGCTGACTAATGAGCTGACCATTAAGGCGACTCACATACACTGGGTCAACTCGAATGAGCTGCTCGTTGTTCGCCCCCACCAAAAGCGGAAAGATAGTAGCTGGCAAGCACAGACGATCAGTGCTGTACAAAGCTGTTTGAAGAGAGAGTTTCCCTGGTGGGAGATTGACTTGGTCTCGAATGGTATTCAGAAGCAATGATGCTAGCAGATGGCGCTCCCTATGTTGGGGGGCGCCATTCCTTTTTTAAAAAATATAAACTGACAGTAGCATTCCCAAAGTTTGACTATTAAGGCATACTTAACATATGCAAGAACCACTTCACCCTGAAACTAAGATTGGTCATATTCATTTGAAAGTGTCGGATGTGGCGAAGTCTATTGAGTTTTATCAGGATGTGTTGGGGTTTGAACTGGTGGATGACTTTGGGCATGCGGCTTTTTTGTCGGCTGGTGGGTATCACCATCATATTGGCTTGAATACTTGGGAGAGCCATAAGGGGCGTCCGGCTGATGGGCATACCGGTTTGTATCATGCAGCCATTTTGTATCCGAGTCGCAAGGAATTGGGTAAGGCTTTGGAACGGCTGATGAAACATAAATACCCAATCATTGGGGCTTCTGATCATGGGGTGAGTGAGGCTATATATTTGGAAGACCCGGATGGTAATGGTTTGGAATTGTACTGGGATAGGCCGCGCGAAGATTGGCCAATGAAGGCTAATGGTAAGCCTGAAATGTTCACTAAACCACTTGATTTGGACGACTTATTAGCTCAAGCTCATCGACGAGCTCATTTGGACTAGTTTTCCATGGAGTGCTAGTTGATTATCAGAGACAATAGTGCATGGAAAGGGCTAGAGTGCTAACCATAATTAAGCCATGAGGGCGTGGAAATTGACTGGTTTGCAGACTCAAGACGACCACTCCTCTAGCCTAGTCTACTAACTGGAGAGTGTAATTGGATGTTTGCTGAATGACTGGCAGGTCGGGATTGAAGGGTTTGTCGGCTTGGCGTTTGTTGAGGTCTTGGATGTAGAGGGTCAGATAGCCTGGCTGACAGTCTTGAATGAAACGAATGTCCTGACGCTTAGTGATATAAACATTAAGATAATCTAGGTCAGTATAGTCTTGGCCATAGTATGAGCAGATGGTGGTATTTGAAGGAAGTTCGTTTATAATGTCTCTTTTTTGAACAACTGAAATCCTGTGGTCAGTAGTTAGGTCGGTTTTGATGGCTTTGGCGGTGTAAAAAGTGTTGAGGGTAAGTGATCCAACGAGTAATAAAGCCAATGAGGTAACAACAATATTGCGGATTGGTGGATTATTTTTAGAAACTATAAATGAGTAACCAATGAGGGAAACGAGTAAAAGGGTTGGTAGCCAATAGCCGATCAGGATGTAGTGATGATGAATGGTGTCCTGGTAGCCTGAGCCAAAGATGATGAATAGTAGCCAGGGTGCAATAATGAGGATGGCTAGCGTTTTATTTAGTTTGAAGAAAGCATATCCGCCTGCTAGCAAAAGTAGGGTCGCCAATAAACCTATGATGGCTGGTTGGGTTAGTTGAGGCATTAGCGCGGCTTGAATAAGGGTGAAATTGTAGTCGATGGCCCTGCCTAGTCGCTCCAGCAAAGTACTGGATGAGGATTGACCAAGGTAGCTGATGATGGCTGAAGTGTTTTGCCAGTTGGAAGTGAATTGGCCGATGAGATATGGGATATGAATGATAATCGCAGTGAGGGCAAGGATGGCTGGGCCTGGCCACTGGGATATTTTGTTTTTATAGAGCCAGTAGCCACAGAATAGCATTGCCCAGAGTGGTAAGACAAATAGAGCTGTGGAATGAAGCCCCATGCTGAAACCGAGACATATGCCGGCTATGGCCCACCATGATAATTGAGATAGCTGGCGATTCTTTATTTTTAATGGCAGGTCTTTTTGAATGGCGTAAAAGCTACAAGTTAGACCTAATACTGCCAGAGGTAATGGATTGGGATTCCAGACGCCGATCGATAGGCCGAAATACCAATAACCGACAGCTATGAATAGGCTGGCTAAAAGTGCTAGCAGCTGGCGCGACCGCCGACTTAGTGATTGTAAAAGCCAGTGATAGCAAACCAGATAGATGAGGCCGATGCCGAATAGACAGGCTAGCGTATTAACTAACAAATGGAGCTGCGGCCATGGGCCGAGGGCTGCGAATGGCAGCATGGCGTAATAATATTGTGGTGGCAAGGAGAAAGCGCTGACTGAGGCTGATGGTCCGAGAGTCGGCCAGTTTCCAGCCAAAGCTTGTTGGAGGACAAAAGCATCACGAGCTTGGTCGTAGTAAAATTCGACGTAGTGAAATAAGGGGAATGCTCGAAGGCTAATAGCCAGAACAATGATTGTCAGGACTAATCCGCCATAGAGTAATGGCCAGAATTGATTAGAAAATTGGAACCGACTGTTTGAGTTCATGTTTTTTAAGATTAGCAGACAATTGTTGTAAGTACAAAGGATATTTGAATTTTATAATGGAAATGGTAAAGGCTGCCCGACAAATGATATCGGACAGCCTGTTTTGATGGTGCTAGCTAGTGAGACCAGTCACGCTCCACTTGGTCTATCCAGTACCATTCGATATGGCAGTCGGAACAGCGCGACATAAAACATTGACCGGGCTCAGTATCAAGCCTTAGGACACCCGTAACCCCCGATTCATCCAAGCGCTCGATCCGCTCGCCGATTGAGATTGTATTCTCAAAGCGACCAGCAAAAACAATGGGGTCTTGGTATCTCTCTTGATGCTTGCCGCATGACGGGCAACAGATGACGGCCGCTCCGCAGTCGAGACATAGACCAACAGACTCTCCCAGGTAGCAGTTTTCCTGGGCGGTTGTCAGGAGCTGTGGCAGCTTTGATTGGAGCAGTGTGGTTTGCTGGTGACGACAAGCTCGCTGCACTGCCAATGCCTCGCGATTGCATACTTCGATATTCTGATTCTGATGATCAATCCGTGACTGCAGAGCCTTAATCTGTTCTTGAGCCAGGCTTATTAGCAAGGCTCGCGGATGAAGACCATCTATGTCTTGCTTAGCAAGATCCTGAACCGCCGTTGACTGGGCCAGATCGTTAGCTGGACGATTCGTTTCAGTCTGACTCACTTTGTACTCCCTACTCTACCAGGTCGCACCTTTGACCTACTGCCTGACATTATAGTTTAAAAAGGCAGCTAGTCAAGCAAAGATTTTCTGAGATGGAAAATGCGAAGAGGTGAAGAATTTTTAAATTCGTTTTAACTTTGCAAGTAGACCACCAATAAGCCCAGCTATTGGTAGTACTGACAACCATATTACGGTTAATATATCCAACAATCCAAGAACTAAATACACAACCATAGCGATTGCTGCTCCGTAGACGAACATCATTTGACTGCTAGGCAGGCTTTTATTGCATTCTTTTACACTCAGACAACTAACTGCTAACGTCACTACAATGACCGCTAGCCCATATAGTAGACCATCTAGAATCACATAATTTAATAAAGCCAAGATAACGGCACTAGCACCGCCATATAAGAGAAAATTTTAAGTTGGATTAATTTATGTTTATCCATAAGGTTTTCAGCCTGCCCAGGTGAGTATTATATTATATTAAGCATTTGGCTCATGATATGGAGGAGGTGTTCTGAGATGCACACCCGGAAGGGGTGAGACTTTTAGTCGTCTTTGATGAGGTGCTTGTCTACTACAGATAGGAGATAGTCGACGTCGAAGGGTTTCATGATGAAGTCGTCGACTTGGAGGTCGCGGGCGATTTGGGGGGTGGACATGTTGGCGGAGACGAAAATGACGGGGATGGTTTGGCCGACGGGGTGTTGGCGGAGTTGTTTGAAGACATCGCGGCCGTCTCCCCCACCGACCCAGATATCCAGGAGGATGAGCTGCGGAGGATCTTTTTCAATCAGTGGCATAACCTGATCGGCAGAATCAATAGCTAAGACTTGATAACCCTTTGTTCCAAGGATGGCAGTGAGTGCATCGAGAATGTCTTGGTCGTCTTCGACTACCATAACCGTGCTATTGTTTGAACTGGCTGGGGCTAATTCTAATTCAAGGGCGACTGATGAGTCCATATGTTAGTCTGCTTGGCAGTGTTAAAGGTATTTGGCTACATTTGCATAGTGCTCACTCAGAGTCTCAGCATAATACACATTTCCATCACTATCATGCAAGTAGTAAAGGTATGGTGTGTCTTTTGGCATGGCTACTGCCTTGATGGCTTCGAGGCTGGGATTGGCAATTGGAGCGGGCGGAAGACCCACATTTCGACGGGTATTATAGGGTGATGGGGTGGCCAGATCCACCTCGGTGATAGCATGTCTCCACCAGGTCTTTTCGGCATTTGAATAGCCGAGGAAATACTGAATGGCTGCATCAGCCCCAAGTATTTCTCCGGTACGTAGGCGGGTTAGCATGATATCGCCGATAATTGGTCGTTCGTCTCCTGAATATGATTCTCGCTCAATAATAGCAGCTAGGATCAACGCTTGGTACTCAGTCAGATTCTGCTTGGCAAAGCCGGCTTGAACATCTGGGGTAACCTTTTTAAGGTAATTGTCTAGCATTTTGACAATAAGCTCTTGGGCGGTGGCGTCACTGTCGATGTGATAGGTATCAGGAAACAAGTAACCCTGGAGGCTGGAGGCTGGAGGCAGTCGATTGCCTAGTTTTTGGCGGAGGGCGGCGTTTGGGGTAAGGGCAAGATCCGAAAATTCCTTGCCGGTAAAGCTGATTTTGCCTTGCTGATACTGTTTATCTATTTCTTCGGCTAATTCTTCTCGTCGCCAGCCTTCCGGGAAGGTGATGATGGCTTGTTGTCGTTCAGCAAGCGATAGTCGGTCGGTTAAATCTTTCATTGAAATATTTTGAGGGATGGAAAAGTTGCCGGCTTGAATGGCGCTCTTGGGATTGAGGCGCAGATACATCTTAAAATACTCAATATTGGCAATTAATCTGGCTTGCAGCAATTGCTGCGATATCTGATCGGCAGTTACGCCGGGCTCAATAGTCAAGGCAACCGGCTGGCCGGACGGCTGAGCAGGAGTGTAGGCAGCTTGGTAATACTGATAGCCGAACCAACCAGCGATGGCTATAGCTAGGATAGCTACGGCGGCGATTGCTAGGCCAATCCATTTGAAGAGCGCGCGTCTAGGTTTGGAGACTGGAGGCTGGAGGCTGGAGGCTGGGTTGGAAAATTCTAGTGATGGCATACTTGATGACTCTGATGGTGATTGGATGGGGTCTGGATTGGTTGGGGTATTTGGTTCGAGGTTACTATTATTCATATGATTCTAAGTAGTGGTTAAGAATGGCAGCGGCGGCATAGCTGTCTTCGAGCAGGCGGCGGCGTTTTTGCGATAGACCTGAGGCGATCATCATGGCCATGGCTTGTTTGGTAGTCATTATTTCGGAGTGGAAATGGCTGGGTAGGCTGGTTTGCCGACTGACGAGCTCAGCTAGTTTGGCGATAGTCTGGGTGGCTGGGGTATTGGTTTGCAGATTGTCGGCTGGCCAACCCCATAACAAGGCTTCTGGTCGCTCTTGGTCGACAACTGTCACGATGCGACTGATTAGCTCAACCTGCGAGTTGTAGCGAATAACTTCGAGCGGACGAGACGGAGTCATACTGCCAATGGCTAGGCCGACCTTGGAAGTACCATAATCAAGACATAAAAAAACTGGCTGATCCATTACCTGTATTGTACAACACTCTTGGGATTGAAGGTAGGAGGTGGGAGGTGGGAGGTGGGGCGAACTGGTACGGGTGACGAGCACGGGTAAAGAATCACTATCCATGTATTGACGCGTACTCGTCCTTGTTGCTCGCCCTACAACAACCTCCTACCTTCCACCTTCTGATCTGGGTTATTGCAGCTGGACTAATTGTGGATAAAGGGCTAAAATGCGCCCATGTCACAATCAGTGGGGCTAGGCAAGCCTGGCCAAAAACATGGGCTGCCTGAATCTAGCTTTACCCTCGGTCATACCGGATCTTCTGGGCAGATTTCTCCTGTTATTCAACAATTTATAGATTTACGCCAAACCTTGATTGGTCAGGCCGGATCCAAACAGCCGATGGTCGAGGTTAATGAGGCAGTAGGCATGTGGGCGTTTGCCTATGAGAAACTGCGCAATAGTGTTGAATATCGCGAAGAGACGGTATTGCTTCGAGCAGCTATTAAACGTATTTTGAAACGACGACTGAGCCCTTTATGGAACTATGAATCTACTGCCAGCGCGCTGGTAAGAGAATTGATCTGGGCTCGATATTTGAAGAATGATGCCGTGCCTCAGTCTAAAGTCGAAGAGATTGAGAAGTTGTTGGCCAAATATAGCGTATTGCGGCAAGCTATGGTGGGCAACAAAGAGGCGGAGGAATGGGAAGATTGGATATTGGGTATTGCGGCTTGTGATATTGAGCAGGTGTTGCTGAGTCGACAAGCTAGTTATGCCCTGGCAGAAGTGATGTTGCTGTGGTTGAAAGATAACATGGTGGTCAAGGGGATGCCGGCTGGAGATGTCGAGTTGCAATTGTATCTGGCGGTACACCGAACATTGCTCAAATCTGATCGCAGTCTATTAAACTATCATTTATTTTTGATAAATGTAGCTGGCTGGCATCAAGCTGACGAGAAAAAGGCTTTGGAGGTTGCTAAACAGCTGGCCTCAATACGCAAGAGATTGGATGAGCAGCTTAACTACGAACATGGCCAGGCTTTGGCTAGAGCGGTTAAGAAGCAGACCCCACCTTTTATTGTACTGGATGATATAGTCAGCGCTAATCTGGAGATGGCTACTGCGAATGTAGGAGATGCCGACACTCTTGATAAGAAGGTTGAAACGGTTTGCCAAAGCCGCTATCGGCAAATTGGCCAGCGTATCAGGACGGCTATTTTCCGAAGTATTATTTATATCTTTATTACCAAAGTTGGCTTGGCGCTATTGCTTGAAGTGCCGTTTGATAATTATTTTTATGGTGAGATCCATTGGCCTCAACTGGCTTTTAATATTGCCTTTCCCCCACTGTTTATGGCTATTCTAGGTCTGAGCATCAAGACGCCGAGCGATAAAAATACAGAGGTCATAGGGCAAAAATTGCTGCGAATTGTGCAAGGGCTGCCTGATAAAGAGGTAATTAATCTGGATAATGGCTCATCACGGGCATCCGCTTGGTCGTGGATTTTCTTTGTAATATCTGCCGCGACATTTATTGGCGTATCGCTGCTGCTGTGGCAGTTCGACTTTACCATCATGGGCATTGGCTTATTCTTGTTCTTCTTCTGCGTGGTGGTGTTCTTTACCTATCGGGTGAGGCAGATTGCCCGCGAGATGAGCGTTATTCGGGAGAAGGAAAACTTTATAGAAAGTTGGATTACGATTATTACTTTGCCATTTTTGGCACTTGGTTATCGATTATCAACCGAGTTCGGCAAGATCAATGTGACAACCTTTATTCTGGATGTATTGTTGGAAGCACCGTTTAAATTTATTCTGGATATGGCTGAAAGCTGGGTGAGTTTTGTTCGAACTAAACGGGATGAAGTGATTGATCGGCATGATTACTGATTGCAAGCGACGAGCGACGTGCGACAGGCGACGAGGTTGAGTTTGAAATATTTTGATGTGGTACGAAAAAGCGCTTGGATTGGTATCCAAGCGCTGTGGCCGAAATGGCCGGTGTCTCTGACCTTGAGCGGATGAGAGGATTCGAACCTCCAGCCTTCCCAGGAGTCGGGATGCTCTGCCTTTTGAGCTTCATCCGCACTTCCTCATGAAGGGCGCCCGCAGAGGGATTTGAACCCCCGATCTGCTCTTTACGAAAGAGCTGCTCTAGTCCAGGCTGAGCCACACGGGCGATATGCCGACTTGCTTTATGCTCTGGCGAAACCTGAGCAGTAGTGGGCGAGAAAGGATTCGAACCTCTGACCTCAGAACTGTCAGTCCTGCGCTCTTACCATCTGAGCTACACGCCCGTCTCCGTTTTGCCTTGGCTATATTGGCCTGGGCACATTTTCTTAGGGGAGGTAGTTGAGGAATACTCCTCAACTCCTCCTGCATTTACGCTCAACGATAACAGATAGCATCGTGCATCAACAAACGATTTTCTCGGGGAAGACCTCGTTGGATGCTGGACCTATCTGCTGCTTCCGCTGTTCCGAGACGGCGCGCGAGCGTGTCTGAATCTTATATCATGTTTATAAAATAGCTGTCAACAAGATGTTTGCACTACAATTAGTTGCATCGCATTGGTGACGAGGACGAGGAATGCCAATTTAAAAGCACTTACGAGCCATTAGTCCGATTTGATTTCGACTTTGATTTGGATGGCTGAGTCTCGGCTAGGGAGATTGTCGAATGGTGCAGGGAGTTTGGGGCTGAGTTTGATGTCGTAACCGCTGAAGTTGGGTTGCCCCTTGAGATACTCTTCGACAATACTAGGATTTTTGCCTTTGACTTGGCTGATAAGGGAGGCCGTGTCGATGTCAGGGATTATCTGGGCGCGGAAAGTTGAGGTTATTTGCATTACGCCATCATCCTCCACTTCGGTTACGGCGGTTTCAATAGCCGGCTCCTGATCAGTTAGTTTGTAGCCTTCAGGTACTTTGCCCTCAATAGTCTCACTGAGTAGTGAATTTAGATCTGTCTTGCTAACCACAGGAGAGGAGGCAGTCATAGTCAGATTGAGAGTAAAGTTTTCTGCTTCTTCGTTAGTGGCTTTGCTGAAATCGGCGGTGGTAACTTTTATTTCAATAGCGTCATCGAGTAGAAGCTGGTCTGAGGTGATTTTGGCTTGGAGATCCTTGATGGCTTGCTTCTCTACTTCATCGGTTAATGACTGCAGTGCCTCTTGCCTGTCTTGGGAGGTGACTACGGTGACATTCTTTTTGGTTCCGCCAGTAAAAGCTGCATCATTACGGCCGGTCATGGAAGAGCTGCCAAAATTGCCGATGCTGAAGGTGCTCTTGGCGGCTACATTATATTCAGGACCAATTTGAGTAGCGGTCACTGCAGCATCGATCTTGCCGGGGGTGGTCTTGTTGATGGTTTCGAGAGTGTCGGGATCAATGGCTACTTCGGTCGTTGCGGCAGGTGCGGTAACTGAGCGGTTTAAGGCAAAGCTGACGTTGTCGGTTTTGACGATGGTGCCCTGTGGCAAAGTGCGGGGCTGCGTGGTTTGATTGAAAATAGTGATGGTGCCAGTGGCTTTTTCACCAACATCTTTTTTGCCAGTGGCGGCAAAGGATTTTTGCTGACTCGTTTCAACGGATACAACAGTTGCTGGCACCACCATATCTTGTTGATTGACAGAGGTGGCATCTGGGTTGGCGGTTAATTGAACATCACGATCAATGGTTCGCTCCTGAGTGTAAATGGTAATAGTGGCTTGTGGTAGGAAATAGAGGGCCATCATGATGCCGCCAATACCAACTGCCAGGAAGATAGCAACGAGGCTGACGGCTACCTTATGGCCGGCTAGCCAGGCCTTGATGGACTGTAGTTTGGAGGTGGGAGCTTGGGGGCTGGAGGTAGTGGGGGGCGCTACTTCTGCTGGTTCAGCGAGAGCGGCTGAGGGGTCGACGATGGGGGCAGGGCTGTCAGTCTTGAGACCGGCTCGGGCGGCTAGGGCGGCTGTTTGGTGGCTGGCGGTGCTGATAGTAATAGATTTGCCAAGTTGAGCGGCGCGGTCGGCTAAAACTCGAAAGGCAATATCTCCTTGAGCAATACTGGCTCGGGCCGGCACGTCAATGGTAACTGAGGCAGCTGGCTCATCTATCAGCTTTTGAATAAGTTGACCCAGCTCTTCTTGAGGGCTGAGGTGAATAGTGGCAGAGGTGAGGGTGTTTGATTGATCCATGATTTGTCCTGTTTAGCTCATTTGCTTGACGATATCCTGAAAGGCAGAGGCTACTTCGGTGTCTTCTTGTTGTCGTTGCAACCAGAATAAGGAAAGGGCGGCTAGAGACATATCGGCGGCGGATAAAGATTTGGTCTGATCAAATAACTTGGGCAAGATATCTATGTGCAAAATTTCTATAGTTGGCTGCTGGCTAAAGCCAAGAGCTTTGGTCCATTTTTCTTTGCCCAAGGTGCTCACTAAGTCTTCTAGCTGACTACCCCCACCGGAAAGATATACTTGGTTGGGTAAGGCATTTTCGTTATCTAGTTGTGACAAGGCAATACTTAGGCCATGTAGCCAGATATCAACTTCTTCTTTGATAATTGGTTTAATTGTTTTTTCTTGGGTGGCGGAGATAGCTTTTTGGTTGTAGTCTATCTTTAGTTTTTCAGCTTCATCCATGGTCATGGAATATTGTTTGGCGAGACGCGTGGTGATGGCGCGGCCAGCAATAGGGAAAGTGCGAGTATTGGTGACCGAGCCGCTCTCAACAAGCGTAACTGTGGTTGTGCCGGAACCAATATCAATGACGATGGCGTTGGCTTGCTGAGGTTTAGATACGACTGAAATAGCTGCTTCGGCCAATGCATAGGCTTCTGAAGTGAGAGAGGACAGGTCTACATTGAGCTGATTAAGAATTTGTTGTAAGGCTACTACTGTTTGGTCGGCAACGTAGGCTGTAAAGAGACTGACTTCGACTTCTTTGCCGGCGAAATTAATCGGCGAGGTTACGGTGTAGCCGTCCAAGCTAAATCGAGTTACACCGGCATTGACCAGACGGACTTGATCGGCCGTAATGGCCATATCTTTGGCAACAGTTTCCTGATTGTCAGCTAGGACATTTTGAGTGACTCTTTCCAGGATTAGCTTGAGTTCTTTGTGGTCGATTTTGTCTTTGGCATTGGGACGGTTGAGACGAGCCAGAGTGCTGACTCCGGAGACAAGGGCTCCGCCGAGGCCCAAAATGAGTTGTTCGGATAATACGCCAGCTTGGTCAATGGCTTTGGAAGATGCTTGGTCCATGGTCTCGACCAGAACATCGAGATTGGCAATTAGACCAGCATTCATAGTGGATGGCTGTTGCGGTACATAGCCATATCCTAGGATGTGAATACCGTCTGGCTGGGCTTCAATAATGGCAGCGCGTACTGCAGAAGCACCGACATCGATGACTGTGAAGTACTGGGATTCAGAGGGTTGATCAGATTTTTTGGGCTTTAAAGCGGGAACCGAGGGCAGTTTGGGCAATTTCATAAGCAACAAATGAGTATCGCAATTGATACTGTTGTTTATATATTAAAGCATTTTTGGGGGGTAAGGGGCAAGGTGAAGGATTTGGAGTGGTGATGAGGATGGGTGACGAGGACGAGTTTGTATAGTTAAATTTGACAGAGTACTGGTTTGTAAAAGCGAGACACCCCCGGCGACAGTGTTGTCGACGGGGGTGGAAGTTTTAGCAATGACCCTGCTACCTTTCTGAGCTGAGGTGTATATTGACCACCTCTACTGGAAGTTGTTTTATTTGATCGCGGGCTACTAGCCCCATTGTGTACAAACCGCGTAGATCTACAGTTTGGAAAGCTAAGTCAAAGTTTTCGAATCCTTCTCCAGACCATTTTTCCTCAACTTGCCGGACTACCTCCTGGCGTACTTGCTCTGTAATGAGATCGCGAGGTGCAATAAGGGTTATTACCCCGCTCTTTCCCCCAGGCAAGCTGAAAGGTAGCTGTTCACTGTAGGGCTGATCAACAGTCTGAGATGCATCCTGGCCAGTCATGTCTCAACCTTTCACCTAAATCTCGTCCGGTCTCCTCTATAACTATCTCCTTTTAACTCTTGGACGAGGTAATGTCAAGCATTTTCTTCCTGCCTAATTATTTAAGACGGTTAACGCATTTGATATGAGAATGAATGAATAAAAACAGAAGCGATCTACTTCTTGTAGGATTATTTGTTTTGTTATAGCAATTTGTTTTTAAATAAAAACGAAGAACCCCGCCTGGTAGACCGGACGGGGTTGTATTCCTCGAGACGAGGTGTGTCCTAGCCGAAGCTGAGGACCGGAGCGGGCAGATAGAAGGTCTCGACGACCTCCTTGGCGCCCGCGATGATGACGCCGCGCTGCTTGAGCTCGATAACCTCTTCTACGGCGTGATGATCACGCTGAGAAAAAGGCACTGAGAGCCAGTGGTCGACGACATCGACATCGCCGGCATCTTCGATGAACTTGCGCATGTCGGCAATGGTGCCAGTGGCAAGTGGCAAGTTCGGACTTCCCTCCTCCATGAAAAGGAAGACCGGGCCTACCGCCTCAGCCTGGCCGAAGAGGCTGTCTCCTTGGAGCTCCCGGATTGCGGTCACGCCATTGTTCGAAAACTGTCCAAAAGTGCGACGCATTATATTCTCCAATGCGCTATCCATAAGCTTCCACTCTGCACCTGCAGGGATTACTTATGTACATTTTTATTATATCAACCATTGAGCTGTTTGTCAGGTACTATAGGTCTTATCTGTATAAATTAATGGTCTGTCTTCGCTGTCATCCTGAACTTGTTGGCTTCGCTTTCAAAATGCGCAGGATCCGTAGATAGTGGCGATATAGAATGATTCTAAACGAGAACTGCAGCGAGCTGCGAATAAATCCAAACAGGACGGACATGACATGGTTAGATTGCCGCGCTTCGTTCGCAATGACGGCAGAACAAAATGCAGCTGGATTGCCGCGCTGCGCTCGCAATGACACTTATAAATGGTGCCTGCTCTCTATTCTCTGCTCTCTGCTCTCTGTTCTCTGCTTACTGCAAAACCGCTTTGATGCGGACGACGTCTCGGGAGATTTTTTCGTCTTTTTGGATGGTAAACTTGCCTTCGATAAGGTTGGTATTAGCTATGTGAGGGCCGCCGCAGAATTCTCGGGAATAAACTTGTTCGCGGGGGTCAATAGACTCAACTTGAGTGGCTTGATTGTTCTCGTTTGTAGTTGACTTCTGTGATCCACCGATTGAGTAGACTTTAACTGTATCGCCGTATTTTTCGCCGAAGAGGCCGATGGAGCCGGATTTTTGGGCTTCTTGTAGCGGCAGGATGGCATAGGAAACTGGTAAGGCTTCGGTTATTTTTTGATTGACGATGTCTTCTACTTGTTGCTTTTGCTCCGGAGTTAAGCGGTTTTCGGAAGTGAAATCGAAGCGGAGTCGTTCAGGTGTAATATTGGACCCGCGCTGGGCAATGGTGTCCCCTACTACGTCTCGCAAAGCCTGTTGAAGGAGATGGGTTGCAGTATGATACTGAACTTCTTTGAAACTGTCTCCGCCGAGTCCACCTTTGAACATGCCGGCTGAACCTTGGCGAGATAGTTCTTGGTGCTTAGTAAATAGTTCCTGGTATTTGTCTTGGATTTCCAAGCGATCATCGATTGAATATTGGTGAACATTTTCATTTAGTTCATCAATAAAGATGTCAGCTGGGAGACCGAAGGTTTGGAAGAAGTCAAAAGCCTTGGCTGCTACTTCATCTAATGTGGGTGTTTGACCGCTTAGATTTTTAGTGTATTTTTCAACTTCTTTTAATCCCCTATCGAGAGTTTGCAAGAATTTCTGCTCTTCTTCGACAAGCTGGTTGAGAATATTGTCACCCACTACTTGAGGATAGGCTTCGGCATATATATTTTGAATAGCCTTGCCGACTTCATGTAAAAATGGCTTGTCTATACCGAGTTTCCGACCTTGTCCGATGGCACGTCGTATAACGCGGCGGAGAACATAGCCTTGAGTTTTGTTTGAAGGCGTTACGCCGTCAGACAATAACCAGATGGCGGCCTTAAGATGGTCTGCGATGACTCTGTAGGAGTATTCATTGCCCTGGTATGCTCCCAGATTGGCAACGTTTTCTACGGCTTCAATGATGGGCCAGAATAGGTCGGTTTTAAATACATCCGGAGTATTCTGCTGGGCCGCAAGCATGCGCTCCAAGCCTCCACCAAAATCAATATTCTTTTGAGGAAGTTGTTTAAAGCTGCCATCAGCTTGTTTTTGGTATTGCATGAAGACGTTATTGCCGATTTCGAGGTAGCGACCACAGTCGCAGTTGGGGTGACAATGAGGACCAAATTCTGGGGTATGCTCCACGTCTTCAAATTCATAGAATATTTCTGAGTCTGGGCCACCTGGCTCACCGACTGGCATCTTGTCTGGAGTACCAGAGCGGGACCACCAATTCTTTTTGGCACCATAACTAAAGATTCGACCACCTTGCATGCCTTGCTGTTCAGCATTGTCGATGACTTTGGCATCTATGCCAACCGAAGCGTATAAATCTTCCCAAAGCATAATAGCTTCTTGATCTCGGTCAATGCCATTCGATCCGGCGAAGACGCTGACATATAATTTGTGAGTATCTAGGCCGACTTCTTGAGTTAAAAATTCAAACATCCACTGCAACTGCTCTGTCTTGAAATAATCGCCGAGACTCCAGTTGCCCAACATCTCGAAGACAGTGGTGTGGCGATTGTCGCCGACTTCTTCAATATCCTGGACGCGAAAACATCGCTGACTGTCGGCGATGCGGGTTCCTTGAGGATGAGCTTCGCCCAGTAGATATGGCAACATGGGCTGCATTCCGGATCCAGTAAAAAGGGTAGTCGGATCGTTGTCTGGCACTAATGGTGCCGATGGGACAATGGCGTGCTGCTTTGATTTATAAAAATCTAGATATTTTTGGCGAAGTTCATTTCCGGTCATAGTGATATCCTTGTAGGTTTGGATTATAAAGGTTACTTGGCTAGGATACAAGCTTGATGATTTAAAGCTTATAGTTTGCATGCTTGTGGTATAATCCGGCAGTAGGGCTTTAGGTTTATTCAAGGAGAAGACAATGCCCAAACCGGTTGATCAGATATTACTGCTGGACGAACTGAGCACCTCTCAGATCGAATTCGTAAAATCTTTTGTAGATCAGTCCTCTCATGCAATTGAGGTGAGAAATGACTCATCTGCTATAGGTGGATTACCGTTGATGGCTATTCACTGGGCCATGATTGAGACAATCGAGAATACCGGCTCGGCCTTACTATCTCACGCTCAACTGACCGGATTGGTTGCGCAGGCAATCGTAGACCACGGCTTGAGTGCTCGGAATGGCGAGACTGCCGAGCAATACGGTCTGAGAGCACTTGCTGCGCTGCAGCAAGATATAGACGACATGGAAAGGCTTCGTTGTTCGTCTTTATCGAAGCACAAGTAAATCTATTGTCACAAAATAGGCGGCCCTCGAAAGAAGGCCGCCTGTTGAATTTTTTAGTACTGGTCAGCGGTGTAGTAGTGGTGTTTTTCTTTGAAGCTGATATCTGTTTGATGCTGCCATTCAAGGATGGGGTTTTCGATGCCTTCAAAGGCTCGGTCCAATTGCTGGATTTCTTCGACAGTCATAAAGGCATTTTTGCCACCTTCGATATCTTCGATAAGCTGGCCTTGAGGATTTATACCCAGTAGACCAAAAAAGATTTTATCTTCCAGAAGTGACTGATCTTCCTGATTAACATCGATTTTGTGATAAATGTTAATAACTTTTAAGTCGCAGGTTAAACCTGTTTCTTCTAGTAATTCTCGTTGGCCAGCCTGGATGATGGTTTCGCCCCAGCGTAATTTACCGCCTGGTGTGCACCAATAACCAAAGAAAGGCTGCTTGAGTCGTTGTTGAACCAGCACTTTGTCGGGCTGACCTTCATGCTGTTGGACGATGCCGATAATGACGCTGACTTTTGGTTGGCGCTCGATGGTGTTGTTGTCGGTATCGATTTTGTTGGCATGCTCTTTGCCGACGGCGGTCAGGGTGTATTTTGATTGATCATTTTTGATGATGTAGCCTAGCTCAATCAACTTTTTGAGATGAAAGTTGAAGTGGTCGCTATCGAGGCCAGATTGCTTCTGAATATGAGCGTAACCAGCATATGGTGTGAAGAGCAGGACCTTCAGAATGTGGATTTGGACAGGATGAATTTTGGTTTGATGAGACACTGCTTACCTCCGGTGGCTCGTTTAACGAGCGAATATTGAATATGGGATATGGGATATGGGGTATGAAAGTTTATATCTAGAGACTTTTTAACACGCGTTTAGAGAAAATGCTAGTGAAGTAGGGTTTAGTGGTGATTTAAAACTTATACCGTAAAGGTCAAAACTGCAACTTAAAACTAAAAACTCTGAGATTCGAGTTAGAAATTTTTGGTTGCAGTTTTGCCTTTTTCATCTTGAGTTTTACGTT
Source organism: uncultured Candidatus Saccharibacteria bacterium (assembly GCA_964554805.1). Taxonomy (GTDB): domain Bacteria; phylum Patescibacteriota; class CAZHWT01; order CAZHWT01; family CAZHWT01; genus CAZKPX01. The sequence goes on from CAZKPX010000001.1 coordinate 167,895, forward strand.
TTAAGACTTAAGATCCGCGGCGGAAGAAAAGTTTCTTGGTCGACTTGGCGTCTTTGTCTTCTTTGCGACCTTTGTCTTCTGCGTCAGCAGCCTTTGGCTTTGACTTGGCTTCTGCCTTGGTTTCTTTATCTTTGGCTTTGTCCGAGAAATGCTTGGTGGATTTATCAGAATCTTGGGCATCCATCTTGTCTTCCTTCACAACAGGAGTGGCTTCTTCTAAAATTCGGGTGGTGTAATGAGCAGTGACTGGTGCTTTAGGCGCTTCGGCGATTTCTTCTGAAGCTAGCATTGGTCGAGCAGTTGATTCCTCCTGGGGCTCCTCTTTGGCTACCTCTTCAATAGCCTCTTCGGTGGCAGTTTGACTGTGCATAGCGTAATGATGGCTGTGAGATCGACGACGGGTTGAATGAACTGAGACAGGCGCAGGCCTATGGTCCTCTGGGCTATCTTCCTCGTCTTCAATTTCTCTAATCATGAGGACATCTGGTACTTCAAGTTTGCTGGAGTCTAATTTATTAGAATCTAATTTATTTGAATCGGCCTTGGCTTCCAGCTGGTTGGCCGGGACTATTTCTTCGCCATACTCTTCCCAGCCACTGCGGAAAGCTTCGGCTATTTCGGAGACGGTTTCGCGAGCGGTTTCGATGTGTTGCTCGATAGTTGAGGCTAGATGTTGAGCCTGGTGAGTAGCTTCGCCAATTTTTTGCGGAGCAGCCTCTACCAAACCGGCTGCACCTTCATTTAACGCTTGGTGCAGGGATTTGCTGACACCTTTGGCTTCCTTGGCTAGTTGGTAGGCTTCGGTCTCCCACTCTTTGGCGTATTGCTTGACTAAATGACGCATTTCCTGGCCGTTTTTGGGGGTTAATAATAGGGCAGCAGCAGCTCCGGCCATAGCACCAACTACGGCACCGACGATGAATTCGGCTTGTTTTGGATCTACTGGTTGGTGTTCTTGATTAGTCTGATGATCCATGGCGATGTTGATCCTCCTTGGATTGTTCTTGTTGTTTAGCAATGATGCGCGAGACAGTCTGGAAGGCGGTCAGGCCAACTGAAGCAGGGCCTAAGAATTTGGTGGTGAGGTGAGAAACGGAAGAGGTGGCACTGGAAACTGAGCTGACCATGGTACGAAGACCTTGGAGAACTTCGTCTGCGTATTGCTGCTGAATCACGGCCTTGGCTGAGACTTTTTCAACATCAGCCAGGATACGCTCGGTGCGAGCCAAGCTCTTGCGAAGATCTTTGAGTACGAAGAATAATTGAATACCAATAACAATCAGTGTTACACCAAGCAACACGATCATAATAGAGAGCAGAATCTGAGTTCCGGTTAATGAAAACATGGGCAGTGTCCTTTTTATGTGGTTATATCTATGATACTAAATCATGAGTCAAAGGGCAAAGGTCAAATCTAGCAAGCATGGGAGAGTTAAGGCAAAAATCAAAAGGCAAAGGGCAAAAGTTAAGCTTTGAAAGTTAAATGTTTAACCACGACATAAAATAAACTTTATACTTTTGATTTTTATTTTTGCCTTTTGACTTTGGACCTTTGACCTTACTTAACATATTCTTTCTCGATAACTTGGTTGGGTTGACCGAGTAGGCCTTGGTCTATGCCGTGAAGTAAAACGCGAGTAGAGCCGGCGTTGCCGGATTTGAGCCGAATTTTGGTATTGGCGCTAAATGATTGGCTGGATGAAGGGAGCAGTAAACCGCTGAATAACTGTTTGTCATCACCACTAACCTCTATCCAGGCTGGTGAGGCACCGATGACTACCTCGATGTTGACATTGGATAAGGTGGCTGAAGCAGTAGACTGAGTGGGCGTTGGACGTCCAGCAGATGATGAAGCTTGGATAGTAGCCTGGCTGGCAAGTTTGACAGGTCCGACCACGGTTCTTTCGACGACAGTTGATTTGCCTAGCTTGTTGACTGCTTCAAAGCGAAGAGTGTTGCTGCCAGTAGCCAGGCCTACGGTAAATTTAAATTTGCCATCTGGATCCAATTGCACTGATTGGCCATTGAGAGTTAGGGTGGAGTCAGGATTGGTTTGGCCCTCAACTTGGAGCTGGCCATTGGTTGAGGTAGAGTTTGATTGCGGTTGAGATAAAGATAAATCGGGATTTAGGGCTACAGAAACATACTGATTGTAGCTGTAGCCGATGACTACCAAAATTGCCAGGGTTAAAAATCCTACGACCACCCATCCGGGAGTAATTTTTGATTTCTTTGGCTCAATGGGAGAAAGTGGTTGACTAAGCTGTTGCTGTTCGCGCTGTTCATCATACTCACGTCGGAAAAAAGGCAGTACTTCATGCTCGTCTAGGCCAACATATAAGGCATAGGCTTTGATGAAACCTTTTAAATAAAGTGGATCGGTTAGGCCAAAAAACTTGCCCTGCTCAATGGATTGAAGCATGGGAACTCTGACTTTAATGGCTTTGGATACGTCTTCGAGCGATCTGCCTTTAGCTTCACGAGCAGCTCTCAAAATATCACCCGTACGTTTGGTGTTGAGGGTCGAGGGGTTATTTTTCTTAGTTTTAGAGGGAATGCGAGTCTGAGTGGGCATGACAATGAGCTGTTAAGCCTATGATAGCATCGATGTTGCCTTGGGGGAACAGGCAGGCTGCTGCACTGGCCGCCTTTGGCGGCGAGACGCGAGACACGGATATGGAGACAAGACATTACAAAATATAAACTCAGCTCTATCCCTTGTTGCCGGGCCGTGTCTCGATATCCATGTCTCAATATTCTCCACCACAGGTGGCTGCTTAGAATTCTTCTGCGGAGGCTTGGTTGCTGCTGCCGCCAAGGATGCCGTCAACATCTCGACGGAGAACTTCTCGAGGCTTGGAGCCTTCACCTGGACCCACGACGCCTGCTTCTTCTAATTGATCAAGAATTCTGGCCGCCCGGGCGTAACCGACTGACAAACGACGTTGCATGAGTGAGGATGAGGCTTTTTCGCTGGCGCAGATAAGCTTGACGGCTTCGCCAAAGAGCGGATCTCTATCCTGGCTATTGCCGCCTCCCCCACCAACTCCAGTACCAATGTTGGTGGTTGTGGTCAACACTTCTTCTGTGTAATCGGCTTGAACACCCTGGCCGCGGATATGATCGAGCATCTTTTTGATTTCTTCATCGCGAACCCAGTTGCCTTGAATACGCATTGGTTTGGCAGCATCGGGTGGCATAAACAGCATGTCCCCCTTGCCGAGCAGTTTTTCTGCGCCAGGATGATCCATAATAACGCGGGAATCAGTGTTGCTGGAGACGTTAAAGGCGATTCGGGCAGGGATGTTAGCCTTGATTAAACCGGTAATAATATCGGAAGATGGCCTCTGGGTAGCCAAGATAAGGTGGATACCGACCGCACGAGCTTTTTGAGCAATACGAACGATAGCGTCCTCTACTTCGGCCGGGGCGGTCATCATCAAATCGGACAACTCATCAATGATAATAACGATGTAGGGCAAGGCTTGGAAGCCAGACATCTCGTTGAAGCCTTCGATATTACGCGCGCCAACTTCGGCCAATTTTTTGTAGCGACGATCCATTTCGCCAGTGGCCCACTTGAGAGCTGATACGACCTTGTCGTTTTCAGTGATAACGGGGGCCAAGAGGTGGGGGATGCCATTGTAGCCAGTTAATTCGACAAACTTAGGGTCGACTAAGATTAACTTTAATTCTGAAGGACTGTTGTTGAACAACAACGAACTAATAAAGGCGTTGATGGCTACTGACTTACCAGAGCCGGTTGAACCGGCAACCAGTAAATGCGGCATGCGAGTCAAGTCGGCGATAACGGCATGGCCAGAGACACTTTGGCCTAGTGGCAATAAAAGTCGTGATTTAACTTCTTTGGCTTCTGGGGATTCAAGGATTGATCGGAGACCGACCACGGCGGCTTTGTTGTTAGGTATTTCAATACCAACTAAACTCTTGCCGGGGATTGGGGCTTCGACGCGAACAGCACCACTCTTAGCAGCTACAGCCAAAGCCAGGTCATTGGATAAGGTGGTAATTTTGGAAATCTTGGTTCCGCTGGCTAATTCAAGAGCATATTGAGTGACGGTCGGACCAATATTCACCTCAACCACTTTGGCTTGAATGCCGAATGACTCTAGGGTTCGCTCGATAATTGCGGCTGTGCCCTTGATGTCGCCGGGCTCGCCTTTGCTATTTTGATTGCTCAATAAGGTTAAGGGTGGGTAGTCCCAAACAACACTTTCACCGGCAGCATTGGACAGTACTTGGGTTGAGTTGAGCGGAGTGGCGGCTGGTTTTGGCTCAATAGGTGCGGCGGCGGCAACTGCTCGAGTCCCAACCTCATTAACCGCAAAGGCAGCTCCGGTGTATGAGGGGGTGGGCTGAGAACTTTCTTTATCTTTTTTGGCTAGGGCTTTTTTGCTGGCCCTGGCAGCAGATTCTGAAGCTTGGAAGAAGAAGCTGAGTGAGGTATTGAGTAGGACTAAGAAGCCGGCTATTATCCATAGCATGAGTAAGAACCAGGCCCCAAAGGGTGTGACGAACCTGGATACGCCATCGAAAATAACATAGCCCACTGCTCCACCGCCAATGCCTAATTCAGCACGCTGGAGCGCGCTAAATGGAGAGAACATGGATGATATGGGGTGCAGCAGAGCGGCCAGACCGACAGTGATGATGGTTAGGCCGAGTAGTACATTGGGCTTGCCTAGCCCCCATCCGACATGGCTCAGCAAAAGAGCCAAGGCTAACAGAATGACGGGCACCATGAATGAAGCCCAGCCCACCAGGCCATTGAGCCAGGCTTGAAGAGTGTTGCCGGCTCCAGCTGCTTGTCCAATAAAGGCTAACAGCGTTAACCCGGCAAGCGCAAAACATACCAAGGCGATCAGAGACTGGATGCTCTCGGCTTTTAGCTTAAATTTTTGCTTCTTCTTATATTTGGTGGGTCTTTTGGCTTTTTTGGCAGGCATTTTTTTAAAGTGAGCAGAGAGAAGAGAACAGAGAGAAGTCTTTCTGCTCTCACTGCAGTACGATTATTAATTGTACGGGTTTGGCAGCCTTAATGGCTGGTCGATATTTAGTATAACACTTTATATTTAAGTGAGAAGAGAGAAGCAGAAGCGATGAGGTGTTTGAGCTTCTGACGAGAAACACCCCTGCCATCCAGACAGGGGTGTATGACTAATCAAAGCCAGGTCCATGCAAATCGATGCTTCGATTGCCGAGCAGGGTGTTGATACATGCGCTGCCAGCGCGTCGCACAACTGACTTAAGTCCAGACCAGCAGACTCTCATCCCTTGCATAATCAGGAGCCCGGTCAGGTGGAGACTGATGATGCAGACTGTGACAAAAGCCCCTTTTACAACTTCGACCAACAACTGCTGGAGTTGGTAGTAGTTGAGATGGCCCACTAAGGGCAGATAGGGCGAGGGCTGACTGACAGTGCTCGGCGCAGCTTTGTAGTCTAGCCAGCCGAGCCATCTGTACCCTAGATATAGCCAAGACGCGACTAAGCACCCGATGAAACTTAGCCATAGTACAGCTACAACAATTCGTCCCAACAGGCTCAGCCGATAGACGAATGACCAGGAAATCATTTCAACGATCAAGGCTGCAGCTAAAATGACCGCAACTGACCAAATGGTCAAGAGGTTGGCATCCGACACGAACCGGGTCAAGAATTGATCCAGACTGCCAGACAGGAGATTGATCGGAGTTCTTTCCGTTTCCATGTGCTCTCTCCTTGGCGAGGCAGCAAATTAAGCTTGTCTAGGCAAAGTATAGCACAGACTTGGGTTAAGATTAGCTTGCTGAAGCTAAGGCAAAGTGTATACCTGAGTTGCTTCCAGGAGGAGCAATACGACATTGTACGAACCGAGAATAAGCTAAGCCATTGGACAAGGGAGGCAAATCTGCACCGTACAAGATTTAATCCCGCGCGGCGCGTTGGGATTAAATCTTAACATGGTGCGTTGGGATTAAATCTTAACCTCACTTGCTGGTTCTTGCTTTCTTGGATATCTACATATAGCAAACTCTACGGGCCCCGCCTGTAGAGTTTCGGTTTTAGTAATAAAAAACAGCCCTGAGAGCCGTCATTCAAGGCTAATGATTAATCTTTTTGACGACTAAATAGCCTAGCCCAGCGACTCGGTCTCTGAGCAATATCTTCAATGGCGGCTGATTCAGGTGGACTGGTCTACTGCTCATCTATTTCTGGCCGATCTTCAAGAGCAAGGGGCTCATCCTCTAAAACACTTGGATCTTCATAGCTAGAAACGGTGAGATTGTGCTCGCCGGCCCACTTATGTTCCCCAAGTAATCCAACTTGAATAGTGCCACTACCATAAAACCTTACGCCAATAACCGTACCACTAGAAAGTCGATGAGAGAACTCACTATAGGATCCGCTTCTTTCCTTTTGAGCTTCGTTCCACTGATTGCAGAGTTGTGTGGCCTCTTGTGTATCACCACCTAATTGATCAATGGCGGCTACTAGTTGAGCAAACTCTGGGCTCAACTCTTGGAGTGTGTCTAAGTTACTCTGGGCGTTTTCTGCGAATTCTAGTCTGGCATGTTGGCCGTCGGGGCGCACCTTATTATTAGATGTTGCCTGCTGATAAAAATCACCATCTTTGGTTGTGTCTGACTCCGGGCTTGGCATTTTGAAACCCTGTGGAGCTTCTGAACCTGGATTCTCAGCACTCATATACATTCTCCTTGATGATAAATAATTGTTTTAAGTATAGCAAATAAGATACTGGTTATCACCCAATAATACAAAAAGACGACTCAGTGAGTCGTCTTTTTGTTACCTATCGGCCGAATTTATTCAGCCTGAGGTTGAGTGTCTGTTGGGGCGTCGGATGAGTCGACTGAATCAGGGGCGATGGCGGCTGATTTGGGGGCCTTGGTCGCTTCGGTGGCGGAGCGACGAGCGACAGGCGACGAGCGACGAGCGGGTGCTGGCTTGGCGGCTGCGCTGGCTGGGGCGGTGATTGGGCGGCGAGGAGTCGAGGTGCCGGTGCCGCGCATTTCGATGAGAACTGGCAGAACAATTGGGGTTCGGTCGGTTTCTTGCTTGAAGTACTTGCCGAGACGATCTTGAATGCGAGAGCGGATAGTTCCCCACTCTTGGTTCTTGGTTTGCGGATCGGTGATAACAGAGCGAGCAATAGAACGAGCTTCAGCCATTAACTTTTCGTTGAGACGAGCGTAAACAAAGCCGCGAGTTTGGACTTCGACTTCGCCAATCAGTTCTTTATCTTTGTTGAGTGTCGCACCGACGATGAAGACACCGGAATCGGCTAGCTGTTTGCGATCGGCAATGACAACTTCGCCAATGTCCCCTACTCCCAGACCATCGACCATGACGGAGGTATATGGGTGCTCTTCGCCCAGCTTGGCGTTGCCTTGGTTATCAAAGAGGACTTCCTGACCCGCGACAACCGTGAAAATGTGACCTTCAGGGTATCCCATTTTTTGGGCCATCTGCTTGTAGGCCTTGAGTTGACGCATCTGACCAGAGATAGGTACTAGGTATTTGGCTTTGACTAAAGCAATAGTTGTTTTGAGTTCTTCGGCGGCGGCATGTCCGGATACGTGAAGATTGTTCATAATATCGGAATAAGCGATGGTGGCGCCCAGGTCGGTCAGCTCGTCAATGATATCGTTGATGCCGCTTTCGCTACCAGGAATTGGATCGGCGGAGAAAATGACTTTGTCTTCCGTCTTAATGGTAAAGAGCTTGTGTTGACCTGATGTCAGTCGGGCTAAGGCCGAACCTTCTTGGCCATACGCACCAGTTAGAATGATTAATTGCTGATCATCTGGGTAATCAGAGATAGCAGTATCGCGAACGACAACGCCGTCAGGGATTTGAGCATAGCCCAAACGTGTGGCGATGCCCATGACGTTATCAATGCTTCGACCAGCAAAGGCAACCTTGCGGTTGTAGCGCATGGCCACATTGATGGCTTGCTGCATACGGGTAACGTTGGAAGAGATGGTTGTTAGGAAGACGCGGCCTTTGGCGTTGCGCATTTCGGTATCCAGGCGATCTTCTACAACTGCTTCGGATGGGGTGTAGCCGGGTTTTTCGACACGTAGACAGTCGGACATGAGGGCCAGAACGCCTTCGCCACCGGCGCGAGCCAATTTGTCGACTTCGATAATAGTACCGTCAACGCTAGTCCAGTCATACTTGTAGTCACCGGTGTGGATAGTTGATCCAATTGGCGTCTTGATGACATAGCCAAAGGTGTCTGGGATGGAGTGGTTGACGCGGAATGGATTGAGGGTGAAATGACCGAAGGTGTATTCTTGGTCTGGCTCTATTTCGTGTAAGTCTAATTTGGCTCGGAACTCTGATAGTTTGCCTTTGATTAATTCAAGGGCAAAGCGAGGAGCGTAGATTGGAACATTCATTTTGGGTGCTAAATAAGGGACAGCACCGATATGATCCTCGTGACCATGGGTGATAACGAGGGCCTTGATGCGATGTAGTTTATCCTTTAGATAGGTCATATCTGGGATAACAATATCGATACCAAGCATGTCGCTAGAAGGGAAGCCCATGCCGCAGTCAACAACAATAATGTCGTTGCCATACTCGTAGACAAACATGTTTTGGGTGACAAAACCATTACCTCCTAATGGTAAGACTTTTAGGACTGGGGCGCCTTCAGGATTGAAGGACCCTTGCTCGTTGAGAGACTGTTGTGCCATACGAGCACGATTGATTGGCTGATGGCGATTGCGTCGGACTGGAGCGCCGCTGTTGGCGGGAGCGACAGGCGACGTGCGACGAGTAGGAGCAGCACCTGTACTACCTACGGCTTTGGGGGCTGCAGGTCGAGCAGTTGGGCTGGTAGCACCTGTTGGGGTGGTTGGAGTCGAAGCTGAAGTAGGAGCGCTTGGCTTTGAGCCGGCGCTGGCATTGATGCCATTGTTGGTCCGAGGACGGCCGCCTGATCTATTTGGGTTTGGTCGGAAATATTCTGACATACTACTTTGAAGGAGAAAGGAGAGGGATCCGCCAGTTGGCGGAGTGAGAAGTTCTTTTTAACTTCTTTTTCTGTTATCTCTTTTCTCTTATTATTCTTTCTGGCCGAAAATCGGCCTATTACTTACGATACGCCATGAAGCGCCTGTGGCGCGGATATTGGATATGGGGCATAGACAGATATGTTAGTCTATGTCCAGGTTGTGGCGTAAGGTTATTCAAAGGGGCACTGAGTTACCAGTTGGGCAAGAACTGCTTGATGTTCTGGGGCGTTATATAAAACTGCTGAGCCTGACCGCTGACCATTTGCAGAGCGATTTTTCGAACAAGGCCATTAATAATACGCTCCATAGTACGAATGCCTGCGTCAAAACCGAGCGGACGGACTAGCATGGGCCAGACCGCATCGTCCATAACGACGGAACCTTGAGGAATATTAGCAAATCCCAACTGCCGTGGAAAGAGGTACTCTCTGGCAATATGGATCTTTTCCTCATCAGTATAGCCCGGCATTTGAATGACTTCGAGACGATCAAGAACTGCATTGGCAATGCCGTTGGTATTGTTGGCAGAAGCAATAAACAGCACCTCTGACAAATCGAAGGGATGATCGATATAGTTATCGCTAAAGGCGTTATTTTGCTCGGGATCCAAGAGCTCGAGTAGCACACCCATGATTTCGGCTCGAGCACTTTCAGCTGTTCGGTCAATTTCATCGAGCAGAATGACGGGGTTTCTGACACCGACTCGACGCAGGGACTTTATAATTTGGCCCGGTTCGGCAGATGGAAGACTCCGACCCTGACCGCGCAATTGCTGAGCGGTGCCCATACCACCCATGGGGATACGAATGAAGGGACGGCCCAAGCTTTCAGCCACCGAGGCAGCAATAGAGGTTTTACCAATACCGGGCAGACCGACAAAACATAGGATGGGTGATCGAGCGATGCCTGAGGCTTGACCACGAGATTGCATGATAAGGACGGATAAATGCTCCAAAATGCGCTGTTTGATCGGCAATAAACCGTAGTGATGCTGATTTAGAACATCTTGAGCATACCGTAAGTCTAATATATCCTGATTCCTCTTGGACCATGGTAGGGCTGTTACCCATTCCACGTAGGCGTAGACCTCCTCATAGAGGTTGAGATACCCAGTAACGCCGGCTGAGCGATTGAGGCGGCCGACTGTGCCTTCGAGACGAGCTTGTAGCTCGGGCGGCAGGTCGGCTCCACTGATTGCCTGGAGCATGCTTTGCAATTCTTGAGTTAAAGGTGCGTCAACAGTAGGAACCGTACTGAGCTGCGGCTCAGTTGGTGCAGCGGTTGACCCTTGGGGCAGCTGGGCAGAATTCATACAAGCTTAGTATACATGATTTTGCTTAGCAAAATCATGTATACTAAGCGCGACTCGAATATAGAATACGGAATATAGTTTGATGAATTTGACTACAACCGATATTCTATATTCACTATTCTCCGGCTAGGCTTGCTCCGGCTTCGGCAAGAGGGCTTTGCGGGATAGATTGATTCGGCCTTGATCGTCAATCTTAACGACTTTGACGTTGACCATATCGCCTTCATTGACGACATCAGTCACGTTGTCGACTCGAGCATGCTCTAGTTCTGAGATATGAATCAGTCCGTCTTTGCCTGGAACTAGTTCGACAAAGGCACCGAAGTCCATAACTTTGACAACTTTACCAATATATTCTTCATCTACCTTAATTTCCTTGGTGAGATTCTGGATCCATTCGATAGCTCGCTGCAAACCTTGAGGATTGTCGCTAGCAATAGTGACCGAGCCATCGTCTTCGATGTCGATTTGAGCGCCGGTTTCATCAATGATTTGGTTGATCATTTTGCCACCCGGTCCGATAACAATACCGATCAGTTTGGGATTGATCTTGATCATCTGAACGCGTGGTGCGTATTGTGACAATTCAGGGCGAACATCAGTGATGGTCTTCATCATTTCGTTGAGGATATGAGCTCGACCAACCTTGGCTTGAGCCAAAGCTTCTTGGAGAATCTTCTGGCTAATACCGGTTAATTTCATGTCTAGCTGGAGAGCGGTAATACCTTTGGAGGTACCGGCTACTTTGAAGTCCATATCGCCCATGAAGTCTTCGAGACCTTGAATGTCGGACAGGATGGCATACTGATCACCGTCAGTGATAAGCCCCATGGCAATACCTGATACAGGAGCTGTGATTGGCACACCGGCGTCCATGAGGGACATGGTTGAGCCACAGACAGAACCCATGGATGAGGAGCCATTGGAAGAGAGGGTTTCTGATACAACACGAATGGTGTAGGGGAATGACTCTTCTGAAGGGATAACTGGCACTAAGGCGCGTTCAGCCAAGGCGCCGTGACCGATTTCGCGTCGGCTAACCGAACCAATGCGACGGACTTCGCCAACTGAGTAAGGAGGGAAGTTGTAGTGGTGGAGATACTTTTTGCTTGATTCGCCTTCCATGCCATCAATGATTTGGGCTAAGGAGGTTGAACCTAATGTGACGACTGACAGGACCTGAGTTTGTCCGCGAGTAAAGAGAGCTGAGCCATGGGTTCGAGGCAACACACCAACCTGTGTCCAGATATCACGAACCTGATCGAGGCTGCGACCGTCTACGCGCTTCTTTTCGGTCAAGACGAGCTGGCGGACAACTTGCTTGACAGCCTTTTCGACAGCACCGGACATTTCCTTTTTAGTAGCGCGATCTTCAAACTTGGCCAGCACTTCGGCTTTGAACTCACCGACCGCATCTTCGCGAGAAGTTTTGTCTGGAGTCAGAAGACTGGTGGCTACATGTTCCTGAACATACTGATTAATTTCTTTTTCAAGTTCAGGGTCAATCTTGATGGCTTCAAAGGCATACTTTGTTTTACCTGCCTGAGACTTAAAGTCTTCGATGAGACTGACTATTTCAGAGATTTGTTCATGACCAGCCTGCATGGCGGTCAACATCTGTTCTTCAGTTACCTGATTGGCACCTGCTTCAACCATGGCAATGGCCTGATTGGTTCCGGATAAGGTCAAATCGAGATTGGTGGCTTGGCGATCAGCAGCTTGAGGATTGGTAACATAGTTGTCTTGACCTAACAGACCCATTCGAACTGCACCGACAGGACCTGCCCATGGAATAGAAGAGATACTTAAAGCTGCTGAGGCTGCAATAACACTTAGGATATCTGGCTCGTTGTCGCCATCAATCGACAGGACGGTAATGATTACCTGAACCTCGTTATAGAAGTCTTTGGGGAAGAGAGGGCGGATTGAACGATCGATGATACGAGCAGTTAAGGTGGCGTGATCGGTTGGACGGCCTTCGCGCTTGATGAAGCGTGAAGTGTGAATTCGTCCACCAGCGTATAGACGCTCAGCATATTCAACTGTTAAAGGGAAGAAATCCATGTCTTCTCTGGCTGTGGCGCTACAGACACTGGCTAGAACCATGGTGTCACCATACCGAGCTACTACAGCTCCATCGGCTTGTTCAGCCATGCGGCCAGTCTCTAATGACAGGGTTCGACCGGCAATTTGACGTTCGACTTTTATTGTTTTATTCATACTTGGTTGTGGGGCAGAAATCAAAGGGCAAAAGGCAAAGGGCAAAAATGTGTCAAGTTATATTTTTGACTTTCATTTTTGACTTTTGCTTTTTGACTTTTGACTTTCTAAGCCCCTTCTCCTTTAGGATAATGGATTTAATTCTGGATTAGCTAGAATATAGGTTAATTGCTCTTAGAATGACACAGCCTGCAGTTGAAGGCAGGCTGAGCAAGAAATTTTGATTTACTGCTTGAGACCGAGCTTGTCGACGATAGCCTTGTATCGCTCGGCATCTTTTTGAGTCAAATAGCGAAGTAAACGACGACGCTTGCCAACCATCTGTAATAGACCACGGCGAGAGTGATCGTCGCCTGCGTGCTCTTTAAGGTGATCGGTTAGCTTCTTGATCTTCTCGGTTAGCAGAGCGATTTGCACCTCAGGAGAACCCGTGTCTTGCTCGTGAGTCTTGTAAGAAGTAATGATTTCGGTTTTATGGTTCTTATTTAATGCCATAGGTTTATTATTGTTCTGCGCTGAGGCGCTGCTTTGTCTATTGTAGCCCACAAAAATATATGTGACAAGCCACTAACATGCTGCCGTATCTTACCAGATATAGCATATAGAATGCAACTATTTGGTTATTGGGCTTGATTGACTGCTGACAAATCAGGCTGTTCGGGCGCATCCTCCTGTTGTTGTGCTGGAATTGGTGATGATGTAGGTTGGGCAGATACTTGTGCTTGTATCTCTGCTTGCACTACTTGAAGCACTTTTTGGCGGGCTTCGGCCAGTGTAATATCGGTAAGCCTAAATCCGGAGGCCAAGATATGACCGCCACCATTGAGCTGGCGGGCCATAGCTTGAACATTGATAGTAGGATCGATGGAGCGCAAGCTACCGCTCACTTCTCTATCTTCCTTTTCTTTAATTACGATGCCTACTTTGGCGCCTGGGACTGACGTGATGTAGCCATTAACCAAGTTGCCCAATGTATCTTGATCGGCTTCAGAAGCGCCGGTTTCGGCTATATCTGCCAGCTGAACATCGGTGATAATAATGTCGTCGCTAATTGTTTCTATGCGACCCAAGACAAGTGCCCATAGTTTAAGGGCTGGAACTGACATGGTTCGGAATAAGCTCTGCATAAGACCGGCCAAATTGGCGCCACCATCTACAAGATCAGCTGCCTGTCGGAGACTGGCTGAGGTGGTGTTGCGATTCATAAAGGCAGAAGTATCGGATAGGAGGCCAGCTAAGAGGTTGGTAGCCATATCAGGGGTGGCTGGCTGCTCTAGTTCTGCAATAACATCAGCGACAACATGAGAGGCTGAGGCGTAATTCGGATTAATTACATTAAGCGTGCCAAAATTGTTATTATCGGCATGATGGTCAATATTTACCACAGGGATACGGCTGATCTGGCTGGCAAAGGTGATATACCATTGGCCGAGCAACTTGGGGTCAGCAGTATCGACGACAAAAATAGCGTCAAAATCTAGGCCAGTTTGAGAATAGCTGATTTGATCGGCGGTAATTTCGCCAGTGGCAGGGGTGAGAATCAAATTAAATTTTGAATCTTCGGCGTTATAATTGATTTTTTCAATGGGGTTGGTGCCGAGGTTGATAGAGATAATAAGGCTCTTCTGTCCGACGGCGCTGCCGACCTGATCAATGCCCGGCAAAAAAGACATTGCGCCTTGATCGAAGTCTTCGATAGCGACAACTACTTGCTTGCCGGCATTCTTTAGGGCTGAGGCTAATGCCAGAGCAGATCCGACGGCGTCAGGGTCAACATTAGTTCCGGAGGTGACGAGAACCCGCTCAATGGCAGGGTTATCGACCAGTTCTTTGATTTGTTGGATAGTTGTGTCTATCTGCATAAGATTTAAAAATAATGAAAAGTGAGAAGGAGAAGTGAGAAGTTTTTGATTTCTTCTGGCTTCTTCTTTTTACTTCTAGCTTATATGTATCACCTATATGTACAGTCTTTACTCTGTAGACAAGTGCGATAACAGTTTATATCACTTATCCTATAGGTATGTCAAGTATTTGATATAAGCGGTTCTATTGAGGTGATGTATTGATTATAAAGGTAGTGTCAACAGACAGGCTAAATTCAATAATTTATTCAAATTTAACGCGAAAGGCGACCCCGCTTGGGGTCGCCTGTGATCTTGAGTCTTGGAGTAAAATCCCTCCATATACGCTCACTAAACGTAGCGAGCGTACTGATTACCATCTCGGGGTTTTGGCAGACCCTTGAAGTTCGGCAACTCGCCGGTTTTAAAGAACTTTTGAAGATCTGAGTAGAACCGCTCTGCTTGGCCATTGGATCCGGTTGACCACTGCGGTTCCATAACGAGGGACAATACCATTATTCCGCATTTGGATTTTTGCGGCATTTCCCCGTAGAGAGTCTTCGATCCATTGACCACAGAGTTCCAGACTTGGGTGAGCTGGAATCTCAGATGGATCTCATCCTTTGGTGCATCCCCACCATTATTATTGACCGTGCTGAGCAAGGTTGCGTATTTATCTCGCAGCTCTTGCACAGCCGCTGCTTCTTTCTTGAAACTTTCAATGTTCAACATCACATCCTCCATCCTATCTACCTTGTCGGAAAGTTCCGACAGGTTGGAATTCTTGTCCAATCAGAGCGCAGTCTAAAAAAGTGCTGTGCCCTAGTTGGACAAGATGAGGAACGAATTGTTAATTATGCTACAAGCCCCGCTTCTTATGTACTTAATAATCACAAAAAGCGGTTTTTAGGTTGGCCTTTTTGCAAGGCTTGCGCATAGTTCACTACTATTGAAGTAGTTCTTCAATAGTGCTTCCTCACTCTAATGACCTTTTGGCAATAGTGTCGAGTGAATGCACCAACAGTTAGTCATTGAGGATTAGCAGCCGCTACTCAGATGTAGGTACAAAAAAGACGGCCATTGAGGGTCGTCTTTTTTGTTGTATTTAAGAATGGACTAAGTTTACAGTGCTTCGATGATGTCGCCGGATTGGAATTCGAAGCCTGGTTTGAGGAGAATACCGCATTCGGTATTTTTCTTGGCTTCACCAACCTTTTCGACGCCGTGGCGGATTTCACTGATCACGCCTTCTTCAAGCACGACTTCATCGCCGCGAGTGACATTTACTTTCCAGTTGCGACGCATCAGGCCGTCGGTAATGCGACAACCAGCCACGATATCTCCAGAGCGTAGTTCGAAGGTTTGCAGGACTTCGGCGCGACCTTTGATAGGGACTTCTTTTTCGGGTATGCCGCCGGCCAAAACGTCTTCGATATCTTCGAGGAGCTGGTAGATGATTTCGTATTCCTGAACCATGACTTTTTCGAAGTCGATGGCCCGCTTGGCTGCTGGGTCTACTTTGACTCTAAAGGCCAGCAATAGTGATCCGGATGTGGCGGCCAGCATAACATCTGACTCTGATACGCTACCGGTGCCAGCAAGAATAAATCGCGGACGATCACCTGCTTCAGACTGGATTTGTTCAATGCTGCTGACTATAGCTTCCAAGGAGCCTTGGGTGTCAGCCTTGAGGATGAGTTTGAGTTCGCGGACTTCGCCGGTATTGGCAAAGAGGGCTGTCAGATCGGTTGGATCATAGGCAGCTGCTTCGATGGCATCTTGATCTTTGACTTCCTGTTCTTGGCGGGTCTTAGCAAGAGCCATAGCTTCTTTTTCACTAGCTACAACTTCAATAACTGCTCCGACGGACGGTACTGTCTTGAGACCTAAGATTTCTACGGGAGTAGATGGTCCTGCTTGACGAATTGATTGGTTTTGATCGCTAGTTAAGGCTCGGACCTTGCCAAACGATGTGCCTGAAATAATAACATCGCCCACTTTTAAGATGCCTTTTTGGACAATTACGTCGGCAATGGCGCCGCGCTTGGCATCTTGATTGCTTTCGACAACTATTGCCTGAGCAGGGCTGGTGGTGTCTGCTTGCAGCTCTTGTAATTCGGCCAGCAAGACTACCATTTCAAGTAATTCATCGATGCCGATGTTTTGGGTAGCAGAAGTTTGGACTAAGGGTACATTTCCGCCGTAGCCTTCTACTAGAACATTTTCTCGAGCTAGTTGCTCTTTGACGCGTTCAGGTTGAGCACCGACGGCATCTATTTTGTTCATAGCGACGATGATTGGTGCTTCGGCAGCTTGCGCATGGGAGATAGCTTCTTTGGTTTGAGGCATAACGCCGTCGTCAGCAGCCACTACCAAAATGACGATGTCGGTTAGCTTGGCACCGCGAGCGCGCATTTGAGTAAAGGCGGCGTGACCAGGAGTATCAATGAAAGTGATCGGATGACCATTCTTGGTGACTTGGTAGGCGCCGATGTGCTGTGTGATACCGCCGGACTCACCGGCTGCTTGTTGAGTGCTGCGAATTGCATCGAGCAGGCTGGTTTTGCCATGATCGACGTGACCCATGATGGTGACGATGGGTGGGCGGGTTGAGGATTGGGTTGTAACTGTTTTGTCTTTTTTAGCCATAGATGTAACCTTTGGTTATAGCGACGAGCGACGAGAACGAGCGACGAGGAATTTAAACCTACCAAGATTGCTCACTTCCCTGCTGGCCGACCATACTTGTTTAGCTTTGTTCGTTTTCTTCAGTAGATTCTTCGGTTGCTTGTTCGATATCATCGGCCAATTCTTCAACTACTTCTTCAGTAATGGTTGGTTCTTCTTCAGCGGCTTCGATGATGGCTTCGTCTAGTTCCTGGTCAGGATCTGGTTGAGTGGCTTGGGCTTCGACAGTGGCTTCGATGGAGGTTTCGTCGGAGACTCGGGTATCCTGGGCGTCTTGGGTATCCTGGTCATCTTGGGGGGCTGCAGAAACATCGGCGGCAGCGGTTTCGCCGCTGATGTCGATGCGGAAACCGGTTAGTTTGGCAGCCAGACGAACGTTTTGGCCTTCTTTGCCGATAGCCAGAGATAGCTGATCGTCCATGACGACAACTTTGGCTTCTTTGCCTTCGGTATCAACCTTGATGTCAATAGCTTTGGCTGGAGACAGGGCGGCTACGATGAAACGCTCTACATCTGGACTCCACAGAATAAGATCGAGCTTTTCACCGTTCAGTTCATTGGTGATAGCCTGGACGCGAACGCCTTTTTGACCAACACATGAACCGACTGGGTCGACGCCTTCTTGGTTGGAGGTGACTGCTACCTTAGAGCGATTACCTGCTTCGCGGGCAATGGCTTTGATTTCAACTGCACCGGAGGCTACTTCTGGGACTTCTAGCTCAAATAGAGCAGCTAGCAGATTAGGATGTGAGCGGGATAGGATGATTTCCTGACCACGTGGACCATCTTTGATTTCTGAGACATAGACCTTTAAGCGCTGGTTGAGACGATAGTTTTCGCCTTGAGCTTGCTCTTGCGGAGGCATAATACCGATGGTACGACCGATGTCGAGCATCCAGTTTGGGCCTTCTTTGCGCTGGATCATGGCAGAGATAACGGTGCCGATTTTTTTGCCGTAGTCGTCCATGATGGCTTCTTTTTCGGCTTCACGGATGCGCTGGAGAATAACTTGCTTGGCGGTCTGGGCAGCAATGCGGCCAAACCCAGCAGGAGTTACATCTTTGCCATCGAGAAGAATGCGAACTTCGCCGGTGTCTGGATCGACATCAGCAATCAGTTCTTGTTCTTCGGTAATCTCGCCAAAATCGCGGCGATAGGCTGCTAACAAAGCATGACGAAGTGATTCTAAAATAATATTTGGATCGATGCCGCGCTCGGAAGCTACTTGATTGAGGGCGGCCATAAATTCTGTACGCATATTTAATTTTCCTTTCGGTATTCTATTGTTTGTCTGGAGTAGTCTCGCTTATTTGTAAAAATGAAAAAAGGCGGTCTGCTTGCGCCCGCCAACTAAAGATACTACATCAGACTGGTTATTTCTGGGTGATTATAGCACAGAAAGCGACTGGAGACAAGCTGCAGGAGACTAAATCTTTTCAGTGATTTAGTTTTGAGTTTTGAAAAATTAGGCGGTTTTAATAAGGTGCTCGGAAATGAGACCAAAGTCGTCTTTGGAAATGCCGATCAGGCCGTGACGGAGGGTGAATTGCCAGCCCTTCCAACATAATAGTGTCTCTCTGAGGATGACTGGCATATTTAAGTTATGCTATTTTGTCAATTACAATACATCAGCGCAGCTTCAGTTTCAACCCAGTGTGTAACTTTTTATAGGATAGAAATTGACGAGGAAGTGGGATTAAAATTTGATGGCGCTGAAGATAGTTTGGCCAATTGTGGAGTCTTGGGGCTGACCGTCGATCTGCTTGAGCTGAATGACATAGTTGCGCTGATTGGCCGCAACTACATAAACATCTTCGGTTATATAGCTATCTGTGTCTGAATTATAGGAGGTTTGAGTCAGACTGATGGCTTGCTGATTGCCCAGTTTGAAAGAGTGCTGATTGGTGATTTTGTTAGGCTGTGGGTTGAATGTAGCTCCATCGCGCCATACTCCAACTGGAGCCTCCTGCCAGGATTTAGTATATATCTGAGCGAGTTGGTCTAGACTCAATGAATCAACTAGAGGGCTGCTACAAATGACTCGAATAGAGGTGCCTTGACTACTATCGGATAGCTTGTAGCTAACTGAGGCAGTAGCGACTAGACCGAGACCCTTATATTCAATGCCGGGCGTAAAAATATTAGACTTCCCCTCATAACTCCACCCCCCTTCTCTTTGATTGATAACAGGAGGAATAGCCAGGCTGACTTGACAGGAATTAGTGTCTGGTCCTTGATAGGTCCAGCCTTGAGGCAAGGCTGCTGTCTGCGAGGCAGATGTGGTTGTTTGCTGAGAGTTGGGTGTGGGGGTTGGTGCTGAAGGTATTACTTTGGGTTGTGAATTAATTTGATAAAACGCGGCTACCGCAACAGCTCCGGCGACAGCGAGTGTGATAATGGCAATTAGACTGATGATAGGCCATTTGCTGGTGGACTTGGTTGATGGCTTTGGTGATATTTGAGTCTGCGATTGTGCTGATTGAAGCGGCACGATGGATGCTTGGCTTTGGTCGTCGAGCGAAGATTGAGGATCGTCCATATGTTAATTAGAACAGAAGCTGCAATATGAAGCAAACACGTAAGGGTTATTTTGCCAATAAGGCTTCGGATATCAGACCAAAGTCGTCCTTGGAGATGCCGATGAGGCCGTGGCGGAGGGTGAATTGCCAGTTTTTCTTGTCAGGAATGAACTTGAGCTGATCGATGAGGGGTTTGATATCAGTTGGGTTGGAGGAAAGATAGTGGAATGGCCGGCGATAAGGCTGGTAGTGTTCGTTGACAGTTACTTTGGTGATTTTACCTTCTTCGACTTGACCGATAGAAATGAAGGCCTCGACAGGCGTTTTGTCATTGAGTGAGACTTTGGGAGCGTAAAAAATGACCCAGTCATCTTTTTTGATTCGGGCTAAGGGTGCACGTTTGCCATGGCCGATTTGTAAAAATTCGCCGGCTTGGCCTCTTTGGGTATGTTCTTGGGTGGCGACGGAGATCCAGTATTTCATAGAGATACATTGTCTCATGGATGGGCAAGAGGGTCGCCGGCTGGCGGATTAAGGAGGCGTGAGGAGGAGGAGGAGAAGGAGGAGTTTATTAATGTAGAAATGCGAAAGCGCCGGGGGGGTTCCCCGGCGCCGTGATGGTGGCTTGGTTAGGCAGCTGATGACTATCAGGGATTCAGGACTTTGTGTCCATTGGCTGCACGGTCTCGGCCATAAGAGCTATGCCTTGCTGGAGCAGTGCTTTGACCTCTGCGATTTCCATCCGAAGTCGCGCCACCTCGTCAGTGAGGATTTTCGCCTCTTTGACTTCCCGCTGAAGCAGCCCAACCTGATCGGCGAGTCTTTCCGTTCCGCCCCTCAGCTCTCGGACTGCGCCAACGACGAGGTCGACATCAGTCGAATCGATAGTTTTTGCCATCTTAAAATCTTTCACGAAGGCCTCAGTCATAAGCACGATGCTTAAGACATACATCTGTTATTCTATGCTACTATGGGTTATTTGTCAATTTAATTCTTTGAGGTTTTACATTCTTAGCTTTTTGCAAACACAAGCAGATGCTCGGTTTAAAACGAGAAAGCGCCGGGGAGATTTCCCCGGCGCTGTGATGGTGTTTGGTTTGTGTCCAATGATGGACTATTCCTCTGAGATGAGGTCGATAATCTGCTCCATGCGAGGGAGCGGGTTGTCGGGAGTGATGGCCAGATGCTGCAGCCAAGTGCTCGGCGCAGAAATCCTGGTCGCCCGACCGATCGTCATCACCCTGACGGTCTTGTTTTCAGCTTCAGTTTCTTCAGAAGCACCAAGCTGAATCAGGTTGATGAGATTCTTGACCATAGTCCTTGTGCAGGTAGGCCCGACGACGAGGATACTGGTACGAAAATTGCCTTTCTTCGTTCCATGCTCTGAAATAACGATAGCCTTCATTGCAGACTCCATTATCGCCTGCATCTTGGAAACCTTCCATGATGCAGTCAATGTTATGCAATATTATATATAACTATAGGTTCTTTGTCAAGATAATCACGCAGGAAATTGTGACTCTATGATTTAGACTTTTGTATGATGAAGTGGAAGATGTGCCAGGTTTTGGGGATGCCGGCGGCGGTGTGGCCTGGCTGGATTTGTTCTTCCAGGTGGATGACTTTGAAGGACCGGAATAGTTGATTGACTTGTTCGGCAGTAAAAAAGCTGAGTTTAGTGTCAGGCTCATTCCAGCTATCCTCTACTCCGAAGAGTTGGCCGGTAATTATTCCGTGTGGAGTAAGATGCGAGATGAGTGACTGCCATGTTTGAGGGAAATCTTTTGATCCAGCGAAGGGCAATGAATAGCTGGCGTTGATCAGAGCGAAGCTCTGAGTAGATGGAATATTGGATATAGAAGATAGGAAATCCGCTTGGCCAGAGTTGATGAGGTCCTGGATGTAGTGTGGGGCGGCAGGGGCGGGGTCGAGGGCGGTGACGCGGAAGCCCCGACTGACTAAGTATCGAGTGTCACGGCCAGCGCCGGAGCCAAAATCTAGAGTGGCGGGCGATGTGTTAGACAGGCTTGATTCTGGCAACTCTTTAAGGGCTTGGATAAGAAGTGGTGACGGCTGTTTGTTTTTGGTTTTTTGAAAGTAGTTATTCCAGTTCATATGAACGTATTGTCTCATGGATGGACTACATACGGGAGAAGAAACGTTAAAAACACCATGAAACGCAAAAGCGCCGGGGAGATTTCCCCGGCGCCGTGATGGTGTGGTGTCTAGGTATGCGACTTGTGCGGCAGGTGCCCACTAGTCAAGTCGAAGCAACCCTGCAGGTCGAGCAGGGGCCACTTTGAGCGAAAGATCTTCAGCAGAGCGATTACGCTCAGCGCTGCGACGACCAGAGCCAATGCTAGCATCTGGCTGGTCTGATTCTGATAGAGATTGGCCATAATCATGATGTTGAAGCCAACTATCAGCGCCGCAAGAATGAACATCAGGCTGATGGCGCAGGCAAAGATTGTGCCGGCGAATACTGCGATGTTAAACCGTTCGAGCCTTCTATACATGCTCACCTCCACCCATATTCCCTAGAACATCTAAGGCAATAAGGGTTGTCTCTTTATGCATTATATCATGCTATAGGTTATATTTAAAGGCCTGGAGTAATGAGCTAGTTGCCGCGCTGCACATCCGTCATGAGGGCGGACAGGCGCAATGACGAGGGGAGATGGTTTACAAGGTTTAGTTTTGAGGATTTATGCTCGTCGCTTGTGGCCCGTCGCTAGTTTACGTCCAGGGTAGTTTGGGGTTGGGTTCGGTTTGGGATAGTTGCTCTAGAAGTTTTTTGGTTTGGCCGGATGGTTTTTGAGGGACGGCAATTTCTACTTGGAGGAATTGGTCGCCTTTGCTATTGGTATTGAGCTTGGTGATGCCTTTGCCGGATAGTCTTATCTCGGTGCCGTGAGTGATGCCGGCGGGAATTTTGACTTTGGCTTTGCCATCGATGGTTGGCACTTCAATGGTGTCTCCTAGGGCTGCTTGAGAGATGGTGAGAGGTAGGCGCAGATAGACGTTGGCGCTGCGACGGACGAAATACTTGTGTGGCTTGACTTGGAATTCCAGATAGAGATCACCGGCTGGAGCTCCGCGGAGGCCGGCATCGCCACGACCAGAGAATCGCATTTCGGTACCATTGTCGACTCCGGCTGGAATACTGATGGTAATGTCTTCTGATTTGCGCTCTTGACCTTTGCCGTTGCAGGTTGGGCAGGGATCTTTGATAATTTTGCCCTCACCTCGACACTTAGAACAGGTAACAACGGTGTTGATCTGGCCAAAGATTGAACTGGCTGTCTGATTGACTTGGCCCTTACCGCCGCACTGATCACAGGTGACCGGCTTGGAGCCTTTGGCGGCACCGCTGCCGTCGCAGATGCGACAGGTTGCCAGATGGCTGATGTTAACTTTTTCTTGTCCACCATGAACTGCTGTTTCAAAATCGATGGCGACTCGGTAGTGGAGATCGTTGCCGGTTGTGCGCGCTTGACGACCACCGCTGCGACCACCCTGGCCGAAGAACATATCAAAAATATCTTCACCGCCGAAGCCGGCTTGGCTAAAATCGAAACCAAAGCCACCGCTACTACCTGCTCCACCGAAGGGGTTGCCTCCGCCAAAGCCACCTGCTCCCCCACCCTGCTCAAAGGCGGCATGGCCATATGAATCATAGGCTGCCTTTTTCTGAGGGTCCTTGAGGATATCGTAAGCGTGGTTGATTTCTTTGAAGGTGGCTTCAAATTCTTTCTTTTGAGCCTCTCCCTTGGCTTTGTCGGGGTGAAACTCAACTGCCTTTTTACGATAGGCTTTCTTCAATTCGTCGGCTGAGGCACCTTTGGCCACGCCTAGTAGTTCGTAGAGGTCTTTGTTCATAAAGTTAACGGTGGCGACAGGCGACGAGAACGAGCGACGGGAAACTAATTAGATTTTGGTCTTGTCGCTTGTCGCTCGTCGCTGGTCGCGACTCAGCTTTTTAGCTTTGCTTGTCTTCGTCGACTGTTTGGCCGTCGACGGTTTGGCCGTCGGTGTTGTGTTCGGTGATTTCTTCTGGGTCAACGGTGGCGTCAGTGGTGGTTTCAGACTGATCAGCATTAGCATACATGGCTGCGCCGACTTTTTGAAGATCTTCTGATAGAGTTTCGGTAGCCGACTGAATGGCAGTGGTGTCAGTACCAGCTAAGGCATCTTTGACGGCCTGAACCTTGCTTTCAACTGATGCCTTCAATTCTGCATCGGCTTTGTCGCCGGCATCTTTGAGGGTCTTCTCAGCAGTGTAGATGAGGGAGTCAGCAGTGTTGCGGACTTCGATATCTTCCTTTTTCTTGAGGTCTTCTTCGGCATGCATTTCGGCTTCTTTGGTCATGCGCTCTACCTCAGACTTATCAAGGCCAGTTGAACCGGTAATGGTAATGGTCTGCTCTTTGCCGCTGGCTTTGTCTTTGGCTGAAACGTTGAGAATACCTGAG
This sequence comes from uncultured Candidatus Saccharibacteria bacterium, assembly GCA_964554805.1. Lineage (GTDB taxonomy): Bacteria > Patescibacteriota > CAZHWT01 > CAZHWT01 > CAZHWT01 > CAZKPX01. The sequence continues at coordinate 191,993 of CAZKPX010000001.1, forward strand.
GCGTCTATGTCAAAGGTGACTTCCACCTGAGGAATACCACGCGGTGCTGGTGGAATACCGTCGAGGATAAACCGTCCCAGAGACTTATTGTCAGCGGCCATTTCTCGCTCGCCCTGCAAGACGTTGATTTCAACTGAGGGTTGATTATCAGCCGCTGTAGAGAAGGTCTGCGACTTGCTGGTGGGGATGGTGGTGTTGCGGTCGATGAGCTTGGTGGTGACGCTGCCCAGAGTTTCGATACCGAGAGACAGTGGCGTGACGTCGAGCAGTAGCACATCTTTGACCTCTCCGCCCAAGACTCCGGCTTGGACTGCGGCGCCGATAGCGACGACTTCGTCGGGATTAACACCCTTGTGAGGTTCGCGGCTGAAGAATTTCTTAACAGCTTCTTGAACGGCTGGCATGCGGGTCATACCACCCACCAAGACTACTTCATGAATATCTGAAGCGGAAAGACCGGCGTCGGCCAAGGCTTTTTTAACCGGTTCAATAGTACCGTCAATCAAATCGCCGACTAACTGTTCGAGTTTGGCTCGAGTCAGAGACATGGTTAAATGCTTGGGACCCGAGGCATCGGCCGTGATGAAAGGGATATTGATTTCAGTCTGCTGAGCACTGGATAGTTCAATTTTGGCTTTTTCAGCTGCTTCTTTGAGTCGCTGCAGAGCTTGGCGATCGCTCTTGAGGTCAATGCCCTGCTCTTTTTGGAACTCATCGGCAATCCAGTCGATGATTTTTTGATCAAAGTCGTCTCCGCCTAGGTGGGTGTCGCCGTTGGTTGATTTGACTTCGAAGACGCCGTCTCCCAGCTCGAGAATGGAGATATCAAAGGTTCCACCTCCCAAATCGTATACAGCGATCTTTTCTTCTTTGTGCTTATCTAAACCATAAGCTAGTGCGGCTGCGGTCGGCTCGTTAACGATACGCAGGACTTCCAGCCCAGCAATTTCGCCAGCCTGTTTGGTAGCTTGGCGCTGAGCGTCATCAAAATAAGCAGGTACAGTAATAACAGCCTGGGTGACTTTGTCGCCAAGATAACTTTCGGCATCGGCCTTGAGCTTGGCTAGGGTCATAGCTGAAACTTCTTGAGGGGTAAATTTGCGCCCATCAACTTCTACCAAAGCTTCGCCGTCTTTGCCTGCTACAACGGCGTAGGGGAGCCACTTTAGGTCACGCTGAACCTCCGGATCGTTTAATTTTCGACCCATGAGACGCTTAACACTAAAGATAGTGCTCTTGGGATTTACAATTGCCTGTCGCTTAGCAACAGTGCCGACAACACGCTTGGTTGGGTCTACTACAGATGGAGTAGTGCGTCCGCCCTCAGCGTTAGGGATTACATTGGCCTCTCCACCTTCCATAACAGCCATAGCGCTGTTGGTGGTGCCGAGGTCTATACCGATAATTTTTGCCATATCATCCTCCTTTTGATGGGTAATGGGGTTATAAATGTTTGTTTGTGCGAGTCATCTTGAACTCATTATAAGACCTGAGCTGAGGGCTGCAGATCCTGAAACGAGTTCAGGATAACAGAGGGCTCGCTGCATCCCATATCCCGATATCCGCCAGCAAAGCTGGCTGGTGCTAATGGCTGGTCTGGCCGTTGCCAACGGTGACCTGGGCAGGACGAATAACTTTGTCATTCAGGCTAAAGCCGGGCTGAAGTTGGCGAACAATCTTGCCCTGAGGGCCGGCTGCGGTATCAATCGCCTCATGGATGTGCGGATCAAAGTCGGTGTCGACTTCAGCTTGGATTTTGGATACGCCCAGGTCGGTAAAAACCTGGTGAATGTGCTGCATAGTCATATCGAGACCCTGGAATAGGGCTGACTTTTTCTCATCATCGGTGGCAAATTGAACGGCTCGATCCAGATTATCAATTGATGGCAACAATTGAGTGACGACTGATTCAGTAACAAAGCTGCCGATTTCTAAGCGTTCACGGTCAAAACGCTTCTTGAGGTTGGCGTAATCGGCCAAGGCTCGCTGAGATTGGGCTTTGATTTGATCGAATTCAGCCTGGATTTGTTCGATTTGGTTGTCGGTTGTGGTTGATTGGTTATCTTGGGGGTCTTGAGTGTCTGGGGTTTGATTGGCGTCTTGGGTTTTCTGGGGGTCTTGGGGGTTGTTGGGGCGGGTTTTTTGGGTCATACGAAAGTCCTTTCGAGTAAAAAGTGGCGCTTAGAAGAAAGACGTTTAAAAACTTCTTCTGTTTCTGTTTACTTCTCCTGAGTGAATTACCAACTTCGGGCTAATTCGTTCATAAGGTCGCTGAAGTAGCGAATGGTTGGAATAACGGTCGGATAATTCAGTCTGGCTGGACCGATGACGCCAAGCGTTCCGACTCGACCCCGACCCAAATCAAAGTGGCGATAGACTACGCTGCAAGGAGCCAGATATGGAAGACCGGTTTCTGCTCCAACTAAGACATTAACTCGACTAGGGTCCGACTGGCCGGTGTTGAAGATACTGACCAGCGTATCGTATTGATCTATAAGAGCTAGAACTGATCGAGTCAGATCTATGTCATAGAACTCTGGGTGATCAAGAACATAAGCAGCTCCGGCTGAGTAGACTTTACCCGTGTCGGTAATGGCAATTGACATCTCTCTGGTCTCTTCGGCCAGGGCCAAGGCGGCACTACGGAGCAGGTTCTCTATTTCATGTCGCTCCTGCCATAAACGCTGCTTAATGGCAACTTCGGCAATAACCGGAATAGCTTGCTCTTCCATCAACTCTGACAAGTAGTAGCGGAAACCTAGCGGAGTCGGTACACGGCCAGCAGAGGTGTGAAGCTGCTCAAGATAGCCTTCATGGGTCAGGGCGGCCATTTCGTTGCGAACAGTAGCAGGAGAGACACCGAGGTTGTACTTGGCAACCATGGCCTCACTACCTACGGCTTCGGTGCTTTTGACATACTCCTCGATAATTATGCGCAGGAGCTGAGCTTGTCGTGAAGTAATAGGCATGGATACATAGTCCTTTCTCGGTGGGAAGCTGAAATCCTTCTCAGCTTATTCTTAGTCTAGGTCTGTACAAATAAGGTCAGTCTGATAGACAACAAATGTATATCTTTATACTATCTATTAGCACTAATGTAGCATAAGTGATAACGACTGTCAACGCCATGGCTGGGCTATGACGAGAAGGTAGGATATCAGCTGGGATATCGGATATAGAATATGGTTTTTAGATGTAAATCTAAGCCAGTAAACCAGCTTATTAGTCAACTATATCCTATATCCGATATCCTATATCCCACCAGTAAAGCTGGTATGTATATTGACAATACTGTTATATATATTTATGATAGTAATTAGAACATACTTGCTTGCTGATAAAAATAGGTGTATAAAGCAGGCCGTGTAGAGATTTTCTACACCATTGAGCAAAAACATGGTACAGAAGGATTACAGGTCATGGATTTACGGACATTATGGCGAGTAAATGGAGTTTTATTTGTCATTTGTTTATTGGTGGTGGCTGCCTGCCTAAGCTATGTTTACTACTTACTATTTGTTCAGTAAGTACCCGAATTACGATATACAACTCTTGCTAAGTTACAAACTACGATCCTGAAAGGGGTGATAAGAAATGGCAAATACAAAAAAAGTGGTAAAAGATAAAGCTTTCTTTGCAGCTATTGGCCGAAAAGGTGGTATGGCTACCAAGCGTCGACAGCTTCAGGAGAATCCTAACTACTATTCAGAAATCGGTTTTCGTGGTGGCGAAAAGATGAAGAATACCCATGGTAAGGAATTTTATTCCAGCATCGGTAAGATCGGTAAGCGTGAAACTAAGGCTGCTGACGCAGATACGACTAGCACAGACGCTGAAACTAAGTAAAGGTTACTCTAGCAAACTGAATACTGCCTATGATGAACTTCTGTTTATTAACCTAAAAACCCCCAGCATGCTGGGGGTTTTTAGGTTACTAAGGATTTGGGATTTAGAAAACCGCATTAGGAGGTGGGAGGCAAGTTTACAATCAACCCCACAAAACTCAGTTCATTCCAAGCCGTATTTACCTACCTTCTATCTCCAATTTCCCAACTTCAAGAGAAATTTGTTTGCGGAGGGATTAGGGTTGTGTCATCTCCTGCTGGATTTGTTGGCGGAGTTGTTGATTGAAGTTGTTGTAGTAGCGCCAGATTTGCTGGCCAGCGACTTGGCTTGGAGGGGTGTCTTCGCCGGACGGGAGAGTAAATGGTAGACAACTGGCTTTGGGCTCTGTGCCCTCCACAAATATTTCGGTGCGAACCGTGGTAGCGGGCGAGCAGGAGAGTTGGCCAGTGGCAGTAATAGGTTTGTCGACGAGTCCTGACGGACGGACAAAGTTTTCAATCGGCATATCAGCTAGAATTTTTGACATAAAGTGATGCCAGATTGGAGTCGCGCCGGTGGAACCCATAACGCCATTCATTGGTTGACCGTCGAAGTTACCAACCCAGACTGCGGTGAGCAGATTGGGCGTATAGCCGACTGTCCAGGCATCTTTGTTGCTGTCAGTGGTGCCTGTTTTTACGGCGGCTGGTCGGTTTAACTGAAGCATGTTTCCTGGACCAAATAGCTTCTGGCGAGCCTGATTGTCAGATAAAATATTGGTGATCTGGTAGACCTGTTTAGCATCAAATTTTTGATCAACCAGCGGTTGTTTGAATTCTTCGATGATTTGGCCACTGGCGGTAGTGATTTTGAGGATACCGGTTGGGGGGACGGTGCTGCCATTGTTGGCAAGCATATTATAGGCAGCTGCCAGATCAATCATGCGGACTTCTCCACCGCCTAAAGACAGAGCTAAGCCGTAGCGACTGGGATCGTCGGCATAGGTAGGGATTCCGGCCAAAGACGAAGTGGCTATCATGGAAGCCAAGCCTATTCTTTCCATAACTTGGACTGTTGGAATATTTCGGGAGTTAGCCAGAGCATCGCGCATCAGCATGGGTCCCCAGTATTTGCCATCTGACTCGTTGGGAATATACAGAGGTTGGCCGATGCCGGCATAAAAGGCTGTTCGGCTGTCGTTGAGCATAGTGGCTGGAGTAATTTTGTTTTGGAGCAGGCCGGTCAGGTAGACGAATGGCTTGATAGAACTTCCCGGCTGGCGAAAGGCAAGAGTGGCGTTAACATTGCCTTGGCTATCTTGATCGAAGTAATTGCGTGAGCCTACCATGGCTAGAATCTGACCCGTTTTAGGGTCCAAGCTCAGGAGGGCGGCTTGATTGGCATTGGCTCCTCCGCGGTCCATGCGGTCAAGTTGGAAACCAATTTCTTGCTCAGCTACGGCCTGAGTGCTGAGGTCTAAGGTAGTTGTAATTCGCAAGCCGCCTTGCTCAACCATTTCCTTGCCATATTTCTTTTCCAACTGATCTTTGATCCATAACGTAAACCAAGGCGCTTTGATTTCAACCCGAGGAGAAGCAAAGGCGATGACCTGCTCTTTGGTGGCAAGATAGTCGGCTTGATTGATATAGCCAGCTTTATTCATAAGATGCAGAACATAGCTTTGGCGACCGAGGGCTGCTTCCGGATTGGTAAAAGGAGAATAGCGAGAGGGACTTTGGGGGAGGCCAGCTAGCATGGCAGCTTCGGCCAAGGTGACTTCTTTGATATCTTTACCAAGGAAGGTCTTGGCAGCAGCTTGGATGCCGTAGACTTCTCCACCATACGGAATCTCATTCAGATACATTTGCAGAATCTGATCTTTGGTATAGCGCTGCTCGAGCCGCATAGACAGGATCAGCTCCTTAATCTTTCGATCAAGTGATTGTTGGTTGGTGAGGAGAGTATTTTTGACTAATTGCTGGGTAATGGTTGAGCCGCCTTGTACATTGCCCTCGACTAATGTTTGTTGAGCAGCAAAGATGACGCCGTTGACGTCTACCCCACCATGTCGATAAAAATTGGCGTCTTCGGCTGCCAAGGTAGCGTCGATAACATGCTGCGGTATGTCTTCTAGTTTGACTAAGGTACGATTTTCATCACGATAGACTTGATATAAGGTCTGGCCGTTTCGATCGTAGATAACAGTGCTTTGGGGTATAGTGCGTTGAGTTAGGCTGTCTGGATTGGGTAGGCGTTGAGAAAAGAACCACAATGTCAACATCAGAGCACTGGCTGAGACAGTAGTAATAACTAAGCTGGCAAAAACCGAATAGGCGATGGCAGCGTGAACTTTGTATAAAGTAGTTTTTGGTAGTCTTGACTTCATATTTTTCTAGGTTATGGTTGCTTATAAATAAGACTATTGGGTTCATGCTTGACAAATAGTTTTCTATCTGACAACAATAATGCTATAACATTTTCGTACAATTAAGCCTTTTTTGCTTCTAGAAAAGTAAAGCAGCTTTAGGAGAACAACTATGCCAGAACTAAATTTAGATAAACCACTATTCACTCTCAGTGTGGCCGCAGATTTGCTAGGTGTTCATCCTAGAACTCTGATGATCTACGAAACAGAGAAGTTGGTTGTGCCAAATAGAACCAAGACTAATCGCCGCCGATACAGTCAGAATGACATCCGCAAGTTAGAATTTATCCAATTCTTAACTCGCAAAAAGGGCGTCAACCTGGCTGGCGTCAAGGCTATTCTTGAATTGCTCGAAGTTGGCAATAAGCACAACATCAATCTGCGACATATAGTTTTTGCTGATTCTGAGAAATAGTTTCGACTATTAGTCTGCTTTCAAGAGGAGAATCCGTCTGTTTTGGGGCGGATTTTTTTTGTTTACAAAGAGACTATTAGCTAAGTGCATAGTACCATTGTTAGGCTTAGGATTAAACAGACAGGCATCCTGTCGTTAGACAGGATGAGGCGAGCGACAGACGACAGGTTTAATAACACATTAAAGGCAAAGGGCAAAAATTAAAATAGAAAATCAAAGGTTGTGTAATACTTTACATTTTTAACCTTAATTTTTGCCTTTTGCCTTTTGACCTACGCCTTACTCTATCCTATAGTTTTTATTTACTGTGATTATTGTTGCATACGCCTGCAGTTATCTGGCGGACTGGATTTTTGTGAGGAGTTCATCGATGAAACTACCGGCTGAATGACGTCAAGAAATTCGCGATCACATCGTTGGGGCTGGATTTGGTTGCCTTCCATGCTCACCACATACTAAAATCGCTACAAAATGGAGGAACGTACAATCTGAGCCTAAAAGCTACCAAGGCAGAAATGGAAAAGGCTGCTATATCCGGTATCGAGCTAAAACGCGCGTTGATACGCAAAAAGGCGCTGAGGGTTAACCTCAGCGTCTTTCGACTTTTTATAGACTGATTAAACTGACAAAATAAACCTTACTAGCTAGTTTTCTTGGGGCCGACATCTTTGACGCGTTTGGAAAGATCCTGTGGAGTGATGCGACTCTTGACTACATATTCTAGTGCGCCTAGAGAAATTCCTTTGTTAACGGTCTTCTCGTCATCTAAGTTAGACAGGATGACGACTGGGATAGACGAAGTGGCCTCGTCTTGGCGGAGAGCTTCTAGGACTTCGAGACCATTGATGCCAGGAAGGCGAATATCTAGAAAAATAAGGTCTGGGTTCTCTGACTTGGCTTTGACTAATCCGTCTTCACCAGTTTCGGCGGTAATAACATTATACTCATCCATTTTGAGAACAAGTTCATATAATTCCCGTACGCGAACATCATCTTCAATTAATAACACTTTTACTGATTCATCACTCATGCTTAATCACCTTTCTGTTGTTGGTTTGGGGCTGTGACTGCAGTCGGTGCGACTGGAGCTAAGGGCAACTGGACGGTAAAGGTACTTCCTTGATTATGAGTCGAAGAGGCAGTAATACTGCCACCATGTAGCTCTATTAGCTTTCGACTAATATAAAGACCTAGCCCGGACCCACCTTCTTTGATTGAGAGCGGATTACCTTCCCGGTAAAATTTCTCGAAGATGTGGGTAAGATTCTCTGGCCTAATACCAACCCCGGAGTCGGTTACTGAGACAGTAATCAACTGGTCAGCCTGAGCTATGTCTATAGTTATTGCACCATTATCGTAAGTGTATTTGATGGCATTGTCAATGAGGTTGGTTAAAGCCTGCTCGACTTTTTGCCTATCAGCATAGACAACAACCTTGGATGTTTGATCGCGTATATCTACTTTTATCTGCTTATTTATGTAGCGTGGCTCCAGATGAGACAGGACTTCTTGGACAAGATCGACCATGGCAAATGGCTGGACAGCGATTTCAATGCGCCCATCTTCTATTCGAGACATGTTGAGCAGATCTTCAACTAAGGCCGACATATCCCCGCTTGAATTATAAATTCGCTGAATAAATACTCGCTGATCGTCGGTTAACGGGCCAAGCTGATTGTTTAGGAATAGATTGAGATAGCTGTTGATCACACCGAGCGGCGTGCGAAGTTCGTGGGAGGCGATAGATATGAAGTCATTTTTCATCTGGTCGACTGCTTTGACGGTGCTGACATCACTGGTAACCCGGATAAAACCAATCAATTCACCTTTGGGGTCCATTAAGGGAGTGTAGGTGTAATTTATCCAAATATGGCGGTGGTCTTTGGTTTCGACAACTGTTTCAAAGAGATCGCTGGGTCTGCGATCTTGCAGTACTTGATCGAAGCCGCTACGGCCAAATCTGTCTAAGCCCGGCACTACTGTGTCAATTTTGGGAAAGAGCTGACCAACATGCTGACCTATAACTTCAGAACTCTTGCGGCCAGTAATGCGTTCGGTGGCCGGGTTGATTGTCACCACATACCCATGCTCATCAAGTAACACAATACTTTCCTGAACACCATTAAACATGGCCTGCCATTGGCGATTTTGATCAGCAATCTCAGCCAATTGCTGAGATTTTTGCATTTCAAGTTGTCTCGCTGCAGTAATGTCTCTAACCTCAAGACCGATATATTGTTGAGAATCGTGCGTAAAGGTCAACCTCTTGATGCGCAGCCACTGATCGACGGCTTGTCGCTGCTGATTTATAGCCACCGATTGATCTTCTTTGTGGTTTTCTTTGTCGTCTGCAGCTACTGCCAGAAGATGTTTTAGGTGGTCGCGCTGTTTGCGGTCAGCGTGAGGGCCTGACGGCAACTGCTCTAGCACTTCCAGCCCAGACCGTCCGACTAAGTCTGCGGTTGTGCTGGCGTCTGATAAGAGGCGGGAGGCAGCTGCATTATGCTGCACAATCAGGCCTTGATTATCAAGAACCAGCAGGCCTTCAAAGCTTATATTTTGAATAAAAGTTGAAAGTAATTCAGTAGATGATGAGGTCATAGATAAAAGGGATCTTTATATAGAGACTCTTTGATAAACGATTATTGATGGGCAATAAATTGACTGTCTGTCTTTGATGATAATGGTATACGACAGACAGGATTTGGTCAACATGTGTATCAAGTTTATCTATTGACAGCTATCTTATTATTTGATAGTATCATTGTATACTTATATACATCATAGACTATATACAGTAATTACCTAATTCAGTCAATATAGGAGGACGCACATTATGAAGAAACAATCATATAGCCAAACTTCATTTAGCGATCGCCTGCAGACCACTACTCGATATTTAGGAAGAACTAGGCGTCATAGCACCCGAGAATTTGCTTTGGCAATCGTTGCTCCTCAAACATGGCTAAAACTGACCCCTTCCCGACCACTTGATGGATTGACCCTTTATAGTCAGTCGCTTCATCAACTGGCCAAGCAAAGTAAATCTTACTATCGCTTACCAGAAAGGACATATATGATTGTTCAATATCGACATTGATGTTTAACACTTACAGGCTACCTGCCCTGGGCCTTCTTGAGTGCTACACATGCGAGCGAAGATGGTAGAGAGACCGCTGAGAATGCCCTGGGTACGTAGCTCGTAGAGACACTACTAATTATTACCTATAACCGTTTTAAGGAGACAGCGTACATGAAAATTAAATTTAATCACCCCTCTTACAGACAGCCTTTACAAAAAGCTAGGCACGGTCTGTACAAGACAAATACTGATAGTTCGGACAAGACTAAAGAGGCGATGATGAGCGGAGCAAAGGGAGGTAAGGTGGAACGCCAACGTCGGGCTGCTAGGGAAATCGATTTGGAACTGAGAGGATATATTTATCGTTAACCTTTATCGTTAACCGCATACACTAAAAAGCCACCCCAATGGGTGGCTTTTTAGTGTATAGAAGTTGGGAGGCGGGCTCCTTTCAGAGCGCGACTTGAGACATGGGCATGGCTTTCAAGTCACTTACATTTATGCGCTATCCATGTCTCGTCTCGCGTCTCGATACTCGCTTTGCTTAGCAAAGCCGCCATCCTAGAGGTCCTGGAAGATGGTGATGTTGGCGCCGATGGAGTTGAGGCGTTCAGCGAAGTCTTGATAGCCGCGGTTGATGGTGTAGACATTGCGAAGAGTGGATACGCCGGGAGCGGCCAGCATGGCCAGTAGGAGCATGACAGCTGGTCGAATACCTGAAGGACAGACCAGGTCTGTGGCTTTAAATTTGTTAGGGCCCGTGACATAGACTCGGTGAGGGTCGGCTAGTTCGAGGTCAACATTTAGCTTCTTGAGGTCAATGTACATCAGCGGTCTGTCTTCGTAAACCCAGTCATGGATAAGGGTTCGTCCATTGGCAATGGCAGCAATGACAACGAAGTATGGTAGATGATCAATGTTTAGACCAGGGAAGACATTGGGATGGATCTTTTCTTCGGGAGCTGATAGTTGACCATGATGTTGATGAATAGTGACATCGATTAAATCGGTGTAGCCATTGGCAGCCTTGGTGGGGTTTGCTAAATCGTAAGTCAGGCCCATTTTCTCTAGTTTTAATAACTCAAGCTCAATGAACTCAAGCGGGGCTCTTTGAATAGTTAGGGCGGAATCGGTAACCACAGCGGCTGCTATAAAGGTCATGGCTTCGACCGGGTCTTCGCTCGGCTCGTAGGAGACATTTTTCTTAATATTGGCTTGACCATGAATGGTCAGAGTGCTGGTGCCGATACCTTCTATTTGAATGCCTAGTTTCTGTAAGAACAAACAGACTTCTTGAACCATGTAATTGGCACTGGCCATTTTGATGACAGTTTTGCCAGGTGTGCCGGCAGCGGCAAATATAATATTTTCGGTGGTTGTGTCGCCCGACTCATAGAGTACTACTGACCGATTTGGGAGATGCAGTTTGGTGGTGACATGGTATTGATTGGCCTGGGTGTCGACTGAGACTCCGAATTCTTCTAAGGCATAGAGGTGAGGTCGAACGGTTCGTCTGCCTAGCTCACAACCGCCGGCATATGGTAAGGAGAAGTCGGGATATCGGTGTATGAGCGAGCCAATAAACATGATGACTGAGCGAGTTTTGGTGGCAGAAGCTATATCAATATTAGCTAGATCAAGTTTGGTGGGTGGCTTGATCTCTAGTTCATCGCCGGGTAGCCAACGGACAGATACGCCAATACTGATGAGGACTTCAATAAGACGGTTGACTTCTTCAATGCGGGCTATGTTCTTGAGTCGGGTGGTGCCTTGATTTAAAAGTGAGGCTGCTAATAGAGCTACGGCGGCGTTTTTGCTGGTTTTTAGAGCAATGGATCCAGATAGTTGGTGGCCGCCTTCGATGCGAAGGTTGATGGTTCCAGGATTGAAGCTGATCAATGGCTGATTAAATACTTCGCTAATTCTGGCAAGCGTCTCAAGACTGAGATTCTGCCCACCTTTTTCGATTCGATTAATGGCTGACTGGGAGGTGCCGAGCTGGCTGGCAAACTCTGCTTGCGTCAGTCCGCGATCTTGTCGTAACTGAGAAATAAGGCGACCGACTTTTTGATTGGTAGTAGTCATGCTTTTATTATATATCATATTTGATATATGTAAAGCTTTGACTAGGTTGTTTTAACTGCTTGACTGGCTTTGTGAGCGAGATTTAAGATTGTAAATCTTTGATTAAAGACGACCATGGCTATAATCGTGACGGCTAGCATTATGAGCATTTGTTGCATGAACGGTTGAAGAAGGGCCGTTGCCACATCTTGGACAACTACGCGGAGCTGAGAGGCTGGGACAAGAATGGCTAATGAGGGCGGAAGATATGGGCCAGCCAACAATCCGATTAAGCCGACAGCTGCGATGACTCCTCCTACGATGTAGACGCTGCGGGCATAATTGTGCCTGGAGCGATATATATACGTGGCAAAACAAGCCGCTGTGGCCAGCCAGAGCAAAGGGCTAAGCCACTGCAACGCAATCGCGAGGCCAGACAAGTTGGGGATCTGGTCAGAGCGAAGAAGGATAACTTCATCAGGAATAGAATCAGGGTTGAAGGCAATTTCTCTCCCTTGGCTCTCGGCAAAGGCGATGATGCCGGAAATAGGTTCTTTGATGGCTTGAAGATCGTAGCCTATATCCTGACGATCGGCAGTAGTAAGATAGACATAGCTGCGATTCACAATACCTGTGACGGCTTGAGAACCCAAGTCACTGCCTAGCAAGCCGCTCATAAAAGAGGTGGCCCTGCTACCAATAACCTTATTGAGGACGGGTCGGTCCGCCAGAGCTTGATCGACAATGGTTGACGCGAAAGCCTGACGGCTTGTTTCACTAGTCAGGGCCGGTATAACGGCTTGGGTAAATGCCTGTTGATTAAAAATGGTATTGGATAGCCAAAAAGCACTTTGAGCTAGAAATAGGAGAAGACCCGCGATTATGAGGAGGGTGCTTGAAATAACTTTGTGAGGTAATGACGAGGTTGTAGTTTTGTCCATACTTTTAAAGGGGTACTTAAAAGCTCACCTATGTGAACAATCTTTATTCTTGATATAGTACCACCGCAGGTCAAGTAAGTCAGCATAAGGCATAGGAGGAAATAGGCGGCAGGCAGTGCTACAATGACTGTCGACTATGACTCGATTTGAACCTGGAATTATTGCGAATAAAGCGGAGGCAGTGGTGGCAGCTATTGCCTATGCGGATCTGTTCGGGTGCGGTTTAACGACTGCCGCTGTTCAGAGATTGGCGGTGGGGCAAACCATTTCTGAAGAGGAGGTGGTGGCTCTTGTCGATGGGAGAATAACTCGACAGGGTGATTGGTGGTGCCTTGGAGGGAGAGAGTGGATATTGCAGCAGGTGCAGGAAAACGCCTACGAATCGGCCCGCAAGATAGCGCTTTTGAATAAGTGGTTGTGGATCTTTCAGGCGATGCCTGGGGTGCTGATGGTGGGGGTGACTGGCTCGGTAGCCGGAGGAAATCCGAAGGTTGGGGACGATATTGATGTGTTGGTTATTTGTCAGAATAATCGGTTATGGGTTAGCCGTTTGATTTTGACAATGATGTTTAGCTTGGTTGGGAAGCGAAGAAAGCCACATCATCGAGATGATCAGGTTAAGGATTTGTTTTGTTTGAATATGTGGTTGAGTCTTGAATCTCTGGAGGAGCAAGCTGACATTTACGTGGCGAATGAGCTGGCTCGAATCATACCAGTATTAAATCGACAGCAGACGTATGAGCGATATCTGGCTGCTAATAGCTGGATCAAGGCGTGGCTGCCAGGCGTTGAGTGCGGCGAATTAGTTGAGCCATTGAAGATTACTCGGGGCCTTTTGACTAGATTCGGCGATTGGGCAGAGGGCTTGAGTAGAGTTGTTCTAAAACGTGCAATGCGTCCTCCAAGTGCTGAAATCGTTACTGATGAAAGATTGCAATTTCACCCAACTAATCATCACGGGCAGATATTGGAGTCTTATTCAGACAAGTTGCGGGAGTTAAACTTGTAGCTCTTGCTCCAATTGAGCTAGATCATACCGCTTACGATTGGCCTTATTTATGGTTCTCCAGCGACGATAATTTTTGTACGGAGAGAAGAAATGAGTGCCTCGATGGGCGTAGGCTCTGATGCCGTGCTCTCGATCTTGAAGGCCAGCTAAACTATCGAATTTCTTGTGCAATAGTTTAAGTTTGCGGAGCCCATTTAGGCGCAAAGGGTCTTCCGTGGCCCATCTGATATAGGCTCGCATGGACTGGCCTTCTAAGGACTGTCCGGAAATTAAGCCAAGCCCTTCAGAGAGGGTTATGCTCTGCTTCATTTTATCCTGATCGGCTTGGTCTTCTCGGTCCAGAAGATTAAGCTTTTGGCTCATGACTTGAACTCTTTGATTGTCGCCAGCCATTAGCGATTTGAGAGTGTCGTCGAACACGGCTCGACCGAGAAACTCGCCCACTAATCCAACGGGCAGCTTGAGGCCCTTTAGCCAACGGAATTTTTCATCTTTGTGATGACCAGCTGGATTATCCATGAGAATAGATAGGTTTTTTTGGACCTCTTCAGGCATGGCTTGACCCAGCTTGTAGGCGATGATGGCACCTCGGGAGGTGCCTTGGAAGGTCAGCTGTTGGTTTTGCATGAGCTGTTGCTGCTGTTCGGCAGTTTTGTGGTCTAAGTCTGGCAGAACATTCTGATTCAGGTATTCGCTATAGAGTTCGACATAGGCTTGTTGTCCTTGTTGTTTAATAGCATCGCCCCACTCAGGCGTGACCGCACCGCCAAAGCCGGTTGGTGAGCCTAGAACTTCAATAGTGACTTCGGCCGGCTGCTGGCTGTCCATGCGATTAGAAACCAGGCTACTTTCCCTGATGGCGCGATCAATTATCTGATCGCCCATAGAGAGAGCGTGACCTTCAGGGGGAATGCCAAAGCTACCAAATTGGACGATGGTGTGCCTGGTTGGTTCTTGCTGTTCCTCTGCTGGCTGATCGAGAGAAAGTTCTTGATTTTGATCCTGGCGACCATAGATTCGATTGATAGTTTCTGGTGTAATGCTAATTTTGGTATGAGTGTACGAAACCCCAGAAAACTTTGTGGACTCGACTATATCCAAGTTTTCAACCATTTGACGATCAATTTCAGCAATTAGCTGATGAAGATCCTCTGCTTCTTCCGGAGACAGGCCTTCGTCTTTATTATTTTCCCGATAGTCCAGAGCTTCTTGAAAAAAGACTTCGGCGTAGTTAGTTAAAAAGCCATGCTCAGTTCGTGGCATATCTGGAGCTTCTGCTTGATGCGCCTCGGCCTGAACAGATGATGACTGATCCTCGGTCTGGTTAATTGACGAGGCCATATCCTCTGGTCTTGGCGGCTGGTGTGACAGAAATTCAGGCATATGTTTATATTATACACTCACGCTTAAACTTTGAGCATTGCATGTCTCTAAAACCCAAAATACCTCCGAGAGCCTAAGCTGCGAAGAGGTAGTTTGGTTGAGAACCCAATAACCAGAGTTACCTGGTTGACTGAATTTAGGCCTTTTTCTTCAAAAAAGGAAGGCCACTGCGAGGATTCTCGATTACTTCTCGATTGTCCGGAAGCTCGATAGAACCCTCTTCTTTTTTGGCGAAGAAGTAGATAGTCTGGACTTTTCCAGTGTTCTTCAACGGAACATCTTTTGAATGAAGATAGTAGGTGGCGCCGGTCTTTTGGCTGATTACGCTAAAACCCATAGATGCTCACCTCCCTTCGAAATCTAAAATAATTGTCAATATATCTGCTCGTTACATAGTATCAAATTTTGATCTGAGATATATATGTAGTGTTTATGGTACACCCTCGATGTGTCTGAGGAAAGAGGCAAGCATGCGAAGAAAATCCAAATCGCAAGAGGAGAAATGAAACTTCGGAATGGTTGTTTTGAAAACGAAAAAACTCCGCGGATCTGGAGACTAGCGAGGCTAATACAGACTTAACGGAGCTTTCTTTCCCGAGACGGAGATTGCGATACCAACCTTGGCGACTGCCATAAGCATCGACAATCTTGAGGACCCAATACGGATGTATTATAAGGTTAGCTGAGCATGAAAGCAACGGTCAGGCATGCCCATTTGCAGGTTGGTGGTGATATACTATAGATGAACAACAGACAAGCTTGGCGACGATGCTTCAACGATATAGTCTTCAAATCAACCAAAAGAATGTTTACTACTGGGTGCGCAATCCGCATTGCCGCCAGACGGTAGTGATGCTTCATGGCTTTAAAGGTAATCATAAAGGACTGACTGACTTTTCCGCAGAGATAAAGGATAAACGGATCATTCTGCCTGACTTGCCCGGCTATGGCGAGTCTGATGAGTTGCCGATCCGCCATACCATGAAACACTATGCTGATTTTTTGGAGATGTTATTCGAACAACTGAACATCGATTCTATCCAACTGATCGGGCATTCTTATGGTGCTTCTTTGGCTATTGTCTATTCTGGCCTCCATCCTAAGCGAGTCAGCGATTTAGTGCTGATATCGCCTGCTATTCCCGCCAAATCTATGTCGGGACTCCTGGCTAGCGCCAATGTCAAGATTGCCAATGTCTTGCCAGGACCCTTGAAGAAAAGCTGGCTAGCCTCGCCTGTTATTGAGCATATTAGTTCGTATACGCTGATCAAAACAGTTAGCAAGAAGCGGCGCAAGGAGTTGGTAGAGGCAGGGCTGCGAAATAGTAAGGAACAGCGACCCAAAGTGCTGGTGGAGGGATTAGAGAGCTTTTTAGAGACACCGTTTTATGACTACGCCCAAGCCATCGTCTGTCCTAGTTTGATTGTGGCTGGCGAGACAGACATTATTGCTCCGGTATCAAGTCAGACTTCTTTGGAAAAATATATTGGGGATTGTCGGTTAGAAGTTATAGAGGAGGTTGGTCATCTGGCACCGATTGAGATGCCGGGGACAACGGCAAGTATTGTGGAGGAGTTTTGGGGTAGACAATCTGCGGATAAGCCTTTGGTTGAGCCGAGTACTAATAAAGAGCAGCAGCGGTTTAGTTACTAGGGGGAGGAGAAGTGAGGAGGAGAAGTGAGGAGGAACAGAGAGAAGGAACAGAAAGGAGGAACAGAGAGGAGGAACAGTGAGGAGGAGGAGGAGAAAACGGAATCAGGAAAAGAAATTCTCACGTATCCAATCTTTGAGCTGGAAATATCTTCTCTCTGTTTCTTCTAACTTCTTGCTTACTAAAAAAGGACTCCCGGAGGAGTCCTTTTTTAGTGGTTTGTTTAGTACATGCCGCCCATGTCACCCATGCCGCCGCCGGGGGCGGGGGCTGGATTTTTTTCAGGGAGGTCAGTAACTAGACACTCGGTGGTAATGAGGATGCCGGCTACTGAAGCAGCATTGAGCAAGGCTGATCTGGTAACTTTGGCTGGGTCAACAATACCTTTTTCAATCATTGAGCCGAAGTCATTGCTCTTGACGTCATAGCCATAATCGCCGGTCTTGGCCATAATCTGGTTTACAACCCAGGCATCATCGACGCCAGCGTTGCGAACGAGTTGGCGAATTGGTTCTTCGAGAGCGCGGCGAATAATACCGACAGCCACTTGGCGCTCTTCATCAAGCTTCAGGCTGTCCAAGGCCCTTGAAGCGCGTAGTAACGTGGTTTCTCCACCTGGTACTACTCCTTCTTCCATAGCAGCTTTGGTAGCGGCTACGGCGTCTTCAACGCGCATCTTGCGCTCCTTCATTTCAGTTTCGCTAGCAGCACCTACTGACAGAACGGCCACACCGCCGGACAGTTTGGCTAAGCGCTCTTCAAGCTTTTCTTTGTCATAGCTGGAATCAGTTTGGGAGATAAGAGATCGCAGCTGATTGATGCGGGCATCAATGTTTGACCGAGTACCTTTGCCGCCCACGATGACACTGTCGTCTTTGGAAGCAGTGACTCGGTCAGCACGACCCAGATCTTCGATGGTGGCTGAATCAAGTTTGCGACCGATTGACTCGCTGATAACGGTAGCGCCGGTTAGAACTGCAATATCTTCTAACATTTCCTTGCGACGATCACCAAAGCCAGGGGCCTTGATAACAAGAACGTTAAATACGCCGCGGAGCTTGTTGAGAGCCAAGGTTGCCAAGGCTTCACCATCAACATCTTCGGCTAGGATAATGAAGTTCTTGCTAACTTTGACGATACTTTCCAGTAATGGCAGGATGTCCTGAATAGATGAAATCTTTTTGTCGGTGATGAGGATATATGGATCTTCAACAGTAGCTTCCATACGTGTAGTATCGGTGACAAAGTAAGCTGAAGCATAACCCTTATCGAGCTGCATGCCCTCTTTGTAATCGACAGACACTTCTAGTCCGCGAGATTCTTCAACCGTCACCACGCCTTCGGCTCCGACTTTTTCTAGGGCTTCGGCAATCAAGGCGCCCATTTCAGCATCTTGGGCTGAGACAGTGGCGACTTGCTCTTTTTCTTGGCGAGTCTTGATTGGCTTGGCCATACTTTCGATTTCTTTGGCCACAGCTTCGGCTGCTGCTTCGATGCCGTAACGAAGAGCCATTGGATTGGCGCCACGACTAATACTCTTCATGGCTTCGGTGACTATAGCCTGGGCTAGAACGGTGGCAGTGGTTGTGCCATCGCCGGCTACATCGTTAGTTTTGCTGGAGGCTTCTTTGAGAAGCTGGGCACCCATATTTTCAAATGGGTCTTCGAGCTCAATTTCTTTGGCAACCGTTACGCCATCGTGAGTAATGGTTGGTCCACCCCACTTTTTGTCGAGAGCTACGTTGCGACCTTTAGGTCCGAGAGTGGTTTTGACAGCTTCGGCGAGTTGGTCAACACCTGATTTAAGTTTTTTGCGAGCTTCTTCGCCGTAAATAATTTGTTTTGCCATATAGTTAACTCCTATGTTTTTTTAGTGAGAAGAGAGAAGTAGAGGTGAGAAGGAGAAGTGAGTAGTAGCAGTGAGAAGTAGAAGTGAGTAGTAGAAGTGATGGGGAGAAGTGATGGGGAGAAGTTAGAGGTTCTGCCTTACTTCATAATTAGGCTGCTACGAGTGATGGATCTACTGTCGCTAGAATGTCTTTCTCTTCGACTACTAGGTATTCTTGGTTATCGATTTTGATTTCGGTTGGGCCGTATTTTGCAAAATAGACTTTTTGGCCAACTTTAACGCTGACGGGAACCATGACGCCGTCTTTATTAAGACCGCCTGGGCCAACAGCTAGCACTTCACCCATTTGAGGCCGTTCTTTGGTCATCGTGTCTGGCAAAACGATGCCAGAAGCGGTAACTTCTTCTTTGGCGGTGGCTTTGATAAGCACCCTACTACCTAGTGGTTGAATTTTTGGCGTGGCCATATAACCTCCTTAGTTGTTTGCCCACATTGGCAAACGTTGTAATTAAATATGTATATCTGAGATGGAAAGTTGGCGGTTGGTTGCCTGTTAGCACTTGTCCTCTTACACTGCTATTATAGACAGAGGCGTCTTCTGGTGTCAAGAGCTTCTCTTGACACCAGAAGATCGACGGGCGACGAGAACGAGTCTAGATCACAAAAGTATATCACTTAGATAAATACCTTACCGTAGAGGCCAACACTGACTGATAGCTTGGCCTAGCGTTGTTTGCTGAGGATGGTGCCGACTTGGGTGGCGGCGGCTGTTAGAGCCTCGGCGGCGGCGGCTTGGCGATCCGAGCCCTTGAGGGCGGCAGTAATTGCTTCGGCAAGGGCTGCATCAATTTCTCCATTTAACTCTTGGGCTCCGGTATTGCTGGCAAAGATGGAGGCACGATAGCCAGCAGCTTGATCAATATAGGGGGCGAGTAAAATATCACTGGAGACAATAGAAGCGGCTGCTTTGTTGGCTGGAGCCTGGGCGAGACTATGGATATCCTGAGAGCTGCTGAATAGTTTTTTCTGCTGCTCTTTTTGGGACAGCCAGGTCAAGAATTTCCAGGCTTCAGCTTGATTGGAGCTGGTCTTGGGCACTGTTTCTACCCAGTAGCTAGCATAGCCGACATTTTGATTGGCAGCTAATTGCGGAGCTGCTGTAACCCTGATTTGGAGCTGAGGGTTTTGTTCAACAAGAGAGGCGACCCTCCAGGAAGGAACGAGGATCATGCCCACATTGCCCTTGCTGAACGCTAGAGTGGAGGCTTCAAGATTGTCGGCCCAGACTTTTTCAGTGGTAGAAAAGAGGGTGTAGAAAGCTAGGGCTTCGGCGCCTAAATTATTGCCATCCGGAGATAAAGAATTGCCGAAGGTGACTTGACCTTGGCTATTTGTTATCGATACGCCGTTTTGGGCCATTAGTAGGCCGAGGATTTCCGAGAAATGATCGACATTGTTAGCCGTGCCCATGGCTATGCCACCTGTAGTAATGGCACCCTTGGCGTCTTTTTTCGTAATCTTGGCGGCAGCTTGTCGAACATCGTCCCAAGTAGCTGGAACAGCAGTGACACCGGCCTGATTCATCAAATCTTGATTATAGACAAGTGCTAAGCCATCAATGGACAGTGGAATACCGTAATAATTATTGCTCTTATATAAGGTGTCGGCTGTAACTGAGTAAAATGACTCCTGATACTGGTCTTTGGTCATCAGATTGGTGGGCAAAGGAGATAAGTAGTTGGACAAAACCGGCACCCAGGAGCTGTGTAGTCTGACAATATCAGGGGAATTGGTGGAAGTAGACGAGCTGATTCTTGATCTGACAGCAGTGTAGTGATTGGCTAGCGGCCGCTCTTCGTAATTGATGGTGATATTGGGGTGTTCTTGTCGATACTCTTCTATCAAGCCTTGCATGGTTTGACTATCTTCCCATAAGCCCCAATATGTTAAAGTGGCGTCTTTGTTGGTAGCTGAGCCAAATAAGGTGTTTCTGAACAAGAGAAGAGCCACAACAGCAACTGCTACTAGGAGGAGTAGGACGCCTAAGATGATAAACATCTTTTTGCCTGACTTGGGCGGTGCGGCTGACGGTTGCGGCGGCTGAGGAGCAGGTTGTGAATTCACTTGATCGGCAGCGATAGGCAGATCGGGATTTGAAGGGGTGATAGGGGCGGTATATGATTCCATAGAATTAACTTGAAGGATTACTTATTACTTGAGTGATAGTTAGAAAATCAAGCAAGGCATGTTTATGGTACTACATTATGAGGCTGGTGGGTAGAAGGGGCTACTCGTTATCTCGGGACACTGGTACTGGCGCAGTTCTCGATTTAATCGGGATAGGTTCTCATCAATTTTGTCTTAGGGGTAGGCTACGTGCGAGCTTTTCGAGATAGGTAGCACTACATATTGGCGGCTGTTTAGATATTTAGCTGCTTGAGGTAGTCTCTTAGCTCTTGTCCATACTCAGGATTGTCCAGGCTGATGGCAATATTGGCTTTGAGGTATTCTAGTTTATTGCCGCAGTCATAATAGGTGCTGTTTTTGATTTGTATTGAATAGACGGGTAGTCCAGCTTGGAGCATGCTTCTAATACCTTCTACATAGACTAATTCTTGGCCTTCTTGCGGCTGAACGCTCTTCATATGCTGAACGTATTCATGGGTGAATACATAGCCGGAGACTACAGCTATGTCTGATGGGGCTTTGCCTACACCCGGTTTTTCGACAATATCCTCTACTTTAACGACACCTGCCGCCACTTCTTTGCCAACCACAAAACCATATCGCCCACCATCTTCCGGATTGGTGGTTCGCATGGTTGAGAGGATGGGAGCCTGATAGGTATTGTAGGCTTCGACTAATTGTTGGCTGCGGGTGGGAGATGCTACAAAGAAATCGTCAGCAAATAAATATAGGAATGGTTGTTGATCGAGGACAGGTTCGGCGTTAAGAATAGGAGTGGCGTTGCCGAGATGACCTTTTTGCCTGAGATAAATAAAGTTGGCCAGGTTGGCAATATCTTTGACTTGTTGGGCTTGTTCATGCTTGCCAACTTCTTCAAGGCGATTGACTAATTCGAAAGGATGATCAAAGTGATCTTCAATGATGCGCTTGTGCCAGCCAGTGACCAGCATAATATCTGTAACTCCAGCACTGACAGCATCTTCGACGACGTATTGAATAACCGGTTTGTCGCCGACGGGGAGCATCTCTTTGGGCATGGCTTTGGTGGCTGGTAGGAAGCGAGTGCCCATGCCGGCGGCTGGGATAACGGCTTTGGTGATGATTTGGTTGGATGCCATATGAAATCTCCTTATCGGTAGTGATATAAGTTTAGCATATGAAAACTAAACAGAACCCAAAACTTATAGTTCAAAAGTTATAACTGCAACTTAAAATTTAGAAGTACTGGACAGAGGCCAGAATGCTGGAAGAAGGGCACGGAGAGGGCAAGAGCCTTGCGATATGTTTCTTTATATAGTATAAGTTGGGCGAACTGGAGGCGTCGAGACAGGTGAAAGGTACGAGCATGGACTGGTTTATTTATGTAGCTGTTTTCTGTTACGTCTTGTTTGGTTTGTTTGGCCTGATAGATACTGGTCGCTATATCAAGTTTTGCAAGGAATACCCTACTGCAGCCAGCTTTATGCAGTGCGACGATATAGGAGTAGTCTTATTTCGGCAGTTGCTAGGTGAGATATTCGTCTGTGACTGTAAAGCGCAGTCTTACCTCGATCGAAAGGTGTATGCTGCCGAAAGTTGGCTGATTGATGTGCAGTCCTGCCGAATGACGATTGCCCTGCTGCCGATGTTTGTAGTCTGGCGGACAACCGATGATCCAGCGCTGGGCATGGCTCTTTATTTGGGCTTGCTGGTAGGGCTGGTTTCGCTGGTCGCAACCTGGATGGTCGACGACCACTTTCATCCAATTCATGGCAAATAGTCTTGAGGCGAGGCTGGATGAGCCCTTATTGCGAAACAGGCAGTAAGGGCTCTTTTACTTCTAAGGCAAGATTCCCCGCTTGCGCGAGGATGACGTTTGGAGAGGTTTGAGGATTCACCAATAGGCGGACGTTCCGCATAGGATTTAATGGTGTGACTTAGTTATACGTTTTAAGTTTGCAGGAGAGGCTGTATACTGGTGATATGGAATATGTATTTGCTTTTGGTTTGGGCGTGTTGTTGACGATTGCGTTGACTCCATTGGCGTTGTGGCTGGCTAGGAAATTTGATTTTATTGATTATCCGGATCGCAATCACCCGGCTATTTTGCAAACTAAACCTCTGCCCCGAGCTGGTGGGGTGGCGATGTATTTGGCTTTTGTGGTGGCAACAATCCTGTTGGTTCAGCCCTTGCCGCCAGTTCTGGTGGCTGTATTTGTGGCGGCGGGGATTAATGTATTGGTGGGGACGTTGGATGATCGATTTGATATTCATCCGGTTATACGCTTGGGTAGTTTGCTGTTGTCAGCCTTTATTGTAGTTGGAGCAGGTATTACTATTCCCTATATCACTAATCCTTTTGCTGTCATAGATGGGCAAAATTGGTTATTTTATTTGAATGAGCAGGCTTGGGTAGTAACGCTGCCGGTCATTTATTGGTCATATACCTTCCATCCATTGGCTGATAGCCTAGCCATATTGTGGATTGTCTGGTTAATCAATTCACTTAACTGGTCAAAGGGTATTGGCGGGCAGCTATCTGGAATATCAGCTATTGCGGCTTTTACGTTGGCTGGAACTGCCTTGATGTTTAGTAATGGTAACGAGGCTCAATTTACGACGGCAATCTTGTGTTTTATTGTGGCGGGTTGTGCAATCGGTTTTTTGCCGTTTAATTTTCCGCCAGAGAAGCAGTTGCCGGGCTATGGAGCTTCGTCATTCTTGGGATTGATGTTGGCGGTGTTGTCGATGTTGTCTGGCGCAAAATTGGCAGCTGCCATCTTAGTTTTAGGTATTCCAACCATTGATGGATTGATCGCGGTGGTTCGACGATTATCTCAAGGCAAGTTACCGATTTGGGGGGATCGATCTCATTTGTACCATAAGCTGTTGGACCTTGGGTGGTCTAAACGGCAGATTGTATTGACCTATTGGGCGGTGACCGCTGTACTTGGTTTTATTGCGCTGAAGCTGGTCGGACAGCAAAAAGTGTATGCCTTTGTAATTGTGGGAGTGCTGATTACGGCAGGCTTTTTGACAGTCAGCTATTTACTGACTCGGAAAATGCGACTGGCGGCTGCTAAAAAACCTGTTGGGTAATGGCTGACTTGAAGTGCTTGTATTACTAAAAAATTATGGCCATCGAGATGACGAAGACGATAACTTGAGTTAGGATTCCCATCCAGGGTTTCATCCAAGGCCATTTTTGACGGCGACGCTCCCAATCAACAAAAGAGCTTAGCCATTTAGGTTGCCAGTGGAAAAAGTGATAGGGGGCTTGAATAAGGTCTGGGATCATGGAGAGAAAACCGGCTGCCAGGACGACCCAAGACTTATCCATATGCCAGGCTAAGAGCAGGGTCATAATAATGGCCAAGAAACCGTCATTGACTGAGGCGAGGCGTCCGGCCATGGTTTTGCCAGGACTCCAGTTCCAGTGAGGAATAGTGTCGAGGATGACGTGACTGGCTAGGGCTAGCGGTAGGCTGACCAATGGATTTGGAATGAGGGTGACAATGGCGGCGGCGGCTGTAACGTGGACGATATTAAGCATAGAAGATCCTAGGCTAAGTTTAAGCCGTAGATAACGATAAACATAACAAGTATCAGAACGGCTAAGGTAGAAAGGAGAGGGATGTCACGCAAGAGGGCGGTTTCGGGAGAGCTGGCTTCTTTCTTTTCGTAAATAATATATAAGTAGCGAGCGACACCGTAAATAACGAGTGGGATGGTTATCATCATTAGCTTTGGTGCTTCAAGGGTCAGAGGCAGGAAGGGTGATAGGAATTCTAAGCCTTGCTTCTGGCTGAGGAAGGTGAACATGGCGTAGAAAACTACCGTGGCAGTGGCCGACATAGTGGTCAAACTATCAAGCAGGACGGCTGGGTAATGAAGTAGGGTTTGACGATGTTCGCTGGCGACTCGATGACCCATTAAGGTGAGTTCGCTTCGACGCTTACCAAGGGCTAGAAACCAGGCGGCGGCGGCCACGGCTAGCAGCAACCAGGCTGATAGTGGTTCGGATATAACAAAGGCGCCGGCATAGACACGAATGACGAAACCGACGGCAATCAGCATGGCATCGATAATGATTGTTCTTTTGAAAATCAGGCTGTAGGCTAGTTGCAGAATGATATAACCAGTCACCATGGCAATCAGAGCCGGGTGGACTTGGACGGACAACCAGACAGCCACAATGACGAGTAGGAGGGCGGCAAGAATGGCAGCTAGAGGTGATAGCTTGCCTGACGATATAGGGCGATTCTTTTTGACCGGATGGTATCGATCTTTGTTGCGATCGACCACATCGTTGAGTAGATACATGGCGCTAGAGGCAGCGCAAAAGACAATAAAGGTTAGACTAACTTTTTCTAAGTCTTCAATTTGAAATAGACGACCACCGATAAAAATGGCAATGAAGACAGAGATATTTTTAATCCATTGCTTGGGACGAAGTGAGACGAGGATATACCAGAGATGGCGCATGGAGGCATTATACCTGGCTTTGGTCGGTGTGACGAGTAGGAAGTGGCGAGATTGGCTGATCTAGACGCAGTTAAAGTGTCGTGACGTTGATACTTTCGGGGCACTCGTACTCGCGCATTCCTCGAGAAATGTAAATTCTCTGCGGGATGGTCCGCCAGCTGGCGGAGTGTGCGAGCTTCCCGAAATAAAGTCCTCTGCTATCAGCACGCAGGTATTGACTTATTTAGCATTAATTATGATTGGTAGGACTAGTTGGTTGGTGTCTAGGTCGCCGGACTCTGTGGCTACGACGAGGTTGAGACTCATTGATTGGCCTGGCAGCAAGCTGACGGATTGAGTGGAGGCAAGAGCGGGCTTGGCTTGATTGGCGAAATAAGCAGGTCCAAAATATACCTTTTGACCAACAGTCAGCGCTTTGGCCAATGGCTGGCTCAGTGTGAGGGTTGCTTGATCGCTGGCAGTGGCAGTTAACGTTTGGTTGTCGATAACTACGGTGCCAGAATTAAAACCTGTGGTGCTGGCAACTGAAATGGCTGTAGCACCAGCGATAGCTTGCTTGGTGCTTAAGGTGGAGGTTGGCACTGAATCTGAGGCTAGGCTTAGCCATACTTTCGAATTTTCGGCTAGGCCGCTCATGGTGCCGACTTGGGCTTGGACGACTGTAGGCTGAGTGGATGTATTGGTAATTGTCAGCAAACCATTGTAAGCAGCCTGCTGTTTGGTAAAGGTGGTAAAGGTGACTGATGTTTGATAGGTATTGTTGCTGATGACTGGCTGGGGATCAAACTCTATATAAGGGGCAAATTGTTGTGGGTTGGCTTGGACGGCAAACAATCCAGCAGCCTGCCCTATTTGTGCGCCTGATTGGGCGGTGGTTGATTCACCCAAGGCTCCACTTTGATACGAGCCAATTAGTTGACCGATTAACAATGGAGCGGATAAGACAACTAAGGCTACAACAAGCAAGCCAGTGTTGGCTAATAAGGAGATGAGCCGGAACATGCTAGACAGCCTCCAAGTCGCGACGGAGGTTAATTTCTTTTTCGACATCAATAATCAACAACCAAGTGAAGAGCAGCGCTACTAAGGTTCCAGATAAGGGTAGCCACCACGGAGTGACGCCGAGTAAGGCGTGGATGCAAAATAAAATCAGTGTCAGCCACATAAAGGCTAGCCAAACAACCGCCTGATGATAGAGTTCCCAACTACTGACAACTAAACCGGTTAATTGTTTTTGGACTAATTTTGTTGATAGTTTGGGCGAAATGTGTGAACCATGGAGCGTGTGAGCTTTGATGAGCATGACCAAAAAGCCCACCAGGATAACAGCCAATACGAATAAATTGGAGACGGTGTTGGCGATGAAGAAGGCTTGCTCGGAGCGATATTGGAGTAAAGGGAAGACAGAGGTGGTGCCATCCCAAGATAGGTTATACCAGTAATTTGCGGCTACCAGTCCGATCACTTTGGCTGCTAGAATTAGCAATCCGGGTATGATAGCTTCGTCGATTATTTTTAAGAGCGAGCGGGACAGTTGCACGGTATCTCCTGTATGAACGGAATTCATAGTCCATAGTACAATGTGTAAGATGTAGATTCAAGTTAGAACGTTGTTATGTCACTACCCTCCCCTCTGTTTCGCAAATCATCTTTTACGCCAGCTTGGTCATGGATCAGTTTGATAGTGCTGTGCCTGGCGGTTGGACTGACGCCGCTAATCTTTACAACTGCTAGCCGGGAATTGTTTGAATTTCCTAAAATGGTTGTTGTGTATGGGTTGGCGATTGTGGCTGTCGGTTTGATTGTTAGTCGGCTGATGGTACAGAAAAAACTGCTGCTACCTAATAAATGGATCAGTGGTAGCATCCTTATTTATGTGGTGGTATTTATGATTAGCACCGGCTTAAGCGTGTCTATTTATAGCTCGGTTATGGGATACTACACCAGATTTCATGGTGGTCTGGCATCGGTGGTGGCTTACGTGGCTTTGGGGTGGCTGACATATATCTACGCTACGGCTGACGGAAAAGATATTAAGGGCTTGATGAATAGGTTGAAGCCGATTCTTTATGTGTGGGTGGGAGCAGCGAGCGTGGTGGCGGGATGGGGTGTACTTGAACATTTTGGCCGCGATATCAGCTGCTTACTTTTGACGGGTACTTTTGATGCTAGTTGCTGGGTGCAGGATGTACAGGCAAGGGTATTCGCTACCTTCGGACAACCGAACTGGCTGGCGACTTATTTATTAACAAGTTTGCCATTGTCGCTGATATTTTTTATCCAGGAGGACAAAGCTCGCCGATGGTTGTGGCTGGCAGCAACTTGGGTGCAGTTCGGGGCACTGTGGTACACCTATTCCCGGTCGGCCTGGATAGGACTGGCGGCGGTTGGGGTAATTTTTATACTATGCCTGCCCTGGTCTTTTATGCGACTGGCGTGGCGAAAACTGTTGGTAGTGGGTGTGGGTTGCGCCGTTATTAGTTTGAGTTCATTTTCTATGGCTAGCCAAAGAACAGGCACATCTTTGGAAAATGGCGACTTTGACTCTTCGACCGGCCAGATGCGATTGTTAGTCTGGCAAGGATCGGGCGAGTTGATTGGCAAAAATCCGATATTGGGGAGTGGCCCAGAAACATTTGCCTATAGCTTCTTATCAACTCGGCCGGCTGGCATGAATTTGACTACCGAATGGAACTTTTTATATAACAAGGCCCATAATGAGGTTATTCAGACTGCTACCGATCGAGGTTTGCTTGGTTTATTGAGCTTGGCGGGACTATGGGTGGTCCTGCTGGTTGGCAGCTGGAAGAGTGGTTTGATTAATCGCAGGCAATCAGTTGAGGCTCCACGACTACTAGGAACTGCGCTGATGGCAGGCATGGTGGGGGTTTTTGTTAGTCAATTGTTTGGATTTTCGGTGGTGATGACCGGCTTGTTGAGCTGGATGGGCATGCTGATGATGGTGGCGCTAATCGACAGTCGGCAGAGTCAAGGTCCGGCTGTGGAATGGCGAGTGGGGCGAAAGCGAATGCTGTGGATGGGTGGGTTTTTGAGCTTTTTGGTGTTGGGATTGGCCGGTTATGGATTGATATCTTATACTCAAGCTGAGATTTTATCTACTCAGGCTAGCTCAAGTAGTGTGATTGATAATCAATTAAATCGTGCTATTCATCGAGCTGCATCACTGAATCCTTGGGAGCCTTATTATCAACAACAATTGGCTGCCCACTATGCAAGCCAGGCTGCGAGCAGCACTCAAGATGAACAACGATTGGCTATGGCTAGTATATCGCTTAGATATGCCGAGCAGGCTGAACGATTAAATCCTCATAATTTAATTACTAAGAAGCAGCTTGGTGGGACGTATAGCCAGCTGGGAGAAATCAATGAGGATCTGGGTCGGGCTGAAATAGAGCTATGGAGACGGGCTGTTGGGCTGGCTGCAACAGATGCTGCATCTTGGCAATCGTTAGCCAAAGTGCTGACTAAGCATAACCTGCAGACTGAGGCGGAGCAGGCTTGGTCAAGGTTGATTGATCTGCGACCTGTGGCTGAGAGTTATGGGCAACGGGCATCGTTTTTTGAGCAGGTTGGGAGAGTTGATGAGGCGCGAATGGACTTGGAAAAGGCGGCTGAGTTGGAGCCTTGGAACAATCAATGGTCCAATTACTCATTGGATCATTGAGCGACAGGCGACGAGCGACGAGTACGAGTAAAATCGCAGGGATTCCAAATTGCAGGGACTCAATATCCGTCAGTATAGCAGCTGACTCGGGTTATTCGGGGGAGTATTGGCGGAGGAGGTCGCGGATGGAGTTTTTTTGTTTAAGAGTGGCGTTTTTGCCAACGACTTGAAGTATTTCTTGCCAAACTTGAAGCAATGCTTGCTCCCAAAGAGTTTGGCGAAGCGGCTGTTCGATACGATCTTCTAGGAATTCATTGATGGTGCTGGCGGCAATGCCATCCTGATTTAAAAGCTGCGTAAAGGACTGTTGCTCCATGTCGGGGAGAACATCCAACTGCTGATTAAGGAAGGCTCGTTGACATAAGTTGTTGATTCTATCCTGAAAGGCCTCAGCTTCCGCTGGGTCAAAATCGAGTATATTAAAGAAACGAGTAAAGAACTCGGGAGGTAGTTGTCCAATCACGGCTATAATCTTTACCAGGAAGCGGTCAGACTGTCAAATTGCTGGACGGTTAAGGTCTGTGACAAGCCGGTGGAGCAGACCCTGGGTTTTGGTAATTGTTGATCCAATTGTTCGACTAACTGAGTTAGCTGAAGAGCTACTTGAGAAGCAGCGGCATTATTGGATTCTGATGAGGCAGTTTGCATCATAGTTACTAGATTACAGCCATAGGAGGCAAGCGTCAAGCCTATTATTAAAACAATGGTTTGACGCCTACTCTGCTTCGTGTTGTGTTTGGGTAAATATTTTATGAAGTATCTAAGATATTAGAAGCAGGAGCTGGGGAGTGACAAGAGATGCCTACTGAGAATAAACAAGGTGGCGTGGTAATTTATCGAGGCGATGGCGGTAAGCCCATTATTAGCGTAACTTTTGAGGGCGAAACTGCTTGGTTAAACCAAGCTCAAATTGCTGAATTATTTGCCGTAGATCGAACTGTTGTTTCTCAACATTTAAAAAATATATTTGAAGAGAAAGAGCTTGAAGAAAATTCAGTTGGTGCAAAATTTGCAGATACTGCTGCCGATGGTAAAACCTACCAGGCTCAATTTTATAACCTAGATGCGATTATCTCGGTGGGTTATAGGGTTAGCTCTCAGGCGGCGACCCGCTTCCGACAATGGGCAACTGCAACCCTACGAGAATACATGGTTAAGGGCTTTGCAATGGACGATGAGCGCCTCAAGGGAAATGGCGGAGGCGTTTATTGGAAAGAGTTGCTCGATCGAATCAGAGATATCCGAAGTAGCGAGGAGGCTCTGTATCATCAGGTGCTCGATTTGTATTCTACAAGCATAGATTATGACCCCCAATAGCGAAGAGTCTGTTGATTCTTCAAGACTGTGCAAAATAAGCTACACTACGCAGTTAACGAGCACACAGCTGCTGAAACTATCTTCTTAAGGGTTGATGGAACTAAGGACTTTATGGGTTTGACCACCTTTGCGGGTGCCAGCCAAATTTAAACGAGGCTAGGATTGCTAAAAATTATCTAACGGAAGACGAGCTATTTAGATTGAGCCGACTTGCATCTGCTTTTTTGATTTGGCGGAAATTAAAGCCCAAGAGAAAACTCCGATGAAAATGGCAGACTGGGTATCAGAGCTTGATACATTTGCTGAGATTTACGGTAAAGGGAAACTAGATAAATTGGGTCAAGCCAGCCACCAACAAGCAATGGATAAGGCGACGAGAGAGTATCGAGATTATCAGGCACGGACATTGTCGCCTGTAGAAAAAGACTACCTGGATAGCATCAAAAAATCTGCAGAGAGAGGTTGAGAGAAAAACTAAAAAGACTACCGCTTGAGGACGGCTAGGAAGGCTTCTTGAGGGATTTCGACTTTGCCGAACATTTTCATGCGCTGTTTACCCTTTTTTTGTTTATCGAGGAGTTTATTCTTGCGGGTTACATCACCACCATACAGTTTGGCCGTGACATCCTTTCGGAAAGCGGCGATATCTTCCCGAGCCACAATGCGACCACCGATGGCGGCCTGGATCGGCACTTTGAAGTTTTGGCGAGGGATGACTTCTTTCAATTTGGCGACTACTTCCCTGCCGATAAATTCGGCTTTTTGCTTGACGACTAATTGGCTGAGTGCGTCAACTTTTTCACCATTAACCAGGATGTCTAGTTTGACAGCGTCGACAGACCGATAATCGATGACGGTGTAGTCGAGTGAGACATAGCCTTGGGAGATAGATTTGAGCTCGTCATAGAAATTGAAAATTATCTCTGACAATGGCAATTCATATACGAGTTGGGCTCGATCATCCATATACTCAGTGTTGATCATGACGCCTCGATGAGTCTGGCACAGCTCAATTAACGATCCGAGATAGCTGCGTGGCCCAAGCAACTCGGCTTTGACCCACGGTTCGCGGATTTGTTGGATCTCGCTTGGATCAGGAAGGTCGGCGGCGGCGTGAAGCAATAACTCGTGGCCATCGGTTTTGGTTACTTGGTATTCAACGGAAGGGGCGGTGGCTAGCAGATCAAGATTGAATTCTTGACTGAGGCGTTCTTCAGTCACCTCAAGATGTAGCATGCCCAGGAAGCCAACACGGAAGCCGAAGCCTAGAGCGGCTGATGTCTCTGGTTCATAAATGAGGGCGGCATCGTTGAGGGCTAATTCTTCCAAGGACTCTCGGAATTCCAAATAATCATCAGCATTGATGGGATAGAGGCCGGCGAATACCATTGGCTTGACGGGCTCATACCCGGGCAGCATGTGGTCCGACGGGTTGTCTGCAGAGGTGAGCGTGTCGCCTACTCGAACCTGAGAAATGTCTTTTAGCCCGGTTGAGACGTAGCCGACTTCACCGGCGATTATCTCTGATTGGGACTGATAGCCTGATCCATTATAGCCAACCTCTAAGGGAGTAAAGGTTGATTTTGAAGCTAACATGCGCAAGGATTGGCGCTTGAGTCGACCTTCAACCACTCTGACAAAAGCAATTACGCCCAAGTGGGTATCGAATTGGGAGTCAAAAACTAGCGCTCGTGGTGGGATATCTGGTGAATCATCAACAGCTGGTGGTGGAACTCGATCAACAATAGCTTGGAATAAATCCTGAATGCCAATACCGGTTTTGCCTGAGGTAAAGACTATTTCATCTTCACGGAAACCTAGCGTGTCTGATAACTCTTTAGCCCGGCGCTCGGGTTCGGCGTTTGGTAGGTCGATTTTGTTAACGACCGGAATAATAGTTAGATTGTGATCAAGTGCTTTATAAAAGTTTGAAATAGTTTGGGCTTCGACTCCCTGGGTGGCATCGACTAGCAACAGGGCGCCTTCGCAGGCAGCTAGGCTGCGTGAGACTTCATAAGAGAAATCGACGTGACCGGGAGTGTCGATGAGGTTGAAAACGTATTCGTTTGCAACCTCATCGAGCGACGAATCGGCATCTGGTTTCCAGACCATTCTCACTGCCTGAAGTTTGATGGTGATGCCACGTTGACGCTCCAGTTCTAGTTTGTCTAGGAACTGGTCTTTCATCTGACGGCTCTGAATGGTGCCGGTGGCTTCTAGCATGCGATCGGCTAGCGTTGATTTGCCGTGGTCAATATGGGCGATGATGCAAAAATTGCGGAGATTGTTCATTAACTGGCTCTTCAAATTTTATAGTTGGAACAACGATTGCTTTACTCCAGTATTCTACCATAGCCCACCAAGTCACCAGCCGAATATATTATGAAAATGTTTCATTGTGTGTTAAGAACAGCTACGGTATACTAGTAGATATGTCCGATGACGAACAGACACGACCTAGCGCCAGGCCTTTTCTGGCCTCAGGCGAAGTAAAAGACGCTCCCCTTCTCCCCAGTGAACCAAGTCGCGATTCAAACACTAGTGGCGACTTTGGCATACCTACTTTAGAAACGGCTGCTAGTACTGCTGCTGCTAAGCCAGAAAATGCTGAAAGCGCGACTCCTCCTGAAAATACCTTTGATAGCCCAACTACGGCTACTCCTGACCGTTCGGACCACCTGACCATAGACCCGCCTATTTTAAGCAGTGTCCAAGGACCTATTGAGGCTATTGCGGCGCCAATGCCCCATTACAAACGAAAACAGGTTGAACCTAAACATGATGATATGGAACAGCCAATCATAAATCTTAATTCGGCTTCGACTAAAAAAATTAAGATTAGTATGTTGGGTGGTACTGTGGCAGTGCTGGCAATTGCCATTGGAGTCTATGGCTTGAACCAAGACGTCTACAGTCTCAATCATGGGCAAGACGATGCGTCGACCACAGCTCAGATTGGGCCTGTTCCTACTAAGCCCACTACTTTGGCCGCCATTAGTGGCAAGCAAACTTTGGGAATATCCGCCGAGAGGTTGCCCCAGTTAAAAGAGGGCCATTACCAACTATGGCTAGAGCAGGATGGGCAGACTACTTCTTTGGGTAAGTTTTCAATTAATGATCAAGGCAAAGCGGTGGCCAATGATGCAGATTTTACCCCAGAAGCTACTTTTTCAAATGATCCAGCCAGCTTATTTGTGACTGTTGAGCCTGGTGATGAGGTGGCAGTGAATCCATCCAGCTCTATTATTGCTATCGGTTCACTGACTGATAGGACGGCTGAGCTGAGCTTTAAGGCTATAGATTTAGGCAAGGCTGCGGGTAGTTATATTTTAGCGGCTCCTAGTGATTTGACTGGTGAAAACCAGACTAGTGGAATTTGGCTGGCTCAGTCTGATGGGCAAAAAGTAACTGGTCCTGGACTGACCTTGCCGGTTGCACCAAATGGATGGGTGTATGAATCTCAGTTGCTCTATAAGGATCAGATAATTGCTATGGGGCGATTTAAGGATCCTGCCAAAGCTGACTCAATGACTAAGTTCACACCAAACCCGGATAAGACTCCTAAACTGCCTGGTGAGGACTACTTGGAAGGGGCTCCGTCGCGATTAGGGGTGACCTTTCCAACTAATCTGGGTACCGGCGAGTGGAAAGTGCTCATTTCGGTCGAGCCTGATCTAAATGGCAGTGATCCGAGCGGAGATAGTACATTTTCAATTCATATTCTCGCTGCTGATATTGCTTCTGATAGTCAAGCATTTAAGGAGTACGCGCTTAAACCTGATCTATCTAGTCTGCCTAAGGTTACGGTGACGGTTAAGTAGTGTTGAGTATTGCGTGTTGAGTATTAAAGGTTGCGTCGCTGGCAATGAGGTGTGACTTATATGGTGCATATATTACTAGGGCAGAATAGTTTTACCAAGAAAGACCGGCTTAATCAATTGTTGACTGGGGCGGGGAGCCAAGCGATATACCTTGAATCTGATCAAGGTTTGTCACCATGGTTTGAAGTGCTCGGCCAGTCTGACCTGTTTGGCCATATGCCGGTGGTAGTTGGGAATGGACAGCTCGATGATTTTAAGACTGATCAGCTCGAACAGCTGCTCCGACATATAGAGCAGGGTGGTAGTTTGTCAGATGAATCTCTCATTGTGCTGATGGGTAAGGCAGAAAAGCTACCAGACCTGGGCGTACTTGCTGAGATGTTGAAGTCGGGATTGAAGGTAGAGCACTTTCATCTACTCAGCGCGGCCATGATGATGCAATGGCTGAAAAGAGCTGCTGCTGCAAAGGGTTTGACCGTTGAAAGTCGATATCTGAGCGGCCTTGGACAACTCTTTGGGTCCGACCAATTTGCCGCCAGTCAGCAGCTAGAAGTTTGGTCTTTGGAAGGGCAACCTGTTATTGGTCAAGAGCAATTGTTGCGCTTGGGATTTATCGGGGAGGAAGCAAC
Organism: uncultured Candidatus Saccharibacteria bacterium; assembly: GCA_964554805.1. Lineage (GTDB taxonomy): Bacteria > Patescibacteriota > CAZHWT01 > CAZHWT01 > CAZHWT01 > CAZKPX01. The sequence continues at coordinate 226,740 of CAZKPX010000001.1, forward strand.
CGTGTTTGGCTTGACTGACAGTTGGTCGCGCAAGCAACTATCTAAGAGTTTGGAGCAATTTCACTTGCTGATAGCTCAATCGGTTGAAATTCAGCAATTGATTGGCATGTTGGCCTGGCAGGCTGAGCTGTTGCAAGCATGTTTAACTATTGAGAATGATGGCTTAACATTGTCCGAGATTAAGTCCAAGGCATTTAATCCGGTGGCTCTCCAGAAAACCAGCAAGGCGGCCAGGCTGTGGTCGAGCGCTGAGCTGCTCAGGGCTATTGAAGGGTTACTATCAATTGAAGAAGCGATGAAGTCTCAATCGATAGATGTGGTGGTGAATTTTGAATTATGGTTGCACGCTTCTTGTGGCAACGAGCAACAAGCGACGAGACTGCGCTAAGCTTGCCTAAAGAAGAAGCCTAAGATACTCAGAAAACCCAAGAGTTACTATCTTGGGTTTTCTTTTTGATTGGGGTAATTACTCGGTTAATTACTTAGCGGCTTTTTTGGTTGCGGTAGCTTTCTTGGCAGCTACCTTTTTGGCGGGCTTGGCAGCTTCTGCTGCAGGAGCGGTATTCTTGAGCTTGGCAGATAGACGGCTCTTAAGACGAGCGGCTTTGTTGGGGTGAATAGCACCTTTGGAGGCAGCTCGATCAAGACGAGATGCTGCGCGACGGACTAATAATTCGGCTTCAACTGCTGTGGCAGCAATAGCGCGATTGGCACTCCGAACAGCGGTTTTGGCGCCAGCCTTGTGAAGGGTATTGATGGTAGCCTTGTGTTCGGCTACTTTAACGCGCTTTTTAGCTGATTTAATAAGTGGCATAACCTATCCTTTTTAGAAATAATGAACTTTGTGACAAAAACTGAGTTGCAAATAACTGTGCCTAGCTTTTTGTGGTGCGAACAAGTAGAATGTGATATCTACTATGTTGTTCAGCCTTGTTATTTTCAAGCGAATGAACTATAACATACAGAGGACATTTAGTCAAAGTAGTCAAAGTTTTGTTCCCCGACGATTATGGTAAATAAGATTATAAAAAACAGTACTTCGTTGATGTTCCAGCGTCAGACGACTATCTTGTCGGCAGCTGGTGTTTTAATGATTATGGCTATTGGCGGAGCAGCACTGGGCCTGATCAAGCTCCACTTGCTGACAGGTCTGCTTAACCCTAATTCGGCTGACAGCCTAGATGCTTTTCAGTTTGCTTTTACTATTCCTGATTTTGTCTTTAATATTCTGATTATTGGTGCTCTTAACGCTGCCTTTATTCCAATTTTTGGACAATTAGTTCATAAGAATAAGACCAAAGAATCCTGGCATGTGCTGGCATCGATGATTAATACGGCGGCTTTGTTCTTTGGCGTCATTAGTTTGGTGGTATTCTTGACCGCCGATTATATTATTCCATTGCTTGCTCGGGATTTTACCGCCAGTCAGCTGGAGATAACAATTCGCTTAACAAAATTGCTGATGATCAGTCCGATCTTGCTAGGCGTTAGTGCTTTTATTACTGGTGCTATTCAGGTTCACCATCGATTCTTTATCCCGGCCTTGGCTCCATTTTTATATAATGTGGGGGCTATTTTTGGCATTATTTACCTGTATCCTCAATTTGGGGTAGACGGATTAGCCTACGGTATTTTGATTGGTTCAGTTATGCATCTGTTGCTGCAGATTCCGATGATTTATCACTTAGGATATAGGCATTCACTGCGACTCGGATGGGCGACCAATCCTGTTCAGCGAATTGCCAAGCTAACACTGCCGCGCAGTCTGGGAGTAGGAGTTGACCGTGTGGAAGTGGTGGTGATTACGATGCTGTTGGCTACGATCTCTTCGGGTGGTTTATTCTTGTTCACCAAAATCCAAACTTTAATCGCTTTCCCTATCTCCTTTTTCGGGGTGTCTATTGCTCAAGCTGCACTGCCGACATTGACGAAGGAAGCGGCTGAGAATGTTGATGAATTTAGAACGACTCTGTTTACCACTTTTCATCAAATATTGTATCTTGTGGTGCCAGTAACAGTGTTGATGATTATTTTGAAATTGCCGATTATTCGCATGGTGGGAAATCTTGACGATTGGACGCTGACTTTGGAAGCTGCCCAGGTCCTGCTATGGCTAGCTCCGGCTATTATTGCTCAATCGGCTATCCATTTGTGGGCTAGGGCTAGCTATGCCTTGGAAGATAGCGTACTGCCCCTGTTGGCAGGATCGGTGGGGGTGGTGCTGACCGTTCTGTTGTCTATCGTAACCTTGGACCTGCTGGGCATGAAAGGCATTGCGCTGGGCATGGTCATTGGAAGTTTTGTGACTGTGGCTCTGTTGATCTATTTTGTGCACCGCCGAATAGGTGGTTTTACTTGGTCAAGCTTTTATATGCCAATCCTGCGCATTGGAGTATGTGGTGCGATTATGGCGGTGGCTGTTTATTGGCCGGTTAAGCCAATGGAATCTGCTTTGTTCGACACCTCTAAGACTGCTGATCTCATATTGTTGAGCGTGGTGGTGAGTGGATTTGGATTGAGCTTGTACTTATTTATATCGTGGATACTTGGCAGCAAGGAAATTGTGATGTTCCTCAAGGTGGCCAATCAGCTACGTTCCTGGAGAGAAGCATTTGTGCGCTTCCCTGCAACGTACAGTAATACTCCGACTGTTAATGAAGGGCATAGTACTGATTCGCAAGTTTAGCTGTGCAGCTAAACTTGGAGCGACGAGGCTGGCAAGGCGACGGGCGACGAGCGACAAGCGACGAGTCTTGATGAGCGACTGGCGACGGGCGACTAGTTCTGATTGGATTTAATAAATTCTGGGGGGCTTTAGTAAACTCGTGCTGGTGTGTAGTTGTTGGGTGTTTAGATTACAGTTCCGTCTGGGCGATTAGCGGGTGGGGACTTTGGTGGGGGTGGCGCTGGAGGTGGCTTGAGGGAGGCCTTGAGCGCTAAATATCTGCTGGGTAAAACGACGAATAGATGACCAACCATTTTGCGGAATGAGGACGTAAGCACCGCCGTATTGACTCATGGGAGGAGCGTATAGAATGCCACCCGGATGGTCGTCGCGGTCGTCGAGATTGTAGCTGATAACTTTATGGTCTTGGGCTGTTTTGGCAATGTTAAGCGCAGCGGGGTATTCGGTTGGATTGATGGTGCTGGAGAAGCTTTCGCCAAGGGTTTGGAATAGAGAAATTAAAGCGCCTGGATTGAGCAGGGTGCCGGTGGACATGACTTTGTTCTTGAAGGAATCAATTACTAACTGCTGACGCTTGGCTCGGGCAAAGTCGGAGCCTTCTTCGCCGGCAGCGTGACGGCTTCGTGAGAATTCTAGGGCTGTTTGGCCATCCATATGTTGGGTACCTTTTTTGAAGGTAATGGTTTTGTAACGTTTTGATTCCGGCCAGGCTGTTTCTTTGCCCTCAATGGGATACATGTAGTCGGTAAAGGCGTTTTGGACCGTCACGTCTACGCCATCAACAGCATCGATAGCTTTTTCAAATCCGGCGAAATCTATACGGACGGTGTAGTGGATAGGCATACCAATCGTATCAGACACCACCTTGGCCAAGAGCGCTTCGCCGCCACCAGGATAATCATATGCATCACCAGTACCATAGGCGCCATTTATTTTCATAGACTGCTTGCCAACTTTACCAAAGGCTGGTAGATCGACATATAAATCTCGAGGTAATGACACCATGGTAACGCGCTCCGAATCGTAGTTGTATGAGGCAATAATAATGGTGTCGGAACGGAAGATGGTTTCGGTGTCGTTTTCTCGGCGATCGATGCCCATCAGCAGGATATTGGTTTTGCCGTTATCTTTTTTGAGGTCCGGACCAGCCTTAACTGCTAGGTCGCTAACAATGGAGACTGAGCCATTGAACATGCCAGCGATTGCTTCTCTGATTGGAGGCATATAACTGTAAAGAGCGAAGACTACGAAGCCAAGCAAAAATACCCCGAGGGCGACTTTGAAGGGGTTGCGTCGATTTTTTGATTTAGAGGTTCTTTTGGATTTTTTGGCGGTATGTTTTGGAGCTGCATGACTTGTTTCCGAGACATTCCCGATATCAATATAACGCATTAAAATGGGCCTTCCAGGTCTACTGGCACGGATAATAGTACCACAAACTAAGATTAAGGTAAAATGACGGTTTTGTTATCACGAAGACCAAAAGCTAAGTGGTTCTTGAGTTGCTTAGTTGATATGCTTCTGTGTAGCAATTTAAACGGCTCGTTGGCAAAGCTGAATAAACGACTGAGGATCAAGACTAGCACCACCGACAAGTGCCCCTTGGCAAAGAGCAGTATACTGACCGATGTTATCTGGGTTTAGACTGCCTCCATATAAAACTTGGGCCGATTTGCCTAGGGTTTTTTTGATCTGACTAACCATATCTTTGACAGTACTAGGGTCGGATGGTTGACCTGAGCCTATGGCTGTCAAGGGTTCGAAGGCGATTATCCAGTGGTTGACTTTTGGCTGTAATGGCAATAATGCTTCTACTTCTGCCATATCGCTGACGCAAACAATAGGTTGCAGTTTGTGTTCTAGAGCTCTCTTAATTTTTTCATTTACTTGCTCTGGAGTCTCTTGGCAAAGTTTTCGACGCTCGCTGTGACCAATGATGACGTATTGGCAGTGTGGAGCTAACATGGTGGCCGAAACTTGACCCGTGTAAGCACCTTCTTTGGCAACCGAAATATCTTGAGCTCCTAATTGGAGTTGGCTGTTGCGGAGCAATCCATCTAGGACAGATACCCAGGGAAATGGTGGGCAGATGACTGCTTCAACGTGCTTGAGATCCGAGATAGGTTCGGCTACAACCTGGATGAAGCTGACTGCTTCAGCAAGGGTTTTATTCATCTTCCAGTTTCCGACAATCAGTTTTTTGGGCATATTTTTTAAAGTGAGAAGCGAGGAGCTTAGGCAGAACTTTTCTCATCCTCTGTGAATTATTTATACTAATAGTACCTTGTTTCGGCTGTGGTTACTAGTTTAAGTTTTTTGATAGCCGATAGCTACTAAACCTGGCATATCCTTATTGGCCAAGAAATCCAGCATGGCTCCCCCGCCAGTAGAAATATAGCCGACTTGATCGGAAAGACCAAACTGTTCTAGAGCTACGATAGTATCCCCTCCTCCGCTGATACGGAGCGCTTGTTGATTGTCGGCCACGGCTTGGGCGACGGCTTTAGTGCCGGCGTCATACGGCTCATCCTCAAACTTACCCATGGGGCCATTCCAAATAATTGTCTTGGCCTTGGAGATAATGTCGGCATAAGTAGCTGCGGCTTGTGGACCGATATCAAAAGTACTATTCATGTCTTGCGGCATAACAACTTGGTCGGGCATATTACTGCCATCGGTTTCTAAGACCAGTTTGCCACCAAGGAGGATATGGTCGGCAAAGTTGCTGAGATTGGAGATGGCGGGCATTTTTGTTTCTACTTTTGATCCGCCTAGAATGGCGACGACTGGTTGGGGAGGCTGATTCATGGCAGCTGACAGTTGCTCAATCTCTTCCATGAGATGAATTCCGGCATAGCCGGGCAGGATTTTGGCCACGCCGGTAAAACTGGCATGGTCTCGGTGCGAGACGGCAAAAGAGTCGTTAACATATATATCGGCAAAGGAAGCTAGATATTGAGCGAATTGTGGGTCATTGGCTTCTTCGCCGGGGTTGAAGCGAAGATTTTCAAGGCTAAAGATGGTGCCTTCGAGCGACGGCATGGGGCGGTCGATTATTTCATAGGTAAGTTGTCCGCCTAGCAGTTCGACTAGTTTGGCCAGCATGGGGCGAAGGCTTAGATCTTCATTGACTTTGCCATCGGGTCGTCCGGCGTGACTGACAATAATAATTGTAGCTTGGTTGGCAATGAGATATTGGAGCGTAGGAAGAGCAGCTTTTAATCGAGTCAGGTCGCCAACTTTTCCAAAACTGACCGGTACGTCTAAGTCGAGACGGACCAGCACTTTCTTTCCTTTTACATCAACAGTATCAATAGGCTTTATCATGATTTAATGATATAGGATTTGAGATGAACGGGCAAATCAATAACTGTCTGTTATCTTGGTAGCTTGTCGATATTTTCTGGTTCTGATAAAAAGTTTTCGGGACTGACCACCTTTCTCCCAGTCTCATTCTCGAGCTGCTTACGAGCATTACCTGCAACAGCCCTACCTCTATGGGCGGCATCTTTATTTTGCTTCATGCCCTGAGTATCGTCTGTGCGGGCAATCTCTGTCGTAGCAGCCTCACCCCCCTTTTTTTGCGCCACTCATCTGTTAGTTCTTGCCGAATCGCCATGCCGCGAACGCGCCGTTCTATCCACTTTTCATCATAACCTTTGGCTTGGTACAGGGTCTTCATTCTTTTTTGAGCTAACTCTGGACCCTCTATTTCCTGTATTCTTTCAAAACCTGTCTTTGCTAGCCAGTGCTTAAAAGGTTCGGCCTTTTTGCTAGGAATGGATTGGATTAATCAAAATACCCTTCGGTATTCCAAGAGAGGAGTTTTTGGTTTCCACCGCTTGTTTCGAAGGCTAGCAAAAAGAGAGGAGAGCTCCTGGTCTCTTTGTCGAAGGCGCTTTAAATACTGATTCTATTGGATTTGGCAACAAACTAGCGTTTTAGAATTCTTCAAGACGCCATTCTATTTGGTCTGAGGTGACCGTCAGATAGGTGGCCGGGGCTACTTGAGCCAGCGCACCATTGAGGTAGAAATTCCAGATTTTATTTTGACTGGCGGCAGGCTGGCCATTAATGGCTACTACTGCTTTGTTGACGCCATCACCGGTTGTTTTGGTGGCGGGGTAAAGCTGCAACAATAGCTCAAGGGCTGCTTTTCCATCTTGGCCGCTATAGCCGATAATTGAAGGTGGTGCATTTGTAAAGCTAGGAGTAGGGGTTGGTTGTGGTGGGGAATTGAGGGTCGGGGTAGCAGAGGCGCTTGATTGATCGACTGCGGCTGAGTCGGCAAAGGGATTGCCGAATTGGCGCCAGATTATGACGGCCACCACAATACTGATGGCAATGATTATGGCTGAGGCAATATAGAGTTTTTGTTTAAGTTGCGGCGAGATAATCATGAGTGGTGTTTGGTGAGCATACTATATCACAGGTGGGCTACTGGGTTGATACTGGAAGCTGTACTGGTGCTAGGAGGTGGAGGAGGAAGTTGCCAGGACGGGGTGAGAGTGGTATAAGTCAGACAGACTTTTGGCGAGAGACACGTAGGAGCGAGTGAGATGCGCTTATACCCAGTTGCAGCAATTCAAGCAGGGCATGTTCCGAGTGAATCGGGATTTGCTGAAGCGGTAATAGAACTAGACAATCTCGTTGAAGGATCAAGTGGTATTAAAGGGGCCGTAGTTGGTGGGTCAATAGCTCGCGGCATGGCTACTGCTACGAGCGATTTTGATGGATTTATTGTCTACGACAAGAAGTATGAACCGCAGGTCTTGCATCAATTCGATACATTTGCAGATCTTCTTAGGAGACGTCATATTCCCTACGAAGACTTGCATCTCATTCCTAACGACATCTGGACTGGTAGCGACCACCGATTGTCGGTGGCTTATCTCAGATCACTCCGCCAGAGTGCGGCGACTCATCCGGAATTTAGCTTTGGTCAAGACATCTTATCAACAATTGGACTTCCGAGAGAGAGGCTGATGAACAATGCTTCGGCGTATACCTCTCAGAAGCTGCAGAAACTCAGCTACCTTAGGACTTGGAGTAAAGAAACATGGTCCAGTCAATGGCTTGAATTGGCCGAAGAGGTGGTAAACACGCCTTTCTACTGCGTGTTGCGGTTGATGGATTCTCATGGTCGAGATCTACCTGACTACAGTAGCGGCTACGGACTGGCTGGCTCAATATTGGCCTTTCTACAGCTTTACGAGTCAGACGCTGGGGAAGATATTGCCGAGGTCATAGCAACCTTGCAGTCAATTGAATCGCAAAAGCAAGCAGCTAAACAAGCATTGGACGGAATACTTGTGGGAGAGTCACCCGATGAGTACCAATGGGCTGTAACCAAGCTGGTTGGCCTAGCGCCTCTTGCCTTGACAGTCCTGCAATGGACTTTAGCAGAAGTCGCTAGATTGGCTGATGGCCAATGAAATAGCAATGGCAGCCTTGGAGGGGCTGCCATTTTGATATTTATTAAATTTTGTAGAAATTTAGCGGTCTCTTTACAAGCCGAGTTCTTTGACTTTGATTAGGGCTGCGGCATGGATGGGACCCCAGATCAGGCCATAATCTGCCCAGGTTGGTGCTTGGTCGGGCTGGATGGGAGAATCTGATAGTTGGGCGTACCGATGAATGAGCTCGTTTAATTCCCGATCGTTGAAGTGAACTACGCTATCAATATCGTCAGAGGAGACAATGTCGTTGAAGGTTTGACAGTAATATACAAAAATTGAAGTGGTTAATTGAGGATTTTGGGTGGTGATTTCGGCATGAAGGAGTGGCACAAACTTTTCCTGATCGATATCTACGCCAACCTCTTCCAGCAATTCGCGATGAGCCGCATCGGAAGGGTGCTCATTATCGTCAATTCCTCCACCTAGCATTCTAGAAATACCATCGGGGTAGAAGTTAGACTTGTTGCCAAGTACCCAATGACCATTTTTGTCTCTAAGGAAGATGGCGACCGTGCCGTTTGGTCGGTTGAGAGGGCCGAATGACTGGTCTACATCAATGTGAATTGGTAAATATTGGAAAATAAGTTCGTCCATAGCAGAGCTATTGTAGCAAAGATTTGTCTGTAGAGCTATGGGTTGCCTGCCAAAGTCGGAATGACTCTGGCAGGCTAACTGTCTGTCATACGGCCAACCTCCAGTTAAAGATTAGGCTGGCCACCAGCGCAGATGATACTACAATGAGCAGGATGGCTCTGGTCCAACGCGCACTCCACCAGATTTGGTCTGGTAACTGAGGCAGATCGAAGTTGATTCCCACCCGCCTAAGGAGGTGCATGGCAAGCATGCCGATTAATCCGACAACGAATAAGAGCGTAGCCAAAACAATGACTATTCCTACTGCAGTGGCTACGATGGACCCATCAAAGGTACTTACTCTATTGAGAGGCACAACCTCCTCCTTGCTATTGCAGTAGAGCAGCGTACGGTAGCGCTGGCACATTTGTCCCGGATGGAGACAGACGCTTTTTGGCTCGGTCAACCATGGCTTTTAAATAAGCAGAGCAGTCGTGACCGGTGGCGATGAGTCCGCAAACAGCTACAAATGATAGGCTGCCTGCTACAGCGGCTGTACGAAACATGTCTATCTCCTTCCAAGATTTCGACAGGGCTAATAAGCACCAGGTGATAGCCTGACTATATGCCTGGTCGTTCAAAATGGCAAGATATTGGTTTTTGCTGAAAGAGGGAGTAAAATTGATTATTGTGAGGCTTTGACAGATCGTCGAGGCCGCGGAGTTGGTTGATGTTGCAGCTCTTTGATCTCTTGCTGGAATGACTCCACATCTGCAAATGATCGATAAACGCTGGCAAAGCGAATATAGGCGACTTGGTCAAGAGTCTTGAGTCGATTCATACATAGTTCGCCGAGCAGATGAGAGTCTATTTCAGTGATGCCTTCGGCTCGTATTTCGGCTTCAACTGACTCAATTAGTTGATCGACTTGCTGTCTGGTGACTGGTCTTTTTTCACAGGCCCGCAAAATTCCTACTTTTAACTTATCCGGATTAAACATCTCTCGACGGCCATCTTTTTTGACAACGGTTAGCTCAACTAGTTCGATGCGTTCGTAGGTGGTAAAACGACGTTGGCAATGTAGACACTCGCGGCGGCGGCGAGTGGCGTCAATATCTGAGTCGCGCTTGTCGATAACTTTGTGTTCAGTAGCCATGCAAAATGGACATTTCATGTTGGCTATTATACTTGAAAATCAAGATGTGGGATAGATGGATTTTTGTTTAGCTATATATTGTGGTTATGTGGCTTACGGTGTCTGATATATGATTAAAGGCTGGCCATTCCAGAAGCCAATCAATCTAGCCTGATCGGTGGTTGGCGAAACAGTGGTAGTTGGACTTCGGTAGGCTGTAGCAAGTCCACTACCTGCGTCGGTTACGGTAATAGCTAGCGATTCTTTCAGTAAGCCATTATTGGTTTTGTCTAGGGAATATAGTTTGTTATTGTGAATGGCGTCATAATATTGAGTCAGATCTATGCTACTATTGAGCGTTTGCTTGGTGGTGTTTTGTGGTTGGTGTAGAGGAATGGTCCAAAGCTGACGGTTAAAGAAAAGAATGGATAGTTGGTGATTGGCCCGATCAATATTGTAAGACTTCATGCGCCCGCTGTTGGCCGCTCTAAAATCAAGCAGGGTGGTTTGTTGGTCAGAATAGACATTCCTGGTATAGAGCTTGTCAGGTAGAAAACCTTTATAGCTTTGCGGGTCGGACATATCGCCAATTTCATCCCAGTCTTGGCTAATAACGGAGGCAAGAATCAGAGAGTCGGTAGCGGGGTTGGTGCCGATAAAGCGAGGGGCGAAGTTGCAACCATCTCCGACATCTAGTAAGTCCCTGGATGACGATGGAGTAATAAGGCGTAGTGTGCCAAAGACGGCACAACTATCACCACCGAAGGTGCTGATTACATGGTCGCCTCGGGTGGTTTTGAATTGATAGTCTAAGCCACCATACAGAGTTGGTTGATGAGGACCCTGTCGCTTGACCGATAGATTGTTCAGGTCAACTAAGTCCATATAGTTGTTGGTAAATTTGGAGCCTGGATGCTCGTCGTCTGGATTGTAAATATCAACGGTTAACAGGTTACTATTGGAGTGAAAGGTGTTGATGGCGTAGTCCTGATCTTTTAGTTGATAGACTAGGCGATGATTTTTGGTATCCAGATCGTATTCAACAACCTGCTTATCGGTGGATAGGTAGATTTTTTGATTGTCAATGATTGAACGGTAAAAATTAAAGCCAGGAGAGTCTAGTTTCTGCTTAAGATGCTGGGTTAGGTTGACTATTTCTACTAATTGATTGGCACTAATCGTATAGAGCTTTAACTGATATTGACTGGACTGGCCTGTTGGTGTTGGGCCATACTTGGGGCTGGGGACAGTGGTCGTACGGGTAGATGGTTTGCTTAACGGTTGACTGGCCACATACTTTTTAATAGTCGCCCGACTTAGGTCTTGCCAGTAGATGCGTATATCGTAGCCAGCAATTCTGAGATAAGAATTACCGTTAACAATACCGACGCAGACGAAGATAATTAGCAGCGTCACTAAAATCATGCCTAATTGTAGCCATAGCCTTTTGCCCGAAGTGGCGAAGAATCTTTGTTTGGGTGTTTGATGAGGAGTCTTTGACTCCTGCTCTGCGGGGGTTGGTTGGGCTGATTGTTGGTCGGGAGATTGAGGGGCTAAAGGCTGTTGTTCCATAGATTAAGCATATATTAGGCAAGTGTCTGGAAACAAGCAGCATATTTTAAAGGTTGACATGATTGCTATAGGGTAATAGAATGCGGAGCATCTTGCCGGCTGTCGTGGAGGTTTGTGGTGATGAGCTTTGGTGACAAGGTGGTCGATGTCATTATCGAACACAGTACTAATCCAGTAATCCGATACTGGCACGTCAAAACGGAGATTTGCGATACGACCATTGCAGAAGTTTTCTATCGAGTCAGCTCCTCTGATCCTCTTCGCTTCAGCAATGTGGGCGATGGAGGTAAGAGAGTAGTGGAGGGCTTGTTGAGTATTCCAGGCGTTCGAAAGGTGGTGATTGAATCGTACCTTTTTGCGGTAGGCAAGGCACAGTACCACAGCTGGGAGGAAATTGAGACTGCTGTTGAGGAGGTGCTTCGATGGGTTCTGGATTGTCCATTGTCTTTTTACAGAGTAGCAGATGCGAGCGATGCGACGAAAGCGCCCGAGCCCCTGCATTCCGTCGAGCTACCCAGATACATAACATCCGGCGGGCAGGACTTGTCTGTCGAAGAACCTGCTTGGCGAGAGATGCAACACGGGTTCTTGCTGCCCATCGGTGTTGACCTGAATCAACTGGCGGAGGAATCTAGAGGCTTGGATATTCCTGCCCGAGTAGCATTGCTGAAATCCCTCATACGAGAGGCGACCGATGGCCGATAGATTTGGCCAATGAAAGGCGACCAACTGGAAATTGGTCGCCTTTACAATTTTTATTAGTTAGAGGTTCTAGTGTTTATGACTTGTGCAACGATTTGCCAACGACCAGGAGTTGTTCGAAGAGGCGGTGGGAGTAGCCCCATTCGTTGTCGTACCAGGCGACTACTTTGACAAGATCGCCGTCAATGACGCGGGTTAGGGCTAAGTCGACGATGGCTGAGTGGGTGTTGCCGATGATGTCGCTGGAGACGATTGGATCTTCAGTTACAGTCAAAATGCCTTTCCAGCGAGCTTGTTTGGCAGCGGTGCGGAAAACTTGATTGATTTCGTCGACTGAAGTCTTTTTGGAGACAAGCATGGTGAAGTCGGAGATGGAGCCGACGATGGTTGGAACGCGCATCGATAGGCCATCAAAGAGACCTTTAAGTTCAGGAATAACTTCGGTGGTGGCGATAGCGGCGCCGGTAGAGGTTGGGACGATATTCATGGCTGCAGCACGGGCTTCACGGAGATCTTTGTTTGGTCCATCTTGAATAACTTGGCTGGCAGTATAGGAGTGGATGGTAGTCATCAAAGCTTTGACGATACCGAATTTGGCGTGCATGATGGTGGCTACTGGGGCAATATTGTTGGTAGTACAAGATGCGTTATTGATTAGTTCATCTTTGCCGTTGTAATCATTGACTCCCAAAACTTGGGTAGGCACATTACCGCCTTTGGCTGGAGCAGATAGAAGCACTCTCTTGGCGCCTGCTGTTAGGTGTTGACGCATGCCGGCTTCATCTGTGAAACGGCCGGTGCATTCTAGAACAACATCGATTTTGTGTTCGCCCCATGGCAGGAGAGTTGGATCTTTTTCGGCAACCACTAAAATCTTGTGGCCATCGACAATAATATGATGGTCGTCATAGCCGATTTCTTTGTCATAGACACCATAAGCGGTATCATACTTGAATAGGTGAGCTAATGTTTTGGTGTCAGTTAGATCGTTAACCGCAACGAATTCGATTTCAGGATGGTCAATTCCAGCCTTGAGGACGTTGCGTCCGATACGGCCAAAACCATTGATGGCGACGCGGGTTTTCATAGGGCAGTGTCTCCTTGTCAGCAGCAGCTGGCAGTTATTAATAATTATCCTTTAATTGTAGCACAGGTTGTGGATTATCTAGAGGAGATTTATTTAATGCTTAATTGGCTCATAAATGCCGATACCCCGAAGCGGTCAGTGCCGCTTCGGGGTATTTGAGAGAGCTAGAAATCGCAGTCATCTTGTGGTTCGTCGATATGCTGGTGACGATCCCACTGACATTGACCCATTCGCTCTGTGATTGGACCAGGCAACTCTGTCCAGTACGGCTCAGAGATATGATCCAAGATGTGACGAATCTCCCAATTCGCCTGAGAAATAGACATACTAAAGAGCTGATCCAGCTCTCTCAGCCACTTATACTGACTTGAGTGAATCTCGCCAGCTGGCCGATGATGCCATTTCATCTGATCCGCCTGCAAGTCAAGTGTGACTTCTAGGCGGATTTCGTGGAAGGGTTGACCTCCAAGGGGGTTGAGAGAATAAGACCGGCTATCGTACCGAGTCTGATACTCATGCTCGCCTCGAAAGCCGCTAACATACTGCACCATCTCCATGTCGTCTTGGAACTGGTAGGTGATACAGGAATACTCCCCTTCCTTGACATCGAGCTGCCAAGAATACACATCAATCTGGCCACCGTTTGGCAGCAAGGAATGTGCAGCCTTGTAATCAAGGCTCTCCTACCTCAACCAGTTTTTCAAATTGGCTAGCAAAAGAGAATGATGGCTCGCGACTTGACCGAGTGACGTTGTTCATGACGAACCTCCTATAGGCAAGCTGAGGTGCGCATACACCTCTCAATGGCTTGCTTTTAGGTTTGTCTGCCTATGGAGGCATGAACCATGATATTGTAACATATAGTACTGCTTTTTAATACTATATGAGACTAGCCGAGTCGGTATTTAAGAAGAAACATAGCGACTGGTGGCCGCTATGTTTCTGGCCTGCTGTTTAACTTACTCGGCTTCAAGAATAGCATCAGCGACGGCTTCTACTTCTTCGGTGTCGCCTTTGGGTAAGCCGATGACGGCGATGATGGCGGCTATGAGACAAATGATGGCTCCGATAAGCATGGCTGATGATAGAGCGTCCATCCAGGCCACTTTGGCAGCGGCGGCTAATGCTTGGCCGGCTGGGCCCATTTGTTCGGCGATGACTAGGGCGGCCGGTAGGGACTCTTTGGCTATTTCGGAAGCTTGAGCTGGCAGATTGGTAACAGTAGCGGCGATTTGATCTTTGTAGACAGCGGCGATGATGGAACCTAGGACAGCTACGCCAAGCGCACCACCTAGCTCGCGAGTAGTATCGTTGGTGGCTGATCCCATACCGGCTTTATAAATCGGCACGGCGGACATGAGCAGATTGGTGGTGGGGGTCATAGCCAAGCCCATGCCGGCCATCATAACGGCCATACCGCTAATAATATGGAGATACGATGGATCGGTCGAAGAGACAGTAGAGACGATAAAAATACCGACGCTGACTAGAGCCATGCCTAGGCCGACCGTCCAGCGGGTACCGATTTTGCTAACCAGACGAGGTGAGAGGGGAGCGCTGACTATGACAAAAGCAATGGCTGGCAACATTGCTAGAGAAGACTGGAGGGTGCCATAACCTAAGACAAGTTGGAAGAGTTGACTGGCGCTGAAGAAAATTCCCATTAGGGCAAAGAAGGTTAGCGTTAGGGCTAATGAAGAGATGCCGAAGGCTGGAATTTTGAACAGACGCACATCCAGCATTGGATCCTTGTGTCTCAGCTCCCAAATAACGAAGGCTGCTAAGATAACGAGGCCCAGTCCGATAGTGGCAATGGTGGCCGGGGAGTCCCAACCGTGGGCAGGAGCCTCAATGATGCCGTAGACCAGAGCTAGTAAACCAGCTGTTGAAAGCAGGCCACCCCACCAGTCAATCGCTGGTTGTTCGGGATCACGAGATTCAGGAATAAGCTTGAGCCCGGCCACAATACCAACTATTGCAATAAAGGCACCAAAATAAAAGGCTGAATGCCAGCTGAAGAATTCCAGCAAGGTGCCGGTAATAATAGAGCCCAAACTAGCACCGGCACCGGCTACGGCTGACCAGATGGCGATGGCTTTGGCCCGTTCATTATGCGGGAAGGTGTTGGTAATAATGGAGAGAGTGGCTGGCATAACCATGGCGCCGGCAATACCCATAACGGCGCGGGCGGCAATTAGCTGCATGCCGGAAGTGGCTAAGGTGGCAGCATATATGCCGGCCAGAGAGAAGATGGCTAAACCGCTCATGAGGATTCGCTTGCGACCAAATTTATCGCCGATGGAGCCCATGGTAAATAGTAGGGCGGCAAAGAGTAAAGAGTAGATATCGACAATCCAGGTTATCTGAGTGTTATCCAGGCTCAACTCTTTGGCAAGACTAGGCAGAGCCATGTTGAGCGCCATGTTGGCGAGCATGGTGACAAACAGGCTCAGACAGGCGACGGCTAGGATGTACCAGCGACGCTTGTAGACTTGCGGAGAAATTTGGGGGTCGTGACGGGGGTCGTGTGAAGAAGGTTGGTTCATAATGAGAGAAGGCCCCAATACCTGCTGGGATAGAGCCGATGATTGTTTTTGTTTATAATTCCCGGATTAGAGGCGGGACGACGTTATTTGCGCCGTGTTTACTTGACCTGGATTTCTAGCCAAATCTCTAAGATGCGTTGAGCATCGGCTGGTTGATGTTCTAAATCAAAGCCTACTTCTAGTTGTTGAGCCAGGAGGTTATTTATGTGCGTTGACTGACAGACCAGGCTCGGGTCGATGGCTTGAAGATGTTGCGACAGCTGAGCATTGATGGTGGTTAGCGCCTGGTGTAGTTTGGTTTTGCCCAAGGTGGTGCAATGAATGGCGGTTAGCCTTTTGTCCTGAGGATGCTGGCCTATAGAAAGGTAGCCTTTATCCTGGAGCTGTAACATTTGGCGGCTAATGGCGGCATGTGACTGCCGAAAAACCTGGGCAATGTCTTTTTGAGCAATGCCAGGCTTGGCTAAGGCAGTTAGTAAGACAGCTACTTCTGACATGGAAATATCTGAGTCGTGCGATAAGGCAGAGGAGACCAGCCGCTTGAGAGCCGCGCTGAGACGGTGCTGAGCAAAAACGAACTGTAGCAATTGGACATCTGTTTGCTGATTTGACATTACGTAACATGTTACATAACTTTATAGAAAAAGTAAAGTGGGCAAAACGTTTGTGCTTTTAATTACAAAAATGCGACACCCCGGGGTGTCGCATTTTATGTTTGACTTGGTCGCTGTCAGGCGGAATGTGCAATTCCGGCCCGCCCTTCTCCCATATTCTGTGTATCTGGAGGTGGTAAATATTGCGGATTGTATGTTTGCTTGGATGCGTTGAATGTATCAGTGTGTGTGTACATATTTTGATCCTCCTAAAAATGTCTCTTTATCTCCCTTATGGAACTTGGAACAATTTAGTTAAATAATGAACTAACTAGCAGGCCTTTTCCTCTACGCGAGTCATATCTTAGAGAAAAACTTTTTATTGCCACCACCTACTAAAACTGGCTATTTAACGAAATTGTTCTTGGTCAAAACCGGTAATTGGCTATGCCTGAACTACTAGTCTTGATATGTCTATATCATACAACTCTATTGTATTGTTGTCAAACAGTATTTAACACAGATGAATGGTAAATTCATTTAAGATAATGTTATCTTTTTGTTGTTGTAACAGTGATACTTTGATATACTTTTGAAACCATGGTCGCACATTTGTACCATTGGATGAAACTTTTTAATCAAGCAAGCAAGAACGACAAAAGACAAAAGTCATCGCGCAATACTATGGGTTCTGGGTTGGAACCCAATTTGGGCCATAAGCTTTTGTCTTTCGTTTTTTACTTGGCCTTGTTTTAGCTTATATAAGGCTGCAGCTGAGCAATTAGATCTTCTTTGGCTGTAACACCTACTATCCGATCAACCTCTTGGCCCCCTTTGAAGACAATCATGCTAGGGATGCTGCTAACCCCAAATTCTTGAGTCTTTTGCATATTTTCTTCAGTGTCGAGCTTGGCTACAATTAGCTGCCCGGAAAGCTCTGCGGCTACTTCGTCGAGAATAGGCTCCATTCGCTTGCAAGGTCCGCACCATTCAGCCCAAAAATCAACTAAGACTGGCTTGTCGGACTGAAGAACTTGCTGATCAAAATCATTGTCTGTAACTTGTATTGTAGCCATATCATAACTCCTCTACCTACTATATATTGATTATTATTTTAAAATTAACGCTATATCTAGTGTATCAAAAACATCTTAGATAGCACAATAAACCTGACCGGATCTACTTGGCGAATCTTTCTTCTTTGGCTTTTTATTTTGTTTTGGGAGCAGCATGATATTATAGTTGGTGCTATGGAAGATCGACTTTTGGATGGATTAAATGAAGTGCAGCAGCAGGCGGTAGTCCATCGGGATGGGCCTATTTTGATATTGGCTGGAGCTGGCTCCGGTAAAACTAAGGTGCTGACTCATAAGATTGCTTATTTAATTGATCAGGGATTGGATCCATCGAATATTCTGGCGGTGACTTTTACCAATAAGGCGGCTGGGGAAATGAAGGATCGCTTGGCTGCTCTTTTGAGCAGACAAGCGAGTGACGGGCGACGGGCGACGGGCGACGAGGGCACTAAGGCTGATGCCCGTCGCTCGTCGCTTGTCGCTCCTGGAGTGGTTACTCCAGCTTGGGTGGGGACATTTCATTCGATTTGTTCGCGGATTCTGCGACGGCAGATTCATCATATTGGGTATGGTAATGATTTTGTTATTTATGATAGTGGCGATAGTTTGGATTTGATTAAGCAGTGTATGTCCGACTTGCGAATTAATCCTAAGGAGGACAAGGTTAATCCGAATGCGGTCCGAGCCAATATCTCATCGGCTAAATCAGAGTTGACGGGGCCTGAAGAGTACGCCCAGTTTGCGTCTGATTATTTTTATCGGAAGGTAGCAGAAATCTATCCGCTGTATCAGAAGAAGTTGAAGCAGAACAATGCTTTGGATTTTGATGATTTGCTGAATTTGACTATTGAACTATTGCAGCAATCTCCGGAAATTAGAGGCTATTATCAGGAATTGTTCCGCTATATTTTTATTGATGAGTATCAGGATACTAATAAAGCGCAATACACGTTGATTCGGATGTTGGCGGAAAAGCATCAGAATTTGTGCGTGGTGGGTGATATGTCGCAATCGATTTATGCATTCCGTGGGGCGACGATTAAGAATATATTGAACTTTGAGAAAGATTATCCAGAGGCTACAGTATTTAGTTTGGAACAGAATTATCGGTCTACACAGAATATTTTGACTGCTGCCACAGCTATTATTAGTCCTAATCAAAAGTCTCATACTGTATTGCGGTTGTGGACTGATAATGGTGTGGGCGAGCAGATTGTCAGTTATCAGGCTGAGGATGAACAGGATGAAGGGCGGTATGTGGCGAGGCGGATTGAGGAGTTGGTCGAGCAGGGCCCGATAGCGACAAGCGACCAGCGACAAGCGACGAGTGGTTATCGGTTGTCGGATATGGCTGTTCTCTACCGAACCAATGCACAGAGTCGTGTTATTGAAGAGGGTTTGTTGAGAGCCAGTATTCCGTATAAGCTGGTGGGTGGGACGCGGTTTTATGATCGGAAGGAAATTAAGGATATTCTGGCTTACTTGCGATTGTGTGTGAACGCCAATGATACAGTGTCGTTTAATCGAGTGGTTAATACGCCGCCTCGTGGTATTGGTCCGGCTACGGTGAAGAATGGCGGACCTAAATTGGATGCTTTTAAGCGGACTTTGGACATATTCCAGACGGCGGCCAAGGAATTAAATGTGTTGGAGTTGTTGGACTTTATATTGGACCAGACTGGGTATAAGAAATATTTGGATGATGGCAGTGAGGATGCTGAGGGTCGATGGGAAAATGTGCAAGAATTGCGAACGGTGGCAGCAGAGTTTGCTGCTGCTGGGAACGAAGAGTCGTTGCAAAACTTCTTGGAAAATGTGGCCTTGGTGGAAAGTGAGTCGATGTCGGATAAGAAGAATGCTAGTGGCGATATGGTGACTTTGATGACATTGCATGCGGCCAAAGGGCTGGAGTTTCCGGTGGTGTTTATGGTGGGTATGGAAGAAGGTATTTTCCCCCACTCTCGGGCTTTGATGGATGTGAGCGAGATGCAGGAGGAGCGGCGATTGGCGTATGTGGGGGTGACGCGGGCTAAGGAATTATTGCATTTGAGCTATGCTCAGAGTCGAGCTTTGTTTGGCAATCGGGCTGCCAATCCGGTCTCGAGGTTTGTGATTGATGTGCCGGAGGATATACTGCAATCGCTTAATAGTGGTCGGAAGTTAACTAATCAATGGCTAAAAACTTCTTCATATTCATCGCATAGCCAGTCTGGTTATGGTGATGGTTGGTTAGGTTTTGACGATGGATTGCCGGCTCGGCAAGAGAAGTTGGATCAGCCAACGGTTCGGTATGAGGAGGGCGATTCGGTTGAGCATGCTACCTTTGGCAGTGGTATGGTGTTGAATTTGAGCAAGGATATGGTGGAGGTGGAATTTGAGCTATTTGGACGGAAACGGTTGGATCCGTCGTTTGCGCGGTTGATTAAGGTGAGCGGGAGATGATGGGGATGCCTCGGGGCATCCGTGCTCGAGAGCTCCTCGCGAGGTAACTCGCTGCGGTGCTGTCTGTGCGCGGATTTCCCTGCGACAGTGTGGGAGGTATTTAGGGGAAATTACGCGAACCCGGTGCGGTGTGCCGGGTTCGTGTTATGGTTGGTAGTTTTTAAAAGGAGGCAGGACGACCACGGTGGTGGGTCGTCCTGCGGGTGGTCTCTCGGTATGGCTACGAGTTATCGACTGACAACGGGGATGCGAATGCCTGAGCGATGATACTTCTTCGGCGGCAGATTGTTGCGTGGTAAAAAGCCGTTACGATGTCTGACATCGCACCGACTCCTTTTTTGGGACCCAAGCGTATGCTGTCCGAGGTGTCGTCGTCTCTTTCCGCGTCCTAAAGCCAAGGAATCTCTCCTGACTAAAATCGTTCCGTCTGCAAGTCGCTAAACGGATAAAGGTGTTATACCAAATCAGTTAGGCATTGTGCAAGTCGGAGGAATTTTGTTAGTATGTATGTAAGCCCCTGCCAACTAACTTTTCTGTTGCTTTCTACCAACCCCATTCTCTATTTTCCCTGTATATAACAGCTTTGTATTGACTTATATAAGCCTTGATGGTATAACCTCAGGGCAGCCTAGAGCGCTAAATGCGGCATGCCCACCTTTCCCCAAAGGACCCATCTAGTCGCATGGCTGCTGAGCCAGATCATAGCTCCTCCTATGATCGCGCCTCTCCGATCCCAGACCGGAGAGGCAGGCTCACCCCCACACACTATACAGAAGCCCCAGTTGCACTGATTGACCAAAACTAGTCTGTCATTGACTGACTTCTTTCCCGCGGGTATCGCCTAAATGCTCACTTTCTGGAGCACTGTCACCGACAGAGGCTTTAGGTTCGAATCCTACTACCCGCTCCGGTGCCAAGCCCTCCGGGGTGCAAACACCGGATAGCCGGCGCTCCACCACAGCGCCGGCTTTTCCATTTTTGGTATATTTCATAATCATTCGTGGTTTAATTACTGTATGCAGCTTACTCAAAAATCAACTCTTATCCCTTTGCTTCAGAAATATAATTTGTATAGCCAGAAAAGTTTTGGACAACATTTCTTGGTTGATCAGTCAGTGTTGGATAGTGTGGTTGATTCGGCGAAATTGACTAAGGATGACATGGTCATCGAAATCGGTGCGGGGACTGGCGTGCTGACTCGAGAATTGGCCGTCCGGGCAGGTGAAGTGCAGGCCTTTGAGATAGACGTTCATTTAAAACCACTATTACAAGAGACTTTGGCTGATTTTGACAATATTTCACTACAGTTTGGCGATTTTTTGGCGATTAATTTGAATGATATTGTTCAGCCTGGACAGAAGTATAAGGTGGTGGCTAACCTACCCTATAATGTTGGCAGTCACATCATGGATCGATTTATCAAGCACTCTACCCCACCCGTTTTGATGAGTGTGTTGTTGCAAAAAGAGGTGGCTGAGAAGATGACTAGTCTGGCGCCAGATGGGACATACTTAGGAAATTTTTTGCACTGGTATGGGGAAACGAGTCTGGTAAGGAAAGTTCCGGCGGGCTGCTTTTTTCCGGTGCCGCGTGTTGAGTCAGCAGTCTTGCTGACTCAACAGAGAGAAGAGAGAAGGGAGAAGGGAGAAGGAAAGGCGATTGAATTCAGTCGGTTTTTACATCGGGGGTTTGGGCAGCCGCGGAAGAAGATCAATAAGGCCTTTGATAAAGGGTTGCTGGCTGAGGCTGGTATTAATCCGGATTTGCGTCCGGAGCATGTGAGTTTTGAGGAGTGGCAGCGTCTGTTTGAGCTGGTGTAGATTTGGCGGGCTTGTTGGATTTGCTAGCTTTGGGTCCATATAGCTGTTGCCGTAGATTTGAAGCAAGGCTAAATATTGGGAATAAGGGTGAGACTGACTTGTCATAATCGCCAACGAAGGTGATTTCTCGGCCTTTGAAACCTTTTTTAAATAAGGTCGGACCCGACCAAGGATGTTTTGGGTCCTCAGTTGGAGCTCGCCCCCACATATCATAGTTGGTAACGCCGCGCGATTTCATGTGCTGCATGATTGTCCATTGGAGGGCGTAGGTGGCATATTTTTTGCTGATATCTCGTCGACTTCCAGACCAGAGTTGATAAGCGGTTGGGCCTAATTGAAGAACTAGGGACGAAGCCATAGGCTGATCATCCCAGCTGGCTGTATAGAGATGAGCCATGCCTTGAGGAGCCATTATTTGCCATAGCTTGAGCGTTTGTTGCCAGCTGCGGGCTGGGAAATTGCCACGATCAGCGGTTGAGAGATACATATTGTGGAAGGTGCGAAGACCTTTGGTGTCATCGGCTTGATCAAAGTGGTCGACGACGACCCCTTCTTTGGCGGCTCGACGAACCAGATTGCGAGTATCTTTGTCGAAAGAGGCCAATACATCGGCATCGCTGCCTTGAAGCGGGATGGTTCGGGTGTATTGCATCTGGATGGGGTGCGAATTGTGTTTAAGGTGAAGCTGATCGAATATGAGAGCTACATTCGGTGCTTGCTGATGCTCAACCGCAGGACTGATTTTTATAAACAGACCTCGATTTTTTTTAGCGTGAGCTGATGTCCAATCCAATAGCTGCTTGAGGATATCTTTGGCTTGCGATGATTGATAATCCAGAACAGGACCACGAGGCATGTAGTAGAGTTTAAAGCCACCAGGTAATTGACGAACCAAAATCTGAGCTTGGCCTAGAATGGTTTGGCCTTCGGTTAGTCTGATGCGGTGAGGTTGCCACAATTCATCCTTTTTGACCTCTCCCCACTCCCAGGTTTGCAAAATATCACCGTATGGGGAATCGGCGAGATAGGTGTTCCAATCATCGGGTTGTTGGGTAAGGACTTGAATGGTCATAGAGAGGGGTGGAGGTAGGGTTTTTAGGATTTAGTCCGCCAGCCGGCGGATTAGGTTTTAGAACTTAGGAAATACACTACCCAAAATCCTAGTCATTGGGCTATTATACCTTACCGGTGAGCTTGGCTAAAGAGTGAAGGAGTGGCTTGGCAGAGAAGTCCCAGCTGCCCTGATAGAGGCGGGGGGTGCCACCGAAGCCTTGCTTGAAGTAGGTAACCCCGGCTAGTGGATGATTGGATTGATCGGATGGGGCTATCCCCCATTGATCATACTCAGTGACGCCTAGTTCTTTCATAGTTAGAATGGCTTGCCATTTGAGAAGATAGCCGGCTTTGAGCTGTTGGCCTTGGTCGGTTAATCCACCATAGAGCTCCCAGGCTTTGTGGCCGAATTGTAATAAAAAGTACGAGCCTAAGATAGTGTCACCTTGTTTTGCCAAAAATATATGGGTTTTACCTGCTGGAGAGCTGGCAAATGCCTGACAGACTTGGTGATAATAGTCTTTGGTGTGGACGCCAAACTGTTTACGTTGGCCGACTTCAGTCATGATGGTATAAAACTGCTCTAAATAGGTGGAGCCTGGGGCATGGTCGACCGTTAAGCTGGCTTTTTGGGCTTGGCGGATATATCGTCGGGTTGTTTGTCGCATATCAGCCATTAGCTGCTGGCTATCTTGGCTAAGATTTAGGATAAGGGTGTGTTCTGGTTGCTGCATGTCCGGACTGAGGCGGAAGCCTGAATGGATAAATATATCGGACACCTTATCAGACTGCGGTTCATATTGAGTCCACGGTGAGTCGATTTTGAGGGCGATGGCTGAGCTGCTTGATGTTTTAAGGTGTTGAAGAAGTCTCGGTAGGCCGGCCAGATGTTGACTATTAACTAAGGGGGCATATGGTAGATAGTTGAGTTGTTGACGGAGAGGTAGGGCGCGAGTGAGAACCAAAGCTCCACCAATGATGGTGCTGTTGAACTTCAGGAGATGGATTGAGTGCGTCCAGCCGAAATGAGACTTTTGAGCTGCCCAGTATGTTGTTTGGAGGAATGTGCCTTGTGGATGTTGAAGGACGTAATTATTCCAGATTTTAGGATTTGTAGCGGGGTCGAGTTGTTCGACTGTATATGACATAGAGCTAGTGTAGCAAATCGGGGTTAGCCGAGGATAGCAGAGGAAATTGTCCACAAATTGGGGAAAAGTTCGGGTGTTTGGGGATAAGTTCGGGTTTTATATGCTACGAATTAATATACTACTAATTTACGAATTTTATGCGAATCTACTAATATGCGAATGGGGGGGTGCTTTTTGGAAGATGGGGTCGTGTGAATGGGCGTAAAAAATCCCGCTGGTTGGCGGGTTAGATATATATCCATATTACTACACTTGATAGCATCTTGTCAAATTTTGCCATATTTTACTTAATAATCCTTGCTGGTTTTGCACACCTCTATTTTTATCTGAGATAACTTTGGTTTAGAATATGAAATTTTATTAGCTTACTTAGTTTGACACGCTTGGTCGATCGTAGTATATAAGACGGGTGCGTCAGAATTGGCTGTCTGCATACAAGGAAGGTATCGGATGGACGGATTCGGTAGTAAATCAGAATTGTCGTCACCTAAGCCTCGTCGAAAGCAGGCTCTGCAAATTGGAGGGGTTGGACTGGTGGCTAAGATTCGGCAAGATCCTTCTCGAGAGGCGCTGGTGGCTGACAATAGCCCATATCGTCGCTTTTTGCGGCTAGTGGAGAAAGAAGGCCTCAAGCCTGATTCGGTGTGGGTGAGCGAAGCAGAGTTGACATCTTGGGCAGAGATCTTTGTCTCTGGTGACATCAAGTCAGACGAATAGGCTAGCATCTATGTGCTAAGAGAGGTTGATGAGAGATACAGGGCCCGGCTTAAAAGCCGGGCCTCTTGCATATGTAGGCTGACTTGGTTTGGGTTAGATTAATTTTCTTCAGTCGAGTCTAAAAGCGGCAGGTCTGGGATATTGCCTTCTAGCTTAGTTGTACCAGTGCGGGCGTCTTGGATTTGCTTGATGTGGGTGTTCATCATCCGGTAGCGGGTAGTGGTAATTTGCTCATAGTTGGCGAGGGTGCTCTTTAAATTGCCGCCAAACTTATCAAACTCTTCTTGGAACTTTTCCCAGTCTCTTAAGAACACATCGACCTTTTTGACGATTTCGCGCATTGATGATTCATAGTAGAAATTGCGATACGATTCGGAAATGGTGCGAATGATGGCCACCAATGAGTATGGTGAGGCCATGAGGACTTTTTTATTCATGGCATCGTCGACGATTTCGGGGTGGGCTCTATTTATATAATCAAAGACCGCTTCGGAAGGGACGAACATAATGGCGTAATCACACGTGCCGTGTTCTTCGGAAATATACTTGGTGGCGATTTCTTTGACCTTGTCTTTGACGTCGGTGATAAAGGCCTTGTCGTAGCGTACTTTGTCATCTTTATTATCTGACTGGACATAAGCCTGCAGGTTGGCTAAGGGGAACTTGGCGTCGACTACCAGCAATCGATCGCCTGGTAGGAGAATGGTGAAATCTGGTTTGTTGGAGGAGTTGCCGAGGAATCGCTGAATATAGTAGTGCTGATTCTCGAGGAAGCCGACGCTGGTAAATAGTTGTTGAACGGCTCGCTCTCCCCAACCTCCCCGGAGCTGACTGTTGGAAAGTATTTTGTTGAGTTCGGTGGTTGAACCATGGAGGTCCGAGGTGAGCTTTTTATGCTCCTCGATGGATTTGGCTATTTCGCCAAACTTAAGGTTGCGATCTTGTTCGAGTGAACGGATTTCTTTTTGTCGATCGTCAATATCTTTGCGAAGATCTTTGACCAGAACTTCAATAGCTTCTTTTTTGGCTGACATGTCAGCTGACATCTGCTGTCGATCGGCGTCAAGTTTTTCTTTGGCTACGGAGATGACAGTTTGAACAAGTTGATTGGAGTCGAGTTCTTGCTGTGGAGTGCTGCGGCGACTTAGTAGAAAAATAACAATGGCGAAACCGATGATAATAAGTACGCAAATTATGAGCAGTGATGATTCCATGTCTTTTTCCTTTAGTAAAATAAAATGTGACATTATTAGATTACCAAATTTTACCCGAAAGGGTAAAGGGAGGGGAGGAAATAGGACATAGGATCCGCCGGTGGGCGGACGTTCCGTTTAGGATTTAGGAAGTGGTGGGTGGGGGTTTGCCCCACCCTATGTTGACGAGCGAATTCTACCTCGATAGGTTTTTGTAGAGTTGGTGAGACTGCCGGAGAAATTGTATGACTTTGCCGGTATCCATCTCTGGTCGATCATGATGATAGAGCTTGGATTGGGCATCCCAACTGAGTGAGCCAACCTGCTGAAGCAATAGCTCGACAGGTTGGAGCTGGTTGGGGCCGAGTCCGCCGGCTACCCCTATTTTGAGGTGTGGATAGGCCTGCTGCACGGCTTGAATAAACTCGCCGGTTACTAGCGGATCAAACTGTTTGCCCAATCCTCCACTGGCATCAAACAAGACGTCAGTGATGCTATGTCGATAGGGCTGGAGCTGATCGACGACAACTTGAGGCTGCCCGTTGGCTTGCTCCATAGCTTGTTTGGTAATGGACAGGATAAGGCGAGAATCAGGAAACGCTGCTTGCCAGGTGTGCCACAATTGCAAATCCGGATATAGCCAGTTGATCTGCAGTCCATCTGCCCGCCCCGCAATCTGACAGATTTCGATCAACCGCCGAAGCTGTGTCAGCTGATCTTCGAGAGGCTGACTGTCGGTGAAGTAGTGAAGGTGCATTTCGGCCAAATTCCTGGTGGCATGGTATTCCCGCCAATTGAGATGGCTGCCGAGTTGTACGATCTCCGACGGATGAGGAAAGACTTGGGGATACTTGTTGGTGTGACCGTAGAGCGTTTTGTTGTTTACCTGTAAGCCAACTGCCAAAGCATGGCAGGCGGCTATCGGGTCTGGCCAACTGGCGATACAGGCATCAATTTGATGAGCAGTCTTAACGGCTGATGCGCCAGTATAGGGATATTGACGGGTTAACTCGACTAGACCTGCCAGCTTGCTCATGTCTGTCTGCCTTTCCTTGATTGAGTCGATCATCGACCCACCATACTGGTTATAGAATTTTGGCGCTTACGTTTCTAGTAAAGTTGACTTACCTTACGTTGAGATTCGTTGGGAATTTAAGGGTGCTGTATACTGGATGTATGCGACGATGGTTGATTTATTTGACAATATTTAGTGCATTTTTTAGCTTAGTTGCTTTTGCTATGGCTTATTTGATTGAGCCAACCTCAAATACCGGAGCAGCCTCGGCAGGGCTGATTGTGGCTTGGTTGGGAGTGATTGGTCTAGCAGTTTTTTGCTGGAGTAGCTTGATTATGAGCATTGTTCAAAGTCTGAAGCCTGACCATAAGCTACCCAACCTACTAGTCAAAAGCACAGTCTTTCATAGCGGATTGATAGCAGTTGGGGTGGTGGGTATTTTGGTGCTGAAATGGTTGCGAGCAGACGGGTTGTTACAGATAGCCTTATGGTGTATTATCCTGCTATCTTTGGAGTGGCTGGTTAGAGTTCGCAAATCGGCTGAGGTGGAGCCAAAAGAGCCATCCAAGGTTTATATGAATCGAGTAAAGTTATCACAACGTAAGCGCTAGCGTAGAAACTGATACAGGAGACATCTTAATGGCAAAGTTTTATATTACAACCTCAATTGCCTATGCAAATGGTGAGCCTCATTTAGGCCATGCCTTGGAACTGATCCAGGCTGATGTATTGGCACGGTATCACCGTAATTTGCTGGCCGATGCGACATATTTTTTAACAGGTACTGATGAGCACGGTTTGAAAATGTACCAGACAGCGGCTAAGGCCAATATGGATACTAAAGCCTTTGCTGATGAAAAGAGCGGTCGATTTGTGGCGCTGGCTGAGGTTATGAATTTGAGTAATGATGATTTTATTCGGACCACGGATCAAGATAGGCATTGGCCTGGAGTGGTAAAACTGTGGAATACGTTGGTGGAGAATGGTGATATTTATAAGAAATCTTACAGGGGATTGTATTCGGTGCGAGCTGAGCGGTTTGTGACTCAGAAGGAGTTGGATGAGGACGGCGGGTTGGAACATTCTGTGATTGAGGAGATTGAGGAAGAGAACTATTTCTTTGGGCTGTCAAAGTATCAGACGCGGCTGCGCGACTTGATTTCATCTGATGAGCTTAGGATTGTGCCGGTTAGCCGCAAGAATGAAATGTTGGCATTTATCGATCAGGGCTTGGAGGATATTTCATTTTCTCGGGCTGCCGATAAGTTGCCTTGGGGCATCCCAGTACCGAATGATCCGTCGCAAGTGATGTATGTGTGGTGTGACGCTTTGGCAAATTATATTTCAGCACTGGGTTACGGCACGCATGATGAAGAGCTCTATGAGACATTTTGGCCAGCCAGCATCCATTTGATTGGCAAGGATATTGCTCGCTTCCATACGCTATTTTGGCCAGCTATGCTGATGTCAGCTGAATTGCCGCTGCCAAAGAATGTCTATGTTCATGGATTTATTACTGTTGACGGTCAGAAGATGAGCAAGTCTATCGGAAATGTGGTTAATCCGTTTGATTATATTGAGGAATTTGGGGCTGATCCATTCCGCTATTTCATGCTACGAGAATTACCAGCAACTGATGATGGTGATTTTAGTCGAGACAAGTTTATTGAGCGCTATAATGTTGATTTGGCTAACGGTTTGGGCAACTTGGCTGCTCGAGTAGCTAAGGTGTGTGAAAAGTCAGGGCACGAGTTTGCGGCTAAAATTGATAGCCCTAAGGATCATCCTGCATATATAGAAGCTATGGATAATTTCCAACTTCATCTGGCATTGGAGTATGTATGGTCTCTTATCCGCCAAGCTGATCAGCAGATTGATACAACTAAGCCATGGACTCTGGAAGGTGAGGCTTTGACCAAGGTTCTTGAAGATTTGGTTAATCAGATTGCAACGATCGCTACTCTGCTCGAGCCATTTATGCCAGCTTCGAGTAGCAAAGTTTTGACTCAGTATACTTCGAGTAAGATTGCGGCTAGCCAGGGACTGTTCCCACGAAGATAGGAAGCCGATTGTTTTATAAAGAAACGACCCTGGATCAGTTCAATAAAACTGAGCCAGGGTCGACATAGACACGGAGAACTAGTAGTAGTAAGAGAGCCGGCTAATCTCCGATGTTGTTTTGGAACCGGTGACATCGAAGAGGCTCCCAGGGTCATTTTGAAACCCCTGGATTTCCTCTGGAATGCCAACCACTGTCCAGAGTGAACCGCTCCATCCATCGTAGAAGACCGCGTATTCGAGTTGCTGCATGCCCCTTTTTGATGGTTCGGCTCCGCTAGAGCTGCGAATGAAGAGTTCTATTGAGCCTCCATTCTCATGTCTAGACTGGAGACTCCAGCCATTAACTTGTCCTGAATTTGCCAACCCAAGTGCTCCACGAATAGCGGCGGCGGCGGGGTTATTGTATACATGCCGTCATCTTCCTTGAGTACTGGAAACATTGGCTACTCCTTTGCCTTTGACTCACTTCGAAGCAGGATGGTTCTACTCTTTTATTATATCCCTAATATGCCCTTTTGTCAATTATTATAGGCTATGTTAGAATATTGCTAATGAACTATTTTGATGCGCATAATCATTTGAATGATGGGTTGTTTGAGTCTAACTTTCGGAAAGTGGCTGAGGAGGCTGCGATGGTGGGAGTGGTGGGGATGGTGATTAATGGTGGGGATTTGGAGAGTTCCAGGCGGGCAGTGGAGATTGCGGAGCAGGTGGATATTGGTTATGCGGCGGTGGGGATCCATCCTGAGGACTTATATTGTAGTGAGCAGAGAACAGCGAACAGTCAGCAGATTGATGACTTGCGACTATTGGCTGGGTCATCTAAAAAGATTGTGGCTATAGGGGAGTTGGGGTTGGACTATACTTTAGCGACGAGCGACGAGCGACGAGCGACGGACAAACAGGAGCAGTTTGAGTTGATTGAAGCGCAGTTAGGGTTGGCGGATGAGTTAGGGTTGCCGGTGGTGTTGCATGTGCGGGATGTGGCTGGGAGCGAGGAATGTTTTGGGGATATGATTGGTTTGTTGAAGAACTTTCCTCAACTGACAGGACAGTTTCATTGTTGGACTGGTACTGTATCCCAGATGGAGCAGGCTTTGGCGCTGGACTTTTATATTTCATTTTCGGGCATTTTGACCTATGGCAGCGCCGGACATATTGCTGAGGTTGCCAAAAAGGTGCCGGCGGATCGAATACTGGTTGAGACGGATGGACCCTTTTTGATACCAGAGCCGCGCCGAACTGAGATGCGAAAGGAGGGCTTGCGCAATCATGAACGGCTGTGTTTGCCGGAATATGTTACAATGACAACCGAAAAGCTAGCTGAGTTGCGGCAGGAGGCGGTTGAGATTATTGCTCAACAGACGACTGACAATGCTCGGCGGCTCTTTACCATACAGACGGCTTACTGAGGTATTAATTGACTTGGGATAGGCCGTTTTATTTGGTGTAGTAAGACTTAGACTTATGCATACCTCTCGCCTCCTCCACCGTAGCTTAGAAATTTTGCCCGGCTTGGTTTCATGGACATTGATTACTTTCCCGATTTGGGGAACCTTGTTTCTTCCAAACGGGGTTTTTTATGTGGCGATTTTTATCCTAATCTTTGACGTGTACTGGGTGTACAAGTCTATTCGACTGGCTGTTACCGCAGTTATTTCTCATATTAAAATTAAGGCTGCGGAGAGTCTCGATTGGCTCAGTGAGGCCAAGAAACTGCCTGAATGGGAGCTGGTTCATCACATTATTATTATCCCAACTTATAAAGAACCTCTGGAGTTGCTAGAGCGAACCCTTAACAAATTGGCGCTACAGGAATTTCCGCTAGAGCGCGTGTTCGTGGTGCTGGCTTTTGAGGAGCGCGACAGTGAAGCTCGAGATAAAGCAACTCAGCTAAAGCTTAAGTATGGCAAGATATTTGGTCACTTCATGCCGACTTTCCACCCTGATATTGACGGTGAGGTTAAAGGTAAGTCTTCCAACGAGGCCTGGGCTGGACGTCGGGCCAAGGAATACTTGGTGGATGAAAAAGGTGTTCATATTGATTATGTAACAATCACCTCTAATGATGCCGATGCTCTATTGCACCAGAAGTATCTAGCTTGTTTGACTCATAAATTCTTGAGCTTGCCAAAGGAAGATCGCTACTTGCGATTCTTCCAAGCAGCTATCATGTTCTATAATAATATTTGGCGGGTACCGGCACCTATTCGAGTGCTCAGTACTATTTCTTCGATTAATCAGACTGCATCTCAAGCCACCCCGGATCACTTGGTCAACTTTTCTTGCTATTCGACTAGCTTGAAAATGATCGACAAGGTTGGCTATTGGGATGTGGATGTTATTCCGGAGGATTACCGTATTTTCTTTAAGAGCTACTTTACTTTGGATGGAAAGGTTAAGGTTGAGCCGTTGTTCTTGCCTATTTATGCAGACGCGGTTGAGGGTGATTCGTTCTGGAATACTATGGGTGGGCAGTACGAGCAGATGAAGCGCTGGGCTTGGGGTACTTCTGATGATGCTTATGTCATAAAACAGTGGATGTCATCGCCTCAGATCCCATGGTGGTCCAAAACAGCTCGCGTTCTTAAAGTAGCGGAAGAGCATTTTTTGTGGCCAGTTAATTGGTTCATTATTACCTTGGGTGCCACTATTCCAATTATTTTGAATCCAGAGTTCCACAACACGGTTTTGGGTCATAACCTACCTTTATTCTCGGCTTATATCTTGAATATTTGTTTGATAGGATTGGCAGTTGTGATTGCGGTTGACTTCCGACAACGACCGTCTAGGCCCGAAGATGTGTCGATTTTGCGTAAGTTTGTTGATTTCTTTGAGTTCCTGCTTCTGCCGATTGTTGGTTTTGTGTTCTCTGCTTTGCCTGGTTTAGATGCTCACACTAGGTTGATGTTTGGTCGTTATATGGAGTATAAGGTTACTGAAAAAGTGTATAAGGATAAAACGTAGCCATAGCGAGGCCTTGAATGAAACAGTTGTTATACCTCCTAGGTTTATATTTTAAAGATCGAGCTATTCTGTCTGGCACTATTATTGCTTTGCTTGGCATTCAGCTGGCTGCTTGGAGTTTATGGTTTCGGATTGATGAGCTCCCAAAAGAAGTACCTTTATGGTATACAGCTAGCCCCATTAACCAGTTAGCTGACGTGCAGTGGCTATGGTTTATTCCAGGACTAGCAGCTGGCTTGTGGCTGGTTAATGTGGGGCTGGGCGTATGGCTATATCGTAAGTATTCTACGATTAGCCAAATGCTGGTGGTAGTAGCGGCGGCTGGTGGATTGCTGGCTGCGGTCGCTATGATTAAGACGATTATGATTTTTACTGAACTGCTGTAAAGCGTAGCTTTGCATAGCGACGGGCGACGGGCGACTAGGTACTAGCGACGGGCGATGAGGACTAGTGATTAGGACAGGAAATATAAGTACCATGATTATTTTGGGGATTGAAACAAGTTGTGATGAGACTGGGGTAGCTGTTGTTAAGGACGGTGCAGAAGTGTTGTCTCATGTGGTGGCAAGTTCGTTGGATATGCATGTGTTGACTGGTGGTGTGGTGCCTGAGGTAGCAAGCCGCGAGCAGGTGAGGGTGATACTTCCGACGCTGAGGGAGGCCTTGCATAGCGACGAGTACGAGCGACGAGTACGAGTTGAATCGCTAGAGACTGGAGACGATAGGCAAAAGACTGCTATTAATGTCTCGGATATTGATGCAATCGCGGTGACGGAAGGGCCGGGGTTGGTGGGGCCTTTGTTGGTGGGGGTGGAGACGGCTAAGGCGTTGGCTTATGCTTGGGGCAAACCGTTGATTCCGGTTAACCATATGTTGGGGCATATTTATGGGGCTTGGTTGAGCTATGGGGAGCAGATGAATAAGCGGTGGCCTAAATTAGTCCTGCTCGTATCAGGCGGCCACAGTGAGTTGGTTCTGATGGAATCGCATGAGGTGTACTACAAGATTGGTCAGACACTTGATGATGCAGCGGGCGAAGCTTTTGATAAGGTGGCTAAATTGTTGGGCCTTCCCTACCCTGGTGGGCCGTCATTGAGTAAGCTGGCAATGACAGGAGACCCTAAGGCTATTAAATTCCCTTTGCCGATGCCGGGGAAGACTAATTTTGATTTCTCATTTTCAGGTTTAAAAACGGCAGTGCTGCACTACACCAAAGATTATCCTCAGGCTAACAAGGCTGATATTGCGGCTAGTTTTGAAGAGACGGTGGTGTCATCGTTGGTGAGCAAAACTAAGCGAGCAGCTGAGTATTACAAGGTCAGTGAAATAGTTCTAGGTGGTGGGGTGGCGGCTAATAGGAGGTTGCGACTAGAACTAGAAGAGAAGTTGTATCCTCTACCGGTTATGATTCCGGAGATGGCGTATACTACTGATAATGGGGCGGTGATTGCAGCGGCAGCTTTTTACCATAATAAGCCTGCTGATTGGCGCGAGGTTCAGGCTGACCCGTCGTTGGAGTTGCCGGAGAAGAGGTGATTGATTTAGGTTGTGTAGGTTTTTGGCCAAAACTGAAAGTTGGCCTCATATGACATTCGGAATGTGGTTTGAGGCTGACTTTCGGGGTTTTACTGTATCAATGGCTGAGGGTTCTTTGGCTCACACATGCTATACTTTCGTATATGATTACTTGCCGACCGTTTGTTATTGATGATTATGATGAGGTGGCGAGGTTTTGGGGTGAGCATTATAAAATTTCTGATCGGGATTCGTTGAAGACTATGACAATCTTCTTAGACAAGAACCCCGGTTTGAGTATGTTGGCAATTGGCGAAGGTGGCCAAATTATTGGAACATGCTTGGGTTCTTTTGATGGTCGGAAGGGTTTTATCCAAAAGATGGCTGTTAATCCATTGTATAGAGGACAAGGGGTTGGTAAAAGGCTGGCTGAGGAAGCGTTGGTGGCTATGCGTGCTGAGGGAGCTTTGGAATTTAGGGTTGATTGCGATGAAAAAGTGGCTGCTTTTTATGAGGCATGTGGGTTCAGTCGCTATGATATTGTAAGTTTGCGGATAAAAGAATACTAGGCCAGCTTTGCTGGCGGATATGGAATATGGGATATCGAGACTGGAGGCGGGAGGTGCATAGGGCTCCAAATCCTTGAATTTTAAATTGCTCGGGGCTTGAAGTCTTGCTTATTGTGAGTCTCCATATCCAATATTCGATATCCGTCACCGTCGGTGGCTGGAATGAGCTTGACGAATAATGTGAATAGGAGTACAAAATAAGGAAGGGAACCTACTAACATTTAGACCCTCCAAACACTTGGGGGTATTTTTATGCAAAAATTATCAGAAATTCCTTTGGCATTGTCTTTTAATGACGTGCTGCTAGAGCCTCAATTTTCAACGATTAATTCCCGAGATGAGGTTAGCTTGAAAACGACTATCGGGCCGGGATTGGATCTGGATATTCCTTTGATAACTGCCAACATGGATACCGTGACGGGAGTGGAGATGGCGGTGGCTATGAATGCTGTGGGTGGATTTAGTAGCTTGGGTCGATTTGATAGTGCTGAGGTTCAAGCTGATAAAGTAGCATCTATTGTGGCTCAGGGCGGTCGAGTGATGGGGGTAATTGGGGTAAAGCCTGGTGAGTTAGAGAGGGCTGAGTTACTGCTTAAAGCTGGATCGAGTGGTTTGCACTTGGATATTGCTCATGCTCACTCTCAACATGCCTTGGATGTGATTAAGGAGTGTCGGCAGCGATTTGGGTTGGTACCGATTATGGTGGGAACGGTGGCTACCTATCAGGCAGCAATTGATCTGTATGAGGCTGGGGCTGATGCGGTTAGAGTTGGCATTGGCGGTGGCTCTACGTGCACAACCAGAATTAATGCAGGCTCGGGCGTGCCTCAAATGACAGCCATTTGTGAAGTTGCCCGGGCTAGAGCTGAGAAGTTCTCGGGGAAATTTGTGGTGGCAGATGGCGGAGCTGTGAATTCCGGAGATATTGTAAAGGCTTTGGCGGCGGGGGCGGATGCTTATATGGGTGGGTCACTGTACGCAGGGACTGATGAGGCGCCCGGTGAAATGATTGAAGTGGATGGGAAAATGTATAAAGAATACAATGGCTCGACATCTCATAGAGAGAAGCAGCGACAACTGGACAAGGATGGTCGCAACAAGGAAGAAAGTTTCGCTTTGCATGTGGAAGGGGTGGAAGCTATGATGCCGGCTAAGGGTCCGGTCAGCGAGGTGGTGGCATTTCTATCAGCTGGCATTCGATCCGGTCTGTCCTACTCCGGTGCGCGGACTATTGCTGAGCTGCATGAGAAGGCTCGATTTATTCAGATTACGGCAGCCGGTTATCGCGAATCGCAGTCTCATGATGTAATAACTCGATAAATATCTGCGCTTCCCGGAT
>CAZKPX010000001.1:262107-317478 GCA_964554805.1 uncultured Candidatus Saccharibacteria bacterium
TCCCGGATGTAGGACATGCGCGAATCGCAGTCTCATGATGTAATAACTCGATAAATATCTGCGCTTCCCGGATGTAGGACATGCGCGAATCGCAGTCTCATGATGTAATAACTCGATAAAAATTACTCCCTGTGACTAACGTTTAGGTGTGAAGCTTGTGTTTCGAGGATGATTGGAGTATATTCTCGGCGGACGTTTGGTCCGCAGGTCAGGAGAGACCGATGGTAAGTCAGAGTCCAACTGCTATGCCTGCAACCAAGACAGGTGCAGCAAACTTGTCAATAGTTTTGCGGTATTGGCGGGAAGAGACAGTAAGGGATCTTCCCAAGTCGTTTGTTAACTCCGGCATGTTGGAGGAGCTCCTCAGAGCACTGGTGGATCCAGCTGGACAACAAGTCATGGATGCTGCGGCCTTGCTTCTGCAAACTAGTGTACAGGTAGGGCTGGATATCGACGATTCAAATCTGGCTCCGGATTCATCCTGGATAGACTTCATCATCTGGCCCAAAGATGGCCCTGTGCCGGTTCAGATTGACGACATGATCAATAAGATCTACGTGATGAACCCGGAGAACAAGCCCGACTATGCCGGTATGGTCTCGATATGCAAGCTGGGGGTTGATCCTGGATTGCCAGTGCGGTGGAAAGCAGACTCCCAGGCCACCCTGGATAACGGTGAACCATTCATCGCCTGCCAACCTACATTGCGGATTCATCTGGGAACGCTGTCGCTGGACTCGGCGATTCTGAAGACAATGGGATACGGCCGGGGAGCTGATCAAGACCTCGATGCTTTGTTCCAGGCTCTGTTCTCCCTTGAAAGCAGTCCTATCAAGCCAAGGAGGCTAATACCCTCCTTTGAGACGCGGCTGTTGACGGAAGGATTGTGGTTTGAGGTTACTCAACTGGCACAAAACAGCAGTCGCCATGAAGTGCAGCTGCATGATTGCGATCAACAGCCGCTCTGGGTGGCGGAAGAAGAGATAGGTCAGTCAATTCTGACCGTGGACGAGCTTGGTCCGAAGCTGGCATCTTTTCGGAGACAGTAAAACCTGTTTGCTGTCACTATGGTAGTAGACTAGGCCTTATTGGAGGATGGGGCCTAGATTTTTAATTATAGAAAGTTACTTCAGATTTTGTTACAATGCGGCTGTATGGAATCTCGTTATTCTCCTTCAGAAATAGAAAAAAAGTGGTATGAGTTTTGGGAAAGTCATAATTATTTTAAGGCTGATCCGGAATCGGGTAAGCCAGCCTACTCTATCCTGATGCCGCCACCAAACTTGACTGGTGACCTACATTTAGGTCATGTGATGCAACATGCCATTATGGACACTGTGGCTCGCTATAAGCGAATGCAGGGTTTTGATGTGTTGCTTCAGCCTGGGGTTGATCATGCTGGATTGCAATTACAGGGTACTTTGGATAGAAAACTGTCGAAGGACGGAATTAATCCACGCGCCTTGTCCCGTGAAGAGTACTTAGAGAAAGCCTGGCAGTTTAAAGAGGAGAGCTATGCCTCTGTGTCAAAAACCTTCCGCAAGACGGGTATTTCGGCTGATTGGTCGCGCGAAGTATTTACACTTGATCCAAAAGTGCAGCTGGCTGTTTTTGAAGAATTTAAGCGCTATTATGATGAAGGATTGCTGTATAAAGGTCCGTATATCGTGCAGTGGTGCTGGAAGTGTGGGACGGCTATTTCTGATGTAGAGATGGAATATGAGGAGCGGAAAGAAACCTTGCACTTTGTGAAGTACAAGGTTTCTGGCGACGGGCGACAGGCGACGGGCGACGAGGACTATGTGGTGATTGCGACGGCTCGGCCGGAGACTATTTTTGCTGATGCAGGAATTGCTGTGCATCCAGATAATCCTCGATTTAAACAGTTTATTGGGCAAACGGTTGTGAATCCACTGACTGGGACAACTATGCCTGTGTTTGGTGATGAGCGAGTTGATCCTGAATTTGGAACTGGGGCGTTAAAGATAACTCCGGCTCATGATCCACTTGATTACGAAATTGGTAAGGACCAGAAATTGCCTTTGTTGCAAGTTATCGGCAAGGATGGGAAACTGACTGAATTGGCCGGCGACCTAGCAGGGACAAGGGTGGCCGAGGCGCGGAAGGCAGTGGTCGGGAAGCTGGAAGCGGAGGGCAGTATTGAGAAGAGCGAAGAATACACTCATCAGGTGCCGGTGTGTGAGCGGTGCAAGACGGTGTTGGAGCCGCTAATTTCTGAGGAGTGGTTTGTAAAAATGAGGCCGTTGGCCGATAAGGCTATTGCAGCCATTCAATCTGGGGAGATTGATTTCTTGCCTGATAATTATGTTGGTATTTTGAGTAATTGGTTGGAGAATATTCATGACTGGACTGTGTCGCGATCTCAGGTGTGGGGGCATCGGATTCCGGTTTGGCACAAAGATGGCCAACAACAGATATCTTTTGAGAGTCCCGGTGAGGGTTGGGTTCAAGAAACCCAGGTCTTAGACACTTGGTTCTCCTCGAGTTTGTGGCCGATGTCGACCTTGGGTTGGCCTGAGAAAACGGTTGAGCTGGGGCGATATTATCCATGGAATCTGGAGGTGTCAGCACCTGAGATCAAGTTTATGTGGATTGCGCGAATGATCATGTTGGGCTTGTGGTTTAAGGATGAAATTCCCTTTAAAACAATGTTCTTCCATGGCATGATTCGGGATTTGAAGGGGCAGAAATTTTCTAAGTCGTTGGGTAATGGCATTGATCCGGTGCGGATGTTTGATGACTGGGGTGTGGATGCTACACGAATGGCGGTGTTGTCGTATGCCATTCCGGGTCGTGATGGCAAGGCTTCGAATCAGACTATTGATGAGCGGGCAAAGAATTATCGTAACTTTGCGACTAAGTTGTGGAATGTGTCTCGATTCATCCTGTCAGATGAATCTCGAAGTGAGCAGCGAGAAGTGAGCAGCGAGAAGTTTATTAAGCCTAAAACCAGCAATGCTGATGATGTGGCGATTTTGAAGAGACTGGATGAGGTGGTGGCTAAGACGACTAGAAATATTGAGGGGTTTGAGTTGCACTTGGCGGCTGAGGAGTTATACAACTTTGTGTGGCATGATGTGGCTGATGTGTATCTGGAGCAAACTAAATCTCGCCGGGCCGAGGCTCAGCCGATGTTGGAGTATGTGCTTGATAGAAGTTTGAAATTGCTCCATCCATTTATGCCGTTTGTGACTGAAGAGATCTATAGCAACCTCCATCATGGCTCTGACGAAGCGGTCTTGATGATGGCTCATTGGCCAACGACATAGCAATAGATGCGGTAAGTTGATACAACTATTGGTAGATAATGGTATAATTAGACAACATTTCGATTACCAAAGGAGATTATTATGGCAAATACTAAAGATAGACCGTCTAAAGGTTCGCAAGGCAAAAAGGAAGCTACTAAGACTTTGAAGGAAAAGCGGGCTGAGAAGCAAGCTAAAAAAGCTGGCCGTTAATAGATTGTTCATTGTGTGCTCAATCCTAAAAAGGACCCGTAACAGGGTCCTTTTTAGTATACCTAGAAGTGCGATTTTGCCTATCTGCTTAGTCGGTAGATTCTGAGGCTGAGGCAGCTTCGGCAGCGGCATCTTCTTTGGCTTCTTCGGCAGCGGCTTCTTCAGCTAATTCTTCTTTGGTTTCTTCGATATGAGCTGAGGCTAATTTAACAATCATTTCCTCAGGGTCAGTTTTGATTTCAACACCCTCTGGAACAGTCAATTGAGAAACGAGGATTCCTTGGTTGATTTCAGTCAAAATAGTGGTATCTACTTCGATAGAAGATGGAATGTCGGTTGGAAGACATTCAACTTCAACTTCTTGAAGGAGCTCTTGGACCATGGCTTCGTGAGTCTTAACCAAGGCTGGTTCACCAACAAATTCTAACGGTACATTGGCGGTCAGCTTTTCTTTTAGGTTAACTTGATAGAAGTCAGCGTGAAGAACGGCATCGGTAACAGGATGACGAAGCATCGAGGTGATAAGAACTGGACGAGCCTTTGATTCAGAAGAGACTTTTAGATCGATCAAGCCAGTTTCGCCGGCCGCTTTAAGAGTGCTCATAAATTCTCGACCTTCGATAGATATAGCAACAGAGTCAACATTGTGACCATAAACGTTGGCAGGAATGATTCCCTGACGACGGAGTTGTTTTACTTGTTTACCGAGGACGGTTCGAGGCTCAACAGTGAGAGCATGGCGCTTAGTTGTCATATTAAAATTACCTTTTGTGTCGAGATAAAAGTTATGGTTTTTGACACAGCAAAATACAGGGCCGACTATACCATATGACTAAGGATAGCGTCAAGGGCAGGGCCACCTTTGATGGCGAGACTTGGATATGGGGACACGGAACATGCAGGGTCCAAAACCAAAAGCCTGAAAGACCTCTCGGCTAGGCTCGAGATGACGGAGCAGAAAGCAGGTCATGCCTCGATATCCTATCTCTGATATTTGCTAAAGTTAAAAGTTAGTTTTTAACTTTAGCTGTGGTTTTGATGGCGCGGAAGTCTTCGGCAAAATTACCTTTGGTCTTTTTTAGATAGGCATGAATATCAATTAAATCATCTGTGTCGAGGGGATCTGATTCGATAAACTTATTTAATTCGACTGGCTTAAGGTCTGACATAAGGCTGACAGCCTGACCAGCTCCAAGGGACAAGGTGACAACACTTTGATGTTGACATTTGGCACAGGTAACGGTGGCTAAAATATTGGCGTCAGATTCTTGTAAAACGCCGATTTCACTGTTGGTATACAGGCTCCCACATTGAGGGCAATGCAGTGCGTGTAAGGATTGATGCATAAATGATTTATCCATTGATTAGTATGCTCCTCTACTCTCCTAGATTACACTATCTATATATCTATTATACGCGATAGGTCAAACATTACTTATAGGGAAGCTGTAGGCGGGAGGCGGGAGGTAGAAGCTGAGAAATTACAGTCGGGATTGTTATAAGTTTGAGGTGAAGGTGGCGGATATTGAGGTGTCGGTGGTGCCGGTAAGGGGCCATTTTACCGTATCGCCTTGCAGCTGAGCTCCGGCTGAAGCATTGGTATTTTTGAGGAAGGTTGGTGTGTTAAATTGAACCGTTAAGGGCTCATTCACTACTCCAGACTGCTTTTGCCAGGATAATTGATACAATGAACGGTTATTATTCAGACTAAGGGAGTCTGGTAAAGCATACCTTAGTTCAACTGAACTTTGCTTGCCATATGGCAAGGTGACTTGCCCCGCGAAGACTTGCTTGCCGTCCTCCTGGTATGTTCTTAACTGGTCGGTATCAAAACCTTTGCTTGATTGAAGGTCGGCACCTTGGGGAACATAGACGCGAAGATAATTGACATAATCACCACCCGGCCAGGTAGCGCTTTGGCCAGCATGATCCCAGGTAATAGTTAAGACTGAGCTGAGACCTCCCTGACGATCAACGTTTAGGTCATATTTGGTTGATCTGGAGACATATAGGTTTGATTTATTGCCAACCACATTGGCATCAACCACTCTGAGGTAGTCGGTGGTAGTATTCATGGTCAGTCCACCCCAATTATGCTGATTAATGAGCAGGCTAACCGCAGGCTCTGGAGAGTACAGCTGAATTTCTTTGGTGGTTAAGCCTGTGATAACTGCTTGAGATAAAGTGGTCCAATCGGCTGCTTGGTCGGTGGTCAGTCTATTAAATATGGTTTGGGCTAGCTGACCGAGAAAGTCGCGCTTATTGGTTGACCCAGCTACATAGTTGACGTTGCTGTATGTTTGGGCGAGAGTGTCAAAGTTTTGGACAGTAACCTTCTTATCATACTGCTGCATGTAGACTGATCCGAGACCGCTTAAGAGTGGCTTGACTGCTTGGGTGGTTACAAAAATGAGTCCATCGACTGATCGACCGGTAGCTTGGTGGTATCGCTGAGAAATAAGCTTGGCTGACGTCGGCAGATCTGGGTACCAATTAGCATCGCGCAGCGGCAGGGTGTCAGTTAGTTCTTTATCAATGAGCGAGGCTTTTGGCTTGTCCTCTTTTAGCTGACCGTCTGGGTTGTAGATGTCATCTATTTTAAAATCTGTTAACTGACCATTGGTGATCTGCAGGTCAATGTAGCTGCCAGTAAATCCCCCGGTCGGTCTGAGCTCATTGCTGTTTTGGAGCAAGATCAGATAGCGCCGAGGTTGGTCTGAACCAACCAGCGTGGGGGCAACTTCCAGGAATTGACTGGCTTGATCGAGGATTAACTGGGTTTGCACAAGATATTTTCGAATATAGTTTTGAAACGAGGCCAATGGTCCAGTTCGGCCAACTGAGTCGGTATCAACTGTGCCGGAGTGAGCCGTGGTCGAAGCTCCGGCTACTTGAGTACTGGGAATTTGGGGTTGCGAGAGTGCAACCAGCGCACTGCCGAAGTGGCGCTGGGTTTGTTGAATATCTTGTCTTGTTTGCTCAATTAGTTCAGCTACATCATCATTGGCTAGTGCAGATTGAGACGTGTTGGCTTGCAGATCATTTGGCAGAAGTTTTTTAAGCTGGTCAGGCCAGGGTTGCGCTGTATGGGCCAGGATAGTTAAGCCTTCGGAACTGGCGATGGCTGCTTGAAGTGTTTGATTGATGTCGGCGTGACCTGATTCTAATTCTAATACCCTAGCCAAATAATCAAGTCTTTGCCATTGCTGACTGGCTGTGGCATATGATTGTCTGGCCAGGATAAATGATTGCTCGGCTTGGGTTAGCTTGAGCTGTTTAGCTGCTTGAAGGCCTTGGTTGAGGTGATAGGTTGCATAGGCGCTGGCCACAGTGGTGTGCACAGCTGGCTGCCCCCAGGCTAGATATATGCCAAAGATGATGGCG
This sequence comes from uncultured Candidatus Saccharibacteria bacterium, assembly GCA_964554805.1. Classification (GTDB taxonomy): domain Bacteria; phylum Patescibacteriota; class CAZHWT01; order CAZHWT01; family CAZHWT01; genus CAZKPX01. Next base: position 268,974 of record CAZKPX010000001.1, read on the forward strand.
GCAAAAAAGATTCTTTTCCACCAAGCTTTTTTGGTGCGTCGTGATGGTGATTTGGCCGGTTTGCTGGGAGGTTGGAGGTTGGAGGTTGGAGGTGGTGGGTTGGCGGGATCTGTGCCTCTGAAGGCTAGGATGGGCGACATGTGGTTTTCGTCGATGCTTGACGTGGTTGATGAGCTTGGTGTATTGGTGCTCGTGCGTTTATCATCACTTTGTGCCTGAGGAGGGGCTGGTGTGGCGGTGTCTTTGGTGGAGGTGGGAGGTGGGAGGTGGGAGGTTGACTCTGAGGTGGGTTCGGTGCTCATTTGTTGAGTGGTTGGAGCAGTGTGACGTAAGGATGAAGGTGGAGTTTGTTTAAAGTACTCGACTGTTTGATTGATGCCTTGGGTTAGCGGAACGTTGGGCTCCCAGTCTAGATCGCGTTTAGCTCTGTCAATGGATATGGTTGGCAGCGGTACAATATTGGGGCTTTGTGAGGCCTGAAACTTGACTTCTTTTTCGGCCGGCAGGAAGGTTTTTAAGGTATAGGCAACACTTAAGACTGAAATTTTCTCTGTATTTACCAGCGGATAAATTGACTGACGATAATTTTCACCAGAGGCAAATAGCAACCGGGATAGTCCGTAAACAGCATCGGCTACATAGGTTAAATAGAGCTCTTGCCCACCCTCTTGATTAACTACCAGATCTTGGCCGGCTAAAACTTGCTGAAGCAATTGGTCTAGAAACGAGCTGTCAGCAATGTCCATGCGGGGACCATAGAGTTGCGACAGGCGGGCAATTCTTCCATCAAGGTTATACTGCTTAACATACATCTCTACCAGGCCCTCAGCATAACGCTTGGCTTCGTAGAGGGAGAAGGCTGCTCGCTGCTCGGGATCTGATCCGTAATAATATTGCAGACTGGTGGAGGAAGCTAAGCCTTGGTAGAGAGAGATGGACGAGGTTAACAGGAAGGTGGAGCCGGTGGCTACGGCTAAATCGAGAAGATTTTTGGTGCCAAAAGCACCAGTCAGCATGGCAGCAAGGGTTATCTCTTGGTCATTGGCATGAGTTTCTACACCTACAGCCTGAACGATATGGGTGATTGGCTTATCTTGGAGTGAGGTGGGTAGGCCTTGATTAATATTGCACTCAATAAATTCGTAGCGAGGATGTCGCTTGAACGGAGCAATATTGGCCGTTGAGCCAGTAATTAAGTCATCGACAGCAATAACTCGAGCTCCGGACAAGAGTAATGACTCAGTCAGATGTGAGCCGAGGAATCCGGCTCCGCCAGCGATAAGAATATATGGAGAATTATCTGGTTGTCTAACTTTGGCAGTTCGAGGCATGGGCAGTGACTGATTTTAGGATTCTGGATGCTAGTAGCGGATTAGGATTTAGGGCTTTTGGAGCGACGCTGAGCCTTGATAAAGGCCCACAAAGCGCTAGCCATCATAGCAAAAATAAGTCCAACAAAGGCACCAATAACTGTATAAATAACAACCGAAGGACGAACTAGGTTAACCAGTGGCGTGCTTTCTACCTGCTCAATCGACAAGGAGGAATCACCATACTGGTTAAGATCAATGGTTCGTTGTTTGATAGCTTGGGAAAGTCCGGTAGCAAGATTATCCGCTTGATCTCTTGATGGTTGAGTTATGCGGACTGTAATAAGCTGGGGAGCGTCTTTTTTGACAACAATAGAACCTTTTAGGGCTCCTATTTGCTGAGGAGTTTTTTCATAGCCAGCTAGCTTGGCTGCCTCAGAGATAATTTCGTCGGTCATTAACAGTTTGATGGCTGTGTCAGTGAAGTTGACGGCTGTCTGCTGAGCGTAGAAACCTTCGTAGGTGAAATACTGACTATTAGGAGCTTCTGTTTTACGTTGAATATAAAGGGAGGTGGCGGCTTGATACTGATCTTTGGCGCTGTTAGCCAGAATACCGCCAACTAATCCGCCAATAATAACTCCGACTAACAACCAAATCTTGTAGCGGTATAAATGTCTGAGGTATTCAATAAGTTCCATATTTGTAAAATCTTCTACGTAAATTAATTGCTTTTCTGAGGTTATTGTACACTTTTTAGCGCAAACTGGAAAGAAGGACCGGTACTGTACGAGGGACGAGGACGAGGCAATACAACATACAGGCGAATAAACTCAGGGACATAAACTCATCCTCGTCCTCGTCCTCGTGCCGGTTATGTCAGGCTTGATCAAGGACTTGGTTGACGATGGCGTCAGCTTGGGCATTCTGAGCGCGTGGGACATAGATGACCTGATAAGATTCAAAGGTTTGGAGTATTAGTTGAATCTTTTGCCACCACTGGCGTAGACCCTCGTCTTTAACTTTATAACGACCATTAACCTGTTCGACTACTAGCTGAGAATCGAGATGACAGATAATTTGTTTGGCTTGGAACTGCTGGGCTTGGACTAAGGCTTGATACAGCGCCTGGTATTCAGCCTGATTATTGCTGATTGGTTGGCCAAGATATTGACCTTGTTGCCAGACCGGCTGGCCTTGCTGATCTTGCATGACTATGCCGACAGCTGCCTTGCCTGGATTGCCGCGGGATCCCCCATCTGACCAGATTTTTAAGACTGTATGAGAATCGGTCATGAAGAATGGTGTGCTTTATGATGCACATGGACTGGTTTGGTTTTGGTCCATAATTTGGAGAGACGAGGTATGAGAGAGGGAGTATTGTTGTGGTAATAGTCATACTCTTTGCCGAACCACTGGCGCAACCTGATTTCTTCCGTGTACTCCAAATATTCGTAGAATAAGCCGGCTGTTAAGGGAACAATCCAGATTAACATGACATATGATGGGTAAATAAAAGCTAGACCGGCGAGGAATAACAAGTAGCTTGAGGTCATAGGATGACGAACTACTGCGTATGGGCCATGGGTTACTAGCTCCTGAGGATTGTAGGCCACGTGAGAACCTATAGACCAGGGAAAGGCTTTGCCGTATCGGTGAAGGGTGATGCTACTGGCGACAACAAAGATAATGGCGGCAATAATGCATAGAACGCCAATAATAACCATTGGCCATGACCAGTAAAGGTTGAGTGGGATAAATCGAGCTAGCTCTTGGTCAAGGGTACTGCCCACGAGAATCATTGAGACTGGCAAAATAATGCCGAATAAACAGATATACCAAATTATTCCAAATAGTTTTAATAGGATATTGGCCATGTTTCTAGGGTATATGGGTAGGAGGCAAGCGTCAAGAGCTTATTCGGGCTGTGAGTAGTTAGATAAGCTCGGGGCATTGGTGCTCGCGCACTCCTCAGGAAATGTAAATTTCCTTGCGGGGTGGTCCGCCAGCTGGCGGAGTGTGCGAGCTTCCCGAGATAAAGTGGTGTGAGCTAACTAGTTCTAGTTCTATATCCTACATCCGCCACCTTTGGCGGCTTGGTTGTGAGATACCAGGTTAAAGGCAAAAGCATCCATAGAGCTAGACTGGCTGGGTAGATGGTGAGCCAGAAGTGGTCGAATAGGCCGACGATGGCGAAGGATAGCCAGGAGACTAGTACTAGGAGGTGGGAGGTGGGAGGTGGATTGGCGAGCGACGGGCGACGGGCGACGGGCGACAAGAGGTGGGATATGGAGATAGTGATTAGGGTGAGCCAGGCTAGGGTGGCGGGGAGGCCTAGTTCGACTGCGGAGAGGAGGTAGATATTGTGGACGGGTTGGCGCCAGATGCCAACGCCGTAGAGAGGGCCGTATTGGAAGACTTGTAGAATATGGTTTCCGAGACCTAGACCCTGAAGTGGTTGGATATAAATTTGGTCGAGGGTGATTTGATTGAGCTGAACTCGTCGATCGACTGATAATGAATCTTGATTGGCCAAAGAATTGATCCTCGATAGAACAAGCGGTGATGCTGTTAGGCAGATAATTAGGAGACTGATGGCTGCAAGCATGACTGTTGTTCGATGTTGAGAAAGTTGTTGTTTGATTTGAGGAAATTGAACGTGTTGATAGATGTAGAAGGCTATGAATAGCATCTGGAGTGCCATACCCATCCAGGCTAACCGGGAAAAGGTTAAAAATACTGCTAGAATACTGGTAAAAGTCCAGGCGAGTAAAATAATCGCTAATGGTTTGGCTGCAAGTTTTGTTTTTAGGCTATAGCGAATAGCAATAAGCCCTGGGATCCACATCAGAGATATCAGTACGCCAGCTATATTGGAGTGAGCAAATGTGCCATGAGGTCGGAGGAATTCTTGACCAGCAATAACAATCTTGGCCACTCCGGGAGTGTGGACAGTAGTTCTCCACTCCCCTAGCCATTGCAGGCCTATCGATGATTGGGTAAACCATTGGATGATGATAATCAGTTGCTGAAGTAAGACTCCAAGCGTTAAGCAGGTCAGGAATTTGATTAGAATACCTTGTCGAAGCCGAAAATAGAGATAGATGGCGAATACGATGCCCCCTACTCCACTTATAAGTTTGTAGTAATTCCACCATTGAGGTTGATTGAGGAGGACTGTAATTGTCGTGATAACTGAAGCAATGACTAGCCAGATAAGTGGCTGTCGAATGAGTGATAGTGGCTGCTTTTTGCCCTTTGTCAGTGAATGGATGCCCGACTTAGCCGTAGGCAAAATCCGCTGCCGGTATATAATTAGCCACAATACTAGTGTTATGAGAAAGAGGACTTGGCTAAGATAGATGAATGGTTTGAGATAATCTGAGGCGGCGGGTAGCCAGAAGGTGTCGGGGAAATATTGAGATAGATCTAGTCTGGTTTGCCAGAAGATGCTGAGGAAGAAGAGAGTTTCCATGAGTTGGAATAAGGCGACGGGCGACGAGCGACGGGCGACGAGATTAGACGAAGGTAGCGAATTGAAAGCAGAACCATGACTGGTTGAGGGTCTCATACCCCTTATGGTATCAGCTTAAGGGATTGGAGTGTTAGTCTTTTAGTTTGACGATGAGGCGGCGTTGACGGCCTTCGCCTTCGGAGTAACTTTCCAAATCCGGCTCGTGTTCAAGGACAAGGTGGACAATTCGTCGATCGTAAGAAGACATTGGAGGGAGGGTTAAAGACTTTTTGGTGAAGCGGACTCGCTCGGCTGTTCGACGAGCTAAGGCTTCGAGTGATTCTTTTTGGCGCTGGCGATAGTCACCAACGTTTACAATAATTTTGTACCGATCTTTATCATCCTCGGCTTGATCCTTGTTAACAATTAAGCCGACGATGGTTTGGAGAGCAGATAAGGTTTCGCCATGATAGCCAATAATAAGACCTAGCTCTTGACCATCAATTTGTATGTTCAAAACATTATTGTCATCAACTTCAAGAGATACAGTTGCTTCAACACCCATAAGGCTGATAATCTTTTCGATAGTTTTTTGAGTTTGTTGAAGCTGTTGACTAGTCATGGTGTAGGATTTAGGGTTTTAGGATTTAGGGTTTAGGTCCTGCACTAGGGCGGGACGACATTACTTGCGTTTTTTTGACTTCTTTTTGGAAGGCTTAGATTTTGACTTTGGTTGATGAGTGTACTCAATAATCTGACCTTCAATGGCATTGGAGGCTTCCAATTGTTCGGCTGGCACCAATTCACCTTGTTGTGAAATAGCCATAATTGGCATCTTTTTATTGATGTATAACTGCTGGATTATACTAAAGATATTACCGACCGTCCAATACAGAGACAGACCGGCGGCAAATTGAATGTTGATAAACAGGGTAATAATCGGGAAGAGATAGACCATTTGGCCCTGGGCAGCCATTAAAGAATTTTCTAGAGAAACTTCGGTGTTGTTTTTGGGTTTTGGTAGAACTGATTTGGGGGCCATCATTAGCTTGGATAAAACAAACTGGCTGGTGGCGGCTAAGATTGGCAGAATAAGATAGGGAATGGTTGCCTGCAGACCTTTGGAAAAGTCGGCGTGTTGGGCTAAGTTGAGACCGAGGAAACTAAGATTGATGGCATTGCTAACCAGCTGATCGGTCGCCCCAGGTATATAGAGCCAGCTGGAATAGAGCAGGTTATTTAAATCGGCAATGGTATGGCTTTGGACGACATAACTGAAGGCGGCATATAAACCAAAGAGGAAGGGTAGTTGCAGTAGCATGGGTAAACACGCTCCAGCAGGGCTGACACCTTCGATTTTATAGAGTTCCATTTGAGCCTGAGCTAGGGCCATTTTGTCTTGACCGTGCTGCTCTTTTAGTTTATCTAGCTGTGGCTTGAGTTGCTGCATGCGACGTTGAGAACGAAGCATACGGAGGTTGAGAGGGAGGGTAACCAGCTTAAATATGATGGTTAAGGCGATAATTGCCAAGCCCATATCGCTGCCTAATACTTTATATAGCAAGAATAGTAGGTTAATGAATGGGGTAAAAAAGAGGGTGCTTAGAATTTCCATAGATGGTTACTTGATCGATATTGTTAATTTTAAGAAGGAATATAGGATATAGGATATAGGATATAGACTGAAATGTGTAGAGTGACTGGTAATTTCTATATCCCCTATCCAATATTCACTATTGGGCTTGTATCCTCTACTCTATTTATCCGGAACCGGGTCTGGGCCAAAACCGCCCCAGGGGTGGCAGCGAGTAATTCTTTTTATAGCTAGCCAACTGCCTTTGAATAAACCGAATCGCTCAATTGCCTGGTAGCTGTACTCTGAGCAGGTGGGCTCAAAGCGACAAACAGGTTGATGTGGAATTATTTTACCAAGTAAACCATGATCGAGAGATAAAACTTTTTGGTAAACTCTAATCAGGATTAAAAATGGCAGAGATAGCCACTTCATAATTTAAGGTGGTAGGCCATCTTGGCTAGCTCCTGACCAATCTGGGTAGCTGTTTTATCTTTGGCATAAGGGCGGGCGATAAGAACAATATCATAAGCAGACTGAGGCTTGATAGCATCGCGGAAGGCGTGTCTTAAGACGCGAGAGGTGCGCTTACGGATAACCGATTTACCAATCTTGGCTGAGACAACTATGCCGAGGCGGGGCGATTGTTGACGATTGGGCATGCTTAAGGCGACGAAAGAAGGCGACCGCCAGACATTTCCACGTCCTCGCAATCGCCTAAAATCAGCTGCAGTATGGAGTCTTTGAGCTTTCGGCAACATTGGCCTATCCTCTACTACTTACTGGCAATAGCCACTTTAACGCGCCCCTTGGCTCGGCGGCGGCGAATAATATTTCGGCCACCTGGAGTACGCATAAGACCTAGGAATCCATGTCGGCGTAGACGGCGTCGTTTTTTGGGTTGATACGTTCTCTTCATAATTAAAACCTGTTCCCGTAAGATGTATGGGATAAAATTATTTAGCGTCGGCAGTATACCCTAACCTAGTCAAGGCGTCAAGCGCCTAGACTGGGTAGCGACAGGCGACAAGCTACGGGGAATACTGCTATTATCTTAAGACTTTTCCCGCATAATTAACGCATATTTCCCGCATACCAACAACCGATAACGGATAACGGATAACCATATGGTTTTCCATTTGAATTGATTGTGGATAAGTATTGATTTGTTAACCGAATGGTCGTAGTATGAATATTGTAAGTACTGCTCTACTCTCCCCTGCCTACCCAAACCAAAATATAAGAATTTATTTACTAAACGCATGGCGACATACGATACTTTGTGGCAACAAATTGTAGAAGAAATCAGAGATACAGAGTCAGTGGCTGTGTATAAGACTTGGTTTTTAAAAACTAACTATATTGATGGGTCTGAAGATGAAATACTGATAGGCTGTCCTAATCAAGTCGTGCTAAGTCAGATGGAAAAGCGGTATCGTAAAAAGTTAGAAAGTATGGCTAAGAAGCTGATTGGTCATACGATTGAATTACGATTTATTGTGCAACAAACCGAAGTTGACGAAGATCCAGCCAGCACCAGTCCCCTATTTGACGAATTACCCCAACCTGAAACTTCAGGAGAAGCTAGTATTTTCCCTGAACTACTGGCTGATTCTCAAGCTGAGGAAAGAACTTCTTATTCTCAGTCAGACCAGACAGTTTTTTTGAATCCAAATTATACTTTTGATCAGTTTGTCGTGGGAGGATCTAATCGGGTAGCTCATGCGGCAGCTTTGGCAGTAACCGATCGTCCAGGTCAAACTTACAATCCCCTCTTTATCTATGGCGGTACTGGGGTGGGAAAGACTCATTTGGTTCAAGCTATTGGCAATGAGCTGCTACAAAAGAAGCCAAAACCTAAAGTACTTTATTTTTCAATCGAAAAGTTTGTTAATGAATTCGTTGATTCGATGCGCTTTAAGAATATGAATGAGTTTAAGAAGCGGTATCGGTCAGCTGATGTGTTGATTGTGGATGATATCCAGTATATTGCCGGTAAAGCAGGGACTCAGGAAGAGTTTTTCCATACTTTTAATGAGTTGTATGCTTCTGGACGACAGATTATTTTGTGTTCAGATAGGCCACCCCGAGAAATTGCTTCATTGGTGGATCGTTTAACTTCTCGATTTGAAGGTGGATTAATTGTGGATATTAATGCACCAGATTTTGAGACACGCTCAGCTATTATTCGAGCTAAGGCTGATCAACTGAGTATAGATTTGTCGTCGGAGATTGCAGACTTTATTGCTTCACTGGCTCCGGATAATATTCGGGCTTTGGAAGGTATTATGTTGAAGCTTAAATCTATGGCTATGTCGACTGATCAGCCATTGACTCTGGCTATGGCTCAAAGCTTGTTCCATAAGACTAATGAGACCACTTCTCTACCCAAAAAGCAGAACCCTAATCAAGTTTTAAAGATCGTTTGTGAAACATACGGCGTGACTTTGAAAGATATAACTGGCAAGAGTCGAACTCAGCAATTGGTTGTGCCCCGTCAATTAGCAATGTATATTCTGCGCCAAGATGCGGGTCTAAATCTGGAGTCTATTGGTCATATGTTGGGTGGACGCGATCACACAACGATTATGCATGGTATTGATAAGGTGCGTAAGCTGGTTCAGAGTGATGATCAAACTCGATCTGCTTTGTCGGCTATTCGACAGGTGATGGCTGAGGCTTGACGAGCGACGAGCGACGAGCGACGAGGAAATTATACTTGTTGTCTGTTTTACTTGGTATAGACTAATGGAATCCGACAGCTGGCGGAAGGATTTAGGACGCCATCCGCTAGTTGGCAGAGGCAGACTAGGATTTAGAGTTTGTACCCACTGCCTTCTGCCTCCTACCTCCAAACTCCGCTCTCCTCTATTCTTTTTAAATTAAACTCTAGTTTGGAATTTAAATTTCCAGGATAAAGTGATGTGGATAGGTGGATAATTTGTGGGATGGTGGCGGTTTTGGGTGATGACGATTATAATCGCTTAGATGAAAATACAAAATATTTCCATTAGCGGTTACCGTAATATTGACCAAATCAACCTTAAACTTCATGATAGGTTGACTATTTTGGTAGGTAAAAATGGGATGGGTAAAACCAACATTTTAGAGGCAATTCACCTATTGTCATTCCCCCGGTCTTTTCGTGGTACAGCAGATAAATTACTGATGGGATGGGAGGCAGAATTTTCCCGGATTGAAGGTGTTATTTCCACTGATAACGATGATAAAACTACTTCGATTGTTTTCTTTCTCAGTCCTCAGAAAAAGCTGTTAATCGATGGCCAGTCGGCCAGTGGCAGTGACTATGTGGGAAACTTTTTGTCTATTTTATTTGCACCGGAGGAAGTAGACTTGTTGTCAGGCCCTCCAGGGCATCGACGAGCCTTTTTAGATGCTCATTTGAGTCAGCTATCTCGTAGCTACTTTTTTCACCTTCTAAACTACAATAAGGTGGTTAAGCAGCGAAATAAGCTTCTGTCCTCTCCCCTATCTAGTCTATCTGAGCTAGAGTATTGGAATGATCAGCAAGTTGGGCATGGTGTTGAGCTGATAGAAGCTCGTTTAAACACCATTTCTCATTTGAATGAGCTGTTATCCCCTGCTTTAACAATGAATTACAACTGCTCTTTTGCATTTGATTCAACTGATAATTTGGGCTCTAGTTTGGAATCTGCTTTCCACAATAAACAGTCAAGCATAATAGGTCGAGAACGGTTGGTTGGTCATAGTATGCTGGGTCCGCATCGAGATGATTGGCAACTACTGGAGACTGGAGAAACGACCCGAGATCTGGGTGTTTATGGATCGCGCGGTGAGCAACGAATTAGTGTGGTGGCATTGAAGCGAGCCGAATTAGCGTTGATTAAACAGCAATCAGGTCAAAATGCTGTACTGCTTTTGGACGATGTGCTGAGTGAGCTTGATACTTTTAATCAACAATTGCTTATTAAAGAGTTGGGGGAACAACAGACTATTATAACTACAGCTTCATTGAGTGATATCCCTGAGGATCTATTGAAGGATGCTTATGTATATGAAGTGGAGGAGGGTGTGGCAAATCTTACCTCTGGGTGAGGGTATATTTTTAGTTTGATTTATATAAAGATAATAACAATGGGCCAAAAGCCATCTTTTTTGTATGTCATTTTTTCAAATCAAAGAAATGAATACAGGGCATTTTTTAAAACAGGAGACAATAGACACAAAACGCTTTAGCTTTTTAGGGGCATGATGATGTGGCGGAACTCGGGTTGAGTGGGGGAGACAACCATCATGGGAGCATCAGGATTTTTTAGTTTAAGTTGAATTGTGCCATCTGATAGCACGGTTAAAATGTCTAACAAGAATTTACTATTAAAAGAGATGGTGATCTCTGGACCGGCACCGGATATATCAATTGTTGATTGATTTTGACCGAGGCTGGCTGATTGAGCCTCAATAATCATTTGAGATGATTCGGGTTTGATGTGTAATCTGACCAATGATCCGGCATCGCGAGCAAAAACGCTGGCTAAACGTACAGCTTGCTGAAAGGCGTCTGATTGCAACTCAATTTCCGTTAGAAAATCGGTGGGGATAATCTTTTCGTATGGAGGGAAATTTCCGTTAATGAGCTTGGAAAAGAACTCAACTTCAGCTACTTTCATGGCGAGTTGATTGGTTTGAGTAGTGATATCTATCCATAATGTATCGGCTTTATTATCCGAACCTATCTTGAGTAGTTCGGCTATTATTTTTGCCGGTAGTAGAAGAAGACGATCCGGTTCGAGTTGACTGCCAGAAACGGGATGAGTTACTTCTGATAATCGATATCCATCTGTGGTAACAAAGACCATATTTTGATCAATTTGCTTAAGGAGAATGGTAGTTAAAATCGGTCGCGACTCGTCAGCAGAGGCTGCAAATAAAATTTTTTCGGCTACCTGCTGAAGATCTTTTAAAGGTAGAGCAAGAGCGTTTTGTGAATTAAATTTTGGAAGTACCGGGAAATCTTCGGCAGTAATAGTATTAAAGGCTGAAGTGTTTGCCTGACTAGTCATTATTAACTGTGTATCTGTTGAAGACAAGGTAATTTTCCCGGAAGGAAGGGTGTTGATAAGCTCATACATTGGCTTGGCTGGGGCAGTGATTTGGCCGGTCTCTTCAACTTGAGAAGGGATAAGCACTTTAACAGTTACATCCAAGTTTGTAGAGGAGAGGATTAAACCCTGATTGGTTGCTTCTAAGAGCGTGTTAGCCAGAATAGGTAAGGCTGGCCTAGAGCTAATATAACGACTTACTAAACTAAGTGGTCGGTGGAGATTTTCTTTGAGCGCTTCGACTTTCATGTGAGTGTTTTATAACATAAATGTAGGGTATTAAGCTACTTTCCATAAATATGAAGCTATACGTAAGACAGTTTATCCAGATGTGGATACTATGTATTTTATAAGAGTAGTAGTCTTGTAGTAGGTGATGAGGATATGAGTATAACCGGTGATGATTTGTTGTTATAACGGCTAAAATTCTTGGTTGTTAGTTGGGGATAAGTGGGCATTGAGGTGGATAAGCGATTTTTCCTGCTGGACCAGCGTTTTTTATTGGTGATAAGTTGTTAATACTAGTGGGATAACTAATTAGGTATGTGATGGTGCTTAATTAAGTTATCCTAGTTATTGCTAAATTATGCACAGGATAGGGGAGTATGTACACATAGTTTTGCACATTGTTTATGGTAGTTCTGCACAATTTATACAGTATGTTATCCACAATGTGGATATCTTAATCGGTAGGATTATGGTTATGAAGTGAGAAAACTAGAAGTTTAGTTAGTTTATCGTGTGAGTAGAACAGACAAACATAACACGAACCCGGAGCAGTGTGCCGGGTTCGTGTTATGTTTGGGTGTTGGGGATTGCGTTAATTATGCGGGAATAATGCGGGATTATAAATTTAAAGTTGGTATTTGATATTTTGATTGATGGTAGTTAGTAGTCTTTTAGATAAGTAATTAATAAATCTCCGGGTGGAGATTTATTAATTACTTATCGCTGGGCTGAATGAATTGTAAACCTTTGCGCGGTGGACTTATGGTCTGATTTTTGGCAGGCGGCTGCGGGTCTATAAATGTCGGCGTAGCAGGGCTTGGAGATAGGCTAGCAGAGCTTTGAGTAGGTGGGCTAGCTATTGTTTGCTGACTGGCAAAAATATCTATATGACCGCTGTTGGGGGCTGAGGGTTGAGGACTTGGTGCTGGAGGCGGTGGGGCTACATTTTGGGTACTAATATCAGGGGTGGGGATTGAAGGATCGGGTTCAATTGTTGATTGGGGAAGTTGCTCCGTAGGTGATTCAGTGACTACTGTTTGCTGCTCCTGTGTTTGGGGAATAGTTGTTTGTTCGGTAGAAGCTTGTTGTTCTTGTGTAACTTGTGGTAGTTCTTCCTCAGTAGTTTGAAGTTTTAAAACGGCTTCTGGAGATTCGGTACTTAGAAGTTCTTCAATTTGTTGGCCTTGGGTTGATTCTTCGAGTGACTCTAGTTGTTGTAACTCACGAGGATTGGTGGTGATGAGACGGTGTTCGTCGGGAGAGGCTATAACTTGTAAGGCAACGTGAGCAGAGCCAGCAAAGAAGAGTCCTTCGCCAATATTTGATGATAATAGTAAGTTTTTCTCTCCACTCGAGAGATAAAATACTTCAGCTAATTTATCGACAGACGAAGCTGATTGTTTCATTAGGAATTGTAGGCTTGAGTTGGTGACAATAGCTTTGCCCATATCAGTGGCAATAAAATCTTCAACATCTTGAGTAATGGTCGTTAAGCCAAGGAAATACTTGCGAGCACGCTTGGCGAGAGAGAAGAGGAATTTGGCTGAGTCTGGGTGTTGCATGAGGAACCAAGCTTCATCAACGATCAGAATTCTCTTTTTTCGGTTGCGTCGAATATTTGTCCAAATATAATCGAGAATAACGAACATAGCTACAGGACGAATAGAATCTTCAAGATCTCGGACACCGAAGACTGTGAAGGTATTGTTGAGATCGATATTAGATGGTTTATCAAACAATCCTTGAGCAGAACCTTTAATATATCGCTCCAGACGATCAGCTAGGCCTATGGCTTCGGGTTCTTCCATACCGAGAAAAACTTTATAGAGGTCTTCGAGTAGAGGAGGGTCGTTCTTTTGAGTGTCAGGATCTGGAGTAATCCCTTTTAGTTTGTACGTAAGGACTAAGGCTCGATCGATAACTGCTTCTTCGGTGGGAGAGAGATCGCCGAACATGACTTTGAGTAAGCCATGGAGATTGAGAATTTTTAATCCAAGTTCGTTTTCGCCAGCTTCGTAGACAGTTGATAGATCAAAGGGGTTGATATTGGCGTTTGATTTGAAGTCAAAGGGAATATAGGCTCCACCAATAGCTTCAGCCATGCGCTTGTACTCATTTTCAGGGTCAATAACTATAACTTCGATACCTAGCATCAGAGAGCGCATAGCTTCGAGCTTGACGGCGTATGATTTACCGGCACCGGATTTGGCGAAGATAGTCATATTGGCATTTTCGAGGTTGAACCTGTCAAAAATAACCAAGCTGCCATTGTGTTCGTTAAGGCCATACATTATGCCTTCATTGGAAGTTAATTCGCTGGAGGTGAAAGGGAAGGTGGTAGCAAGAGACGTAGTATCCATGTTGCGCATGACACCAAGAACATTGTCTCCAGTCGGCAGAGTAGTCTTGAAACCATCTAGCATTTGAAGGGTGGCGGGCTTGGAAATAATCATCATACCGCCGAAGATTGTCTCAATTTGTCTGGAAATAGAATTTAATTCTTCAAGTGATGAGGCGGGAATGGTGATATAGAGAGAGAATTGGAAGAATTTTTCTGAACCTTCAACCAATTCATCTTGGAGCATGGTAGCATCTTGGATATTTAGTTCGACTTCAGGTGAAGGTAATTTACCATTCTCCTGATCAATGATCATTTGGGCTTCCATTTGAGTGATTTTGCGTCGGAGTTTTTTGAGAACTTCCTTAGTACTAATGGGATAGTAGTACATTGAGATATCTAAGCTACTACCGAAATTGATAATAGGGGAGAGCCAGTTAGCGCCAACTTGACGAGGATAACCAACAATAAATAAGGTACGGTAATAAACATCGCCAATATGCAGGTAACTAAAGTCAACCTCCATAGCTCCAGGAGCCAGGATATCGCGAATAGAAATCATGCCTCGAGCTACTTGCTCGGCTTCAGAGATAACTGGATCGACAACTGGAGGTTTTTTGCCAGGTAGGGGGAGATTATTTAAGACAGAGTTTAGTGGATTTTCTGGCATAATTAGTTGATAGCAGGATGGATCATGGTGGTGGTGTATTCGGAGGAGGCTTGTTGGACTCGTTGTTCTGAACTGTCTTCTTCTGGATTATAGAGCGAGTAGAAGAGATTAACGAGGTTGGCACTATCTACGCGCGTCGTTTGCAAACCGATACGTTGGAATTGGGCTATAAGGTCAGCCGTTCTTTGTTCTATATGAGCTTTGGCTTCTTCAAATTCTTTATTGGAATACGTTGTGGTGGCTTTGGCTGGTGAGATGAGTTGGGTGATGGGATCCATAATCGAACTTTTATTAACTGTTATGCCATCAAAGGGTACGACAACATAAAATGACTTAAATAAGACATTATTTTCTTTGACGAGTTTCTCGACAAATGATTGGTATGATTCTATTTGGGCTTTGAGCACTTGATTGCTTTGGCGACGACGGTGTTGCTCGAGATAATCAAGATAGGAAGTAATGTTTAATTGTCGAGTTTTAACTAAGATTTGAAGTGGGAAGTCTAGAGAATTTATCAGAGAAGCATACGCATAGATGGTAGCATCTTGCTCGTCTGGTGAAAGCAGGTCAAAATTGATAGCTTTGACTTTGAAAACCGTTCGAAAACGATGATTAGTTAGAACTAAAATATCGTCTTTGACATCAATAATAGACAGAGTTGACTGAGTTGGTGGTCGCTGGGGCATGGGGCAGGGTCCTGACAGAAACTAAACGTTACTCGTTTTTGGCATGGATATCAATAGCTGGTAAAACCATGCCGGTTAATTGTACCTGAATTATATCAAAGTTAAAGCCTTTCTTATCGACTTCAACCGTGTATGTACCGTTAGAGAGGGGAGTGGTGACAATAAACTGGCCAAGCTTGTTGGTCTTTAAAGCTCGCTTGGCTTCTCCCTGCTCATTTTTTACAACAATGATAACTCCAGGTACCGATTGATCCTGAGCATCAATAACCCGGCCATTGATTATGTTTGGTTCACTGGTTAGAATCAGCTGTTTTGTCGCAAGAGTTGGAACTGCTTGGACAATTTGACTGGCGTTGTTATCTACCGGGGGCTGCTGAGTAGGAGGTTGGAGGTCGGAGGTGGGAGGTGGTTGTGTCGGAGGTTGAGAATCGGAGGTAGGAGATGGGGGAGTGTCGATGGTGTGGAGGATTGATTCAGGGTTGAGGACCGGGTTAACTGGTAGTGGAGTATAGCTTGAATTGTCGCTGGCGTTGGTTTGTGGCTGATGGTTGATAGGTAGACTCGTCAAATTGACATCGGGAGTTGGCAAGGCTGGGTCGGAATTGGCGGAGAATTTGTCAAACTTGCCCAGACCAGTTCTGGTTGATCCGCCGGCAGGAGTATTTTCGTCTAGATCTCCAGCTTGTTGTTTTAGTTCTGACAAGGCATTTTCGATAGAGTTGGCATCAGTTTCAGTTACTTTATTCTCAGGCAAGGCTGGGTCGTTGTCCGATTTGCCAGTATTATAGGCAATTTGGGTGTTGATGTTGGCAATATCGGAGAGGGTTAATGGTTGGGGTTCTGAAGAAGGAGAAGGAGAAGGAGAAGGAGAAGTAGAAGGGGGAGGGGGCGTAGTGTTAGGCTGGCTTTGGGTAGCTGTTGGTTGATCCTGAGGTGCTGGGGTTGAAGAATTGGGAGCGTCTGGTTGTTGTTGGACAGGGAAATATTGACGATTAGGCGTGCCAAAAGTTGCCTCATATTCTCCTTGGGGCTGGTCGTTGGTTGGGTTATTGGGTTGTGATGCAGTTGGATTTTGATTCATGGCAGAGGTTTTTTGTGTTGACTTAGTTATATCACTTTGGAGTGAAGGCTGGCTACTATTTTGGGGAGAGGTGGGAGGTGGGAGGTTGGAGGTGGGTGATGAGAACGAGCGGCTTAAACCTTCCGGCTCAGGGTTGAGTTGGGGTGTATTGGCCGCTTGCCTATCCTTATTAGCCTGGCTGGCAGCAATAATTTGAAGGTTAGGTTGTGCTTGAAGGGGTGTATCAAAACGAATTTCTCCTTGACTCGGTAAGGTTAGTGTAGCCTGTGTTAGTGCCTGTCTAGATAATGAGCGATTGGGTTGAATTTGAATATATGGCTTGGTAGTGGCAATGGTGTTGTCAGCTGAAATATAGGTAAAGTTGCTAATATCAGTGCTGGCTAAGGGGGTAGCTGATCCGGAAACGGTAAAGTTTTTCATCTCTACGGTTTGAGACTTGGTTGGTTTGACTTGCTGGTAGTTGGTTGGAGTTAGCATAGGAGGAGCATTGTTTGAGCCTTTGGTGGCTTCAAATAACTGCTGCGGCACACTGACACTGAAGTCTAATTGTTCGATAAAGCCAATCTCTGAAGGATCTAGTCCGGTTATTTGTCGGTGAGTCATCAATCGTTGGTAGTGTTGAGCTTGGCGATGCTTTTGAGATTGTGATTCTTTGAGACTAGTACTGGTTTTGGTGGGGATTTGTAGTTCTTCGCCCAGTGATAGAACTTGGACTAGTTGAGGTGGAATAGAGGCTTCTTTGCCCCAAGTCCATTCAGTTGGGCCAAATATGGCTCGGCAATAACTAAAAAACAACTCATCGAATGGTCGATCATTGGGTCGGAAGAGGGCCAGAGCTACGGCAAATAAAACTATAATGATAGCTAAAGGAATACGTACATAGGCCGGAGCAAAGGGGGTGGTGAATAAAATTACAGCGATAACACCAGCTATAGCGAGGTAAATAAACTGCTTGCCAATAAGGGCGCCGACAATTTTGTCTTCGTAGGCAGATACGTTTTGTGGAATGGTGTGCATTCGCATGGGCAGATGAAGGATAGTTTAATGATTGTCTTTTAGACAGGCTTTTTAGATAAACTAGGCCTCATATTTAGTATAGCATTTGGCCACCATGGTGGCGAGACGTGGAACGGTGGTGTTTGATATGGAATATGGGATATTGGATATGGAGCAGGCAGGCATAACACGAACCCGGTGCGTGTGCTAGGGGTTGCGGGTTGCTGGTTGGGGAGGCTTGGGTTATTGGGCGAAGGTGGGGCGAGGAGTTGTGGAGGCAGTAGGGGTTGGAGTAGTTTTTTGTGGCAGGGGTTTGGTATTGTTTTCTTTTAGTAAAATCTGGCGCATTTCATCGGGGTTGGGTCGCCAAATTATAGACATTTTTTCGGGATCTTGGTTATTATCCTTAATCCACTGCAAGGCTTTTTGATGTGAATCATCCAGAATATCAAAGTAACTTTGTAGATAACTGGCTGACATGTCCGGCTTGAGAGGTTTGGCGGTGAGATTGAATATGTACAGAGCAGATTTATCAGCTCGAATTTCTTTGGAAAGCGTAAACGATTGATCGGCTGGGGGTGTGGTTTGGTAGAGTGGATTGTCTTTTAGAAACTGCTCGTACTCCTGCTTGCTGGTAAATGGTTCATAATGCGGTTGGACGAGCGGTGGTGTAAGCCAGCCAATAATTATAATAATCAGACCAATGAGAGGTACAAGGATAACAATACTGATGGTTAACCAAACCCTGGCTGAATAACCGCGGCTTTTGATGAAGGCAGTAGTTTGCTGGTACGCACTTACGCCTTGCTGGTGAAGATTGTGGGAGAGATTTCTAATTGTTTGGTTACTATTTAAAGCCATTTTTGTCCTTGAGAGCCGTAGCTGGAACAATTAAGAGTAGAGTAGGTGTTGCGGAATAGATCTAGACTGCATGGATTAACATGGTTATTTACACTACTGCTATCGCCGGTCTGGGTCCTGATATCTAAATGTAGATGTTCTCCACCGGTAATGCCATTAGGTACTTCTTGGCCGTTAACCAATTCGGTGGTCTTGCCTATTTTAGCAATTTGCTGGCCGGCAGTGACGGGACCGGTCCCTTCGATACCGTCAGCAGACAAATGTCCATAGTAAACCCATCGATCGGCGGTATTTTGGGCTGATCCATTGGCTGAAACCTTAATAATAATATGATAGCCGGTGTTTTGGGTGTAGCCGGAGCTGACAATCTCGCCATCAGCCAGAGCAAAGACTGGTTCACCATTGCGGCCAGCAATATCTATACCATGATGATTACCAAGATAAGCGAACTGGCCAGTGTATGGTTGCCAGAAGTTGCTGCTAATTTCGATACCAGCTTTGGTTGGAGCAGCTAGGCCATTGACTACCTGTCCGGCTACGGTGCAGTTTCCGCCATAGACGAGTAATTTACCATCTCCGCCATAGGTGCTGTAGAAAAGTTTGTAGTATATTTTCCAAGCTCCGTCGTCGGCAGTAGGGAATTCTTGTCCGCCGCCAATACCGATAGTCATAGCTATATGTTTGTCATCCATGTTGTTCATGACATAGGCTGAACAATCCCAATTCCATTTGTCTTTGCCATCGATAGCTGGAGTGCAACCTTTGGATACATTCTGTTGCCAACCGCCGGTGCCATTGTAGCCAAAGAAGGCGGCTTTGATCGAATATTCGTCTTCTTTTTTAGATGGGTCCATGTTTTGGTTGAGTGGTTTGAGGTTGGTGCCGGCGAATTGCTCTTCGATTTTGGCTGACAGACGATTTTTGGCTGCCCAACAACCGGCATCAATAAAGTTGTGTTGGTCAACTCCCGGAGGAGGAGGATCAAGCTGCCATGGTCCATCGTTGTGAGAGGTCTGAGTCTTGAGACCCATCTCTCGGAGGTGAATGGCAGCCATCATTTGCCAGGGAACGTTGGCACATTGAGCTATTTGTTTGTAGGAGTCCATATTGGCATTTATTTTGTCGGTAAATTCTTGGACGTTGAGGCCATTTAGGACATCAGGGACAGTGGAGCAGCTGGCATTAGTAACTCCGGCGCCAACCTGACAAATACTGCCGGCCACACCACTGCCGGCTACGCCCCAGTTTAGTAAGATATCGTTCATAATATTGGAGTAGAGCTGTTTAATTCGATCGCTGCCATAATAGGCGGATGACCACTGAGCCATGATATCAGACCATTTCATATTTGGTCGGCCATCCAGATCCATGCGGATTTCGGCGGCCAAAAGGTATGAGCTAATATCTGGGTCTCGCTGGAGGGTAAAGATCCAATAACGATTAGCACTTTCATTGCTCATAAGGTTGGCGACGGTGGTGGAAGGGAAGTCGCGATTGATGCCTGCTTTATCCAACACTGCTTGGCCGACTTTTTTAACCAACGCTGTATCATTGGGATCGCCGTGTGTTTCTTGGAAGACCTTGGCCATGCCTTCATCTAGGCCTTTGGCATATTGTTGGCCATAGCCTACTTGCCAGCTGCCATAGCCTATGGCGCTGCAGGCTTGGTTAATATCTAGGTAGTTTTCGAGACAATTCTGGTAGCTCACTGAATCATATGGAGCTTTGGTTTCAAAGTAGGTCCACCAGACAACCATTTCCGGCTCTAGATTAAACTTAGGAGCATGCTTGACGGCCGCGTCACGGGCTTGAGCGAAGTTATCTTTATATTTAGCGAAGTCGATGCTACTGGCTTTGGTAGGGGTGAGGAAGCCGTATTTGGTGGCAAAGGTATTGAAATTGGTGGCGGTGGTGGTTTGGGCTTGAGCCTCGGGAATTAGATTGGCGACGAGCGACGAGCGACTAGCGACAATATTGGAGTTTGGAGTTTGGAGATTGGAGGTGGTGGAGTTGTAGGGGACGTCGAACATGTCTCGTGGATCGTAAGTTGTTTTGCCGCTGGCGGTGCTGGTACTTAGGGCACGATATTCAATATGGAGGTGTCCGCCTTCGCTGGCCATTTGACCACTGGTGCCGACAGATTGACCGACTGTGACTCTGTCTCCCAAGCGAACAGTAATCGATTGCATGTGACCGAGTATTAAATAGTCGCCGTTATCGAGTTTGATTTCGAGACGGCCTTTATGTTGATTTGGTGAGTTGGCGTTGCCAAAGGCTGAGCAGGATTCGGTAGGATCGCCTTGGCGTGAAGTGCTGGTCATGTCGCACACTACCGTGCCGGCTACAGGGGAGAAGGTTTGGGTGCCGATGGGCGCAGATAAATCAATGCCGCAGTGCCCGGGTACGCCATAGTTGTTGCAGTAGGAGTACATGCCGTTAGTGTGGCCTGAAGCGAATTCGGTTAAACCATATCCTTGAGATAGTCGATAAACTTGACCGCCGGTAATGACCCAAAACAGTGTACCCTCAGGCGGTCCATCGCTGGTAGTGCCATACTTGCCGGTTGGCTGGCCAAGCTGATTGGTGCCTGCCCCGGGAGTTCCACCGCCACAGTTTGGTTTGGGGTAAATACTTGGCGGTAGTTTGAAAGCATTGATGGTTCGGGTAACACCGGGACAATCAGGCACAACTAAATCGACCGGTGGCTCGGTGGGTCCGCTGATTGATGGTGAACCTGAAGTAGGACTACTGGGATTGCCCCAGTTGGCTAGAATATCGGCCAGGTAATCACCGAATTTTTTAAAGAAATTATCTGAAGGGCAATAACCGCTGCCCCAATTGTCACAGGCATGGGCAAAGAGGGTGCGGCTGCCGGCAGCTTGGACATCATCTGCTAGTTCTTTGGCGAGAAGGTACGAGCTGATGGCTTGGTCTCGGCTGAGAGCGGCTGCCCAAATAATGTCGCTGTCACTACTATTTAAGGTGACGCGACTTAAATTTGCAGCAGTTAGGTTTTGGGGTGGGGCAGACATGCCTGATTTGGAGGCAACCGACTGAAGAACCTGAGCTGTCTTGGCGGCATCATTGGGGTCGCCATATATGTCTTGGAAGGCCTGATCCATGTCAGAGATTTGAGCGAATTGATGTCCATAGCCTAGTTGCCAAGTGCTGGCCCGGCAGACTTGCGTCATGGGGATACTGGCTCCGCAATAGCTATAGCTCCACGAATCATAGGGTGGTTCGGTTTCGACAAAGCTCCATAAGACGATCATTTCTGGGTCGATATTAAACTTGGCGGCCCATTTGATGGCGTGGCCTTGGAGTGTGGAAAAGGCTGAGGCGTATTCCTCAAGGTCAAGAGGATCATAGACGCCGCTGTCTGGGCCGATGCCATACTTTCGTTCGAAATAGTGATGATCTTTGGCCTCACCACCTCCACCGTCATCGGCTGGCTCATTCTGGCCGATGGCCAGAGGAATATTGGATATTGGATATAGAACATGGGCTATGGCAATGGTAAGTGACAGAGCGATGAGCGACAAGCGACGAGCGAGGCGGGAGGAGTGACGAGAACGAGAGGTTTTTGGTTGGTAGTTTATTGGTTGATATTCCATATCCGATATTCGACTCTAAATCCTATGGATTTGGAGTATTAATACATTTGACACTATTGCCAGCTGTACGGAGGGCGCAGAAGAAATACATTGGTGAGAGTGGTTCTTGGAATGATGTTTTGAGGCTACCGGCGACTGTATTGTTGTCAGTTTCAACAATGTAGGGATTATCTACCTTGGCATTGATAAAGGCGTCGGCCTGATCTGGTTGGGGGAAGGTGGTCAGATTGGGATTGTTGTACATGATGCGATACGACAAGTAGGTTTGGCTCGGGTTTGGGACTTGGCCAACGGTGTTGTAGTAGTCGGTTTGTTGTGATTGTTGAGGGTCAAATTTATATTCAGACCTTTCAGAAGAAGTACCACGAGAACTGGAGACATAGCCTATTAGTTGATTGTAGGCTACATATTTTGTCTTGCCGATTAAGGAAGTTGTGGAAGCTGTTGATTGACTGGTTTCGTATTTCACAAACCTTACCAGGTCGACATAGGCATTGATGTCGCAGAGGACTGTTCTATCTTGGTCGTTAGTAAATTCGATTGACAGCAGGTAGGTTTTCTCATCTGAGGTTGGGGCTTCGGTATCAGAAGGTGTGGCTGAGGTGGGGAGTTTGAGATCGGTAGAGAATTCAGTCCAGCCAGGTCGGTTGAGTCCGACAGTAAAGACTTCCTGATCGTCGAGTTTGATAGTAATAATTGGGCTAACTTCTTCGCCACAGACATCGCCACGAGCACGAACACCGATATAGTTGGAGTCCGGAATGGAGATTTCTTTTTCGATGCGGCCGTTAGACGTGAAGGCGACATATTTGTTTTGACTGGCTTGATTGTCGGTAATTATGGTGGTCTTTTTATCGCCTTCGGTGACGTCTGCTAGATCTTCGGCCTCAATGGTGATATCAGAAATTGTCTCAACAGTTGGCGTGTTGGGGTTGGTGACGATGTAATTGATGGTATCAATCCAGAGTTGGCGCTGGCAGGTTAGGAGGCTGGGGTTGGCGAATTGGAGGCTAATAGTGTGCTCGGAACCATCTAGGCCTGACGGCTGAATGTAATATGTTTTGTAAATTGTTGATGAGACTGTAAGGCGTTCTATTTCTTGGTTATTAATGAGAACAATTAGTTGACTATCGGCAATACAGGTTGGACCTTTGATTTGCTTGACGGCAATACCAAGGCGATCAGCTTTGTTGCGATTGGTGCTGGCGGCGGTGGCGGCGTCTCCTAATCGTAGGGCTTGACCGAGGCTAGCCGAACCATCGGCTTGACTACCTGAAGGACTGCCAGATTGGCTGATTTTCATATGTTCGGCTTCGATGGTTTTGATCGGCGGGATCTTTACTTCGGTTGAGACTGGATTTTGGCCAGTAGGATTTTGGCTGGTGTCGGAGGCAGGTGGTGGAGTTTGAGCGGTTTGGGAGTTGAGGTAATCTAGGTTTTGTTTGACTGCTTTAAGATAGTCAGATCCTGATACTCCAGATGAGTCAACGACTGAGGCGCCATCGCACTTGCCCGCGAAATATTTAAGAATGGCGCCGTCATAAGAATTGTTGCAAGCAGCATAGTCGCGAGCAATTTGTTGGATACCACAGGTTATGTTGCCTTGAGTGGTGGCTACATTGAAGCGGGCCCAATCGCAATTGGATGCACCAGCAGTAGCAGAACTGGTGCCGACTTGCATTAAGCCCATATAGCCTTCGGCGTTTCGATCATGCTCAATGCCGCCTGATTCTTGCCGCATGACTGCTTTGACCAGGTTGCAGGGCACCTCGACATTTTCGAGCGTTTTAACCAGGGCAATAGCTTGTTTAATTTGTTCGTCCCAGCGATTACTGTTGGCCCAATCGTTGTTGGCGGGGGTGGTACAGAGGCCGTTAACTGTTGGAAGAGTATTGAGGTTGCTTGGTTTGAAAAGAGCTATGTCAGGAGCAAAATACCCTGATTGGGGAGCTTGGAGTCGCATGTAGCGGGTTGATAGATCGGCCTGTCCATCACCTTCAACATCAGATTCAATTTGGATAGTGTAGCCTTTTTCAGGTCCGGCCCAGTCAGCAAAAGTCAGCCAGCCGGCATGAGTGGCATAGACTGCTCGACTGCCGGCAGAGTTGCCGTCAGGTTGAATATCTATATTGGGGTTAATATATTTGGCGGTTTGAGGATCGAGTGGTGGTTCGGTGTGATTGGTAACAGAGAAGACGACATTGGGATCGCCGAGGGGGTAGAGACCGGGGAAGCGGACGCCTAAGCTTTGGGCTTGTTCGGTGAAGCCATAATTTTGGAGAATGCTGCCGGTCATGGGCCAGGAGTAGGGTCGAGCGTACTTGTCATAGGGAACCATGCGACCACCCCCACCACCAGCAGTGGGTGATGAGCCGGGTGTGGTGGCTTGTAAATCTTGGCGGAAGGCTCGGAAGGCTTCTTTGCCGATGTCTTTGTGAGCAGCTGGACCAATTTGGTAGTGGCTGTAGACGCCGGGAGTAAATTCGGGGTTAGGGTCGAAGTTGGTGTCTGACATCCAGTCGTACTGGTGTTCGCCCATTGGAATGCCGTATTGGGATATGAGAAAACTAACCAGTTTGAGGGTGGCTTCGTATTGAGCGACCGGAATTTCGTCTTTGCCGGTAAATTCCATGCGTTGATGAACCATCTCGATGCCGATTGAGCGGTAATTGTAGGGAGTGTTGGTAATGGCGTATTCGGCGACACTTTGATAGAGCTCGACTGTTTGATAGATGGTGCCGTCTTTGCCGACAATAAAGTGGGCATTAGTCTGATCGCCGTCGGAGCCGCTGTTGAAATACTCCCAGTTAGAATCTAAGTCGCCGCCGGCTGTGGCATGGAGGAAGATGAGGTCAGGTTTGATGCAGGTATTGGTTCTGGAGAGAGCTGGCCCGATTTGAATTAGCTTTTTTTGAACATTGGGGACTGAGATTGGTTGTTCGTTAGGGCAGGCGGCCGGCATTTCTCCGCGAGGATTGGCTACTTGGGCTTGGGTAATGAGTTGAAAGGTGAGAGTACTGACAATAATACCGCCGATTACTAAAATTTGCCCGACTATTTTGGCACTTTTGGGGAGTGCTTGGAGATGAATGGTGAGTTTTTTATAAGTATTTAAATTTAAGACTGTGTGTCGAGGAGACATATTAATTTCTATTTTGCTATCGGGCTGTCGATTGAAGGTTTATTGATCGGCTAGTGCTCATCTTGCTGTCATGAGTGGTTAATACGTCTAGTATGACTTTGTTTTACTAGCAAGCATACAGCATGTTTAGTATAGCATTTTGGTCACCCGTTATTCATGGGAATGACTTGCATTATCTGGTATAGGAGTAGGCTGTGTATCGAGCAAGCCTTTGCCCCAAGAGGCTCGGTAAGTATCTATAGAGACGGGAGAGAACTGCTGTATTTTGTAGACCTGATTGTTTTTATTGAGATAGGCGGCTAATCCACGATTGGAATAAACATAGACTTTTGATTGATCGCCTTCATTGTAGGGGGTAAATAAAATGATGTCAGGTTGCCCATATTGTTGTTCAAGAGTTGCTAGAGAATAGTCATATTGGAGAGGAGTAAAAAACAGCTCTTTGAGGACTAATACATTATTAAGGGTGTATAGCAAATCGGGGGTGTAGTATGAGGTAGAAGATGGGTAGGCATAAATTGTGTAGTCGCCTTGTTGGTAGGTGCTATTGGGGGCGCCAAGTATATCGATGATATTTTGATGAGTACTGTCGCCTGGTTGCAAGGTCTGAAAGTTTTGTTTTGATTCTATAAGAGTGGTAGTAACTGGTTGGTCAATCAATTCGATAATTGCAGAAGCCGCTATAAGTATAATTGCCAATATAATAAGGCAGAATAAAAAGCTTAAGCGTTTGTGGTGGCGCACCCATTGAATGACTTGGGCGAAGAATGACTTAATCATAGTTAGCAGGCGCCTGATTCTGGGGCAGGCGGTCCAAATTCAATATTGCCAAAGACAGTTGTTTTGGCCCACTGATAATACTTTGATTGCCCCCAATCGTAGGGATTTTTGGCAGGGCAATATTCGGCACCGATACCCCATTCTTTGGAAGCACGAATAGCGTAGTAGCCGAGAATTTCAGACAGATTTTCGCTGCAGTTGGTATCACCGTAACCTGAAACATAGGCATTTGGAGAGCCGGTGCCGCAAATTTGTTCGTTGGCACTATACATTGCAGAATCACGGCCACGAAGGACATGTCCTAATTCATGAATAAGATTTTGCTGAACGTTTTCAGGATTGGAGCTGACGCTGTTGAGGATGTTGGGCAAGTGCATACGGAGATTTGGAGGGCTGGTAAAGTCGCCCCATAGACTTGGATTGGAGCCTGCTTCTAAGTTAAGTGGCCCGCTTTTGGTGATCATGCCTAGGAATGGAGTGCATTCAACTGCCAGTAATGTTTCCCAGTATATTTTGAGGAGAGGCATATATTGAGGCGTACGCCAGCTAGAGCCACCATCGACTAGGTTTATTTTCCATTTTTGGGCAAACTGGGTAATGATAGCTTCAACGCCGCTCGATTCAGGGAAAGGTTGAGGCGATCCATTGGTAGTGCAGGTAGTGGAGAGTCCAGGTCCGAGTTGGCCGGGAGCGAGGATGCCGGTGGGGTTGGGGTTTTTGATGGGGATCCATTGGAGAAGGGTGGAAACACCGGAGCCGTAGGTGGTTTCGAATTTCCAGCGGAGAACGGTGTCGTCTTTTTGGGCTTGGATATAAAAGACGAAGTCGGCTGATTCGTCGATGGCTAGGTTGAATGGCTGGCCGGTGCCTTTTTGACGCCAGATGAGGCCGATGGCTGGGTCGCTGATATTGGAGTCTGTGGTGATGGCTGGGGAGGGAGGTTGGGCGGTTAGGTCTAGGGTGGGAGGTTGAGGGGTGTCGGTTGAGGGAGGTTGGTCTTGGCCGTTGGATCGGGGGAGGAGGTCGGCGTTGGTGTCTTGGAGGGTGGCGCGGAGGGTTAGGTCGCGGGCTAGGTTGAGGCCGACATTTTTGGCGGTGATGGTGACTTTGATGACTGATTTGCTGGTTAAGTCACCTGCTGGCTCGTATTTGGAAGTCAGCATGATCATGGTGGGGCCAAGATCTTCTTGGTTGGTGCGAAGGGGAGCGGTGAGTGGGGAGGCACCACCAAGTTGAGTGGAGGGGGTAGTGAACAGACCATTATTGATCATGCTGTCGCCGTTGAAGAGTGAACCGGTATCGCTATTGGAGTCGGAATCAGCAGGCTCGGCGCCGAAGAATCTGAGTAATTCATCGGACAACGCAAAGGGGTCTTGCCCTGGCTCAGATGATGATTGAGCTAGGGCAAGGGTGGGGAAGAGGAGTGAAAGACAGAGGCATAGGGAGAGGAGTTTTTTCATTGACTATATTCTTTACCCACATTTGATTAACTAAGGGCTTACTATTTGATATCCGGCATCTTCTAGTATTGTTACTGCATCTAAATACTGATTAGGTCTTACGGGTGACTCAGGGTGGTTGAGTTGACGCCCAGTGTTGTGTACATAGTTGTATGCTGTTCGCACTCTTTCAAGAGCCGAGAATATTTTTGTACTCTCCTTACCCATAATGGTATTGCTTGGTGGGTTTCCGTAGACTAGAGGGAGGCTTGGACCAAGATCTGCTGGTGCATGTACTCCGGTGTATGTTGTAAGTAGCGTGTCTGCAACATATCTTTCATTGTCTGTACTTGTAAGATCAAGGATTGCTCGATCAGGAACACCTGATGCTGATTGATTCATAACTCGACGAAGATCGCTGCCCCATGCTGCTGATTTAGTAGGATTTTGGCTCTTATTTGCAGCGTCAACGGTTAGCATTTTCATTGTTTGACCCTTTAGATCTGAAGCTAATACTCCTTCAGTTGATACGCCAATATCGTTGTACCAAGCTTTCCATGCATCCGGACCAGCAACCGCTGCACCAGCTTTATTTGTATAGCTAAAACTCTCATAGAATGCGTTGGCACTGCGGCTATCTTTTAATTTATCAGGAGTGATTTGAGTTTTGAGTTTATTTACAGCATCAGTATTCTTGACATTCTTCATCACAGTTTGGAAACCTTTTCCGTAGTCACCGCTCATATCTCCCATCAATCCATCTAACTCCACTTCCCCAGTCTCAGGATTGTATCTATGGAAAGTGACGTTGTATGGGCTATTAACCAATGAGAGGTTCTCTCGAGCCTTGGCAAAGGTCCCCCCAACCATAGCGTCCGCTGTATAGTTAGCTGTTTTCTGTAGAGCCTCTAATCTTTCATCTTCTAGCTGCTGTATCTCTGCATCTGGGAACCTGTGTCGTAATCCAGTATTTTCTACTTCGATTTCTGCAGCATTAAGTCGATGTGCGCGTTTTTCAGCACGCGACTGATTTCGGAATTCGCCATCCTTGACTTGTGCTTCTTTCTCTTTAATTGCTAAGTCAAATGCTTCATCCTGGATACCTTCAATTTTTCCTTTATAACCAGCCTTGAGTCTGTCAATTCTGACCCCGGCTCCATTTCTTGCGAGGAATTTACCAGCAGCAGTCTTGCTCTGGTAATCACTATCTTGTTCGAGTATAGCTTTACGCTCGCTCGATAGTGCTCGATCCTTGATGGTTTTTTGTATCTGCTGTGACATTATTTTCTTGCTTGATCCAAGCCCTTTAAGTAGGGACTTTTCAACATTTGCGGTCATATCTGTCCCTACCGCCGCTGCAGCTTGTCGTGGAAGCCTGCTTGCGAGATAAAAGGTGATGAATGCTAATACGAAGGTGAGAATTTCAGTGCTGCCCTTACCTATCTCAATCATTCCTAGGGCTACAGCCATAATTAACATCATCATGGCATGTCCAACCAAGGCACCGATTAAGGCACTTTTCCATTTATTATAATAAGACTGCGTGCTTGGTAAGGCTCTAGCAGCAAAGGCTAGGGGGGCGCCGATTATACATAGGCAAATCGTTGCAACTCTGATAGCCCAATCTACCATAATTCTTAAAAGTATATAGCCGAAGAATACGGCAAAACCTAGAAGAAGCAGCATGATTCCCATGAAAAGGCCAACACCACCGGTCATTGCGCTGACTGTTACCAATACTCCTGCTGAAAGTGCACCTAAAGATTTGGCCCCATTTGTAATACTCATGTAATTGTCGCCACCAGCTTCCTCGTGAATAGCATAGAAGCCATTTAAGAGAGCCTTGTAACCACCAAAACCAATCAGGTTAGTTATGTCTATGGCTATTTGAATAAGTAGCACACTAAAGTTTACTAATATTATTGTAATAATAAGTTTAGGGATTAAATTTTGAATAGAATAAGTTTTAGTGTCATAGCGAATCATAATGGCTACGCCCATTATGACTAATAGTATTACTGCAAAAGAGTTTACTATGTTTCTAGATACATTCCAGAAAGCAGTTAGTCCAGAGAACCTCTGGATTGGGTCAAGAATGAAAAAGGTTTCACTAAGCCAATCAAAGGCTCCGGTTATTCCGTTAAATATTCCTTGAGTAGTTTTACATACTAATGATTGTGATAAGTCGGTTATTCCATCCCAGAGCGAGGCGTTTTTACAAATATCGCCTTCGGTAGTCAAGACGGCTTTGCTATACGAAACGGTATACGCGCTATCTCCACTTGGTGTTTCTGTGCCTGCAAATTGGAGGTATACATCTGATGTAGCAGTTACTACTTCAGCGGCCCTAGGAATATCACTCTGACCTGTGGTATCGTTTGGTTCGCCAGCTAGCCCTGCATTTTCTAAATTTCTTTGGGTGACAGTAGGGTCTCCTGCATTGCGGAATTTTAAGTACAATTTGAATGGCACTTTATCATTATCGTTGACACTACCCAACACTGCTGTCATGTAGGCGACAAGGGATTTAATTGCTGTGACACAGTTATCAGCGTTATCGCTATCACAGAAATCGAATTCTGTGGTTGGCATCAAGCTAACGCCAATAATCTCGCTGTCAGGAGTGCCCGCTTCTGTGATCTTTCCATGCCCGGCATTAGTGTAATTTTTATCAGCATCAGAATCACTTCTCTCACTAGTGACGTAGCCATTTTTCATACCAGAATTTGCGTCAAAGCTTTTTTCTCGGTCATTAATTATGAATAGTTTTGTATCTGACTTGATTCTGTTGGCCGTATTAAGAGCAGGATCAGCATCGTTATATGCTTGCAGCAACCCTTTATATTCTTCATGTATGGCTTGGCAACGCTGCCCTTCTGCAGTATCATCTCCGCTTGCCAAGCACGATACATATGCATCCCAACTTGCGGGTGGTGTGATATGCGCGTGCTCAAGGTCGTATCTGCTTCCAAGAAAAACCGACTGCGTAGCTTTGGATAAGTCTCCGGCATCTACAGGAAAAACCCATTGTGAGCTCTGAAACGGGTAACCTGAGACTTTCCATCCCTCTCCAATGGTGGGAAAGTCATATGCATAGGCAGTTGGGAATCTAAACTTATCAAAGAAATTTTGAAGATTTAGGCTGGCCAGCAAAGATGCTGCTGGGGATTTTTGGTACATAATATCTATTGCACCAAGTGTTGTTGATGCTGTTATTGGACCATTAGTATATCGATTTAGTTCAACTTGATGGAATTTGGATATTTCTGTTAAATACACTTGTATTTTATATTTTGCTAAAGGGTTATTGCTTATATAGCCTAGAGGGATGTTGAATCGCCCCTGTGCATCAGTAGTAGTGAAGTTTTTATATGTTCTACTATCTACGAACAAGTCGATACTCTTGCCAGCTAAAGCTTTGCCATTAACTTTTAGCTGGGCGTCGGGCCCCTGATTGGCTATGCTGCTTCTTAGATTTCTACTAAACTTAGATGGACCATCTAGTGTATTTACTGAAATTGAATCTATACTTGACTCTATTTCATACGAACCGCTAGTTATCTGAATATCAGTAATTGTTTTTGAGCCTAATTGTAAAGTTTTTGTAGTTGAATCGCATGAGGCAAAGATGTAGCTGCTGTACGTTAATGAGGAGATAGCTGCTTGATTGCTACTAGTACACTGGCGAGTCTTCGGGTCAATAAAAGTTAAATTGCTGCTAAGCAAACGAATGTTGACCGTTTCGGAATCCCCCAGAGTAGTTCTATACCCTGAAGAAGTCTTATAGACTGATCCCCAAATTGCGGATGCACCACTACTGGTCTGCCAGTATTCGCCTGGCTGCAAAATACATCTTGTTGACAGCTTTTCCCAAGTATTCGTGCCATCTTGCGTTACAGGCTCGATGGCTATGCCGTTATAATTACTATTAAGACTTTTGCTACCATCAAAGTTTAGATAAGTGACTTGTTTTTGTATATCTTTTGTGTCAGGTCTCCAGTATGTAATTGCATAAATTCCTGATGGCGCAAATGCTTGAAATATAGTTCCACTACCGCAAGCGGAATTGCTGGTCTTATCCTTGGGGGTATATCTTATACTTCGACCACGGATAACAGGATCTGTTACAGCTGATTGGACACGCTCTGTTGTCACTTCAGGAGCAGGTCCAGGACCTGAAGTGGTTAGTGCCGGTAAATTAGTGCTAAGACGCTGAGCATAAATTTCATAAGGTCGATTAATGCTATTGCCATCTGTATTACTGTATGAATCTTTAATAATGACACTTAAGACCGTGTATGGGACAAGAGGGAAGACGTTTACATGATTAGATATATCAACTGTCTTAATGGAAGTTAGAAAGACTCTACAATCTTTAAGAGTAGTAGGTTCTGGAGTAGCGGATTGAGTTCTTACTGCTGCATCGGAGGTAAATGTTGATTGGTTGTAAGCAAAGCTAGATTGCATGCCATCTTCTGGCAAAGGGGCTCTAAAAGTGTTGAAGCTAGAATTATCTTTAACACAAACGCCATAATGACTTGCATTTGGCAGACCGGCGGCTTGGAAGGAGCCGTTGGCTTTGACTTGGGTGCGGTAGGCGAAGTTGTTGATGATGGTGCCCCAGGTGTCATAGCCAAAAACAAGGACTTCCATGCCGGCCATTTGTTTGTAGGCTTCGGACGGGTCGTAGGCGGCACCGTAGTAGGCGGGGATGAACTGGCCGGTGAAGATGTCGGTGGTTTGAGGGTTGGTTTGGGCGGTGGTGGGGGAAATAGGCGTTATGGCAGATAGGCCGGTGGCAACTAGGCTGACTAGTATGGCAAAGCAAAGAGTGAGGGCTAAAGCTCGCTTATTAAAAACTTTTGATTTGAGTCGATTCATGGACAGATTTACCTTGCTAAACAAACAAGCATGGCTTAGTTTAGTGTAAGCAGTAGCACCTAAAAAGTCAATTGAGGGCAATTGTCTTTTTAGGTGGAATATCGAATATTGAATATTGGATATGGAAAGGTTGGCTGTTGACGAGTGGGGTATAGTGAGTTTATGGATACTCGGTCTTTTACCCCTATTTAGAATTTTACTGATCTTAAAGTTTGGCAAGAAGGACATAAGCTTGTGGTGGCTGTATATAAACAAACCAATACGTTGCCGCAGTCTGAGAGATTTAATATATGCTCCCAATTGCAGCGGGCAGCTATTTCCGTGACAAGTAATATTGCTGAAGGATTCTCTCGACGAACTTATCAAGATAAAATCTCATTTCTTTATATATCTCTTGGTTCGGCTAAGGAAATTCAGAATTTGCTACTTGTTTGCAGAGATCTTGATTATTTTGACGATGAAGTAGTTAAAAGTTTAGAACAGCAGGCAATAGGGGAGATGAAATTACTGATGGGCTTAATAAAATCTTTTGAGTCCAGATTGTAATTTAACTATATCCTTATATTCGATATTCAATATTCATCGCCTTTGGCGAATTAATTAAAGGGGAAAGGCTATGGACTATACATCACTGAGCAAGTCTTGGCAAGATACTAAAATACCAGCTATTTGCTGGTATTTTAGTATCCATGTTGAAATTATTGATCCTGCTTGTTAGCTCGTGCCGAAATTCAATCCAGTTAAGTTGATAACAATTACCCAGATGACGAATGATAGAGCAACCAGGATCAAACCGACCACTGCATTGGTGATAGTCTTGCGAGCGGCTTCGGTTTTGGAAGAATCATCACCAGCGGTAACATATTTGAAAGCTCCCCAAAGGATGAAGAGGAAGGCAGCGATGGCAGCCACTGCTAAGACGATGTTGACTACGTCGGTGATGACTTGATTAGGGTTTTCTCCCCAAGTACCAAAGGCTTCGCCGAAGTCTAGGGTGTATCCACCAACATTAATGGTGGTTTGTTGCTGAGCTAGGGCCTGGGATGTTGATGCGACTACCAGAGCGGCGGCAACTGGAATCGATTTGTATAGATTAAGAATAGTTTTTTTCATGATAATGCAAGATCCTCTTTGTATATTTTAGGTGCCTGTACCACCTGTGGTAGGAGTAGCGCCGAAATTCAATCCAGTTAAGTTGATAACAATTACCCAGATGACGAATGATAGAGCAACCAGGATCAAACCGACCACTGCATTGGTGATAGTCTTGCGAGCGGCTTCGGTTTTGGAAGAATCATCACCAGCGGTAACATATTTGAAAGCTCCCCAAAGGATGAAGAGGAAGGCAGCGATGGCAGCCACTGCTAAGACGATGTTGACTACGTCGGTGATGACTTGATTAGGGTTTTCTCCCCAAGTACCAAAGGATGCGCCGAAGTCTAGGGTGTATCCACCAACATTAATGGTGGTTTGTTGTTGAGCATAAATATGAGTAACGGCTAGGCTTAACGTGGCTAGGGCTGATGTTGTGGCTGTTGCAACTTTTGATTTGAGTGAGTATTTCATAATTTTAGCTAATATTCTTTAGAGCAATTAAATATACTGTATTAATCAGCCAACCTAAGTGTACGGCTAAGCAATTTTGTTTGTCAAGGGCTAGTCGGAATTGGAGCTACTGACATCCCCGGCCTTCGATATATATGGTCCCGCTTGGGCAGCTATCTTGTTGTCCAGTTGAGGTATTTCCCGTGCCATTTGAAGAGCCTATGCCTGTCATGCCGAGGACAAATTGCCAGATAACGAAGGATAAGGCCAGCAAGATTAGCCCAATACAAGCATTAATAATTGTTTGTCGTGCTGCACTGACGTTAGCCGGAGCGTCGCCAGCTGTTATGTATTTATATGCTCCATAGAGTATATAAGCAAAACAAGCCAAGGCTCCAGCTCCTAATAAGGCGGGTATCAGCATATCGATGGCTTGTTGTGGAGTGGTGAATGGAGTGACGGGTTGTATAGTGATAGGTTCTTGAGCAATCGCTACAGAAACGTAAGCAAATATGAGCCGAAAACTAATGAAAGATATAATAAGCGATTTTATGATTTTAGTCATTGGTATGGCTGGTCTTGCTCTATATTATATCATGCAAGCGACTAGGCTGCTGGTAATAGGCCATTATAAATTGAAATAAAGACGTAAACCAATGATAGCATAATTAGCCCAGCTACAGCATAAAGTATGGTTTGTCTTGCTTTTGCTTTGCCATCTCCGGCAGCCGCAGTGCCCCACTGAAATGCTCCAATTATTATATATATAAATGCAGTTATTGCCCCGGCTATTAGGGCTAATTCAATCATATTTGAGAAAAGCACACTTAGCAGATTGTAGGCTGTGCTTGGATCATCAAGACCACCAGAATCAGCAGTAGGATCAAAGCCTTGAATTTTTAGGTTAGCGATGCTCATTTAATTAAAAGAATGGTAATAGATTGATTTCGCCCACACCGTCAAAGCTGCCGTCAAGCACTTCAAGTATTATAAAAGATAAAGATATAATCACTAATCCTATGACAGCATTAATCAACATGCTCTTAGCGTCAGCTATTTTTGATGGGTCTCCTCTAGAG
The DNA here is from genome assembly GCA_964554805.1 of uncultured Candidatus Saccharibacteria bacterium. Taxonomy (GTDB): domain Bacteria; phylum Patescibacteriota; class CAZHWT01; order CAZHWT01; family CAZHWT01; genus CAZKPX01. Next base: position 303,732 of record CAZKPX010000001.1, read on the forward strand.
CTCAAATAATTAAAGGACGCTTTTATAAAGATAAATGCCGCTATGACTGATGCGAAAGTAAGTATGTATCCCATAAGCGTAGGGAATAAGTCTTCAAATTTCATGCAGTCGCTTGCGAATACAACCCACACATAGCCATCCTTCTTCTTCTTTTCGCAGTCAACGGAATCTAGGGCATTGGCCCCAGCTTTGACTGCGGCTTCTCCAACACTTTCGCCTACATCGCCAAAGCCTTGGGCATAGGCGTGGTTAGGGTTAGGAAAATTGCTTATAGTTAAAGACCCTGCTAGGACTGCTATAATAGCAAAAAGTGCAACTGATAATTTGAGTAATTTGAAATTGAGATACTTAAGCATGACTGCTTCTAGGGTATATTATAACAAGTAATCATTGCAACAAGATAAACCTTTGCTACGCTTTAAAAATGTGTTGGGCCAGTCTTTACAGACTGGCCCAGGCTTCCTGTGAATCAGGAGCTGATGGTGACTTTGTCGGTGGGCGGAGAACTTTTAGTTTACCACTCCGACGCTTCAGTCGCCGATTCCGAAAATGTTGACTCCGATTACCCAGAGGACTACGATTCCTGCGATGAACAGGAAAAGGGCTGCAAAGAGGACGATGTAGTCGGGTGCTGTCCAAGGAGACCCTGGTGCTCTACCCTTTCTAACAGTAGCATCGACTGTCTGGACCGCAACTTTGTATCCTCCTCTCATTAGGGCAACGGCCCCAAAGAGCAGGAATATCTTGAAGATCCAGCCAAACATCATGCCGAAGAATCCGCTAGCACCTTCAAAGATGTTGATACCGTAGGGGAGCTGCATGTCTTCTGCAAGCCATGGATTGACTATCCAAGGAACAAGCAGTCGCACAATGAAAGTAGATAGGGTGATGAACCCGATGGTTCCCCAGATCCACTTTTGACGAACAAGCATTGCAGCAGCTTCTGTAACCGGCGGGAAGTGGTAGGTATTTCCCCCACCAGACCCTCCGCTGCCGGAAGATGATCCATCGGAGGAAGATCCACCGGAAGAAGACGTACTTGACCGAGATGAAGACCACCGGAGAACAGCTTTGACTGCCAAGTAGATGACTTGGATGCTGATGAAGATTACAGCCCAAACGAGCCATACTCTAAATAAGCCCATGTCATTTACATTGGAAGCATGCGTGTTAACCTGAGTGGGGAGCTGTTCGAGTTGGTTGGTGGCCCAGTCATTAAGCAGACTGTATTTTGCCAAACCCTCGAAAAGCATCCGCGTTATGTAGATGCCACCGTCAATGATCCATTGAATTTGGAACGTTGAAGCTCCAAACCAGATTAGGAATGTCACTGTTGGTAGAATCATCAGCGTGATGAAAAAGTGGACGATGCTTTTGAGGGCATTCATCTTGCAAGCTCCGGTCTAGGCTTTTGTTAGCCGTACATTTCATCGAAGTTGAAAGGATTGAGCCGCCCCCAAAAACTAGACCTTTTCTCCCTATCATTGATAGGAGCAAAGATGGGATCTGGAAGTTCGAAGGAGATATTTTCCAATAATTGCGATGCCCTTTCCTCAGCGAGGTGGTTTCGATCGGCTTCAGGATCCGTGTCGCGGACATTCAGCTTGATGAACCGAGCCACTATTTCGAAGAGATAGTGGTCGGCCATTGCTTCGAATTCATCATTCAAAAGGCCTCTTCGATCGAGGTCCTGCTTCATGAATGATGAAAGCAAGTCTTTATCTACGGGATCTCCGTGCAGATAATCGACCAGCGTCATGTTCTCATGCAAAAGGCCTAGCCTAAAGGATCTCATGACCCTCTTATTGTCTTCGACCGGGTCTCTGCGAGACTTCCGAAAGAAGATCAAGCCTCCTAAAGCAAGAATGGCTGCTAGCCATTTCGATCCTAGTGGAGGATCCACTGCATCCTCAGCCGCTTCTGTTGGTTGGCGAGATGACACGATTTTTCTCCCTCCGGCTCTAATGCCGATAAGCGCTCCGAACCATTTAACTGCGCTAGTGGTAGCATCTCCAACGATATCACCGATGGAGGCGCCAGTTATATGCCTTGCAAAATCGTCCTTGGCTCTTTCCATCGGTTCTTTGATACTACTGGGAACCTCGCTGGTAGCCTTGTTTTTTGGTGGACTAATTTTGCGAGCAGTTCTGTTAACCCATCGATGCATAAATGCTCGATCGGCTAGTCGATCTGGATTGAGTATCTCCTTGCCGCTTTCGGTAACCAGAAGGTCCCCGCTGCGAATTTGTTCAAGGAAAGTACCTTTACGAATAGAGAGAGGTATTTCATCATTGGATAGAGCATCCAGCAGTGTTTGCTGACTGGGCCCACCCAAGATGGCTCCACCATTGATCAAGACTTCAACCATGTCTTCTGGCGTCTTGACCTTGGTGATATCGCTATACTCGATTCTCATGTTATTCCTCCATCATGAGAGTGGGATCAGTTTTCGGAATGTCAAAGTGCGTTCTGTGAAGAACACTGTGTTCGGTTTGAACACGTGATTATTATAGCAGATAGATGACCTATAGTCAAGTAAATATAGCTTATTGACTATCTATGCGGCTTGGATTGAAGGTAGGGGTGGTGGAAGGCTTACTGAAGTGATTTGAGGTTGTGGGGTGGGTGGGGTACAATGGGGGGTACTATGAAACAGGGGTATGGAACATAGAAAGACATGAGCCGCCGGTGGTGGTGAGACTGGAGGTATGAGATGCGCATGGATTTTGGAGTCGGTTTCCTATATGCAGAATTCTTATCTTGCTGGTAAGTCTAGAACTAGTTTTTATGAAGAAAATACTGCCTTTATTTTTAATAATAATATGTGTGACGGTTGGGTTGGTGGTGGCTTTGCCAATGATGTCGGCTGAGGCTGATGAGTTGGAGAAGACTACTCAGACTTTGAATGCCAAAAAGTCTGATTTGAATAGGGCTCAGAAGGCTCTGGAAGATGCTCGGAAGCGAGAATCTTCGTTGAGTAGTGGTGTCAGTGGGCTGCAGGCCTCTTTGGATGTGGCAATGGCTGAGGCTGGGGTTCGCCAGGCTGAGGCTGATGCGGCTTTGGCTGATTTTGAGCGTGAAGAGGTATTGCTACGGAAGCGCCAGACTGATTATGTGGCTGGGATGCGGACTTTGTATAAGCAGATGATGGCTCATAAGACGGTCCAGGTGGTGACCTTGCTGGATGCAGGCAGTTTGGTGGAATACGCTCGAATATCTGATTATCAATCAAAAATCCTTGAAGATGAGCGTAGTCGGGTCTTGGGTTTGGCTCAGGATGTGGCTGATTTGGAGGCTCGGAAGGTGGCTTTGAAGGAAACGGCTGATAAGGCCCAGGCGGCCAAGGCTGATTTGGAGAAGAAAATGGCCAGCTTGAAGGCTCAAATCGCCAATGCCCGCTATGCTCAATCCGCTTCAAATAATCAAATTGTTAACTTAAATAAGGATATTCAAGGGTTAACAGCTGAACAGCAGCGGATTTTGGATGCCAAGTTGGCTGCCAATAACGCTGGAGGTAGTTTGGGGGATAAAGTGCCGGTGACTACAACGCCTGTTAATCCTGATTTTGGCGATCCAGCCTACGCTTTTTCGTCATATGGAGTACCTCACCGGGTTGGTTTGAGTCAATATGGGGCGGCTGGTCGGGCCTATGTCGGTCAAAATTACGCTCAAATCATCCCAGCTTACTATCATAATGTCAGTATTCAGACTATTGAGATGCCGGCCACTATTGAGGTTCAGGGGGTGGGAGCGGTGCCGTTTGAAGATAGATATTTGAAGCTAGTTCGGGAGATGCCTCGATCTTGGCCAATGGAGGCCTTGAAGACCCAGGCTATTTTGGCTCGGACCTATGCTTATAAGTGGATCAGGGATAATCGGGGAGCTATCTGTACAACTCAGACCTGCCAAGTGTATAAACACAGTGATAATCCCGATAGCACGGACGTATATGATGTGCGGTGGTTTCAGGCAGTGGCGGCGACTCGGGGTGTGGTTGTTACACAGAACGATTATCCGATCGGAGCATATTATGCCTCGACTAATGGGGGAATTAGTCAGCAGTCCGGGCAAGTTTGGAATACAAACCTGCCGTATTTGAAGATTGCGGAAGATTGTGATGGTGGTTGGCCTAATAATTGTTACGAAACGCGCGGCGGGACGGGATTGCGGTCGCCATGGTTCCATAAGGCCTGGGGAGATCGGTACGGTCGAGCTGAGACCAGCACCGGTACAAACTGTCCAACTTGTAATCCATGGCTCAAGAAGTCTGAAGTGGTTGATCTAGCCAATGCTGCGTTGCTGTATCAGAAGACGAATAGCACCAGCGGAACTGTAAATGGGGTGTCATACAACTTGGCGGTAAATGGATCAAGCCCACAGCAAGTAATAGACGCTTTGCAGGCGGCAGGGGAGACTCCTTTGGGTGATTTTGCCGCCATTCAGGTGTATCAGAATAAGCCAATTGGTCAGTCGGATAGGGTGCAGTTTGTGGGTGGACCTCGGGTATCGACGACTATTACGGCTACGGCTATGCGGGCATCGATAAACTTGCGAGCTCCTGGAACTATCTTCTTGAACTCTAAGCTGTTTGACGTGGTTCGACCTTAGTGGCATTGTATTGTATATGGGCAGATATATTTCTGGGATAGCGGATAACAAGCGGCTTGGGCTAGTTGTGGATGTTGGGTTTTTCTTAGGACTGACTTTACTTATAGCTTATGTAGGTAGGATATTTACGGCTCATGTTGATGAAGGGATGTTGTTGTCATCGGCTATGGCGGTGGCTGGGGGGAAGGTAATTTATAAGGATTTTTTTGAATTTTGGACGCCAGGTTCGGTTTACGTTGTTGGCTGGGTTTTTGGTGCCTTTGGAGTATCTGAAATAGCGAGGTGGGCTATTTTTGTAAGTCTGCATGTACTGATGAGTTTGAGTTTGTATGTGGTCCTCAAGAAAGCTCGGTTTGATTGGAGGGTGGCATTGCTGAGCGTAGCTTTCTTTGAGCTTGTGTGTTTGACGATGTTGTATGTCAGTCATCACTGGTTTGGTTTGATTGGTCTGTTTTTGACTGCCTATCTGCTTTTGCAAAGCCTTGAGACCAGAAGTCGATGGATGATTTTGGGCAGTGGGGTAATGGCAGGGATAACCTGTCTATTTATGCAATTTGAGGGGGCAATAGCCGTTACGGTCGGACTGATTGTCTATTGCTGGCTATTTAGGGAAAATAGACTCAAAGCTGCTGGACTGTTTTTGAGCGGGGTTGGAGTAATTGGGGTATTGGTTAGTGGTTATTTTCTGAGCCAGGGAGCCTGGGGGCAGTTTATGTATAGTGTTATTTACTTTCCGTTGGCTCAATATCGGGAGTCAAATACTGGGTGGCTGGGGATACTGTGGGTTTTGCCGGCACTGTGTCTGGGCTTAACCTTTATATATTTACGGCTAAGAAGGCTAATTAATGAACAACTCTATGTAATATTCATCTTGGCAGTGGTGACGCAACTATCTCTGATAACTATCACCGGACCCAGCCGGTTACTGATACTAAGCGTGTGGACATTTTCGCTGTTATGGCTATGCTGGTCGGATATTATTAAGCAGTTCATTTTGAGATTTAGGAATGGATTTCAGCAAATGGAGGTTATAACGGCAACTAATGGGCGGCTTCTTTCAAAGCTGTTGGTGTTATGTGGTCTATTTTTGAGTTCATCTTTGTTTTTATTAGGCGTAGTAGGTGTAACTAGTCCTTTGTGGGGTATGCAGGTTTTTTCAGGTCATGATCGTATTTCTACTGAAGCGGGAGAAGTTGTGGTGCCGCAGGTAATTTCTGACAGGACCAAGCAGTCATTGGTTTTTCTATCGGAGAAAAGTGCAGCCGAATTGTTTTACGCGGGTCCTTACTCTAGTTATTACTATTTCTTGATGAGACAAAGTAACCCGATTGGCTATACGCAGCTGACTGAGAAATATAATACTGAAGCGATGCTCAATCAGGCAGTTAGTCAGCTTGAGGGAAAACAAGTGGGATATGTCTTGTATTTGCCTAATGAGTCGATTTTTGAGACTTCTGGCGATGGGGTACTGTTGAATTACCTGCAAAACAATTACGAACAAGTGCAGACTATGTCCGAGGTGTCGGTTATAAGACTGAGTCAGAATTATAAATTGTTAGGGTCGGGTTGGAAATTGAAGGAATGATAAAGCCTGGCTTCTGATCGGTGATATAATGGGGGTATGACACTACATAAGACACGTAATCCCTTGGCGGCGTATTCGGAGCTACCTCATGGGGTGAGTTTTGATGATCAGAAGCCAACTGAAGAAGTAAAATTGTTGTTGCGACAGCATATTATTACTAATCTTAAATGGGTGCTTGGAGTCGTGGCGGCTGCTTTGTTGCCAACCTTGCTGTATGAGGTGCGGAGCTTATCGTTGGATGGTATGAATTGGCTGAGCGGTATTCCGTTTGAAGTATGGGAGACGGCTGCATTGTTGTGGTATGTGGGAGTGGTTGGGTTTGCTCTGGAAGCATTTTTTATTTGGTATTACAGTGTGTATTTGGTCACTAATTATCGGGTGGTGGACACTGATTTTAATGGGTTGTTGCATTACACTTCGACTGAAGCGGCTATGCATCAAATCCAGGATGTGACTCATCGGCAATCTGGGGTTTGGCAGTTGCTGTTTAATTATGGTAACGTTCGGGTTCAAACTGCCGGATCGACGGAAGATATTACTTTTGAAAGGGTGCCGAAGCCGGCCAGGGTGGCTGATGTATTGACTGACTTGCTGCCTAAGCCTGACGACTATACCTATCCCGATAGCTTGCCTGTGGATGAGCGCAAAACGCTGCCTCGCGAAGAGTTATACGCTCAAGAGAAGCCTATAGGTGCGACTGTAGAGAAACCAAAACTATCAACTAGGGATGGGTTGAAAGTGCAGCGCGGTCAATCTAGGAAGGAGTATTGATATGGGGCTGATGGAATGGGGTAACGGCATTGATGTGGGGCAGTTTGAAGCCAGTCGGGCGGTGTCGATGATTTTGCTGTGGTTGATGGCTGCTATTGCGGTGTTTATGGTGTTGTTTGCCTTTTTGATGATGCGTCAGGCGTATCGGATGGCCCATGTTTTGCCGACACCGATTACATCGGTGGTTAAGTTGGCGGTATGGGTGTATTTATTGCTGACGATTGTGGTGGTGGGGATTATTGTAAACTTTTTGGTTTGATTTGAACCTGCGAGAGGTGAGCTTTTAGAAAGAGAAGGTTTGAAGCTGTAGAGCACAGAGAACAGTGAATACAGAAATGCAAAGCTGTGAATGGTAAGAACTCCCGGTGTTGCCTAGCTAGGCAACACCGGGAGTTGATTGGGGTGGCGCTTGATATGCCTATCTGGTGTTATACTGATTGTATGCAGCGAGAATTTAGTTTACGGCCGATATTGATTAATCATCAACCTTTACCTGGGAAGATGGCTTGGGTGAAGATTTTTACCTATGAGCCGGCTGAGGAAGAGGTGGTGGCGACTCGGGGTAAGATGTATGCGGTGTTGTCGGTATCGACCAAGGTGGAAGTGGATTTTACACCGATTATGCAGCTGATATTGGAGGATATTCAGAAGGAATATTTTGAAAAGACTGAGGGTGGGATACTACAGGCTTTGGAGAGAACGCTGGATGGTATTCATAAGAAGTTGATTCTGATGGCTCAGCAGGATAAGCGGCTGCGAGGCGGATTTAGCTTTAATTTGTTAACGGCTGTTAATTGGGGGACAGTGTTGTATTTTGGTCAGTTGGGTGCATCCCGAGCGGCTTTGGTTCGACATGGAACTCTGTACGACATCGATGAGGGTACACAGAAGACAACCGGCTTATATCTGTCGTCGGGTACTTTGGATGCGGGTGACCGAATCGTTTTGGCTACTGAGGAGTTGTTTGGAGCGGCTGATCGTCAAACTCTGACTAGTGATTTGTTGTTGCCGGAAGAGCAGATTGGACAGGCTATTGAGGGCAGGTTGGGGCAGGGTGCTGAGCGTTTGAAGCAGTCGGGAATGGTGTTAATGGTTGATATTAAGCAGGTGCCGACGATAGAGGAAGAGGGGTTGCATATTGAGGATGTGCAGGCGACAAGCGATCCTAATAGATCGGGGCAGGCTCAGCGATATGCGGCGAGAATTAGGGCGTTTGGGGCGAGAGTGAAAGGGCAGGGGGTGAAGTTGTGGCAGTGGAAGATTGGAGGTAAGACGCCGGTTTTGCCGTTGATTTTGGTTGGTTTGGCGGTGATTATTCTAGTTGGGTCTATTTTTTGGCCAAAATCAGAGCAGCCGTCGGCAGCTGATTTGACAAGCCTTAATGGTATCTTGGCGGAGATTACGAGCAAGCAGGATGAGGCTGAATCGATTGCGGAGGTTAATGCTGACAGATCGCTAGATATGTTGGATAGCTCGGCAGATTTGATTGGTCAGGCCGAGGAATTGGCCGGCCAAAATGAGCAGGTGATAGCTGCAATTGAACGGCAAGAATTATTAGAAGATAAAGTTTTGTCACGAAGTGTCTTGCAGACAACTAAGTTGGCTAGCCTGCAAATCAATCCGACTCAGTCCAAGTTGATTATGGATGGTGAGACGGTGTATGCGGTCGATAGTCAGGAGCAGCGATTAGTGATGGTGAATGGTCAGGGTAAGGTGCAAAAACTACAGAGCAGCAATCGATATGATCGCGGAGCCTTGCTGGCAATGACAAGTGACGGCCTGGTGCTAGTGAGCGGCGGACAGTCGTTTGTGGTGAGAGGTGATGGTGGGTTATCTAGTGGAACGGTGCTGGCTGCGTCTTTGCAGGCGGAATCTTTGACTGGGTATAAATCGACGGGTTATTTGCTTGATCGGACAGGACAGGTGTATCGCCTGCCGGTTCAAGGGGAGAAAATTGGCACAGTGTCGACTTATTTTAACCAAGTTCTGAGTGGGACTAATTTTGTTGATATTGCCGTGGATGGGAGTGTTTATGTGGTTCAGGACGATGGCACTATGGAAGTATATTTGAATGGTGCTCGGCAGAATGTGACCTGGGAAAGGTCTAGTTTATTGAAGAATCCGAAAGCTTTGATGAGTAGCGATAAGACTGATACATTGCTGGTATGGCAAGACGAGGCGATCTTGGTGTGGACTAAGGCGGGGAAGTATGTGGGGCAGTATCGTTTGGCTGATAATGGTACTATCCAAATGGTTGGAATTGACGTCGAGGCAAAAAGGCTTTATATTCTGTCGGAGGGAAACCTGCTTAGGGCGGATCTCTGAAGACATAGTTTTTTGAGTAACTGCTTGGAATCACCTCATTCCTTCCTCGCGACTTATTTAAGTCACTGCGGGGAGGAATAAGGACTTCGCTTCCAAGCGTAGAGTTGCAAGCATTCAGTCGCCTGCATGGTTGAGTTTTAAAGAGGGCTTATGGCTAGGACTAAATCTGACAAAAAATCGAATATATTTGCAAGGAATAAGCGAGCTTTTCACGACTACACTGTTATTGATACGCTCGAAGCTGGCATGGCTTTGAGTGGGGCAGAAATTAAGTCGATTCGGGCTGGTCGAATTACGCTGACTGAAAGTTTTGTGCGAATTAAGGACGGCCAGGCTTGGTTGGTGAATGCTTATATTGCGCCATGGGGCGGTGGATTTGATCGTGATTTTGAGGTGCGCGCTAGCCGGAGATTGCTACTTCATAAGCGTCAACTGAAGGCTTGGGAAGCAAAAGTTGAGGCTAGAAATTTGACAATAGTGCCTCTCAAAGTATATACTTCGCGTAATCTAGCTAAGATTGAAATTGCTTTGGTAGAGGGTAAAAAGCTTTATGATAAGCGCGAAGTTTTGAAGAAGAAAGCAGTTCAGTTGGATATAGATCGCGCTTTGCGTGGAAAAGAAGTGTAGCTTCTTTTTAGAGTTTGGGATCCGCCGGTGGGCGGACGTTCCGTTTAGGATTTAGGAAGTTACTTCTAGTAATTTCTAAATCGCAGTTAGTTTAATTATTTTACGGGGATGTATTGCATCGACGGAAGATAGCTCTTTAATAATGGCAAGCCGCAGTCTCATAAGTGCTGCGTTATCAACGCTTATGATCCAATAAATGCCGATTCAGCATTCAACAAGGCTAAGTCTGCGCTTTCTACTTTGGTAGCTAGCCCAGCTTACGCTCCTGTTTACGCCTAAAAGCCTCTAAACAGCGCACTGTATGCTCTCTCCTGACGGGGAATACTGTGTGTCATATTTAGTTGGGATATCGTTAAGTAATTGGTTAAAACTTAATTGATATGAATCTTAACCGCCGCTGTTACTGCGTCTGCGTCAGTATAGTACAGTAAGAGCGTAATTTTATATTGACTAAGCTTGTAAGCACCATGTTATGGAATATCTCTCGGACCCCAGATCAAACTGGGCATCTCCACCATAATAAAGGCCTCCCTAAAGGAGGCTTTTATTATGGTGGTATTCCACAAATTTCTATTTTTACCCTCGAAAGTCTGTTGGGATTTAATCCTAACCCGCCGTGCGGGATTAAATCTTGTAAGCCTTATTTTTTACTCTTGAAGAGGGACCATCTTAAAAGGGTATTTTTGTTGGTGGAGATGCCTTATGAGTTTGAAAGCTCAAACAAACCACTTTCGGAAAGTGGTTCTTGGCTGACTTTCGGGGTGTGGAGATTGCTTGTTGACGGCGATGATACTATCGTTAGTATGAAGATATGGCAGATAGTGTTGGATATTTTGTTTCCGAAGTTTTGTGTGGGTTGTAATAGGATGGGGGAGTTGTTGTGTGAGAAATGTTGGCAGAGGGTGGATTTTGTGTATGAGCAAGGATGCCCGGTATGTTATGAGGGGTCGATTGGGGGCTTGACTCATGCTGCGTGTCGAAGTGCTTGGGGATTGGATGGATTGTGGTGCCTGACATACTATCGGGGACCGATTCGGCAATTGATTCGGCAGTTAAAATACCACCAAGCGACTGTTATGAAAGTGGTGGTTGGCGAGTTGGTAGCGAGTTATTTGGAGAGGGAGACTGTTTATTTGCCAGCAGCGGTGATGTTGCCGGTGCCATTGCATGAGTCGTCGTTGCGTAAACGTGGGTTTAATCAGGCAATGGTAGTTGCGGAGGAGATGGGACAGAAATTGGCATTGCCGGTAGTAGAGGGAATAGTGAAGAGATCGCGGAAAACGGCTTCCCAAACAACTTTGAATAAAGCGGAGCGTAGATCTAATGTAAGGGGGATTTTTGAAATTGATTTGGAGAAACCTGAGCGTGATGAAGCAATTCGAGGGGAAACTTTTATTGTGATAGATGATGTATTTACGAGTGGAGCGACTATGACTGAGATGGCAATGATGCTGAAGCGAGCGGGTGCTGCGCGAGTGTTTGGTTTGGCTTTGGCTAGGGATTAAGGTGGGGAGATGAGCTGACTACGGGTGGTAGCCGGCTCATCTCGATGTTCAACTTGTTCGTCGCCGTGATTTAGTGGGACGGCGACTGTTGAGGATGATGCCTACGGCGATGGCGAAGTTACACAAACTGAGTTGGTCTTTTGCCAGCATCTCCGGAGATTTTACGCACATGTTACATAGGCTCTGAATCTCAGCCGGAGTCATTTTTCTCACCCGTTGCGGATCAGCTAGCTGATCCTTAAGCCAACCAACTGTATTGGCGCTATAGGAGCCTCTGACGAAGTTGCACCATGAAGCGGCGAGTAAGGCAGTATTGAGGTCCATCAGTTTCAGAAGTTTATCGGCTGTAGCCTGAGAAAGGCCTCTACTGGTCAGCGCCAGGCTGCGCTGATGAGCTTCTGAAAGAAGCTTTTGTCGATTAAGTCCTTTTTTGAGTGCCTGGTCTGCCTTGTAAATATCCCAGGCTCTAACCTGCAACATCCTGATTTGATGTTGCGATAATCTGCCGGCTAGAATGCGCAGTTCATTCAGAAGCTGGTCTGAGAACTCTGCACTCTTGTCGGTTTTTAGTGCGCCGTTGAGGACAAGGAGAATGTTGTTGTACCGAGATTCTGATTCCTGCTGCTCTGGCCCGTTGAACTTTAAGGATTTCCAACTTCGAGCCTTAGCTTCCCCTTTAGCTAAGACCCTGGCCATTTCTTGAATTACTGTCACTTCTGCCTGGATAAGGTCAATATCTTCTAGAATGGGCATTGTCATCGCTCCTGGCTAGTCTAGATTGTCGGACCTTAGTTGTTTCTAGCAAATACAATTTTGAAAGTCAAGCTATAAGCCTAGTCTGAAGGGGTCTATAAGACGTGTTGTTAATCCAGGTGTCCAGCCATTCGTAGGTACTGGAAAAAGTTGGTGGAATAGTGTAGAATACGTTGCGTTGTCGGCCTGTTTATCAGGCAGTCATTTATAGTTTGGTCGAAGACTGATTCGATACCAGTAGTTTTAGGCACCCGTAGCTCAGCTGGATAGAGCGCAACTTTGCGGAAGTTGAGGTCGCAGGTTCGAATCCTACCGGGTGCACCAAAAATCCCTCAGGTCTTTTTAAGATCTGGGGGGTTTTTGTTGTATTTGGAGTATGTAATTCTCTGCATAACAGTAGGCTCGTAGGTAGGAGGAAGTTATTGGGGCAGCGACCTCAATAACTGGTGCTACCGTCACGGAGTGAAACGTAGTTGCCTACCGGGCGTATTCTCAGTCGACTTATTGTGTGGAGAGTAGAAGCTAGTGCTTACTTAATGCCCAGATTTTTGGCTAGCCAGCTGAGCATTTTACCTTGACCGGGAAGCTTGTTGGCGATGGACAGGATGGCGGTGTCGGCCATGTCGCCAGCTTCGGAGATTGGCTTTTCTTGGAGGGGGATATATTCGCTAATGAGGTCTTCCAGCTCTTCGATGTCATCAGCAGGTGTTTCATGGGGAAGTAGTAGTTCTAGGACGTGAGGAAAATATAATCTGGTATCGAGACGTAGGATAGTTGCACCTTTGTGTTTATAAATCCAGAAGCTTTTGAGATCTTTCCATTCGTAGAGGCGGCCAGCGGTTTCAATGCCTTTGGACAAAATGCTGTGATCTACCTCTGCTGGCTGGACGCGGGCTAGGGCATAGAAGACAAAGACAGCTGCGGCTACGAATAAGGCTAGCCAAATTTCTTGGACAATGGCTAGGCCGATCATAAGGATGAGGCCTAAGAAGAATATACCAAGAAACCACTGAGGAGATTTGGCATCATAAAGGCGGCTGGGGGAGCTCCAGCTCAGGAATTCAACGATCTTGTCTCGTTTTGGCGGTTTTTTATCTTGTTCGGGTTTTGTCTCCGGCTCGTCATCATCGACATTGAGAAGAATTGGTCCCGGTAAATCATTTTCGGGCATGGGTAGACTCAGTATATTACAATTATATAGCTACACTCTAACACGATGCCTGCCTGCTACACAATAAATAATTGATAAGAGCCAATTCTTTCTGGTATACTCTGCAGGCTATCCTCCACTTAGCGGATTGCCCCACAGAAGCGACGAGCGACAAGAACGAGTACGAGTCTAACTTAGGGTCGCCTAGGGACGAAGCCTCCCAGATAAAAATCGGCCTAGCTTACTAGGCCACGGTGCAGTAGTACAAGTCTTTAAAGGTAGTAAAATTACAGAAGTGTCATGCAACCCTTGGAGGGGTCGCCTTGAATATTGCTGAGCAATATTTAGATCAATTAATTCGGCCTGATTTACTAGGCCACGGTGCAGTAGTACAAGTCTTTAAAGGTAGTAAAATTACAGAAG
>CAZKPX010000001.1:317578-446789 GCA_964554805.1 uncultured Candidatus Saccharibacteria bacterium
GTGCAGTAGTACAAGTCTTTAAAGGTAGTAAAATTACAGAAGTGTCATGCAACCCCTGGAGGGGTCGCATAGTGGCCTAGTGCGGTGGTTTGCTAAACCGCTAGAGGGATTTTCCTTCTCGAGAGTTCGAATCTCTCCCCCTCCGCCAAAAAGTCCTCAGGCCATTCGGTCTGGGGACTTTTTGTTGAGGGGATCGATTGAGAACTCTATTGCTTAGCAATAGAGGGCGTAGGTAGTGGCATACTCATTGTGCCAACGAGCTCAATAGTATAGAGCTACCTCACGAAGCGAAGCGGAGTTACTCTCCCCGCTACTTTCTGATTCCTGCCCAGCAGGAATGACAAAAGGGTGAGTAGGGTGATTGGGGATATTGGAGTGATTTGGTATAATTGCTTGGCTAATGCTGCTGACGTAAGAGCTAGCGCCTAGAACTAGTTACTCAGGGGCCGCCTTGAATATTGCTGAGCAATATTTAGATCAATTAATTCGGCCTGGTTTACTAGGCCACGGTGCAGCGGTAGTAGTACAAGTCTTTAAAGGTAGTAAAATTACAGAAGTGTCATGCAACCCTTGGAGGGGTCGCATAGTGGCCTAGTGCGTTTGTTTCGAAAACAAATGTGGGCGCAAGCTCACCGGGGGTTCAAATCCCTCCCCCTCCGCCATAAAAAAGTACCTCCCTAAAGGAGGTCTTTTTTATGGCGGTGACCGCTATATTATGATTTGTTTGCTCGTCGCAAACCACTGAAGGGGTACCTCCCTAAGGAAGATTTTTCATGTCGGTGACCGCTATATTAATGATTTGTTTGCTCGCCGCAAACTCCTGAAGGACTATTTTTATAACGGAAGTCTTTTTATAGTAGATAACGCTATTTATCTATGTACGGGTGATTTGAGGGTGTTTTGAGGTGTATACTTTAGATTATGATTAACTATGAATCGATTTCGCTAGTAGGTGGTCGGAATGTGTCGGAAATACTTACTGAATTGGCAGAGCGGTCCCAAGAGGCTGGGCAGGTGGTTGTTGACATGGATGCGGAGCGTCCTTGGGGTGGGTTTATTCGATTTGATTCAACAGGAGCTGAAAGTTTTGCTAGTCAGTTTTTTGGCGAAGAGCTGTCTGGGTTGGCTGAACTAGGTTTTGAGAATATTAGTCCAAAGTTTTTGTTGGTGAAGCCAGGTCAACGTTTGAGTTGGCAACGCCACCAGAGACGCTCGGAATTATGGAAGTATCTGTCTGACGGCGGTGGGTATAGCAAGAGTTTTGATCCAAATGACCAGCCTGTTTTTGAAGCAGAAAAAGGCCAAATGGTTGAGCTAGAAGCCAAGCAGTGTCACCGACTACTATCTCGGTCTGATAATTATGTGTTAGCGGCTGAAGTATGGCGACATGCCATGCCAGGTCAACCTTCTGATGAGGACGACAATGAGCGATTAGAGGATGACTACAATCGTTAAGGCTGGCGCATTATTGTTCATGCTGGAAGTTTGAACCGATATTTGATAAGATAGGCTCGCTCTCATTGGAGTGACGCGTACAGGTGACGAGTGCGAGTCGGAGCATCTTTGGGGCCGCCTGGAGAGCGCAGCTCTCCCAGATAAAAAATCGGTCTAGTTTACTAGACCACGGTGCTTCGGGAATAGTGTGGTCTTGAAAGTAGTAAAATTACGTAGTGTCATGCGCCCTCTGGAGAGGTCGCATAGTGGTCTAGTGCGCACGCTTGGAAAGCGTGTGTGTCGCAAGGCACCGAGAGTTCGAATCTCTCCCTCTCCGCCAAAAATACCTCAGGCTTTGCCTGGGGTATTTTTGTCTGAGACCGCTATCTTTTGATTTGTTTGCTCGCCGCAAACCACTAAAGGGATTTTGTAGAGGTCGAGTTTGTGAACTCATTACGAAGCAAGAGGGCGTAAGTAGTGGAAGTTATTGCTCAAAGAGCAAAATAACTGAAGCTACCGTTACAAGCGCAGCGAGTTACTCTGTAAGCGTAATTGGCGGTATTCCGAGGTTGTCTGGAGTGGCAACTCCCGGAGTTGCCTGGCATAAAGAGGGGGGGGTGAAATGTTGAGGTATGCTTGGTTGCCCAAATATAACCCAAAGGTTTGGGCTAAAGCGTGGTAGAATGGGGGCATGGAATCGCAGGTTGAAGAGGTAAAGCGGAAAACTGATATTGTGGAAGTTATTGGCAGCTATGTTCGGCTGAATCGGGCGGGGCAGACCTATAAGGGGTTGTGTCCGTTTCATGGGGAGCGGACGCCGTCTTTTATGGTGTCGCCGGATCGTGGGACATGGCGGTGTTTTGGTTGTGGCGAGCATGGCGATGTGATTTCTTTTTTGGAAAAACATGATAATTTAACCTTTATTGAAGCCTTGGAACAGTTGGCAAAGCGGGCGGGGGTGGAATTGGAACGTGACGAGAAATTTGCAGCGAAGGGGCGCAGCAAGCAGCGCTTATATGACATTTTGAATTTGTCGGCTGAGTATTATACGTATTTGCTGGTGGAGCATGATTTGGGCAAGGAAGCCCGTGAATATTTAGCTAAGAGGCAGGTGGATAGTGAGCTGATTAAGCAGTATCGGCTTGGGTTTGCCCCTGATTCATGGCAGTCATTGCAGCAGTATTTGACTAAAAAAGGTTTTGGTTTGGAGGAAATTCGTCAATCGGGCATGAGTAGTCAGAATGATGGTGGTCGGGAGTATGATCGATTTCGGAATCGGGTGATGTTTGCGGTAACTGACGGGATGGGGCGAGTGGTGGGCTTTAGTGGGCGAAGTATGGAGGCTGAACCGAAGGGGGCCAAATACTTGAATAGTCCGGATGGGCCTTTGTTTCATAAGGGGCAGCTGCTGTATGGATTGTCGGTAGCCAAGGATTCAATTCGAAAAAAAGACCGAATTGTCTTGGTGGAAGGGAATGTTGATGTGCTATCGTCAGCCCGAGTGGGTGTGGGCGAGGTAGTTGCTCCATTGGGTACGGCCTTGACTGAAGATCAAGTCAAGGTGATGAAGCGATTTAGCGGTCGGGTCTATGTGGCTTTTGACGGGGATAAGGCGGGTCAAGCTGCGACTCGGAAAGCTATTGATTTGTTGCGGCAGGCTGAGTTGGATATAAAGATTGTTCGGTTGCCGCATGGCGGTGATCCGGATGAGTGCATTTCGATTGATGCTAACAGTTGGGTGAAAGCGGTGGATGAGGCGACGGAAGTGGTTGATTTTTACTTATCGTGGGCTGGATCTCAGCATGATTTACGAACCGAAAAGGGGAAACAGGCGGCGGCAGAGGAGATTTTGCCGTTGTTTATCTTAAATAATAACAATCAGCAAGCTCAAGCTATGCTTTTTCCGAAAATTGCCAATGCTTTGCAGTTGGATGAGGCGGTGTTGAGGAGACAGGCTAGGGAGATGCTGCGCCGGGAGGCGCAGGGACGACAAGCGACGAGCGACGAGCGACGAGGCTTGGGGGGCGGGAAAACGCAGGAACGGGCGACGGGCGACGAGCGACGAGTTGTTAAAAAACTAAGTCGGCAGGAGGTGTTGGTGGAGTATTTGGTGGGATGTTGGTTGAATTTGCCGTTGGAGGAGGTGCAGGCTGATCGGTTTGGTGAGATGTTGGCTTTGTTGCCAGTTGATGCGGCGGAACATGAGGCTGAATTGGTGGCTGCGTTTCGAGAAATGGTGGCCGAAAAGGGTAGATTGTCAGTTAAAAGATGGGCAGATAGTTTGTCTGAGGAGGGTCAGGCTGAATTGGACCGATTAAGTTCGGTAGTGATAGAGTCTAGTTTGACTGACAGTGGTACAATAGGCGTTGTTAATAACAGTTCTATAACAGTTGATCAGCGCTTAACTGAGTTGCTTGATGTGGTACGAGAGATTAAAAGGCTTTCTTTGAAAAAGCAGTTGGATACACTAAGCCGTTCACTCAAGCAAGCAGAAGTGTTGGATAAACACAAAGTTTTGGAACTTCAACAACAATTTATTGAGATAAGTGGGCAACTTTCCGCTATGGGCAGGAAGTAGAATATTGGATATGGAATATTGAATATGGAGCTATATAGCTATATCCTATATTCAATATCCAGATACTAGTGTCCAATATTCTGGGATAATTGCATGAACTCGGGAGGGGTATTGTATATGGCGACTGAAAAAACAACAAAAACTACCAAATCCACAACTGTAAAAAGTGAAAAAGCAAGATCAACTAAGTCGGCTGCAACTAAGTCGGAGCAGGAAGTGGTTGATCCTAAAGCTCGGGCTTTGAAGGTTAAGAAGTTGTTGAAAATGGGCCAAGAACAGGGCTTTGTGACCTACAAGGATATCTTGGCGATCTTCCCTAATGCTGAAGAGAATGTTGAAGAGTTGGACACTGTGTATGCTCGACTTTTGGAAGAGAATATTGATGTGTTCGAAGTTGGCGATGAAGTGGTTGAAACCAAAGAAGATCCTTTGGAAAGCCTGAAGAAGCAGTTGGACGAATTGACAGCCAAAGAGGCTAAGAGTACTTCTGATCCGGTGCGCATGTATTTGCGTGAAATCGGCAAGGTATCTCTGTTGAGTGCTGAAGATGAAATTAAATTGGCTCAGGCGGCTGAAAATGGTGATCGTGAGGCTGCTCAGAAGTTAATTAACGCTAATTTGCGTTTAGTGGTGTCTATTGCTAAGAAGTATGTGGGTCGTGGTTTGACTTTGCTGGACTTGATTCAAGAAGGCAATATTGGCTTGATGAAAGCAGTGGAGAAGTATGACTGGCGGCGTGGATTTAAGTTCTCGACCTATGCGACCTGGTGGATTCGCCAGGCTATTACTCGAGCGATTGCCGACCAGGCGCGAACGATTCGTATTCCAGTGCATATGGTGGAAACAATTAACAAGTTCATTCGGACTTCGCGTCGCATGGCTCAGGACTTGGGACGCGATCCTACTCCTGAAGAGGTCGCTGAGAAGATGGGTATCGAAGTGGAGAAGGCCCGGGAGATTGTTAAGATTTCTCAGGAGCCAACTAGCTTGGAGACTCCGGTGGGCGAGGAAGAAGATTCCAAGCTGGGCGACTTCATTAAAGATGATGTGATGATGGCGCCGGATGATGCGGCTTCTCATGAGCTGTTGAAGGAGCAAATGCAGGAAGTGCTGGATACTTTGGCTCCTCGCGAGCGTCGAGTTCTAATTTTGCGTTTCGGTCTGGAGGATGGTCGTCAGCGAACTCTAGAAGAGGTTGGAAAAGAATTTGGCGTTACCCGAGAACGTATCCGTCAGATTGAGGCTAAGGCGCTAAGGAAGCTGAAGCATCCGACTCGATCGAAGAAGTTGAAAGACTACTTGGATTAATTGGCTGAAAGCCAATTAATCGGATATGGTAGATAGGATATAGAATATCGAATAAAAGCCGCTGCAAGTTCAAAAACTCAACAGCGGCTTTTATTGTGTGTTGGGGGAGGTATTGCTATATACTTATGGTATGAGCGCTGAGTTGCCACAAATACCTGAAAATAGTGTAGACAAGCCGGGCTTGCCAAGTGATGAGCTATTCAAGCCGACTGCCGAACAATTAGCAGCATTTGAAACGGTTTATGGGCGAGTGATTGAGGAATTGCCTGAGTTGGCTGATGATATTTCTAAATCACTTGAGACTCCTCATATTGGACCTTATCATTGTGAAGGGGATATGTTGCAACATCTCCAGCTGATGATTCAGACTTTGGATGATATGCAGACGGGGCGATTTGTGGAGTCTTTGCCTGAGGGTTATGCGGAGCGATTTAGATTATTGGCTCAGGAGCAGACCCGGTCCTGGGAGCAGTTTATATTTCTGCATGATGTGGAGAAGCCGAATTGTATGCAATTGAAGCTGGCGACTGAGCCTAAGAGTGTGCGGGTGGACATTAGTTGGGAGGAGTGGAAGGCGATCGAAGCGGCTGGTCGGCCGTATCGGTTTGTGGATCCGGCTTCGGGCCAGGAGGCGGTGATCGAGTCGACGGCTTTCTTTCATCAAGGAAACAAGGCGATGGGTCGTCCAGCGGCTAGTCATGGTCAGGCGGCGGCGGATAGATTGAGTGATGTGGAGGCTCATCCGGGCGTGGATGAAGCTATTATTCCGTTGATCGCTGATCATGAGTTGGCTTTTAGCTTCCAGGATAGAATTAATACCCGGACCTACACTAAGCACATTGCTGAGAATCCGGAGTTGGCGAATCGGATTGATGAGTTGATGCTGGTTAATTATCTGGATCTAGCATCTTCGTGGAGAGCGGAGACTGGTAAGCCGAATATTGATAGTTTGTTGAATATGATGGTGTCTAGGGCGAATTATGAGTTGGTGCAGCAGGTGGTGGCTGAGTATGCGGCGAAGGGTGTTGAGGTGAAAGAGGCTGAGATTAATCGTTTGTATAAATTGCCAGTGGAGTTGAATAGGGAGATGGTGGAGCAGGAATTGCATAAGTCTTAGGCGATTACACTGAGAGGGTAGGGTATCTGTAGGGTGCGTTTTTGTTTATTGGTTGGTTGATTGTATACTGATGGTTATGGGTGAGCAATTACTTAATAGATCTGGTGAGAATCAAATAGATGATCAGGGCGCGGTGGTTGAGCCTGTTCTTGAAGAGGCTGAGACAGTCGAGCTTGCTGGTGAAGATGGTATTGAGCCTGGGATAGATGTTGGCGATATGAGTGATTTGGAAAAAGAATATCTGAAGGCGATGTACAAGAAGTATTCTTCCACTGATGAGATGGTAGGGCAAGCGATAGAGTTGATGAGTCAGGAGGAGTTGCGAGAAAAGGGCTCTGAGCTGGCGGTTGAGTGGGCTGAGCAGGTGTTGGTTGAGTTGGCGCCTCAGTATGCAAAGTCCGATTTTGTTCATCCTTCGATGGGCTCGTCTCAGGTGCAGGAAATGATTAAGACGGTATTGGGCGAACGGGTGGGTTTGGATTATGATGGTTGGCACAGCGGTGAAAAGGTGCAGGCTATGGTGGGATTTTTGGATGGGTATGTGGATTTTTGTTTGGATACTCTTGAAGCTGCTGATGGAAGTGAGCGGGAAGCTGTGCGCAAGTCGGTGCTGGTAATGAACAGCCTTGTCTTTGGCGGCAGTCCAAGCTTGGCTAATTGGGCTGGAGGAATTGACGGGATGGTAAGACTAGCTGCTCGTTGTAATGGACAGCCTGATATGAGAGAGTCGGCTGGTGAGCGCATTGTGGGTGAGGTTGTGTATCAGATAGCTGGAAATAGCCAGGTTGAGGTTGTAAGTGAGGGATTGGTCGGGTTGCTGGCTGAGAAAAATGGTCTTGAGCGAATTGAGACAATGGAAGTGTTGAGTCAGGTGGCAAGACGGTCTTTGGGAGAAGGTGGATGGGCTGGTTCGGTGTGGCGGGGAGTGAGAGAACGGCTGCGAGAAATGAGCAGGCAGGAAAAGCCAATGGTGGCGATGTCGGCTGATGTAGCTTGGGTAGAGGTTGCACAGACGATGATTCGCTATGGATATGTTATCGATCCGGAGGATTTGAAGTTGGTCGAGGAGCTTGAGAGTAGGGGCTCTTGGGATGAGCAACTAGAGTTTGATGATCGTTTTGGCTCTTGGGTGACTATTGCTCGGGGTTGTAAGGCTCCGGTTGATGATTGGGGTTATATTCAGGGGATTGTGTGGGAGGGCGATGGCGCACATAGGTTGCGGTTGGAAGAAGTGACTGATGATGAGAGGATTAACCCCTTGGGGGTGTCGATGCCTGGTCGAGAAGGAGTGTTGTTGCAGCAGCTCCACCGGCCGGAGATGAGGGGGCGGGTTGAGGAGGTGTTGGGTGTGGAATTGAGTGAAGTTTCTTTGGCTTCGCAGATTCATCTGTTGCGATTTATGGTTGAGGCTGATCAGGATCAATTGGGTCGTTTAAAGCAGGTGATGGATAGACATGAAGGAGCTAGGATTGGGCTGTTGGAGTCTTTTTTGGCTTTGGAGATGGGGGATGAGTTTGGGGAGATTTTACTGGAGATTGCTGAGTCGGTGGATGGGGAGCAGTTGGGGATGATTTTGGGCTGTGTGGCGGATATTCGTGAGTCGATGCGTGTGATTGCGAATCGGTTTGACTTGGGGGGCAGGGGAGATGGGTATGCTAAGGGGATAAATTTGGCCACGGTAAAGAGGGTGACTGAGGTTTTGAGTGTAATTCCATCTTTGGCTCGTGAGGAAGGAGTGGTAGCTGTGTCGCCGTATATGAGAGGAACTGCTGAGGTGAAAATTGGTCAAATTGAGCATCCGATAGCTGTCTTAAAACTGTTGAACAAGGCTCTGCAGTCGATGGCCAGTGATATGCAGGAGGTCCCACAACAGAATTATGTTGAAAAGTCTGATCCATCTTTGAATCATGTAGTTTTTGAGAGTGGCAACCGAATGACGATTAGGCCACATGCTTCGGAGGTGGGGGAGGCCCGGATGAGCTTTAGTGTGGCTCTGACCATGGAGGATTTGATTGAGTGTGGCTATGCGTTGGCCGATGATGATATGTTGACGACTCAGGAGAGGAAGCTGACTATTAGGTTGGATCTGGAGGAGTCGACAGGCCTGTTGTCTCTGGATATGGGGACGATTGAAGTAAAAGATGGGCAAAAGATGAGATTTGTGGACTTGCTGGTTGGTTTGGTGGTGACAGCAGGGGCGCAAGAGATGGCCCGGCGGAGGGATTTGCCGATAGATGAGGCCAATAATCATGTCCGGGAGGCTTTTGACCCTGATTTGGCTAATCCGGCCAGGTATGGTGATTATTTGGAGAATGTAAAATATAGTTTTGCGCCGGTACCTCTTTAAAATCTTATGTGATTACTAAGAGTAAGACAATTCCATAGGTAGGCATAATCAAAATGCCCAAAGCGCAAATTTTCGGTTGGCTGTATACTTAGCATATGTTTGAATACCAAGAATTGTCACAGCACAAGCCTGGATATGACAGTGATGCTCAATTAATATCTAGCGATGTTGAGCTTGATCATACTCGTTATAACTCAGAAGTTGTTGATTCAGCCCGCCAATTAATAGCAGAACAGATTAATGATCCAGAGCTATCTGTGCAGCTTATGGATCGAGTGGGGGACATAGAGCAGTTTGGTGGCTGGCACGAATACGATGGAAGCACTCTGCTGGTTCGGACCGCAGAAATTATTCAGCAATGTGACAATATCACAAGACATGACGGTGCCCCAGAAATCGTCAGGAAGGCTGCAGCATCTTTGGTCAAAAGGAGCATAGGTTTGGTTGACTCGGCAGCAAAGATTAATGAATTGCTTAAAGATTCAGATAGTAATTCTCCAGAAATTGACTTGCAAGAGATTGCTAGGGTACAGAGGGATTTTTATTATACAGTTCGCGCAATTAATCTAATACTTCAGTCAGATGAATCTATTGCAAGCGCATATGGCTACAATTCATCAGATTATATGGATCCAGAAGATTATACCCATTTGACTGCTGCTGTGGACTCTGCGCCTATGCCAGTGAACGAGGGACGGTTCTTTTCTTTTGAGGTTTGCAACCATTCTTATAACCCAGAAGGTGATTTTATTGATCTTCCGCAGGAAGACTTAAATGATATTGATGAGTTTCAACACAGGGGCAAAATCAAGCTGTTTATTAGAGAGCAAGGTAAAAATGCCAGAATTTGTTTTACCTATTTGCCTTATCAGGAATCAGCCAGCGCACACTATGAATCTGAGGTTACTCAATGGAGTGAAGGACGACAAGAGACTGTAAAGCATATTCAGCGCGGATTTAGAATTAGCATTGATCGAGATTCTCTAGGTATGTCTGTCGACGTCGCGCGTGGAGCGTGGGATGGTGTGCAATTTAAAAGGAAGGCTGATACAGGAGGCAAGGTGTTCGATCATGGCTCAGGAAGCCATGATTACAAAGCGTTCTCTGAAGATGACATCAAAGAATGGCATGACTTGGTGTTATGGGTTACTAACAGGGCTGCACAAACTACTGAAATAATGCAGACGATATTCCAGCCAGATGTTGAAACTAGCAATAGATCTTCCGGTTTTGAGGAATATTTATTAGCAACTCTACCTATGGAATATATAAATCGACCACCGAACTAAGAAGTGGTGTTTTCCCAGATACTATTGAATAGTTGGCGTAAAGTCTGAGCGATCTCGGGGTTGGTGATAATGGTAGTCACTACGCCCTGACGGTAGGTGCTGAGGGCAATATTGTCGCCGTAGACCATAATTTGGGCTGGAAAGAGGTGAGTGCCGAAGTGGCGGACAGCTACATTATTGCTGGCCAGCTGCTCTATTTCTTCTGGACTTAGTCTTTCTGCCTCAGAATAGATGGTTCTGACAGCGATGCCTGCGGCGATTTGACGGGCGATTTGTTGGTCAATGGCTGTGGCTGACTGAGGATCATCTCGGTCATGGGCGCTAGGGAATATTAATAGTTCTTCTTTTTGGCGGATAATGTCATCAAATAGGGTGGTTAGGCCTTGAAGGCCCTCTAGATAGAGGACGCCTGGCTGTTCTTGGGTTAGCCTATAGGTGGATAAAAGTGACGGCAAGAGGCCTTCCAGGCGGTCAGAGCGGTCTTTGAGAGCCTTTTGTTGGCGGAGAATCATTTGCTTGAGGCTGGATGGGCTTTGGGCGGAGTAGGTGGTTTTGGCGGTGGAGGTATCTTTGGTGACGAGTTGGAGCTGTTCTAGCTGAGATAGGACCTCGTAGGCGTTGGTGCGGGTGATGTTGATGGCGGTGGCGAGCTGGGGTGGGGTGGTTTGGGGGGCGGTGAGGAGGTGGAGGTAGGTTTGGGCCTGAGAGGGATTGAGGCCGGCTTGGATTAGTTGGTCCAGGGCGGAGCTGTGCTCGGTTGTTGAGGATTGAGGGCTGGATGGTTTCGGCATGGGGTTTTGGGTTATGGGTGTCTTGGGGTGTATGGGTATTATAGGGTGTTTAATCAGTGCTGTCAATAGTTTTTTGACAAAATATAAATAGAGTTTATCTGAGATAATAGGCTATTAGTCTATATCTCAGTACCCTAGGCTATTGACATAATGCTAACTATGGGCTATACTGTGTTCAGTTAAATCGATTAGCTCAGTCAGCTGATTGAGTGATTTAACAAGTACCTTTAAGTTTCTTATAAGCTATTAGTAAGGATGAAGTACGTCCGCCAGCTGGCGGATCCCTATATGTTTCATTCTGATTAATAGTAGATATGAATAATGGTGATAACCTGGATCGCTTCGGACGACAGGAAAGCCTAAATCATTCTACTGAGGCACAGGGTCGCTCTGGCCCGGGGAAACCTGGACCAGGGGATCAGTCTTATCTCCGCCATAATCGACGCGAGACGGCCTGCTGTATCCATTATTTCCATATCAACTGCTCCACGGCAATACACCCTATCTTTCATCTTCTGATGACGAAAGTATTGCTGGTGGAGAAAGGGGACAGGTGGTCCAAAAGGAATTACTCAATTCCATATAGATTGCCTGTCCTCAAGCGCAAAATTATTATGGTTGGTAGTTGGCAGTTAGTGGTTGGCGGAGAAAGTCTCTGCTAACGGATTGCTGAAAACTACTAACGCAATCTGGCAATACCAGATTGTTTCAAGCCTTTGTCTGGTCTGCTTAACCTATCTGAGCTAGACTATCTAACCCAATGTTATCCTGAATTTGATTCCGGATATGGGTTGAGATCCTAGTCTAATACTCTGGTTGAGCCGACCAAGCAGATGCTTGTCGGCTCTGTTTGTTGCCACATGATGGGACGGATGGAGTACACAGCTACGCTGTGTGGTTAGCGGTTGGCAGTTAGCTGTTGGCCGAGAACTGCAGGAAACGAAGAGAGACGTACCTTTACAAATCAATAATGGCTGCAATATTACCCACCTCTCCGTGGTGCAGCTTCCGCCAGTTGGCGGACCAGCCTTTGGCTGGAGATGAATCCGTATTTAACGGTAAACCAAGTGGTAATAGTGGAGACTTTTCGGTCCCCTTTAGTGGTTAAAGTGTTTTTGCTGGTCTTACGATTGTTCTCTTCGTCATTGCGAGGAGCGTAGCGACGCGGCAAGCTGTTTTGTATTAACCATTAAATGGGGCTGAAGGGGGAGAGTCAGAGGTCTGAGACTTGTCTCAGTGCTGATTAGCTCTGCACCTGGGTTCGATTCCCGGCAGCTCCACAAAGTACCCCATCGTCTATGGGGGTGGGCAGGCAGGTGCGTCGCGTCTTGCGATAGCCTCGTTTTGTCCTTCATCCTCGAAAGGGATGAAAAAATGACTCAGGCACAGGCACAGGCACAGGCTCAGATTGTAAATCGAGCGTTGTCTTTGGTCGGCCAGGTGCCGACCGACCATCCGGCTTCGGCTCGGCGAGCAAGGGCTCGGAGAGCCCCTGCTTGGGGCCGCCAGCAACGTGCTGGCGGAAGTCCGCGCTGCCGACAAGACAGCTAAGGCCACCCTAACGGGTGGCAAAAAGAAGCGCAAATAGCGGTTCTGCCCGGTGAGTGACCGGGCGGAAATCAAATAGTCACTTCGAGGTGGACGTCTCGTTAACCGTATTCTGGTGTGGCCGACCACTGCTGTGCGATTTGCGCAGGAGTTAATTGGCTCCAGACTCATTCTGGAGAATCATATGGGGCTGAACCCCCTGGGAGATTGAGGGATCTCCCCAGACAAAAATATCCTTCCTCCAGCTCGGAGCTAGGTGCGCAAGGTGTGCATCTGGAAGAGTTACAATTCTGGCCTACGTCCATTCCACGGATATGGCCTAGCGAAGGAGGGTCTGTTATGACCTAACTCCGCGGTGGTTGGGGCATGCTTCCCCAACCACCAACAACTTATAGACTGCGAGATAGATTACCTCCACGTGGTGCAGTCTGGATAGATAATTCGAATAGATTCCTGTCTACACAGGAATGACGGATTGTTGAACTAAGTATCTAAACAGGAGAGTATTCTTCTTCTCAATAGCATAATTCATCGGTCATCAGTGCGCGTTGGTTGTGCTGTTGAGGAGTGGAAACACTTCTCCGGTTACAGCATCTTGCGAGGGTTTATATTCCCTCGATCTAGCTCTGCTGAGACTGTTCGTCGTTCTGCTCCAAGCCTATCATGGCTGGGTCAGGGGCGATGCATGGTCGGGCCCTCCGATATGGGTAGCGGTCTGGTTGGGGACTTTTAGTCCCTGACTAGGCCTCCCGCCTATCTGGGTTGGCTAGTCTGCCCTACAGGGGTATTAGCGGTGCAATGCCGCAGGCTAAAAATACAGACCAGTGTTCTGACTGCCACTGGGGTTCATTGCAGCCTGCAATGGATTAAACTCTGTAGTCGTAAATCCGTACCCTCGAACCGTCAGGAAGCGGTATTCGCCAATCTGGCGAAGTCCCCGGTTCAGCTCCTCGGACTACGATCCCCCAAAATCGTGTCCGAGGAGAACCCCTCGGCAGCATCCGCCAACTGGCGGAGATACGCCTCCTCGTGGCGCTGCTGGATAGTCTATTGAAAGATGGATGAACTGAGTATCTAGGAGAAGTTTTAGCGTAAAGATTACTTCTGTCCCAATTAAGATTCAAGGTTGCTTGAGTTTTGGTTGGGGGAGGAGTGGTATTAAGACGCTACTTCTTTCGACCCCGTACCGCGTAAGCGGATTGAGTGATTCTCAATAGCCTTGGTCGCTTGATTAAGGCTTTCCTGGCGGTGCAGACCGCCGCCGCCCATAGGAGGGCGCAATGGCTATCGTGAAGACAAGCGATGTTGGTATCCGAGTCAATCAACTCTCTCTAGGGATGTGGAGAGAGTTGGGAATAGAGAAGCCTTCCAGGTTTTCTTTATGGGACTACCTGGAAGGCCTCGACAGGTCCGTCGAGGCCTTGGGCCTCAGGGGAGTGGCAGTAGCCTCAATGAGGTTCCTGCCAGACGCTGCGGTTGTCATCGTATGGGAGCTACGACTCCCGTACGATGAAGCTAGGCGGTTCGAAAGTCTATCTGATGGGCAGAAGGAGCGATTCCTTCTGCCCTTAGACAAACCGCTTGAATTCTCGGAAAAGATTGTGAGCCTCAACACGGAGAGAAACACCCCTCCATGGGAGAGACTCACAATCTCTGGGACGGATTCGTCTCAGTCGTATCTTAGCAGGCCGACAGATCTCTTGCTTCAGTCGGAGGCGGAGGCTGCAATTGCAGCTTACCGCAGTCGGCTCGAGGAGCTGGTCTCCTCGCTGTAGGTTTTTCTAGCGGTCGCGACCGCTTAGCCCGGGGTTGACCGGGTGATCTCGAAGCCGTTTGCGTAGAGCGGCATCAACTAGTCTTCTCTACGTCCAGCGCACTGCTGCTGGGGTTAATGACAGCCTGTCATTGACTAGAAGTGCAGACAAATCCGCAAACCTCTGAACCGTCAGGAGCGGTATTCGCCAATCCGGCGAAGTCCCCGGTTCAACTTCCTCAGGTTGCGACTCCTTGTCGCACCTGAGGGAGATTCCCTCGGCAGCATCCGCCAACTGGCGGAGATACGCCTCCTCGTGGCGCTGCTGGATAGTCTGTCGAAAGACAGATGAACTAAGTATCTAGCATCAGAGACTTTCTGTCTCACTTAGTGGTTAACCTGTTTTTGTTGGTCTTACGATTGTTCTTCTCGTCATTGCGAGAAGCGTAGCGACGCGGCAATCTAGTGTTTCGACCATTAAGTGAGGGAGAAATCTCTCTGAAGAAAAGAATCAAAACCCTGGGGAAACTCAGGTCTCTGCCCGTCAGCAGAGGGAGTGAAGTGTAGTGGCCTGGCAGCGTGCCAAAGCCCGTACCGCTTATGCTCCGCATCCTGTGAAAGGGATGAACATGAACTGGCAGTTGATTTTTTCAGTGGCCTTCGTGGCCACTGTGGCGATCGCTATGATTGCCTTCGCCGGCCGAGAAATCGGCGAGGTGAAGGCGGGCGCCGCCGCCGCGGCGCGAAAGGCCGCGGCTACGGCCGCGGAGGCTACCGCCCAGAAATGGGCGGTGAAGTACCGCAACCTGGAGGTCCTTCGGGACCTCCAGGCTCTCTTCGGAAGCACCCCTGTGACGATCTTTGGATCGTCACAGAAGGGGGGCGGTTTCACCGCCCCCGAACGACCGTCCGACCTCGACCTGATGGTCGAGGTTGACGACGAGACCTGGGCGGAGTGGGCCGCCCAGGTCTACCCGGCAGATCTCGTCGGGGCGGAAGCCCCCCCAGTTTACAACGACAACTGGGGCGGTGGCGAGACCGCTCTGGTTAGGGGGAGGACAATCACCGTTCTCCCTTACGAGACGGTCTACCCGACGCGCATTGCGCGCCGGGAGGCCGCCCAGGAGATCCTAGGCATCGAGATTGAGCCCCTCGGGCTCAATCTCGACATCTTCCTCTTCCCGCACTCGTTTGTGCGGGAAGAGATGACCATCCCGGCTTGGGATGGTGCGGAGACCGGAAGGTCTTTCCGGGAGGAGGTCCTGGCAGGAGTCAAGCTCTCTGAGCTTCAGCCTGCGGACTAATGACCCTCAGCGCACTGCTGCGCTGGCTGACGACGCATTCGTTGGCGAAATGAAGCAGATAGACCTTACCTCGGATCCTTCGCGACTGAGATGGTCGAACCCCGGGGAGCGTAAGCTCTCTGGGGAAACCCATGGCAGCAATTGATTCGCCTCTACGATGGCTCGCCTAGCCGAAATGCTAGTGCAGGCTGGCGCTGCTTCCGCCGGTTGGCGGACTGGTCTTTTGACCAGAGATGAATCCGTCTTGAACGGTAAACCAAGAATCAAAAATAAACGACATTGATGTCTCCAGGCTACTTGCTGGGGAACAATCAGGGGGCTTTTAACGTTGACCCCTGGTTGTTCCTTGGGCAGGGAACTAAAGCCAGCCGCGGGTGCGGTAGGCTGAACAATTGCCCTAGAGGAGGCCCTATGGCCACCAAATTCATCAATCTAACCCCTCATACGATCAATGTTGTTGTTGTTGGGGAGGAGGGTGACGTTGTCGCCTCCTTCCCGGCTTCGGGACAGGAGGCTCGGGTGGCAACCACCCGGGAGCTGTCTCATAACCTCGACGCCGATGGTGTCGGGATCCCGGTCTTCAGGACCGGGTACGGGGAGATCGAGGGGCTGCCGGCCCCCGAGGCCGGCACTATCTTCGTCGTCTCTGGTCTGGTGGCTGCGGCCACCGACCGTGATGACGTCGTCTCTCCGGGCGAACTCGTCCGGAACTCCGAGGGGCAGCCGATTGGCTGCCGGGGGTTCTCCCGCCCCGCTCGATAGGGAGAGTTCGGTGGGTGTCCGAACTAAAATAACCACCCCAATTCCAGCCAGTGTGTCTGTGGCTGGGGGTTGGCTGTTGCTTGCAGCTGACGAAACAAATCTTCGGACATAGGGACCTAACCTGCTGCGGAAGCCTTTGGGTGACTAAGGCAATATCGGTTCCGGCTCCTGGGATGGTGAGATTACTCATCGTTCTAGGAGACCTTCGTGGCAGCATCCGCCAACTGGCGGAGATACGCCTCCTCGTGGCGCTGCTGGATAGTCTGTTGAAAGATGGATGAACTAAGTATCAGAAGGAAGAGTTTATTTTTGTTCTTAGCCCGTTGCTCTTAGGTGCCTAGTTGACCCTATTGGAAGATAGGGCCAATGGGTTGATTATTTAGCTGAGAGCAGCGTGGTGGGAATGAAAGAGTTGACGGCTTCTCGGGTGAGGAGCTTTTGGTGTATCTGGGGAGTGAGCAGGTATGCCGGGAGCTCCTCATTGAGGAGCGCAACCTAGGTGAATTGCAGTAAAAACTCTTTTGGGCAACCCTGCCCGATGCCGTAGGTGCTCTGGATGAAATTGAGCGCTGAATGGAAGTCAGTTAAAGACTGGCCGAGCAGGGTGGGTATTGTCGCGAGACGCCCCTGGCTCGAAGGAGTTGCTGTGAGCAACAATATTCTTCTTCCAATCTCCGCTTATCGGGCGGAGATTGAAGCAGGGGTGGATGGCGATTCGGTGGTGGTTGTCACCGCTGAAACGGGGACTGGGAAAAGCACGCAAGTGCCGCAGTACATGTTGGAGGCTGGGTATGATCTGGTAATCACCCAGCCGCGTCGGCTGGCCGCCCGAACAGTGGCCCAGCGAGTGGCCGAGGAAATCGGTCAGGAATTGGGCGGAATTGTTGGTTATCGGACGGCGGAGGATCGGCGAGATTCGTCGGACACCCGCTGTTTATTCGTGACCGATGGTCTTCAGCTTGTTCGCGAGCTGATGGGTCATGGGAAGCGGCAAGTTTTGATTCTGGACGAGGTCCATGAATGGAACGAGAACCTGGAAGTTCTCGTTGCCTGGGCCAAGCTCCAGATCGAAACTGGAGCTGATTTCAAGCTAGTGCTGATGAGCGCTACGCTTGAAGCCGACAAGTTGGCCGCCTATTTTGGTGGTGCGCCAGTTATCTCGGTTCCAGGCCGACTGTTTCCGGTGACGGAGCAGAAGCCAGGAGGTTCGGTGGAAGCCGACGTTGCGGAGCTGGTTCGCCAGAGGCGCAATACACTGGTATTCCAGCCGGGCAAGGCGGAGATTGAGGCCACCTGTGCTGCTTTGCGGCAGATGCAAGTGTGGGCTGAGATTTTGCCTTTGCATGGGCAGTTGACCGCCGAGGAGCAGGCTCGCTGCTTCCGGCATTACGGTAAACCCAAGGTGGTGGTGGCATCAAATGTGGCGCAGACCAGCGTCACAATTGACGATATCGACGCCGTTGTCGACTCCGGCATGGAGCGACGGATTGAGTTGGTGGATGGGGTTGAGGGCTTGTACCTTAAGCCTATTTCGCTGGCTGATTCTGCGCAGCGCCGGGGTCGAGCTGGTCGGACGAAGGCAGGGATCTATATCGATCGCTGCCCGAGTGTCGACCGACCGGAGTTTCCGGTGGCCGAGATCCTGCGCAAGCGGCTCGACCAGACGGTACTCCGGTTGGCCAGTGCTGGGTTTGACATGGAAGAGCTGGAATTCTTCCATCAGCCTGACAAGGCTGACATCCACGAGGCTCGTCAGTCTCTAGTGGCTCTCGGCTGCATGACAGCGGCTGGAGAAGTCACATCGATGGGGAGACGGGTTAACAAGCTGCCGGTGTCAGTGCAGTATGCGCGGATGCTGGTGGAAGCTGAGCGGTTGGGGGTGGTGGACGATCTCCTGACTGTGGCAGCTATCTTGGAGCAGGGCGGTATTACAGTTGCCCCCCCAAGTCGGTCTAATCTGACCCGACCTGATTGGCGCCGAATGGTGCCGCAGGAGCAGGAGTCGGATATTCTTGGTCAGCTGGTTGTCTATAAAATGGCAGCTGAGATGACCAATGACCAACTCTATCAGAGTGGGGTGGCTCTGAAGGCCTATTATCGGGCTAAGGAGATCCGCTCTCATTTGGCGAGGGCTCTGGGCGCTCGGTTCCATTCTGGTTCAACGGGTCGCCGCGAGGACATCCTCAAAGCGGTCTGTGCCGGGATGGTTGACCATCTCTACCATGGCACTGGTGGGGGATGGAAGAATGGTGACGATACTGTCCGAGAACTGGGCAGTTCGTCGCTGGTTCAGAATGCCAGTTGGTTGGTGGGTCGGCCTTTTGACCTGCAGATCAAGGCACGCTATGGGCATACCACCCTGCGCCTGATCGAGCTGGCGTCAAAGGTTGAGCCGAACTGGCTGGTCGAAGTCGCTCCGCATTTGGTGGAGCAACAGACTGGCCTGCAACCTCGCTTTGATGACCGGAAGGGGGTGGTGGTTTCGACCACCAAGACTCTCTTTAATGGTCAAGAAGTGGGGGAAGAGGAGGTTGTGGATCGGGAGCACCCCGAAGCAGCCGATCTCTTTGCTGGCTGGCTGGCTGGGCTGAGTCAATCTCGGGCGGAGAGTCTGGGGTTGGAAATTATGGTTCGCAATCTGGCTCGCAACCAACGAGCTAAGGAGCTGAACCAGCGGGCCGGCGAGACCCTCTTTGGGGTGGTTGAGCTGCAGGCTTGGTATCTTGCCAAGCTGGAGGGCGCTGGCAACTTTAAGGAGGTGGTGGAGAAGCAGGTGGCTGCGAAGTGCCTGCTGCCCGATCTCGACCAGGATTTGATTGATCTGGTGCTCCAAGAGCAGCCAGACTCGATTGAGTTGCTGGGCGAAGGCCTGAAAGTAGAGTATGTTGATGGCTACGGTCATCGGCGTACTCACCCTAGAGTTCGGTTGTCGGATCAGCAGATTCAGGCGAAGGCCTGGCTTGAGCTGTCTGATGACCAGCCGGTTCGCCTGTCTGGCGGGCGAATGGTTGAAGTGGCGGTTGAAGTGGCTTATACTACTTTCTCCTCTACTGAGCCATTCCTGCTGAAGGAGCGGGTGCGCGAGTACCTGAACCAGAAGCAGTGGGACGCCTGGCATCGACCAGAGGTCTCAGTTGAGGGGCTGGAGTCGGCAGATCAGATTCCGTTTATGACCGCTGTCTATGGACAGTGCGTGGTGACGGGGCAGGATCTGCTGGCTTACGGTACCGTTCGGGCACGCCGGTATTGGTCCAGGATTGATCGCTGGCAGCCGGTGTGGGTTCGGTCTCTTGATGAGGCTGAACGGGTTCGATCCGAGGCAGTGGCAGCACTTGAAGAGGTGCGAGCTGAAGCTGAGGTGAAGGCTATGGAGTCCAGATTGAAGATTCTGGATGCCCATAACGGCTGGTTCTACCTTGATCGCTCGTCGGAGGCTTATAAGCGCCTTCAGGGCATAATGGTAGAAGTCCCGCCCGCTAGTCGGGAATGGTTGATAGAGGCGGGGCGACTGGTTGAAGAGCTGGCTCCTGCCCTTGAGCAGGCCGAGCAAGATGGCTTGGCTGCTGAACAGGCAGCTAAGGCTGAGCAACAGCAGATCGAAGAGAAGGCGGCTGGAATATTGGCTGCGGTCAATCCCAGTGGTCATCACAACTTTGGTTTGGCTGAGGTTCGGTTGGCGAGCCAGTTGGCCGAACAAGCGGTTCGGCTGGTGGGACAAGCCCGGGCTCAGGCGATCTTCCGAGAGGAAGCGGATGCTTCTTATCGAAGATCGCTCAAATGTCAGCGAATCAGAGAGGCTATTCCTGGTTTGTTTGACACGGAAGTTGGGTCGCGGTTCCTCCAGATTCCGGCGCGGTATGTCACCGAATGGTGGTTGCAAGCGACGGCATTGTGGTTGGAATCGAATACCACCACGTCGACCGAGGAGTTGCCTGCTCCTGCTCCTGCTCTGATTGAGCTGGAAGAGCAGCCGACGGTGTCAGTTTTGGCTGTCAAAGAACAGTCTGCCGAGGAGGCAGAAGAGTCTTTTGACAGTCCTATGGCGCTAGCAATGCGTCGGGCCGGGATTAAGTTTTAATCTTTGTCGTGAGGCGGAGGCCTCGTATCAATACTCCAGCGGCTTGTGTTGACCGCTGACTGCCTACAGCGTGTAGGTAGTAAATTCTCAACACATCGGGCCTGTCCGTTATTGACGGAGAACGACCCATTGGGTAGGGGGCTAAAACCCCTACCTACTTTACGGCTGCATATACATGCCTCTTCGTGGCGTAGCTAGAAATTCGTTTATGTGACGAAGCTAAATGTATGAGAAGTGGAAGAAAGCTTACTTCTGTCTCAATCAGAGCTTGAGACTTTAGGCGTAGATTCCGGATCTAGTCCGGAATGACGGCCTTTTGAGCTTTGTTTGGGGGGAGAAGTGCTATTAAGACGCTACTTCTTTCGTCCCCGTACCGCGTGAGCGGATTCAGCATCTCAATCCCCGGCCACTTGGCTGGGGTTGTTGGCGGTGCAGACCGCCCACGCCTTTGGAGGGCAAAATGATCATCTGCCCCACCATTTACTATTGTCATCCCGGGCAGGAGATACTTCTGCCTGTGGGGGCGGTCCGTCTGCAAGGGCAGGCGGATGGTTGGTGGGTGGGGGAAGATATCCCTCATCTGCCGTTTGGCCAGAGAAGGGTGAAGGGAGGGGTCTTCATTGTAGAGGAGGACCTCTCCGATCCCTCGTTCTATGTGGAGGTTGTTATCCTCCACAATGTGAATGAGGGCCTGCCTGGGGCCATCCCCGCGCTGTTGATTGGGATTGGGGAAGCAGCGCCCCTTGCTGTCCCCAGTAAGAGTGCCTATCGCACTCTGACCGCCGAGGCTACATGTCCTCACTGCGGTTGTGGTCGCGATTTTAGGCAAAGCTGGGTGGCGGTCGAAGGCTGTTATTTCTGCGATACAGCCATTCGTTCCCCGTTCAGTATGAGCCCAAGCTAGACTGAACCCCGGAGAGCTGGAGGCTCTCTGGGGAACCCAATGGCAGTATCCCCAACTGGCGGAGATACGCCTCCACGTGGCGCTGCTGGAATAGTGCTTATTGTCAGGCTGAACTAAATTCTGCAGAATAAATCTGCGAATAAATCCAAACAGGATGACATTGAGTATTAACTGAGTATCTGAGGGAGAGTTTTTTCTGTCCGCTTTAGTTTTTTGATTATGAAAATTGATGCTATGGGTACGTTGTTGCTCGGTGTCGATGGTGAGTTAAAAGATTGAAGCGGGGAGATGAATGATGGAGGCTGGGTTATGGCAGTGTGCTGTGGCGGCTTCTGTCGGGTATATTTGACATAAGCTGGGCTTGTGACTAGGAACCCGTTTCTGAAATTTGTCTGTGGCCTTGAGGAAGATAGGGCTGAGGGGTTATAGTGCGGTTGATGTTTTTTAACGGTTAGCCGCTATTTCGGAGACGGGTTTTTGGTAAGTAGGGGGGATTGCCGGTCCGCTTGAGGCTTTTGGGTAATGAAGCTTGAAGTGGGGTGGTATGTGAGGGCAGGGAAAGATTCTCTGCTTGGGACCTCCCAATTAGAAAGGAGGGGTGCAATGCACCCAGTCTTTTTCTTGCTAGCAATAGCGGCCACGCTGGCCGCTATTGGAGCAGTCGCTTGGCTGCTCTTCGGCTTCCATCAGGACACTCGGAAGGCGCTCGAGGTCTCCGTTGAGACCCGGGTTGCCATTGCGGCGATCCTGATCGGCACGGCCGCGATTGGCTGGTGCCTGGCGGTATCGGTTTAGCGTGGTGGTCGAGAAAACCCGCGAGGAAGGAGGTTATTACCTTCCTTCCTCGGGGGAATACATTTTATATTGGAGAAGGAGTTGGTTTTGTAAGTGAGAAGAAAGAAGAGAGATCTTGTGGAGCAACAGGCGACAAGCGACCCCGATAGATCGGGGCAGGCTCGGCGACGAGACCTGGATTTGCGAAGCAAGCAACAGTGAACCTTAATAATCAAATAATGGCTGCAATATTACCCATCTCTCCGTGGTGCAGTCTGGATAGTCTGTTGAAAGACGGATGAACTGAGTATCTGACATCAGAGACTTTCTGTCTCGCTTAGTGGTTGAGCTAGTTGACGCTTGTTTATGATTGTTCTTCTTGTCATTGCGAGAAGCGTAGCGACGCGGCAATCTAGTCTATTTGACCACTGAGTGAGGGAGAAATCTCTCTGAAGATCGGATGGCCTGTCAGTCAAGGCGGGTAGGAAGAGTGGTTGGGGCAGCAGTGTGCTGTGGCGGCTTCTGTCGGGTATATTTGACATAAGCTGGGCTTGTGACTAGGAACCTGTTTCTGAAATTTGTCTGTGGCCTTGAGGAAGATAGGGCCGAAGGGCTATAGTGAGATTAACTTGTTGTTAGTCACTATTTCGGAGACGGGTTTTTGGTTGGAATAGCACGGCACGGCTTTTGAAGTGAATAGTGGGTGCTTGGTTGTTGCGTTATGGTATAATATGCTGTCACAATTGCTTGTTGCCTGGGAGTGCTGGGCGGTGGTTGTGATAAAGGAGAGTGTTCGGTGGTTCAGCAAGAAACTAGCCCCGTAGAGTTGGGTAAGTATGAAATTTCACCCGAGGACTTTGAAGCGCTTCGGGCGCTATTACCTGCCCCGGTGGAGACGACGGTTGTTGAGTTTCTTCGTCATCACAATATTGTCAAGTCATTCGAAGCCCACGGTATTGTCTTGTTGCCATCCAGAGCTCGCAGCGGTCCAAAAGTCTCCTTGAACGAGGATGTTGGCCTTGAGGATTTACTGACAGGTCAGTGCGTCTTATTGGGAGCGTATTTGTCGGGATGGGGCGGCCCACTACTTTGTTCGTACGCATGGCATTGGGCTGTGGCAAGAAATGGCAACGAGACGCTTCCATTTCTGAAGGAGCAGGATGGTCCAAAATATGACCAGTGGACTGGCTACGGCGCTTTTGATCAGTTGCTGGGCTTAATGCCGAGCTGGTTGAAGCTTGACTCGGACTGGCGAATTGAGGATGGTTGGATTCGCCGATAACGGAGATAGACAGTGGGGTGGAGGGAAATTCTCTCCACCCTGTTGCATTTTGCTAACAATACATCTTGTTTTTGATAGTTATTATGAGTAAGCTTGGCTATAAGAGTTGAGCATAAAGGTTGATTTAAAAGGCAAGGAGCAGAGGATGTCACTGGTCGCACCGGAAGTCATGACGTGTACGCCGCATCATTCGACTGAGATGGCGATCATGAAACTTTGCCCAAAGGGCGAGGAGATTGAATCGGTGTCGGCTGTTTTGAGTTGGTTCTGGTTGGGAGCTTATGTTAATGAGCGTGGGCGGGTAGTGCTGGAATGGCTGCCGTGCCTCAAGGTGGGGTGGGAGAGTTTTCTGCCGAACCAGAAGGCTGAGCTGTTTGAGCGAGTTGGATTGGCGATTCTGGAGATGGAGCTGCCACAACAATGGGTTATTGTTGACGGACGGCTTCGCAGACGGTGAGCCAATCAGGAGTTTTAATTGGAATAGAGAGATATTAGCGCCTCCTGGGTAGGAACCAGGGGGCTTTTTATGGGCAGGTTATGGGACTGTTGTTGGGATTTATTGTTCATAATGAGGCACTCCTATTTATTTTTATATAAGGATATAGTTTATTATTTGAGTATATATATTTATATAGTGGTTGTATTTGAAAACAGAGCATTATCTTGCTATACTCTGTGCCTAAACGTGTCTGTCGCAAAACAGGGCAACAAGTTTGAAGGAGTGAGGGATGTGGTTAAAAGATTCAGACGCGCTGACCGGCAGTCTGAGAAAATGGGTGAGAGGGGTGACTCCTGAACCGGCTCATTTCAGTGTTCAAATGGCGCTCGATGCAGCCAGGGAACTTGGCTTATGGATTGAGCGCGATGGAGACAACCGCCGCATTGTGCTTAAAAACTACAGCATCGGCATGATAACTCCGAGCATTGAACTGGTGAATCGAGATCGTGTTCAGGAGAAGCTGCAGCAGCCGGCGCAGTTTGAGGCTACTATGTATTCATGGGGTTACCTAGACCCTGGTGGCGTTCTGATTGAACCTATACCCGCCATCTATAATCTCGGAGGCACGGTTTCCTTCGAAATTCAAGTTCATGGCATTCATTGTGATCCTCATAAAGCGGGCTCTTTGGGTGGGTCATGGACAAGAGGTAGGGAGGAAATTGGCTTGCTGATTGGCGCATGGTTGAACCCATTCATTCATCAAGTAGTGCTACCTGAGCCGGTGGTGATTGATTGGAAAGAAAAGGTGAGCGGTAGAAACCTGATGAGTGACGCAGAGCGGATCTGCTTCGCCTCGGAGCGTTAAACTGATTCTCGCTAAGGATTTAGGTTCTTTGAGAGATGAGACGAGTGGTCCGGGTTATCGTGGAGGCGATACCCGGACTTTTTCTGTTGTCGGCACTTTGTTGGTATTAAATGTTGCAACAAGTTTTATTATGCCCTTAGGATGTATGCTTGAAATTGAGGGGGAGAGCTGATAGAATAAGCCGTGTTCCGGCTATGTAGTGAACAGAGAAAAGAAGACGTGAGAAGTTTTTACAATCCTATATTCCTCGGTAGCTCTCCGCCAGCTGGCGGAGGCAGAGTATTTGAAAATGGTTGTCTATGCTATTTACAATCAGAAGCATGATAAGATTTATATCGGTCAGACCGAAGATCTTGATTTGCGTCTCGACCTGCACAATAGTAAAGACTTCATTAAAAGCTACACTGCACGATTTGATGGCGTATGGAAGTTAATTTACCAAGAAGCAGTTGGTAATCGAGTAGAAGCTCTAACTCGCGAAAAGCAGCTTAAATCTTATCGCGGCAGACAATTCATAAAATCTTATATTCCTCGGTATCCGCCAGCTGGCGGGAGGAAGCTGCCACTCATAACAATGTGGTATGTCTACTGCCTATATAATTATGATAATGATAAGATTTATATTGGTTATACGGGCGATTTTGACAGGCGCATTATTGAACACAATCTCAAGAAAGATAAAAGTTCGTATACTGCAAGGTTCGACGGTGAGTGGGTTTTGATTTATAAGGAAGAAGTCTCCAACAAATCAGAAGCTGCAAAACGTGAAAAGTCTTTAAAGTCGTTCAGGGGGCGTGAGTATTTACAATCTTATATTCCTCGGTAGCTCAATGGCAGAGCAGGAAGCTGTTAACTTCAAGGTTGTTGGTTCGAATCCAGCCCGAGGAGCCATGAATATGGCCACCCTAAAGGTGGCTATTTTCATGGCCTATTGGCATGATTTCGGCCAACTGCAACTGCAACTGCAGCATGGGCGTCGTGCGAGCGATTTTAATTACGACATCCAGTCCGAGGAGTCAGTAAGTAAAGCACCCGACTGAGAGGCCAAGCTTTTTTCTGGCTGTTTGTGGCCTGGTAAAAATCAATCGGTCTGAAGGTGTTAGTTGGGATTAGAGATTGGCGGAGTTTTTTCTAATGACTGGGGCTGCCTTCGAGGGCTCAATCTCGGAAATAATCTGATCTACTGTCTGGTTGTCTAGTCTTTTTGCCATTTTATCTCTAAAGATCTCCAGGTCACGAATGTAGCCATTGGCGTCGCATACTGTATTTGGGTCGCCCCCTATCGAAAGCTGGTATGCTGGACTTTCGTCTTTGGCCAAGTCTATAACGCTGTCGCACCAGCTGCTAATTGAGGACGAAAATGTTAGATAGAACTTATCCCCGAGACTTTCGTTGCGTATATTTGTTCCGTCAAGACTAAAATCAGTAGATGTGCCATCAATAAAAGGATTTGGCTCAAACTCTGTTACATCAACACTGCAGAAGATATTGCTGTCTGGCCTCAGACTTAATTCAATATATATTGACTGGCCCTCATTATCGAGACAAATGAGCCCTTCCCGATCATGCGAAAAGATGCAGTTGCGGACGGCTTCTAGATATTCGAAGGGGTAGTCGGACACAGCACTCGCCGTAATGTCAAAAATGACACCAGTGATAATGCCGTCTCTGGAGCGTATCAAGGCGTGTCCCCACTCAGGCAATGAGGCATTTGAGAGTGATAGAGGGTGTTCACCTAGGGCGGATATCTGCAAGGTGTAGTTCATATTGTGGTTATTTTACCATCTACGTGCCTCATATAGTAATCTTTTGTACTAGGATAAAGTTACAACCTTAGTAACTAATCTGAGGTTTAAGATTTAGGTTTTCTAAGACCGTGACTACTTCTGGCCTTTGGTCAAATTCAATTTCTCGGTTGCGGAAAGCGTCCACTAACGAGAGCCAAAATATGGTTATGACCGTAAGCTTGTGGCCATATTTTTTGTTTGTCGGTATGATTTCGAGCAACTGCGAAGGCAGCTTGGGGCGTTGTGCGAGCGATTTTGATCGCGACATCCAGTCTGAAGGCCAAAGAGGCTGCTAGGTATCTTCGATGTAC
Source organism: uncultured Candidatus Saccharibacteria bacterium (assembly GCA_964554805.1). Classification (GTDB taxonomy): domain Bacteria; phylum Patescibacteriota; class CAZHWT01; order CAZHWT01; family CAZHWT01; genus CAZKPX01. The sequence continues at coordinate 344,250 of CAZKPX010000001.1, forward strand.
TAATTAATTTTGCATCTAAACTAGTTCAGATGATGCTCCAGTTTGACTTAAGACCTATAGTGTAGTATAACAAAGAAATAGTGGACAGCTGCAAGGCGCAGCAAACCTGCAATGCATGGAGAGATATCATGTCTAACGCTATGTCGAGCACTCCTATGATCGATGGCTTCGAGGCTACCAGCCTCATTGCTTCGGGGGTAGTAAGGGCGTTCTTGGACAAAGGGAAATTGTTAGGCGACATCGTGTCGTACCCTCGAGAAGACCCCATGGGGTTAGGTATCAACACAGCCACTATCTCAAGTGCCGCAGCGCTTGCTTCTTTGATGGATGGAGGTATATGCTCGGCAAGGACACGAGAGCATAGGTTCTATCGACAGCAGGGTCCGTCCCAGCAGGTGTTGGAGGTATGCCTGCTTGGCATTCAACGCTTCAGCCAAGACCAAATTGAATGGACAGCCAAGCTTCTTCGAGTTAAAACGTCGAAGCATCCTCGCCTTCAAGGTTTTGTGAGCTTGTATTTTGCGGTCGCGGCCAGAGGAGCAAGTAACTACTGCTTCGAGCCACACTTCAAAGACAAGGAAGGTATGCTGCAAACACTTCGGGGGACCTACAAGGAAGATGGTTTGGTTAACTATCTGTTGTCAAACCTCGACCTCTTGTGGTTTCAGGCGGAGATTCGCGAAGAGTAGGGAGATTGCTTCTGAACAAAATTCAGAGTATTTAGGCCATTCTATTTAAAGAATGGCCTAAATTTTGATTTACTATATAAATTGACCTCAACTGTTGCATAAGACTCTAGTTATTCATCTGCTATAATTTCCCTATGATAAATGAATCTGCATTTTATGAATCAATTAACCAAAAGAGGATCTTTTGCTGCTTAACCGAACCTGTGGAAAAGGCAAATAAGATAATTATAATGAGTCATGGGTTTAGGGGTACAAGTGTAGGGCCGGCTAGGACATTCGTGGACTTTGCTCGACTCTTGGCGAGCAGTGGCTACGCCTCATTGCGTTATGATCAACCTAATAGCGGGAACTCTGAAGGTGATTTTCTCCAGTCCTCATTTAGTGAATGGGTAGACACTGCAGTATATCTTGCTAAGCAATATTTGGATCAGGGCTATGAGGTGGCGCTGCTTGGTCAAAGTATGGGTGCATCCACATCAGTTATTGCTTCATATCGAGAACCAATTAGAAATAAAATAAGCGGTCTATTGCTCTGGGTGCCCGATCCAAAATCTACATTCAACAAGCCTGCGGAGAAGGTGTTTGAAGAAGGTGGTCAGTTGTATCGAGGTCGATTTTGGAAAGAAGCAAGAGATGCGAACTTTTTTGCAGCTTTGGAGAGTTTCTCTAACCCAATACATTTAGTTTATGGTGAACATGATCGCTACGTTGAACCAGTACTAATTAAGCAGGTGTCTGAAATGGTACAACAGAAAGGGCAGGAGACTTTAGTGTTACCAGGGCAAGACCACAGTCCCTGGGATCCAGCATTGTGCCAGAAGGTTTATCAAGCAGAATTAGCCGCGCTAGATAAAGCATTTTCATAAACCACAATTCGAAAATCATCCCAGGCGCGGAGCCAAAAATATGGTTATGACCGTAAGGTTGTGGGTGGCCATATTTTTTGTTTGTCGGTATGATTTCGAGCAACTGCGAAGGCAGCTTGGGGCGTTGTGCGAGTGGTTTTAATCGTGGCATTTAGCCTGAAGCTAAGAGTTGGCTGATGCGCTTTACAATGCTGGGGCTCTACCTTATAATCAGTCGGCTATTCGGCATTCGTGAAGGAAGAGATGATGGCCGAAGCTCTCGATAAATTGGAGCGGCAAGTGGCCCCTCAGCATCGAACAGCTTTTTCAGATGTCCGTACGCTAATCATGCATACTCAAGGTAAACTAGACTGGTTGCCTGAGTTGGCAGAAATGCATGGTCTGGCTTTAGAGATAGTGGAGGAACTGAAAAAGCACCTGCAGTCGGAGATAGAAGCCTTGAACCAGCTTCCTCCGGATGCACCGCTGGCACATCTGATGCCGGAGCATCTTGAGCAGGCGCGTCAATTCCGGGAGCGTTTCCTGGAAAACTCACCCTATCATCAGGAAAGATTGCGTCAGGGCATCCCATAACGGGATGCCCAATTTGTTATGATTTTGTAGACTTGCACATGTAGTATGGGGTGGTTGATGACACGGGTCCGTTTTGAGGTTGGAGTATAATCTAGAGATATGAGAAATATTATTCCAAAAGATGCTCATCTCATTCCCCCGCAGGCATCTCGTGTATTCAAAGGTATTATTTACGATACGTATCAGTGGCAGCAAAAACTCTTTGACGGGAGCGAGAAGACGTTTGAAATGCTTCGTCGACCCGATACGGTTAAAGTTATTGCTGTGAAAGATAATAGGCTGGTGGTACTTGAACAGGAACAGCCAAATCAGGCTTCTTTTTGCGACATTCCAGGCGGCATGCATGATAATGAACATGAATCTGAGATGGATGCTGCTAAGCGCGAGTTGCTGGAAGAGACCGGACTGACCTTTGGGACTTGGCGATTGCTTGAAGTGACCCAGCCGAACTATAAGATTGAACAATTTGTTTATATATTTTTGGCAACGGATTTTGAATCTGAAACGGAGCCGCATCTTGATGCTGGGGAGAAGATAGAGGTGAAGCTCTTAGATCTAGAAGAAGTTAAAGCTATGCTTGATAGCCCGAAGAACCGCTATTTACCTAAGGAGATACTGCGTAGAGTAGATTCTATTGATGAGCTGCTTACACTAGCACCTTACACTGCTTGAGTCATTGAGACGAGTTTAAGTTATCTCAGGTAGGATACGATGCCGCCTCTTAAATGTGCTGATTGACGAGAGTGGTGAGGGGAATGATAATGAGAGCATGAAGCAAACTAGCGGATTCTCTGTGATTGAAGTGTTGGTGGTTGTGGCGGTGGTGGCTATGGTGGGGGTGGGGTTGTGGTGGAATTCCGGTGGGTCGGAGGGCCTGCGACAGCAGTTTGGGTCGGCGACTGATCCAGTGCCGACGCCTGATGCTCGGGAAGGGTGGTTAAGTTATAGGTCTGAGTTGGATGGAGCAGCATTTTCTTATCCGTCAGATTGGGTGTTGAGTGGAGGAGTGATGCCCAATGAGGATTGGCCGATGGAGCAGGTTGAGTTAACTAGTCCGGGTGGGTTGAAGATTCGGTTTGCGGTGCCGCTGGATGGATTGGGTGGGGCTTGCGATGAGGCTTCGATAGATTGTTTGGTGCGGGTGCAGGGAATTGATCCTTTGCCGGAACCGGTGAATGGCAGGAAGATGCAGGTGGTGCAGTATTGGCGGACGCAGGATAATGGGCAGACTCCAGTCTATTCGATGTATGTAGTTGATGAAAGTTATCTACCTGAGTCAGAAGAATTTTATGGATTGTATTATTCTTTATTTACGGCCAAGATGAGTAATAACTATTTTGGTGACTTAAGGCAAGGAGTGGCTTCGTTTGGTTTGAGTCAAGAGATGGAGGGGGTGGAGGTGGCAGATTTTTATAATCAAGCGGAGGTTAAGGTGGCGGAGTTGATTTTGAAGAGTTTGCGGTATTGATTGTGCGATGGGCTCTGGTGCTGATTATGGAAATTATTTACAGTAGATTATTTGTTACGCTTTAAGCTATGAAAATCCTATTTATTCATCGGTCGGTTGGGCGTAATCTTATGGTTGAAGGCGGTCTTCGAGATTTGCTACAAGAGCGTGGCGTAGCTTTGGATGACTATAACAATAATAACGGTATCTTGACTGCTTCGGATGGATCGATTGCTGCCAATGCAATCAAAATGCCTGGCAATAATACTAATCCTGATAACCTGGCGCAGTATTTTATGAATTGGGATGGGCTACTGGGCGATTATGAGCTAATTGTTGTGAAGTCCTGTTATCCTAACAGTCGGATTAAAGATGATACTCAATTAAAATTAGTGCAGCAGTCGTATCAGGCTATTTTTGAAGCCTTCGCGGCTCATGAAAGATGTTTGAAGTTGCTGACTTCTCCGCCGTTGCGGCCGGGTTTTACTAATCGAGCGCAGGCTGATTTTGCAGACAGATTGAACAAATGGTTGCTGGATAGTCAGAATGAGTATGTGCAAGTGTTGGATTTTCATGCCTTGCTGGCTGAAGAAGAAGGGCGGAATCGGGGGATGCTCTGTCGAGAGTATCGTCGATGGTTGCCTTTTGATAATCATCCGAATAGGAAAGCTAATCAGGAGCTGGCTGTAGTGGTGGCTGAATTTGTGGCTGGTAATTTGCCAGAGTAGTGCTAGCGTGGGTTGGATGGGTCTGTCAGCAGAATTGCTGATTAATTTTGTCTTAACCCTGATTCAATACGTTTTGTTAGCGCTACAGTAGAGCCAGGATTGTTCTTAGTGCTATTTTTTGCGTAAGTCTCATAGGGCGGCAGCGGAATGTTGATGGGGATTTGTAGTTTTGGTGTATACTGTTGCAATCTTCGAGATTTCTAGTAGAGGAGATTGAGGTGGTGGGATTGTGGGATGTTGTGGTGCCGGAGTCGATTGTGATTGAGGAAGGGCAGGGGAATGAACTGCGGGAGATGATGGAGGCTTTTTATGAGGCGGTGATCACAGCTCTGGACTTGTCAGAGCGAGAAAGGCTATCATTCGCTCGGATACGGCACTCGATTCATCATTTTCTAGGTGAGGACGATGGCAAGCATTGTGCTACTGACGACTGGACAGAACTGCTAGTGGTCAATGATAGGATAGTGGCTTCGGTGATGTCGATTCGAACGCCGTTCAATTACAGCCAGATATGCTTTGCGGTGTATCAAGGGCCCGCATTGGACAAAGTGCTGTCTCGATTCGAGGGCAGTGAGGCGGAATGAGCGGTTGCAGAGGTAATGAGCCCGGAAAGAATGTATCTTTCCGGGTTGTTTTTATGGATGCGAGCTCGGTTAGTTTTAGAGAAACTCGTGTTGGTGTTGACTGGGCTTGGTGTCTGAAAAGCTGATTATTGACAATAGTGTCACCTAAACACATACTTGCAGCATGAAACAGTCCCGAGGATTTTCTTTAATCGAAGTGCTGGTTTTGGTGGCTGTGGTGGCGATGATTAGTGGGGGAGTGTTTATTTGGACTCAGAGGCAAGATGCGAGAGAATCGAACAATACTTCGATTAGGCCAACGCCGACTCCTAGTTTAACTGCGGATTGGAAAACGCACGAAAATGAATTGTACTCACTTAAATACCCCAGCGACTGGCAGGTTGAGAGTCCGACGGCGCTTCAGACAAATATAGTCGGGGAGAATGCTGTTCTGGCAATTTTGGTTAGCGAGACCGGGCGCGGATTGAATAGCCCTGATGAATCTCCGAATTTGGGGTGGCTATAGATGGTATTCCTATTAAGGTTAAAGAACATACCTATGCCTCTGGAAGCCAAGCAGGGTTTATATTCTTTGAAGTTCGGCCTAATGGAACAAGAGTATCTTTTGAATTTGGTATTGATAAGAATACGGATTATGCAGCAGCAAAAGAGACCTTGCTCCTGATGTTGTCGACGATTACCCTTTCCAATTCGTGAAGATTTAGTTGAATAAAAGGGACTAAAAGCCGCAATTGATTGTTCGTTTTTTGGTACAATTAGATGAATGGCGGTTGCAAGATTTTTTAGTAGGCTTGCTATACGATTTTTTAACATCTGGATTGGATGCCTATGAAACGAACTAAGGTCTTTATTGCCCAAGAAGACAATTCAACATCGGATGCATTAGGCGAGTCTGTGCTGGCTAAGCTTAAGGATGGTTGCCCGGAGTGGTTGCGATCTACGAGGAACTTGAGCCTGTTGAGTATTGGCGTATTGGTATTGGTGGGGGTGGGGCTGTTTGTGGCCAGGACTCACTTGACGGTGGCGGCGGAATATTCGGAAATTGATCAGAAGGTGGATCAGCCGTTTGTGGTGGTGTTGAATCAGCGCCTGGGATCGTTGTTGGTGGATGATATCAAGATTGCTCCTGAGCTGGAGGGTCGCTGGGAGTTTCAGCGAGGGGATCTGCTGAGTGGTGATCGGATAGTCTTTGAGCCGGAAGAGTTTTTTACGGTCAATACTACTTATGTGGTTAGCTTTCCGAAAGCGACTCGAGTTTTTGGTACTGAGGCAGCGATTGATGAGCTGCGTTTTAAAACTGAGATAGCGCCGGGTTTGGCTAAGGTGGGGCTGGCATCTTTTGAAGATGGGGCGACGGTGGCAGCGGACTATGCTTTTGAGGTGGTGATGGTAGCTGAGAATAGGAATTTGCGAAAACTTGAGCTGCGGACTGAGCCTGAGCTTGTATTGAGCCAGTCGAGTGAAGACGATAAGACTTTTTTGTGGAAGCAGAAAGATTTATTGCCACAGGGACAAGAATTGAAGATTGAAGTCTATGATACTAAGAATGATGTTAACCTGGTGACTAAGCGGGTAATGGTGGCTGCGGAGCCGAAGGTTAATGAATTACCCAAGCAGGATCATATTGGTCAGACGGAAGAAGTTTTGCTGACATTCTCGGAGCCGATTGAGGCAGATTCGGCATCGTATATTTCGGTAAATACTGAAGGGCAGGGAAGTTGGAAGGATGAGACTACGTATATGTTTGTCCCGGAGGCTTTAGAAGCTGGTGGTACGTACGCATTTACCGTTAAGAGTGGTTTGCGTAGTAAGGCTGGGGGGATTTTGGTTAGTGATCACACTAAGGAGTTTGCCGCTACTGGTGCGGTTGTGGTGACGAGCAGTTCGCCTCGAGGGAATCGATTGTCACAAGCTAGTCAGGATGTGAAGTTTACGTTTGATCAGCCGGTTAAGCAAGACTCGGTTAAGAGTAGGTTTTCTGTATCTTCCGGCACAGTGGCTGGCACAAGTTGGCAGGGTAATACTTTTATCGCCACCGTTAAGGATATGGGATATCAGAAAACTGTAACAGCTACTTTGGCTGCCGGCATAGAGAATGCTGAATTTGGTTTGCCGAGTAGGCAGGCTTTTAGTGTGAGTTTTACGACTGAGATACGGACAGTAAAGCTGAATATTCCTTTTTATAAACAGCAATTTTCGGGAAGCTGTACGGCGGCTTCGCTGCGGATGATTTTGGCGTATAAGGGAATTTATACTGATGATATGTCGATTGTGCAGAAGATGGGTTACAATCCAAGGCCGATGGATCAAAGCAGTGATCCGCCAGTCTGGGACGATCCGCAGCTGATGTTTGTAGGGGCGGTGAACGGTTCTTTGAAAGATTTGACCGGGGCTGGAGCGGATGCCCCGCCAGTGGCTAAGGCGGCGCAGGCATATGGCGTTAGCGCTACGGCAGTGACTGGTATTTCAGTTAATTGGATAGCCCAGCAGATCCATAATGGCAAAGGAGTGGTGTTCTTTGGGGCCATGCAAGGGAATTTGGGTTATTTAAAATGGAAGACACCGGCCGGTAAGGAGATTGTTATGAATAAGAGCAGTCATGCACGGGTTGTGACAGGAGTGCAGGGTGAGCCGAATGCGCCGATTGGTTTTTGGGTGAGTGATCCGTTGAGTGGTAGTAGTTATTGGTCGGCCGGTGCGTTGGCTAACAATATTTTGCTCGATCCTGATCGACAGGCGGTGGTGGTGCATTAACCTGCTTAGCTGGCGAGTCTAGTGTAGAGAGATTCGGGAGGTAGTTCAATACAAGCGACGGGCGACGGGCGACGAGCGACGAGCCAGCTCGCACAAAGACACTAGACAGAAGACAGAAGGCAGGGGACACGAGTGTGGCTTGGTATCCTGTTATGGTACGATGTTGGCATGGAATTGATGGAGTTGGTTGGTTTATTGCGGCGCAATTGGGATGCGGAGTCGGCTTTTGATGCTGATGATTGGTCTGGGGCTAATCCGGCTCGTGGTCAGTGCGCGGTGTCTAGTCTGGTAATTCAAGAGTATATGGGCGGGGAGATAGTTCGGTTTCGGGTGGAGTTTGAGGGGATTGAAGAAAAACATTTTGTTAATTTGATTGATGGAGCGTTGATTGACTCAACGCATAGCCAGTTTCCAGCCTCAGTTATGTTGGTCAGGAGCGATCCGGATTTGAAGCAGTTTTCATCTGTGCGAGAACGGTTGTTGAGTGACGCTGATACTGAGCGTCGTTATGGGTATTTATTGGCTAAGATTCAAAATGCAAGTCAGTGATCTGCTGGAAACAACTGCTTTGATACAATATATTTATGACTCAACCGCAAAATATTGAATCAATTGAAAGGGCGACCGGACGAACATGGGCTGAATGGGGCCCTGGCTGGAGGATTGAGGGGTCAAGGAGCTTAACCATACTGTGAGATAGCCCGCTTAGTGCATACCGAGCTGGAAGGCAAGCTGGAGAGCTTTGGGTGGTGAGCTCAGGGGGTGACGGTGGCTTATGAACAGTATATGGGGGGCGGAGAGTGCCTGGGCAGAGGAGTGATGGGATATTTGAGATAAGCATATCGCGGATTTTGAAGGGGGATAGGGAGGATGTATTCTCTCGATTGACCGAGCAACTGGAGCATGAATATGAATTGGGTGAGAGTAACATTACTCCGGCGCGAACCAGCATAGCTCCAGGTAGAAGTTACTGGCGGTGTGAACTGGATAATAATACAAGGGTAGTCTGGGTTTTGGAAGAAAAAATGATCACAAATGTCTACTGGTAGTGACTCATGCCCTGCTTACTTCGAGTCAGTCCGCTGAAAGTTGGCGAGCTTTTTGGAGGAGCGATATCGATTCAATACTTTGATAGGAGGGGAAAATGGAAGAATATACTTTGAATTATAAGGATGGAAGCCTGTGGGTTAAAGGATGGATGGAGAACGGGCTGCAGCAAGGATATTGGGAATGGTTTCGCAAAGATGGGGTGAGGTTGCGATCGGGTCATTTTGAAAATGGTAAGGCGGTGGGTGAGTGGACTGCCTATGATAAGCACGGTGAGGTATATACGGTTACGACTGCGCGTGACTTTGAGCGACGGGCGACGAGCGACAGGCGACAGGGGGAGGGGGATTTGCCGAAGGGTATTGGTGGGCCAGCTACGGCAGTCTTGAAGCTTGAAGGTTTGGTTTGGTTGAAAGACATTGCTCAGAAAACAGACAAGGAGTTGCTGAGCTTGCATGGAGTTGGGCCTAGGGCAGTGCGGATATTGAGGGAAACTATCCTGGGCAGTGCCGAGAAGGATCTTGAGACGCGGATATAGGGTAAGAAGATATTGTGTACAAGGAGTGGGTTGCTTGGAGTCACCTCAAATCCTCCTCGCAATATATTTATATTGCTGCGGGGGATTTGAGGGCTTCGGTTCCAAGCAGTTCGTTGATGGTGGGTATCATAAAAGGAGGCGGTTAAATGGGAAGTAATAAAGAAACTGTGGACTATATTGTAGAACAGGTGAGCTGGGCAGGCGACGCCTATACTAAACCGATGTTTGGGGAGTATTGTTTGTACTTTGAGGGCAAAGTAGTAGCTTTTATTTGCGATGAGCAGCTATTTTTGAAGATTACCGAGACGGGTGGAGAGGTGATTAGAGATAGAGCTGAGGGTGAAGCATATCCTAGCTCTAAACCTTATTGGGTAGTGAGTGCCGATGATTGGGATGATCGGGATTATATGGGAAGGTTAATCAAAGAGACAGCTCGATCGGTGGCTCTGCCTAAGAAGAAAAATATCAAAAAAAGGCTAGATAGTTCTATTTAAGTCTTACTTTCGGAAAGTGTCTCGAGGGTAACTTTCGGGGTTTATTCAATTGTCAGATGTTTTATGAGATGCAGGTCTTTTTGATAATCTGCTTGATCTAGGGTGAATTGAACATAATCCGCAGCTCTTTTCCATGAGGACAAAACTGTTGTGGTATCTATATAAATTGAGGGCACCTTGATGGTTGAGTTGGCTTCGGTGTATTTCTCCATTGAGGACCAAGCATAGGAAAGAATTTCTGTTGGGCTTTTAACCAAGGCGCTTGTATACGGATTTAGATGTATATAGCGAGCTACATGCTGCAGTTGCTCGGGGGTTTCTATGAGGACTGCTTTGAATTGGGTGCTAAACAGAGGGCCACCGTCTCTCTGTATTCGTTGGTTATGGTATTGAGTGTAACTTGACTGAAAATCTCTTAAAAAGTCTGAGATACCATTGCTTGACTGTTGTTGTAACAGCAAATGAAAATGATTAGGCATCAGGCAGTATGCTAGAATAGTTACCCTTGGAGAGTTTGGGGTGGGCTGCTGATAGTGTTGCCTTTGTAGATTGCTGGTTTTTAAATAATGACTAAAACTCAGTGGCTGATTGAAAGTAAAATATTCTAGGCTAGCTATGGCTCTCGCATAGTCTCGCTTGCTATGAAATGTCGGCGCTCTATCTATGCCTCGATTATAAACGTGATAGATGTGGTTATTTACAAGGGGTAATTTTCTGCGTGGCATGCGCTTCTTTATATCCTATGTCTGCGTTAATGGCAATAAGCAAGCGTAATATCCTAGGAGTTGGTTATAAATCACTTTCGGAAAGTGATTTGAGGTCAACTGTCGGGGGTTAGTTTTTTTGAGGGTATTTGTTTATACTAGTAGATATGGATATTCACGATAAAGAACAATTGGTGATGGATAGGGAGTTGGTTAAGCAGCAGTTGGAGGCGGAGACTTCTGATCGGTTGTCGCGGATAGATGAAGAATTTGCTGATGGTTTTGCGTTGATGAATAAGTATAACAATACGGTGACGATTTTTGGATCGGCACGATTTGGGCAGGAGCATCCTTATTATCAGAAGGCGAGGGATATTTCAGCGGCTTTGTCGGATGAGGGGTATGCGGTGTTTACTGGTGGTGGGGGTGGAGTGATGGAAGGAGCTAATCGGGGCGCTTTTGAGGCTGGCGGTAAGTCGGTCGGACTTAATATTGAATTGCCGTTTGAGCAGGGTTTGAATCCATTTACGACTGATTCTCAGTCATTCCACTACTTTTTTGCACGCAAAGTTATGCTGGCTTTTGGTTCTCAAGGCTATCTATATTTTCCTGGTGGTTATGGAACTATGGATGAGTTGTTTGAGGTGATTACGTTGATGCAGACTAAGAAGATGCCGACAGCGCCTATTATCTTAGTCGGTAATGAATTCTGGGGCGAGTTAGATGCTTTTATTCGTAATCAAATGCTGGAAGGTATGTACACCATCAGTTCGGGTGATGAAAACCTTTATACGGTAACTGAGGATGTTGAGTTGATTAAGGCAATTATTAACAAACACCGAGATCGGGTGTCGGCTTTTGCAAGTGGCGATGAAACTAAAACTACTTTGGCAGAAAATCTTTAACTTAGGATTCTTGGTCTCACCCCATCATCTTAATTCCCTCTATTGATAAGGTGGAATTGATTGTTGTAGTATTATTTTAATCACTACTTTGGGGAGGTTTTTATGGAAGAAGAACTACTGTACCAGACAAGCGATATGCTAAGTAGCCCAGCAACGACTATATCGACAGAAGCCGCGGCTGTTACGGCGGCTTTTTTTGGGGTGTTTGGGTTTGCGATGCTGGTGCTGACTATCATTTCGCTGATTGCGCTGTGGAAGATATTCGCTAAGGCTGGGGTAGAGGGTTGGAAGAGTATTATTCCTATCTACAATCTTTATGTGCTGCTGCAGATTGTCGGCAGGCCGGGTTGGTGGTTGTTATTGCTGTATTTTGTGCCTATCGTTAATATTGTGGTGGCCATTATCTTGTGCTTGGATCTCGCTAAATCGTTTGGCAAATCGACTACATTTGCTATCTTTGGCCTGGTACTATTTAGCTTAGTTGGTCATTTGATTTTGGCCTTCGGTAGCGCAAAGTATATTGGCCCTGGAGCCTTGATGGGGTCGTCGGATGGAACATCCGATGGCACTCCATTACCCGCTCCCGAAGCTGAAACAACTCCAGTTACTGCCTAGTTAGTGGCGTCAGTTTAGTTATTAAGAAAGCCCTCAATGAGGGCTTTCTTTGGTTTAAATGGTTGGAGTTGTGGGTGATGGAGTGCTGTCTTTGGCTGGTTTATTTATGGGGTTGGCATCCGAATTTGGATGTTGTTGTGAAGAGCTGGGCTGAGAAGGCGAGTTAATGAATTTACTACTACCCCAGAGAATAAATCCAATCGCTGCTATCGAGAGGCTGATGACTGATCCAAGCGTGAGGAAGTTGTGGAGCAAGGGGGTAGTAAATGACTGAATCAATATGCCGAGGATAGGCAGGGCGGCGATTAGTTGAGCTTGAAGGCTGGCTAGTCCCCATGAAATGGCGATAAAATGGGTGAGGAGTACTAAGGCAAAGCTAGCTAATCCTATGGCTGTGAAGAACTTGCCGGCTGTTCTGAGCTTATCGGCCAGGGTGGGCTGGCGTAGGCTAATGAAAGCAGCATATAAAATAATGATAATCGGTAGAACTATCAAGACGACAGTCGTGATTTGGTAGAGTAGCTTAAGGCCGCCTAAGTATGGTTCAAGATGAATGGTCAGATCTCCCTGACTAAAGGATTGCAGTGTTTGCTGCGAGCTCAATACCTGCTCTAGGGCTGCTTGTGCTTGAGGATCATCGGATACCTGGGGTAGGCTGGTTATATTTTGGGGCGCTTGGCCCAGTTCTTTAAGGGCTGCTTCCAGTTCAGCCCCTTGTGGATGCTGGTCTATAAGTTGCTGCTTGAGATCATTAAAGGATAGAGTGGGTGGTGTTTGGCTTGCACCGACAATCCAGGCCCCACTTTGGGTAATTGCCTGGTCAATTTTCTGTTGTAAATAGTCTTGGGTGACAGCCTGCTGGATAATGGCGTTGATGCCAGGCTCTTGGCTGAGGGCTGGGTTTGATAGGATCTGTTGGTTAAATAGGTCGTAGGTTAAGGCATAAAACTGCTTTGAATTAAGCTCCTCCTTTACTTTATCAGTAGTAAAACTATTGATTCTGGGTATAAATAATATTATTGCGAGAAAGGCTAAAATTGACAAGAAGAGAGCGGCAAGTATTTTCATGATAGTAGTATACAACTTTTTGGAGGATTGAGGACAGGAGGCGGGAGGCAGTTTTATTGATTTCTGGTGGGGACAGGGATATAATCCTATCATTCTATCAGTTCAGGTAGAGATGTTCGTGTTTCGTGAAGGGAATGACAATGCCTGAGGTGGGAGATGGTGTGCGGTGGTTCTGGGGGCTTCATCCGATTTGGGTGTTTGTTCTGGCTCTGCTGATGCACTGGTTGCTGGTGAATTTGCTGATGTGGTGGCCAGAGGGTCGTTTTCTTCGGATGAGGTATCTGACTTTGATGGTTGGTGATTCCCCGGTGGGGTTTCCGCTGGCTTTTGTAGGATTGGCTGCTTTGTATCAGAGATCGGACCAGGTGGTTTCTGATAAAGCTGCTTGGCGTGGGCTGGTGCTGGCTATTTTTGTGGTGGCCAGCATGTTTGTTTTCGAGCGTGTGACGGGTCAGTACACCCTTGAAGAACAGATGACCCCGTCGAAGTTAGCACACACCCTGATGCTCGGGGTGTCGATTGGATTGATGGTGGTTGTCCCAATTGCCTTGTCGGAATGGCAGCTTGATCGCTCTAATTGGCGGAAGCTGGGCGCGGTTTGGGCTGAATATGCCGTGATTATTGGCATGACAGTCTGGCTGGGGTGCATGTTGTTTGACACATTCTGTGGTCGAATAGTGCTGTATGCGCACCGAACAAAGGAGATGATGCTGCATTTGGAATAATGTGAATGCGCATCGCTGCCCGGTTGGCTGATAGCTAGCCGGGCAGTTCTATTTTTGAACAAATATGTTCCCAGATTAATAATGCGTATGACGCTTATTAACGTGGTGTGGTAGAATAACTATATGACTTTACAAGATACTTTTTATGTTGTGGCAATAATCTCGTTTAGTATGTCCATCATACTTCTAACGTCTCTAGTGGTGTTGATATTCTTTATTATGAAGAAGTTTGGACAGCTAGCCGATAATGTTAACCAAAGGGTAGATGCAGTCGGGAAGATAGTCGACAATCCTGGCGAGGCAGCTGTTGACATCGGCGCCAGTATTATCGGGGCTAGTATAGTTAGAGTAAAAAGTATGTTCACTAAGTAATCTATTGAATAAAATATCGTTCAACTTATTTATCCACCCAGTTTATTGATTGTTTCAGATTGTTTGAAACATGATATACAGCGGGTGGATTTAATTGTATGGCTTGATCCAGTGAATATGAACCAACTGCCAGCCGTTTTATAGATAGGGTGGTGGTGGGAGTGCCGATCTCCTGTCCCAGAGAGTGAATGAGAGACCTAATGTATGTGCCCGAAGAACATTCGGCTTGAATTTGTATGACCGGCAGGCTTATATCTTTTTGGAGTAGAGTATGCCATGCTTCTACGATTGACTGTTGCCTATAGTTGCCATGTATTTTTCCGATTACCGAATCTATATATTGCAATAGATATATATTACTCAATGCTCCTTCTTTTTCTTTTGTTAAGGATATAATTGTTCTATTGCTTATGGGTATATCTATGCTATCTAGCATGTTTTTTCTAGCCCAATAATAGAGAGGATGCCCATTTACTTGAACTGCTGAATATGGTGGGTAAGCCTGTTGAATATTTCCAGTATATTTTTGCAGCGCAGGTTGTATGTTAGGTGTTTGATATTTTTGTATTGTTTGCTGGTGGGGCACACCTAGTAAGTCGTAGCTATCAGTTGATACTCCGCATAGGAAAGTAGCCCGGTACTTTTTATGGTGCTGTAGTTGGCTTGCCTGCAGTTTGTTGTCTTGATCCACTAGTAGTATCAACAAGCCTTCGGCCATAGGGTCTAATCTACCAGCTGCAGATATTTTGCTATTGGCGTGTTGAGGATGCTGCTCTTTGAATAGCTGGATGGCCTGATATGGAGTAAGGCCGACTGGTTTGTCTAGGAGTATGGGTTGCATGGCGATGAGTATACTACATTAGGGGAGGTACGAGATGCGTAGCCGCCTTTGGCGGCGGATATCGAGACGCGAGACAGGAGTACAGGAAGAGCTTACTTCCCCTACGTTTTTTGGTGATTTACGATATCCCATATCCCATACCCGCCACCAAAGGTGGCTGTGCTGTGTGGTAAGAAATAGACGAGTACAGGGTTATTCTTCAAACGCAGAAGACAGAAGGTAGTAGGTGGGCGATAGGGGTTATTGACAGGCAGGCATGGTTGGCGTAGGCTTTAACTAGTGATTAGTGAAGGAGTTTTTATGCCAGCCAAGAAAGATACCGCCGTTAAGGCCAAGCCCCGAGTATTGAAAAAATCTACTAAAACTACTAAGCCAGCCGAGAAAGCCAGTGAAGTAAAGGTTGATCGAGAGCATCGCGCTGCTAAGAAGCCTGTTATAACTTTGACAGAGCGGGCTGAGCGGGAGATTGGTGATAGCGCAGGTATGATTGCAGCTGGTGGGGTAGAGGTTATTGGACTGTTAGGCCTGGTAACATTGATTTATGCTACTGTGTTATTGTATTTAATGGCTTAACTAATTCTTTTTAGTATGTTTGACCTCGAATAGCATATCAATAAAAACTCCGCCGGGCGGAGTTTTTGTTTTACTTGGTTACGCTAAATGGATTGACGAACTGGCCGTTTCGTTGAAGCATAAAATGAAGGTGTGGCCCGGTAGACCAACCAGATGTGCCGATTCTGCCTATTTGAGTTGAACGATCAACAGAAGCCCCACGGCTCGTTTGAATACTGCTGAGGTGAGCATAGTATGAAACATAGCCATCACGGTGAGAGATTTGAACCATGAGGCCGCCTCCAGCAATGAGATAGCCTGTAGCTAAGACAGTGCCTTGGGTAGTGCTGTAAATAGGTGTGCCATATGGAGCTGCAAGGTCGACAGCGGTGTGGTATCGGCTAAAATATTGAGTTGTGACGTAGCTATTGAGGGGTACGCGGAATGGTGGAGGTGGGGCAGGCGTGGGAGATGGGGTGGGCTGGCTAGCGGCTTGAACTGCCACCTGGAAAATAGGTAGCCGAGTTGGTAGCGGGGTAGCTGTAGGGCTAGGTGGGGTAAAACTGCCCGATGTAGAGGTTTGAACGGAGGCAACTTGGCCCGTAGCTGGTGCGCTGTTTTGACTAGAAGTGATTACTTGCAGAGCAATCGACTCAAGTAGCAAGCTTAAGCAGAATATAGTGAAAGTAGTTTTGAAGTTTCTGCCTACGCGAGATTTTGATTTGGACCTACGATAGGGTTTTGAAACAGCAGACTGGAGAGTAGTGCCTGCGCGCCATTTTTTGAGTAATTTAGCCATAGCCGTTTTGAGCTGTCTTGCCTCGATAGCGAAACATGGCCTCCTTTTAAGCTGGCATTGGTTGATATGACTAAAGCAACGCCAATTAATAAGAATGTTCTTTTACCATACTTTGGTCGCTAGTGCAACTCAAGAGGCAAGCGTGGGCATTGCTGGAGGCAAGCTCCCTTAGGGAGCGAGACTGGAGACAGGAGACAGGTGCTCTCAGCTAGCCAGATTTAATACGATATTCGCTTTGTAAGGCAAGTCTATAGTTGCTTTTGCCGGAGTAGTGTTATACTATTGCTGTAATACTTTATAGAAAGGATGTTATTATGTCAGCTAAAGATACACAAGACGAAAAATCAAAAGGTGTTCATCCAGCCGCGGCAGCGTTGACTGGTCTAGCCATTGGTGTGGCAGCTGGAGTGGCTATGACAACGCTTAGTGACAAGGATAAGCGAGAGAAATTGGGCAAAAAAGTCGATGGTATGGGCAAACAAGCTAAAAAATCGTACGATGAGATGTCCGATCAGGTAGGGAAGCTAAAAAATAAAGTCTCTGAAAGTATTGATGAAACTGGTCAAGCAGCCAGAAGAATGGCTGGATCGGTTAAACAAAGTGGCGATAAAGTAGCTGATCAGGCGCAGGAGACGGCTAAGGTCGTTGATGCAGAGGTAGAGGATGTAGTAGAGGAAGGTAAAAAGGGTTCTAAGTAAAGTTTGGCGCAATGAGCCTATTTTTAGTATATAAACCCTGTTAAACCAAAAAAAGCGCTCTAGATGATGTCTGGAGCGCTTTTTTGTGGGGATAGCCGGGAATATATTGTGGATATGTTTATTATTGATAACTATTACTATTTGATATATATTATCATTATGAAAGATATCCACAGTCAATCCACTTCTCGCATACCTGCATTGGGCATCCTGGGCAGGGTGACTAATCAAAGTCAGGCAATATTGAAGCTAATTTTGGCTGAACAGGGTCATTTGACTGCTGAGAGAGTGTATGAGGAGGTCAGACAGGATTTGCCTCGGATCAGCTTGGCAACCGTTTATAGAAATCTTCATAAGTTGGCTGAGCAAGGGCAGATTGGGCGGGTTTTGGTGGATGGGGTATGGCGTTTTGAGGCTGAGACAGCCGATCATTATCATGTTATGTGCGTAGCCTGTGAGCGGCTGGACAATGTTGAGACTAATATGGCTAGTGATGTGGAGCAGTTTTTTGGTAGATGGACTGAGTACAAGCTAACAGGGCATGAATTGTTGTTATTTGGGGTGTGCCCGGAGTGTTTGACTAGGAGATCTAGGATTGGAGGGGAGAGGTAGCGACAGACTGGAGGCGAGGGACTGTTGGGGTATATTGGGGTGTTATGGGGTTTATTTTTAAGGTGTGATTTTTGTTGTGGTTGTAGCCAAACTGTTGATAGTTATTGTAGATACTCAAATAATTGTTATAGGGTTGACAAAGGAGTATTATTGAGTTATAATCCTTATGACAATTAAATATAGATTATGCATACGAGTTATGCACAAGCATATGTCAGCTATAGGTCTTGTTGATCTTGCCCAGTGTTTGGTTGAGGACCCAATACCCCGAGACTGAACACTTGGCAAGGTAAATAAGACCTTTTTTATTAGTTTGAGTAGGTTGAATAAGGCATTGCTTGTCTGTTGATTGTTTAAATGTTCGAGAGACGAGTTCGTTCGATAAAGTAGTGTAATGCGATTTAGCATTAGTCGTTGTGAAGTGATAGCCCACTTCAGATGGACTAGTGCTAGTTCCCATTAATAACGATGTAGTCTTGGGGCGCATCTGCGTCAATAAGCTACCAGCTCCTTTCCAACTTTCTTTCTTGTGATCTCCGCCCCAAGGCGGATTGATCCTTCCCAACATTTTTTCACTTCACTCAGGTCGGGTGAAGATTGATATTGGGCCTTACCTGAGGAGGTGTGGCTATGAGCGATTATTTCGCTCGCGCCGGACCTGTGAGGGTTGGCGCATTATCTGTCTGTGGCGCAAGTCACTAGCCCGAGGAGGGTGAAATGAAATGGCATCGACTGGGCGTTGCTGCCTTGGTCGTTATGCTGGTCCTGAGTGGACTGGCTGCGATCATAACAATGACCCAGGAAACCAACAATCCGACGTCAACGGAGACTACTTCAGAAGTAGCTCTGGTGTCGTCGGAGGAAGACGCTGCAAGCGGTGAGTTAGCCGTTAGCGATGAATCTGAAGCGGATGATTCCGCTGAAGACCAATCGTCAACGGGTGACTTTCACCCGTTCTCGCAACAGCCGGCCTTGGAAGTCGTCAGGATGGAGTCGCCCATGGTGGCTCCAGATGACCTGTACGAAGTTACCGTTGTTCTGGTGGATGGTGCAAATCAACCCATCAGAGAGCGCACTTCAATACTGGTCGCGCACATGGATCTCCGGATCATGGATCCGGTTGTCCAGGGCGACTTCGTTAATGGCCAGGTTGAGCTGAACTTGGCGGAGGGTGAGTATTTAATTTCGGCGGTCCCTCAAAGACTGTCGGAGGATGCTCCTGTCCGCAATCTGTCAGCGCAACGGCTCGTGGTTTCCAGCAATGGTGACTTCAGCCTGTTGCCACTCAATGACAATCGTTTCGCTCAAGTTTCTGATTTGGATCGAGCTGGCAGAATGCAGCTCCTGACCAATGAAGAAATGCGCCAGAAAGGACTAGGACCGACGGTTCTGGTCGAATCCCGGGTCATCTGGCCTGGGTCTGATGTTAACCCCGATGCTCAACACAAACTGACGGTGAAGTCTATTCACTCTTCTGCGCAAGCCGAATGGGTGGAGACGATGATCTATCAACGCCAGAATGTGTCATGCGGCGAATCTTCGGTCTATACACTGGCCGCTGATTCGAACATGGCCTACCTGGCTGATTCTACCGTTGGTTACTGGACAGCCTTGGCGTCATTTGATGAAGCCGGGTTTCTTTGCCAGCACGAGGTCGATGGCGCTCGCTATTGGCTGGTGCTGGCTGAGTTGTGTGGTAATGAAGGGATTCCCAGTGAGCCGCCAATCGAGGTGACTCCGGAATCAACCTCAACAGTAGTTCCCACCGAAGAACCAACCGAAGCTCCCACCGAGGAGCCGACGGAAGTTCCGACCGAGGAGCCAACAGAGGCTCCAACTGAAGAACCGACCGAAACGGTAGTTCCGACCGAGGAACCGACCGAGGAACCAACGGCGACGGTTGAACCGACGGCAACTGCAACCGTGCTGCCTACGGCAACAGCGACAGTTGAACCGACCGCTACGGCGACTCCCACAGAGAAGCCGACAGAGGTCCCGACAGCTACGCCCGAACCAACCGCGACGGCTACGCCAGAGCCGACGGCAACAGCGACGCCCGAACCAACAGCAACAGCGACCCCGGAACCAACGGCAACGGCGACACCTGAGCCTACGGCAACAGCGACGCCCGAGCCTACAGCAACGGCAACACCCGAGCCCACGGCTACAGCGACGCCCGAACCGACCGCGACGGCTACACCTGAGCCAACAGCGACGGCTACGCCCGAACCAACCGCGACGGCTACGCCCGAACCGACGGCTACGGCAACACCCGAGCCCACGGCTACAGCGACGCCCGAACCGACCGCGACGGCAACGCCAGAACCCACGGCAACGGCGACACCTGAGCCTACGGCAACGGCTACGCCAGAACCGACGGCGACGGCTACGCCCGAACCGACGGCAACGGCTACACCTGAGCCCACAGCAACGGTGACACCTGAGCCCACGGCAACGGCGACACCTGAGCCTACGGCGACGGCTACGCCTACGGAAGAACCAACAGTAGAGCCAACTCCGGATTGTCCGAAGGGGCAAAAGGAGTGTCCTCTGCAAACGGTGACGCCTACCTATGCTCCGGATGGTCCGCCGACGCCAACCCCAGCGCCTCCGTCAGTCACAACCACCCCAGAACCTCCACTGTGCCCACCGGGTACTGTGTGGAAAGACTGGGGGGAGCCCTCGGAAGTCGATGTTATCGGTGAGTGTGTCATACCGCCCAGCTGCCCTGTAGGTAGCGAGCACGTCGACCATAACGATAACCAATGGGTTGATGAAGGCGAATGCGTTGCCCCAACCCCGGTGCCAACAGAAGAATGTCCGAAGTGGCAGAAGGAGTGTGAACTCCAGACGGTGACGGAGACACCCGTCCCAGATGGTACGCCTACTCCTACGCCATCAGGAGAGTTGAACCTCTCCGAGATGGCTTCACGGGCAATTGGGGCACTTGTGGAAAATAATGAGTCAACAGAAGAGGCTTCTGGCGTGGATGAACCCACCGAAGAAGCAGTCTCGGATGACTCTTCGACTGAAAACACGGCGACCACAAGTACCGAAACAGCCGCAGAGGGAAGTGATCCGCTAGCACCTGACGAAGTGGCTTCTGAGTCAACGACTGAAACCGTGCAAACGGCACAGTCTCAGACGACCGAAGCAGCTTCTACGACAGAGGCGACTTCTGAAGCAACGACCGTGGCTGATGACACAACTTCACAACCCACGGAAGAAACTTCTGAAGGTCAGGGTGCAGAAGAGCAGACTCAAACCGTGGCGACAGAGGATACCAATCCACCTGTCGCGCCAGATGAGCCGGCTACGACGGACTTGCCCGCTGGGTCGAGTGACCCCAATAGTGGCCAAGTTACTACAACTGGTACTGGTGGTGGTGAAGGTACTGGTAATGGCGGCGGTGGTGACCCAGTTACCACCACCAATCCAGGCACCAATACCGAAACTGACACCAATCAGAGTCAGTCCGAACCTCCTGCAGCCGAGATGCCGGAGCCTGCAGCCGTACCGGTTCAGACTCCGGAACCAACTCCCGTGGTCGTAGGGAATGTCCACACGACTTCGAATTCAGTGATGGCCAAACTGGCCTTCATTGGTGTTGGAGTCCTGAGCTTGGTGGTTGCAGTCCTGCACTTCCAGATTCAGAGAATCCGGGGATCAAGAATCGAGACAAGAGAGTAGTAAAGACGAGAGCTCTTAAGGAGAGAGCTTCTCAAGAGAGGACATCTACCCGGAGCCTAGTGCTCCGGGTAGAATCCCACATATATAAACACACTTTTAGCTTATGCGAAAGACAATAGTGTAGCACTTAGCAGTTATATCAATTGATAACTTCTGGGTAGTGCACTCTTAACTAGACCGCACAGTAATATCTTGGCTAGCTTGACTAGTCTAAGGAGGTGAATACTTACAATGAATACAATTGCAAAAATTCTATTATCAACCGCTTTAGTTGTTGTTTCTGCTTTGTCTGTAGCTCCTGTAGCTCAGGCTGTTGAATCTGAATCTTGTCCTTCTCATAGTGGGCGCAGCTACTGTGCTTACAAATTGGTAGACAAGGCTCAAGCTAAGGCTGGAGATGTTCTTACTTACACTTTGATCGTAAAGAATACCGGTTCTGTTAACCTGACTAATGTACGTTTCGCTGAAAATATCCCAGCTAAGACTACTTATGTTATGGGTTCTAGCACTGCTAAGAAAGATACCGTTCCTTACTTTATCAATGATGCTTGGGTAGTGACTGGTAGCCAGGGTTATAACGCTGGCACTTTGCTGCCTAATCAGGTATTCACTATTACCTTTCAGGTAACTGTGAACGCTGATGTTAAGAACGCTGATGTTCTAGAGAACGTCGGCATGTTTACTGCTGACGGTTTCCTAGTTACTGAGGGTGAGCGTGAAGGTAAGCAGGATTGGCGTTTGTGTGCAGCTCGTACTACTGTGGTAGTCGATGTTGTACCTACTCCAACTCCTACTGTAACCGTAGCTCCAACAGTAGTTCCTACTGTTAAGCCTGAGGTTTTGCCTGCAACCGGTCCTGGCGCTGCCATGGCTGTTGTTTTGGGCGGTATGGTTGTGACTTTGGTAGGACGCAAGTTCTTCCAGAGCTAAAAGCCAATAAAAAAGGCCACCTTCGGGTGGTCTTTTTTATTGGAGTGAGAAGGAGAAGTGAGAAGGAAAAGTTTGTATGGTCTGTTTCTTATCGCTTCTTCTTTGCACTTGCTAAATGGTGGGCGCGCATGGACTTGAACCATGGACCTGACGCTTATAAGACGTCCGCTCTAACCAGCTGAGCTACGCGCCCACGTAGACTTTATGTAATTGTATAACTTTATCTGCTACCTAACTTATGCTCCAGTTGGTTAGAGCGGACTGGTCCGCTTATTATCTCTATTTCGGCTCCGCCTCCGCCGGTTGGCGGAGCAGCTGAGCTACGTTAAAAGTGCAGAATGGTTGCGAAGGGGCTTAGACAGATATACCTTATATTGGGGCTGGGCGTCAAGGAGTGGGGCTGATTAGTTCATGACTGGGTGAGCGAGGGGATGGGGTGGGGTTGTTTGCTCTGATACGGTATAATTACTTACAGAGAACAGAGAACAGAGAACAGAGAACAGAGAACAGAGAACAGAGAGCTTTATTAATTATGGGTACATTGTATAAGAAGCCACAGGCGCCGAGACGCAAGAATCAGGCATTCCCGTGGTTAAAGATTGGCATTAATACGTTTATTTTTGGCGGATTGCTGTATCTGCTAGTAAGCTTTTACCCAGTTTTGTCAGTTCAAGCTCAATATTATTGGGGGCAGTGGGCAAATAGGGGGGAGAGCGAATATGTGGTAAGCGACCCTAAGCCGACTCCTGTAGTGCCGACTATCGGCGAGGGCCCTGCTTTGCCGGTTGCTCCTGTCAGCACTGACTTTAGCATTGTTATTCCAAAGCTTAATATTAATGCGCCGATTGTGCCTGACGTCAATCCTGCTGACAAGAAGGCCTACCTGCGAGCCTTGGATGATGGGGTGGCCCATGCTTTAG
This sequence comes from uncultured Candidatus Saccharibacteria bacterium, assembly GCA_964554805.1. Classification (GTDB taxonomy): domain Bacteria; phylum Patescibacteriota; class CAZHWT01; order CAZHWT01; family CAZHWT01; genus CAZKPX01. The sequence goes on from CAZKPX010000001.1 coordinate 367,401, forward strand.
GGACAGTCAAGCCGGGGCAGGTGGGGAACTCGTATATTTTTGCTCACTCGACAGCTAATTTGTTGAATATTGAGCGGTATGCTGCCGTATTTACTTTGCTGAATAAGCTTGAAGTAGGGGATCGAATCACTACTTTTTATGCCGGTCGCCGGTTCGACTACGCCGTGTCGAAGAGCTATATTGTAGACTTTACCAATGTGACTCCTCTGACAAATACATACGACCGCCCAGTTTTGACCTTGCAGACATGCGATCCTCCTGGCACTGAGTTCCAGCGCTTGATTATCCAGGCTGAACTGATCTCTGAATACACCAGATAAATACAGTTGTGAATTTATGGAGGTGGGAGGCTAGAGGCAGGGTTTTTATGTGGTTTTGAGTACGATCGGTAAGTGCGAGGGAATGCGTCTATGAAATTATTTTTGAGCTCGCAGGGAATACCTGTATCAGAGCAAGACAATTTCGTGCAGTTGTTTGATAAGGCTACGCCTGAAATTAGATTAGCTTGTATTTTGGATGCCAGTGAAGTTTACTCTGAGGAAGAGAAGAGGCCGTGGTTCTTCGAAGCCCAGGCGGAGTTGCAGAGCCTTGGTTGCCAGGTGGAAGAGATATTCTTGAAAGACTTTGTCGACAATACAGAGGGCCTAAAAGACCTGCTGACAAGCAAAGATGGTGTGTGGGTAGTGGGAGGGAATGCTCATTATTTGAGATATATGATGAGAGTTAGTGGATTTGATGACCTGATTAGAAGTTTATTGGCGAAGGGATTTGTCTATGCTGGGTATAGCGCCGGCGCAATGATGGTAAGTGCAACTATTAAATATACCGATCTGGACGGAGAGATGCATGTTGAGCCTGAACGAGTTGATGACGGTTTGGGGTTGATTGATCAGGCTATTATTCCTCACTGGGGCAGGACAGATAGGCTGGATTATTTAGAGGCTGTTGCTGCGGCCTATGAGTCTGAGGGAGTAGGGCTGTTAAAGTTGGCGGATGGGCAGGCTGTGGTGATTAATGAAGACTTCTTTGCAGGATTGAAGGCTAGTTTGACATAGCTTTTCCGAAAGTCAGCCTTGTATGACATTCGGAAAGTGTATTGAGGCTGACTTTCGGGAGTGGGTGTGGGTTTATGTATTATAAAAGTCCTCTGTTTATGGAGGACTTTTATATATTTTGATATCTATTGATATTTTATGATGTAGTTTAGACTTCTATTTAGAGCTCTTCAAGCTTGAAGCCGTTGTCGTAGGATTGCTCAATATATTTGAGGTACTTCTCGGTGGTAGCAAGGCGCTTGTGGCCGGCTAGTTGAGAAATAACGACCAGGGATGTTCCGCTCTTGATATGATGAGCGATCCAGGTATGACGGAGGTCGTTAACACGAGCGTTTTTGACACCAGCAATACGGAGATAGCGATCAATAGAAGTACGGATGTTGCGAACTAATAATGGCTTGCCGGTCTTGGTGATAAAAAGGATGTTGGTGCTGTTTGACTGAGGACGGACTGACAAATAGGCTTTGAGGGCATCAATGGCAGCTTTGGTCAGCGGAATATCGCGCACAGCGCCTTCGGTAGAAACGTGAAGTGTGCCTTCTTTTTTCTTATCATCAAAATTGATATCTTCAACGGTCAGGCTGGTCAGTTCACCAATACGAATACCGGTTTGGAGAAGCAGCTCAACGATGGCAGAGGTGCGAATATCACCGCGACAGGCATCGCGAAGCGCTCGATATTCAGTCTTGCTCAAAATACGAGGTGGAGGAGTGTCGAACTTAGGATGCGCTAATAAATTAGCAGGATCTTCGTTGATGGCATTCAGAGACTTGAGATAGCGGAAGAAGGTCTTGGTTGAGTTGGTCTTGCGAGAAATACTTTTAGCAGTATAGCCACCTTGACTTAGTTTATTCATAAAGCCTTGTAAGTCTTCTTTGGTAGCATCAGTGGCCTCAAGCTTGCCATTTTCGGCCAAGAAATCAACCAATTGTTCAATATCCTTGCCGTACGCTAATACAGTGGAAGGAGAGCGGCGGTTGTCTTTGAGGTTGTTTACAAATTGTTGGTGCGCGTCTTTTAATAACATGGTAGTTACCCTTATAGATATATTGCATCCGTCCGCTAACCGTTGGGTCTCACTAAGAGAGGGCTGATAGTGAAGCTTAGCGGTTGCACAGTCACATGGCCTATAATATAACAGATGTTGTTTAGTCTGTCAAGGATTTTGGAGTAGCAATATTGCCGAGATAGTCATTTCTGATTATGCTTGCTTGTAAGCCGAGAGTAGTTGAGTTACACTTTAAGTGCGTCAAGTATCAAGCATGTTGTTGGTATGTAATGTAGTTTTGGATATTGCTAGTAGTCTTGGCTAGGATTTGATGCGTCATTTTAGTAATTATTGTTCATGAACCGATCATTTTTCACCTCGCCTATATTAAGTGTGTGCTTGCTTGTAGTCTTTGGCTATATGGCAATTAATGTGGCTCAAACGGCTATTGGAGGGCGTGATACAAGCGGTGGCAAGAGTGATTTGGTTAAAGAAGTCGATACTTTGGTTCAAAAGAAGAAGCGTCTTGAGGATGAATTGGCTTGGGTAAAAACTGAGCAGTACGTTGAGCAGGAAGCGCGAAATCAGCTTCATTTGACCAAGCCGAATGAGATTGTGGTGGTGTATCCGGCGCAGCAGGCTGTATTGGGTGATTCTATGCAGACTCAGCGAAAAGTGGAAGAGCATAGGGATGAGTGGCCAGGATTTGTTGGGGAATGGTTGGAGATTTTTGGAATGCCCGCCCGCTAAGTTCGTTGGATGACTGATATCTGATTTGGAAAATGTAAAACAGGAGACGCGGGAGGAGTATAGCCCTGTTTGTGGCGGATATGGAGTATTGGATGTGAAGGGGGAGAGCAGGCAACCATAACACGAACCCGGAGCGGTGTGCCGGGTTCGTGTTATGGTTGGGTGTTGGAGATTTAGGGCTCTGGGGATTTGGGTAGGTTTAAGATTACAGAAGAGGCAGGTAGTGGCAGGGGGCGCTTCTTTTATCTGGCTTGTTGGCTGGGGAGTAGGCTGGCTCGGTACTAGTTCGTATTCGCTATCAATCAGTGGTTGGTGGTTTGCAATAACAGGGAGATCATGGTATAGTAAGCGAGCTCGAAAGGTGGATTAGAGTGTTTGTATCTTACTGCGTCGGGGGTTGGAGGAGCGGCACCTCGCAAGGCTCATAACCTTGAGACCGTGGGTTCGAGTCCCACACCCCCAACCAAGTAGGATATATATCGGCTGTGAATGTGTGTAAAAGTTCAGTTTTTAAATTTAGTCAGCGTAGCTCAGTGGTAGAGCAGCGGACTCATAAGCCGCCGGTCACAGGTTCGAGCCCTGTCGCTGACACCAGAAGTCCGTTTAGCGGATTTTTATTTTTCCCTTATTTTGATTGATTATTATATATAATATAGAGGCTGCTCGTCTGTTGGCAGTCGTTCTTTTGTTGTGCTAAGATAGCATAGTACTGATTGGCACATTGCTTGTGGCTATTACTGTGATAGTATATATCTGGAGTAGACTCAATCAGATGAATCAATTATATTTATAGTTGAGATTTGGAATACTGGCGTAGGCGGTTCAGATTTTAAGAAAGGCTTTTATGGATTCAACACATTCTTCGGGTAATCAATTGACTAAGGGTAAGAGTAGTGGCGCAGGGGGGCAGGGTGGCTGGATGAACAATAGCCGCAACTATCTGGTTTATTTCATTGCGGTCGTTATCGGATTGCTGCTTATTTATACTTATATTTTCCCTCATGATAGTGCGCCAGATCAGATTAACCTATCTCAGGCGATCCAGGATATTAATGAAGGCAAAGTTAAGCGAGCTTTGATTGACGGCGATACTGTTACTTTGGAATACAAAGAAGACGGCGAGAAGAAGACAACTACTAAGGAAGCTGGGGATACGTTTATTAATCAATTAGTAGCAAATGGCGTGTCTTTGGATAAACTTGAGATCGAGCCAAAAGATACAAGCAGTGATGCATTCTGGGGCACCTTGCTATCTTTCTTGCCTATTATATTGATTGCCGCCTTCTTTTTCTTTATTCTGCGTCAGTCTCGTAATGCTTCCGGATCTTTATTTGCCTTTGGTAAATCGCGCGCTAAGATGTTTGCGCAGGATCGTCCTAAGGTTAAATTTAAGGATGTGGCTGGCGTTGATGAGGCCAAGCAGGAATTGGAGGAAGTTATTGAGTTCTTGCGAACTCCAGAGAAGTTCCAGAAACTGGGAGCCAAGATTCCTAAGGGTGTATTGTTGGTAGGCCCTCCAGGTACGGGTAAGACCTTGCTAGCTCGAGCTATTGCCGGTGAAGCTGGAACGCCATTCTTCTCAATTGCCGGTAGTGAGTTTATGGAGATGTTGGTGGGTGTGGGCGCGAGCCGGGTTCGTGATTTGTTTGATACGGCCAAGAAAGCTTCGCCGGCCATTATATTTATCGATGAGATAGATGCGATTGGTCGCCAGCGCGGAGCAGGTTTGGGTGGTGGCCATGATGAGAGAGAACAAACTTTGAACCAGATTTTGGTGGAGATGGATGGTTTTGATCAGACTAGCAATGTGATTGTGATTGCTTCGACCAACCGCCCTGATGTATTGGATCCAGCTTTGTTGCGACCGGGTCGATTTGATCGACGGGTTATTATTGATTTGCCTGATCTTGAGGGGCGCAAGGCTATTATGAGTATTCATATGCGTAATAAGCCGATTGAGGCCGGAGTGGATGTGGTGAAGTTGGCTCGTCGGACCGTTGGTTTCTCGGGAGCTGATTTGGAAAGCATGCTTAATGAAGCAGCTATTACGGCAGCTCGCAAGAATGCTAAGGAGATTACTGCCTTGGACCTGGAAGATGCTGCGACTAAGGTTAAGATGGGGCCTGAGAAGCGTCGTTTGCAGACCGAAGAGGATAAGCGATCGACTGCTTATCACGAAGCGGGTCATGCGATCGTGGCTCGGTTTATGCCTGAGACGGATCCGGTTCACCGCATTACGATTGTGTCTCGCGGTATGGCTCTGGGGTACAACCTGATTTTGCCGACTATGGATCGTTATAATGAGACTAAGACGCGGTTGTTCTCGATTATTGCTTATGCGATGGGTGGGCGAGCTGCTGAAGAGCTGATTTATGGTGAGCCGACAACTGGGGCTTCGAATGACTTTGAGAAAGCGACTCAGATTGCTCGGGATATGGTAACTCGATATGGAATGAGCGAGCTGGGGCCGATCAATTTGGTTGCGTCTGAAGAAGAGATGGTCTTCCTAGGGCGCGGTGCTGGTCATCGGACAAATTTTTCTGAAGACACTAATCGGAAGATCGATGGTGAGGTGAAGCGTATTCTGGATGAAGCTTATGCGGCTGCTCTGAAGACATTGAAGGAGCATAAGGATAAGTTGGAAATAGTGACCGATACATTAATGGATCAGGAAACTATTGAGGCTGAAGAGTTTGAGAAGATGATGATGGAAACTGAAAAATGGAAGGCTGGGAAGGCTAAAGCTAGCGACAAGCGACAGGCGGCGAGCGACGAGGGTGGGGAGAAGAGAGAAGAGAAAAGCGAGAAGAAGTAGGATCTGTTACCGCTGATAATTAACATAGAAGTCAGAGCCGGGTTTATTGACCTGGCTCTGACTTGGTGTGGGGTTTACGATTGAGCGAAATGGCTGTTGATATAGTCGAGAGTGCCATTGTCGAACAGGGTTGTGGGGTAGTCAATTGGGAATGGAGCACTTAGGTCTGTTAATTGACTGATCATCGAGGTTTTTCCGACGTAGATGAATTTGACTTGTAAGCCTTGTTTATGGAGGTGGGTAGCCATGTCTATATCTGATTTACTATCACCAAAGCATTGATATGAGTATTTTGGACATGACTGAGACTGGTTTTGGAACATGATTTCTAACATTCGTTGGGCGCCTAAATCCTTGCCTGAGTGGTTGTTTTCGATGTCGGTAGCGATAGCGGTGGGGTCAACTTTTAGCTGATCTGCTAGTTGATGGGTATTGATAAGAGCATTGAGATCGTTAACCATAGCATGTTGCTGTTGTTCAAATAGAGCGATATCCAGACCAGTTTTCATTTCTACAGTAGCCATGGTCAACTTTGAATGATCATAGAACATGGTCTGGCTGTATTTATTAGTAACCAATTGGTTGATGTCATCTTGGAGAGATTTAGGGACAGCCGTATGAGGATCTATATTGATAATTGATGATCAGGTTTCGATAGGAGCTTGACTTAGTTGACTACCACGTATCCAAGTGCCACCCTTTTCTCCAATAGCCAGCAGATTTTGTGCTTTTTGCTGGTCAATTGATTGGATGAGAGGCTGTAATAAGGGTTGCTCTAGCCAGCTAATTGAACGGCCGGTGTTGAAGGTTATTAGATATCCGGATTGAAGAAGCTGGGAGAGAGCGGTGATTAGGGCTGGTTGTACTTGCTTGGTAGTGGGATTGGTTAAAACACCATCTACATCAAAGAGAAGGGCGATATTGGGGGCATTTGTATTCATGCTGAAAGTATACAGTATCGTGGTACAATAGTCTCTGATAAAAGGAGGGGTGGTAATGAAGAAATTATTATTAGTTGATGGAAATGCTCAGCTACATCGGGCATATCATGCTATACCTCCGCTGACCACTCGGAGTGGGGAGCAGGTTAATGCTATTTTTGGATTTTGGTCGTTGTTTTTGCGATCGTTGAAGGATTTGGAGCCGGATGGGGTGGTGTTTACGTTTGATAAGTCGAGTAATACATTTCGACATGATATGTATGATAAATATAAGGCGACGCGGCAGAAGATGGAGCCTGATTTGGCGGCCCAGATTCCGAGACTGAAGGAAGTGGTGGCAGCCAGCAGGATGCCGGTGCTTGAGTTGGAGGGTTTTGAGGCTGATGATTTGATTGGGACGATGGCGCGGCAGGCTTTTGAGGGTTCTGATGCTTGCCAGGTTTATATTATGACGGCTGATATGGACGCGGCTCAGTTGGTTAATGAGCGGGTGTCTATTTATACGGCTAAGCATAAAATTTCTGAAGTGGCTTTGTATGATGTGGCAGGGATTATAGAGAAATTTAAGGGGTTGAGGCCGGACCAGATTGTTGACTACAAGGCTTTGAGAGGCGATAGCTCGGATAATATTCCTGGTGTGGCCGGGGTGGGGGAGAAAACTGCTACTGATTTATTGTTGAGATACCAGCATCTGGACCCTATTTATGAGCATTTGACTGAGTTGCCTAATCGGGCTCAAATGTTGTTGGAACAGGGCAAGGACTTGGCTTATCTGTCGCAAAAATTGGCGACTATTAACACCGAAGCTCCGGTGTCGTTTGACTTTGAGGCTAGTGATATTGGGCAGTTTGATGGTGCGGCAGTGGGGGGATTGTTTCGGGAGCTTGAGTTTAGAAGTCTGGTTGGGAAGCTGCCGGTTAGTGAGCGACATGCGACAAGCGACAAGCGACAAGAGTATTTAAGGGCTTCACTCCCTGTTACCGATAGCCTAGAGCTTGGAGGGGAGAATTTGGATAGAAGTGAGAAGAGAGAAGAGAGAAGCCAGCCTCTAGCCTCCTATGTCTTGGTAGAAAATGCGGTTGATTTGCAAAAAATCGTTGATGAGATAAAGAAATCTGGCGAGGTGGCTTTTGATACGGAGACGACGGGGGTGGATGTATGGCGGTCGGATGTGTTGGGAGTGTCATGTTCGGTGGAGGCGGGGACCGGTTATTATATTCCGGTGGCTGAATGGTCTATACCGTTGTTGAAGAGCTGGCTGGAGGATGAATCGATCAAAAAGATTGCTCATAACGCTAAGTTTGATGTTGAATCGTTGTTGCAAGTGGGAATTGAGGTGGCTGGAGTAAGTTTTGACACGATGTTGGCGGCCTATGTATTGAAAGAAGGCACCGGTCGGTATGGTTTGAAGGAGTTGGCTTTTGAGGAGTTGGGGATTAATGCTACGCCGATTACAGAGCTGATTGGGACCGGATCGAAGCAGTTGACGCTGGATATGGTGGATCAGCAGGAAGTGGCTCAGTATGCCGGCGCGGATGCTGATCATACTTGGCAATTGTATAAAATATATAAACCGCAGTTTGAGGATCAGGATGGATTGCGTCGGATATTTTTTGATATTGAGATGCCAGTCAGTCAGGTTTTGACCAGTATGGAACGCAAAGGTATAGTGCTAGATAGCGAATTTTTGGCTGCTATGTCAACTAGATTAAGCGAACAGATTGGTCTGCTTGAGCAAGAAATTTATGCAGATGCCGGGCATGAGTTTAATATTAATTCGCCGAAGCAGTTGGGTGATGTTTTGTTTGATGAGTTGCATTTGCCGGTTAATAAGAAGACTAAAACTGGCCGCTCGACCGATGAGTCGGTGTTGCAGGGCTTGAAAGGGGCGCACCCGATTATTGAGCGAATATTACAATATCGTGAATTGTATAAGTTGCGCTCAACCTATGTAGATGCGTTGCCTCAGTTGGTGTCGCCTCGGGATGGGCGGATTCATACTTCGTATAATCAGGCGGTGGCGGCGACTGGACGATTGTCTTCGACCAATCCTAACTTGCAGAATATTCCAATTAAGACTGAAGTAGGGCGGCGGATTCGCCAGGCTTTTTTGGCTAATCAGGGTCAAAAATTGGTATCGATTGACTACTCCCAAATTGAATTACGATTGCTGGCATATGTATCGGGTGATAAGAACTTGATCGAGGCGTTTGCTAGCGGAGAGGATGTGCATAAGGCGACGGCGGCTAAGGTGTTTAATTGCTCTATAGCTGAAGTGACGAGTGATCAGCGGCGGGTGGCCAAGACAATTAACTTCGGTATTATGTACGGTCAATCGGCGCATGGGTTGTCTCAACAGTTGGGCATTGGGCGAGAGCAGGCGGCGACTTTTATTAGTGATTATTTCAAAGTTTACGACGGGGTGAGAGCTTATCTGGATTCATCGATAGCTGAAGCTCATAAGCAGGGCTTTGTGGAGACGGTATTTGGTCGTCGTCGTCGGATTCCGGAGCTGGCTTCTAAGAATTTTATGTTGCGGCAGGGGGCTGAGCGAATGGCTATTAATATGCCGATTCAGGGAGCGGCTGCGGATATTATTAAGATTGCTATGATCGCAGTTGATGGATACTTGGAAAATAATACATTTGAGGCTCAGATGTTGCTGCAGGTGCATGATGAATTGGTGTTTAGTATGCCTGAGTCGGAAATTGCGGTGGTGGTGCCGAAGATTGTTGGGTTGATGGAGAATGTGGGTGAGTTTGCGGAGGATAAAAAACCGACTGTACAATTGGTGGCGGAGGCGAAGGTGGGGGATAATTGGGGGGAGATGGTGGCTTTGGATTAGACGGGGTCTCGGGGCACCCATGCTCGCGCATTCCTCGGGAAATGTAAATTTCCCTGCGGGATGGGCTGTGCTGGGCTTCCCTGCGACAGCTTCTGTGATCACCCCTGCCTTCGCAGGGGCAGGCTCTCAAAATCTCCTCGCAATAAAATAATTTATTGCTGCGGGATTTCAAGGGCTTCGCTCCCAGCAGATTTAAGGTTGTAGGTATTGGGTTCTTTGGTGAGCGCTGTCTCCAGTCGCCCGGATGAATTGCATAAATGGGAGCCAGATGATTATGAAAGCTTTGCTTACTTCGGATGGAATAACTAATGAATCTTTGATGGTGACTTTGAAAGGTTTGGCTGTCATGGATCAACCGAAGGTGGCTTTTGTGGCTACGGCGGCTGGGTTGGAAGGGGATCAAAGTTGGGTTGAGGAGATTCGGCAGGGTATAAGAGGTGTGGGCGGGGTGATTATTGAAACGGATATTAGCAAATTAAGCCAGCTGCAGATAAGGGATAATTGTGAGAGTGCTGATGTTATTTGGCTTAATGGTGGGAATAATTTTTATTTAGCCTATTGGATGAGGAGGTCTGGCTTGGCTGGGATGCTGCCTTTGATGCTGGAAGATAAGGTTTATGTGGGTTTGAGTGCGGGATCGATGGTTGCGGGTTGTAGTATGAGCCTGACAGAGACTTTCTTTCCTGGCGAGCCTAAAGAATTTTTTGCAGCTGTACCAGAAGTGGGTGATGAGCAGGTTGAAGGCCTTGGTTGGTTGGATTTTGCTATTCTGCCGCATTATTTGTCTGAGAATCCTTATTTCTCTGAATTGAGGGATGCAGATGAGGTGAAGAAAAATGCTCTACAATATGGTTATCCTATTTGGGCGATTAGTGATGGTTGTGGTATTGTTGTGGACGGAAATAAGGTGGAGATTGTGGGTGATGGGGCGTGGAAGAAATTTAACCAGAACTAACTACTAAGATTCCTGTCTGCTCAGGAATGGCGGTGAGAGTGAGAGGAGTATTAAAATGCCAGAGTTACCGGAAGTTGAAACTATTGTGGTGGGTTTGAGAGAGGCCTTGGTGGGGAGGGTGATTGAGAGTCTAGATGTTCGGTTGGCCAAGACGGTGTGGTTGGGGGATGTGCGGGCGACTGGGGAGGTGGAGGTTGAGCAGTTTGTAGCCTTGGTGAAGGGGAAAAGGGTGGAGTCTGTTGATCGACGGGCTAAGATGATAATTGTGGGATTGTCGGATAATACTTGTCTGTTGATTCATTTGAAGATGACGGGGCAGCTGATTTATGTTGATGAGGCTGAGCAGCGGATTGCTGGAGGGCATCCGACTCGGGAGATGATGGGGGAATTGCCGGCTAAGTCGACGCGGGTGATTTTTAAGCTGGACAAAGGGATTTTGTACTACAATGACCAGCGGCAGTTTGGGTATGTGAAGGTTATTCCTAGCAGCGCCTTGGCAGAGACGGAGCCGTATAAGAGTTATGGTCCGGAGCCGATGTCGGAATTGTTTACGGTAGATTATTTAGAGCGGATGATTAAGAGACGGTCGCGTATTACTATCAAGCAATTGTTACTCGATCAGTCGGTTATTGCTGGTGTGGGAAACATATATGCTGATGAGGCGTTGTTTGCAGCAAGAATTTACCCAGCTCGTATGACGAGTAGCCTAACTAAGAAGGAGATTTTGCTGTTGCGAGAAACAATTCGACAGGTGTTGGCACTCGGCATACAGTATGGCGGGACGTCGAGTGAGCACTATGTGCAGGCTAATGGAGTCAAGGGAACGATGCAGGATTATTTGGAAGTGTATCGTCGGGAGGGGCAGAGTTGTTCGAGGTGTGGGGCTGAGATTGGCAAGACGGTGGTTGGGGGTAGGGGAACGCACTTTTGTCCTAATTGCCAGCTCTGATCATAGGTTGGAGAGCGACAAGAATGGGCGAGGAGTTAAATCAAAAGGCAAAGGTCAAAAGGCAAAAGTTAAAATAAAAGGTCAAAAGTTGTCTTTAATCTGAGAATACAGCCAGTCAATTGCTCATACCTACTATGCAAGCAGCTAACTCTCAAATCAACGCATACCACTTTTGATTTTCCACTTTAACTTTTTCCTTATTGTAGCTCTTTGCTTTGTCAGTGGTGTATAGTAAAGGCATGAATAAAGATTCTCAGCTGAAGGTTACTATGATTTCGGAGAGTGTGTTTACGGTGAAGGGGCATGGGGTGCATACGGCGTTTGTGGAGATGACGGCGGCGCTGGAGGCTCGGGATGATGTGGATGTTAAGGTGAATACGTTTCGACGGGCGGATGTGACTCATATTCAGACGGTTGGTGGTTATTCTTTGCTGCATTTGTTGTTTGGAAGTGGCAAGAAGGTGGTGTCGGTGCATGTTATCCCAGATTCATTTGTGGGATCGCTGGTCGGGGTTAAATATTGGTACGGACTGTCGGTTTGGTATCTGAGGTTCTTTTATGGACGAGCTGATCGACTATTGGCTGTATCTGAGGTGGTTAAATCAACTTTGGAGGGTCAGCTGAGAGTCAAGAAACCGATTGAAGTACTGTATAACACGGTTGATCGAAAAAAATATGCTAATAATGAAGCTGATCGTAAGGCTGCTCGGGAGAAGTTGGGTATTCCAGCTAATAAAAAGGTGGTTGTGAGCAATGGACAGGTTCAGCCTCGCAAGCGTTATGATGTTTTTATAGACATGGCCAAGCAGATGCCGGAAGTGCAGTTTATTTGGGTGGGAGGCATTCCGTTTAAAAGCTTAGGCGCTGATCATGAAAAAATGGAAGAGATGATGACCAACGCACCGAGCAATGTTAAAACGACTGGGGTCATTGATTTGTCTGAAGTGCGGGATTATTTTTGGGCAGCTGATGTGTTTTTCTTGCCATCTAACCAAGAAAATCATCCGTTGGCGGTGATTGAGGCGGCGGCTAGTGGATTGCCAATTTTGGTACGAGATATTAAGGAGTATGACGCTTCGTTTGGTCAAGATGTGGTGCGGGGGACGGATGAGACCTTTAAAGAGTTGATTGAGAAGCTGCTAAACGATAAGGCTTTTGCTGATAAGGCTCGTAAGGGTGCGGAGAGTATTATTGGCCGGTTTGATAATGTGGCTGGTGGCCAGCGGTTGGTCAAAGCGTATGCTTTGACGGTGACGAGTACGAGCGACGAGCACGAGTAGATAAACACATAGGCATATTGCCATTGCGAGGGAATGTCAGGACCGCGGCAATCTAGCTTATGATGCGGCTGGATTGCCGCGCTTCGCTTCTGCCATGGGGCGGACAGGCGCAATGACGAGCAGCGACATTCAAAGTTATACGTTACAGGTTCGACTTTTGAGGTATACGGTTTTGTTACTTTAGCAGTGATTGGTAGAGAGTTTCGAGTTTGTCGGTGGTGGTGGGGAGGGAGTAGTCTTGGACTATTTGTTGGCCGCGGTTGCCCATGTCTGCTACTTGGTCGGGATGTTCTAGTGCCCAGAGGATGAGCTTGGCGTAGGCAGATGGGGTTTGGGTGGGGGCGATGAGGCCGGTCTGTTGGTGTTTAATGACGTAGGTGAAGGCTTTGTCTTTGGCTACGGTGACGGGTGTGCCGCAAGCTAGACTCTCTGGTACGGCTAGGCCTTGGGTTTCGGTGGTTGAAGGGAGGAATGACATGTAGGAGTCGCTGTAGGCTTGAGGGGTTTGGGATGGATCCATGAAGCCGGTGAAGTGGACACGGCGACTGACGCCGAGATCCTTGGCTAGATCTTTGAGGGAAGCTTTTTCTGGACCGTCTCCAACAATGACTAAATCGGCTTGTGCTTGCTTATTGGCAGTTTGGGCAAAGCCTTTGATGAGCAGGTCGATTGATTTTTCTTTGCCTAATCTTCCCAGATAAAGCAGCAATTTGGTGTCAGCAGGCAGGCCTGTTAAGCCATGAAGGAAGGATGATGGTTGAGAATAATATTTGGTGGTATCGATGCCGGTGGGTAAAATCGTGATGGGTTTTTTGACGCCGCATTCAATAAGGCTGTCTTTGATTTTTTCGGTGGGGGCAATGACATGGTCGGTGGAATTGACGAAGATGCGGGTGACCATTTCGATAGCCTTGGGTTTGATAACCTTGCCTTTGAGAATGTAGTGAGTGTATTGGTCGAACATGGTGTGGTAGGTGAAGATATAGGGAATGCGCTTGATGCGAGCTACTTCCAGGCCGAGCATGCTGATAGGGCCGCCGGCGTGACCATGGATGATATCCAGATCGAGCTGGCTGGCCATGACCAGGGAAGTGCCAGGGACGTAGGTGGCGACGCGGAGGTTTTTTTTGGTGGGCAGGGGCATGGATCGAAGTCTGAAAATAGCTTGATCGGCCTCATCTTGGTAATGAGGGTATTTGGGGGCAACAATAAAGGTGGAGTGTCCCCGCTCTTCTAGCGTGCGAACAGAGGATTGAACGGAAGTGGCTACGCCGCTGATGCCTGGGAAATAGCCGTCGGTAAACATGCCAATTTTCATATATACAGTATACAGTAAACTTAGAACTTATAGCTTATACGGCAAAACTGCAACTTAAAACTTTAAACGAGCCAGCTTTGGTGGAGAATAGGGGGTGGCGCAGCTGAGGGTCAGCTGCGCCGGTCTGTTTTTTGTCAGTCTCCGATTCCATGATAGAAGGGGCCGATGCTGCGGTGGCGAACGTAAGGCTTGTTTGGAGCCAGATTATGCCTACGCTGCCATTCTTGTCGCATCTGATCGTGCTTGATAGGGTCGTAGCTTTCGTGATGGGGCTTTTGGCTCCGTATCTTGAGTTGGTCAAGATGCGCCTGGGCATCAAGTAGGTTGAGCTTGATGGATAAGATGGCGGGGCGACTCGAAGGGGTGACTGGCTGGCCTGGTTGATGGCTGATTCCAGTATCAACGATGATGCCTGTGCCAAGATCGACAAAGAATTGATAGCCGCCGGCAGGGCTCATCGGACTGTCAATTGCCATCAGTCCTCCTGAATACATGCGCGATAATTCGTCGATGGAGCCTGATCGTCCGTCTGCTTCTGAGGCCCAGTAGGGCAACTGTTGCCAGATTTCTTGCTGGGATTGGCTGTAAGCCTGGATTCGTTCAACAAGCTCTGCAATGTCGCGCGACAGGGTTGTGGCGGTGTCCATGTCCGATCTCCTTGAGTATGGCTCCCCAATGGATGCCGATAGTAGTATACAGTGAGAAGTGAGAAGAGAGAAGAAAGAAGATTTAAAAACTTAAAGCTAAGTACTAGCCTTGCAGAGAGAAAAACTCTTCTGTCGTCATTGCTGAGCTATCAATAGTAGACACAAGACTCAAGACAGTAGACAATAGAGCCATGTTGATATTGATGGAATGGCCTTGGTTGTGGGTATTGTTGGGGGTAGGGTTGATGGTGTGGGGGAATGGGTTGATGGGGTTTGGGTGGCGGGATTGGGTGGAGTTTTGGATCAGCTGGCCGATGACTTTGTTCAGCGAAGATACGGTTAAGGAGAAAAAAGAGCTACGGGAGAAGAGTATGGAGGAGGCGGTGACGGCTAATCCGGGGTGCTTTTTTGTGTTGATTGGGTTTGGGTTGGTGGTGTTTGGAGTGGTGCGGTGGCTAGCTTCTTAGCAGCGAAAAGCTGCTAAGAAGCTAGCGAGACACGAGCTTCTGTCTTTGTCATCCTGGAGTGAAACGATAGGATCTTTGTTATAGTATTAAGCCAATAAGATCCTATACTTCGTGGCGAAAGGCTAGCGCCCATGGTTTTGCAAATAGCTAGCGGGATTGACGTGGGGCTGATTTTTGATATTCCATATCTGCTGCCAAGCAGGTATACTGAAATTGTGCGGGAAATGTAACGGGAAGGCAAAAGGTAAAGGGTAAAGGGTAAAGGGCAAAGGGCAAAGGGCAAAGGTTGCATAAATGGTAAAAGGCTTGCCATGTGCTCCACTTAGATTTTTAATTTCGTATTTTCATTTTTGCTTTTTGCCTTTTGGTTTTTGATTTAACTTCTATGTTTGAACCTAAGTATTCTATTAGCTTGAAAATGATGAAGGATGTGGCGGCTATCGAGGCGGCACGGGAGATGATTGCCAATGCGTCACTGGTGCCGGCCTGGGAGAGGCAGTTTCGGGAAGAGGCTGCTATGCGGCAAGTATTTCACTCGACTCATATTGAGGGCAATGAGTTGAGTTTTACGGAGGCCAGTCGGGTATATCGGCAGGGGGAAGATGCAGAGGTGTCGGCCCGGGATCGGGATGTGCAGGAAGTTATAAATTATAGGCAGGTTATTGACTATATCAATGCATATCAGACTATATCTATAGATGTCGAAACATTGCTTCTGATTCATGCGATGGTGGTGGCTAAGTTGTTGCCGGATAATCAGGCTGGGCATTTGCGGAATGAAGGGGTGGCGATTATTAGCAATCAAACCAGGCAGGCTGTTTTTACTCCTCCGACCGCCAATGAGGTGCCGAGTCTGGTGGATGAGCTGTTTGACTGGCTAGGTAGTCAGGAGATGGAGCAGATTCCGGCGCCACTGGTGGCGGGGATTTTGCATTATGAGTTGGTGCGGATTCATCCGTTTGTAGATGGTAACGGACGGACATCGAGGATAATGGCTTTGCTGGTTTTGTATAGTCAGGGTTATGATATGAAGCAGTTTTTCTGTTTGGATGAGTATTATGACCGTGACCCGGCAAGCTATTATGCGGCTTTGCAAAAAACGAATGAGACGGGGGATATGACGGAGTGGCTGGAGTATTTTGTAGAGGGCTTGTCGATTGAGTTTAGCCGGGTTAAGAATCGGGTGATTGAGTTGAGCCGAGATCATGCCTTGAGGCTGAAGAGAGGGCAGATACGGCTGAATGACCGGCAGATTAAACTGTTGAGCTATTTGGAGCAGTATGAGGTGGTGGCGAATCCTGAGTTTAAGGATATCTTCCCGGGAGTGTCGGATGATACGGTGTTGCGGGATATTAAGGATTTGATGGAGAAAAGACTGGTGAAGAAGCGGGGGAAGACTAAGGCGGCTTATTATGTGCTGAGTTAGGGGGAAAGGGAAAGGGAAAGGGAAAGGCAAAGGGCAAGGGAAAGGCAAAGGGCAAAGGGCAAAAGGCAAAAATTAAAGTAGAAAATCAAAATGCCTGCCAATACTTTTGACCTTAAATTTTAATTTTTGCCTTTTGCCCTTTGCCTTTTGATTTATCAGTACCTTTTTATGCGATAATAGGGTTAAGATGTGGTGGAGCTATTGTTTATATCAGAGAGGTAGACTGCATGTTGTTTAGAGATTTTACGCAGAAACTGGAAATTATTGAGCAGACCAGCAAAAGGAATGAATTGGTGGTGCTGTTGTCGGAGTTATTTACTCAGGCGGGTGCTGAGGAGATACAGCAGTTGGTCTATATGTGTCAGGGGCGGCTGGTGCCGTTTTTTGAGCCGCTGGAGATTGGGATGGGGGAAAGACTGGTGGCGGCGGCGATTGCGCTGGCTGATGGTGGGACTCAGGAGGCGGTTTTGAAGCGACTGGGGGAGTTGGGGGATATGGGGTTGACGGCGCAAGAGCGACGAGCGACGAGCGACGAGCGACGAGATCTGACTTTGCTGGAGGTGTATCGGGGGTTGAGGGATATTGCTGAGACGAGCGGGGTGGGGTCGACTGAGGCTAAGATTGGGGGGTTGGCGGAGTTGTTGAAACAGATGGATCCGGTTAGTGCCAAGCATTTGGCTCGTATTCCGTTGGGGACCTTGCGGTTGGGGATTGGAGATCCGACTATTTTGGATGGATTTTCTTTTGCTAAGGCTGGAGACAAGAGTTTGCGGAAGCCGTTGGAGCGAGCATATAACGAAACCAGCGATTTGGGCATGATTGGTAAGGTGCTGTGGGGGGAGGGAATTGAGGGAGTGGATGGGTTGAGAGTGTCGGTGGGGCGGCCTTTGCGGTCTCAGTTGCCGGAACGTTTGCCGACGCCGATTAAGGTGCTGGAGAAGATGGGGCCGGTGTTAACTCAGACTAAGTTTGATGGTTTTAGGACTCAAATTCACAAAATCGGTGACAAGGTGGAGATTTTCTCGCGTAATTTGGAAGATATGACGGGGATGTTCCCTGAGATAACTGAAGCTGTTAGTAAGTATGTTAAGGCTGAGACAGCTATTTTGGATGGGGAAGCGTTGGCTTTTAATGGAGAGAGTGGGGAATTTTATCCATTTCAAGAAACCACTAAGCGGCGTCGGAAGCATAATATTGAGGCTGCTGCTGCTGCCTTACCGCTGAAAGCCTTTTTATTTGATCTGCTGTATGTTGATGGTCAGCCGATGATTGATAAACCGTTGTTGGAACGACTGGACAGACTAAAGGAGGTTGTAGAAGATCCGACAGATACGTTGTTGATTGCTGAGAGTAAGGTTTATGATGAGTCTGAGGAGTTGCAGTTGAGGCTGAGTGAGGCGATTACGGCTGGTCTGGAGGGATTGGTGGTTAAGAGGCCTGATTCTGTGTATACGGCGGGAGCTCGTAACTTTAATTGGGTTAAGTTGAAGCGACACTCGAATGGTGAGCTGCATGACACGATTGATTGTGTGGTATTGGGCTATATTTATGGTCGGGGTAAGCGGACTTCGTTTGGAGCGGGGGCGTTGTTGGTGGGGATTTATGATGCTGAGGCGGATGAGTTTAAGAGTGTTAGCAAGATAGGGACTGGTTTGAGTGATATTGAGTGGCAGGAGATTCGTGAGCGTTGCGACAAGATTACTTCTGAAGTTAAGCCGGCTCGGATTGATTCGCAGATTACTCCTTCGGTGTGGGTGGAGCCTGAGGTGGTAATTGAGGTATTGGCTGATGAGATTACTCGATCGCCGATGCATACGGCTGGCAAGGATGGAACTGAGCCTGGTTATGCCTTGAGATTTCCTCGATTGGTGAGTTTTAGGGATGACGACAAGCAAGCTGAGGATGCCACGACGGTAGAGGAATTAAAGAAGATGTATACTCAACAGGTAATTGATTCTGGGTCCATTGCTTGATTTTAAAGCTAATAGTGCTGAGTATATTATGTATGCTAAAAGTGGATTATTTTGATTATATATTATACTCAATTTGGAGTTCTGGCACTTTTGAGCAAAATCTTAAGCGATAACAGTGTGCGACTGCTAGTCTCCTATGTAAATAAAAAATTTCGTTCAATAACTACATAGAATACATGCTATACTTCTTCCGTGAACCTGCAGTTGCTTCAAGGAAAGGGATAGGTATGGGCGATTCACGACAAAGTAGGGACGAGAGGGTCTGGCGAGATCTTGCGGCAATGTCTGCTGAAGACCGGGAAAAGCTTTTTTCTTCTTTGGTGGAGGCTAGGGAACTTATCGAACATTGGGGCGGGGCGATTCAGTTCCTGGGTGCTGGAATAGACCGGTTGCTCTGGCCGGACATGAGCTCTGACTTGGAGTTTTGCGAGGTGATTGCCCAGACGACTAGAGAGACTCCAGAAGAAGTGCGAGATCGTCTACTGGATGCCATTCCAGAAGAGCAGCTCGAGCGAGGAGTATCAGAGAGTTGGGCCATCAGGGAGGCTGGATATCCTGAGTACGTATGGAGCAGAACAGAAATCTCCCTTTCTCGGTGAAGGGTTGCGCTTCCATCGTCAAACTGAGGCCGTGAAGAGTGCCCCGCTGATATGTTTATTGGCGGGGCTTTCGTTTTATTGTATTGGGGCTAACCTGTATCCGATATCCGATATCCTATATCCGTGTCTCTATATCCGCCACCGGAAGGTGGTTGGGGTGGGTGGTATCCTGGGGGTCATGGGTATCCGATATTCGATATCCCATATCCCATATCCCATATTCGCCACCAGCGGCGGCCTAGCCTTCCGGTACTATTTTGGGTGGATTGGGGTGTTGACATGGGAGGTGATTTGGGTTATTATCCAGAAGCTTGTTTAACGGCAATGTCTCTGTTAGCCGATCCGGTTAGTTGGGGATTATCCAAAAGCAAGTTTGATTGCGACAATTCTGTATAAAACTTTGGTTATATATAAGAAGTCGCAGTTTTTCATTAGTAGGTCTTTGTTTAGCTGGTGCTAACTCAGAGAGTGAAGTCCTTTTACAACAACATAACGACAGGAATGCAAGCAAATCTGACGTAATCTAAACGTTCAGATGCATTTCTGAACATGAAATTACGTCAATTTCAAGAGTTAATTACTCCTAAATTTAATTTAGGACATGAAACTTCCGATTATTCATGTAACCTTTCGAGGTTTATGGATAACGTACACATTTTATTTGAGAGTTTGATCCTGGCTCAGGATGAACGCTGGCGGCGTGCCTAACCTATGCAAGTCGAACGAGGCTTTGAGCCGAGTGGCGGACGAGTGAGTAACACGTACCTAATCTGCCTGTAAGTGGGGAATAACCGCCCGAAAGGGTGGCTAATACCGCATGTGCTCTACGGAGTAAAGCTTTAGCGCTTACAGATGAGGGTGCGACCTATCAGCTAGTTGGTGAGGTAAAAGCTTACCAAGGCTATGACGGGTAGCTGGTCTGAGAGGATGATCAGCCACACTGGGACTGAGATACGGCCCAGACTCCTACGGGAGGCAGCAAGTGGGAATATTGCACAATGGACGAAAGTCTGATGCAGCGACGCCGCGTGGGGGATGAAGGTTTTCGGATCGTAAACCCCTTTTATCGATTAGAAAGATATGATCAGTCGATGAATAAGCACCTGCTAACTACGTGCCAGCAGCCGCGGTAATACGTAGGGTGCAAGCGTTATCCGGAATTATTGGGCGTAAAGAGTTGCGTAGGCGGACTAGTAAGTTTTTGGTGAAATCCTTCGGCTTAACCGGAGAACTGCCAAGAATACTACTAGACTTAGAGGGAATCAGGGGGTGCTGGAACTCGTGGTGTAGCAGTCAAATGCGTTGATATCACGAGGAACACCAAAGGCGAAGGCAGGCACCTGGGATTCACCTGACGCTAAGGCACGAAAGCGTGGGGAGCGAAACGGATTAGATACCCGTGTAGTCCACGCCGTAAACGATGGATACTAGATGCTTGGGGTATTGACCCCCTGGGCGTCGTAAGCTAACGCGTTAAGTATCCCGCCTGGGGAGTACGGTCGCAAGACTAAAACTCAAAGGAATTGACGGGGGACCGCACAAGCGGTGGAGCGCGTGGTTTAATTCGATGTTAAGCGAAGAACCTCACCGGGATTTGACATGCTACTGCTAAGCCTATGAAAGTAGGCCTCCTTCGAGGGTGTAGCACAGGTGTTGCACGGCTGTTGTCAGCTCGTGTCGTGAGATGTTGGCTTAAGTGCTATAACGAGCGCAACCCCTGTGATAAGTTGTATCACTCTTATCAGACTGCCTGTACTTATGTGCAGGAGGAAGGCGGGGACGACTTCAAGTCATCGTGGCCCTTATATCCCGGGCTACACACGCGCTACAATGGTAGATAACAACGAGTTGCAAGTCAGCGATGACAAGCTAATCTCTTAAACTCTATCTCAGTCCGGATTGCAGGCTGAAACTCGCCTGCATGAAGTTGGAATCGCTAGTAAACGTGGGTCAGCACACCGCGTTGAATACGTTCTCGGTCCTTGTACACACCGCCCGTCAAGTTGGGAAAGTTAGGGGCACCCGAAGATCCATTAGCAAAGCCGGAAGGAAGCGTGGGTCGAAGGTGAAACTAGCGATCAAAGCTAAGTCGTAACAAGGTATCCCTAGGGGAATCTGGGGATGGATCACCTCCTTTCTAAGGAGAAATCTATGTGATTTTCATATCACATGGCAGCTGCATTAACCCCTCTCACGCGGGGGCAGCATGGTCAACTACTACGTTTTAAGTAATTAGAATATGTAGAACGTTTAAGGTGAAAATCTTAAACTATGGTCTCTAAATTCACCATACTCCAAAGAATTTAGGCCACTTCCTGTCGTTATGTTGTTGATAAAGGTTCAATAACAGCCCGTTTGACTCTGTCAGCGGGCTGTGTTGTTGTTATCGTTGGCTGATTTGAGAATTCAGAGCCTTGTAGGGCTGGTGGTAGCTCGATACGTATGGGCGGTTAATTGTTTGGGCAGTCGGTTAAGGGTAGGCAAGAGGGTTTGTGCATTGTATTGAATAACCAGGCTACTTGTCGATTATTCAAATGGACTGCATGCTGGGTGATTTCTAAAAACTGTTAATGAATTGAGTTTACTTTCGTTGTATTTATCAGTTGATAATCAAATCTAGACTCTTGCTATCCCTTTTGATCAATATATTTATACATATAGCGGCTGTGTTAGTATTTCCTTATTGCAGATCACTTTTGAGGCTAATACTATTCCTTGTTATTTTATATTAAACACTTATTTGTATATTATTTTTAGTTTATTGTGCTAATTCTTTCTATTTTACTCTTTGCTGATAGTATATTCTAATGTTATCATGTAACATCTATGATTACTTGATTTTTGTATTATTTAAAATATACTAGTTATTTGTAATCTATAGGGTATGCTGTTCTTTGTATTGTTGAATATTCTATAGACAATTTTATATCCTGTAATGATTGATACTCTATATATCATTTCTATTATTCTAGACTAATTTCAATAAGTTCTTAATATTGTTCTATTAGATATATTTGTTTATTTATCGTATTTCGTCTATGATTGCTAGATATTTATCTCTGTATGTTTTCTAATGTGCTGTCTAGCTCTATTTATTATATGTAAACTCAGAATGATATTTATCAATAATTAGCTTTTATTGAGTAATGCATCGGATATCTTTTGTATCATATTTTGATATTCTATAGTTTGTTGTTATTGTAACATTATAATGGCTTTAGTATCTTTATCAGTATAATTATATTTTTAATGTTTTAATATTTTGATTGTTTGATCGACTGGCATGATGTTGTAGAATTGTGTTTAAAGTGACTGTTGCTAGAGAAGATAGATTCTGGTATAGTACGCCATGTCTTTAGGCTTTAGATGACCATCTATTGTTACGCATGGCGTGTGTTTGATACATATTAAGTAACAGTTACATAGTGGCCTCTTGGCCGAGTAGTTAGGCAGCGGTCTGCAAAACCGCGTACAGCGGTGCAAATCCGCTAGAGGCCTCCAAAAAATTTGCAGAGCAAATTTTTGAAGTGACGAGTACGAGCGACGAGCACAAAACAATATGATCTAAATAGAATAGTTGCTCAGCTGCATAGGTCATGACAATGACCGGTAAATAATAATAAACGAGCGCTTGCGCTCTGGCCAGCAGAGTAGCGGCTTCATTGATAGTTAGTGGTAGCAGTTGAATATATCCTTTCGAGGGCGATTAGCTCAGCTGGTTAGAGCGCAGATCTGATAAGTCTGAGGTCCATGGTTCGAGTCCATGATCGCCCACCATTTAAGATTTATGATTAGTTGCCGTACGTAGTTAATTGTCAGAGCAATGCAATATATAGTCATTTGTTTGATATGGAAGCCATTTTGAGGCTTGACATAGGGGTAGCGAGGTGTTATATTTGGTTTCGCGTTAGTTGAGCCTTGCACTCCAGATAATTTAATACTATTTGGGGCTGTAGCTCAGTTGGTAGAGCGCCACATTTGCAATGTGGATGTCTGGAGTTCGAATCTCCACAGCTCCACCAGAAAAATTGCCTGGCAATTTTTAGTGAAAAGAGAACAGTAGAAGTGAGAAGTTTAGAAGCGAGAAGTTTGTTCAGCGTTGGATTGGTTTCGTTAGCCCACCCTAACGGAACCTATCTAGGTCTGAATAAGACTTAGCCGATTCAATGCTTTTAGCTGCGGATTGAGTACTTTAACAACCGAAAAACAGATTAAATTTGATTTCTATATTTACGAGCCGTAAATATAGAACCAACGTCTTTTTGTTCTTGGTGTAATCGCGAGATTACGCTGGGAAACAATGTAGGAAAACGTCAAATAAATCGATCATCTTAGTAAAACAAAAGTTACTCATAGCACACAACGGATGCCTTGGTAAAATTGGCCGAAGAAGGGCGTAGATTGCTGCGATAAGCCTCGGGTAGGTGCATAACAACCTATGATCCGGGGATTCCCGAATGGGGTAACCCCTGTCTTTATGACAGACTCCTGATTGAACACATAGATCAGGTAGAGGTAAGCCTGCGAACTGAAACATCTTAGTAGCAGGAAGAAAAGAAAACGAATGTGATTCCCTTAGTAGCGGTGAGCGAACAGGGAGAAGTCCAAACCTTATTTATGTTAAAGCGTGCAAGCGTTGTAAATAAGGGGTTGTAAGAATTAATGACTCCAATTGCACAGAGGAGGAGGGCGTTTGTTTAGGGATAGATGAATGGTCTGGAAAGGCCAGCGATAGAGGGTAACAGCCCCGTAATCGAAATCCCTGAACAAGTCTTGATTAATCTCTTGAGTACCACGGAGCACGTGAAATTCTGTGGGAATCCGCCGCGACCACGCGGTAAGACTAAATACCAATTTTAACCGATAGTGAACAAGTACCGTGAGGGAAAGGTGAAAAGTACCCCGCAAGGGGAGTGAAATAGTACCTGAAATTGTGTGCTTTCAAGCTGTAGGAGCTGCGCTCATCATTGATGATGAGCGAGGATGTCGGATATAGGATATCGGATATAGTTGAGTTATTCTTCTATTATTCAATATTCCATATCCCATCTTCTGCTCATCGTTAGCGATGAGCGTGGTGACTGCGTGCCTATTGAAGAATGAGCCGGCGAGTTAATACAAAGATCCGCAAGCATAAGGGAGTTATATTCCGACTGCGTAGTGAAAGCGAGCCTGAATAGGGCGTCAAGTGGATTGTATTAGACCCGAAACCGAGTGAGCTAACCATGACCAGGTTGAACCCCGTGTAAAAGCGGGGGAAGGACCGAACCGATGTACGCTGCAAAGTGCTCGGATGAGTTGTGGTTAGAGGTAAAATGCCAATCGAACTCGGAGATAGCTGGTTCTCCTCGAAATAGCTTTAGGGCTAGCCCCAGAGATTAGGTAAGCGGAGGTAGGGCTCTGGATGGATTTAGGGGGAGCAATCCTTCTTATTCAATCAAACCACAAATACCGTTTATTCGTTCCTGGGAGTCAGAATGCGGCGGCTAAGCGTCGTGTTCAAAAGGAAAAGAATCCAGATCGCAAGCTAAGGTCCCCAATTCTATGCTCAGTGGTAAAGGATGTAGGGTCTTCTAGACAGCCAGGATGTTTGCTTGGAGGCAGCAATCATTTAAAGAGTGCGTAACAGCTCACTGGTTTAAAGACCCCGCGCCGACAATGTAACGGGGCTTAAGCATAGAACCGAAGCTGCGAATTGACCCAAACCTGCGGGTTTGGGCCAGTGGTAGAGGAGCGTTCCTGTCATCAGTGAAGCGGAAGTGTAAACGACCGTGGAGAGTCAGGAAGTGAGAATGCCGGCATGAGTAGCGCAATTATGATGAGAATTCATAACACCGAAAATCCAAGGTTTCCCCCGCAACGTTCGTCGACGGGGGGTTAGTCGGTCCTAAGGCGAGAGCGAAAGCTGTAGTCGATGGACAACGGGTTAATATTCCCGTACCGAGGTTGATTCGTTATGAGCAAGGGAAGGACGAAGTTGGATATGCGAGGGCTGCCCATTGAACATGGTGGCTTTAAGTAGTAAGACAGTACTCTCAGGCAAATCCGGGAGTGCGTTTATTCGAGCTACGAATAAAACTTGGTGCGCAAGCACTAGGAATTTCGCAAACTTCAGTTTCCAAGAAAATTTTCTAGCCAGAATCAACATCGACCGTACCGCAAACCGACACTGGTGGATGGGTAGAGTATACTAAGGTGAGCGAGAGAACCTCTCTTAAGGAACTAGGCAATTTGCATCCGTAACTTCGGGATAAGGATGCCCTAGCTGTAATAGGCTAGGGGGCACAAACCAGGCTCGAGCGACTGTTTAACAAAAACACATGTCTCTGCAAACCCGCAAGGGGAAGTATAGGGGCTGACACCTGCCCAGTACTAGTAGGTTAAACGCGGTGGTGATTACCATGTAAATGATATGAGCTGCTAACTGAAGCCCTAGTGAACGGCGGCGATAACTATAATCGTCCTAAGGTAGCGAAATTCCTTGTCGGGTAAGTTCCGACCCGCACGAAAGGTGTAACGACTTGAGCACTGTCTTAAGGGGGGACTCGGCGAAATTGCAATGATCGTGAAGATGCGGTCTACCTACACCAGGACAAAAAGACCCCGTGGAGCTTTACTACAGCTTGGCATTGATGCTAGGTGTGTACTGTGTAGGCTAGGTGTTAGCACGACCCGCAAGGGTACGGCGAAAGATGAAAAAGCACCCTTTATATATCTATCGTCTCACTTCTGAACCGTTATCCGGCAGAAGGACAATGTCTGGTGGGTAGTTTGACTGGGGCGGTCACCTCCTAAAGAGTAACGGAGGTACCCAAAGGTCTGCTAAGGTCGGATGGAAATCGACCGGTTAGCGTAAAGGTACAAGCAGGCTTGACTGTGAGAGCTACAACTCGAGCAGGTACGAAAGTAGGGCTTAGTGATCCTCCTGTGGCGCGTGGAAGCGCAGGAGCTTAATGGATAAAAGCTACCCCGGGGATAACAGGCTAATGATACCCAAGCGTCCATAGCGACGGTATCGTTTGGCACCTCGATGTCGGCTCGTCTCATCCTGGAGGTGGAGAAGCTTCCAAGGGTTGGGCTGTTCGCCCATTAAAGAGGCACGCGAGCTGGGTTCAGAACGTCGTAAGACAGTTCGGTCTCTATCCGGTGTAGGCGTTGGAAATTTGAGCAGGGCTTTCCCTAGTACGAGAGGACCGGGAAGGACGAACCTCTGGTGTACCAGTTGTCGTGTCAACGGCAAGAAGCTGGGTAGCTACCGTTCGGTTATGATAACCGCTGAAAGCATCTAAGCGGGAAGCAAGCTGCAAGATGAGATTTCCTTTAAGATCCCTGACAGACTATCAGGTTGATAGGCCATAGGTGTACGCACAGTAATGTGTTTAGCCAAGTGGTACTAATGATTCGTAGACTTTTGTTGAGTTTTTCTGTCAATTTATTGATAGAAAACGCTAAGGTGATCAAGAATTTGATTTCTTCTCACTAAGAATATTGACGTCGTGTATATCAAATTTAGTGTCTCGCACTCGCGTGACCGCTTCTGTTTTTCGGTTGTTAGGGTATTCACCCTAAGAAATGCTTTGACAATAATGTCTTGGTGATTGATAGCGCTGGTGTCCCACCTCTTCCCATGCCGAACAGAGTCGTGAAAGCTGGCAGCGCCGATGATACTTGGATCGCAAGGCCCTGGGAAAATAGGTCATCGCCAGGACATTGAGGTTAAAGCCGAAAAATACCACTCGAAAGGGTGGTATTTTTGTTACTGGTATAATTAAATCTATGGCATTTCCTGTTACTCACATTATGGTGGCTCAAAAATTGAAGACTAGAGATTTAATGAATGTCAATGAGAGGGATTTAATTTTAGGTACAAGCTTTCCTGATATACGCTATCTGGGGTTAGTGGCAAGGGAGCAAACTCATGTTGAAAGCAGTCTGAGTTATATAGAAGCCTGTCAGACCTTGCCAACTTTTGAGTTGGGGGTATGGTTACATATCAGACTTGATCGAGTGCGAGAAGATTTTTATGAGAAGCGAGGCATTTATGATAAGGTTTCTAAAGAGCAGGCAATTTTTAATGCTACGAAGTTAATTGAAGATGAACTGTCATTTAATATTATTGGTGATATGAATAAATACGGAATCAATTTTCTCTGAGGTATTAGCTCAAGAGATTGTTGGCGAATTAACCTCTAAAGATGTAGACAGATGGCACGGTTATTTAAGTTCTTATGTTAAATCCAGTCCTTCCGTTAAGTCTTATGCATTATTTGCTAGGAAGCTTGGCATGCCAGAATCTTTAATAATGCAGCAGGCTGTGTATTATAAGCAAATTAAAACTGATCCTGAGCTATTTAACTTGGTGAAGATGTTTGTCGGGCAGGCAGATGAGCTTGTTCGTCAGAGTTAGAAAAGGTGTAGGATTTTGTAGGACTTTCGGAATGTGAATTGAGCTAACTTTCGGGGAATGATGCAATCTGATAGAGTGGACGCATGATTACTTTTCGTTTGGTTCATGAAGCTGATTTGCCGATTTTGGCTGACTGGTACAAAGATCGGTTAATTATTGATTGGTACAACAGTGGGGACGAATTAGGAGGGCTGGCTTCAGTGGATAGATATGCCAACGAATTTGGACAAGCTTTGGTAATTGAGCTGGATGGTCGGGCTGTTGGTTTGATGGATGTGGAGTTTGCCGAAGATGGTGTGGTTCATATTGCCTATTTTATTGGGGCAGCTGAGAAGCGAGGGCATGGATGGGGTGAGCAGATTATTGAAGCTTTTAAGATTTATGCTGCCAATCGGGACTGGACTACCATCTATGCTAAGGTATGTGTCGTTAATTATCCAAGCTGGCGAAGCCTGGAAGAAGCTGATTTTGTCCTGGTGGATCGGAAACCGGCAGTCTATATCTTCAAAAATGCTCCGGCAATAAAGTTTGATGAGATAGTGTGGGGATGGGGCAGTGTTTTTGATGACAAAGTTTCAAGCCAATTGAAGGTCCAATTGGATCGAGAATCAGCAGATTTAAAGAATTGGTACAGTAGATTACGTAAAAGCAGTTAAATATAAAGCGATTGCCTCCTGCTTGCCTGTTTTGAGGGGCTGGGAGGGGGTTAGGAGTGATTATTGGGGGTGGGTAATGTCTTTTGTTGTCTATAAATTATGGTCTATCTAGGGTGCTTTGGGGCGGTCTAGGAATGATTTTGATGCGGGTGGATTTGCTTTGAGAATTTTGGTGGAGGTGTGTATAGTTGGAGATGGGCAGTAAAGAAAATAAGGAGGTTGTATGGGCTGTGTGGCTGTGGTTGGGTTGCAGTATGGGGATGAGGGTAAGGGTAAGATTGTTGATTATCTGGCGGCTGGGTGTGAGGTGGTGGTGAGGGGGAATGGTGGGGCCAATGCGGGGCATACGATTGTGCTGGAGGATGGGCAGGCTTTGGCTTTGCATCAGATACCGTCGGGGATTAGTCACGACAAGACTTTGAATATTATTGGTAATGGTTGTTTTGTGGATATTGTGAAGCTGGTGGGCGAGATGGAGGCTGCTGGTCAGGTTGGCTTGGATGTATCGCCAGACAGGTTAAAGATTAGCCGGACAGCTCACCTGGTGCTGCCGATTCATAAACAGAGGGATGCGGAGCGAGAAGGTGGAGACAAAGGGCAGGGTAGCACTAAGGCAGGGATTGCTTTTGTGGCGGCAGATAAGGCCATGCGAGAAGGGGTGAGGGTGGAAATTTTGGAGCAATGGAGCAGGGATGAATTGGTAGCTTTGGGCGGGCAGGAGTTTGCTGAGGCAGCAGAGCAGTTGAAGGCGTATGTGTGCGACAGTGTGAGCTTGATTCAGGGCTTGCTGGCGGAAGGGAAGAAGGTGTTGCTGGAGGGGGCTCAGGCTTTTGGTTTGGATATTAACCATGGCAAGTATCCGTATACGACTTCGTCTGATACGACGGTGGCTGGGTTGATGAGTGGGACGGGGGTTAATTATAAGCAAATAGATCGGGTGGTGGGAGTGGCCAAGGCTACGCCATCGAAGGTGGGCGGAGGAGTGTTTGTGACGGCTATTACTGAGACGGCGGTGGCGGAGCGGACTCGGGGTCAGAAGGGGGCGGTAGATGCTGAGTATGGGGCTACTACTGGTCGAGAGCGAGAGGTGGGCTATCTGGATTTGGTGGCCTTGAGGCGAGCGGTGCTGGTCAATGGTGTTGATGAGCTGGCTTTGACCAAGTTTGACTGCTTGATTCGCCACGGAGTCACGACTAGGGTGGCGGTGGCCTATGAGGTGGATGGGCTGAGGGTGACTGATCCGCCGGCTTCTAATAGTGATTTGGCTCGATGTCAGGCGGTTTATGAGGAACTGCCTACCTGGGAGGATGAAGATTCAGTTGAGGCTAAGGCTTATATTCAGCTGGTGGAGGATTATGTGGGGGTGCCGGTGACGATGATTGGCAATGGGCCGGAGCGGGAGCAGTTGATAGTTCGGTAGGGATTTATAAAAATATACAAGCTTGCAGCTCTGAGTCGGTTTCAGGTTTCGGGTGTTGGGGTTTCAGTAGCAGGGAGTATGCTGTTTCCCTGAAGCCTGAAGCCTGAAGCCTGAAGCCTGCAATCTGAAACCTGAACGGGTTGGTTTTTTGACTGAATGTACATTTAAGTGTATATTTAAATGTACATATGAAATATATTACTAGCACTGAATTACGAACTAAATCTAAGGAATTGATCGAAGCCTTGCGAGAGGGGAATTCGGTGGTGCTGATTCATCGGTCGAAGGAAGTGGGGACGATTGCTCCACCTAAGGCGGAGAAGCCAGCAAAGCTTTTTAATGCTAAAAAGTTTATGGAGGCAGCTAAGGAGCTTGACCTTCCTCAGACAACTAATGAGGAGCGTGAAGCTAGCTATCGTCAGCATATTGAAAAGAAATATGGCAAGCATCTGGATTGACGCTAATTATTTTATTGATTTTGCTGAGTTGCGGAGCGATGTGCGTATAGCCGACTTTGATGGTCATATACTATGGTTGTCGCCGTTATCTGTCCACATCCTTTGCTATGCTTACAAATATCCTATGCCTGACAGCGCTCCGATTGGTTTATTAGAGGGGTTTCATTTGCAGCCCTTTGATGAAAATGTTTTGCATCAGTCTATGCTGGGTCCCACTACTGATTTGGACGATAACATTCAGCTTCACAGTGCTATTCGGGCCGAGGCTGATTATTTTTTAACTAACGATAGAAAGTTGCTTAAGCTGGGTTATTTTGGGGAGATGGAGATTGTCAGTAGTGTGAAAGAGGTTGGGTAGGTTCATTCTATCTCCGCTCGGGCTTCATGGTCGGGTATTGTGATTTGTGTTCTAACCCACCTTAAAGGTGGTTTACCTAGGCAACCTGCAAGTAAGCATGTGTAATAACACCCAAGCTTACTTCAGATAAACCGACCTTAAAGCGAGATCAATGTGGCTTTGATATGAGTCGTAAGGTTTAGTGTATGGTTTGAGGCTGGCTTTGAATTGGATGGCTGAGGGAATAGGGGGATTAGGGTTCATTGTGGTGCTTATTTATTTTAAGGCTAACTCTGTTGAACAAGGTTATGACTTAGGCGTATAGTTGATTTATGGATATCAAGCAGAACATAATGATCGAGCCGCTATTTCCTGCTGAAGAATCTTTTCTGCCTAAGGGTTACAGCTTAGAAGAGGCCCAAGGGCAAGGCGTGTCGTTGGTGGTTAAGGATATGGGCGGGAATGGGCCGGCGGTATGTGTTTGTTTGGCTAATGATGAGGCACGATACTACACTATAGATATTTTAAAGACGATTGGCGGTTTGGCTATTATTGTGGTGGGGTTGTTATTTACTCCTGCAGTAGATGCTAATTTTTACAACCAAGCGCATGATGGACTGGGGATTTCGATACATCCCATGCTGATTATCGGACTAGGCTTGGTGGCTTTTGCGGTGAGTATTTATTTCAAATCACGCAGGTTGGCAAGCTGGTATGTGTCGACTGGGCATAGTCGTGAGTGTGCTAAGAGGCGGGGCTTAATTGAATCATTGTCAGTGCAAACAAGGTATGGATATACATTGCGTAGCCCGGGCAAATCCTATGCAGCTAATTTGAATGACGGGCAAGCATCGGGCAAGCAGCATTTACTGGGTATGTCTGTGTCTCGGACGGTTTGGTATGTGGCTATTTGTGCTGCGGTAGCGCTGTTGTTTGCACTAGTGGCGGTGGTGACAGTTTTTTATTGAGTCTCTATGATGGTTGGCACTGTCAACTAAAGCGCTATAGTGGTCTTATGCCTGAAGTATTGTCTGGGATTTTTGCCAAAAGGGCATAGTTTGGAGGAGCCTGAGAGGCTTTTGGTCTCTGATGGGCCGGGAGGCAGAGGGCCGAAGGTCTGCTGTTCCTGAGGAGTTCGGGCTTTCCATGCTCGCGCAGTTCTCAGAAATGTAAATTTCCTGCGAGCTGGGCTGTGCGCGGCAACCTCTGCACACTAAATGACCGGAGGCCATTGCTGATGGCTAATGGCTGATAGCTTATGCCATGAACTGCTTGAACCGGTTGGTTTTGTAGAGGTTGAGATGCTTCGGAAGTAAGTTCCTAGCTATACTTCGGGACTTTGAGGAGTAGGATCTGACCATCAGCAATCAGCAATGCTTGTGCTTGTACTTGCTCTCGTCCTGTAGGAGTGTATACTAGCAAGTATGTCTGAAGAGCCTGTGGGTAATTTTTTACCTAAACAAGATTTTATTGATAGCTTAGAAGATACAGGGCAGATGGTGGTTGACCCAGGTGGATCGGGGTCGCCGGTGTGCATCTGTGATAAAGGGGAGCTTGCTCGCTACTATAGTGGCGATATGATCGGCATAGGCCTTATTTATAGCCTGTATATTTTATTTGGGATTTTCTTAATGTGGTTGTGGCTGGCTGGATCTTCAGGGCTGTGGTGGGGAGGTTTTGTTGTTGTGGGAATTTTTCTCTGTCCAGTGATTTTTATATACATGGGATTCTTGTCTCGAAGAGATTGGTATGTACAACAGGGTCATGCGGAGAACTGCGCAGTTCGACGAGCCGTTATTGATTCATTAGCATATGGCAGAAGAGGGAGAATATTTCAAACGTCAGGGGATGCAGTATATGGCAGAAGAGGGAAAATAATTCGAACGCCAGGGGATGCATATGATAAGGATTATGTAAAAGCTCACCCAGGCGCAGCAACATTGTGGAGTAAGTCGATTGTTAGAATAGGGACGATGGTGGTTTTGTGCTTGATGGCTGCACTTATTATGGTAGGGGCTACTTTGTGGCTTGGTTGAAGTCGATTGGTGGCCATTCAGTCGCTATGTTAGTCGTTGAGGGATTAGTATTAATTACATTACCATGGATAGAATTAGCCATTGCAAGACAGGGTTGCCCGTTGAAGTAACGGGTTTTTTACGGTATAATGGGCGGGAATTACGTGGGCATGTTTTTGGCGTGTGTACGGTAATATCTTATGTAAAGGTGTGCTGAATCTTCGTATTCAGTCAGGTGTTTTATTTTATGGCAGAAACAGCTGCAAAAGAAAAGACAAGCGAAGCTATGACTATGGAGGAATTGTTGGCCAACGAAAAGCCAATTGTTCAACTACAGCGAGGCGATGTTGTCGAAGGAACCGTTATCGAAAAGATGGGTGGTGAAATTTTGGTTGATGTGGGAGCCAAGTCCGAAGGAGTTGTGCCTTCTAGTGAAGTTCGTGAAGAAAAGGAAATGGCTGAAACTCTTAAGACAGGCGACGCTTTGTTGGTATATATCGTATCGACAGAGAATGAGCATGGCCAGGTTCAATTGTCATTGAAGAAGGCAGCTATTGCCCGTAAGTGGATTGCTTTGAAGAAAGCAGCTGAGGATGACGAAGTGTTGACCGTTAAGGTTTTGGAATACAACAAGGGTGGTTTGATTGTTGATTACCAGCGTATTCGTGGATTCATTCCATTCTCTCATCTGGTATCCGGTCCGGCTCGAACTGCTACTCCTCAGGAAGTAACTGATGAGCTGAATGCCTTGGTCGGTCGCGAGTTGTCGGCTATGATCATTGAGGCTGAGCAGAAGACAAATCGGTTGATTTTGTCTGAAAAGAAAGCTCGTCAGGATGCTGAGCGTGAAAAGAAGGCTAGTTTGATGGTTAACTATCGCCTTGGTCAGGTGGTTGAGGGTAGCATTACTCGTATTATGCCTTTTGGCCTGTTGGTAGATATTGGTGGCCTTGATGCGCTGGTTCACGCCACTGAAGTTAGCTGGGATAAGTCTTCCGACTTTACCACTAAGTATCAGTTGGGTCAGAAGATCGAAGTTAAGGTTATTGAGCTCGATGAAGCTAATGGCAAGGTTAACTTGTCTATTAAGCAATTGTCTCAAGACCCATGGGAAGATCGTTCCGGCAAGATAAAGACCGGCGACAAGGTTAAAGGTTCTGTGACTAAGATTACCTCTTACGGTATTATCTTGGATATTGATGGTATTGAGGGTCTATTGAAGACCGATCAGGCTGACATTAAGACTGGCGATAGCGTTGAAGTCTTCGTAACTGAAGTTGACGCTACATCTCGTCGATTGAACGTGTCTAGCGAGAAACCTGAATAAGCAAAGCTTGTTCAGGTTTCGGATATGGAGACACGGATATCGGATATAGTGAGTTTTCTATATTCGATATCCTATCTCCAATATCCCGACAAAGGAGGGATATGAAGCATATAACACAACGATTTAGTCAAAACGCTCGAGAGGCATTGGTTAAATCACAATCTATTGCCAGAACGGAAGCTCATTCATTTGTGGCCACTCATCATTTATTGTTGGCCTTATTGCAGCTACCTGAGTCTTTGGCTTATAAAATGCTAAAGGATGGTGGGGCTGATCTGGTTAAAATTACTGAGATCTGCAACCGGGTTATTTTTAAACAACGCCAGGAGCAGCAGACGCAAGGCATTGAGGATGAACTAAAAATAGTTATTCAGTATGCTTTTGAGGAAGCCGCTGATCTGGAATCGGTCTATGTGGGGACTGAGCATTTGCTATTGGGGATTATTGGCCTTGATCGTAGCCTAGCAGCTCAGATATTGACCAGCAATAAGGTGGATCTGGAAGACTTAAGGCTGAAGGTGCATGAATTGAGCTTGTTCTCTGATGCTTCGTATAAATATAGCCGTTCTGAAACATTTGAAGGCAGCATGCTGGAACAGTTTGGCCGCGATTTGACCAAAGAGGCCGCCATAGGGAAGCTGGATCCAGTTGTTGGTCGAGAGAATGAAATAAAGCAATTAATCCAAACGCTGTCACGTCGAACCAAGAATAATCCAATTTTGTTGGGTGAATCCGGTGTAGGTAAAACTGCTATAGTCGAGGGTTTGGCGCAACAGATTGTTGGTCGCGAGGTTCCGGCCTCGATGCTAGGCAAGAGAGTAGTGTCTCTTAATATCGGCTCATTAGTGGCCGGTACTAAGTTCCGTGGTGATTTTGAAGAACGGGTTATGAAAGTATTGGCTGAGATTCAGGAAGAAGGCAATATTATCTTGTTTGTTGATGAACTGCACACTCTTCTGGGGGCGGGCTCGGCTACCGGCAGTTTGGATGCTGCCAATATCCTCAAGCCAATGTTAGCCAAGGGTCTTATTCAGACAATCGGAGCAACTACGCTGGACGAATATCAGGAGTTTATTGAAGAAGATGCTGCTCTGACTCGTCGCTTTCAGCCTATTATGGTAGAGGAGCCGAGCCCAGAGCAGACTGCGACTATTTTGAAGAGAATTAGCCCTCTTTACGAAACATTCCATGGAGTTCGTTTTGAGAAGTCTGGTTTGGAATTGGCAGCCCAATTGGCTCATCGCTATATTACTGAGCGGCGTCTGCCTGACAGTGCTATTGATGTTATGGATGAGGCTGCTTCTCAGGTTAAAATCGCAAAAGCTAAGCGGTCGATTGTTGAGACTGAGATGCAGCAGCGGATCGAATTGCTGGCTCGCCAAAAAGAAAAAGCTGTTGAAGAGCAGCGTTATGATCAGGCAATGGAATTGCGCAAGAAAGAGATGGTTATTCAAGCGCGACTGGATAAGCGTCAGGCTAAGAATAAAAAGCCATCTGTGCGCAGTTTGCCGGTGGTCCATCGTCAGGATATCGCAGCCGTGGTGGCTAATTGGCTAAATATGCCGTTGGAAGATATTACTCAAGAAGAGACTGCTAAGTTGTTGAGCATGGAAAAGGACTTGCAGCAGAGGATTATTGGCCAGGATGAAGCTATTGCATTGATTAGTCGGTCATTGAGACGATCACGGGTTGGCTTGGCTAGCCCCAATCGGCCAATTGGATCGTTCTTGTTTATGGGGCCTAGTGGTGTGGGTAAGTCTGAAACAGCCAAAGCCTTGGCCGAGCTGTTGTTTGGAGATGAATCGGCCTTGATCAAGCTTAATATGTCTGAGTATATGGAGCGCTACAGTGCGTCTACCTTGATTGGCGCACCAGCAGGCTATGTTGGGTATGAAGAGGGCGGTAAATTGACAGAAATGGTGCGCAGGAAGCCTCATTCGGTGGTGCTGTTTGATGAGATAGAGAAAGCTCACCCGGATATTTTTAACTTACTACTTCAGGTGTTAGAAGATGGAGAGCTAGTTGATAGTAAGGGGCGCAAAGTTGACTTTAAGAATACTTTGATCATATTCACCTCTAATGCTGGCATTGAGATGATGGCCCAAAAAGGCAATATCGGCTTTAGTTTGGCCGGGACTATGGAAGAATTAGAAGAGCAGCGGGTGGCTGATGATAAGCATCAGCTTAAGGATCGGATGCTGGAAAACTTAAAGGAAACCTTTAGGCCCGAATTCTTAAATCGATTGGGTGGGATGGTGGTGTTTAATAGTCTTACCGAGGATCAAGCTGAATTGGTGGCGGCTTTGTTGCTGGACGATTTGAATGACCGGCTGAAGAGTAAGCGGATTAAGCTGAAGATTGATAAAAGTGTTTATCACTATCTGGCCAAAGAGGGGACCAGTTTGGATATGGGTGTGCGTCCGATGCGTCGCTTGGTAGAGCGGGAGATTGAGGATGTTATTGCCGAAGGCTTGCTGCAAGACACCTTTGCTCCGGGCAAAACGATCCTGATTAAGTCGGGCAGCAAAGATGGGCAGTCTGCCTTGAAGCTGGGCGTTTGGGAATCAGCTAAAACCAAAACTAAGAATAAGACTAAATCCATCTCTGATACATCCAAGTCTGCGAGTAAGAAGTCTACTCGATCTACATCCAAAATAACCGCTTAAAACAATTGAGGTATTAAATTTATGCCAGCTGGGTTCGTGAGTGAATATACATGTCAGCAATGCGGAGCAACCTTTGTTAAATGGCAGGGAAAATGCAGCAATTGTGGGGCTTGGAATAGTTTGGTTGAGGCTATTGTAAGTAAGAAGGAGAAGAAAGAAGGGAGGAGTAGTGGGGGTAACAAGGGGCGACTTCACCTAGCGGAGTCACAAGTAACCAGCTTGCTCGATGATATTAAGACTGATCAGTTGCCTCGGATTTCTAGTGGGTTTGAGGAATTGGATCGAGTGTTGGGCGGTGGAATTGTGCCGGGCTCGGTGGTGCTGATTGGCGGAGAGCCCGGAGTGGGTAAATCAACGCTATTGTTGCAGGTTATTTTGAAAACTGGTGGCTTGTATGTTAGTGCCGAAGAGTCGCCGCATCAGGTGAAGCTACGAGCTGATCGAATGGATATTCCTTTGGCGGGTCAGGTTAAGCTGCTTAATACTAATAATGTGGATCGGGCTATTTTGGCCGTCGAGGAGGGCAAGAGCTTGCCTTTGGTTATCATTGACTCCATTCAAACTATGGCTACTGATGACCTGGAGGGAGTTCCTGGTTCGATCGGGCAGGTTCGAGAGTCGGCTCACCGATTAGTTAATGTGGCTAAAAAAGCTGGCGTGCCGATATTTATTGTTAGCCATGTCACAAAAGAGGGTGCGTTGGCTGGCCCTAAGGTGTTGGAGCATGTAGTGGATGCGGTTTTGTATGTGGAAGGCGAGGAGATGTCGCTGGTGCGATTGGTTCGAGGAACCAAGAACCGATTTGGGGCAGTTCATGAGGTCGGTTTGTTTGAGCTGACCGAGACCGGCATGAAGGAAGTCTTGGATGCTGCTCAAGCTTTTGTGTCTGAAGGCGACTTAGCGTCTGGTTCTGTGCTGACGGTCAGCATGGAGGGTCTGCGGCCGATGTTGTTGGAAATCCAGGCTTTAAGTAGTAAGACTCACTTTGGTTTGCCGCGGCGGACGGCTAATGGGATGGACTATAATCGATTGCTGATGTTGCTGGCAGTGCTGAGCAAGAGGACTAAGGTGCGGCTTGATGATCAGGATATTTATACAAATATTGCCGGAGGGATGAAAGTTAAAGAAACAGCTGTTGATTTGGCGGTTTGTCTGGCGGTTGTATCTTCAGCCTTGGATATCTCTTTGCCGCCCAAGACGGTGGTTTTTGGTGAGGTGAGTTTGTCGGGAGCGGTGAAGGCGGTAGTGGGGCAGAAGAAGCGCTTGGATCAAGCCAAGAAGCTTGGTTATAAGTCATTTATCACTGCTGATACAGCTAAAACACTTAATCAGGCCTTGAAGCAGGCATTTCCGGATAAATTTTAAATTTTGTGAATTAATGCTGAAAATGGGAGGGGTGCTGCAGCCCCTCCCTTCTGCGAGATAGGTTTTTACTGGAATCTTAGTCAACAACTTTGCAGCATTGAAGACCGAATGCTAGCATTAGGCCATCTGGGATTGGGTAGCGTGTCTTCCACCAAAGAGCTACATCTTGCCCTTGCTGGTCGCCATTCTCTAAGGCGGTTAATACATCAACTTGATGAACGTTATAGCCACCTTGGTTTTCGGTGTCTTTGCTTCCCGTCAGAACGCCCCATACCTCTTGGCCCTTCTCTTGCAGCTTTCCTGGTAGGTTAAGACCAACAAAGGCCTGTCTTACCGATTCAGGAGCTTCGCCAGTCGGTATCGCTG
This sequence comes from uncultured Candidatus Saccharibacteria bacterium, assembly GCA_964554805.1. Lineage (GTDB taxonomy): Bacteria > Patescibacteriota > CAZHWT01 > CAZHWT01 > CAZHWT01 > CAZKPX01. The sequence continues at coordinate 405,426 of CAZKPX010000001.1, forward strand.
TAATCTCAATCACATCTCTTCCTTTCTGACAGTGATTCCACTTTGCCTCAGAGAATGTAAAGCTAGGCGGATTATATCAGGAAGGGTTATTAAAAAGTTATCCACATGTCGATGTTATTTAGTTTTATCTGAGATAATTAGTATCGTTTTTACTATAGGTAGTCTATTTATTGAGCGATATAAAACTATAAGTTTGACAATAGTATTGCAATGTGATATAAACGTCATAAGGGGTTGGTAGGGGCAGTGCCAATCCCTTGCTTGTACCGCCAAGTTTTCTTGACAGTACAAGCAAGGGGCTGATACGCTTAACCTAACTTAATTACCCTTGTTTTATTTTTGTTCTATTTAATTCCCTCATTTCTAAACTAGATACGTATTCGCCTCTATCCCATTTGCGGAGTTTTTTATTGTATGCCAACCTCAAAATCCAAAGACACTGATAGTCAGTCGACTGAACCTGCTGGATCCACTACGTCTCCTAAGCAGGCTAAAGAATCGTTGCTACTAAAAAAGACAAAGATTACTAAGGTATCTGAGGCTGTTGAGCCGTCCGTTGCCCAAACTAAGCAAGCCAAAACTGACTTGCCAATCATCGAACCTGAATTAAAGCCTAAAAAAGAAGCCGCCAAGGATGGGCAATTTGTATCGAGCAAGCCTCAGGGCCGATCGGGTGGTTTTAAGCCTAAGAATCAAACTCATCAAAGGGTCAAGAATCAGAGCGGTGAGGCTCGTGGGGTAAATTCTGCAGGTCAAGCCCAGACTGGACAGAAAGAAGCTGAGGCTTTTAAAGATGCGGCTGAAGTACGGGGTGTGTTGGATATCATGAGCGATGGTTATGGGTTTTTGCGCCAATCGGGGCTGGTTTCCAATGTCGGTGATGTGTACGTCGCTTCATCGTTTATTCGACGATTGGACCTTCGGGTTGGTGACGAAGTAACTGGTTTAGCCCGTCGACCTAAGGATAATGAGAAATATTTTGGCTTGCTGAAGGTTGAGGAGATTAACGGTCAGCAGCCTGAATTAGTTAGCAAGAGAACTCGATTTGAACGTTTAACACCGATTTATCCTGATAATCAATTTAAACTGGAAACGACCAAAGACGTGTTGTCGACTCGACTACTGGATCTTGTTTCGCCGGTAGGCCGGGGTCAGCGAGGTTTGATTGTGGCTCAGCCTAAAGCTGGTAAGACATATTTGTTAAAAGATATTGCTAACGGCATTACCAGCAACTACAAAGATGTGAAGCTGATGGTGGTTTTGATTGGAGAACGACCTGAAGAGGTGACCGATATTGCTCGGAGTGTTAATGGAGACGTCTATGCTTCCAACTTTGATGAGCCATCGGAGAATCAGGTTAAAGTAGCGGAATTGGCCTTGGAGAAAGCTAAGCGATTGGTAGAAATGGGTCAGGATATTGTCATTTTATTGGATAGTATTACTCGTCTGGCCAGGGCTTATAACTTAGCTATTCCGCCATCTGGTCGAACTTTGTCAGGTGGATTTGACCCTGCCGCATTGTATCCTCCTAAAAAGTTCTTTGGTGCAGCCCGAAATGTGGAGCATGGTGGAAGTTTGACTATCATTGCGACAGCTTTGATTGATACCGGGTCGCGAATGGATGATTTGATTTACGAAGAGTTTAAAGGGACTGGCAATATGGAGCTGCATTTGGATCGACGCTTGGCTGAGCGAAGGATTTATCCATCTATTGATGTGACTCGATCTGGGACTCGTCATGAAGAGCTAATGTTTAATGCCGATGAGCTCAAAGCTGTTTGGCGCATGCGCCGAATGATTGAAACCCTCGGTCAGGGTCAAGAATCAACGGAATTATTGCTAGATAGGTTGCGTAAAACTGACACGAACAGTGATTTTTTGTCGACTTTGCACCAGCCGATGTGATAGCCGCCTATGGCGGCGCGACACGAGACAAGGGACTCGTAGAATGCAGCGTTTTGCGCTTTAAAGCAGGTGTCTCTATATCCGTGTCTCCATATCCGCCACTGAAGGTGGCTTATTTAACAACGCTTTGACTTGATAGAGGTCATGATGTTATGATTAATACCGACCTTGCTATGTCTATGACTGTCCCAGAGCCTGATCTACATTCCAAACTGAATATTCCTGGTGTTTCTCCGTTTATTTCAAATATGAATTTGGATATTTTTGCTGTAGAGCTAGCTTCTTGGGCTGGCTCCAGCTGTGTTTTTATAATGAATAGTAGCCGCAAGTCTGTTTTACGTGGCTTGGGTTTGGTAGAGTCAGCTAAGAAACAAGTCATGGGTCGTCTGGTTCCTCGAAACAGCTCGTGGGGACGGCCGTTCTCTCCAGTTGGAGTTGGTGGTTTGAGTGCGGTAATTGGGCTTGGAGGAGCTTTGTTTGGACACAACGGTGTGTTAGATCCGGCTGCAGTGAACCAAGCGACTATGGCTGCGACAACACAGAGTCAGGTGGCTTTTGTGGGTGGTAATGTGCTAGCTAGCGATGTGATGGTCGACAGTTCTAGCCTCCAGACAATTATTCCTGAAGGCCGAGCTCGAGATGAAGTTTTGAAACATAAAGTTGAGCCTGGTGAGACTCTGGAGAGCATCGCCCAAGAATATAATGTGACCTTGTCTTCAATTAAATACGTTAACAATATGGGTGATAGCGATTTGATTAAGCCTGGCCAGGAATTAACTATTTTGCCAGTATCTGGGGTGTTGCATGAAGTAAAGGATGGAGAGTCTCTGGAAAGCATTTCAGGGAAGTGGAAGGTGGCTGCGCAAGCTATTGTCGAAATTAACTGGTTGGATGAGCCATATACGGTTAAGGCTGGCGATAAATTGATTATCCCTAACGCTGAAATTCCTGAACCAACCCCAACTCCTCAGCCAGCTCGAGCTGCCAGTCCATCAACATCGCGTTCTGGTGGAGGGGCAGTGGCTGGTACCGGCAGATTTATGTTCCCTACCAATGGATCTATTACTCAGTACTACAGTTATTATCACAATGGTATTGATATTGGTACGATGAACTCCACGCCTCCTATCTATGCGGCAGATAGCGGTCGGGTGACCTTTGCTGGTTGGTGGAGTGGTGGAGGCGGATATAGCGTATGGATCGATCATGGCAATGGATATGTGACTCAATATGCCCACATGAGCCGTATTAGCGTATCGGCAGGGCAGTCAGTGGGTCGTGGACAGCAAGTTGGCTTAGTAGGCGATACTGGTTTGGCTTTTGGCTATCACCTTCACTTTAATGTGTTGCAGAATGGCCGGACTATTAATCCGATGAGTGTGTTATAAATCTGTCCAGCAGATTTATACGTTAGAAGGAGAAGAAAAAAGAAAAAGACAATGAGTTGGTTGAGGCTGCTGAGAGGGTGGCTATTTTTATGGGCACAGGCTTTGTTTATGGGTTGTTTTGTTGCTCAATTTATTTAAATAACAGGAATAGATTGAATAAGAAAAGGGTGTTGACTAGATGATGGGGTAATTGGAGCTTTATTTTATAGGCTTATTGTTATATAATGGTCAGCGGTTAGTTATAATTATTTTTCAACAATATGCCATCATTCATTGATACAGCAACAATTACAGTAAAAGCAGGCGACGGCGGAAATGGGATTGTATCCTTCCGTCATTTGAAGTATATGCCTAAGGGTGGTCCTGACGGTGGCGACGGGGGTAATGGGGGCAGTGTTTACGTCAAGACTAATCCTAATTTAAATACGCTGTATCAATTTCGATTCAAAAAAACATTTCAAGCTGAGGATGGTCAGCCTGGCGGTAAGTCTGACAAGCATGGTTTGGATGGCGAAGATATTATTATTGAAGTGCCGATTGGTACGCAATTATCATATATGACTGCTAAAGGCGAAGAAGCCTTCGTAGAGTTATTGGCAGATGATCAGCAGGTAATGATAGAGAAGGGTGGAAGGGGTGGAAAAGGCAATGCCAGATTTGCTACTCCTCGTGAACAAGCGCCAAGAATTGCTACGCCTGGTGTTAAAATCGCTCCAATTGAATTAGCGCTAGAATTAAAATTGCTTGCAGATGTCGGTTTGGTGGGTTTGCCGAATGCTGGCAAGTCTACTTTGTTGTCGCTAATGACAAATGCACGGCCTGTTATCGCTAATTATCCCTTTACAACACTTGAGCCAAACCTTGGAATTGCTGGTTATGACAATGAAACCTTTGTAGTGGCTGATATCCCCGGTTTGATTGAGGGTGCGAGTGAGGGTAAGGGGCTAGGAGATACCTTCCTGAGGCATGTCGAACGGACAAGTGTCCTGGTTCATTTAGTTAGTTTGGAATCGTTTGAGACGTCTTTGCGAGAGGACTTTGAAATTATCCGAGAAGAGCTTGGAGCTTTTAATAAAGATTTGTTGGAACGACCGTATATTTTAGTTTTGTCTAAGGTGGATCTTGTAGATGAAGCTCAGCTTGAATCAGCCAAGAAGGTGTTTGCTGATTTAAACGTACCAATAATGAGCTTGACCTCAATTGATCCAGACCAAGTCACAGCTATCACTCAGAAGTGTTTAGAATTTGTTCAGGTAGATAAAACCAAGAGAAACGACTTGGCTATGGAGCAGTCAAAAGAAGAAAAAGTTAAGGAATATGATCTTAAAACTTTGCGGCATGTATTTAAACAGCGTACTATGTCGTAAACATTACAAAGACATATTCATATAATGGTACTATTAATTCCGGATAATTATATGTCCGGAATTTTTGTTGATTTGGCAGCAATTTTTTGTGTATCTATCATTCCTTACCTATAGACTGATAGCCTATTTATAAATTGTTGTTATAACAACTAAAATATTATTGCCTGTTGTTTCTCTACCTGTAGTATATATCGGTGTTGTATGCATATTCATGATGACAATGACTATTAATAACACCACTGTTAATTGACTTTTGTTGTCAGATTTGGTAAAAATAGCTAGTTTCCTGTACTGCTTAATTAATTTATATTTGGGCCCTTAGCTTAGCTGGTAGAGCGCTTCCATGGCATGGAAGAGGTCAGGAGTTCGAATCTCCTAGGGTCCACCAAGGGTTTGGTGGTGACTTGCTAGTCGCCGGCAGACCCTTGGTTTGTATATATGTAGATATGTATGCTACGACCATGAAATTGCTAGTTTGATTTAACGAGGATATAATGAAGATATGAAATATAATCCTGAGGTTATTGAGCCTAAATGGCGTGAATTTTGGCAAGACAGAGATATGTACAAGGCATGTGTGTCTGATAAGCCTAAGAAGTATATTCTCAGTATGTTCCCCTATCCTTCTGGGGATGGGTTGCACACTGGCCATGTAAAACTGTATACAGCGGTAGATATTTTGAGTCGTTATTATCGAGCCGCAGGCTTTAATGTCCTGCAGCCGATGGGATGGGATGCTTTTGGGTTGCCCGCTGAGAATTATGCAATTAAAACTGGGATACAGCCAAAGATAACCACCTCGCGCAATATCGCAAATTTTAAAGGTGAGATGGAGCGAATCGGATTGTCGTACGATTGGGATAGAGAAGTAAACACAACTGACCCTGACTATTATCGTTGGACGCAGTGGATCTTTGTACAGTTATTTCACAAAGGTCTGGCATACGAAGCTGAGGTAGCAATAAACTGGTGCCCTAAGGATAAGACGGGCTTGGCTAATGAAGAAGTGGTTAATGGATTGTGTGATCGGTGTGGGACTAAGGTTGAGAGCAAAGTTATTCGTCAGTGGATGCTGCGGATCACTGATTATGCTGACAGATTATTGGCTGATTTGGATCAATTGGATTGGCCAAGCTCAATACTTGAGATGCAGCGAAACTGGATTGGCAGAAGTGAAGGCGCATTGATAACTTTCTCTGTAGATGGAGGAGAAGATCTTGATATTAAAACCTTTACTACTCGGCCTGACACGCTTTTTGGAGTGACAGCTGTGGTTGTGTCTCCAGAGCATTCTGATCTGGCTCGGTTAACTAGTGCAGCGCAACAAGTAGCAGTGGCTGAATATAGCAATCTATCGGCTAATGCTAGTGAAATAGAAAGGACAAATGCTGATCGTCCTAAAACCGGCGTTTTTACTGGCAGCTACGCAATTCATCCCTTGACTGGAGCCAAGATTCCGGTTTGGACTGCTGATTATGTTTTGAGTAATTATGGAACCGGAGCAGTCATGGTCGTGCCAGCACATGATCAGCGAGACCGCCAATTTGCTCAGCAGTACAATTTGCCAATAATTGAGGTAATTAATGACCAAGGCCTCTTAGTTAACAGTAATGAATATGATGGCATGAAGTCTGATGAGGCCAAGCAGGCTATTGTTGAAGCGTTGGCTAAAAAGGGCATGGCTGAGTCCAAGGTGCAGTATAAACTCCGTGACTGGGTTTTTTCTCGACAACGATATTGGGGTGAACCTATACCCCTGGTGCATTGCGATGCCTGTGGGGTGGTCGCATTGCCCGAAGATCAACTACCACTAACTCTTCCAGAAGTGGATAAGTATGAGCCAACTGGCACCGGTGAGTCGCCATTGGCTGGTATAGAAGAGTGGGTTGTGACTACCTGTCCTAGTTGCGGAGGTCCGGCTAAGCGCGAGACTAATACAATGCCTCAATGGGCGGGTTCATGCTGGTACTATTTGCGTTTTGCAGATCCTCACAACAAAGATGCTGCCTTTAGTTTGGCTAGCGACGCCTATTGGAATCCGGTGGACTGGTATCTCGGCGGGGCAGAGCATGCTGTTTTACACTTGTTGTATGCCCGATTTTGGCACAAGGTTTTGTTTGACCTAGGTTTAGTTAGGCGATCAGAGCCATTTATGAAATTATCGAGTATTGGCATGGTTTTGGCTGCAGATGGCAAAAAAATGAGTAAGAGTTTGGGCAATATTGTGCGCCCAGATGAGGTAATTGAAGACTTTGGGGCTGATACGCTACGATTGTATGAAGTTTTTATGGGTCCGTTTGATCACTCTATTGCCTGGGACCCTAATAGTATAAACGGTTGTTATCGATTTTTGAGCAGAATTCACGATGTCGTAACTGCTCCCGATGAAGAAATTGGCTCGACTACGATCGACGCCTTGCTGTCAGGATTAGTCCAAAAAGTAGGTACCGATATCTCTCAATTGAAACTTAACACGGCTATTGCGGCAATGATGAAGTTTTTAAATCAGGTTAAAGAGCAGTCATTAAGTAAAGAGCAAAAAGAGATTTTGGTCGTTGTCTTAGCACCATTTGCGCCCTATCTATCTGAAGAACTTTGGCACAACTTAGAGCATAGTGATAGCGTTCATGAGCAGTCTTGGCCTAATAGTGCGAACCGAATTCAAGAAGCTGGGGTGTGTAATCTAGCAGTACAGGTTAACGGTAAGACCAGGGCGATTTTGGAGGTTTCTGCTACCGCCACTGAAGCTGAGGTGGTTGCTGCGGCCAGCTCTGAGGCAGCAGTCGCTAAATTTATTGAAGGTAAAAGCATTTCTCGAGTCATTTATGTGCCCGGAAAGATAGTAAACCTGGTGGCAAGCTAGGACTGACAAAGGTTCGGTGTAAAAACTAATGGAACGTGATAATACATGGCTAGCTGAACGTCTGGAATATATCTGGAGTAATCATTTTGCAGATGTAGAGCGAGTGACGCCAATCAAGATATCATTTGGCCGACGCTCATATCGCAGATTAGGTTCTATTGCTTTGAAGAAAGGCTACTTTGACGGTCAAATAACGGTCTATTCCAATGTAATAATTTCTAGCCTGCTTACGGAGTCTGAAGTGCCAACACAGATTATAGATCAGATCATTGCGCACGAGCTGGTTCATTATGTGCACGGTTTTGGATCTGAGTTGCCCAGAAAATTGCGACATCCTCATCAAGGCGGAGTGATCATGCGTGAGTTCCAGAAGCGGGGTGTGTGGGAGTTATATAGAGTTTATCAGAGCTGGATGAAGGCATATTGGCCGAGCTTTGCGAGACAGAATTATTAAAAATACGTTGCTTACTTGTTGACAGTTAGATTGCTATGCATTAAAAGCTAATTACAAAGCTTTGCTAAATATAGTACCTGCCCAGATAGGTAATTGGTGTAATAATGCTGCGGATAATCATAATAGCTCGGGAACGATGGGCCGGAGCTAAGGATGTGTTGGCGGGTTGGTTTGGAGTATCGACCACCTTGAAGGTGGCGGGACTGCTGGTGTTGCCGGGGTTGTTATTGGTTGGTTATATCGGCTGGGAATTGGCTTCTGTCGATGACCAAGGCGCAGTTAAGGTTTTGTCCAGCCAAGAAGTTTCGCACCAATCAAGTACTAGTGCTAACCCTATTGAGGCTAGATCTGATAAAAAGATCTGGGTTGATGTGTCAGGTGCAGTGATTAATCCTGGTGTAAAAGCATTGCCTGAGGATGCTCGAGTGGCAACTGCGCTAGAGGCTAGTGGCGGTTTTAGTGCCGAGGCTGATACGACTTATGTAGCGCAGGTGCTGAATTTTGCTCAGCCATTGGCTGATGGTGATAAGTTATATATCCCAACTGAGGTGCAAGTTAAGGCATCGATGCCTACTCCTGTGCCACTCCTGACCAAAATCAATACCGAAGTGCCGTTGCTAACCAAAGCTACAGGGCCATCTTCTGGGTCTGAGCCCACGACTCAAGTAAAACCTTCTCCAGCAACAAGCAATCCCACATCTAGTCCCCGTCCGACAACTATAGAAGAGCTTATCAATGTTAACACTGCAGCTGTCAGTCTGCTAGAGGAGCTGCCGGGAGTAGGACCTGCCACTGCAAGCAAAATAGTGGAAGGCAGGCCGTATGCATCGTTGGATCAATTGTGCCAGGCTATTAACAATAGTAGAACCTGCTCAAGTCTTGAAGGATTAGTGGGATTTTAGTTGGTGGAATACCTGATAAGCATAGCAGGAGTCGTATTATTGGGCTTGGTTGGCAAGCAGGGCTGGATTGATGAGACAGTGTGGTACGTGGCGGCGACAGGGTTGTTCATTGGGTATGTTCTGTTGAGAAAGATGTCGTCTGCCTGGCGTATACCCTGGATGGCGGTTATTGCAGGTTGCGTCATTGCGGCAAAAGCTAGTGGGCTGGCTGCTCCAGAATCATTTGTGATTGATAATTTTACCCACAAGTCGCTGGTTGTCAGCGGGGTTGTCCTATCGCAGCCTCATCAGACCGTTAAATCCTTGCAAGTAAGACTAGATAACGTGGAAGTTGAAGGAGTGTCCGCAGCCTGGCACGGCGCTCTTCAATTGACAATGCCGGTACATAGTCAGGTTGTCTATGGGGATCGGTTACAACTAAAGGGCTCGATAAAAGACTTGACTGCGGTAGAGAAAGGTTATAGAGCCTATCTTGAGAACCAGCATATTTATGGAGTGATGGTCTGGCCGGTTATGGTAGGTCAGGCAAGTGGCTATGGCAATGCTGTGGTGGGATGGGGGATTGCTAATCAGGAGAATCTTGTTGAAGTGATGCAGCAGTTGCTGCCGCAAGATTTATCGGCATTTTTGCTTGGCATTGTGCTTGGGTCAGATCAGATGTTATCTGAAGAATTTGATTTGGCACTGAAGAATACAGGCACAAGTCATATTGTGGTGGCCAGTGGCTACAATATCGGCATTTTGATAGTTTTGTGCATGAGTTTTTCGGCTAGGTTTGGTAGGTATTGGCAGATTGGGTGTTGTGTCGGAGCAGTGGTGGGGTTCGTACTGGTGTCTGGTTTGGAACCATCACTGATAAGAGCATCGTTTATGGCGGGATTGGCAATGTCTTCTGTTTTGTGGGGCAGACAGAGACAGGCTCTACATCTTCTCTTTATAGCGGGCTTGGCTATGCTGGTTATTAATCCGTGGTGGTTGTTTGATATAGGATTTCAACTCTCATTTATGGCAACCTTAAGTCTGATATTGTTCCAGCCGAGCATTGTGAAACGGCTGCCAAATTTTTTGCCAGACTGGTTGCGAGAAATTGTCAGTTCGACTATGGCAGCTCAGATAATGGTCTATCCTATTTTGCTGGTGTCCTTTTCAAAGGTGTCTGTCGTTAGCCTGTTGACGAATGTATTAGTATTGTGGCTTATACCTTGGCTGATGGCGGGCGGTGTGTTGGTGCTGCTCTTTAGCTTGATTCATCAGCATCTAGGACAAATTTTGTCGTACATTGTATATCCTTGGCTGTGGTATGTCAGAGAAATAATTGTACTGACCGCTCAATTGCCATTTGCTTCGGTTACGGTTGGTTTTAATTGGTTTGGAGTCGCTTTGTTGTATGTTTTAACTTTGGTTATTTATGGCCGGATACATCTGGATAAATATGAGCAATCTCCATAGAGTAGTGATATACATACTGGTACTAGTGGGTTATTTATCGGTGAACTTTGGCAGCTATGGTGGTAGTTTGACAATGTATTTTTTGGACATTGGGCAGGGCGATAGTATACTTATTGTCAGTCCCGGAGGTAGAAGAATTTTAATTGACGGAGGCCCATATCAATCAATTGTATCGGAGCTAGATAGGGTGACGCCAGTATGGGACAGACAGCTTGATTTGGTGATGGCGAGTCATGCTGATGATGACCATATTAGTGGTTTGGTGTCGGTAGTGGAGCGCTACAAGGTTGGGCGATTGCTAATGAACCAAACAAGCAAGAAGATCCCTTCGGTAGTTGCCTTATTGTCTGAGCTTGATGAGCAGTCTATCGGCAGGGATGCTTTTTATAAAGGCCAGATTATGACTATTGAGCCTGGCTTGCAGTTGCGCGGGCTGTGGCCAGATGCTAAGCAAACCCTTGGTTCTACTGAAAATGATTTATCGCAAGTTGTGGTGCTAGAGTTTGGCCATTTTACGGCTTTGATGACAGGTGACGCAGAATCTTCGGTGTTGAATCAGGCTTTGAGCGATCAGGTGCTCGGTTTTGACCTGCTGAAGGTTCCTCATCATGGGTCGGCGGGTGGTTTGAATGACGATTTATTACAGAAGATGTCGCCAAATGTAGCAATAATTAGCTCAGGATTGGGTAACAGATATGGTCATCCACATCCCGAAACCTTGCAATTACTAGAGGATAATGGTACACAGATATACCGAACTGATTTGCAAGGAACACTCAGAGTTGTGGTTGATGGATCGGGTTTTAGCGTTTATTCTGAGAAAACGTTGTATAATAGATAGAAGGAGAAGGAGGAGAAGAAGTAAGAAGGAGAAGTAGAAGTAGAAGTTTAAATCTAGAATTATTTTTTATGATTAAAGAGTTGTTGGGCTTGGAAATTAAAGATATTGTCTTGAGATTGTATCCCAGCTGGAGTGGGGAAGTTGTGGTAGAAGAGCCTCGAGGTGGTGGGTTTGGTGATTATGCTACCACTGTGGCCATGTCGCTAGCCAAGGAGGCTAAAACCTCTCCGCGATCCGTGGCTGAGACTGTGGTTGGCGAGCTAATGCAAGTTGATAAGCTGAAGAACCTTGTTGACGATATTAGTATTGATGGTCCGGGCTTTATAAACTTTCGATTGACTAGTAATTGTTTATGGTCTGAAGTTAACGAGTATTTATCGGGGCAGGGTATACTCGACAAGCCCGCCCGACACGAAACTGTAATGGTGGAGTTTTCCTCGCCTAATATTGCAAAGCCATTTAACGTGGGACACCTACGATCAACCATTATTGGCGATAGTTTATCGAGGATGTTTGGCTATCTAGGCTATCAAGTGCTAAAGGACAATCATCTTGGGGATTGGGGGACACAGTATGGCAAGCTGGCCTATGCGGTTGATGCTTGGGGTGATTGGTCAAAAATAGAGGCCGATCCTATCCCTGAGTTATTTCAGTTGTATGTACGCTTCCATCGTGAAGAAGTAGATGATAGCGATCTGGCAGATAAAGGACGACAGTATTTTAAACGCCTAGAGGATAAAGATCCAGAAGTGACTGCCAGTTGGAAGAAATTGGTGGATTTGAGCTTATTGGACTTTGGGCAGCTGTATGATCAACTGGGAGTGACGTTTGATATGCAGCTGGGCGAGTCATTTTATGAGCCGATGCTAAAGGATATTATTGACGAGTGTAAAGAGCGGGGCATAGCCAGAGAGAGTCAAGGCGCCTGGTTAATTTTCTTTGATGATGATCCGGAGTTAAAAGAAGCCCCGTTGATGATTGAGAAGAGTAATGGGACTTCAACGTACGGTACTCGAGATTTGGCTGGTATTAAGTACCGATTTAATGAATTTGGGCTGGATAGGTTGGTTATTGAGATCGGTAACGAGCAGCGACTTTACTTTAGGCAGATAATTGCTGCCGCTGAGATGCTGGGTTGGGTTAGACCAGGCCAATTGCTTCATATCGGTCACGGACTATTTATTTTACCAACCGGTAAAATGTCGACACGACGAGGCGAGACAGTGTGGGTTCGGGAGCTGATTGAAGAGTTAGAAAAAAGAGCTACTCAGATAGTTGCCGAGAAGTCTCCGGAGTTGACTTCTGAAGAGCAAGTTGGCGTAGCTAAGATGGTAACGCTGGGGGCACTGAAGTACAATGACCTATCTCAAAATCGATTGAGTAATGTGGTATTCGATAAAGAAAAATCGCTGTCTTTGGACGGCAATAGTGCGCCATATTTACAGTACTGTGTTGCTCGTGGTCGCAAGGTTCTTAAGCTGGCCGATTTATCAGAAAGAGATATCAGTCACGTTGAGGAACTGCTAGATGAGGCGACTCTGGAGCAGGCTGTTTTAACCGAACATGAGAGAGGTTTGCTGTTTCATTTAGGGAAGTTTGATGAATCAGTTCAGCAGGCAGTTGCAGGTTATTTGCCAAATCTTTTAGCTAACTACTTGTTTCAACTGGGGCAAAAGTATAGCGCATTTTATCAGAATGATCCGATTTTACAGGCCGAGCCTTCGGTTAGAGCTCGTCGATTATTGCTGGATATTTTGAGCGTCAGAGTTATGGTGAAAGGGTTGGATTTGCTGGGAATTGAATCTCCTGAGCGCATGTAATAGCTTGAATTGATAGGATTGGGGTGAGCGAATATATGTCTAAAAAGAAAAAAGGCGGCGGCAAAGGATGCTTGTTTGTTGTTACTTTATTGATAATGGCCGTGATTGGTGGACTGGCCTATTTATGGTGGCCTACAAAGAGCTGGGAAGGCCTTAAAACTGAGATAAATAGTCTGTCTCGGACTGTGCAATCAATTGTTAAATCATCGACAGAGAAGCTGGCAGAGCCTTCTAAGGCAGATAAGAAAGTTGCGTATCGCTTTGCTATCTTGTCTGATTCCCATGAAGACACGACCGTATTTCCTAAGATTGTCGGTCAAATCGCGGCTCGGCAAGATTTGTCATTTGTAGCTTTCCTGGGTGATGCAAGTAATGCTGGTGAATTGTCCAAGTTGCGCGAGGCCAAGGCATATTTAGACAATATAGAAATCCCAGTTCATGTTATACCTGGAGATCATGATAGAAATTGGCTTCCACAAAGAGATTTACGCAACTACAAGCAGACATTCGGGGTGACTGCTACCTCCTTTTCTTTCAGTAAAGGTGATGAGTCATTTATCTTTATTGATAATAGCGATTCGACTAATGGAATTGATGCAGCTAGCTGGGCATGGTTGGAGGGTGAGCTGGAAAAGCGAAAAGAAACTAACATGTATGTTTTTATGTCAACGCCACTGTATAATCCATATTTATCGTTTAAAACAATGGGATCTCAGAACGAAGCAGTTAAGGACCAGGCGGGACAGCTGGCAGACTTGTTGTCTGGCTACCCGGTACAGGTTATATTTGCTGGGGATACTCACACCTATTCTCAGTACAAGGATGAGGAGCATAAGTTATCAGTGGTGACGGTCGGGTCTGCTGGCACTAACAAGAACTTTCTGCCATTGTATGTGGAGGTTGAAATTTACAGTGACGGAAGCTACAATGCAACGAGCATTCCGTACAAAGAAGATGGAAGATAGGATATTGGATATAGTTTAAGCTGGAGACATGCGGCTAGCGACGAGTAAATAACAACTACATAATCGCACAGCTCAGCCCGAAGTTATGTTATATCCCATATCCTATACCCTATATTCAATTTAACGTATTAAGGAGTTTAGCTATGGATAAGCCGGAATTAGAACAGACATTGGTTATTTTTAAACCAGACACTATTCAGCGGGCCTTGGTGGGCGAGATTATTACTCGATTTGAGCGAGCAGGTTTGCAGATTGTGGCCATGAAGATGATTGCACCTGACGAGCTGCATTTCCACAAGCATTACGAAGGTATTAGTCATCTGATTAGCCGTTGGGGAGAAGATATTTATAACATCACGCTGAGTCAAATGACTGAAACTCCAGTTATTGCTTTTGTCTTGGAAGGTGTTGAAGTGGTGTCTCATGTTCGCAAAATGGTCGGTACTACCGATCCAAAGGACTCAGCGCCTGGAACTATTCGGGGTGATTACACTCACATTACTCGGGCATTCACTAATCCACTTGGTGCAACCCTGCCGAATATTTTGCATGCTTCAGGTAATGTAGAAGAAGCTCAGCAAGAGATTGCCTTGTGGTTTAAGGAAGATGAAGTGTATTCTTACTATGAGACTGCTCATAGTCCAATTGTTCGTGGCCGTATTCCTAACAAGAAGTGATAGGCTAGGCCTATCTTGGCTTCCCTCTGGCGCGTAAAGGCCAGAGGCTAGCCCCTGTAGCTCAATGGATAGAGCAGGCCCGTCCTAAGGGTAAGATGGGGGTTCGATTCCCTCCGGGGGTACCAGATTTTTGGACATCACGAAGTGGTGTGTAAAAATCTGGTACTTCTCAAGTAGAATGAAGCTTCGGGTTCGCTAAAGAGGAAAGCTGCTCTTTTACCAACGAGTAAAAGAGTGAGCGAACTCTCTATCTGGCTCTAGGAGACAGATTCCCTCCGGGGGCACCAGTTACGCAGTATAGGGCAGTTTAATTTTTAAAGGTAAAACTAGGATTTTATGGCGCAGTCATCAAGTTTACATAATCTCGAGCAATTATTAGAATTTACCAGATTTAACCACTCTTTTCGTGGAGTGAAGCGGCAGGTTTTTTCGGTTGGGACCAAACAGTTTGAAAATGATGCTGAGCATAGTTATCAATTGGCTCTGACTGCTTGGTATTTAGTTAATACGCTACAGCTTGCCTTGGATATAAACAAAGTTCTTCGGTACTCTTTGGCGCATGACTTAATAGAAGTTTATGCTGGTGATACTCCGGCATTTAGCAAAGATGCTGCACATAAAAATAGTAAAGTGGTTCGTGAGGCGGCGGCAATGGCCCGCATTTATGACGAGTTCTCCGGATTTTCTCAACTGCATGAAGCCATAGAATGTTACGAAAGGCAAGTGGACGATGAGGCGCGCTTTGTCTATGCGCTAGACAAGCTGCTGCCAGTTATCAATGGCTATTTGGATGATGGCGCATCGTGGAAAAAGAGCAGCCTTACTCTGAAACAGGTAATAGCAGAGAAAGATTTCAAAATTAAAGTAAGTGATCCAGTATACAGGCTCTGGCAAGAGGTGGAGACATTGTTGAAGGCAAATGAAGGCAAGCTATTTAAGCAGTCAGCGTAGTGCGTAGTATGGAATGTCATTAGTGCAGTGTCTAAGGAAGCTCCGATGGTTGTCTGGACTGAGAGTTGCTTTGGTTGTGTGATGAATGGCAAGCTAGGACCCCAGATATAGACATGCTTGGGTAGCGGGGGTAGAATTCATGGAAAGGAGCATTTTATGATACGACAGTTTTTTGCACACCGGTATATAGAAGGAACACATAGCGCTAAGGCAGTTTATGGCATTATCCTTATCACTGCCTCCTTGATTGGATTCCAGCTTCATCCTGAGTCAGCTTTTATTATAGCCCTGCAGGTTTTTCTAGCCGGTATGGTGATTGTATTGGCTGAAGTCTACGCTGATTTTATTGGTGAGCGGATACAGTACCGTAAGGAGCTCAGTAATGGAGCGCGTCGGAAAGTTTTGGCAGATGGCTGGGTGATTGGTTCGGTGACTCTTTATCCTACCGTTATTTTTATTTTAAGCGGATTTGGTTGGTGGACAATTGACCACGCCTTTACGATTAGCTATGTTGTCAGTTTGCTAGCATTGGCAGGTTTTGGGTATATCTCTTGGCTGGCAGCCGGAGAGTCTCCTCAAACCAGTATTGTGAAGTCGCTGATCATCACCGCCATTGGTGCAACCGTCATCGTGGCTAAGTACTTGTTTGGACATTAACTGGTAGCTCATTTAAAAACAGCTGACTTTGGTGAAGTCGTTTGCTTGGCTGTAGACAGTCGGAAGTTGGCTCGGATTGTTGATTGTATGGTTGTCCTGGAACGTCAGAATACAGGTTTGAGGGTTAGCTAGGGGCACTTCTATACTAGTGGGCACTGATTGATTGCCTGTTTTTGCCTGATAGAAGCCCAAGTGAGCAGCGGCGTTGTTGGAATGGTCGGAGATCACAATACGCTGTGGTTGCTGGGCTATGGCTTGATCCATGCTTTGGTTAAAGTCATAGCTTTGGAATGCCGCTACAGTCTGGGTTGGGTAGGCAGTAAAATAATTTGTCAGGTAGAAGGCTCCTTGGATAATCAGAATCAACGACAGAGTGCCAATGGAGGCCCATTTAATGCTCGACTTAGGCAGGTACTCTAGCGCTGCTACCCCATAGACTGATAATAAGAGAATGTAGAATCCAAACATAAGGCTGAGCTGAGCATGACTTTGGTCGGTAATAGCTGCGGCCAACGGAGCCGTCAAAGCTCCTATAAAAAGTAACCAGCCAAAATATTTGTGATGACTGTCTCTGAGGATAATGACGAAGCTAATGCCTACCACAGCCAGGAGAGCTACGGCTAGGAATAGCTGACCCATTGACCCAGTGTGATGTCGAAGATTGCTGTCGCCTGCTATAAGTAAGAATCCAGGATCGAAGTAGGATAGATAATTAACGATTAGAACATTGAGTTTTTGCAGTAAGGTCAGATCGCTGGCATAGAAGTAGGAGATGAAGCCTAGTTTTTGTTGCAAGCCGGGGTTATTGGCTGAAAAATATAGGTAGGGAATGAGGCTGACAATGAAGGCTGATAGGAATAGTACGTGTCTCTTCCAATAGTCCTTTGATCGATAGACAATCATTAAGCCGATAATCAAAGCAAATGATAAAAAGCGACTGGTTGATGAAGTATAAAAAGCAAATCCTGTTAGGAGGCCAGCGGCTAGGCTGTAATATATGGTTGTCTTGGTGGCTGCTTGCTGGTAGGCGGTATAGATACAGAGCAGGGCCCATACATATAGAGCTGGCTGAGCTATGTTTTCAAATCCGATGCGAGAGAATGTAAAAAACCAGGGTAGGGTTCCTAAGGCAAGTAGGCTATAGAGTAGGGTGATAGGATGCTTGGGAAAGACTTTTTTAACCAAAATCATAGTTCCGGTTATTAAGATAAGGAAAAATAGGGCACTTGTCAGTCGTAGTGATAAATCGCTAATGCCAGTTATCTGGAATACAATAGAAGTAGTGTAAATATAGATAGGGCTTTTAAAATCACCCAAGGCTTCAAAGTAGATTGGCATGAATTGACCATGCTGATCTTGAAGATTGGCTTTGATGTTGGCTGCGTTTTGACCTATAGAAGCCTCGTCTACATACAAGCCTTTAGGTAATGAATCAATATTCCACACGTGGAAGAAAATAACAGCAATACTGAGTACGATGAAGCTAGTTATTAGAGCGTACTTTCTTAGGTTATTTTTTTCTGATAGAGCGGTCATTTGAGTAAAAGTATGACACTATTTTGCTTGCCTGTAAAGAAGCCTGTCTGTTGACTATGCAATACGGCAATGTTACATTCCGGCCATGAAACTTTTTAACGGCATGTTCGCCGTCATCTTATGTAGTGCAGTGTTGATAGGCGGATTGTTTTGGCCGGAAGTTGTACAGGCAGATATAGGGCTTGAGGGGGATTTCTTTGTCGTTGAATCCGATAGCCCGTTGGTTGCTGGTTCGCCTAGTAGATTTACGTTTGGCATTTCTGAGCAGCATGGCTATCTGTTGGGGGAGTCTTTGGTGGGGTGGGCGGTTAGGATTGCGGATTATAATCAAAGTGGTGCTCATAGTCGGATAATTGCTGCGCATGATGGAGTAGGAGCTACTTTCCCAGCCAGCTTGAATTGGGATGGCTTGGCTGATGATGGGAGGGTGGTAGTAGGTGGAGATATTGAAGTGTCGCTTGGTGTTCATTTTGAAACAGGCAGTATCTTATTTCCGATTGAAACTTATTGGACCAGGGCTGTATTTCATGTGCATAATTCAATTGAAGGGGTTACGTCTGGCGATTTAGATAAACGTATTCAGTTTGATTCTGTATCGGGCACGAGGTTTTTGCCAGCTAATGAGCAGGCTGCAATCAAGATAACAACACCATATATACCGAATAGCCAAGCTGCTGCATGGAAGTTTTATTTAGAAGACAAGCATGGCAAGAGGCTGGAGCATTCGAAATGGAGTCAGGCAGGTCTCACCTTGTCAGCCGCTGATGACAGGGGATACTTGAGCTTGGAGTGGCAGGGTCTATCTATGAGTGATAATGAGGCTGAGTCAAAGTTGTTTGAGGAGGGCGAGTACGAAGGAGTATTTTTGTTGTCTACCAGATCGGACTATTTTTTAAATTATGCTAGGGAGACGAGATGGCAGATACAGATTGGAGAGAAGGAGAGTGAAGATCTGCCAGACCCTGTTGATGATAATGTGGCTGATTCAGCAGATCCTGTGGTTGCGCCAGCTCGTTATTGTGTTGATAGAAGTCCAGTATTGCTAATACATGGGTTGAACTCTTATCCTGAGATGTGGCTTGAGTCTAGCACTAATTATGTTGAGCTATTGTTGCGCAGCGGTTATAGCCGAGAGTTTATTAATCTGTACTCATATAGCGGCCTGGGTCCTAATAATTCCTATAATAATCAGGGCGGTGTGGTTGAAGTGGCGCAGGGTATGAGAAAGGCTGTAGTAGACCTGAGTCGAAAGTCTGTTGAATGTGGTGGTAATGGGCTGGTTGATATTGTGGCGCATAGTATGGGTGGCTTGGTAGCTCGCCAGTATCAATATGAATATCCGGATCAGCATCTGCTGGGTAAAGTTATTACAGTTGGCACTCCGTATCAGGGGAGTTGGTTGTTGGAATGGCGGAAGCAAGAGATATTAGCCAGTAGTATCGGGTCTTTTAGTTCTGGTGCTAGCTTCTTTCTAGAGGGAAGCGGGTTTGACAGTATAAATTTATTGCAGCAAGCATATATTGATTTAACGCCTAATTCTAACTACCTCTTACAACAGGGCGCATATAATGAGTCTGATGGCGCACAATTAAATTTTTTGTATGGTGAAATTAGTGTGAATCATCATGTTAGCATTTTTAATATTGAGCTTATCAGTGATGAATGGGATATGGGGGACCTTATTGTTAGTAGTGAAAGTGCTTCAAATACGGGAAAGACTCAGACTGCAGGCAGAATAGCTTTTAATAGCGGAGAAATGCTTGTCTTCAAGGCCCATCTTTATTTGGGACAATTTATGCCACAATATCAGTTAGTTAGCTTCAACCCTCATGCTTTAAAATATATGCACACTAATATCTTAAAACAAATAGAAGTAAAAAATGTTATTTTAAATCTATTACTATAATTTTATGAAAACCTTCATTCAATGGCTTGGTTGTTACATAGTCGCTCTAGTGCTATTAATGGTTCTGACGAATATTACCGCCCGCATTTTATTTCCTGTAGGAAGCACTACTAGTCTGTTTGGCATCATTTTTATTATCTGGCTACTGGCTAATTTTATAATCGCCATACCGCTAGCTATCTTGGGTATGTATTTGGTTAAGAAGCGATGGGTGGGGAAGGGTGGTGGGCGTAAATGAAGAGCTTGGGTTATAGAAGTGTACTTTTTGTTTTAGTAACGGGTTTAGTGGTAGCTATTATCAGTCTGTCTTATATGGTGATAGAGAGATTTATCGGGGATGACCTAAATGGTCAAAAAGTTGAAGAGAGGGTAGTAAAGAGCGATGCTGAGTTTGAAAAAGATGTTGTTTGGCAAGATGATAGTCAACGTCAGAGCAAGGTATTAGGGGTAGATACTCATGGATCACCTATTGAAGAAGTATACGATGTTAAGAGTCAACAGGCAAGTGCAGTGTTTGATTTAGTTGAGGCTGCAATTGAGGGCAGGCAGCCGCAAAAGTTACATAGTTTATTATCGGTGGATATGGCGACTATGTTTGATTTGTCTGCAGTTCAGAAAGGAATGATGGAGGCGCATCCTATACAATTAGAGCGGCAAGGTCGGCTGAGGATTGAAGGGGATTGGGCTTATCAGGGTTACAGGGCAGTGGCTGACGATCAGGGGTATTTAGAGTACATGGTGGTTCTTAAGCATGAGGAGAGTAGCTGGAAATTGTATGGAACAGTTGAGCCTTAAAAGAGGCGATAGGTAGTAGCTGTTTGAAAAAGAGTGTTTGAGTAACTTAAATTTGTGTATACTTGTGACATGGAAGAATTGAGTACCAAATCTAAACAATCTAAAAATTTAACAGAGAAACTAGTCGACAAATACGTGGGGCTGGAAGATGATGAACAGGTTATATTGTTGTGTCGCAAGCACTGGGCAGTCTTTCGCAATAGCGTTTTGCTAGCCTTATTTGTGCCGTTTGTATTGCTGTTTTTTGTGTACTTTTTTAATGTTTATCCGTTAGATATAACCAGCGATGTTATACATTGGATAACCATGGCTCTAGTGGTGGCTAGTGGGGTGGCTTTTGTGGTGGGTACGATTGGATTTTTGTGGCGGCTATATATTTGGCACAATACATTTTATGTTATGACTAACAAGAAGTTGGCTATTATTAACCAGCAGTTGCCTTGGGAGTATGATGTGCAGCAGATAAGCCTGCGTAATATTAATGACGTGACTTTGAAACAAACTGGCTTTCAATCGCTTATCTACGGCTACTCAGATGTGATTGCTGTGACGTACTCCGGCAGTGTATTTACGCTTAAAGGTGTCGGTGAACCTTCAGTTGTTCAGAAATTAATTATGCAGCAGGTAACCAATCAGAAATCTGGTCCGCTCAGCGCTAGGGCTACTGAAGATTGATAGCGTACAAATAGTAGGTAGGCTCTTGCATGTTAAAGCTGCTGAGAATAACCAGCTTAGAGCCATTTAGGTAGGTATACAAGGTGTCGCCAATCAAGGTGCCGCTAAACAATTGATGTTTATTGCTACCATCCATAGCGATTGTGTTGACGGAGCCAGATGTAGCCTCAAGGTTATCTTTTTCAAGAATAATGAGGTGTTCGCTATCAGCGTACCAGCGAACGGTAGCTAATGATTCTTTGGTATGAGTAAAGGATTGGTAAGACTTTTTTGTTTCCTTATTGTAGACCTGATATTGGTACTTGCCATCCACTTCGGTTTGATACAGGAATTTGAGATTGTCCGGAGACCATTGAATGGTAGCTTGATTATCCTGAATGGTTTGCTGGATGTCTTTCGGGAAGTTGGCCGTCAGCTCTTTAAAGTTTGTGTCGGATTCAGTTTGCCACTGAGCTTTGAGATCGTTGACTGTGTCAGGAATATGGCGAACTTGCATGGGGTTATCTATGCTGACGAGATACGCGGTAAGAGGATTGGCGGGATCTAGGGTCATCAAGACATCTTTGCTGCTTGGCGACCACTGGAACTGAGCAGTTGAATATGGCAGATCGGTAGAGTCCTCGGCAACTTGAATTGGTTTGCGGCTAAGGTTGAATGGTTGACTGGATAGATCCAGGACCCATACGCCAGCAGAAGTGCCTGAGTTGACTGTATAGAGTAGTTTTTGCCCATCTGGCGAGAGTAGGGTGCGTTGAGCAGGAGTAGAGGTAATTGGCGCCAGGCTGGGATTAACAGGAACCATCAATGCTTTGACCGTTAGGACTTTTTCTTGCTCAATTTTTACTTGATTAGTCCAATCAAAGTAGCCTTCTTTAGTAATGGTTAAGGAGTAGTCTCCCGGTTTTAAGGCGGATATGGTAGTGTTGGTTGCCCCTGTGACTTTGTCATCTAGTTTGACGGTAGCTCCATTTGGTGTTGATGTAACCACTAAGATGCCAGTGCCGTATATTTGATTGTTTTGAAACCGGAAGCCTAGAGCGTAAAAAATTACAACCGAGGCAACCAAAATGAAGGCGCTGAAACTGATAACAGAAATAATAGCTTTTTTGCTCATGGGGGTATTTTAGCATATATAGGGTAAGAAAGAGATAATAGCTACGGGAGTGCTATAATGAAGCGAGAAAATATAGAAGTAGCAGTGATAGGTAATAATGAGTAGTACTCATATACATACTAAAAGGGTTTTTATTTGATATCTTTACCAGGTTTTTCAAAACGTAAGTTCACCGTTAAGCGATTGGCAATTGACTTGGGCACAGCCAACACTCTGATGTATTTGGAAGGAGTGGGGGTAGTGTTGAATGAGCCGACTGTGGTCGCTTTGTCGGCTGAAGACGGCAAAATAATGGCAATTGGAGCTGAGGCCAGAGACATGCTGGGTCGAACACCTCAAGATATTGTAGCCTCTCGACCATTGAAGGAAGGGGTGGTGGCGGACTACGAGAGAACCGAGTCAATGATTCGCTATTTTATGAAGAAGATAATGGATGAACATCACTTGAGTAAAGTGGAGGTTCTGGCTTGTGTGCCGTCCGGCGCAACTAGTATTGAGCGTCGGGCAGTCTTGGAAGCTGTGCTTGCTGCCGGAGCCAAGAATGCGTATCTTCTTGAAGAATCGGTAGCCGCCGCAATTGGGGCCAATGTGCCGATAGGAAGCACTGAAGGAAATATGATTGTTGATCTGGGTGGTGGGACCACAGAAATTGCAGTAATCTGCTTGGGCGGAATTGTGGTCCATGACACGGTCCGGGTGGGTGGTTATCATATGGATGAGGCTATTAACTCATTTATTCGTCGAAAGCATAATTTGCTGGTGGGGGAGCGGATGGCTGAAGAGGTTAAATTGCAGTTGGCCGCTGCTTTGGCTAACAAGCAGAATGATGCGACTTTTGAGGTTAAGGGTCGAAACACGATAGATGGTCTGCCAAATGCAATCACAGTGTCCAGTGATGACATTTTTGAGTCTATTCGACCACTGCTTGAACAAATTATTACCAGTATAAAGAATGTTCTTGAACAAACGCCTCCGGAATTGGCAAGTGATATTATAGATAGAGGTATTGTCCTTTCGGGTGGCGGAGCAGCCTTGCCGTACTTTGATCGACTTATCAGTGTCAAGACTGGTGTGCCAGTTCACGTAGCGGATGAGCCATTATTGTGCGTGGTTAAGGGGGCCGGCAAAGTGGTTGATCAATTTGCGACGTTTGCTAAGCATCTTAGAAAATATTAGAAATCAAAGGTAAAAAGGCAAAGGGCAAAAATTAAAGTGTAAAATCAAAGATAGTATGCATTCCTTTTTACTTTTAACTTTAATTTTTGCCCTTTGCCTTTCGACTTATGATTTTGGAGTTCCCCTATGATTATTGGATATGACGGTTCTCGGATAAGTGTCGCTCAGCGGACTGGTACCGAGCAGTATTCTTACTTGTTGTTAGAGCAACTGATTAAACTGCCTGGGGATGATATATTTCGTGTTTACACGCGGGAGAAGATTGAAGATCCAATCTTTGAGCATCCAAGAGTAGAGCAGCGCGTGATCGGTTGGAAGCGGCTGTGGACTCAAGGTGGGCTGGCGCTTGAACTATGGAAGAGTCGTCCGGATGTGCTATTTATACCGGCTCACACCTTGCCAGCCTTGAGACCTTTTGGGATAAACAGCGTGGTGACTATTCATGATCTGGGTTATGAGTACTTGCCGCAGTACCATCAATTCCCCCATAAGCTTTACCTTAATAAATCAACTGAGTATGCAGCATGGCAGGCCGGTCGTTTAATCGCGGTGTCTGAGTTTACTAAGCTTGATTTGCACAAGAAACTAGGGGCGTCGGTAGATAAGATTCGGGTTGTTTATGAGGGGGTGGATACGCAGCGATTTGCCAGAGTTTCTGAAAAGGATGAGCAAGCGGCTCGGCAGAAGTATGGTTTAGCCAAGGATTATATTTTATTTGTGGGAACGGTTCAGCCTCGTAAAAATTTGGTCAGGCTGATTGAAGCTTTTTCCTGTCTAAAAGATAAAGATATAGAGCTGGTGATTGCCGGCGGCAAGGGGTGGATGAGTGATGATATCTATGCTGCGCCTACTCGCTATGGCGTTGAGGAGCGAGTTAAGTTTTTGGGGTATATTGACGAGGAAGACAAGCCGGGCCTGTATGCGGCTGCTAGAGTGACGGCTTTGGTGTCGTTGTTTGAAGGGTTTGGATTGCCGGCTATAGAATCAATGGCTAGCGGAACACCGGTTGTGGCAGCTAATAATTCGTCATTACCCGAAGTAGTCGGCGAGGCTGGTATCTTGGTCGAGGCTGAATCGGTGGATAGTATTCGCCAAGGCTTGCAGACTGCTGCTAGCGATGAGTCTGTGAGGCAGCGTTTGATTAAGAATGGTTATGAGCAGGCTGGCAAATTCCGCTGGGATCGTGCTGCTGAAGAGACGATGGCTGTTTTTAAAGAATTGGTGGGTGAGGAGTAGTATGAAACATATTGAATCAATTAGTATCCTTGGCGTGCGTATTGATGTGGTGACACGACAAGAAGCACTGGCTATTATCGATGAGGTTTTGTCTAGTAAACATGAGCGCTTGGCTATTGCCACGGTAAATCCGGAATTTATTATCGAAGCGAGGCAAAATAAAATGTTTGCTGAGGCTTTGGCCAATAGCGGACTAGCAGTGGTGGATGGAGTAGGAATACTGTGGGCGGGCAGAGTTGTCAACTATAGAAGTCGACTGCCAAAAGGGGGCTGGCGATTACTGGAAATCTTGGGCGTGGGGGGCTGGATGGGTCTAACTACTTTATTCAGCAAGAGGAGCAGATTCTCAGCTTTCCCAGAGAAAATAAGCGGATCAGACTTTAGCATTGACTTGTCTCGATTGCTAGCATCCCGTTCAAAATCATTATTCTTGCTTGGTGAGAAACCAGGCATAGCGGAAAAGGCAGCAGCTGTATTGCAGTCAGAAATATCAGGCCTGCACATCGCCGGCTATTTTGCAGGGGATGGTAGCGAGGCGGGTGATCAAGAAAATCTCCAGCTACTTAGTCAGCAGCCAAGCGATGCTCTGTTGGTGGCCTACGGAGCTCCTAAGCAGGATATATGGATCGATCGGAACTTGTCCAAGATTCCAGCTCGGGTGGCCATGGGGGTGGGCGGAACCTTTTTGTTTTTGGCAGGAGAGGTTAAACGCGCCCCGCGATGGATGCAGGATATCGGTATTGAATGGTTGTATAGATTGATTACTCAACCATGGCGTTGGCGTCGACAAATGGCTTTGCCGCGGTTTATTTGGGCTGTTTTGTGGGATAAAGCTAAACAATAACTTAGTCAGAGAAGTAACAGTAAAAGAAAAAGAAGAAGAGTCTGGTTGTATAAATTGATTGAGTAATAGTGGGATGGGTTGTTTTTCGGTGCATTTCGTTTGGGCTACTTATATAATTGTTTAGCTATACGCACAGGCAATTTTGAGGCTTTTCTGTTATAATGCGATTATGGCTAAGAAACGTACTCCCTCAATTCCTCAAGATAAAAAGTTGAAAATTCTATTTGTGTCGCCTGAAGTGGCGCCTTATTCAAAAGTCGGTGGTTTGGCGGATGTGGTGTGGGCTCTGCCGCGGGCTTTACGAGAAATGGGGCATGATGTGCGGATCTTTTCGCCAAAGTTTGGGGCGATAGATGAAAGTAAATATTCACTTGAAACCATCATGACTGACCTAAAAGTATCGGGTGGTGAAGAAGAGATTTTGAATTGTAATGTAAAGTTGGGCTATATTCCTGATGATATTCCGGTATATCTGTTGGAGAATCAAGAATATTACGAGATTCGGGCCAATGTTTATGGCTACGCAGATGATACTCGTCGCTGGTTCTTGCTGTGTCGAGGTGCTCTGGAATTTTTGAGACAGTTTGACTGGAAGCCAGATGTTATTCATACCAATGACTGGGCAACTGGCTTTGTGGCCAATGATTTGGCGACTATATATAAAAATGACGCCAAGATTAATTCTATTGCGACAGTATTTTCTATTCATAATATAGAGCATCAGGGAACGTTTGAACCTCGGTCGGTGCCTGAGATGGAGAAGGACGATGGCCATAGTCCGTTGCCCAGCTTGATGTCTCATAAGGCTTTGAAATTGAACGGTATGCGGCGGGGCATTATCTACTCTGATGTGATTACGACGGTATCTGAGACCTATGCTCGAGAGATTTTGACGGTAGAGCACGGTGCTGGATTGGACCGGCTGTTGAGGGAACTGCGGACAAAATTGTTTGGGGTATTGAATGGTCTGGATGCTCGAGTTTTTGATCCAAACAAAGATCCAGACATTTGGTTTAACTATGATGTAGAGGAGCTGGAAAAGAAAGGTGCTAACAAGCTGGCTTTTCAGAAAGAGTTTGGTCTAGATCAGGATCTTGATGTGCCGGTAGTTGGCTTTGTGGGGCGATTTTTTGAGCAAAAAGGCTTATCCATTCTGATGGAAGCTATTGAGAAATTGCTACCAGTGATGGACTTCCAGTTTATCTTTGTTGGATCAGGAGAGTCGCACACTGAAGCAGCTTTGGAGCGACTGATGCGGGCTCATCCTGGTCGAGTTGGTGGTCACTTGATGATTTCTAAGATTATAGGCCAACAGATTTATGCAGCTAGTGATATATTTTTGTATCCATCGAAGTTTGAGCCATGTGGTCTGGCTCAGTTGATTGCTATGCGCTATGGATCTATTCCGATAGTTCGTCGAACAGGGGGCTTGGCTGATACAGTTAGTGCCTATGACCCAGAGTCTAATAGTGGTACGGGTTTTATCTTTAACGAATACGACGCCACTAGCTTGATCATTCAAATTGTCAGGGCGATTGAAGCCCATCGACATAAGTCTAGCTGGCAAGCTCTGATGCGTCGAGCTATGAAGGAAGACTTTTCCTGGGGACACTCGGCTGAAAAGTACGAGCAGCTGTATCATAAAGCTATTTTGAAGCGCCGACAGTGGTTGAAGAAGGAGGGCTTGATCATGGCCGATGCGCCGACTGAAGTGCCTGGGCCGCTGACTATCTCGCCTCTCGGTTAATTTTCCACCAAGGGTGGTAAATTAGCGACGGGCGACGAGCGACGGGCGACGGGGACAAATCTAGCTACAGGGACTCTAGCATTATCATAGCTCTGTATGGAGTGTTTAAAATCTGGTGCTGGCTCGTCGCACTGACTAGAAGGAAGCGAGTGACAGGCAAGCGTTATGTGTGTAGAATTGGATTGTATGAAGATTTTGTTTGTGGCTTCTGAGGTTACTCCTCTTATTAAATCTGGCGGTTTGGCTGATGTTGTGGGCGGCTTGCCGTTGGCATTGGCAAAACAAGGACACGATGTGCGAGTGGCGATTCCGGCTTATCACGGCATCGATAAGGAGCAGCTTGGTGTACGATTGGTGGCTGAGAATGATTTTCAGGCGGGGAATCAGGCAGTCTCTAGTAAGGTGTTTGAAGGCTCATTGGCTGGATCGGTGGGGCTGTATTTGGTTGAGTTTGAGCCAGGCTTGGCCCGGCCAGCCTTGTATCCTAGAGTAGAAGATGGTGATCAAGATAGATTTGTCATATTTGGATTGACAGTTTTGGAATGGCTGAGGGAGTCGCAGTGGCAGCCGCATTTAATACACGGCCATGACTGGATGACTGGCTCGTTGATGGCTGAAATAAAACACAGACGCTTGCCGTACGGGACGGTTTTAACAGTCCATAATGGTGCTTATCAGGGGTTGGTAGCTGGAAGCATATGTCAGTCGCTAGGCCTGGACTATGATCAAGACGAGTCAGGCATGGTTAATCTTCTGCAGGTGGGTTTGGAGCAGGTTGATCGAATAACAACGGTTAGCCAGACGTACGCTAGGGAGCTGATTGAGTTGGGTGGAGGGCATGGTCTTGAGGCAACGTATAGAAGTAGGCAGGTCGATACAGTTGGGATTATCAATGGTATCGATAGCGAGCGCTTTAATCCTTGGCATAATCCGTATGTTCAGCCTGGATATAATGCACGGACTGTCGACAAAGCGAAGCAGCAGCATAAGCATTTGCTTCAGATTGAGTTTGGATTGCCAGCCAAGCGCGATTTGCCTTTGTTTGGTATGGTAGGCAGAGCTACTCCTGACAAAGGGTTTGATTTAATTGCTGAGGTGATCTCATCCACGCCTTTGCTGGAGCAGGCTCAGGTGGTAATTCTGGCATCGCCTGAGGTTGAAACGGTGGAAAAGGATTTGAAGCATCTGGTTAAAAAGTATCCTCAGAACTTGCACATCTCGGTTGGCTTTGATGAAGCTATGGCTCATCGGATGTATGCGGCGTGTGATTTTTTTATTATGCCGTCTCGGCGAGAGCCTTGCGGCCTGGTTCAGCTGATTGCCATGAAGTATGGGGCAATACCGATTGTTCATAAAACCGGGGGGCTGGCTGATACGGTGGTTGATATTCGAGATGGCGATAAAGGCACAGGTATCGTTTTTAGTGATTATGCAGCGCAAGGTTTGGGGAATGCTCTGGGAAGATCAATGGGTCTATATTACGATCACTTGAGGATGCCTGGTATGGTTAAAAGAGTGATGAAGCAGGATTGGTCTTGGGATAGGACAGTAGGGGAATATGAAGCGGTGTATGAGTCTTTGGTGAGAAAAGAGGAGTAGGGCAAAAAAGGCAAAAGGCAAAGGGCAAAAAAGGCAAAGGGCAAAGGGCAAAGGGCAAAAATTAAAGTTAAAAATATAAAGTGGTGGAATTGTCTTTTGTCTCTTGAATTTTGATATATAACCTCGGGATTCATTTGTTTCACATCAAGTGCTGGTCTCTGAATCCCCGCAGCCGAGTTGGCTGCATCAATTGCAGGGGGGGGGTGTCATTATGTTTGTCCTGGATTGCCACTCCGCCAGTCGGCGGCTCGCAATGACATGGGGGAGGTGTCGCTATGTTTGTCCTGGATTGCCGCTCCGCCAGCTGGCGGATCGCAATGACATGAGGGGGGGGTGATAGTTGGATTGGGCGTGCGGAGTTTATCCTGATCCAATCGGGGCTCGCCATGACGGCGAGGATTGTAAGTAATCTTTGATTTTTAACTTTAATTTTTGCCCTTTGCCCTTTACCTTTTGACTTACTATGAAGATATTCATCCGCAAGATCTTTGTGGTATCCGTATCATTAAGATAGCCAAAGTCATACATAGATATCTTATGATATAGTTTATTTTCTATAAATATGCTGTCATACTTATGTTATGGAAATACGACTAGATCCGGTGACTGGACAACCTGTTTTGTTGGCGACTGAGCGCAGCAAGAGACCTCACTTTGGGAAATCTAAAATTGGTTTGCGGCCGAAGTTGGATAAGCATAGACTGCAGGATGGAGCTTTGAAAAAGGTTAATCCGTTTGCTCCCGGCAATGAAGAAATCACTGGCTCAGAGGTGTATTCGGTTAGCGATAATCCAAGACATTTGCCTAATCAGTCGGATTGGAAGATACGGGTCATACCTAATAAATACCCGATCGGCAAGCATCATGAAGTAATCATCCACAGTCCTTCGTCGAACCTAGATTTGGATAGGTTGAGCATGAAGCAGGTCGAGCGTTTAGTGGGGACGTACGTCATTAGGTCTAAATTTTTATCAGATAAGGGCCAAGTGTTTTTGTTTTGTAATCACGGAGATGAGGCGGGTGCGTCTATTGATCACCCTCATAGCCAGATCTTGGCTTTGCCTACGCTGCCACCGGCTATTTTGGCAAAAGTGGAGGCGGTTAAGAACTACTATGACCAAGAGGGACAATGTCTGTATTGTCAGCTCATTGAGAGGGAGCTGGAAATAGGGCGGCGAGTGGTATGGCAAAATGATGATTTTGTGTTGATGTGCCCTGAAGCTTCTGGTTGGCCGTATCAACTACAATTATTGCCTAAAATTCACCAATCGCATTTGGTTTCAGTAAATAAAGCTGGGCAGCAGTCGTCGCTGGCAGAAGCTTTGAGGGTGATGGTTAGGCTTTATAATCGGGTGCTGGATAAGCCTTCGTATAATTTTTGGTTCAATACAGTTAAAGGGCAGTTTTTTCACTGGCATATTGATATGGTGCCTCGGGCTAAGGTGTTGGCTGGGTTAGAGCTAGGAGCGGGCTTGATGGTCAATGATCGTCTTAGTCCTGAGGAGGCAGCCAAGGTATTTCGACTTAGTCTAAACGCTTAGTTTTGGGTGTTTGAAGGCGATAAGACAAAAGATGATAGACAGCAGCTGGACTGAAGTGATACACTTTTATATAGAATGAGATGGTAATGGGGTTGATTTTAGAGCTTCTGTATTTAAGCGCTCCTGGCCGTTTTGATCCTGTGGTGCGGTCTGGGTGTGAGTTGCCCTGCGTCAGGATGGTTGGGACTATGTTGGTCAGCAATAATGAATTAATCGCGTACTCGCCGCTTGTGTTTGTGGCGCGACTGAAAGGACTTAGTATGGCATTGGGTGATGAATTACCAGATTTGTTAACAGTTAGAGAAGCTGCAGAATTTTTGCGAGTGACACCGTTGACAATTAAGCGGTGGGGCAAAAAGGGTAAGCTGCAGCCGATTAGAATTAACTCGCGAGGGGATCGGCGGTATACCAAGGAACAGGTGCTGTGGTTGGTGGGGAAGAGTCCGGACTAGATGTGTATAGGGGCAGTCCTGGGTGCTATTTTTTAAGAATTTGAGGCCCCGTTGGAAATAAATTCATAAAAAATAGCATCCAGGACTGCTGGGCAGTAAGGGTTGATATAAGATGTTGGGGGGGGGTAAGAGTTGAAAATTGAAACTTATATCAAGTCTATGGGGTTATGTTTTTCTTATTCTAGGGTGTCAGTAGGACTAATTTGTTGAGTTGTTTTTTAATCCTGGGTATTTAAGTTGTTCAATATAGTTGTTTAATGGTTTTTGTGATAATAAATATGCTCATTGTTCCTGACATTGACGCTGTATGCTTGGTTGCTATAAAATTGTGGTAGTACTTATTAAAGATAGTCTTCTAGCTGGCCATGGGTAGGAGATATTATAGCTTGTAAGTGCCCTGCCCGCATGCTTGACTGGAAACGATTACTCCTGATAATTGGTGTTTGTATAACTGCTGCAGTTCTTGCTGTGGCGATTTTGAATTTTGAGCAGGTTCGGTCTCTGATAATGGGTCGGGCTGACTTGGGCGATGCCAGGACTTTGAATGGCATGACAGCGGATGAGCTGCTGGCCCTGAGTAAGCCTTTGGATGCCCGGACTTTGAATGGTCAGCCGGGGTTGTATTATGTGACGGCCGAAAACCTGGTCGGCATCATCGCCCCTGAGCGTTTCTCCGCCTATGATTCCCTGGTGGCTCAAGGCAAGATAGATCCGGATTCCCAACTGATTACTAATAAGAATTTCCCTAGCCTTCCGAAGGCTAGCCTCGAATCGCCTTCCGAAGGCTCGGGGGTTGGGCAGAGTGATTTGGAGGCTTTGGCTGCGGGTTTGCGGGTGGAGATGAGTCAAACGTATGTGTCTGAGGTGGAGGCTGGATTGGGGTTGAGTGGGGGTGGAGGATCGGGTAAGGTGGCTTTGAATATTGTACCGGGAGTGGGGATTATCATTCAGAATGGTCAAGTGATAGCTGCTCTGGGAGATTCGGTAGATTTGCTGGCGGAAGTGGCTGGAGTGCTACAGATCGCTCATGGGGGCATAGGGCTCAGTTCGCTGATTACTGATGGGCAATTGCTGATGGCTAATGGTGGTGGATATGAGGGTGGGATTTTGGCGGCGGGGGATGGGGTAGAAATTGCACGAACTGGTAATACTTTTACGTATAGCTTGGATGCGACGGTCTGTCGGACTTCAGGGAACTGTTCGGGAGCTGGTGGCTCAATTGTGGGTGCTGGAACAGCTGGGCAGTTAGCTTTCTTTACTGATGGCAGCACGTTGTCGAGTGAGGCTGGTTTGAGCTGGAACTCGGGTACTGACAGCCTGACGGTGGCAGGTCAGTTGAATGGAGCCAGTGTGAGTACCGGCTGGGTGGATGTGACAGGGCAATATCGGGTTAACGGGGTGGCTTTGAATACGACTCATGTCTTGGAAGGCACTAATCTGTACTGGACTCAGGGACGATTTGATACGGCCTTAAGTGACAAAACTACTGATGATCTGGCTGAGGGTTCTGCTAATCTGTTCTGGACCCCGGCCCGCTTTAATGCTGCTCTGGCAGGCAAATCTACGACTGATGTCGTTGAGGGAACTAATCTGTACTGGACTCAGGGGCGGTTTGATACGGCTTTCCTGGCTAAGGATACTGATGATCTGACTGAAGGCAGCACGGCTCTTTTCTGGACTAATAATCGGTTTGATCTACGGTTGGCTACCAAGTCGACTTCGGATATTGGCGAGGGGACAAATCTGTATTACACGGCTCAGCGGTTTAATGACGCCTTTGCTGGTAAGTCGACCACTGACTTGGCTGAGGGGGTTAATCTTTATTACACTGATGGTCGGGTGTCTGGCAATGCTGATGTGGCGGCCAACACACTGGCTCGCCATGTGGCTGCTACCGTCTCGGATAGTTCAACGATTGATTTTAGCATCATCGGCCAACAGATCTCAGGTTCAATTATTCAGTCTGGAATTCAGACTTCTTTGATTACTAATGACGCCGGCTTTATCTCGACTATCTCGCTGGCCTCGTTTGATACTGATGACCTGGCTGAGGGATCGATTAATAAGTATTTCTCGGATACTTTGTTTGGCGCTTCATTGGCCACTCGGACCAGCGATGATCTGGCTGAGGGCTCGGTTAATTTGTTCTTTACGACCGGCCGTTTTGATGCAGGATTTGGCGCAAAGACTTCAGATAACTTAGCAGAAGGATCGGTCAACCGCTACTATTCGGATGCCTTATTCGGCACTTCGTTGGCTTTGCGGGATAGTGATGAGGTGGCAGAGGGGTCGACTAACCTGTATTACTCGTTGAGTCGGTTTGATGCGGCATTTGATAGCAAAACAACTGACAATTTGGATGAGGGTACTAACGCTTTGTACTGGACGGATAACCGTTTTGACCTGCGGTTGGCGACTAAGTCTACTACAGATATTGTCGAGGGGACGAACTTATATTTTACTCAATTACGGGTGTCTGCTAATGCTGATGTAGTGGCTAATGCGGCGGCTCGGCATGATGCGGCTACGGTGGGTGATAGTGCGACGCTGGATTTGACGATAGCCGGGCAGTATATTACGGGTACGGTGATTCAATCAGGGATACAGACTTCGCTGATCAATAATGATGCCGGGTTTGTTGCCAATATTTCCAGCTTTGATACGGATAATCTGACTGAGGGATTGCTTAATCTGTATTGGACGGCAGGGCGGTTTAATGCGGCCTTTGGCGGTAAGTCGACGACTGATTTGGCTGAGGGGACTAATTTGTACTATACCTCGGTGCGGTTTGATGATGATTTTGAAGGCAAGACGACTGATGATTTGAGCCAGGGCTCGACTAATCTTTATTCGCAGTGGTTGAATAATAGTTCGAATATTACTTTTGGTAATAGTGTGGCCATTGGCACAGCTACGGCTCCGGAGGCTACCTTGGATGTGGAGGGGACATTGAGGGCTAGTGGAGCAGTGACGCTGGCTAATTACACCACTAATGGGGGCATTTTGTATGCTAATGGTTCAGGCGTATTGAGCCAGTTGGGTCTGGGGACGACTGGGCAATGTCTGGTGTCAACAGAGGGTGTGCCGGCCTGGGGTTCTTGTGCGGCGGCCGGGACGGTGACGGGCAGCGGCTCTGCGGGCCGGTTGGCTTTATTTGATGGGGCGAATAGTCTGACCAGTAGTGCGGCTTTGTCCTGGAATAGTGTGTCGGGCCTGCTGGCGATTGATGGTGGTATTTCGATAACCGGCGATATCATTCCAACGACTGACAATACTTATAGTCTGGGTTCGCCGGAGATGTCGTGGATGGATGTCTATATCGGACCGGGATCTTTGTATATTAACGGGCAGAAGGTGTTGCAGGAGTCGGGGGAGAGTATTGTGGTGACGGCTGATTCGGGGCAGAATTTGTCGCTGCAGACGGCTGGTGGGGGAGATCTGGAACTGATGGCTCAGGGGGCGGGTCTGATTCAGCTGAAGGGCAATGTGCAGCTGACTGGCGGCAGTTCGATTACAACTTCTGACACATCGGTGGTGTTGCTGCCAAATGGTTTGCGAGCTGGCAATATTCAGGTGTCGGGCAATACGATTAGCACAACTAATGTGAATGGTGATATTGCCATTACACCGAATGGGGCGGGGGATACGTATATTACATCGGGGAATTTGGGAGTTGGCAATAGTAACCCAAATCCATTATATCGGCTGGATGTAACGGGTAGTATTAATGCTACGGGTAATTTTTATGTTAATGGGGCGGCTTTGTCGACGACCAATGTGGCTGAGGGGACTGGTTTGTATTGGACATCGGGGCGGTTTGATACGGCTTTTGGGGGCAAGACGACTGATGACTTGGCTGAAGGCTCATCGGCTTTGTACTGGACTAATAACCGGTTTGATTTGCGGTTGGCGGCTAAGTCGACTTCAGATATTGCTGAGGGAACGAATTTGTACTATACAGCTGGTCGGTTTGAGGCGGCTTTTGCTGGTAAGTCGACCACTGATTTGGCTGAGGGAGTGAATCTTTATTACACTGATGGTCGGGTGTCTGGCAATGCTGATGTGGCGGCCAATACGCTGGCCCGGCATGTGGCGGCGACGGTGTCTGATAGCTCAACGATTGATTTTTCACTTGTGGGGCAGTTGATTTCAGGAAGCGTTATTCAGTCGGGTATTCAAACATCGCTGCTTAATAATGATGCTGGGTTTATCTCGACTATTTCTCTGACAACTTTTGATACGGATGATTTGACTGAGGGTGGGCTGAATCTGTATTGGACGGCTGATCGATTCAATAGTGCTTTTGGTGGTAAGTCGACTTCGGATTTGGCTGAGGGAAGTAATCTGTACTATACGACGGTGCGGTTTGATGCTGATTTTGCCACCAAAGATACTGACGATCTATCAGAAGGCTCGACCAATCA
Organism: uncultured Candidatus Saccharibacteria bacterium; assembly: GCA_964554805.1. Classification (GTDB taxonomy): domain Bacteria; phylum Patescibacteriota; class CAZHWT01; order CAZHWT01; family CAZHWT01; genus CAZKPX01. Next base: position 440,710 of record CAZKPX010000001.1, read on the forward strand.
GTACTGGACCAGTGGTCGGTTTGATAGTGCTTTGGCAGGCAAGGATAGTGATGATGTAGCTGAGGGTTCGACTAATCTTTATTCACAGTGGTTGAATAATAGTTCGAATATTACTTTTGGTAATAGTGTGGGGATTGGTTCAGCCAGTGCGCCGACTGCTACGTTGGATGTGACGGGTACGTTAAAAGTTAGCGGGGCAGTGACTTTGGCTAATTACACGACTAATGGCGGCCTGCTTTATGCTAATGCTTCAGGTGTTCTATCACAGTTGGCAGCAGGAACGACTGGACAATGTTTGCAGGCTAATACGGGAGCTGCAGCGAGCTGGGGGACTTGTTTTGCTGTTGGGGATGACTCTTTGAATTTTGATAAGTTGGCTGATGCCCTAACTCTGGATGCTTCGACTTCGATTGCTTTGGGAGCGTTTACTTTGAGTACGTCTGGTACTGGTGGGATTACCTTTGGTCATACGGGAGCTACGACTTTTGCTGGTACGGTGACTTCGGCTGGACTATTGACGGCTTCGAATGGGTTTACGTTAACTACCGGCTCGTTGTCTTTGCCTAATAATGTGATTACGGATGCTATGGTATCTAATACGCTGACTTCGTCAATCTTTATTGGGTCAGGGTCAACTACTAATGCAGTGGATCTGGGCACGGCTGAGGTAGCTGGGACATTAGCGATTGCTAATGGTGGTACTAACTCAACCGCTACACCGACGCAAGGTGGGATTGCCTATGGAACTGGTAGTGCTTATGCCTTTACTGGGGCTGGAGCTACAGGGCAGTGTTTGACGAGTGATGGAACCAATACGCCAGTGTGGGCAGCTTGTGAGACTGAGGTGGGGAAGGATTGGGTTCAGCATACCCTGCCTGAAGATAATGGTTGGACTTCTGTGGCATATGGTAATGGAACCTATGTGGCTGTAGCTAATAATGGAACTAATAGGGTGATGACGAGTACGGATGGCAAGAACTGGAAGGTGGGTCCTGCAACAGAAGCCAATGTTTGGGATTCGATAACTTATGGAAACGGTATATTTGTGGCAGTGTCTTCTGACGGTACTCATCGCGTTATGACCTCGCCTGATGGTATCACTTGGACTGCTAGACTGGTGGAAAGTTTGGCTTGGCATTCCGTTGTCTATGGGGACGGAAAGTTTGTAGCAGTGGCTAGCGGCGCTGGCACTAATCAAGCAATGACTTCTCCAGATGGCATTACCTGGACTACTGGCTCTATATCGACAGAGCCATGGAGGCAGGTTGCCTATGGTAATGGCATGTTTGTGGCTACAGCAGACAACAATGCTTTAGCAAGCTCTCCTGACGGTATTACCTGGACGAGTAGAACTTCGCCTTTGTCGGGGGGGATTTGGTCTATGGTTTACGGTAATGGTCAGTTTGTAGCAGTGGCAATTGGTGGCGCAAATAGGGTCATGACTTCTCCTGACGGTATTGCCTGGACCGCTAGGACTGCAGCCGAGGCTAATGATTGGTTTGGTGTGACTTATGCCGAAGGCGTATATGTGGCGGTAGCTAGCAATGGTACCAATAAGGTTATGACCTCTCTGGATGGTATAACCTGGACGGCTCGAAGTGCCCCTACCAGTGGCCTATGGAAATCTGTAGTTTATGGCAATGGTCAGCTTGTAGCGGTTGGTTGGAATGGTACTAATCGAGTTATGACTTCTGGTTCTCCAACTCAAACCATTATCCCTCACAACAACATCTATCAAGGCGGGATGACGGTGAATGATGGGTTGAAGGTGAGTGGGAAGACTACTTTGACTTCGAATGAGACGGTGAATAAGGGGAGTGAGTGGGTGTCCCATGAGGGGGTGGAAGGTCACTGGCTATCAGTTGCTTACGGTAATGGGCGATATGTAGCAGTGGCTAATACTGGCACTAACAGGGTGATGACATCGTCAGATGGTGAGACTTGGACAGCTTATCCAGCAGCTGATCAAAGCTATTGGATTTCTGTGGCTTATGGCAACGGTACGTTTGTAGCGGTTGCCTATCTTGGCAGTGGTAGTCGGGTTATGACTAGCCCTGATGGTGAGACCTGGACGGCTCAGGCAGCGGCTCAGGCTAATAGCTGGCAATCTGTAACTTATGGCAATGGCCAGTTTGTAGCAGTAGCTAGTTCGGGCACCAACCGGGTTATGACTAGCCCTGATGGTGAGACCTGGACGGCTCAGACAGCGGCCGAGGCTAATTATTGGTACTCTGTGACCTACGGTAATGGTCAATTTGTAGCAGTAGCGGGTATTGGTGCTAACCGTGTTATGACAAGTCCCGATGGCATCACCTGGACGGCTCAGGCAGCCGCTGAGGCTAATTTCTGGAGGGATATTACCTATGGCAGTGGCCAATTTGTAGCGGTATCTACTGATGGCACTAACCGTGTTATGACTAGTCCCGATGGCGCAACCTGGACTGCTCGGGTAGCCGCTGAAGCTAATGGATGGGGCAGCGTCACCTACGGCAACGGCCAGTTTGTGGCGGTGGCTGATAGCGGCGCCAACCGCGTTATGACCAGTCCAGATGGTGAAACTTGGACAGCCAGGGCTGCAGCTGAGTCTAATAGCTGGATTTCGGTTACCTATGGCAATGACAAGTTTGTAGCCGTGGCTGCTAGTGGCACCAACAGAGTTATGACTAGCGTCAATGTCGGACTATCTGAGGCCTTGTTGGTTAGTGGCGATACTGCTTTGCTAGGTGATTTACGTCTTAGCTCTCTGGCTAGTGGGTCGAGTGGTCTTTTGACGATTGATCATGCCGGACTGGTGTCAAGCACCTCAGTATCTAGCTCTATGGAGGATTGTTTGAGGGGAGGGGGTGTGCTGCAGTGGGCTCCTTGCAAGGCGGAGCCTGGACAAGTATGGGTAGTCTCTGAATCGGCTGAGAATAATAATTGGGGATCAATTGCTTATGGTAACGGTGTGTTTGTGGCAACCTCCTATAACGGTAGCAATACTGCTATGTACAGTCTTGATGGCAAGGTTTGGCATGCGGCGGATACTCATGGGGCTTACTCTTGGAACTCAGTCACCTACGGCAATGGTCAATTCGTAGTGGTTGGTGAGAGTGACTATGACCAGGGTGAAGTCATGACCAGTCCAGACGGCATAAATTGGACTCTTCGATCTGGTGTTGAGGATAGTTTGTGGTATTCGGTTACTTACGGCAACGGCCAGTTCGTGGCAGTGGCTTATGCTGGAGACGATCGAGTCATGACTTCGCCAGATGGTGAGACTTGGACAGCCCAATCCGCGGCTACGCAAAGTGACTGGAATTCGGTGGTGCATGGTGGTGGAAAATTTGTAGCTGTTTCATGGAGTGGTCAGGTTATGACTAGCCCAGACGGTGCGACCTGGACAACTCAATCTGCCGCCGAAGCGAATAGCTGGCAATCGGTTACTTACGGCAACGGCCAGTTTGTGGCAGTGGCTGCTAGTGGCACCAACCGTGTTATGACCTCACCTGACGGCGAGATTTGGACAGCCCGATCTGCAGCCGAACAAAATAATTGGGGATCAGTAACGTATGGCAATGGAGTATTTGTAGCAGTTTCTGGATCTGGTACTCATCAAGTCATGACCTCGCCCGATGGTATCTCTTGGAAGCCTCAGATGGCAGCTGCAAGTAGTAGCTGGGCCGCAGTGACGTATGGTGGCGGTCGTTTTGTAGCAGTAGCTTGGAGTGGCGGTAGTAGGGTCATGACCTCGACGGTTGATAATTACGATAAGTCATTCTTTGGTACGACAACGATTGGCGATATTGGTGGGAATGATGGGTTGGTGGTGAATGGGAAGACTACTTTGACATCCCAGGAGACGGTGAATAAGGGGGGTGAGTGGGTGGCTCGGACTGCAGCTGGGTCCCATCCATGGCAGTCAATTGCCTATGGTAATGGTCAGTTTGTGGCGGTAGCAAGTAGTGGCGCAGTCCGGGTTATGACTTCACCTGACGGTATTACCTGGGCCGCTAGAACTGCGGCCGAGGCTAATCAATGGGTATCTGTGTCTTACGGAGGCGGTATGTATGTAGCTGTATCCAATACAGGCACAAACCGGGTTATGACCTCACCTGACGGCATAACCTGGACTGCTCGAACTGCAGCTGAGCTCAATCTATGGAAGTCAATTGCCTATGGTAATGGTCAGTTTGTGGCAGTGGCCAGTTTTGGTACTAATAGGGTTATGACTTCACCTGACGGTATTACCTGGACTGCTCGTGCCGCCGCTGAGGCTAATAACTGGAATTCTGTGACCTATGGCAATGGGATGTTTGTAGCCGTGGCAGAATTTGGCACCAACCGAGTTATGACCTCACCTGACGGCATAACCTGGACTGCTCGAACTGCAGCTGAGGCGAATAATTGGTATGCGGTTGCCTATGGCAATGGCCAGTTTGTCGCAGTAGCTTATGACGGTGCCAACCGTGTTATGACTAGCCCCGATGGCATCACCTGGACTGCTCGTGCCGCAGCTGAGGCTAATAGCTGGCGGTCGGTTACCTATGGCAATGGTCAGTTTGTGGCTGTAGCTAGTTTTGGCACTAATCGGGTCATGACCTCTCCTGATGGTGAGACTTGGACAGCCAGAGCTGCAGTTGAGGCTAATAGCTGGAGGTCGGTTACCTATGGCAATGGTCAGTTTGTGGCGGTGGCTGATAGCGGCACCAACCGGGTTATGACCAGCGGTGATGTTGGTTTGGGTCAGGCCCTCAGGGTTCAGGGAGATTTTGCTTTAGCTGGTGATCTGCGGTTGAGCAGTCTGGAGGGGGGAGCTGGCGGACTGTTGTCAGTTGATCATGCTGGATTGGTTAAGTCGGTTCCTCATGGTAATAGTGGTGAATGTTTGAGATCCGGAGGGTCTGCGCATATCCAATGGGCAGCTTGTGATGGTGAAGCTGCAGAATACTGGACTTCTCAGTCGGCTGCAGCGGCAGGTTGGTGGAGTTCAGTTGCGTACGGCAACGGTATGTTTGTAGCAGTGGCAGAATCGGGTACTAACCGCGTCATGACTAGTCCTGATGGTGAGACCTGGACCGCCAGGGTTGCCGCGGAAGCTAATAGCTGGGGCTCTGTGACCTATGGTAACGGCCAATTCGTGGCAGTCTCCGGCAATGGCATCAACCGAGTTATGACCAGTCCTGATGGCGAGACTTGGACGGCAAGAGCTGCAGCTGAGAATAATAGCTGGCAATCGGTTACCTATGGCAATGGGATGTTTGTAGCGGTGTCGTGGGATGGCACCAACCGAGTTATGACCAGTCCTGATGGTGAAACTTGGACAGCAAGAACGGCGGCTGCGGCTAATAGCTGGCAATCGGTCACCTATGGCAATGGTCAGTTTGTGGCGGTGGCTGCTAGTGGCACCAACCGAGTTATGACCAGTCCTGATGGCGAGACTTGGACGGCAAGAGCTGCAGCTGCGGCTAATGACTGGCTATCGGTCACCTATGGCAATGGTCAGTTTGTAGCGGTGGCTTCATCTGGTACTAACCGCGTCATGACTAGCCCAGATGGTATTACCTGGACTGCTCAGACAGCCGCTGAAAATAATCGATGGTGGTACGTTGGCTATGGAAATGGTTATTTTGTTGCTGTGACTGATGACGGTGTTCATCAAGTTATGACTTCACCGGACGGCGTGACTTGGACTGGACGAGAGGCTGCAGAAGAAAACTACTGGAACGCAGTTGCGTACGGCAACGGTATATTTGTAGCTGTGGCAGGATCGGGTGCTCACCAGGTTATGACATCAATAACTGAGAATTACAACAGATCGTTCTTTGGCACGACTACTATTGGTGATATTGGTGGAAATAGCGGGTTGGTGGTGAATGGGAAGACTACTTTGACATCCCAGGAGACGGTGAATAAGGGGAGTGAGTGGGTGGTAAGAGCGGCAGCTGAGGCTAGTGGCTGGAATTCTGTTACCTATGGCAATGGTCAGTTTGTAGCGGTGGCTACTAGTGGCACCAACCGAGTTATGACCAGTCCAGATGGCGATACTTGGACAGCCAGAACTGCAGCTGAGGCTAATGTCTGGAATTCGGTTACCTATG
>CAZKPX010000002.1:0-270561 GCA_964554805.1 uncultured Candidatus Saccharibacteria bacterium
GGCTGGTACGGTGGCTGGAAGCTGGGATTGGGATTGGGATTTACTATATTCCATATCCTATATTCTATATCCGATACCCGGTAGGGTATCTTGGGGGTCATGGGTATCATGGGGGTTACTGGGGGGATGGGATGTTTGCATTACGTCATTGCGAGGAACGAAAGTGACGTGGCAATCTAGGAGGATTATGAATTACATATTGGCTTAAGATGTGTAAATAATTTCTGTCCTGGATTGCCGCCCCGCCAGCTGGCGGATCGCAACGGTTCTTCTCACCCCTTCCGGGTGTGCATCTCGGAACGCCTCTGCTTGCCAGGTCAATGGTGCTAACTTTCCATAGACTGCTAGCTATCCTATCTGGGATAAAGCGGTCAGAAGTATGAGGGAGTGCTAATGTGGAAAATGGACAAACACTTACAGCGTAATGTTAAAAAAATGAGCTACCAGCCTTATGACAGGTTTTCTGATATGAACTCCTGCGAATCGGCGGGGGCATTTAGTTTGTAAAGGAGAGGCATATGGATAAGGCCAGTCATCAGGTGCTCTTGATCGTGTCCTTCGACTTCCCATTCGCAGTGTGGAGTGCCGTTGTCATGCTTATAGTAATTAAGTGAATGTTGCATAGGTTACTTGTTAGCTTGCGAAAGAATTGAATTTATGAATTCGGTTTTGGCTCGGTAGTATGATCTGGTTGATTGGCCAGCTAGTCTTTCTTTGAGTTTGGCGTACTCATGTAGCGAATGCGGATGCGTCACAAGATAGTCTTCAAATATAACGCTGGTTGTCCAGGATTCATCTTGTTGATTGATAACGAATATTTCGACTTCTACCCCTTGATGGTCAAGAGTCCAACGGGCTCTTTTTAAAGGATAGACTGAGCCCGGTTTCCCATATAGGCCTTCGATTGCTATTACCGTTTGGTTGAATAGTTGCGGTTCAAGCGGGATATAAATATCTATATCGCCTTTGCCGGAGATGCCCATAGCGCTAGCGCCTCGATGCTGGATAGATTGATACGGATCTAGCACAGTTTGCAGTTGCTTTTTATAGGTCTGGAAAATTTGTTTTACTTGCGGATTATAGGCAACTATTTTGACTTGATCGGTGTCATTGAGATGATTAATCCATTCTTGTTGGTCGAGGGTAAGCATGTTGAATCCTAGAGAGAGTTAATCGTTATTTTTGAGGCGGCATAAAATTATTCAAGGCGGAGGCGATGGCCTTTTGGTAGGGTTTGGTGATTTCGTGAGAGGCTAGGATGGTTTGAATTGTGATATTGGGGCTATTCCTGCTGAGCCGAATTAGATTTTTGGATGGCACAAGCGGGTCGAGGCGTCCGGAAATAATATGAATGGGAATATGTAAGTTCACAATATCATCCAAAGATGTTTGGTTGATAATGCTGGCTTCCAGGGTGGCCAGGAAAATGCCAATATTATCTTGATTGACCTTGAAGCCGGTGTTAACCAGCGGGTATTTAGTGCCCAGTTTGGTGATGGTTAGGGTCAAATGCGGATAGCGCAAAGCTGACTGGTAGAGATTGGCAAGCAACTTTTCTTGTAGTGACGGGGTGCTTTTATTATAAAACGGTGGGCTGCATAGGATAAGGCCTTTGACGAGAAATCGGTATCTTTTGGCTATTTCTACCGCTACCAGACTGCCCAAAGAGTGGCCAATAATTACAACGGGTCCACTTAATCCGGCTTTGATGAGAGTGGCAATAACTGAGTTGGCTTGCAGACTGGCGTCGTAAGTCGGCCAATCGGGATGAGGCGATTGGCCATAGCCCAATAAATCAATGGATATGGGTCGGATGTGAGCTGGCAGCTGGTCAATAATTGGTTGCCATACTGAACTGTTGCCGCCAATACCATGGAGAAAGACTACCGTGAGTCGACTGCGCTTGAAGGTTGCGCCGTGGGCAATATGTAGGGTGTATGGCAGCTTTAGCCAGCGATGAAAAAGTGTGTCTCTGTCCGGTAATTGCATGGTTTAAGTATACTTTTTTAAGTGAGAAGTGAGAAGTGAGAAGTGAGAAGTGAGAAGTGAGAAGTGAGAAGGTGCCTCGGGACATCCATGCTGGCGCACCTCCCGATTGAATAGGGGCAGGTTCTCAGGCGAGTAATTGCCCTGCGAGGTGGGCTGTGCGTGGGTTTTCCCGCGAATATGAGTGGGTCTATGGATTAAATGCATTGTTTTTTGAAGATTTGCTTAGGATGTGAAGGCCGAAGCCTCAGCTGGAAACGCTGAGGCTTGGCGCAGGATAGACATTTTGACTGTAGTCCGCTTTAGCTTGAAGCGCGAGTTCATCTGGCTGCTGTTCGAGAAACAGGGCTGCCAGATTGGCTGCATGTCTCAACGAGGCACTCGGGTCAATGTTGCCGATGTTTGGCACAGAATGGAAATATGGCAGGGCTGCTTTATTGTTGGTAAAGCGACCATACTCTTGTGCTAATACGGTGCGGATTTGGTCTACTTCTGCTTGTGTAAAACTGGTCGGGCCCATCTGACAGGAGAACCCAAATATGTCGGAAAAATCACCTTGACGACGGATTTTCTCCAGTCGCCGATCTTCTCGATTGGCTGTCGTTATGCCTGCCAAAAAGGCGCAGATGGCGCCAAGCATAGCTGCCATTACAAAAACTACTCTCCGCATTGTCACTCTCCTTGAATAAGAACGGTTAAGCGGGCGCAGTATACTATGTTGTATCAATTTATACAAATTGGGTTGATTGGGGTAAAAAATAATCCCAACTGATTGCGTTGAGATTATCGATGAAGCTTAAGTGAATGTATTTATTAATTAACTACGGCTTGAATGGCTTTGATGTACTGTGCTTTATGGGCTGGCATGCGCAGTAAGCGCAGGATGCTGTTTTCAACCTGACGAATCCGTTCGCGGGACATATCCCAGTCTTTGCCGATTTTTTGAAGAGAGACCTTGGTTCCGTCTAGAGCGAAACGGCGGCTGGCAGTATCAAGGTACATATCAAGGCTGCTGGCCGAAACGTACTGTTTGAGTAAATTGAATGTAGTATGGATAATGGCCTGGTTATAGTGAGTCTGGTTGTTGGCTAAAAGAAGCATAGCGCCAGTCTGATTGTTGCCCATTTCCAGCAGAATCTCGAGCAATGTCTTACCAAAAATGGCCATTAACAGCTCGTCAGTTTCGGCAGTTGTGGCGATGGGAAGGTTGAAATCGATATTTGTATCTTGCATGGGTGGATCCTTTGAAAGTTGAATTTGACGTCTGGCGGTTGCCTGTACCTTGACGCATCGAAGTCGCATTATACCACTAAAATGCAAATAGTAAACACACAAGCATGTTATGGGTCTGGTTTATGGTGACTGCAACTCGCTTAACCTGAGTTTGGATTTGGTCAAACGAATATTGGCAAATAATACACATACAGAGATGGAGCTATAGCTTATTATGATGATTGCAGCTATGACTGGCAAGTGCTCTGACTTGGCAACCATCAATCCGCCCAGTAGTGGGGGCAGGGCGATACCGAGACTTTGGATGGAGCTATAAAATCCAAGTAATCGACCTTGCGCATTACGATTAGTGTGTTGCGTTAATAAGGCGGCTGAGAATGGCCAGGCGACACCTTGGGCGATACAGATGATTGGCAATAGTACGATAAAGAATAGTGCTTGATTGGTCAAAGGCGGGAAGGTATGTTGGGGTTGAACCCCGGTCTGCCGTGTTGGGGTCGGACCCCGATCTGCCGTGTTGGGGTCGGACCCGGAATGGTTTTCCGGAGAGTTTTTATTAGCAGTAGTTAAATTTCCAGCTCGTAAATCTATATTTAGCGGAGGAGATGATTGATTTACATGGATAGGGTTAGGTTCGGAACCTATCCGAGATATCATGTTCCGAACCTGTGTTTAACGAACCTGCATTTAAGAGCGGGTTTTGCAATAGAGGGCAGTTATGCCAAGAAGTGCGGCGATTGCGGCGAAGGCCATTGAAGAATAGCCGAGGAGTTGGCCGATGGTGCCGAAGCCGTAGCCGCTGGTAAGGAGGACGCCGCGGAGGGTTTCGCCCATGAACAGGGTTTGGCGTTGCTGTTGGAGGGTGGCATCATTGGGGTTTTGGCGAGCCAGATCGCTAACTTCTGCATAGACTTTGCCGTCAGCGGTTTGTGTGAGGTGATGGCCGATATAGTCATTAGCATAGGCTTCGGCTTTCTGTGGTGAATCTACGAGCTGGCCAGCATATTGCTGAAGGCTGGGGTATGTTTGCGGATCTAAGGCTGGGCTGCCTTTTTCGGGAAAGTAGATCTTCTGAGCGGCTAATTGATCAGAAACCATAGTGCCAATGAAGACGTGTCCCCACCAGGCTAATCCAGCCATGCCAAGTAGGATTATTGCGCCAATTGCGCAAAGGGTAAAATAAACTCGATGAGTAATTTGCGTCGGCTCGACTGAAGCTGCTTTTGCCATGGGAAAGACCTTTCGGTATAGTAGTAGTAACTGTTATGCTAGCCTGATTTTAGTGAGCTGTATGTGATTGAGGTCACATTGAAGAAGCTATATGGAACAAAGTATTGCCGATAAAATAGAACACTTTTTTAGTCAAGGTACATTGCTGACCTTTCGCAAAGGACAAGTCATTGTTGAAGTAGGCCAAGATCCTAGTGGAGTTATGTGGTTAATTTCAGGGGTTGTTGAGCAATACGCGCTAACTCAAGAGGGGTTTCGGATTGGCGTTAATTTGTTCAAGCCTCCGGCATTTTTTCCTATGTCATGGGCAATTAATCGCACGCATAACGACTATTTTTATTGCGCAATGAATGATGTTGAAGTGAAGTTGAGGGATGCAGGCGAAACGGTTGAGTTTTTGCAACATAACCCCGATGTCACGTTTGACTTGTTGAGCCGTGTATATCGCGGTGCTGATGGCTTGCTGCAAAAATTAACCTTGACTGGCAGCAAAGTGGCTAGAGATCGGTTGATTTTTGAACTAATTACTGAATGCTATCGCTTTGGTGAGCAGGTTAATGAGCAAGCGTGGCGTATTCAAATTACTCAGACTTCTCTAGCTGCTCGAAGCGGTTTGGCTAGAGAGACGATTAGTCGAGAGTTGCGAAAGCTGAGTGAGAGCAAGTTAATCGTGCTGCATAGAGGTGTGATCGAAGTCGAGCTGGAGTTATTGAAACAGGAATTGAACCATTAATGGGTATTGGCGCTAAACTGGAAAGATGAAATTCTATAGTGCAGCAAGGTTTGGAGAGAAAGAAGTAGTTCGACAGATATATGGCCTATTGCAACGTTTGGGACATGAAGTAACCGCGGATTGGACGGCTCATATTCCAGTAAGCCCGTATGATAAGAATGTAGAATTGGTCACCTCTTATGCTAGCAAGGATATGAAAGGTGTTCTTGATTCTGAAGTGTTTGTTACTTAACCAATACGGAGATTGGTGCAGGAAGTTCGACTGAGCTGGGTGCGGCTATTGCCCTCCAGGCCAGATTCGGTCAGTCAAAAGTATATATTGTTGGCCAGCATATCGACACGAATATTTTTTATTTTTATCCGGGGGTGAAGATTGTGCAGTCGGTGGAGGATGTCTTGCTAGACTTGGAAAACTGACTGGGGCAAGATAATTAGTGGTAATTTTGGATTGTACTGAAAAGCAAAAGTATAATAAAAGCTCCCCAGCACATGCCGGAGAGCTTTGGTCCTCGAAGGCTAGACCGAGCCTATTGTTGGTTGGTTCAGGCCGAGCCGGGATTCTGAGCGAGCTCGGTTTTCGAGAGAGTTATGGTCTTGGTTGAAGTGAGAGCGATGATGAGGTCGCGAAACCTCCGCAATTCAATCGGCCTCAGGTCCAAGACTATCGCTCCCATCCGAGTGCCAGACCTTGATTCAAGTCTCTGGAAATCAAGCCTGACCATAATAGCTCCTTCCCACCTGTCTGATTTATAGCTTCCGATCCAGGCAAAAGCAGGAAGGCGCGGATCAGTTGAAAAAGTATTTGAGCGACCAATCTGGCTGAGATCAAGCGCTTTATCTATCGCCTCGATCGCTTGAGCCGGGTAGGCATTGATTCGCATGACGCCACTGCCGTGGCTATTGCTAATACGCAGGGTAGTTTGACCAGACTCTACGCAGAGAATCATTGCTGAGCCATTTCGGCCAATTCCGTACACTTCCAACATGTCTTCTCTCCTTGCCTAATCACCCGCGAGAGGGCGAGGTGGCATGAGTCGGTACTCACTCGCTGTGAGTAGCCTATCTTATAGCATAATCTGCAGGGCTTGTCAAAATGGGCGCTCCTGAATAAGTCTTGCTTTTTTGTGCTATGCTCATGGCTATGAAAAGTATTGATTCTGAGCATTATCTACATTCAGCAGAGCTGAACCGAGAAAAATTCTCTTCGGTGGACAAGTATCTCCGTCAACTACCTGTTGTGAAACATTTTACACAGATGGAGTTTGGTCCGGGAATTACCTTTATTGTTGGCGAGAATGGATCCGGCAAATCGACACTTTTGGAGGCATTGGCAATCGGCATGGGTCTAAATCCAGAAGGTGGATCAAAGAACTTTAATTTCAGTACTCATAGCAATCATTCGCAGCTCTATACTGCTCTGGAACTTAAAAAGGGTATTCGCAGACCTAAGGATTGGTATTTTTTGAGAGCCGAGAGTTTCTATAACTTGGCCAGTCAGATTCAACATCTCGATGAAGATCCATGGCCTGGATCGAAAATTATTTATAATTACGGCGGCGTATCTCTGCATGAGCAGTCTCATGGCGAATCATTTATGGCACTATTAGATAATCGGTTGGGTGGCGAAGGGTTATATTTCTTTGATGAACCAGAGGCTGCCTTGTCACCAATGCGACAAATGGAAATGATGGCAAGATTGAAAGTTTTGCTGGCCAAAAAATCTCAGTTTATTATTGCTACCCACTCCCCTATTTTGCTGGCGTATCCCGGCAGCGCGATCTATGAAATACGACAAGGTAAATTGAAAGCTGTTCAATACGAAGAGACCCAGCATTACCAGGTAAGTAAAGGCTTTTTGAATAATTATCAGTCGGTATTAAGTGATTTATTGGATTAATTAGGTTTGATTTCGTTGGTTATTATAAAAATGGAAAGAGGGTCGCAGCGTGATTGCTGCGACCCTCTGATCCCCTAGTCGAAGTCGTCTGGGTCGATGTTGGCGAAGGCCTCCGCCATGGCGCCGCCTACCCCTGCTTCTTTCGTCGCGTAGTACGGTTTTTGGGGCATTGTTGTCCTTGGTTTCGGAGTAGGACGGAGGTTAAATACTCCGTCTCGAGCTCGATGTTCGTCCGATGTCAATGGTCGCTCATCGGGCAGGTCCAGGACGTATCCCAAATTGGACTCCTTGGCCAGCTTCGCCAAGTTGATGCCGAGGTCATTGGCCATTTGTTCGGCGCGTTTCTTGCGCTCAAAACGAGTGGCAGTGCCATAAACTATTTCCTTAGGAGTCATAGACTCCAACATCCAGATGATTGGCAGCTGCGGGCCGTGAAACTTCGGCATTATGCCGGTTTCAACGTAGGTCTCGATGGCCTGTTTTTGCATGCCGGGCAGAATGCAATCGAATCGCTTCTCCCCGAGGAATACATGCTCCCAGGCATGGTCTTCACGATTGATGAAGCCTGCTCGATGGTCGGCGTTTGTCAGGATGATGACTGCATCATGTCCTGTAACCCATGATGGGGTTGTCCGTTGCCACTTGGCGGATTTAACGGACAAGCTTCCACGATGGGCAAACCCGGCGAACAGGAGAGCTTGAGGAGTAATCGACGGATCCGGGTCTGTTAACCGGATTCGCACCATGCCATTCTCAGCGTAGATCAGAACATGTGCTTGGGCGACATTGGAACAGAATTCATCCATGCTCATTGACGTGTAATTATAAACCGGAAGCAAGCTGGACAGAAATTCGATCTTCCGGTCATCGTCAAGCACAAAGTCGTGACGCAAGGATGCGCCTAGTTGAAGGTTGACCTGACCTCGCCAAATGGTTTTGGCGTCTGGCGAAATGGCTGGCACAAACATGTGGCACTCCTGAAATCCTAGCGGATGAATCCGCATAAAAAGACGACTAAGTTGTTAAGGGACTATACCTACATTATGCACTAGCATGGGCCATATGTCAAGTACTATAGGTTGTATGGTCTAATTTCGTGCAAGACCTTAAAGTTGATTTTGAGGCTCGTTGATTCATCAGAGTTGTTGGTCTCATTTTGGCGTTCTTCTAGAGCTACTGCATCCTCCCATTCATTGGTGTCCGCATCGGCGTTTTTGGTCAAAGAGGGATATATCGCGGGCATCCTGATCGTCTGGATTGTCGGCAGCGGGTTCGTTTGTGGCAACTTCTTGATCAGGCGTGGCTGCGCCGCCTCGGCTTAGATCCTCATTTTCTTCATCAATAACCTGGCAAGGCTTATTGAGGCAGCCATTAGAAGTAGTGCTGTCTGTTTGTCCGCTGTTGGTACTATGGTTGTTGAATGGTTTTGGCATAGGCATATTCTCCCCTGCATACAACTCTGTTATAGGCTAATAATATACTGATAATATAATCATTATTGGAGACAGGTAAATGCTTCAAGGGTGGAATTGACTTATAGACTTGGCATGCTAGGAATCGGCTAAGAACTATTAAAAAATGGACATGAAAAAGGCACCCCTAAGGATGCCTTTTTCAAAAAACACAGGAAGACTCGCACCCACCTTCGCAACCTACGAACTAACAAACTTATTCCACACTAAACTTACTAACTTGTTCGGTTACGTGATAACTAACTTTTAACTGTGCGGTATCACTTGGTCTTCCTATGTAAACGGTATCAGAATAGCTATGGTGTGTCAATATCTAAAAATGATTCGAGGCGCCATTGCTGGCGCCTCTTCTGGGGCATGTAGTAAAAGATTACAAGTGACTCCTCTCTCTGTAACTAGTCACTTCCTGCATTATTGCCTGAGCAGTCGCGAAATCGTCGTCGGAGAGGCAATACAGCGCTAGGCGGAAGTTCTCGATCCGCCTCCTGATTTGGTCTGATGCGTTGAGAGGTTCGGCTCTTGAGGCAAACTGTCTTAGTGTCTGCTGCATGCGATCAAGGTTGATGCCCAGCGCTTCTAGGATGCGGACAGCAAGATTGTGCCCTTCATCGATTAAGCCGAGGAGCAGGTGGATGGTGTTGACGTCGTTCTGTTCAAGGTCTTTGGCTGCCTGTTCGGCTAGTTCAAAAACCTCCTTGAGTCGCGCAGTGAAAGGTGTTTCTTCTGTCACGACACCCTTCCCCACACCGATCACAAACACTATAGAGCTGATTGCTCTGGTATACGTAACCCTCATCAGGTTTAGGGCTTCAAAAGCTAGACTGTCGTCTGACTTTAATAGTCCAAGAAGCAGGTGTTCCGTGTCGATGTGTCGGTGATTTAGGCGGTTAGCCTCCTGTTGAGCCAAGGTAATCGACCTGACTGTTATTTTTGTAATTAAAAAAAATAACTGGGGTGGATGATGGGATTACGATGCTTTGCATCGTGTCGGTAGCTTTTTGCTATAGAAATCGATGTTTCTATAGCAAGCCACTACCTTCGCCCCTGTCCGCCTTAAAGGCGAATGGTTTGAGTCCTACATGCATACCAAAATAAAATCCCCAGTCCAAGGACTGAGGATTTTATTTCTGGGGTGACTGGTTGAATGGATTTCGAATAAAAATTGCTTTAAGCTGGATTATTGGTGTAAATATAGCTTAAAAAGCAATACAACACTAGATTGTTTACGGAAGATTGATTTATTGGTAAATCCCAATCAATTTATAGATGTGGTAAACGCCCCTAGCAAAACAGTCAAAAGCTCATAACCCTTGCACCCTTGCTTGAATTACAGGAGCGACAAAGGATTTGCATATTAGCTGCATCTAGTGACAAATTAGGGTATTTACTTCTCGGCATAATGTGGTCAACTGTTATATCTGCTTCCCTTAGTGTGGTATGACACATTACACAAATGTTTTTATGCTCTTGCATGATTTTTGCTCTTAATAGTCGCCACTCCGCACTACCATAAAACATCCTTGTCGCCTCCATATCTTCACGTCTTTTTTGAGCCAGCCTCTCAACCTCTACATTAACCTGACCCTTTCTCTCCGCTTCCAATCTTTCTGACGTGCGAACTCCCCAAATAGTAAAAGGAGTGGGTGATATGATGAACAGCATGGCCGGTAAAAATCCCCACGCCTCCATATTAATCAGCCCAACAAAGAACGTAATAAAGTGCAAAAAGATCGGGAGTGAAGTGAGAAATCTCATGGCTCGGTCACTATCTGACATAGGTAGATTTTTATTTGCCTGTACGACCAATCTGCGCTTAACGAAGTCGGTAACAACTATTCCTGATGATAGCTCTCTGTTATTGTTATAAAAACCTCGCCTTTTTTGCTCAGCGATTTTCAATCTACGTTGTTTTCCAAAGCAAGGAGAGCATGCACGATGATATTTAAACCCCCAGTCCCTTTTATGCTCATGACAGATAGGGCAAAGTTGTAGGGGGGCATTATTGTTAGTGTATGTCATACTTGCTCGATTATATCATCCGCCACATCTTTTAACTCGGTCGTAAAACCAACACTTTTGGTGGGCTGACAATATGGGGCTCCGAGCTTGATCGCCTGTGATGTGTTTGAGAATGTTGCATAACTATAGCATTGCAATGACATCATCCTTCATAGAAAAATTGCTATGCCAATAAACTCAATTCTCAGCTCTATCCCCTTGAGAGATCTGAGCTCTGCGTCCAATCCCAATAATGAATCCCTTATCCCATAAGATATTATGGATTCATTGCTGGGGTGGATGATGGGATGACTCTCCGCCAGCTGGCGGATCGTGTCGGTAGTACCAGTTATTGAAATCGTTGTTTCAATAACTTCTCCCTACTTTCGCCCCTTCTGCTACGCAGGGGCTCGATCCTACAGGCATACCAAAATAAAATCCCCAGTCTGAGGACTGAGGATTTTATTTCTGAGGTGGATGGTTGGATGAGTTTCGTACTGCTGGTAGATGGTAGGCTATGCAGTGATCCTAAGCAGTAGGTGCTTCAGGCATTTTTTTGGCTAACTCATAAATATTACCGCGCGGCTTAAGGTAGTAGTCTCTCAGCCCAAGCTCCCAGATTATAAATAGCTTCGTAATATCGGCGATATGAGTAGCATTCATTATGACCCCCAGATGGGTCTCCTCTTCCATGTAATAGAATGTTCGATCGCTAGCCTGATGAGCATGGGGATGACGATGGCTTGCCATCTCTGAGAACACTTCGACTAGTGTTTTCTTGCTAGACTCTAGCAATCCCATTTTGTGCAGCACTCTAACTGCAAACTTATTTGACTGAGTATCGGGTAGCCCATGCTCACATATCAGACTTACAAGTCTCTGCTCACTTAGCTGCGCCTTGGCATTGATAAGATCTAGAAGTCGCCAGTATTGTGTGAATGCCTCTGCTGATAGGCCTAGTTCCTGTAATTCATTTGCTCGCGACCATATGAATGCTGAGTTAAAAAAACTTCTCAGCTTAGTCTTCCTAAGCTGTAGGCTTGATATGTCTGCTAAAAGCTGTGTGCACATTCCCCTAAATTCCTTTGATGCATGTGAACCCTCAGCCAATAGGTGCGCCTTTCTTTCGTCTGAGCCGCCATCCATGCAGTGAAGTCTCCCAGTTATGATTTCATACTCTTCTGAATATACATGCTCAAAGCAAAACGAGTATAGAATGCGTAACTCTTTAGCGATGTGCTCATAGGAATCTTCACTAAGACCCTCGCCAAGGATTGCATTTAAGCAATGCCCTTTTATCTTATAGCTGGCGACTCCCTCTAGAATATTAAATTGGGCGATGCTTATATCAACGCCAATATCAGGGATTTTAGATTGAAATTTAACCATCTTATTATTTTACTTCCAATTTTTATGACGCTCTGATGAGCTGGGCGTCCTGCATGCTTAAGGCTTAGTTCCTCTGCGCTCCTGAAAAATGAAAGCCTGTCATCCTTGCAGATACTTCGTATCTATACTTATTTTGAGCACTTTTAACCCTTGCGCCTCTTCTAAGCCCTCTAGAATAATCTCTTTGTCACCTAGATCTTTGTATTCAAGATCTACCTGTAGTTTTTTTGGGTCTTGGATAGGCACATTGAGAAGCTTAACAATCTCGTTGATGATTATTTCTATTGACACAGGTTGTTGTGAGTTGAAGTGATGCTGATTTCGCTTCAAGAGGTCAAACATTACATAGCTACTGCTATACCTCTCGCCAGTAATGTGTCTTGAGAATATGAATATGGTAGCGAGTGTGACATTTGCATTATGGTGCAAATCCATGAAATCGCCAATTTCCCTAAGCACCAGCTTAAACCTTCTGTGAGAGAGCTGTGCTCCGTAGCTACTGGTAAGCAGCTTCAGGATGCTCTTAAGTTCGTTTGCCCGCTTGCTGTCGACTTGAGCCTCTTGAAGAATGCTGTCCAGACTTGCTGTTTTGGCATTAAAGCTCCTGCTGTAGAAGTACCCATCATACACCTTAATGCTTTGGTTGTACTTGCCCGACTCATCTAGTGCAATATTCTTTTTATCTGAAATTAGTAGGTGTGACTGAGGAGCAATTACGACAATAGAGTGTGGCGCGACTTGGTCTACGAGTAACCGCTTTAGTGCTTGTAGAAAAGCGTAGGCATGGCTAGATTCCACCCTATCTATATCTTCTATTATTATTATGGTGGGCTTTTTTACCCTACTCAGCGATTCAACAACCCTCTCTTCTAGCTGGAAGAATCTCTTGAGTGGCTTGCCAGGAGAGTCTATGCTACTTAGCCCTAGGTAGGCTAAGATGGAAAAGAGAACAGAGATGGACCCAAACTTTAGGAAGGCCTCTAGATATTGCTCCAGTGGGGCTGAGGGACTGTTAAGCCTTTGCCATATGAACCATCCCAAGTATAGTGAGACCGCTATGGCTATTATCGAAAATCCCACTGGCTCCCTATCAACACCTCTCTTTATTTTTATAAAGAGCCCTGATAGCAACCATTTTCTTTTTTCGCCCTCGATTTCATCCGCAACAGCAGATAGGTTCTTTTTCTCTGGATGGTCTAGCTTTGACACCACCTCGACGACGAATCCATCCCAGATCTGGCTTCTGTCTGCGTATCGCCAAGCTTCAAAGTTTATCCAGTTAAATTTGTCTTCGTTCTTGATGTGATTCAGTATCGTGCTTTTCCCAATCCCGTGGTCGCCGACGTAGGCAATCAACTTGTTTTCCTTATATTCAATCCATTTATCTAGCTTTTGTGATAATTTTTTCGCCTCAGCAGTTTGGTTTTTTGAAAGTTGAGCAAAGTGAGGTCTGTCAATGAATGCTGCATTGTTCTCGAATAGCGGCCTGTGCTTTTTGGGTGGATTGGATTTGCTTGCGCTTGGTGCTTTAAGTTTTGACATTATTTTCGATGTTGTTGGTCTTAATATCAATACTAGTGCAGCTGTCTTGATAAATCAAAGCCTAGAGCAGCCCTACGGCAGGCTCTTGAGCCTCATGCTGCACCCCATGGTGTATAATTATGGCATAAATGCCATACTGGCAATGGAGGCAAAATGGAATTTCTGCAACTGATCATTGGCTTCATAATAGGTACGTTTTTATGGGCCAACATATTTGGATCACTGTTTGCTACCTTGCCATTATCTCTTAGGTTTAAGAGGCAGGGTTTGGTTGATTCTGTTGGGTGGCGCTATATATTGACCCCGTTAATCTTATACTCTATTGTCATATTAGTGATTGCGTTTTTCTGGAAGATGGTATTTTTTGGTAGTCTTGCGGGTGGCGTGATTATGCTATTCAGCATAGGAAAATTGCGTCGTGAAGCTGCTGAAAATATAATGAGTAGGCTAGCTGAGGGAGATTAGAGTATTGGGCACTAATCAGATTATGAGATAGGGGCAAAGTATCCCAACTATGGCATCTGTGTGGCCTTTGGAGCTCTTATATGACTGCAAAACAACGCGAAAAATACATTGAAGCCTTTCGATATACCCTAGATTACTGCCAGCAGGCAGTCGCAGTGCCATATTATCCAGAGCTTCTACTGCCTTGCACCAAGTCGGATCTTCAAAAAGCTATTGAGGAGGAAGACTCTATCGACAAAGACGAGCTGCTTGAACAGCTTGATAAGTTTGTTTCTCACAACAATGCTTTCGGACTTCTGAGATATCACAGGCAGGTGGATAGAATGAACAGAGGGCTAGAATACAACTCTCAGGACGTCGACTTATATAATTTATATATCAAGCACATAACCCAAGGCAGCAATAATCCTGCTTCTGAGAGTGATAATTCGGCCAGCAAGAATGATCGTAGAAGTAAATTGGAAACCCTAGTTCTACTAGACGACCCAATGCTTATTGTTGCTATTCGCCTTATTTGTGTTGAGAATACCGCTGGCTCATCCTTTTTTCAGCGTAAGCTAAGGACTGGCTATATGAGAACAGACCGAATACTCGAAGAGCTTAAACGGTTGGGGGCAATAAGGCGTAAAGAGGGCTCAAGACACGGCTACGATGTCCTTATCGAAGATGCTGATGCATTTTTGGCTACCTTAGATTTTTCCGTGACCGATCCATGGAGCAAGATTCCTTCTGGAGATGCAGGTAGATCAGAGCTTCATTAGTGGCTTAATAAAAGTGGGAAAAGGTGGATGTTTGAGGTTGAATAGGAGGCTGGGCTTAGAAATTGCTGCACTCGCTAGGGCATGAATATGACAGATACGCAACAATACCTACTTATAGAGAAATATAGAAACGTTCTTGAATTTTGTCAAAGAGCGACCCGCCTACCATACTACTCTGAGTCTTTATTGCCTTGTGAAAGGACGGCGCTGCAAGACATGCTAGCGATCGCTGGATCCGACGATAATGAGTATCTGCTAGAGCAGTTAGGCAAGTTTATCCCTCATGAAATACTACTTAGCCTACTCTCTGACTTTGATCATGTTGAACGCAAGAGGCAGAGTCTGGAGCATGATCCTGAAGCAGTCCGTCGATACTGGAAGAAGGTGCATGCGCTGTATGGGGTTGATGAAAAGCTGGGTGAATAAAAATAGGAAAAATCGGAAGATTGGGGCTAGAAAGGTGAATAGGGGTGGTCAAGATGGCTCCCTCAGCCTACTAGTTGATGAATGGAGTGGGGAGTACATGAGAGTGGCTTAAGATTAAATACCATTAGTGATTATATCTCTGAGGGCAGCGATATTATCATGGTAGTTCCGAAATCTTTCAATCAACATATCTAATTTTACTGCTAGCCTGTCTCCATGGCCAAATCCGCCGCGTATATATTGTTCTACCAAATCATGACCTAATCGTCTTTCTAGCACGGTTATATCCCTTGATTTATGTCTTTCTGTTAGAGCCTCTAGAATGTCCTGGTATTCTTCTTCTGTAGTGAATACATCGATATAGCTAAGCACTGTGTCAAGATCCATTGGATCGGCTGTGGCTTGCTCACCCAGTGTAGTCACTATGCTATATTGGACTTTGTAGTAGCCGAGCGCTCGTGGGTTGGCTATTATTTGTCTCGACAATATGAGCATATCCTCAACGTCCTCATTCTGAAATAATATTCTTCCTACGACAATAATGACTCTAACCTCATCCTTGCTTAACTCTGGCCACATGACGCTACACTCATCTATGGCGTGTGCTATTATCGCTTCCTGAGTGGCGTCTTTGCCATGCATCGTTCTGGTCATTTCCCATAGCACTTTTTGATGGTCTGATGGCAAGTTCATGTCTAGGGACAATATTTTTTGTAGACAGAATTCATACACTGTATTTTTATCCTCGTTTAATAGCCAATCGTGTCTTGCCATGCTCGCGGTAATTCTTTTTAAAGATTTGTCGTCGGCTATAGCTATTAAGACAGAATATTCTAAAAGAAGATTCTCTATTTTCTCATGACCATATGATTCCTTAAGTCTTAGTCCAAGCTCTTTCGCCTCATTGCGAGCCTGGCTTTGCCCTCTAGGAAAAAGCCTTTTCTGAAGTATCTCCATGCTGCTTTCCGTTTTTAGTTTTTTAATTAATGGAGGTTTGATGGTGGCTATTTACTCTATATCGTATGGCGGTGCATCAGGATAGTTCTCAATAATCCAATTCTTTGCCCGTTGCTCTCTGCTTCTGTGCATTTCCTCAGACATTAGATTTTTCATAATAACCTCTTGCTTGTCCCATAATGCTTTCTTTTCTTCAACGTACATGGGCAGCAGGGCTGCCAGCTCTTTGCATAGTTCAATGAAGCGCAGGTTGCTGGAATTTCCTGCTGCAAGCTCTAGGGCACAGTGGATGGTTTTCTTTGGGTATGGCAATAGTAATTCTGGTATATACAATGGGAAGTACATGGCTAGCTTGCCATGCATGCGCGCAACGTACTCCCCGTAGATTATGACAATCGCTTCTGCCTGTTTTGGATTCATAGCCTTTATTTTAGTGTTTTGAATACAAGCGGTCTAAGCTCCTCAGGTTATCAATGCCTAGCCGATTCAGCGCATCCTCTGTCGGCTTAAGTAGACTGATAAATGTAAAATCATTCTTGTCTAAATCAAAGCACAAGCTAAGGAATATTCTTGCATGAGCAGTGCAGACCTGCGCTGTAGTTAATTCATCGTTAACCCCTTGGTCTACAATGACTGCGTAGCGTCTAAGAATTTCTGTTACACTTTTATCCCAACGAGTATTTGGCCAAGCTAAGTTCAAGATAGCGCAAGAGTCTTTTCGCAATCTTGTGATTGCATCTTTGCTATGATTCTGACTCTTATGGTCTAAATCATTACCTCTTGCATTCGTCCACGTTAATATACTGAACTCGCTAATTACGTTTAGCAGGGCATCCAGATCGGATTGGTCATCCTCAAATCCTGCGCCAGATAAAGTGCTCCAAAGATTCTTGAGTGGTTCGACCTGATTATTCTTGCATGCAGCGAATATGTTTTCTGCTGTTAAATTCTTCATAGATTTGTGTATGGCATATATGCCACAGACATAATACTTATTTATTGGCATAAATACAATGTGACCAATAACTACCGTGAGATCTTTGGGAATACTGTGCGGCATGCTAGAGCGACCTTGTCTATGACTCAGGAGCAGTTGGCTGCTGAGGTTGGCATGGATATCACTTCTGTTAATGAGATTGAGAACGGTCACCGCAATCCCACCCTTTCTACAATTGTCAAAATAGCTAAAGCTCTAAAGACTAAGCCATCTGCCCTACTTGTAGGGATGGATAATGTCTAATTCAAACCAACCCCTTCAAAAGAAAATAAAAGACATATCAGAAGAGGATGATGACATTCTTGAATATGAGGATGTGAATCCTGATGACGAGCAGCAGCTCAAGTTGTGGCTTGAAATGAATGGCGAGTCGCTTGTTGCTGATGGCTTGATGTGGTTAGAGCTGTATGATGAATTTAATAATGAAGTGCAATCAATGAGAAGCAAGCTGCGAGGCCTCAAGGAGTTTACTGACTCACATGCCATAGAGGATTTGAAGACATTTGCCTCGGTAGAGTCGACAAACCACCTTTACTCCATCACTGGAAATCCCCACGAGGATCAAGGCGAGTATTTGCGATCCAAAGGGCGCTATGAAATAGCCCTCCAGCAATACCTCGCTTGGCAGACGGCCAACATTCCTGACTTGGATACATATATTACTCATCTTAGACGAGAGGCAATAGGAAAGGTGCCGCGATCTTGGCACGACCCTCTAAAGCTATTTATTCATTTGGGTATTCGCAAGCGCATTCCCTTATTCCCCAGCGAAGCAGCTTGGCCTTCTATATTACGCAAGCTCGATGAATATGGGGAGCCTTATGTTGAGGTGCGCTATTATGCAGATTCCAATCGCTCCAGCTATAAAGATCCGGATTTTAATAAGGCAGTGGCTAGAGAGGCGGCTCTATTGCCTGCGACGTATACTCCTTATAATCGCAAAGAGTTTGCCTTGTACAAGAAATTGCTGATCGCAAGCGCCATGCGTAAAAATAGCAAAGAAGTGGCTCAGACAGGCTTGGATAAGTTGAATTTGTCGGTATACGAGGACTTTGAAGAAAAGCAGCAATTGGGCAAGCGGTTGAAGGACTATTTGTTTAGGTAGCATCTCTGTTAACACATCTTTCAAATAGATTCGTTTCGATTTTAATTTCAAAATGCGTTTATATAAGAGCGGATATTCTTTATTGAATTTCCGCTTATTTTAATAGTCAGTTAACGGGTTCGACTAGCTAAGGATGAATGACTGACTTAAAACAAAACATTCAAAGATAGCTAGCGACCGTCCTCTCAGCATGACGGGAATGGATAAGCGCACACACCTTTGACTATAGACGCGATTCTATAGCGGTGTAGGCAAGGCAAGCAGCAAGAGTAGTCTCCGGGACTAGCACAGATTCATTCCCAGAGTGCAAGGGGATGGGAAGGGAAATAAAGGGGTTGGCAATTATGGAAATGCAACAAAGCAACAAAGCAACAAAAGCGGTCAGGGTAGCCGAGCGGGTTCATAAAGCACTTAAGCTAATGGCTGCTGATGAAGGTAAGTCTGTGGCTGACTTAGTCAATGAGTTGCTGACTGATTCGCTTGGGATGTATCTCGATATGAGCTTCCATAAGTCCGTATTGGAGGCTAAGAGGAATTCGAATGCAGTTCTCCGTAGATGACTTAGAGGGGTTAAATTTAATCTACGAGCAGCACTTTGGAAAGCTGCTTAGTGAGCCTGAACTACTTCAGCTTGCCAGTGACTTAATTGAGCTGCATAGAATTATTGCAAGAAGTGTAAAAACGTGACACTATAGTTAGTAAGTATTGTATATATGCCATATGAGAGAAAAATATATTGTCTACAAAAGAAAATCTACGGAGTCCGAAGACAAGCAAATTCTCAGTTTGGAATCTCAGGCTAGGGTTATTCGGGAGGATATACTAGAAACTGCCTCTATGGACTGTCTGGCGGACTATGACGAATCCAAAACAGCCAAGCAGCCAGGTAGAGAGCTGTTCAATCGTATGTGCGAGCAGCTAGAAGCGGGAGAAGCCAAGTATATTGTGTGCTGGAGCTTAAATCGCTTAGCTCGTAATCCGGTAGATGGCGGGCGGATAATGTGGCTTGTGCAAAAACACGGAGTAAAAATACTAACTCCCGGCAAGACCTACACGGAAAATGATTCAATGCTGATGCATGTTGAGTTTGCAATGAGCAATGAGTTTATTCGAGATTTGAGCAAGTCAACTAAGAGAGGCATGGAAGATAAGTTGCGAAAAGGTCAGCCGCCCTTCCTTGCTCCTATTGGCTACACCAACAATAAGTATGCTGATAAAGGCCTTAAAGATATTCTCGTAGATGAAGAGCGCTTTCATTTAGTGCGTCGTATGTGGGACCTACTTCTAACGGAAAATTACTCTGTCCAGCGCATTTATGACATTGCTACACATGAATGGGGCTTGAGACAGCGCAATGGTCGACCGATATCTCGGAATAGGGCCTACTACCTTTTTCAAAACCTTTATTACACTGGAAAATACAAGTACCAGGGGGCTATTCACCAAGGCAATTACCAGCCAATGGTGACACAAGCGGAATTTGATAAAGCTCAGAGGATCCTTGGCCAGTTGTCCAAGCCCCAAGTATCTAGGCGAGAGCTTTCATTTGCTGGCGGATTGATTAAGTGCTCCTGTGGCCAATCTATCACTGCTGAAGAGCGCTTGCGACATATATGCAGCTCTTGTAGGCATAAATACAATGCTGAAAAGGGCCACAAATGCCCTAAATGCAACAGTAATCCGCTACACGATGATCCAGCGCGTTATTGTTATTACCATTGCATAAAGAAGCTGCATATTAAATGCACTGAGGGGTCGCTAGTCGAGTCTAAGCTACTAGAGCAGTTTGCTGGGGTGATTGAATCGATTCAGTTGCCACAGGAGTTTTCTGAGTGGGCGATTGGCCAGCTAAAGAAGGCCGAGGAGCTCGATAATGTGTCTCAGATGAGAACGACAGGCAGCATCAGCAAGGCAATCAAGGGAGCAGAGTCTGAGCTAGATAGCCTACTTGCGCGCTTTACAGGAGCATCAAACGCTGATCTTGGCTTAATATCCGAAGAGCAATATAGGAAGAGAAGAGATGCCCTGTTGTTAGAGCTAAAAAAATTGCAAGAGTCCCTTGATAGACATGAAGGCGCGGAGTTGAGTTCTTATATTGCGAGTGACGCTTTTGATTTTAGCAAACAGGCAGTAGATTGGTTAAAATACGGTGACCCACTAGAAAAACGGACGGTGGTTAAGAAAATTTGTTCGAACCCAGTTTTATCAGGCAAAGAGCTGAGCTTTACCTTGAAGCATCCATACGATTTATGCCAGTCTGCTCATCTAGCTTTATATAGCGAACAAAAACGGTTCGAACCCGTAGATTTTGCCCTAGTAGAGGGTAAATTTCTTACGAGTTCGACGCAATTTTCTTTCTGGGGTGGATGATGGGACTCGAACCCACGACCTCCTCTTCCACAGAGAGGCGCTCTAACCAACTGAGCTACAACCACCATATATTAGGATTTTGAATAACTGAATAGTTCGTCTTGTTTGCTAACCTGTTCTCCGGCTCATTTGTTCAGAGCGCCGTGAGGCGCTGATTATTTATAGCCGGCTACGCCTCCGCCAGCTGGCGGAGCAACTTAGCTACAACCACCATGAAAAATGAGCGATGAGCGACAAGAACTAGTGCGAGTCTTGATTACCTGTTGCAACGGAAGGGATTATACCATATGAGTATGGTTGTGGCTATGTTGTTGTGGGGAAATGGAGCGAGGACACTTTTGGTTGAAAGTGTCCTCGGGTGGGTAGTGATTATGTTGCGGTAAGCCATTGAGCCGTTTGCATGGCTGTCTGGCAAATTGGCTCCATGTTGAAGTCTTTGCCGTCGCTGTCAATAGCCGTCAGGATGTCATCAATGGCGGTTCCTGATACGCCCATCATGTTTTCTTTAATGAGTGTCAGTACTTTGTCTGGGTCTTCATCGCAGATATTCATGTATAGTTGAAACAGCCGGGATCCGTAAATGCGTAGCGAATCGAGAAAGATGAATACGACAATCGCGTCATCTCCCAATTTCAGGAGTGCTGTGCAAGCTGCCATAGCCCCGGGGTTCATCTCAGAGAATGCATCGACGATATCGTCGTTGGTCATTCCGCGCCGAAGTCGATCGTTGTCCATCTGACGCTCCAATTGGGTAGATATTTCGATCCGCGTAGGAATTAACCTTATTATATGTGTTATAGGTTATTATTGCAATAGTTTGTTACACTATCAGCATGGCGTCGCCGAAGGAGTAGAAGTGGTAGTTGTTGGTGATGGCGTGGTGGTAGCAGTGCCTGAGTTCTTCTACGCCCATGAAAGCGCCGATCAGCAAGAGCAGGCTGGTGCCGGGGAGGTGGAAGTTGGTGATGACGGCGTCGGTGGCTTGGAATTGGTAGCCGGGTTGGATGAAGATATTGGTGGAGTCTGAGGCGGCATGGAATTTTTTGTTAGGATTGACGGCAGATTCAAGGGTGCGGATAGAGGTGGTGCCGACGGCGGTGATATGTTGGGCTTCGTTTAAAATGTGAGCAGCTTGTTCTGAGATGATGTAATTTTCGCTGTGGAGTGTTTGACTATCTAGGTTTTCTTGCTTCAATGGGGCAAACGTGCCTAGGCCAACATGGAGTGTTAGCTCGGCGATTGGGTGGGTTTGTTTAATTCGACTCAGTAATTCTGACGTAAAGTGAAGTCCAGCGGTGGGGGCGGCTTTGCTGCCTTGTTGTTTGGCGTAGACGGTTTGATATTCTTTGGCCAATTGTTCGTCTTGAGCGATGTAGGGTGGTAGTGGAGTTAGGCTGTATTGTAAAAGTTGAGGATGGTCCAAATCACAGTTGAATTCCAAGGTGCGCAGTCCTTCGGCATTAATATCTAAAACTTTAACATTAATACCTGGAGCTAGCGGGACTTCTCTACCCTGTTTGAATTTAGGGCCAGGTTTGACCATGGCCTGAACGGTGCGGTTGTTGTAGGCTTCCAAGACGAAAATCTCCTTATTGTCGAAGCGAAAACGGCACTTGTCAACTTTGGCATTATTGAGAACGAGCGTGGTGTTGGCGGGCAGGTACTGATTGATGTCTCGGAATATGGCATCGGTGATTTGGTTGGTTTGGCGATTGTAGACGAGCAGTTTGGCAGCATCGCGAGGATTGGCCGGAGTTTGGGCTATCAGATGAGGGGGTAGATCAAAATTCAAGTCATTGATTTGTATTTTGGGCGACGAGCGACGGGCGACGAGCGACGGGTTGGAATGGGTCATAATTTCGTTGGTTGGTAAATTAGCGGGTTGATTATACCAGAAAACAGCCAGGGGTCAGCTGGCTGCCTGGTGCTTCTGATTATGTTGAATCATTTGGTTGTCTGGATTGGATTGTATGGATTGCCGCGCTCGCTTCGCTTATTGGTAATGATGGGCAGGACGTTGTTAATCAGTAACTTCTAAGGAGCCCATGAAGATGCTGCCGGTGATAGTTAGGGTTTGTTTGGATTTCTCAGTTGGACGAGTGCGATCTTTTGACTCGGCCATTATTTGTGACGTCTGGTTAATGATCTTGGTATTTGCTGGAACTTCGATTTTCATTTCACCCATGACTATTTGAATCGTAAGTAGTGCATTGTCGGCTAGTTTGGCTTTGGTTAAATCTAGTTTGCTGCCACCCATCCATACTGAAACCTGACCGCCTTCAAATTTTTGGCTGGTAATGGTTCGCTTGTCTTCTGACATGGTGATATTGGCGTTGTATTGATCTTCGGAATAGGCTGGTTGGACTCTGTTGCGCTTCAGAATAAGTATGCCAATTCCAATTAGGATAAGTGGCCAGAATAGCGCCCATACATTGAATTGAAGAGCGTTTAATGAGCTGACGGTCAGGATCGTACCGATAGCAATGGTAGCCAGGGCAGCTGTTCGTTGGGCTGGCTTTTGGGCTAGTAGGAGGAAGCCATAGCCGATGATAAAGACAGGCCAGATTTTGCCGAGCAGCCAACCAAAGTCGATAATACCCATTTGCTGTAGCAAAAATCCGCCACCTATAATAATTAGAACTGTCGCCACATAATGTTCATTGGTCCACAGAGAATTTTTCATAAGACTCCTCGATAAGTAGGTAGGAGTATTGTACACCATGTTTGCTGGTTGGTATAGAAATAATAACTGCAAATATGTGAGTAAATGCAAAAAGGCGTCGAGAGTAGAATTTCTCGACGCCTTAATGGCTGAGTCACTAGAGAATGGCAGTTGCCTTGTGTAGAAGTCGCTTGTCCTTGCTGCGCGAAAAGGACTCGCGTTGCGTGCTGAGGAGAACATCTTCGAGGGCATTCTCTCGGCGAGCCTCATCCTGGGCTTCTTCGAGAGCAAGTTGCTGAGCAGCTTCAAACTGCTCGGTATAGTCGCTGATGATTGCTGCCACGTCGCCGGCCAAGTTCAAGTCAGTCAAGATTGATCGTGGTTCTATTTCGATGGCCCGATACGGATCTTGATCCGTTTCTCGGGCGAAGGTGATAGAAAGGATGTGGCTGATATCGTCATAATTATCATCCTCCAAGGTAATGGTCAGAATGTCAGTATCAAATGCGTCTGCACGCAAGCGCGCACTTATGCCGTAAGTATTTATCACTCCTTGGCTGCTTGGCAACCCATTCAGCTCATACAGTCCAAGCAAGCTGGGGATTATCCCCTGAATGACCGCCCCGATCAAAGGGTTAACTTCCCAATGATCTGGAAGCATGACTTCTCCGGGCATTTTATTCTCCTTGGTGTGAATGTGCCAAAGCAAGTTCGATCTTGCGTCAGTCTATTATACAGTACTATAGGTCTTATGTCAATATTGATTCATTCTATTTATGAAAATACAGTCTATATAAAATTTTGATAAAGCTGTAGATGTGAAGCAGGGGAGGTCGAGGCCTCCCCTGTTGGGGTGTAAACCGTCAGCTAAATGCTGTGCGGCGTATATGTGACTCGACCAAATGGTTCTGATTGGATCAGCTTGAGATTTGGCATTGGTTCTGGCACCGCTGCTCCGTGGTACAGCGGAATTTTGGCTAGTTGTGCCAGCTCCTCTCTTAGAGCAGAGCCGCCGATAGACAAATCCTTCTTCACTCTGCGACGCATGTACTTAATGGCCGGTTTCAAGTCTTGAGATCCCTGAAGCTCTGCTTCAAGGTGAAAACCTTCTTGGATCGTCCAGTCAAGCAGTAGCTCAAAATCCTGATCGGGATTGGAGCCAAAGCTGCTGTAATACTTGCCTCGAAAGTGATTCAACAAGCGGAGGGCATGGTATTGCCCTCTGATGCCCAATTGACTTTGTTGGATTTTGAAAATGCCCTCAATAAACCTGTCGACCCTTTTTTGGGTATTCTCTTGGCCGACATAGTCATTTTGAAGTCGTCTAAGATCTCTCGATGTTCGCCTGTGGTCATAGCGACTAATGAGTAACGCCAGTAGCAGTCCAAATGCGAGTACTGCCAGGATTACAATGGAGCCGTACACTACCGTATCAGTACGTGAAAAGGATCCCATGTTTTACTCCCTTGAGCTCTCTGTCTTGATCTTCAAAGAAACGAAGATCCCGTGCTTTTTATCATGCTATGGGATATAAGTCAAGGTTTCATTAGTACTTTTCTTTGATTAACTCTAACTGGTCATCTTCGATGATAAGATAGTTGCCGAAGCCCATGCCGATGAAGCCGGTGTTGGCGATGCGGTGTTGATGGTCGATTTCGGGATAGTGACTGTGGCCACAGATGAGAAAGACGGGAGATGGGAGGCTGGAGGCTGTAAAGTCGCGCATGGGTGCGTTGATGGTGCTGTCTTTTGATAGAAATCTCCTACCCCAGACCAGCTTGTGGAGGACATCCATGTTGGCGCCGATACGAAGTGGGACGCTGTGATTGAGAGCGGGTATTTTGTCTTCCAGGGAAGTAAATACGGTGTGGCCATGTGTGATATGAAATTGACGTTGGCCAATAATGACATCAACAGCCATAGCTTGCTGGACTGAAAACAGCTTTACTTTGTCATTGCTCCACTCTACCCGATCGTGGTTGCCGAAGACGTAGATGGCTTGACGCTCTAGCAGCAAGGGAAAGAGCTCGTTCCAGCCAGATGCTGTGAACTTGTCGAGGGTGGTTAAAAAACCGTCCCAGAAATCACCCGCGATAATAACCCGGTCGGCTGGCTCGATGATTGATTTGAGGTAGTTTAATTTTTTGCGATGAACGCGATTAGATAAATGAGTGTCAGCGAAAATAAGTGTCTTCATGAGAGTCTGCTTATAGTGGCAGAAGATTATTATAGCAGTAAAGTGCTGGGGGCAGAAGACAGGAGCTCAAGCTCAAAACTTAGAACTTATAAGGCAAAACTGCACCGTAAAACTTTGAACTAGCTAGCTGTGGCGGCGAGACACGAGACACGAGACACGAAACACGAAACACGAAACACGAAACACATGTTCTCTTCGCCTGTCATTCCGAGCGATCCGCCAGCTGGCGGAGAGGAATCTTCCTGGGCCTGGATAGTGGAAGATCCTTCGACTTTGCTTCCGCCAGTAGGCGGACAGGCTGAGATGACGGGGGTGAGGCTGGATTCTCGTATCTGGTTATTTTTTTGATATGCGTGTCTCACTCAAATCTCTTGTCTTGCGACCAGAGGTAGCTGCGCCTCGCCACTTTTGGTGGCTGGGGCCTGATTCCATTTGTTTTCCCAGGTGATTGGTTTGTGGTGAAGATAGTGTTTTAGATGGGCGTAGTGGGGGCGGGTTTGTAAGTAATTTGGATTGAACATGTTGGCGTAGGCTTCTTGTTCGGTGGATTTGGCGATATAGGCTTGGTTGGCAGGCAGCTTTTTGACTAGGCGGTAATAGGTAGTTTCAAGGATAAATAATAGCCATGAGCCAATCAGTAAAGTTTCTTTTTGTTGGGCGAAGTGGATAAGTTCGTGATTGATGATGATTGGTTTGCGGTCTGGTTCTATGCGGTCAGTGGTTATAATGAAAGGGAAAAAAGCACCAGCCCAGGCTTTGGTTTTGCCCAAAGAGATGCTGCCCCAGATGCCTAAGAGGCGGTTGCTGTGGATTTGGATATAAAAAGGTTGGCGGTGCAATGCGATGTTCATTGTAGGCTGATTATAGCGCATTGAGATTGTTCGACTCTGCTGGTAGTAAATTCTTGCTAAGTGGGTTGAGCTGTGATAAGTGGAAGTGGTGTTGTATAATATGCAGGCTATTGTATCTGCCCTTGTAGCGAAGTGTGGAGACGCAGTCGATTTAACTAATTTAGCAAGACTTCTTGCTCTATCGGTTTGAAATATTGCAAAAGTAAGTAAGTAGCAAAACTAGAATAATGTATGCGCCTGTAGCTCAGTGGATAGAGCAAGAGACTTCTAAGCTTTTGGCCGTGGGTTCGATTCCTACCAGGCGCACCAAAATATCCCGATGGTTTTTACCATCGGGATATTTTTGTCTGCCTGTCGAATCAACCCCCAGCCATAGGCTGGCAGGGGGCGAAGGTAGGGAGAGGTTATTGAAGCGACGACTTCAATAATCGGTGCTACCGTCACGAGCAGAGCGAGTTTTCCTACCAGGCGCACCAAAAATCCTTCATGATTTTATCATCGGGGATTTTTAGTCTGCCCGTTGAATCAAACCCCGGCCGCAGACTGGCAGGGGGCGAAGGTAGGGAAGTACTATTTGAACAACGATTCAAATAGTACGAACTAGCGCCACGATTCGCCAGTTGGCGAAGAGTCTTCCTAGCCCAACTATTACTATAATCCCTGCCACTTGAAGTAATTTAAAGAGAGTAATTAAGATAAATTAATAAATTCAGGTAAATTAAGGTCCGACCTTGCTAGGCAGGGTGAAGGTCGGACCTTAATTTGATAGGCAGCTGTTTTTTGAGCCTTAACCTGCCTGGTTTACAGAGAGATTCTTTTAGTTTTTGTTTTTGTATAAGCAGAAACCGAATATGCGTAGATTCTATAGGCATTTACATGTTTTTGATGAAAGTTGTTTTTAGTCTGTCTCATTTTGGGCTAGAAATATGATTTAAGGCGATTTAAGGCGATTTAAGGTCCGACCTTGCTAGGCAGGGTGAAGGTCGGACCTTAATTTTTTGTTCTAGGACTCATTATGGATAATATAAGGCTCATCGATCATCCGGTGGCTGTTCATCTGCAGAAAATTTATGACAATAATGTATCAGAATTTCTGATGGCTGATACCTAATTCATACGACTAATAACTCACCCAGTATCCTGACTGGGCCAATGAGAAGTCGTTAATCGCAAACATTTTTAGACTTAACTTGTTTTTTATATGATATTGCGCTACTATGCGTCAGATTAAACCCGAGGTTCGGGTTTATAGGCTTGTTTCTCGTCCGATAGGAGGACTGGATGGCAAAGCGAGGCAGTTTTAGACAGCTTCTAGAAGATCGTTGGTCTGATAATTGTTTGGTATGCGTAGGGCTCGATAGTGAATTTATACGAATTCCGAACTCTGCCCGTCGTCGAGGTGTTTTTGGTGAGCCTAGACCTGCCGAGACTATGGTTGGATTCAATGAGAGTATCGTTGAGGCGACCTGTTCAATTGCCGGCGCTTACAAGTTGAACTCTGCCTTTTACGAGGAGCATGGCGATTACGGTATAACGGTCTTACGTGATACCATTTCGTTAATCAACAGCATTGCACCAGAGGTTCCCGTGATCCTCGACGCCAAGCGGGCTGACATCGGCAACACCAATGCTGGCTATGTTCAGTTTGCATTTGACTATCTGGAAGCGGATGCAATTACAGTGCATCCCTATCTGGGTCGCGAAGCACTGCAGCCGTTTCTCGATCGAGCAGAAAAGGGCGTAATTGTGCTCTGTCGCACTTCCAATCCTGGAGCAGGAGAGTTTCAAGACTTGACCGTGGGTCGCGCTGGGCAATTATACGAGCGTGTTGCCTACAATGTGTTTGCCAACTGGAACCTCAACGGCAACTGTGCGGTTGTAGTTGGTGCGACTTACCCTGAGGAGCTGGCCCGGGTTCGACAGATTGTCCGTGATATGCCAATCCTGATTCCGGGGATCGGCGCCCAGGGAGGTGATGTTGAGGCAACGGTTCTTGCAGGCCGAGACAGTCGTGGCAAAGGCATGATTATAAATTCCTCGAGAGGCATTATCTTTGCCTCTTCAGGAGAAGATTATGCCGAGGCTGCTGGAGCAGCAGCCCAACTGCTCAATGAGGAGATCAATCGGTATCGACTGGTGTAAAGCTCAGTCGAATGGATTAATGGGGTCGCTATCGTAAGGTTGCGACCCCCCCCCATTATTTGTTAGGCTATTCTAAATACACTCGATTTTAAAAATGTGCCTGTCCCACTAAAAAAGACACCTTGCGGTGTCTTTTTTAGTACTTAGTAAATTAAGGTCCGACCTTGCTAGGCAGGGTGAAGGTCGGACCTTAATTTTTTGGTAGTTTAAAAAAGTGATTCCTGATCACTGCCTTTGATGGGCAGTGATCAGGTTGAGGTGGGTTTGGACTGCTAATCGACAGCAGCCTTCTAGGGTGGTGGCCAAGGGTGATTCGGTCATCAGCCGAACGCGTGTTTCTCTGATAAAAGCGTGCGGGTGATGATGAAGCGGGTGGCCACTAACGGCAGCAGCGTTGAGTGGTAGGTAAGGCCGCATACTAAGCCAATGGCAATATAGGCCTACATCACTGGGCCCAATGGCATTGCTTTCTGGCTGCCACAATAGAAAGGTTACTGGTAGGCCTTGATTGACTAAGTCGTAGGTGTGCCCTTCCCAAATTTTTCTGGTTGTGCGGTCAACTTCATTGTTGACTCTCATATAGGGATTGGCGACCCAGATCTGGGGATTGAGCCGATGAATATGCTCGATGGCTTGTTGTTGCCAGCGGCCATCTAATCGAGGTCCAATCAGAATGATGGGCGGCTCGAAGTCAGGATGGAAAAATGGTGCCTGGAAGCATTTGTTGACGGGTTGAAATACTTTTCCGTCAAAGACTAGTCCGGCGTGTTCGTTAGTTCCTACTTGCCCTGTTTTCATTGCTGTCTCCTAGTATGAGCTGAAGTGAGCGACGAATTCATTATACAGGTGACACGGGTAAGCGCAAAAATTAGGAGAGCAATCGTATGGATTTTGAAACAGGAGTATGGCAGCTGCTATGATAAAGCTATGTTTGATGCTGCGACCAACTATTGTGAACAAATGCTTGGCATGACTTGGGAGCCGATTAACACTGTCTCGAGTGCGGCTTTTATGGTGGCGGGGGTTTTGGCTTTTTATGTCCTTAGAAATCAGTTAGGAGTATGGAGATTTATATTGCCAGCACTGCTAGTTTTGGTGGGATTGGGCAGTAGCTGGTGGCATATTGGTCATACCCCGCTTGGAGACATGGCTGATTCGCTGGTTATCTTAGGGTTTGCCTGTGTGGTTGGCTGGATATTTTTACATCAGCTCGTGTCCTCTAAACTTGTTGCCTCGGCCATGTTCTTCGTCTTGGCTTTGGTAGCATTGCTGGCAGAAAGGCTTGAGCATTTCAATGGTTCTCTACCCTATGTGGTTTTGTGGTTTGGACTGGCTATAGGTAGCATCTTTTATGTACAGAAATACCCAGGCTCGAGCAAAGTCCTTAGTAGCGCTGTGATTGCGTTTGGTCTGGCTATTATTTGCAGAACAGTTGATATGTCGATTTGTTCGGTATTCTCCTCGGGGAGCCACTTTTTATGGCATATGTTGACGGCGCTATTTGGCTTGTTGATAACTTTGCTGGTAGTGAAGCGATATGTGGTTGAAGAGTGATTGTTATGACTAGTTTGAGTTTTGAAAATTGGTACTAAAAAAGACACCTTGCGGTGTCTTTTTTAGTGCTTAGTACCAACCGTTGGCTCGGTGAAAGGCTAAAGCCTGACTTGGAGTACCATAACGGCTAGCAACATAGTTGAGTAACCACTGAATCTGACCGTCTACGTTATCAAGGCTCCCAATTACGTTAAGTAATTTAGAACAGGGGTAGGCTTGTGGAATACCACAGGCTCCGGAAGACTTGTTGACCGCATACGGGTTCAATCCAGATTCCTTGCCCATAAGAGTATTCATGGCACTAGCCTGAGCAGCGTCCCACTTAGCAGTGGTAGCTTGACGGAGCATAGCACCAACATTTCCACTAAATCGAGCAGTACTTACGCCGGCCACCGTAGGGGCAGGAGTAGGAGTTGGAGTTGGGGTAGGTTCAACTACCTCGGCAGTTACCTCAGCCACGGTTCCTTCTGGAGCCTTGATCGGCTGAATAGTAACGGCGCGGTTGGTAGGTCGAACGGTTACCATGGCTTCAACGGCTTGAGCTTGTTGAACTCGACCAGGGTACTCTTGGTGAGCAGTAGCACCGATAAGGGCTACGTTTACTACAACTAAACCAGCAATAATATTCTTTTTGTGTTTTAGACTAATTTTGGTAGAACCAAGATCAATCTTTGACAAGGCAGACTTCCAATTTGAACGAGAGATTATTGTCTGAGCCTTGGTCTTGCTGCTGGTCCAACGACCAGTCATCGGGGCGCCTGCAAATAATGCAGGCAAACGTTTGCTTACGTCATCCGTAACTGTGGATGCTTTTTGCATGGGTGGCTAGCAGTTCGAGCATAGTAATTAGTTATGGTGCTCTCGTGCGTGCTCACTTTCTGGTAAGTGATGTTTCACAACGAATCGTGAAGCAACGAGCTTATCTGAGATAGATAAGTTTGTCTCACCAGGAAGTAGTCGTAGGGGTCACGGCTATTTCTGGTAGGGCAAACTGAGGGAAGATTATGGCAGAAAGGAGGGGAAAACGTGCTCTGAGCCAAATTGCTAGGTTTGGTCCGGCAACAGATTTGATTGTTAAGGCGGATGACTGAGTCGATCCGTAAATTAACTATAGGACTTTCATTATAGCAGATATTTACCGGAATGTCAAGTTTATATAGGCTTAATGCTTGTTTGTTGATGGGTGGTGCGGGGCTGAGTTGAGCTCAGACCCGCACCTGTAGCTAGTGACCGTTAAGCAATTGGAGCAAGGGGGCGAGCTGTTCAATCGGGCAGATATTGTAGGTTTGCCCGTCAATATCGATGGGCATGTTTGGCTCAATCTGTCTGAGGTTCTGCGATTTCTTGCCGGCTTTGCCTCGGCGATTGAGTTCATGCCTGATCAAGAGTGCTTGAACTTCACATTGAGCTCGGCGGTGGCTGGACAAGGAAAGGGTATGGCTCATTTGCTCCAGACGATTGGCCCATTGTCGAAGATGAACCTTCTTAAAGCCGCTCAATGATTCGGTGTGCTGAATGGGCATGGTCTACTCTTCTGGTTGAGGGCGGGCGGTCAGCAGTGGGTTGATTTTAGTAATGGAGGGTGTTTTTGTCAAATGCGGGGAATGAATCTGGGTAAAATTGATCTAAAGTGGATATGAAATCCACTTGCCTACTGCCAATATGGGAATTGCTAGGCAAATTTAGACTTGAATCTGCCAAGGCGCTGCAATACCGCATCTGTCTGCTGTGCAGCCAGGATGTTAGTTCAGACTATTTGCGTCGTTGCGCAAATAGTCTTCTCCTAGCATGCGAACCCACCGGTTCGATTGATATGCAGCTCCAAATAAAAAACACCCGGTGGGTGTCTATTATTTGGAGCGGGATACCGGAATCGAACCGGTGCCGTCACCTTGGAAGGGTGTCATACTGCCTCTATACGAATCCCGCAAAAGATATTTATTTAATTATGTCGTGAAACATAGCTACTTGTGAGCAGTATGATACCGAAAGTTGACTGTTCCGTCAAGGGATTGTCTGAGATGGTTAGGTAATAGGGTTGGCGTGGAAGGCGTCTGGCTTATTGCTGCTTGCTCCGTCAACGCCGAGCTTTTTTAGTTTGAGGAGATCTTCGCTGGCGTCAGCTGGCCAAGTATAGAGCTTGAGTTCTTTTTTGTGAACGGCATCGACTAATTTGAGGCTAATAAATGGTGAACGGATAATCAGAGCATCAATGCCTTGATCGGCAGCTAATCGGCGCACCTTGTAAGGCAGGACTGTTCTGATGGTAGTAAAAAAGGGGTACATGGCCAGCTTTTTATTGCCAAGATAGTTAAAAAATGGTTTGAAGTAAGAGATATCATAGAGGCGAATCAGATATGTGGATGGGTAGGACAGCGCCACGAAAAACTCGGCATTGATGGTCTTGACCGTTTTGAGGCTACGAGGGCTGAGAGATGAGAACATAACGCGATGTTGGAGATGGAGCTGTTTAACAATATCCACCACTTCTGCCTCATAGCCCGACTCTTTGAGGTCGATATTGATCAGTGCGCGGCTGTTGATGAATTCAAGCGCCTGTTTGAGAGTAGGCACTGTTTCGCCGCCAGCTAGAGTGAGGTGCTGGAGCTGAGCTAAGGTGTGCTGGCTAATTTTGAGCTTGGAATGTTGCCCGTGCAGATATCTGTCATGACCTAAAACCAATTGGCCATCTTTGGTGCGACGGACATCGAGCTCAACCATATCTACTTGGCAGTCAAGGGCGGCCTGGATGGATGAAAGTGTATTTTCGGTGGCATAGGCCGCTGCTCCCCGGTGGCCAATGCTTAAAAATGGAGACGAATTCATGGTGTGCCTCTAGTATACATCAGGCAGTCGTATTAGTGGGTGCGGCTGTGACTGAGCGATGAATCCAGACGATTGATAGTAGTTCTTTGATGATGTTAACGGCTAGTGATAGCGACGGCTGAAGCTTGGAATCGTCCTGAGTCGACCAGTTAACCGGAATCTCGGCTACCTGATAACCCATTTTCTTGGCCAGAAAGAGTATTTCTATGTCAAAAGACCAGCGCTTGATGGTTTGTTGAGAAAACAGCGTTTGGGCAGCTTGAGAGGTAAATGCCTTGGCTCCACATTGACTGTCTCTTATATTGCCAAGAAAAGGTCTGGTGGCAAAGAGGCGAAAAGCCTTGCCTAGAAACTGACGAATCGGTGGTTGTGGCTTTTGACCGACTAGGCGTAAATCGACCCCTTCGGCGGTGATGCGTGAGCCAATTGCTACGTCATTGCCTTGTTGGAGGCTGGCGAAAAGCTTATCGACCTGATCGATGGGAGTCGCCATATCGGCATCTAAAAAGGCGCAGTATTGCCCCGCTGCTTGCAGCATACCAGCCCGGACTGCCCAGCCTTTTCCATAATTACGATCCTGCTTTAGATAACGAATCGGCAACTTATCCAGGTATTTGCCAATAATGGTCCCTGTTTGATCCTTGCTGCCATCGTCTACCATGAGGATCTCGATATCTTTATGGTCAGCAGCATATTGGCTGATATCCTGGAGAGCTCGTTCTAGGCGCGCCTGCTCATTGTATACGGGAATAATAATTGAAAATTGAGGTGAAGCCTGGCTCATACTGTCTAACTGTACCTTGTCGTAGAAGGTTGTGCAATAGTTTGACTGCCCTTAGTTGTCTTGGTCTTGATTCTCATAATTAACAAAGGTAAGTCGAGCAGTTCGACGCTCTGGATGGCTGGCGGTTGGTTGCGACGACGGCTTATCCGGGGAGGTATTTGATTCCTTGGGTGGTGTCTGAGGGCTTATGGTGGCGTCTGAGTCCGGAGTTGGCTCTGGGGTAGTGCTATTTTCGCTAACAGCTGCAGGGGTCGCATTTTGGTATGATTGGCCTAGGTTGGTGAAACTGATAATTGGCGACTGATTGTCTGAGGGCTGATCGTCGCTTGCTAGGTGAAGAGTAGGTGCAGCTTGGTCTTGTGAATTGTCTGGCGAGTATAGCTGATCAGCTTCCAGCGGTCGCGGTGGCGATTTTGATTCCGCCTCAATGGATTCTTGCTCAGATATGGCTGCTTGTGGGAGAGTGTTTTGATCTTGAGGCTTGAGAAAACTGAGGTTGAGAGGGCTTGTCCAACTGAAGGAGTTTGATTGAGCATCGGCTGAACCTTGAGGAGCGGTCTCTGTGTCTTCGGGGGATGTTTCAACCGGTGTGTCTGGTTGGATGTTTGTCGTTGATGAGGCTGAGATGGGGGCTGGTTTGCTCATAATGGCTACGATAATAGCGGCTGTCAGAGGACCACAGATATATACCCACCAGGCGGTCAGATCGCCGCTAGCTATTTGTGGGGCTAGGGCGCGGGCTGGATTGAAGGAAGCACCGGAGATAGCCGAAGCCATTAAGCTGGCAACAGCAAATGCCAGTCCAATGATTATGGCCTGGCTGGCGAGTGATTTGCGAGCAGTGACGCCAAACTGAACGGCGGCGATTAATACAATACTGCCAATGATTTCGGCAGCCAGGGCAGCCAATGGACCTGAAACAGTCATAGGATAGATAGCGCCAAGTCCAACCTCGACGCCAGGTGAACCAAATAGCAGGCCGACAGTAATGCTGGCTAAAATTGCGCCGAGGCATTGAGCGAGGACATTGATGATTAAGTGCCAAAGCGATAAGCGGCCGCTGAGAAAGCGTGTCAGGGAAATAGCTGGGTTTAATTGGACAGCTTGGAATCTTCCTAGACTATAGGTCAGAAAGGCTAGGGTTAGGCCAAAGGCTAGGGTATTAAAAATAATAGTATTGGCGGTTTGAGCCTGGTCAGCAAGATTTATGGCTGTGAGTGCGCTGGTGCCAACTAATACAAGTAAGTAGGTGCCGACGAGCTCAGCAAGTAGCGGCGAGATTTTATCAGAATATCGAAATATATACCCCATAGCTGGGGATTTTATACTCTAGAGGCTAGAAATGCAAGAGTAAAATTTCCTACCTTGGCTGTTTGTTATAATTTCTGCAGCAAAAGACCTAGATCGGTTGGTGTATTAACAAATGTTACATACTCGTGACCGTACAGATAGCCCAAGATAATGTCGCGCTGTTGGCCCTCTTCTCCCACCAAAATTCGGTGTCCGGCCTCCATGTTCAACATATCGACATCATTGATGGCATTGCCGGCTACTAGTACGTTGTGTTCATAAAAGCCAAGCTGTTTGCGAATGAAGGTAATGGCCCTGGCTTTATTGACGCGACTTTTGATAAATTCCATGTTGCCATCCTGGAGCAATATTTTGGTGGCAGATCGGGTAAATTCTAATTTCAAATTTTCGACCTTGATGTGCTTTTTAAGCTTGATAGTTATGCAGCTAATGGTTTGGACGTCTAATCTGGTTCGTAAATCAACAAATGATCCACTAAATACATCTGAGTAATAGCCGCGTTCTTTGATAATAGCATCGAGCTCGGTTGGCTCTGAGCACCATATCTGTGATTTGCGAGACAAATCTCCGGGGTGGAATGATAGGAAGCGAACCATGTCTAGATTGGCTGCAGTAAAGGCGATAAAATGATCCAAGTCTTTGGTGTTAAATTCTGTTTCAACGACCACATTGCCTTTTTTGTCGACAACTTTGGCTCCGTGCTCTACAGCTATTAGTGCTTCATCAGAGATAACCGTATCGTAGTAGTCGCCCAAAGCGTCTTTCATGCGAGCAAAAGGGCGACCCGTGCAAACGGTGGTTACGACGCCCTGGCTGCGTAGATGCAAGATGCCATCAAGGACCTGTTTGTCGATGGAGTTGGAGTGCGGAGCGGTAATCGTTCCGTCGATATCAAAGACGGCCAGTTGCGGCGCAGGTTGGGGGTCTTTAACAGTGGTGGTTTTGGTATGAACAGTTTTGGGCATGTATGAATAGTACTGCATTGCCAACAAGCAGGCAAGGTTTTGAATTGCATTTGGTTAAAGTTGGATTGATTTTGGGCGTGACCTATCGTAGAATGCCAGTGATTTTACTTAAGGGCTTTTATGAAAAATGTCAGTGCAACAATCCGCAAGCATAAGCGATCAATTATGGAAACAAATGTTTCCGGCCGGGAGGTGTTGAGGACATTAGGTATTGTATTGGTTGGAAGTTTGTTGTTTACGGCAGTTTCAAGTATGTTTGAGCCAGCATATTGGCCTCAATTTGTGTGGTTGTCGGTTATAAGCGTATTGGTTGTGGTTTTTGCGGTGCTGTTGGTTCGACAAATATCTCTAGCCAGGAGAGTCGCTTATTTGGAGTATCAACTAGCCCAGGTGGTTAAATCTGCCGATAAACCGTCTAAGTCACGCAAGCGGGCTGTGGATATTGACCAGCTATTTGATAAAAGCCATACGACTCACTGACCAATTAGTCCTTGACTGCTGTGTGTGGTTCGGTATGATAATATAGCGGCCACAACTAGCGACAAGTGACGAGTAAAATACAGATATAAATTCAAAAAGAAGGAAACCTATTTATGGCATTGGCTGAGATTCAACAAAGAATTACTGATATTGAGACAGAAAAAGAGCAAGTTAACACTTTGAAAGAAATGCTTAAGGATTCTCTTGAGAATGATATTCCTTACCAGGAAGCATATGCTGAGCAAAAGGATTGGGCGGCCAAGGCTAAAAAAGCTAAAGAAGCTGCCTATGCTGCAGCCAATGCCGATCAGATCCAGGAAAAGATTGCCGAACATGGCGAGAAGATTAAGAGTTTGAATGAATTGCTGTCATATGACCTATTGCAGTACTATCAGGAAAACAACACTAATGAATTTGAGGATGCTAACGGCAATGTTCGCAAATTCAAAGTAGCTGCTAACTTGGTTCGTGGTAAGTCTGAGGAATAACTTCGTAGCGAGAAGTAGAAGTAATCAGTTGTGAAATAAATAGAATGGAAGACGCCTCGAATCTAATGATCCGAGGCGTTTGTCTTCTTTCCTTTAAAACCGTGCAGTATGCGGACTTACTGTCCGCTGCCCGAACTACCCCATGCGCTGTGAACAAAGTATTCCGTCGCTCGTGTTGACGGTGCTTCTGTGGTAGTTTTCTTGAGCAAGGTCGGGGCAAAGGCAATGCTGAATTCCGAGAAAGTGCTCATGGAGTCGATGGTGGTCAGCTCGGTCAAGGCAATGCGCTCCTTGTGTCCTTTGACATAGACATGTCGTTGACCTTTGGAGTCAATAACTGCGCCAGTCACTAAAGACACCTTGTCGGACTTGCCCTGCTTGAAGCCCACTCGAGAATTGAGATCTATGGTTAACTCTGTTCGACAGAGCTTCTTGCGAAGCCTTCTGACCCGCTTGCTCTCCCCGATGCAGCAGGTA
Source organism: uncultured Candidatus Saccharibacteria bacterium (assembly GCA_964554805.1). Taxonomy (GTDB): domain Bacteria; phylum Patescibacteriota; class CAZHWT01; order CAZHWT01; family CAZHWT01; genus CAZKPX01. The sequence continues at coordinate 37,299 of CAZKPX010000002.1, forward strand.
ATGAAGTCTCCACTGATCTCTGTTACCCTGGCAATGACCCATTCCCCTTTTTCGAGAATGATCACTGGTCCATTCAATTCGGTTCTGCCCACTCTAAACTCCTTGTGTGCATGAAGTCTTGTCCTGTGCACGAATTGCACAGAGTTTTGTAATACCAGATATGAGATGGTGTGTCAACAGCTAAGCTTGCTTGGTAATTTGCTTTCCGTGATAGTTGTTTAAATAGGTTATGGCTGGCCGGACAAACCTAGTGCTTCGGCATTGCCTTGGAGGGCTGTGATGACTAGTGCTATCAACTCTTCGACCGGCATGTCCAGTTCTTCGGCTCCTTGGCGGATATCATCGCGGTTGACTCCGGCGGCGAAGGTTTTATCTTTCATTTTCTTTTTAACTGAGCGTACCTCTACATCCATGACTGATTTGGAGGGTCTGACATAGGTGACTGCCATAACCAGGCCAGTCAGCTCATCAATGGCGAACAATGCTTTGTCCATCAAGGTTGTTCGAGGATAATCCGGAAGGTTGGCGTGGCCAATGATTGCTTGACGGATATCATCCTCTACCCCGCGCTCTTTTAGTATTTCAGAACCTTTGAGCGGATGATCAGGGATGGTGACGAAATGTTCGTAGTCAAAATCATGGAGCAGCCCTGCTAAGCCCCACTTTTCTTGATCTTGCTGATACTGTTTTGCCATGTGGCGCATAACAGTTTCGACGGCCAGCATATGGGTAATGAGGGCTGGTTTGGTGGTGTATTGGTTTACAAGGGCGAGGGCTTCAGTTCTATTCATGCGCTCTACGTTACAGGAGTGAGGCGTTTGGAGTCAAGGGAAGGATTGAGAATAGAGGATTTGGGATTTAGGAATAATGAGAATTGACTAAATCCTACACTCTCCTGCTATAGACAGCCTATAGCTTGACAGATACGAAGACTTATAGTATACTTATAGTATCAAAAGTAGAAATCTACCTTTGACTCTTGAGGAGAGTTATACATATGAAATCAATAAAAACTTATTCTAAATATTTAGTCATCGCCGGTATTACCGGTGGTATGGCAGTATCAGGTTTGTCAGCTGTGACTCAGCCCGCTGTAGTCGAAGCTGCTAACTGCGACTTAGCTTCTGCTCGTATCTACCTGAAAGATTTTAATGGTAATAAGACAACCGGGCCTAACTACGTGTTAACTGGTGCCAAGATGGACACTGTTAAAATCACTAACACCAGTACTAATTGTACGTATCCTATAGGCGTAGCTTCTTATAAAGCCTATGAGAACTACCAGGTAAGTGTTAAGACTCAGCAGTACTACGACAGTAAGATTGTTTCGATTGGCCCTGGTCAGTCATGGATTCATACTGTTAAGACTCCCACATGTGCTTATCAGGTTGATGTATTTTATGGCAACTTGCTAAAGGGCTTTAAGTCTACTACTTACTCAGGTGAGAAGCGATTGCTTGATGCATACTTCTTCCCTGATGGTCACAAAAAGGTTGATTACTGTAAAGTAGCTCCAACCCCTACCCCAACACCTAAGCCTACTGCTACCCCAACCGTTAAACCTACCGCAACTCCAACAGTTAAGCCTACGGTTACACCAACCGTTAAGCCAACTGTTAAGCCAACCGCAACTCCTACGGCTAAGCCAACCGCAACTCCTACAGTTAAGCCTACCGCTACTCCAACTCCTTCTACTACCCCAACTCCTGTAGTTCCTACCCCAACTCCAATTGCTACTCCTACTCCTGAGCCTACAGTAGCTCCTGAAGTTCTGCCTGCTACTGGTCCTGGCGCAGCCGTTGCTCTTACCCTTATCGGTATGACAGCAGGTTTGATTGGCCACAAGAGCCGTTGGTTCTAAGCTAGATAGTTCATCTAACTAGTATGTGTTAATTCAAAACTACCCCGCCACACGCGGGGTAGTTTTTTGTGGGTATGTTTAGACGGAAAATCCTCGGTACATTAAACGTGGCACGCCGGAGTCTTGTTGAGTGGACGGTTGACGAATTTGCCGATTAATTGTTTGTTGAAGTTTTTTGAAATGGTGCATTTGACGCTGATCAACCTTGATAGTGTCAGATCGCAAAGGACTATCTCGCCGGTCGCGCGAGGTGATAACTAATTCGGCTGAAGTCGGCGAGCTGCGGCGATACTGAACTCGAGTCACGTTGTCCAAAGGAATGGTTCGGGTAATCATATTACTGTTTGTTTTTAAATTACTATTTGGATTGTAGCGATTGCGGACCGTGATATCCGCATTGTTTAGTTTAATGGAGGCGTTGAGGCCATTTAATTGTCTATTTCGTATCAACATGGGGGTTTTGTAGTTAGAAGGAGAAGTGAACAGGAGAAGTTGTATGGCAGCTGCTAGCAAGATTCTGGTTCTTCTTCTTTTTATTTGCGCTTATAGCGAATCAAATTGATTATTAATGTTTTGCAAATCCGGCGACTGGCTGTCCGACGATTGGTCTTGCGTATTGGCGGTGGATGGCGACTTGGATGAGGTTAGCTGAAACGCAGCATAGCCCAAGCCAATTATGACAACTACTATGAACGTCAGGGTTATTGCCGCACCTATTTTGGATGGTTTATCTGCATTGGGCATGCACTAAGCTTACCTTGATATAGATCTATAATCAAGGCTTATTAGGGGATTGGGATTTAGGCTAGTCAAGAAGTCTACCCCTCCCCATCCGTCCGCCTCCGTCAGTCGGCGGATCCTAAATCCTAAATTCATAGTCCATAAATCCTCCCTCAGCTGCTTGTTTGTTGGCAGGTATGTGGTGTATTATTTAGAGAGTAAATTTACTGAACTGCCCCATGTTTAGACGTCGCAAAAAAGATCAACATCATATTGCTCCAGTTGCTGAAGAGCCAGCTGTATTGCTGCCCGTTGAGGCGGTTTTTAGCTATGGCGGTTGGCATCCACGCACGGCCCTCCATTTGCAAGAAGTTTATGACTTTTTGGCTAATATGCCGGAAAAAGGCTGGGTGTCAGACGGCCATTTGGCAGCAGCTCGACACAAGTTGGAGATTGTATCAGTAGCTCGCCAGGCCGGCTATCTAGAGTATGTTCGAGCGGTTACAGCGAGCGGTGTGGAAATTCGTTTTTATGAGGATGGCTTGTATGTGCTGGAAGTATCAAGCAATAACCCGCAGCGGGCAATTAAGTTTTTGAAAGAATACCATCAGGAGCGATTCTCCCCTGCCTTAGGAGCTTTGTTTAGCATTGGATTGAGTCAAGCGGAGCTTTTGCCGCAAGCCGAAATTGATCAAGATAAGGGTCTGATTGTGTCACTTCACTGGCCTCATCCCAATCGCTTTGAACTAGATCAAAGTTTTGGCACTGTTTTGAGCAAGATTAGCTCAGAAGATGTGGCTGTCTATAAGACGGCTGATTTGATTTTTGTGGTGTCTTCGCTGCATGGTTCAACTATGATCCGTGATTTGTTAGAAATGCAGCTGTTCTTTAGCCAATTCCAGTCTCAACTTCATCTGTTGCTCCAACAATATCGGCAAGTTTGGTCGGATACTGCTTTGGTTGCTGAGCGTCGTCATTTGAAGCCAAATCAACTTAACAAAGCCAGGTCGGTGCTTTTTCAGCTGCGTAAGTCGGCAACTCTGAGCCAAGGCCGTTTACAGCAAATGGCTATGCCCTTGCAGACTCGATCTGAGATTGCTCAACAGCTTGAGCTGGATCAGCATTTGCTACAGCTTTTCCACTATAGATTTGAAGTGCTAGAAGACAGTCTTAATTATCTGGAGTGGAACTGGAAAATGGCTATTGATTATATTGAGCAGACAAATGCTTTGGTGGGTAGTTTGACTGATCGTGTTGGTCGGACGTTGAATGCCTGGACCTTTGCTCTGTTGTTCTTGTTGCTGGCTAGCTCTTTGGCAGGCTGGTTGGTGAGCGGCAAGGTGCTATCGGTGGATCACGGCAACTTTATGTCGTTGCTGGGGGTCATCTTGATCGGAGGAGGCATCTTCTGGTTAGTGGCTGTTATGATTCAGCATCAGGAATTCACATTGCGCTATCCATTGCCGAAACGGACCGTACATCCACCCCAATCGCAGACTGTCGTGGCTAAAAAATCTAAATCTAAGCAGTCGAAGAAAAAGGCTGCTTCTTAAAATGAAGCGGACTGCAGGGCGACGATCGCGCAGGTCGAGCCCGTCTTTTCAAGAGCGATGGTCGTTGTATAAAAAACCTATCGTTATCGTTGCTGGTTTGGCAGTCATTTGCTTGATAGGCTGGTTGGCGTGGAATGGTTTGTTTACTAAAACTGCCGACAGTGAAGCCATTGAGCCTGCCTTTGTGCCGGCCGAGCTGGAGGAAGCATGGACCGCCATTATTCGTGATTATGAAAAAGTGTCGGTGGGTATTGAAGTTTGGGATGTTAGCACCAAGACGCGAGCTTCTGTAAATAGTTTGCAGGAATTTCGAGCCGCCAGTGTGACTAAGATGATTACAGCCGCTTTCGTCTTGAGCGAAGTGGCAGCAGGTCGGGTTGATTTGAGCGATAGATTGTCAGATCAGACGACGCTGCAGTGGAATCTTGAGCAGATGGTTCGCCTGAGTAGCAATGATGCTTGGAAGCGAATTAGGGATAAGATGGATAGACGGCGGGAAGAGGACTTTGCCTATGAGCATGGCTTATCGAGCTTTAATCTGGTTGACAATACTATTTCTACCGATGATATGGCGAGGCTGATGCGTGATTTGGCTAGCGGCCAAATCCTTGATCAGCGATTGCTCGATATGTTGGAATCGTATATGACTGACACCTATGAAGAGCGATTCTTGGCAGCAGCTATGCCTGAACAGGCAATTGCTTACCATAAGGCTGGAACCTTGGAGGATGATGTGCATGAGGTAGCGATTGTCGAATACAAGGGGCGTGATTATGCAGTAGCAATTATGACAAATGGGAATGGTGTGACGGCATTTGATGTGCGAATGGCCTTGTATAAGGAGTTGATGGATGTGTTTTTTGCCCATGTTGATCAGACAAAGAGCCCGGTAGCAAAGTAATATCTGATGCAAGAATATTGCGATGAGGTTTTTGATCGAAGGTAGCGATTTTTAGTCTGCTTTTATCGATAGTTTTTGGTTTATAGATCAAGCCTGCTTTATTGGCTTATGGAAAATGTAAAAATCCAATACATTGAAGCCCGTTTATCTGAGATAATGAGTATATTTTATATTCAGCATGGAAAATGGTTAAGAAGCTTGCTTGACAGGGCTGTTTTCTGGTAAGATTTATATACATATTATGGTATTCAAAAGACTGCCTCAGCTGAATAGTTTTGTTCTGAAAAGGAGCAAAATGACCAGACTGGCAGATATTTTGCGTAGCGGAATAAGTGAGAAGACAGAAGTGAGAAGACAGAAGTTCTTTGGTCTCTCTTCAGTTGTCATTGCGTTAACTTCTGTCTTCTCACTTCTTACTTTTATCTCCGCCGTTCCGGTGGAGGCGGCTGCTAATCAGTCGATTAATGTTCAGGGTAAGGTGACTAATGCCAATGGGACCAATGTGGCTGACGGGTTGTATGACTTTGTGTTTCGGTTGTATGACGGGGCTGCTAGTGGTTCGGCCAATACCTTCACTGAAACATGGAGTAATGCTGCTTTGTGGACATCTACAATGTCAGCCGCTCCGGCTTCTGGCGGCACATCTCTGACCTACGTTTCAAACACTAACGAAGCCACTATCAAGGTTGGTCAGTTATTGTGGAATGCCACCAAGAAAGAGGCGGTTCGGGTTATAGCGGTTAATACTGGTACAAATGTGGTGACTATTTCTCAGACTGCACAAGCCTGGGCAACTGGCGATACGATCAGTAATCGAATCTATGTTAAAGACGGAATCTTCCAGGTTCATTTAAATTCGCTTAACACCAACTGGGGTACAACCAACTTTAATCAGGATAGTATTCACCTAGGCATCAACTTTAACGCAGATGGTGAAATGCGCCCACGGTCGCAGTTTAATAGTGTGCCCTACTCTTACCGGGCTGATAGTGCTGGATCGGTGGATGGCTTGTCGATCGCTGGTGGCAAGACGATTACCTTTAACAATACTCTGACCTTTAATGGCGCTGATGGTACGGCCTTTACTTTGCCGACTGCCAGCACAACCTTGGTTGGTACTAACTCAGCACAGACCTTAACCAATAAGACTATTACCACATCCGGGTTATTAACGGCCAATGCGGGTTTTACTTTGTCCGCCGGCGGTCTGTCCTTGCCAGCCAACTCGGTGACGGATGCATGGTTAGCAATACTCTTACTTCATCAATATTTATCGGCACAGGTTCGACTTCTAACGCAGTTGATTTGAGCACGGCTGAAGTGGGTGGAGTGCTAGGTATCTCGAATGGTGGAACTAACTTTGGCGGCACACCGATTGCTGGTGGGGTTGCCTATGGAACTGGAACAGCCTTTGCTTTTACGTCAGTTGGATTGGCTGGTCAATGTTTGCAAAGTGCTGGTGCTTCAACACCAACATGGGGAGCTTGTACTGCAATTGGCGGTGACTCGTTAAACTTTTCTGACTTTTCTGATGCTTTGGCTTTGGATGCTACAACTAATATTGCCCTCGGTTCATTTAATCTGACAACTTCGGGGGCTGGCGGAGTGAGTTTTGGCCATACAGGCAATACTACCTTTGCTAGTGGGCTCTATTACTCCACTGCTCCGATGAATGTTGAGCTGACTAGGGCTTTGCCTACTACTATCAATAACTATATTGAGATTGGGTCGATGAATATAAGTAGTGGAGCACATAATGTACGCCTATCCGTGACTGTGTCTACTTCAGGTTTCTCAACAGCCAAGCAATATCTGGTGCCAATAAAATATGATCAAACTGCCGGAACATGGCATCGGGTTGTGCCGCTATCTGATAGTGGTGCCTGGGGCGGGACTCAGGATTTTGAGATTGATGTTAATGTGGCTACCAATACGGCTACCTTCCGGATCCGAAGATCGGTAGGAACACTGGCTGCAAATGCATCTGTCAGGGTTGAGACGGTTGGCTTTACATCGGATACATTCACAGCCCTAACCGGCACGGGTACTGCAGCAGCTCCGTCTTCTACATTGTCCAGCACTTTATTATCCCAAAACGCGACCACCAACTTAGCCAGCACAACCTCGGGCATGACCATTGGCGGCACATTGACAGCCTCTAATGGCTTTACATTAACGGCTGGGGCTCTGTCACTGCCTGCTAATGCTGTGACAGATGCCATGGTAAGCAATACTCTTACCTCATCAATATTTATCGGTGCTGGTTCGACTATAAATGCAGTCGATCTGGCGACAGCTGAGATCGCTGGTATCCTGGCCAATGCTAACCTGACCGGCTCTGGCGCACTAACCATAACGGCTGGCAATGGTTTAACAGGCGGCGGCAGTACGGCTCTAGGCGGTTCAACGGCTCTGGCTGTTGGGGCAGGTACTGGTATTGCGGTTGGTGCAACGACGGTTGGCTTGGATTACTCGGCTACTTTGGCCGGGAATCCTGCTTTGGCTGCCAATTTAGCTACCTTTGCTTCAACGGGCATTATTTTTGAAGGCTCGACTGCTGACACCATTGAAACTCTGCTGGTTGCTGAAAACCCTACCGGTACAGATAACACTATTACCTTGCCTAATGTGACTGGAATAGTTATTACTACTGGAAACTTAACCGGCATCGTTGGTACTGGCGCACTTGATTCTGGGTCTATCACTTCAAACTTCGGCAATATAAATATCGGTACAGCTATATTTACCGGTAATGGTTCGGGTATAACTGCACTTAACGCAGGCAACATTTCGACCGGCACCTTGGCCATTGCTCGGGGTGGTACTAACTCAACTGCAGCTCCGACCAATGGCGGGATTGCCTATGGTAATGGCTCTGCCTATGCCTTTACTGCAGCCGGCTCCAGCAGTCAGTGCTTACTTTCCAATGGTGCAGCTGCTCCGACTTGGGGTAGTTGTGCAACGGGCAGTTTGACTGGTAGTGGAACGGCTGGACAAATTTCATTCTGGAATGGCGCTTCTTCCCAGACTGGTGATGCTGGATTATTCTGGGATAATGCCAGCAAAAGACTGGGTGTTGGTACCAGCAGTCCTTCATCAACCTTTGATCTGGTGGGCAATTTTGAGATGAATGGCTTGTCGATTGAGGGAGCTTCTAATTATCGAGTTTACCGCAATTTGACCTCTTATAGCAGCTCAAGTTCGGCGGCGGCTGGAGCGTTTGTTATTCAGACCAACGTGCCGATGACGCTCAACTCAATGACCCGGACGGTGCTTGAAGGGTATTTCTATGACGCCAGTGCGCCGTTCCGGATTGATTTGGGGGCTTACTTTTACAATACGGGGACCTTTCCTCAAAAAGGCTTTGTTAATGTGGGATCGAAGACTATTGAGGTTCAGCTGGGCCGCAATATCTCGACCGGCAATGTGGTTATAATCCTGGGTGATCCTGGAGCAACTTATTCATATCCCAAATTAACCGTTAGCCAATTTTCAGCTGGACATACGGTGGTCAGTGAAGCTCAGGCTAGTGGTTGGACTATAACTCAAGCGACCAGTCTGGCAGCTTATGACAATGTGGTCAATGTGCCTGATGTGACATCGATTAATGCTGCTTCGATTAAGGCCGGGACTTTTGGGTCGGGCAGTTATACTATTGTTGGCGGCGGCTTGACTATTGCCAGTGGTTTGACGGTGACGGCTGGCTCTATTTCTCTACCGGCCAACTCAATTACCGATGCGATGGTGTCCAATGCTTTGACGGCCTCGATATTTATTGGCTCGGGATCAACTACCAATGCGGTTGATCTAGGTACGGCTGAAGTGGCCGGAACTTTATCCAATTCCAATCTAGTCGGCTCCGGTGCTCTGACCGTAACAGCCGGCAATGGTCTAACTGGCGGCGGCTCAGTAGCCTTGGGTGGTTCAACCTCTTTAGCTATTGGGGCAGGTACTGGTATTACGGTTGGAGCAACCACCGTTGGTATAACCAATACTGGAGTGGCGGCTAGTACGTATGGTTCTGCTTCGACGGTTGCTTCGTTTACGGTTAATGCCCAAGGACAATTAACTGCAGCCAGCTCAGTGGCGATTGCCTTGAATGCCTCAGCTATTAATGCCGGGACTTTGGGATTGGCTCGAGGTGGTACTAATATGACCACGGCTACGCAAGGCGGAATAATTTATGCATCTAATGCTACTACTCTCGCTTCGACTGTGGCTGGAACGTCTGGTTTTTGTTTGAAGTCGGGTGGAACTGGAGCTCCGACGTGGTCGGCTTGTGATGTAGCCAATACGGTGACGGGTACAGGAGTTAACGGTCGATTGGCTTTTTGGAATGGGACTAACACCCAGACCTCTGATGCTGGACTTGTCTGGGATAATACTAATAAGCGCTTGGAGCTTACAAGCAGCACCGCCTCTGAGGCGCTTAGTATCCTAGATACAGTAGGCACATCCACTAGTCAGCAATTAAAAATAAAGCAAACAGGAGTGCTTACTGGCACAGCTGGTATAAATATATTTAATAATACAGAAACCTCGCGTTTTGCTATAGGCACTAATAACACGTCACATTCAATTGCGAACTGGGGCTTTGTCTGGATGCATCAAAATTTTGGTTTGCGTTTTGGTACGAATAACTTGGAGAGAATGCGTATTTCTGAAGATGGAGGAGTAAGCATCAATACAACAGCTAATACTTCTGTGCTCGATTTAGGCGCGGTCACTGGTAAGCCGATGATTACTATGGGTAAGGCCAGTGGTCAGCCAAGTATCCAAGCCTCTGGAGTAGAATGGTTAATTTTTGATTCAAGTAGTAGTCAGCCGGTGGGTTTAAATTACTATAATACTCAGGGTGTTGTGCTGGGTTATGGCGGCGGCAATACAATTGTCGGTACGGGCACCTCAGCTGTAGCCAAGCTGGACGTTATTGGCGACTTCGCAATTGGCACAGCCGCTAATACAAAGTGGCGCTTTTACACCAAGCGAACTGATGGAGTTAACTTGGGGGGCAAACGACTGTGATGCTGGGACAATTTCGGAAGCGGATGATAATACTTTGTGTATAAGAGCAAATAACCAAGCTGGAGCTGCGATTAAGATTTATCAAGATGGTACGTTTATTACTGGCGGATCCGCGATTCAAACAGGCGATCCAGATATTGCAGAGCAATTGCCAGTCAATGACGCATCTATTGAATCTGGCGATATCCTGGTAGCAACTAATCCTGTCGGTCTGCATAACAGCCGAATTTATGACAATGTGTTGACGGCTAAGTCTTCTGAACCATACCAAGCCAGTTTGATTGGGGCAGTATCTACCTCGCCAAGTATCTTAATTGGTGAGGCAAATGCGATGAGCTTTGATAAGAATAACACCGTTGTTAACGGTGACCGACGGGCGATAGCTCTAGCAGGCCGAATTCCTGTCAAGGTGTCAACTATTAATGGGGCAATTGCTGCTGGTGATTCAATTACCTCATCTACCATATCCGGTCACGGCATGAAAGCTACTCAGGCAGGAGGGGCTATAGTCGGCAAGGCCCTGCAACCATTCGCTGGAGCTAATGATGAATATGCTGAACTAATCCCTTGTCCGGCAGGAACACCAAGCTATGTTCGCTGCGCTAAGATTATTGTTATGGTGTCAACCAGCACAACTCCCGGCTTGGTAACCGAGAATGGTGGAAGCAGTTTGGCTGTTAGCGCTTTGGCTGAGGCTATGACTATTTCTGACTATACCATTACAACTGACTTGAATATGGTGATTAATGGCAGTTTGACTGCTAATGCAGGATTAACAGTGACTGGTAATGCTGAGTTCAAAGGTCCTGCTATGTTCCGCGCTATAGCTGAGTTTATTGATCGGGTGATATTTAATAAGGATGTAGAATTCCGAGGGCGGGCAATATTCAATAAGGATAGTGGTGGATTTGCAGAAGTGGCTGCAGGACAATCTGAAGTGACTATTAGTTTTGAACAGGAATATGGCGAGCTGCCGGTTATAAGTGCAAGCCCATCAATTGATCAGCTTGACCAAGATACTTATGACGCTCAGGTCTTGGCTGATACTTGCGAGGCTATTGATACTATAGAGGAATGTCAGGAAAAAGTTGAAACCGAGTTGTTGGATGATATGCCAACCTATGTGGTGACCAAGAAAACAACCACAGGCTTCACAGTTAAGTTGGCTCAGCCTGCTACCAAGAAGATTAAATTTTCCTGGAGCGCCATCGCTATCCAGGATGCTCAGACAGCTCAGAATTAATCTTGAGTACTGTCAAGCGCGATCTTGATAGATGCATGTTGAGAGCTGGCCCAGTACGTTTGCGCTCGCCCTACACTTGACGTTGCTATACGTTTTTATTACTATGATTCCTGTAATATATAATAACAATGGGAATGTATGAACAAATTGGGTAATCAACGCAAAATTTTAATGGTTACAGCAAGTGTTGTCTTCTTGGGTCTATCTCAGGCTGTAAATGCCACGGAAAATTATACTGGGGAAACCGGTAAGGCATTGAAATCATTGGGCAGTGAGATTGATAGACGATCATTAAAAGAAGCTCAAAAACAGGTCATAACACCGACACCTATCGCTGTAACTACACCTACGCCAATTCCCGCACGTCAAGTGGTTAAGCCGACACCTACAGCTATCATAAAGGCTAATAAAGCTACACCGACACCAACTCATACAGTCAGCAAGCCAACTCCTACCCCAACACCTAAAATTACCAAACCGACTCCAACTCCGACTCCAGCGCCAACGACTAAGCCAACGCCAACGACTAAGCCAATCCAGAAGACTTCACCAACTAAAATTTATAAGCCAACACCAACTTCAACCAAGGTGGCGCAGTCTCAGCCAATTGAGTATGAACATTATACAGAAGAAGCGGTGGTCGAGTATCATGCTCCCGCCCAGGTTAAATCTTCCAAAACTACACACCATGCCGCTCAAGTCGTTGAGAAAACACAGCAGCCACAAGTTGTTGTCGAACAGGTATATATTGAGCCTGAGCCGACAACCGTTATTGTGCTTGCAGAAGCCAATCAGCTGCCAACTACTGGTCCTGGCCTACCGGTAGTTTTATCTATAGGCGGAATAGTTGTCGGCCTGTTGGCGTGGAAATATTTCTGCAGATAATCATTGATTCGGGTAGCTCCACCGAACTTTAACACACAAGTACAAGATTTAATCCGGCACGGCGCGTTGGGATTAAATCTTGTTTGTTATGACTGCTTGTTGACTTCTGGGAATTATCTGATAAATTCTGGATATGCCATCACCGTATGTTGTGCGCAGGTTCACCTCAAATCAGATCATCCACATCACTAATCGTGGAGTTGCTCAATGTGAGATATTTCTAGATAAAGACGACTACATAAAGTTTATGGAATACTTAGCCATATACCTGTGGGGCACATCAAGGGTTTTAGCTCAATGGCCAAAAATTAGACCCAATTTGATAAAAAGTAATCTTAGCTCCCAAATTAAACTGCTTAGTTATTGTCTTATGCCAAACCACTTCCACTTGCTAGTTCAGCAACAAGATGACTCAGCTACTTCCCTGCTGATGCACAGATTAACAATTGCCTATACAAAGTATTTCAATGAAAAATATAATAGAAAGGGCAGTCTTGTTCAAGGGCCCTTTCGAACAACTTATATTAACAACGAAGCATCTTTGCTACAAGAAAGCAGATACATTCACCTAAACCCAATTAGAGCCAGACTTACAGAAAGAGTAGCAAATTACCCTTGGTCAAGTATTCAAGAATACTTAGGCAATGGTACACAGATCTGCCAAAGAGATGTTGTTATGAGCTATTTTGCAGGAGCAGCAGATTACTTAGGCTTCGTTGAGAGAATTCAACCTGACGATTTTCCACATAAACGAGAATAAGCAGCAAACCATGACCAATGATTCAATCGCTTATACAAGATTTAATCCCGCACGACGCGTTAGGATTAAATCTTGTATAAGTTGTATAAGCCATGTGGTTTGGAATGAGGCTTGACGAACTATTGGAGATAGGTGTAGTTTAGAATTATGATTAATGCACTTATTACCTGGCTCGTTACAACTATTTTGGTTATTATTGGAAGTTATATTATTCCAGGCATTACGCTAAGCGGCGGAGACTTTACTATATTTGGGATGTCGTTGGAAGGTTTTAATGTGGCCTTGGTTGTGGCTTTGATATTTGGTATTTTAAATGCCTTTGTCCGACCAGTTTTGGGAATTATCGCTCTTCCTATAACCATTTTGACGCTAGGATTATTTGCCCTGGTGCTCAATGCCGGCATGGTATGGCTGACCTCTTTGATTGTAACCGGTTTTGATATTGATGGGTTTTGGGCAGCGTTTTGGTTTGGATTGTATATGTCAGTTGCTTGCTCATTATTAGGTGCAGTATTGAGCAAGAATAAGGCTTAAACAGCTAGGCTTAGTTGTTGTGATGGTGTCGATGCAGGAATCTATTTATGCCAAAGGCGATAGCTGTGGTTGACAACAAGCATATGCCTGCGATGCCAGCAATGCCAAGGGAAAAGACTGTTCTGTGCTGGATAACTTGATCGTCAGAGCCATCGTAGCGATAAGAGAGGACTATTGTGTAATTGCCGGGCCACCAAGCTGGCTGCAGTGAGTTGAGTTCAACTTGGTAGTCATGCGTATCATATGGCATCAACAATCCAGATTGTTGGTTAATGATACCTTTGGATATAGACTGACCAAGTGGATTCTTTAATTCTACTTGACCTCGGGGTACTAGGTGGGTGTTGCCTTGGTTGCTAAAACGAATTGAAGCCCCTTCAACTACTCCCCACCATTCCGATTTTGGAGCCAGCTCTTTGAAGGCAATGTTGTATACTTCTCCACCTTGCTTATTAACGAATAACAGACTACTTAGCGACTGATTGATAGAGATATCATTGTCGGGCGCTTCTAGGCTGGCGATTACGGCTGCATAGTGTCCGCCGGGCGTTAGTTGCGAATTATTATTGACGAGCACCTGTAGTTCTTGTTGGCTTTTGGCTGGTATGTTGAAAACTTGCGGGCTGACTGTTAGCCACTCGGATAGGCGATGGTTGTCCCACGTGTCATCTGGTGTGGTGCCAAGAAAGACCAGTCCTCCGCCCTGTTCGAGATTGCCAAAATCTTTGAGACTGATATTTAGCCTGACTTCATGATCATTGTGATTGGTTATGATGATTGTTGAGCGGTGCAGTTGTTGGTCTGCCTCGAGGGACAGGCGCTGGACGGGCGGCGTGATAGATATGCCTGATTGGGGTGTTTGGGCTGATGCTGGCGTTATTAATAGTGGAGTAAGGCTTAGCAGTAAGCCAATCGTAATACTTAGTGGCAGTAATCGCTTCATATTAGAAATCTGAGGTATCTCGCCTATTTTGTGAGAGCTTCCATATGCTTCGAATTATCATGACAATACCAAACAAGGTTAACCCGCCGATAACCAGGATAGCCAAAATAATTCTCCAAGGGATAACCCAGAAATCGACGCTATCCTCAAGCAGGACATCTCTCGTTCCATCATCGTAGACAAGTGCTATATGAGCGGTGTATTTACCAAAACGCAGCTGATCTGCGCTTTTAAAATCCCATTCCAGCTCAGCCTTGGGGACTTGGTTTTCTTGTATTGATGGTTCGGAGTATCGAGGAAAGCCTTGATTCCAGGTGTTCGTAAAGGTCCGTTTGGAGCTGGGCAGAATATTGCCCTGCAACTCATTGACCTTCAGACTATCTATCACTTCTTCGCTTCCGCTTCGTGATATATAAATTTCGCCACCGACTCGACTATGGACATTGCCTATATTGCTCAGTACGACCGAGAAGGTGGCAGGGAGGAATTCGTACCAATCTTTGTCCGCTGTGAAAGAGTCTATGGATAGTTGGCGCTTGGCATTGGGAGAATCGACTTCAAGCAGGACTAGGGTGGCAGTGGCGCCGATAATTAAAGCTTGATCGGTCTGATCTTTTTTGCCATCTTTATTTACCCGGCTAAAGGTGGCTGCATAATAATAGCCAAAGGCCGCCGTAGTGGGCACTTTGATGGTCATTTTGGTCGTGTGTCACTGATTTGGAGTCAAGGTGAATTGCTTGTCAGAAAAGGTAACCCAGTCGAAATAGTCGTCGCTTGGCTGCCGTTCGGCAAGCTTGGCAACTCCTGTTAATCCATCGGCGGAAAACTTGAGCAAGCCTACCTCCAGGGTTTCATTTTGGGTGCTACTGTTTCGAATGCGTAGCTCAGTGGTGACGGTTTGACCTGGCTTAGCCGTTAAGGAGATTGGAAGAGGTGAGGTGGTTAATCTGAGCCCCTGGTTGGTATTTTGTTGCGCCTCTACTGTCAAAGGAAGGGCGGATGCTACAGTAACTGCTGCAAGTGTAAGTAAGGAGAGGCGCCGTAAGGTAATCATTTCTGAACTATGATAGCACACCGCGATAGGGATGTGGTAGAAGATCTGTGCGAATTATGGTTGTGAAAAGGGTGATTAGAAAGAACCTGCGGCTACCAAGGTGACAGTATCTGAGTAGTCGGCAGCAGGAGGTGTGCTGGTGCTAATGGCGGCCCGGAAGATTAGTGAAGTGACATCACCAGTGCCAGTGGCGGTACCGTTGGAGCTGGAGACGGGACGATATTGAGTTGGATCAAGAGTGCCGACCTTATTGGTTGATCCATCATAGGCTGCATTGACGGTTGGGCTTCCTGTGCCTGTATTATGGGTAACCGTGGCACCCATACCATACCCTTCAGTGCCAGCTGTTAGTATTGCTGAGGCTGCTCCAGGAGCGGCGCTGCTGGCGATATAGGAGCCCGAGCCAGCTGACATTAACGCTCCTCTGCCTGAACCGTTGTTGTTGGCATCTCTGGCCCACAGATACCAACCTGAGGCAGCATTGGTGGTGATAGTAGCAGTGATAGGTGTGGTTGCGCTGACGCCTCCGGAATCAAGAATACCGAGTGCAGCTGAGTTGGCGCTAAGGGCAAAGGTAAAGGTTGCTCCGACCGAAGCGGTGACTACGACTTGATCATCGGCAATAACACGAGTCGTAACGGTAGATGTATCAATGGTGGCTGGGACGGACGTGCGAGTGGTGACTGTGACAGGATAAGCATTGGGAGTGGCGTGGGTTGTAATACCAGTGGCGATATTAATGCCGTATAGAGTTCCGACGGTTAAATCGGTTATTCCAGAAATGGTAACTACCTGGGCCGCCCCGGCTGCGGTATGTGATCCTGGCATGACCGTAGCTCCGTCAATAGCGACTCCAGTCGTGTTGACCGTTGGCGAGGCTGATACAGTAAATCCAGCTGGGAATGTAACCTGCATGCTGGCTTCGGTGGCTACTGTTGTTGGGCGGATGAGTATGCGCACATTGGTGGCCGTTGAGGCTTTCATTCGATCAAATCGGACTGTTGCACTCTGAAAAGCGGCGGCCTTGACGTTGAGCGGGAATATGATAGCCTGAATGGCTAAAGAAGCAATAGAAAGTAGCGCAAGAGACAGCGCTAACTTTTTTGATGAGTGTATATAAATGTTTCCATGTAGGTCAGTTAGTTAACAAAATAGGAGGATTACTGGAGTTAGCAGCTTGCCTGTTAACATTGTCTACCTTCTTGATTTCCATGTCAATAGTTTATTTATGATTGTGGCTAAAGCCGGGCCTCATTTTGCTTACAGAGGTCTTTAAATCAACGCCAAGAGGTTATTACTAATCGTATTAGAATCCTGCCGAAGCGATGATGGTTAACAATTCTTGGTAGTCACTACCAGCCGGAGCGCTTGATGATGGTTTGGCTTTAACGAGCAAAGAGGCTCGGCCATTTGTGACTGGTCCAGCGGTGTTGGCTAATTTGGTATAGCTGGTTGGTATGGCTGCTACATTATCAGCAGCTAAGCTGAAGGATGGCTCAAATGCGAATGGCCCTCCACTAGACTGAACAATAGTGTCTCCGCGGAGTCCAAACCCCTCACTGGCGACCGCTAGATTGGCCGCAGTGCTGGTTATGTTATACCCAGTTGCCGCGCTATTAAGGCTACCATTCTGGCCAACGATATAGATAGTACCACCAGTTCCGGTGTTGCTATCAAGAGTGAGCCAGATTTTGTTGGTGGCGGTGGTGACAGTGCCGGCCAAGAGTGTGCCAAGTGAAAGGATGTATGGCGGTGATGTTGGTGTATCTGTGGCTGATATGTCAATGTCAAAGGTTAAGGTGGCATTGACAGTGCTGGCGTTGGCGGAAGGTCCAAAGCCAGATTCAGTGAAATTGCCATGCAGGGCTTTGACTTTGACTTGATAGTTGGTCGACGGCAGTAGCCCTACCACATTAAAACCACTGTCGCCGCCCCAGGCGGCATAGCTTTGATAATCGGTTATTGTCAGACTGCTGCCGATAGCTTGATCAGACTTTACATATTGCGTGGTGACAAAGTTGTCGCTGGATATGGCTATAGCATACAGCGCATCGGAAGGATTGCCGCTGGTATTGACTATAATCTGCAGCTGATCATAGTAGCTGGCGGGATTAGAAACTGTTGGCGCTGCGGGGACGAAAGCCATTTGGGTAAAACCGAAGCCCAGCCCACCATTGTAGGTGGTGCCACTCATCGGCGTGCCTTGCTCAGACACTAAGCCTTCAAATGAGTACTGACTTGATTTGCCTACGCCACCGCCACCGCCAAAGTCTAGTTCTCGAAGGGAGTAGTTGCTGCTAACGGGGGTGACTAGTATTAATAACGAAATGGCAAGGAGATGGTTAAGGCGAAGTTTCTTCATGAGTTGGGGATGGTTTATTTATTGTACCATCGTTTTGGATACGTCCTTTTATCGGCACTTCTAAGCATTGTCCTCGTAAAATATGCGAGATAGTAAGTGGTTGTTTCCAAATAGGCTGGTCAGGAGAATCATTTAAAGCCACAGCAATATCGTAATGGCCTGGTTGAAGGCGTAGTTGATAGCGGCCGAACTGGTCGGTGGTGGTGGATTTGATGGCGCCCTCTCGCTGTTGATCCGTTTGATAGACCTGAACGGTTGCTTGGCCCATTAGCTGACCGTTAATGATAGCTTCGCCAAAGGTGAGGGTTTGTCGTCTCCAAAATAGCCAAAGCTGCAAGATAAATTTTCTGTGAATAATCCAAGAAATGAGTCCAATAAGTAGGAGGCCAACCAGCAGGCTTAACCAGCCGACTTCGGTGATAGTTGGTCCATGAGTGGATGGGGATGGGGCTGTATGAGTGGGTTGAGGAGTGATGGTGGGGTCGATCGGCGAAGCTGGCTGGTTGCCGGTAGGGCTTGGTGTCGAAATAAGGGTTGGTGTGGTTGCCGGTTTGGCTGATGGTTTGTAGGTGTATCGTAACGGCTGTGAGACTAGCTGTGTTCCGGAGCTGGTCAGAGAGGTTGTGATGGCAAGATCGATGTGCTGGTTGGCTAAACCCTGAGGGTCGACTGATAATTGCCAGGTGACTGTGCGGCCAGTGCCGGGAGGCATGAGGCTAATATACCAGGTGATTGTCTGCTGAGCTAAATTAATTTGCGGTTGTGAGCCTTGGATGGCGGGAGTGGCGCTGTTTTGTATGTACTGTAAAATATGTGGGCTCAAGGGAGATTGCTGCCAATTGACGATCAGGGCAACGCTGTCAGTCTGAGTGCTAATATATGAGCCGTAGTTCAGGGTAAAGGTTATTATTTGGCCGGTGTTTACGGTTGATGAAGCGGCATTGCTGGTGACATTGACTTGAAAATGTTCCGGTCTGGCAGCTACCAGGGCGGTTATTTGAAGATCGGCAGCCATACTTGTCGAGGTGGTCAAGCCAATCAGTAAGCACAGTGATAGAGTAAGAGCAGAAATGGTGCGAAACAAAGAGGCAGGCATGTGAAGATATTATGGCTTGAATATGTCAGGCCTGCAAGCTGGGCGGGTCTGGTATCGAGTATTACATATAGGCTATACTAATGATGTAGCTGCGTGGTTGTATATGTATCGCACGAAAATAAATTTCAATTTTATAAAAATGGGAGCAAGTCTGAGTTTGATGCTGACTGTATTGGGCTTGGTTGCGGTTGGGATGACGTCTCCAGTTATAGCTGCTTCGCCAATCTCTATCGTTGCAAGCACTCCAGCGCATAGCCAGGTGGGTGTCGGCGTTGATGTGTTGGCTGGCGGCATTTCTTTGCAGCATCAATTGACCAATGGTTCTGATCCGCAGATTTATTGTTGGCCAAGCATTGATTCGCTCACTGATCAGGCTATCACTTTATCTGAGACGGCCAATGCATCTATTGTTCATCCTGTGTATACCGCTAGTTGGAATAAGCCTAATGTTGTTCCGACACCCTCCCCTACTACTGTAAGTAAGGGTAGTTTTGTATTGAGAAATGTCCAGCCGGGCTACCAACTTCAGGCCAATACTCGTTACACTTTAGCTGTCAAAGGCGGGGTAGCTGGCATGCAGTTTGTTTGCAGTGATAGTCAGAGTACTCTTTTATCGTCGGATTATTCGATGCAATTCCAAACCGGACCAGATACTGTCCCGCCCACTATTTCCAATGCACAGGCAGTGGGGACCCTTAATAATGGCTTGGTGGAGTGGTCTACGGCTGAGCTGACCACTGGTAAGGTAGAATACGGAACGACAACAAGCTATGGCCAGACCATTTTGAGTACGAGTGCGGTCCAAGATCATGCTATTGTCCTGCCCAATTTGCAACCAGGTACAACCTATTATTATCGCATAACCAGCACCGATACGGCGCCCACGCACAATAGTAGTCAGCAGTCAGGAAGTTTTGCTACTTGGTCAATGGGGTCGGTGATCGTATCAGATGTAACTGGTCATGAGGTAACTATCCGATGGACAACCAGTGTGCCGACTGATTCTATAATTGAATATGGGACAAGCCCGAGTTTTGGTTTGCGGTCTGGCGGCACAGATCTTATTCAGCAGCATAATGTGCGTTTGGTGCATCTTAAATCAAACACAAATTATTTTTTTAGAA
Source organism: uncultured Candidatus Saccharibacteria bacterium (assembly GCA_964554805.1). GTDB lineage: Bacteria > Patescibacteriota > CAZHWT01 > CAZHWT01 > CAZHWT01 > CAZKPX01. The sequence goes on from CAZKPX010000002.1 coordinate 57,360, forward strand.
TTAAAGCTACTACCGCTGATGGGGTGGCTGTAACACAGGCATTACGATTTGCCACCAGAGATGCCTTGGCTGGTCCATCTCCGGACGTTATAACATTTGAACCTGAAATTCTTGGGGTGGCTGACGAATGGAACAGATTTAATCTCAAAGATTTTCCGAATGACATGATGGAAGCTAGCTCCTCATCACAAGCTAGTGAAGGGGCAGTCTTGTCTGCTCGTGATGGCGATCAGTCGCTGATGAGTCGAGTGTCGAAGGCTACCGGCCAGGCAGTTGATCAATATGGATGGTTATTGTGGTATGTGGTGCCGCTGCTTATAATTGTAGCCTTGGTGGCGGCATTCTATTTGTACTACAAGCATGACTTGCGTATGAATGGTTTGAGACTTGAACTAAAGCGTCAGTCGTCACGGCAGAAATAGTGTTGTAGCGCAATGATCTTATAAAAGGGCCGGGTTGAATGTGTGGCCTGGTGTATACTAATTTTATGATTAATTTTGATGTATTAAGTGTGATGCAGGCGCTGATTCTGGCTTTGGTGGAGGGATTGACTGAGTTTTTGCCCATTTCTTCGACTGGTCATTTAATTTTGACAACGAAATTTATGGGTATAGCGGATAGTGATTTTGTGACGACATTTAATATAGTTATTCAGCTGGGAGCGGTGTTGGCTATAGTCTTGTTGTATAAGGATAAATTGCTTCAAGGGCCGAAGGTATGGAAGAATATTGTGATTGCTTTTATCCCAACCGGGATCATCGGACTAACTGTTTATCGAGTGGTCAAAGATGTGCTGTTGGCGCATCCTCTCAATGCAGCCATTACGGTTAGTACTTTGTTTGCGGGGGGTGTGTTGATATTGCTACTTGAGAAGTATTATTTCCCCAAACGGTTGGCTAAATCGGAAGCTGACGGCTCACCGGAAATTGAAGATATTTCGATTAAACAAGCTTTGGCTTTGGGGACCATTCAAACGTTAGCCGTCGTGCCGGGAGTGTCGCGGTCCGGGGCAACTATATTTGGTGGCATGGCGCTAGGGTTAAATCGACAAACAGCTACCCAGTTTTCTTTTTTGCTGGCGATCCCAACTATGCTGGCAGCTAGTGGCTACGACTTATTGAAAAGCGGGACTGATTTTAGTAGTGATGAATTTGGACTTTTGGCAGTAGGTTTTGTGGGCGCCTTTGTGTTTGCCTATATTGTGGCTAAGTGGTTTTTGAAGTTTGTGCAGAGCCATACCTTCGTTATCTTTGGATGGTATAGGATTGTGATGGCGGTTGTTATGTACTGGTTGTTGCTTAGTTAGTTTGAATCCAAGCATAAGTTGTCATTATTAAAAAAGAAGGACCTTGAGGGTCCCTCTTTTTTGGATGATGTCAATCTGGCTTATTTAGCGCTATCTGATTTTGCTTCAACTGCTGGAGTTGCAGCGGCAGGAGCCTCGGAGAGTTTAGCTTTTCCTGTGTAATAGTCGCGCACTTGGAAGAGAATGTATAGGCCGATGATTACACCTAGCGCTCCACCTAGTAAGGAGCCACCGTTGAAGCCGCCTACAAAGCTGACAATGGCAGAAGCTATGGCCAAAGCTTCTGTATAGTAGATGTAACGCCAGCCGGACTCCTGATGGCTCTTTAGTCCAGGGAAGGCCATGAACAGTAGGATTATATTGATAATACCAATGATCAGACTAGCCCATGCCATGGCGACGTAGAGGCCTGATTGCGGAACGTATACTCCGTAAGCTCCCAGCATAGCTGTGCCTAGGCCAAGTGCTGAAAGTATTCCGAATAAGCCAAATACTGATAGGACGGCCACAGCAATTATTACCCATGGGGCAATCTTAACGATGAATTCTCGTCCCCCGGTGGGGATTTGAAATGGAGCCTTGGTGGTGAAATATGGCTTTAATGTTGGTATGAGCTGATCTAGTGCTTGAATCTGCATGGATACTCCTTGATAATAAAGTTTATATAAGGTAATTAATACTCCTGTTTGAAGATGACGTCAATCCCTGAAACGCTTGGCTGATTATTGGGTCGGTAGATGTAAGTATCTATAAGAAGGTAGCAATTGTATGACGAAAAACATGAAGAATATTGGTTTGATTGCGGGGGCGATTGTATTGTCTCTTGGCTTGGTAGCAGCTGTGTATATGTTTGTTAAGCAGCAGCCACAGACTGAACCGAACCCGCCTGCCTCTCAAGGACAAGTCACTCTGACTGGTACCTTAACCTGTTTGCCTAAAAAAGGTGATGGTCCGCATACCATGGAATGTGCGTACGGATTGTTGTCGGCTGGCAAGTACTACGGGCTGGATATGAGCCAGATCGATAGCGACTTATTTAATTACACCTTTGATGATCAGCTCAAGGTTAGCGGTGAGTTGGTGGAGCCTGAAGATGGCACAACCTATGCCATTGAAGGGACTGTGACGGTGGATAGTATTGATCTGGTGAGTGGGGCGAGTTAGTTTTATTGATGGTGATAGGGTTCGCCGAGGGCAATAGACTGGGCACGATACAGCTGCTCGGTTAAGAGGAGGCGGACCAGTTGATGAGGAAAGACTAAGGGTGAAAGCGACCACATGAAATCGGCCCTGTCCTTGACAGTTTGGTTGACACCGAAGGCTCCGCCAATAATAAAAGTGATTGGCTGGGCATTAGTTTGGATGGTTTGAATTTTAGCGCTCAGCTGAAGTGAGTTTAGCTGTTGACCGGTTTCATCTAGCAATATGACAAAATCTTTGTCAGGGCAGTGTTGGAGTATTTTGGTTGACTCGTCGTCAATGGCTTTGCTGGCAATTGGTTGATGAGGTATATAGGTCCAGTCGAGGAGGAAGGGGCGGCGCAAGCGTTGTTGGTAAACGGTTATGCCCTGCTCTATCCAAGGATTGTTCTTTTTGCCAATGGTGATTACTTTCATGAGGATTTACGATTTAGGATTACTGCTTCCTGTATTCTATTCCTCTAAACCGCTCACAAGCTAGCGTTTTAGTATCCTCCGCCAGGGACGCCAAAGTATTGTTCGGCGGTTAGGCCGGAGGCGTAAATGGCAGTGGCTGTGTCGACGCCAAAGTAGCGGAGATGCCATGGCTCGTATTTATAGCCAGTCAGGCTATCTTTGCCTTTGGGATAGCGAATGATAAAGCCGTATTTATGACCGTTGGCGGCAACGAACTTGCCTGCTTTGGTGGTGGCGAAGCACTCCGCCAAATCGCAACCCGGCACATCTCTATCTCCCAGGTCGAATGATAAGCCTGTTTGGTGTTCACTATGCCCTGGTCGAGCGCTGAAGGTGTCTGCTGAGGCTCGGCCATAGTTGGCTACATAGTTGTTGTAGAGCGTATCTTGGGTCCAGTAGGATCGATAGCCGGAACGCAAATGCATGCGAATGCCTTGCTTAAGCGCGTCGGCGTTCATTTTTTCTAATGCTGTGGCTGCTTCCGGGTGAAGCGGCTGATTGTTAATTAGAGGAATAGCGACCGTGCGCAGACCGGCCGGTACATAGCTGGAGGGGAGCTTAAACTTCTTGTTTACGATCGATAGGATGCTGGTATTGTTCTGAGCGGGTTGTGGCCATTTGGTGTTAGAAGGCCAAGGGGTTGGCGTAACTCTGGGAGTTGGGGTGGGCGCTTTGGTGGGAGTTGGAGTTGGAGCCTGAGTTGGGGTTGGGGTAGGTTTTGGTGTTGGGGTAGGTGAATTGCCGACAATAGTATACGTGGTAGTTAGTTGATTGTCACTTAGGTCGTCACGTGTTTCTAGGCCATTAAAGTTAACAAAAACGCGGGCTGTGTAGGTGCCAGGAGTGGTTTGCTTGAAGGAGCGGGTTGTGCCGGTAAAACGGCCTAGTGACCAATGGCCTGGGGTTGATTGGTACCAGTTGGTGATATTGCTTGGTGTAACGGCAAAGCTGCCATGGAGCAAGGAGAATTGAGGGCTATCGGTAGTGCCGACAGTAACAGCTTGAGGTCGATGAGCATAGATTTGAGTTTGCATGCCGCTGACTCCAGGCTGCGCGCCTCTGTTGCCGATGGTTAGTTGGACATAGATGGCTTCATTGATGGCAAAGGAAGTTTTGGCCTGGCCGCTGGCATTCATTAGAGTCAGACTCTCCGGGCGAAGTTTAACTTGATTGTATCCGGCTGGGGTTGGAGTTGAAGTTGGAGCTGAGGTGGGGGTCGGTGATGGGGTTGGAGTTGCTGTTGGAGTCGGAGTTGGCGCTTTGGTGGGGGTGGGGGTAGTAGTTGGAGTAGCGCCAGTAATAGTGTAAGTAGTAGTCCTCTGATTGTCTGCTTCGTTGGTTTCGCCTAGATTATTATTAGCATCGACAAAAACCCGAGCGACATAGGTGCCTGGGATTGACTGAGTAAAGTGTGTGCCTAGATTGAATTGGCTGACCCGGCTGCCGCCTGGACGAGACTCATAGGTGTAGGTGGCACTACTATTGACGGCTGTAAATGTGCCGTGGGCGGTGGAGATCTCAGGAGCGTTTTTGCTACCAACGGCTACGATACTGGGTTGATGAGCGAAGTATTGGGTCTTGCTGGCTGATTCTTGATATTTGGAGCCAGTGTTGCGCAGCGATGAGCGAACGTAGATTTTTTCACCAGGAGCGAAGCTGGTTTTGACCTGGCCGCTGGCATTAGTTAACTGAAATGCGGTGACGGCCATATTGACATTATTGTTAACAGTGGCTGGGATGACAGCTGGCGTTGGGGTTGAAGTGGGGGTTGGAGTCTTGGTGGGAACTGGTGTTGGAGTGGCGGTTGGTTTGGAGGTTGGAGTAGGAGTCGGGACGGTGCCGGTGATGGTGTAGGTGGCTGTTATTTGATTGTCGCCAGGGTTGTCACGGCTTTCTTTGGCTGTTGCATCAACAAAGATTCTGGCAGTGTAGGTGCCTGGCGTGCTTTGGGTAAAATAGCGAGTGGCAGTGGCAAAGCGGTTAAGCGAAAAATGGCCAGGAGTGGATTGGTAAGCATTGGGATTGGTGGCTGGAGTTGGCAGAAAAGGTCCGTGAAGGAGCGATAACTCGGGGGTGTTTTTGCTGTTTTTGGCAGCTGCCGTGGGCATATGGGCATAAAACTGAGTGGTGATACCACTAACACCAGAGGCTGTCCCGCGATTGGAGATGGTTGCTTTGACATAGATTGGCTCATTGGGAGCAAAGGCGGTTTTTGCTTTGCCAGCTGAATCAACCAGTACAAATGACTCTGGTTTGAGCATGACAGGAGTTGCAGCAGCCATAATGGATAGCTGTGATATAAGCAAGGGCTGACTGGTCAAAAGAGCCAAGAGGGTGACAATAATAGAGAGCTTGGCGAACTTGATGAGGCGAATTTGATTCATAGACGATACTTCTCGATTATAGAGCTATAACAATATTATAGGTTTGATTATACGGCACCATGTCAATTATGTAGGTTGCGGTTGATGGTAGAACTTAGGCGTCAGCGGTTGTGTTTTGGATTGTGGTAGAATGTAGGTATTAATTCATCAAGAGTGATGGCTAGAGTTTCGGCTCAGTGATCCATCCAGCAACCGATTGTTTCAATGAACAATACGGTGCTTCAACCGACCCTTTGGGGACTGATGTGAGCTATTTTAGCTAAACAGACTAACCTCCAAGGGGCATATATGCCTAAAGGAGGTATTTTTATGTCCAAGTTTTCCGCAAAGGAAACAGTATTTACATCAGAGTCAGTATGCGCTGGGCATCCGGACAAAATAGCTGATCAGATTAGTGATGCTATTTTGGATCAAATTCTGATTCAAGATAGTCAGGCTCGAGTGGCAGTAGAAACATTGGTTGCCAAACAGCGCGTGGTGTTGGCTGGAGAGATATCGACCACGGCTCAGGTTGATTATCGTGAGGTGGCGCGATCTGTAATTGCAGAGCTTGGCTACACTAATCCTGCTTTTGGTTTTGATGGCGATGCCACAATTGCTAGCTATATTCACCAACAATCCCCTGATATTGCGGTAGGCGTTGATCGAGATGGTGCCGGCGATCAAGGGATGATGTTTGGCTATGCTACAAGTGAAAACGGGGCATATTTGCCTTGGCCGATTTGGCTAGCTCATCAGCTGAGCCGAGCCATTGATCAAGCAAGAATTAGTGGAGCTGTCCCCTATCTTCGTCCTGATGGTAAGACTCAAGTCGGCGTGAGATATGTAGATGGCAAGGCTGTCGGTATTGATTCGGTAATTATGGCGGTGCCGCATGCCGAACATGTTTCACAGCAGCAGCTGCAGTCTGATTTGGAAAAGGTTGTGGTGGGGCCGATATTGCAAGCTAACGGATTCGATCGAGCAGATAAAATAGTCGTAAATGGGACTGGAGTGTGGCATATTGGCGGCCCGTCTTCTGATGTAGGGCTGACTGGTCGAAAAATTGTGGTTGATGGGTATGGAGGGATGGCGCGGGTGGGTGGTGGCTGTTTCAGCGGCAAAGATCCAAGCAAAGTCGATCGATCCGGAGCATACGCTGCTCGATACTTGGCTAAAAATATTGTGGCTGCCGGGTTGGCTGACCAAGCTGAGGTCCGATTGGCTTATGTTATTGGCCAATCTCAGCCGTTAATGCAAGAGGTTGAAACTTTTGGAACCGCCAAAAAGAATGATAAAACGATTGCCGATTATACTGCTGGCTTGCTGGATACATCGGTGAGAGGAATCATTGAGGGCTTGGCATTGCAGCAACCGACCTACAAAGCTACCGCAAGTTACGGACACTTTGGTCGGGAAGAGTTTAGTTGGGAGCGGATTGTATCTAGAATATAAAACACATCACATATCAATACGAACCTCGGAGGTTGACGGAAGTTGCCAACCTCCGAGGTTCTTGGTTCTTGGCTGAAATTTCGTCGGCGATGGAGCCGCAATGGCTACTACTATAACTACTGAATGTTTCGGCTCAATCGGACATTGGCTTGTGACTCAGTAAAGCCGGTTTTGTTGGTAAAGTGGGTTGATTCTAGGGGCTGATGGCCGGTAATGGCACGCATGAAGCCATCTTTTAGCATGATGAACCCAAGTTGCGGCGACTGATAGGGCTGTGCCAGCTGGCTGATAATTAGCTTGATCGTCGGTCAAGCCATCGATTGCGCCCAAGAAAACCTGGTGAGCGTCCTTCGCTGGCTGTGTTAAAAGTTCGGTGATAGTCATATAGTCTCCTTTGTATATTAAGGTACAGGGGTATTTTAAGAGAAATGACCAAACATAGCCATGAATTATACGGATAGATTGGATTTTGGCTAGAAGGGAAAGTGCTTAAAACAAGCGTAAGAGCAAGGCGATGGAGGTCGCTTTTGCTCTTACGTGGGCAATTATACCATTAGCTATAGGATGTAGCAAGCTTGCCTCGCGAGGCTGGTGTTACTTTTTTAGGAGAAGAGACAAGATGAAAATCGTCAAGGCGGATAGCACAATAGCTCCGCCAGCAGCCAAGCTGAGGTAGAAGGCCAGTGCTAGGCCAATCAAGACCGAGATGACTGAAAAAACGATGGCCAGAATGATGGTTTGCTTGAAGCTGGATGTAAATTGCGCGGCGCTGACAACAGGAATAACCAGCAGCGCTCCAATCAATAGTCCGCCAACTATTCTCAATGACAGAACAACCAATACTGCCGTTAGTATGGCCAGAAGATAATTAAGTAGGCTGACTTTGTAGCCGGCAATGCGCGCTCCGTCTTCATCAAAGGCTGCATACAGAAGCCCTTGATAATTAAACAGAATAATCGCTAAAGCAATCACCACGGTTATGCCTAGGATGACAATGTCTGACCATTGGGTGGTAACGATACTACCAAAGAGATAGCTATTAAAATCAATGCTAACACCTTTGGCTAGGCCTGCTAGGACAACTGCCAGGGCTAGTCCCCCACTCATTAAAATAGCCAAACTGGTCTCGCCGCTGATATGTTGTCGCTGTCTGAGCCATTCTAATAAAATCGCTCCCAGAACTGTGACGGGAATGGCAATCAGGATTGGTGATGAGCCAAGCAGAAGACCTAGGCCGATACCGGCCAAAGACACATGCGCCAAACTATCGGCAATCAATGAATATCGTCGAGCCACCAAAAAACTGCCCATGACTGGAATGGTTAATGCCACAAGAAGCCCGGCCACAATCGCCCGGATCATAAAGCTGTATTGAAGAATGTCGATCATGAGTTGCTCCCCGCGGTGGAAGTTTTGTGTTTTTCGAGACGATGATGATGGATGATGCGGTGCTGTTGGGTGTAGTAGCGAGGCATAAATTTATCTGGCTCAAAGTGAGCCGGAGGGCCATCATAGAGGATGGTTTGGTTGAGACAAATGACCCGCTTGACCAATTTCAAGACGGTATCGATATTATGCGAAATCATAACTATGGCAATGCCTTGGCTTTGGAGGTGGTTAAGCAGCTCATAGAATTCTGTTTGAGAGCGTTCGTCAATGCCGGTGGTGGGCTCATCTAGGATTAGCAGGCAAGGGTCGCTGGCTAAGGCTTTGGCGATATAGACTCGTTGTTGCTGCCCGCCGGATAGCTGGTCAAAACGTTTGTGTGCTTGGCGGGACATATTAACGCTGGCGAGAGCGTGCATGGCTATATCGGCGTTGCCTTTCGCTCCCAGCTTGACGATTTCTATGACGCTAATTGGAGTTTGGCGTTCGTGGATTGAGCCTCGTTGTTGAACATAGCCGATCGTTCCGTCAACGTGTTTGTGGACTGTGCCGTGATGCGGTATGAGGCCAAGCATGGCTTTGAGAAACGTGCTTTTGCCGGCTCCATTTGGTCCGATTAAGCCAACAAACTCTCCCGGATAAATGGCCAGTGAAATGTCTTTGAGAACAGCTTGACGATGATAGCTGACTGACAGATTGTCTATGTCCAGTAATGGTTGATCACTGGCATGCGAGTGCGAGGCGGAGGTGGGCAAGATTGCTCCTTTGAACGGTAAGATAATTTTGATTAGTATCCAGGGCCGATTGGGCGAGGCTTTCAATGGGATTCAAGACCAAGGTTTGGGTGTTTGTTTCACGGGCTAGGGCTTGAGCAAGTTGAGGACTTGTCTGGCTCTCAAAGAAAATATACTTGATTTGGTATTGCTTGACTAGCTTGGTTAATTCGGCTAGCTTGGCGACGCTTGGTTCCTGTTCAGGACTAAGGCCCGAAATGGGCAGGACAGCGATATTGTAGCGCTCAGCCAGATAAGAAAAGGCTGAATGAGAGGTAATGATGGTAGGCCTTTGGCACTTAGCCAGCCCTTGGCTAAAGTCTTGGTCCAACTGGGCCAGCTGGGCTTTGTAGGTATCAGCATTGGCCTGATAGGTGGAGGCATTGTGAGGGTCAGCTTTTTTATAGCCTTCAGCAATCGCCTGAACGATTGATTGAGCCAGGAGGGGGTCAGTCCATGAATGTGGGTCGTTGGCGTGATCATGGCCATGTTTGCGATCTTCGTCTTCTTGATGATCTTCCTCAGAATGATGGGTGTTTTTCACGGCGTCAACTGTCTTAACGACTTGCCCTTTGTAGTCGGTCAAGAATTTTTCTGTCCATGGCTCCATATTGGGGTCATTATAGATAAACAGGTCTGCTTGCATGGCAGCTACCAGATTCTGTGGTGAAGGCTCATAATCATGAGCTTCTGCTCCAGCTGGAGTGCTATTGGTAACATCGACCAAATCTCCGCCAACTTGCTTGGCAAAGTCGTATAGAGGGTAAAAGGTCGCCGTGACTTGAAGTTTGTTGGTATCTGTGTTGGCCGATATTGACTGAGAAATAAATATCCAACTTAGTCCACATGCAATCGTTGCGAGAAGCAGGAGGCCGACCCATTGTCTGGGTTGAAGGGTTTTGAAGTAGTGACTAACTCTTTTGGTAAAAGAAGACTTTGGGCTGGTTAGTTTCTTTGTTTTTGGCATGTCAATATAATACTGTCTGCAGGTAATATTTGCAAAAGTGTTGCAAATATATGATATATTTGCAGTATGATCCATACAGAGAAGCAACGTCTGGCTGAAATTTTAAAACATAACCGCTTTAGTTTAACTAAAGGGCGGTTGTTGGTCTTTGACTTGCTGCATAACCAGCCGCCCTTATCTATGGCTGAGTTGAATGAGTTGATAGATGGTCGCATGGATCCAGCCAGTTTGTATAGGATCATTAAGCTTTTTGAAGGTTTGGGGATCGTTAAGCGAGTGCAATTGGGATGGAAATACAAACTAGAGTTGAGTGAGTTATTTTCTCACCACCACCATCATCTAACTTGCCTGCAATGCGGTCAGGTGATAGTTTTGGATCATGACGATATCTTGGAAAAGAGATTGGTGCACATTGGTCAAGCTAATGGCTTTGCGGCACTTGTTCATCATTTAGAATTGCAGGGTGTCTGTCCTAGGTGTCAAAGTGCTGCGCAAAAATTTAATTAAGATGATGGTTGGAAGATGGTTGAGGCAGGCCCACTTTATTGAGGTAGCAATGAGCGCATAATGACTCGTAGGTAATTGCGTTCTGATTGTCTATAGCAATTTGATCACCCTGATTGGTGAAGGTATCGTTGACCATGCGGCCATTAAATAGAGCTTTTTGTCCACATCGGCAAATAGTTTTTAACTCTTCTAGGCTGTGCGCTAATTCAAATAAGCGGACTGAGCCTGGAAAAGCTTTGGTTTGGAAGTCGGCGCGTAGGCCATAGCAAATGACGGGAATATTGTATTCAACAGCAATGGAAAATAATTGTTCAATGTGAGTGGGGGCAAAGAATTGAGCCTCATCCACCAGTAGGCAGTCAATTTGTTGCTCAACTTGATGGGCTGTTATTAGCTGAGTGATATCCTGGTCGCTATTTATAAGGTAGTCTACTTTGCGGCTGGTGCCAATTCTCGATACGACTTCGTGGTACCCTTTGGTGTCGGTGGCGGGCTTAATGATGATAGCTTGCATATTCCGCTCATGATAATTGTGAGCGACTTGAATCAAAGCGGTGGTTTTTCCACAATTCATTGCACCATATCGAAAGTAGAGTTTGGCCATATCTATAAGATTAAAGCGATAGACTTTTAGATTCAAGATATTGAATGATTGATCAATATCTGATCTTACTTGAAAGCTTGTTGAAGCCCAGCAAGACTCTGCCTGAGCTGTTCATCTTGGGCTTTGATGAGCGCCAGATGGTCGGTGGCAAGCTTATCAAAAGAGTCATATTTTGGGGTCAATTCAGATTTTTTGGTCAGGAACTCGGCCTGGTTAGTTTTCTTGTATAGTTCTGATAGGTCGGTGAAGTCGGAGGAAATATCTTCAATGGTGCTGAGTAGTTTTTGGCTAAAGTTTTGACTTGCTTGGGGCACAATGATATTGGATAAGTGCTGGTGAGCTTGTGACCAAGTGGTAGCAAGTTGCGCTTGCTGCTCAGCATCGGCGGCTTGGCCTTGGTTTAGTTTGGCAAGCACCGGTGCCAGTTGAGATTGGTAGTGGCTGAGCTGATAGCTGAGACTTAGCTGATCATCGGCTTGTTTAAAAGCGGCAGCGATGTTTTGATTTGCTTGCTGTTGTTCTGAAGACAGCAATGACAGGCTGAATATCCTGGGATTGGCTGGCATCTGCTTGGCTATATTTTGTAAATCTTGCTGCAGAATATTGAGATAACCATCAAGCAAAAAATCCTCATTTTCTCGATTATCGTTGAGGTCTATGTTGGCTCTATTGAGACGAGCTTCTGTCAATTGCTTTTGTTGCTGGTAAGCAGCTTGGTATTGTTGATGACTAAACCATACCCAAGCAAATACAAGTAAAGCGGTGAGGATCAATGCGGAGAGAGCAGAAATGATACGCTGTTTTTTGGTGAATGATAGTCGAGTCAGCTTCATACTAGAGTCCTAATGCCGGTGATCGTAATTCGCTATTCAGAGGCCAAGGGTTGAAATGGCAGCCTTGCAAGTTGATTGATTGCTGCTGCATGACAGGAGCGGCTTGACCTGCTCCACCGCATTGGCTGTGACCGTGCCCTAGCCAGTGGCCGGTTTCATGATTAACTACCATGTGTTGATAATCCCGAAGGCTTCCTCCAGCGTTGTTCCAAGAAGTTGTTGCTCCCAGCCATCGATCTTGGTTGATAATGACATAACGACCAACTCGACAACTGTAATCGCTGCTACAACTGGAGCTAAAAATGGGGAGTTGATCAGCACTCGCCAAAACAAGCGTAAAATTGCCCCCGCTGGCGACTTGGCTAAAACTGACTCCCAGTCGTCTCCAGCCACGCTGGTCATCGTATGTTTGTTGGGCCAGAGTTTTAAATGTTTGAAGATCGGCGGTAATTGAGCCGCGAGTTGTCACATCATAGGTAACATGCTGAGTGCCGCCCGCTCTGGCTGGTATGGAGCTCGGCGTGGGTGTGGGGGGCGCTACTATATTGGGAGCAGCTAGTTCTTCAAGACTGGCGGATAAGGCATTGCTTTGCTGTAGCGGGCAGTCTAGCGGTTGTTGACAGCTACTGTCCGTTTTTGAATCAGCATTGATGTCTGATTGGGCTTTGGATAAATGTGGACTGATGAGCCACATCGCTATTGGAATACAGGCGACTAAAAGACCAATAGAAAGCGATAATTTAAAATGGTGGAATGGCGAATGGTTTTGTGGCAGCATGGTGTTTTGAATAGAGGCATATCTAGTGTATCACAGCTCGAAATTGATGTGTGGTTTGGGGCTATTTTAGAAAGCTTGGTTGACAATGGTTGACAGTTGGACTATAATATAATCGTATACTGATATTGATATATAGAAATATAATTTAAATTACATTACTACATACAATAGGAGGAAATAAATATGGGTATTCTGTCATGGATAATCTTGGGTGCATTGGCTGGGTGGGTAGCTTCAATGATTATGAAGACTGATGGTCAACAAGGATGGTTGGGGAATATAATCGTTGGTATTGTCGGTGCAGTGGTCGGTGGTTGGATTGCTGGATTGTTCGGTATGGGCGGCTTTGACGGCTTTAATGTCGGAAGCTTTTTAGTGGCATTGGTTGGTTCGTTAGTCGTGCTGTTTGTGTACAAGAAGTTAGCCGGTCGCAAGGCAGTTTAATCAAGGATGTGTCCCAATTTTAAAATACCCTGTGCGTGGCGCGGGGTATTTTTATGCTTTAGTTTGGAGTAAAGTTTTATTGTTAAACTCTTGGCTTTAGTTCTTAACAAGTACGATGGCGTTGGGCAGTAATCTACCAGGTCCAGCTTTGTAGGCGCCACTAATATACAGGGCACTGGAGCCGCCGCCATCAAGATTAAGGGCATGAGTGGCGCCAAGTGACTGCATGACTGTAGCCAGGTCAGTTATTGAAACGCCACTTGCGACGACTAAAAAGATGTCCGTACCATTAACGCCAAGTGCACCTTTGAGATTTCGTGATTTTTGGGCCAAGGATTGGCTATTCTCATCGCTGTTGACTTGGTTATTGAATAGTATGAGTGGTGGGAAGTTTGAGATGGCTGCAGTTACGGCGTGGCCTGGATAGGTAGCCCCATTCTTGTAGGCTTGGGCGGTACTGCCGGTGAAGGTGATCATGCCGATGCTGTCCCAGAATCGGGCGTTGGGATTGTGCCAGTTACCGGCTCTGCTGTTAAAGACAGCAAAATCAAATGAGTACGTTTTGCCGGCGCAAGAAGCATAATCTGGAGGACAGAAGTAGCTGCCGTTGATACCGGCGTAGGCTCCATTTTCGGCGACGTATTGGGCCAAGGTTTTGGCTGGGCAATTATTGGTGCAGGCGGAGTCGGCGCCAGTGACTGTCTTAACCGTATATTGGTTGAGAGGAAGCTTGATTAATTTAACCGCGAAAGCACCTCGGGATGTATTGACAGTGGAGCTGCTATAACCTGACGGATTGGCTGTGCTCCCTCCTCCCCCGCTTGCGGTAGCGGCCTTGGTTGGGACTGGCGTCGCTTTGGGTAGACTGGCTTGGTATTGCTGGAATTGGGTGTCAAGAACAGTTTGAGTATCGGTTAGACTTTTACGGAGCTCGTCATGCTTTTTGCTGAGCAGTAAATTGCCCCAATTGGCATAGCTATCCGTGGTGGATTTGGTATCAATTTTGGCTAAGTTATTTCTGTCCACCTTCGTTTGTATGTCACTGTATAAATCAAAGATTTGTTGAAGCGGCGTCCATTGACTGGATGAGGAAGTGGCTTGAATGTCAGCTACTTGCTTTTCCAGTTCAGCTTTTTGGCCTTGAATTGTCGCTAGTTGAACGGTTAGTTGATTGGATTGTTCGAGAAAGGACTGTTGATCTGAGTGTTGATGCTGATTAGCTTGCTGCAGTTGGATATTCTGCCACAGCAACCAGCTACTGGTTACGGCAGCTAGAATTACTACGACGATAAGAACACTCAGCCATCGCCAGGTTGTTGGTTGAAAATGAATAGCAGGCAAAGCCAATTTGGGCATGATGCTATTGTAGCCTATTGGCGCTTGTCTGTTAAGTTTTCGGTAGAATGTGAATGAGAGGCTTTTAATTGAGTTTCGACTGAGGAGCGGTCAGGAATGTGTCTGCTAAGGCTGATTTTAGGTCGTCGATGCCCTGGTTAGCCTGAGCAGAAATAAATTGGGGCTGATACATACGGTAGTTGCCTGCCAGTTGTTCTAGTGACTGACTTGACTGCAAATCAAGCTTGTTGAAAATAAAGATCTGTGGCTTGTCGGCTAAGCCTAGTTGTTCAACAATGTCTTGAACGACCTTGATCTTCGACTCCATTTGAGGATCGCTGGTATCAATAACATGGAGCAAAATGTCGGCATAGACAGACTCCATTAGCGTGGATTTGAAGGCTTCAACTAATTCGAGCGGCAAGTCTTGGATAAAGCCAATGGTGTCGGAGACGAGTATGGCTTGATCAATGGATGGGAGATATACCTTGCCGACTGCTGAGTCTAGGGTGGCAAATAGGACATCCTCGGCTAGTTTATCTTTCTTTGTTAGGCGATTGAACAGGGTGCTTTTGCCGGCATTGGTGTAGCCAATAATGGAGGCAGTCTTAAGTCCGATTCGTCGTCGCTGGTCTAGTTGTCGATGGCGTTCGTTGGTTAGCTTTTCTAATTTGGTTTCAGCCAATTTGATTTGATCGCGCCAGTGACGCTTCATGCGCTCGGTATTCGTTTCCCCAATGCCTCGTCCACCGATACCACCGCCCTGACGAGACATCTCCATGCCCATGCCGTAGATGCGCGGACCCATATGTCTCATGGCTGCTAGTTCAATTTGCAGTCTAGATTCGGTGGTGTTGGCATGTTTGGCGAAGATTTTGAGAATGAGGTCTACTCTATCCCAGACTTCAATCTGCGGATCGGCTTTGCTGAGAAATTCTTTGATGTCGTAAATATGGCCCGGTTTAATAATACCGTTTAGTACTACCACATCAGCCTTATTGTCCTTAATGCTTTGTGCAACCTCTTCTAGTTTGCCTTGGCCTAGAAATGAGCCTTTGTCGTGGACTTCCCGTTTTTGGATAATATGATCTACAGCCTTGCCGCCATAGGATGTTATGAGGTGTTGGCTTTCGCGGAAATATATAAAGGCTTGTTCGTCGGATAGACTCTTAGGCTGGATACCGGTTAGAATGAATTTGGTCACATGAGTATTATACTATGCTTCAGCTTAGCCATGCTTAAGTTGGTATGGATTTGAAATTATAAAAATAAGGAGGCATACTGGGTTCAGTGAACCCAGTATGGATGGGCAATGGACTAGACTAGAAGTGCCTGGCCTTGATTGACGATAGCCTGGAGACTATTTCTTTGGTCTCTGATTTCTCCGAGTGGTTCGTCAAATGTTTGACGAGATCTTAGCTCGTCATCGAGCTGAATAAGCTGATCTTCGGCCTGCGCCAGGGCATTTTGCAGCACCGTGTTGCAATGCTGTAAGACCTTTTTTATGAACTGGTCGACCAGTTCGGGTGGTAGATCTTGGCTTCTGTCGCTATGAGAAACTTCTTGAATTTCAAGCTGGCGACGATTGTCGTATCTGGTAATCTTCCAGTTGGCCCTTTCTGAATTTTCCGGGAAGGGCATATATAGGCCAAGGATAGCCTGGATGTGGATTATGGGTGGGTTGTGCTGGAGGAAAAGTATCCCTTGCTGCTCACAGGCGTTAAGCTGGTCGAGCACTTCTACCCTGGTCATCACTTGAACGAACAAGCTGGTTTGATTGCTTGCCGACATTTTTAACTATCCTTCACTAGAACGAATACGTCAGCTATCTTGTAGCATTTTAGTAGTAATAAATCAAGCGATAGTCTTAAGAAGCTTTGCGGCCGTCCATTAGTAGCTCCATGGCGTGTTTTAGGGAGCCGGCGTTGGTGATGGTGCCTGAATTGACGAAGAAGATTTGATCAGCCTTTTCGATAGTATTGAGTCGATGGGCAATGATGATCTTGGTGGTGCTTGATGGTAATCGGTCGAGGATTTCTTGCAAGACTTGCTCGGTGATGGTGTCGACATTGGCAGTAGCTTCGTCTAGGATGAGTAGTTTTGGCTGTCGCACTACGGCTCTAATGAAGGCAATGATTTGCTTTTGGCCGAGGCTGAGGCTGTCGCCAGTGTTTTGGATAGGGGTGTCGAGGCCTTGGCTAAACTTTTCGATTAGGTGGTAAAGTTTGAGATCTTGGAGGGTGGCTGTTATTTGGTCGGAGTCAACTGGCTGCAGTTTGGCATTGCCGTAGGCAATATTTTCGGCGATAGTGCCATTGAATAAGAAGGGTTCTTGAAGGATGAAGCCGATTTCTTGAGCTCGCTGCTTTGGTTCATAGCCGCGGATGTCTCGGTTATCGAGCAGTACCATGCCTTGGCTTGGGTCAAATAACCTAGCGATCAGTGAAGCGGTAGTTGTTTTTCCGCCACCAGTCGGGCCTACCAGGGCGTATGTTTTGCCGTGGTCGAGAGTGAAGTTGATATCATTGAGGACTTGTTTGCCTTCCGGGTAATGGAATGACACGTTCTTGAACTCAATCATGGCGCCAGCTTTGTGTTCGATCAGCTGATTATCCGGATGGGTGGTTAGATCTGATTTGAGCCCAAGCAAATGGTTTACTCGGTCCCAGGCGGCTAGGGCTTTTTGGAAATTGCTCCACATATTGGCTAGCTCTCGTAATGGATCATAGAATGATTTGACATAGGCCATATAGGCAATCAGGGCGCCGATTGACAATGCGTCTTGAGAAGCAAGATGTAAGCCGAAGATGAGAACAAGTGCTTGGGCGATATTGGCGCTCATATCGAAAATTGGCGAAAGAGTGGTGTTGGCGACACTAGCTTTGAGGTTGGCCTTGTAATTTCGTTGGTTGAATTGGTCGAATTTGTATTGGAAGTAGTCTTGGCGATTGAAGGCTGCGATAACTTTGAAGTTGTTGAGGTTTTCTTGAATCTCGCCGCTTAGTTCACTGGTGGATTGGAGTGATTTGGCGTTTTGACTCTTGAGCCAGCCTGAGGTTAATTTGGTCGCCATGATAATAATAATGGCGGGGATAAGCGCGACTAAGCCGAGCTGCCAATTGATGAATAGCATAAAAATGCCGGCACCGGTAATGATAATGCTGTTGCTGAGCATCCAGCCCAAGCTTTCAGAAAAGAAGCTGCTGAGATAATTGGTATCGTTATTAAGGCGGCTAATCAAATCACCACTGCGGTTTTGATTGAAGAAGGCTAGGGGCAGCTGCTGCAGTTTGTCGAAGATGCGATTACGCAAATCAAATAGTATTTGTTGACTAATGGCTCCGAGATAGCTGGTTTGAATATAATCGAGAACGAAGGCGGTGATAAAGATGCCTCCGAGGATAGCTGCCCAGCGCAGGACGCCGCTGAAATCTTTGCCGGCTATAAAGGTGTCGATGACATGAGCCAAAATAAGTGGCCATAGTAAGGTCAAGCCTACACTGAGCATCGACACGCCGATAGCTAGGCTGAATTTGACTTTATGAGGAGTCATCAGGCCAGCCAGTTGCTTGAGTGTGTGCCAGAATGGCGGTTGAATTGTGTCGTTTCCGCTAGTCAGCTTGTAGTTCATAGGTGTTAAGGCTTTGCTGAGAATTATAAATTTGAACGTAGTCAGGGGATGATTTTAATAATTGTTTATGCGTGCCACGAGCCAAGAGTTCGCCATCCATCAATAGGAGGATCTGATCGTAGCCATCGATTGAGGTAATTTTTTGAGTCACAGAAATGAGTGTTAGTTGCGGATATAAGCGTTTGATATTGGCGATAATCTTGGCTTCAGTATTGATATCCACTCTGGCGGTGAAATCATCGAGCAGTAAGACTGATGGGTTAAGGGCTAGGGCTCGGGCCAACATTAAGCGTTGTTTTTGGCCGCCCGACAGACTGGAACCGCGCTCTGAAACTACTGTTTGCAAGCCTTGGGGAAGATTGTTGATAAAGTCAGTCAAATCGGCCGCTTCGATGGCTTTGTCCAGTTCGGTCGGCCCTACCTCATTATTGAATGCAATATTCTGCTCTAAGCTGAGGTTGAAGACTGAGCTGTCTTGAAAAACTAAACCAACTTGTTGGTAGAAAGATTTTTTGTCCAGCTGTTCGAGCGGTTGATCGTCGTACAGTATGGCGCCATTGGTGGGCGGGATTAGGCCAGCTAGGGTGTACAGCAGCTGACTTTTACCCGCGGCAGTCGGACCGATGATTGCTGTTTTGCTGCCTGGTTGTAGATCAAAATTTATATCCTTGAGAACTTGCTTTTGATCGTGGGTGAGCCCCAGGTTTTGGACCTGGACATGTCCGGAAAGTTTTTGATCGAGTGTGCCGGTGTGTTCAGGCGGTTCGATAGCGAGAACTGCGGCTACGCGTCCGTAAGATGCACTGGCTTCGGCCATCATGCTGCTCATGATGCCCAACATAATGATTGGCCAGATTATTAACCCCAGATAACCATTAAAAGCAGTTAGGTCGCCGAGCGTCATTTGCTCATTGATGACTTGATAGCCGCCATATACCAGAATAATTAAGACAGCTAGGTTGGCGAAGAAGCCGACCGAAGGGATGATGATGGCAAATAATTGAACGATCTTGAGCCCAATGGACAGTGATTCTTGGTTGGTCTTGCTGAAACGAGCGATTTCATCGTGATTGGAATACAAGACTCTAATCAGGGCCGAGCCCATAATTGTTTGATTGATAACGGCGTTGAGCTTGTCGATGACTTCTTGGGCGGAAATGAATAATTTGGAAGCTTTGCCGAAGACAAAACCAAAGGTGCCGCCGATCAGGGGGATAATTACTAGGACCGCTAAGCCGAGCTTCCAATTGATAACAATCAGGATGATGCTGGCCATTACTAACATAAATAATGATGAGATAGCCATGGAAACTGTTGAGCCAACGAATAGCTTAACATTGTCGACATCTGAAGTGATATTGGTTAGCAACTTGGCTGGATCATTATTTTGAATCTGTAGGTATGACTGATGCGCTATCTTGTGACTCAGTTGCTGGCGTAGGTCTCGTGCAACCTTTTCAGCAGTAAAGGCTTGGATTATGTTCTGCAGATAGGCAAAAACCAAGATGCCGACTATTAACAATGAGAATATAATTGCCACAGATTCGAAATGGTATTGTCCGGCGGTGAATTTATCAATACTTTGACCAATGAGCCAAGGCAGCATGAGCGCTAAACCGCTGGTGACTGATGTTGTTAGTAGGACTGCAGCTATCAGCCACTTGTATGGCTTGAGGACGGCGAAGATATTTGCCTGCGGGGCAGTTGGTGTTTCGGTAACAGCGGCTGGCTCTACTTCCTGCCTGTCTGGTGATGGGGAATCGAGTTGTTTTTTGGTTGATGATTTGGCCATAGAACAAAGTTTTTTGCAAGGGTTTCTTAGTGTTTTTTTGAGTTTAAAATAGCGATCGCCTGGTTTTGGCAATTGCCATATTTTACCATAGATACAGCAAAAGAGCCACTAGCGCGGCTCTTTTGGTATTTATGTAAACCTACTTTTCGTCGGATGGCTTTAACTGCGTGTAGGCCAGGCTGGCCAAGGCTCCGCCGACTAGCGGTCCAACAAGGTATAGTCCAATTCCAGACCAGTACTGAGAGATGTTTGATAGGTCGAAAAGGAGAGGGCTAATGCCCACGGCTGGATTAAAGGCTGCCCCGGATATAGATCCGACACAGAAAGCGCCGGCGACCACTGTTAAGGCGATGGCCAATCCAAAGTACTGGTTACCTTGAGCCTTTTTGGGTAGCGCCACATTGAGAACAGTGAATGCTAGCAAGAAGGTGAAGATGATTTCGGCAGATACAGCGGTTAACCAATTTACTGATTCGCCGGGAGCGGGAATAAACTTTTGACTAAGAATGAAGAAGCTGACTGCAGCAGCCAACAAGCCACCGATCATCTGAGCTACCACATATCGACCGAGTTCCAGACTGGAGATTTTTTTCTGCATCCAGATGGCTAGAGATACTGCTGGATTAAAGTGTGCTCCTGAAACCGGCGCACCTATATAGATAATGGCTGCCAGTACCGCTCCAATGGCAAAGATATTGCCACTCATGGCTACTGTTAGAACGAGAAAGAACGTTCCCAGTAACTCGACTGCATATTTTTTCATAGCTGTCCCCTTATAGTATGTAATGACTTTACTATATATCGAGCAGGCAAGGGTGTAAAGGATTTATTAATTTTGAACAGCGGTATTTCTTTAACTGAATCTTTTTGAAAATTTTATTCTAATAATTCAAACTCTTGCTCGTTGATTCAAACATGCAATATATGCTTCAAATTGAACGGAATGTAGTAACCGCCCGGAGTGACCGGGCGGTTAGCCTAGTTGAGGTGAGTTTGTTTATACCGAGTGGTTGAACCAATGTCAGGTTGACTGTCAATAGATAATACCAGCAACTGCTCAATGGGTTGACCAAACTGTCGACTAATCAGGTCAACTAGAACGCGGTGTCGGATGTCGAGGAAATCAACAATCTCGATCGGTGTTTGCTTGAAGTGGGAGCCTTCGAGATGATTCTTTAACTTTTGAGTAAACTGAGGTTCATCGTTGTATTGTGGGAAGGCGAGCAGAATCATGTGGGGCAAAACCTGCCCATAAATGGCTTCCACTTTGTCTTTGACCTCCAACAATATATATTCCAGCATATCTTCGGTAAGGAGTAGGGTTGCATTGATAGGAATAACAATGGACGCCAGGTTGTTCTGTCTTACTCCGCAGTCTGTAATCAAAAGGTCCGGAAAGAGGTAGTTGCCGGAGCTATCTTTCTGCAAAAACCACATTGCTCACTCTCCCTTTGTCGTCTCGGCCCTGTAGGGAGTTTATAAGCTTTTGAATACATAAAGTCAATTTTGTATATAAATCTATAAAAATGGAACCACCCCCGATGGTCCGCGTGTGCGGGTCGGGGGTGTTTGGAATGTGTTCCTTGCTTAGGAAACCCAGAAGTTGGGTTCCGGTCTCCAATCGAGACCCTTTTGAACCATGTTGCCGATGTAGTTTCGGCGTATATATCCAAGCGCGACGAGAAGGATCAGCCATCCGAAAACGCCGACAATGCTGCCGGTCGTGTGCCAGATGAACCAGGTGGCCACAGCTAGTGTGGCAACCATTGCCGTGTTGGGATGAAGCCAGAACTGCTGGCGTTTCATGGCAACCGTGCGCGCTTTGCTTTGTAGTAGCCAGAGCAATATGAGCGCGGCCAATGCCATCGAGATCAAGGTGCTTGCTAGCGTCTCGTCATTTACATAGGCCCGAGTAGCGCCAACAAGCGCAGTGAGGATTGTTATGGTAACCGCCAAAGTGACGAGTGCGCGATGTCGGGTCTTTATCTCAGCCGCCCAGCTAATGAACTGTAGGCTGGCGAAGATAGTAATGATAATACCCGCCAAAATTACTCCAAGCTGGAATGTCATCAGCTGCTCTGATGCCAGAACAGCGAAAAAGGCGGCAAAGAGCCCAAGGCCGTATAGGCCGCCTGATAGCGATTGCCTGTCAGCGCCTTTCTTGGTGTGAGATTTGAATATATCAGCCGCAGCCCCATCTGATGGGATGAGGATGTGCTCGACGATGACATACACAAGCACAAGCGTGCTTGAGATGCGGATTCCCAGCCACCAGCCGTCCTTCCAGCCAGCATCGAAGCCGGCTTTGAGCGTCTGAAACGCGATATAGAGAACCATGAGTCCTCCGATGATCCCAATTGCATTGGTGATCATGGTTGGTATCCCGCTTGTGCGGGGAGGGTATGTTTCGATGATCTGAGTACGCATCGCTTGCTACCTTTCATTGTAAAAGAACAACATTCCAGCTGCCATTGTACCAAATTATAGGCGTAAAGTCAAATGCTATAGGTCGCTAGTATAAGCGAGGACAGAGAAGAAAGAAGTGAGAAATTGGGGTTATTTGTCTCTGTTAGTACATTTATCGACTAGGGCTAGGAAGGGTTGTTGTTGGTCTGTGCTAAGAGAGAGTTGATTGAGGGAGTTGGTGGCTTGGGTGGCGTAGGACTGGATGAGGGCTTCAGTTTGGGATTTGGCGGTGCTACTGTCCCCTATTTGCCTGACCTTTTCGACATCTGAAAGAGTTACGTTGGGATTGCCCCAGACTTGGGCGAAATAAGCTTGATCTTGGGGTTTGGCTAGTTGTTGGATGAGAGCGAAGAAATGAGTCTTTTTGCCTTCGCGTAGATCGCTAGTTATGGGTTTGCCAGTGGTTTCTGCATTGCCATAGACTCCTAGAAGATCGTCAGCTAACTGAAAAGCAACGCCTAAGTTGTGACCGAAGTCGGTTAAATGCTGAATAGATTGCTTATCGGCGGAAGCAAGTATGGCTCCAATAACTAATGGACCGATAAATGAGTAGCTGGCCGTTTTGTAATGAGCGATTTTGAAATAATCAGTAGGCTCGAAATCAGGAATGGTGCCTTCCATATCCAATAGCTGGCCGCCGGCTACCTCAAAGATAGTTTGACCCAGTTGAGTGATGGCGGCCAGTTTTTGATCGGCCGGGAATCTGGTCTGGCTGATTAATTGATAGGCTAAGGAAATAGTCAGGTCGCCGGCCAACAGAGCGGCACCGTTGGCATAGTGATTGGTGTCCTGACGGGCGTTTTTGTAGATGGTAGCATAGGTGCCGGTAATATTATCCTGGCCATAACGGGTGATATCGCGGTCAATAATGTCGTCATGGACTAACAAGGCGAAGTGTAAGACTTCCTGGGCTGCGGCTACCTGCATAATGTCATCCAGCTCCTGGTCAGCGAAAGTCTGATATGCCAGATAGGTCAAATAAGGCCGGATACGCTTGCCGCCGACCATCAGTAGC
Source organism: uncultured Candidatus Saccharibacteria bacterium (assembly GCA_964554805.1). Lineage (GTDB taxonomy): Bacteria > Patescibacteriota > CAZHWT01 > CAZHWT01 > CAZHWT01 > CAZKPX01. The sequence goes on from CAZKPX010000002.1 coordinate 80,670, forward strand.
TGCTCCATGGATTGCCATAGTCTGGCGTAGGCTGGATCGATGTCAGCTGCTTGATGGCGATATGTGTTCATGTGTTGCTGGAGGATGATGTTGATTTGATCTTTAACTTGTGCGGGATTGAGAAGAGACATAGTGAGTTAGCCTTTTATTTGAAGCTAAGGATAGTGATTAACCAGCGAGGCCTGTTTTTGATTCAGCGGCGTGGCTTAGTTTGTTTGATTTCCTGAGTACGAATAACGGTATCGGTAGCAACAGTTGAGGCGATAGTGACTGGTTTATTTGCTGGTTGAGCTTGCTGTTGGGCTTGTTGTTGAGCCAGCTCTCTTTGGCGTTGCTGTTCTTGTTGTTCGAGCGCCAGCAGCTCGGTACGCTTGCGCTCTTTGTAAAGACGGGCCTGGGTGTCAACATATGAGATAAACTCGCTGACGACCCACATCAAGAAGAAATAGACCAGGATAGCAAATGCAGCGGATACATCGAAGTAACTATCGCCGCCGACTGGCTTGGCTGGGAAGATGCCGGTGAAAGGACGCATGTAGTCAGCCGACACATCATAAATAAAACGGACAAACGGAGTGGCTGGATTGGCAGCGGCCAGAAGTAGGAAGATGCGCATAGCCAAAGCGAAAATACCAATAATAGTCCAGAGGCGGACCAGGTAGCCAGCTATTTGGCCCATTCTTAAGTAACCAGGGATTTTGATTGGGGCTAGAGATGCTGGCAGCTTGACTGGGGTTTGGTCTTCCATATAACACTCCTAGGTTGAGGGCAGCTTATACTGCTTGGTCAGTATTATACTCTTTCGGAGATATACAGCCTAGTCAGAGGATTTAGATTTCATTTGAGCCAAAGTTGGTTGCTTTAGGATCGGGCTTTATGATTAGACCTTTATGATTGAAATAGTCTTCAAAATGTTGGTAGGTCAATTGACTATTGGCTTGGGTTTGGTCAGAGCGGCCGCCAGGATTGTGAAAGGTGATGGTGCGAGTGTCATCGTTGTAGCCTGTTATGACAACAAGATGGCCTGTATTGCTGGGATGAGCAGGAGCTAAATCAATATTGGATGAGACCGAAGCGATGACAAAGTCACCTCGGTGTAGCGACTTTTTTATTTTGTGAAGCGTCAATGGTCTGGCGATGGTAGTTTTCATATTATATTTCTGACGGGCAAAGTCTTGGAAGGCGCGATAATGCAAACCGACATGCTGGTCGAGAGGCAGTTTGTAGCCACCGAAGGTAGCGCAGTCTTGAGCAAGGTCAATGGTGGGCACTGAAATATGTTGACTGGCGGCCAAGATCATTTTGAAGCTAGCCATGCCACAGATGTGGGGTGCCCAAAGGCTGTATTGTTCGGCAGATTCGGCTCCGGAGTTGGCCCATTGCGGGTCATCGATTGCCGATTTCTTATTGCTAATAAAATCGTTGATACGTTTCGGAGATTCCCATTGCGCAAAGTAAGGAATGTCTTGTGAAGCCTGTTTGGGTGGGCTTGTAATGTCAAATTTTTCGATGAATCGGGTGATAGCTATGTTGATTTGGTGGAGGTAGGGCATGGGGATTGAGGATTTATGATTGTTTTTGCCAAACTATTTGTTCAGGTAGTGCTCAGATAGTTGGCGGTAGTATTTGCTACGCATGGCGAAGATGGTTATAACGAGTCCAATTATACCGGTAAGGGTGAAGACGAGGGCGAAAGCGCGGGTTTGGCCTGTACCAAACCAATCGCCGATCGATTGGGCTCCAAAACCGTCTGTCATAAAAGGAATAAAGTACAATTGGGTTAACGGACCGACCAAAAAGGCGGTTAATGGTGAGGCTGCCTGCTCGACGCTTTGGGCAAAACCAAAGACTCGGCCTTGACGTTCATACGGTACAACCTTTTGCATGACGGTTTGCTCGGAGGCTTCGATGAATGGCATCAAAATCATATAGATCATCATGCCGGCCAGGAACAAGGGTAGCCATGCCTGGATAGTAAAGAAGATACAGACAGTCCAGGTTACTAGGTTGATGATGAAAATTGTTCGGACAGGATTTTTGCCCAGCCCCCTTTTGGCAATGATCATGCCGCCAATGATAAAGCCACTGGACAGAACTGCCAACCAAATGCCCCAGGGAATTACTCCGACCATGTCTATGCCATAGGCATCCATAAGGGCCATGAAGACGCCGCCTAGGAAGTTGTTGATGGTGGCGAAGATGATCAAGGCCATTAGGCCAGGTATGTTGAGGATGACTTTGATTGTGCCCTTTATGTCAATCCTGCCTTTTGGCTTGGTGAGCGGCTCATTTACTTGAGCGGCTTCAGCAGTGGTTTGGCTATCGGCTAGGTGAACAACTTTGGGTTCATGGATCCTTATCACCAACAGATGGATGATGGCGAGTATGGAAATTGAGATAGCTAGAATCAGAGCTCCATGCATGGCTGTCAAACCGACCAAAATTCCGCTAATAGCAGAGGTGGCCATAAAAGCGACACCTGTAATAGTACCGACTAAGCCATTGGCTTTATCCCGTTCGCCGTCAGGGATCAACATAGTGACTAAGGTTGACATAGCGATACCGCGAATATTGCCGGCTACTACTCCGATTAGCGAAAGGCCAATAATCAGCCAAATCCACGGGCTGCTCTGATCAGCTAGGCTTGACTGTGGTTGGCTGAGATATACAAGATACGTGGCACAATATAATGCCAGTGAAACTATAGTTGAGCCAATCATGACTGTCTTCTTGCGATAATGATCGACAAAGCTGCCTAACCAGAAACCGGTTAAGGCAATTAAGACAAGATAAATACCGCCCGCGACTCCCGTCACCAATACGGATCTCGTGGTGTCATAGGCCCAAAAAATAAGAGCGAACCAGACCGTGGAGTTAATAATTGACACAGCTCCAGTGTTGATGAGCGCTTGGTAGAATGATTTTTTGTTGGATTGTCTTTGGTCCGACATGCTGTTTTGCCTGTGCTTATAGCCTTTAAAACGGTTGACTGTTGGAATATAGCATACTTATTTTCAACTATCTAGGGGTTAATTTCGGGTATTTGGTATAATGAAGATCTTGTCCGCTGTAATCATGGAGAGTAGGCAATGAAACGACTGCATAGGCCATGGCCGAGCTTCTTACCATTTCCCAGAAAGGAATGCCGTTCGGAAAGTTATCGACGTCAAAGGTTGGAATATTGGGCCTTGCTGCATTCTTGTGGGAGACAGCGGCATGCAGACGCTGCCGCCGTGCTGATGATTGACGATATCGCCAAGGTTTATCGCCTTCAAAAACCGGGTTGGAACAGGCGGTATGTCTGTGTGGCCCGTTGCCCAAACTGCAGAAAACTGGTTCTTATCAAAAAAGCGGCAGATCTGCCGCCGGAGTGGTGGATGGATAAAACCGCCGAAGCAGGGTGGTGGGAGGATTCTGGGTATTGGAGTATGTTTGCTCCACACAAGCGGTTCAAGCTGCAAAAGACAACCCATTCTGGCTGGTTGTGCAAGCGGTGATTCGGAGATGACATATGAGCTCTCGGCTTCGGCTGAGAGCTCATTTCTCTATGTCGAGACGCTAGGCTTTTTCGGCGATACCTTTTAAGCGATTGAGGGCTCGCTGGGTGGAGCGGCTGAGTTGGTTGGCGGCGTCATAGGTAATGCATTCTTCGGTCATGATTAGGTAGGTTGTGTTGTTGTTGGTTGGTTGAAGTTGGTAAGAAGCTCCAAGGAGATTGTTATAGCCCTTGTAATTAATGGTCAACTCACGATTTGGCTCAATGGTTTCGATCACGCCTCTCCAACTTAATGCGATTTTGTCCTGAATGCCGTAGGCTTTGAAGGTGATGGTCGAGCCTTTTTGATAATCAGTCTCGATTTTGATCCTATTGAGCCACTGATAGCATATATCCTTATCTGTTAAGCAATGCCAGACATGCTCGATAGGCGCCTGAATGGTCAGCTCATAGGTATTTGTCTTCATATTCCCTCCCTCTTCTAAAACCATACAATACTACTATAACAGATAGCTAAGAGATTATATATTTAAGACAATGCTTACTGCTTGACTTAATGTGTACTATCGGCTAGTATTTGTCAGTTAATCGTTGTCATGGAAGCAGAAGGAGATTGATATGACAACCAAGACCGAGACTGAAGATATATTCGCTTCGCCGCAAGAGCTGTATGACGAATATGTGGGTGATGAAAGCACCATGAGCGCGGCAAGGTTTTGTGGCGAAATGTATAGGACTTTTTGTCAGGTCAAAATTGAACGGAAAGAGATTCCTGAAAATGCTACAGAATATATGCTAGGCCATGCCTTTGCTGAGTTTAGCGGACGCAATCTTTCCTCGTTGCATCAAATTGCACGAGGTGAAACGCCTCTGAATTTGGACATGGCTCGCTTGCTGTTCCTTCATTGGGGATTCTCTGAGGGTGAAACCGACAAACTAGTCGAAACTACTGAAAAGAAGAACGACGAGTTTGAGCAAGGGTACGAGTTTGGCCATATGCCGCGCACCCTGGTAGGCGGCCTGCCTCGATACCAAAAGTCAAGAAAACTGGTAGGTGGTCGCCCTCCCAAGCGCAATAGTGTGCCTTCTGAGGCTGAAAGCAGTAAAGAGCCTGTTGTCGATGAGTCTATTGATGATGTGAAAAGGCCCACCCAAGATAATAATCAACAGCTGAGACAGGTTGTGTCCAAGTCACTTTTGCAGGGCAAACAGCCTTACAGGTGTCGTGTGATGGTGGTGCAGTCTGCAGTAATTAAGGTTTTCCCGACTCGCGCCGATCTGGATTTATTCAAGGAGCAGATATCTCAGCAAAGCGGGTTGCCTATAAACTATGTTGACCGGGCGGTGTGGAACACCAATCCTTCAGAGAAAGCTTTGTTTAGGGTCGCATCCGCCTTGGTTCGCCATGGATGGTTGACTGTCGAGCAGAGCTTGAATCTGCAAGAAGACTTGCAAGAGATTGAGGACCAGACGGCTAAGCCGCGATGGATATCGCCGATGCTGGAGATTGAGGAGACAGACCCTCACGAATAGTGTATTAGTGCGCCTCTTGTTTGGAGTAAACAGGAGGCGCTTTTCTTTTTATGGGAAGATCGTAATAAATTTGCAGAACTGATTCAGCCTCTAGCCGAATCTGAGTCTTATCTGGTATAATCCTGTACGCAATCGGTTGAGTCATGGGCTGTCTGTCAATATTGATCGATGGTACATTTGACTAAGGATAAGGGTGTTGAGTTTTGCCAGGGTGGTGGAATGGTATACACGACGGACTTAAAATCCGTTGCCCTCATACGGCTTAAGGGTTCGAGTCCCTTCCCTGGTACCACTCAGCACCATTATTTGATTGTGTTTGGTAGAATATAGGTAATACTTTTGGCTTCAACTTTAGAGTTTGTCTTAAAGATCAAATAAATTTGGCTGCAACTCGTCCAGCCAAAAAATTTACAAATGAATATTTATTAATTTAATTTTTTGGCTGATAGTGAAATGGCATCACGACAGGTTTTGGTCCTGTTATTCTAGGTTCGAATCCTGGTCGGCCAGCCAAAAGAAAGCGCCTCAGCGAAAGCTGGGGCTTTTTCTTTGGTTGTTCGACATTGGATTTCGAACCTCTGCGAGGCAGTAAGGGGCGTCGTGCGAGTGATTTATCGCGACATCCTGGTCGGCCAGCCAAATTGGATGTTGTTAGAAATAGACCGGGTATCCTCGGCCTATTTTTGGATTTATTAATTTGTTGTAGGCAACAGCCTATCAGGTCTCCGCTTATTGGGCAGAATATTCGCTGTCTACTTATAGCAAGATGCTGGCAATCGCCACAGCCAAGCCGATAGCAGCAGAGCTACCAAAGATTTGCAGGGCTTTGCGACGGTCTTGGGCTCGAAACTCGGCCCGCATAACCGTATCAGTTTTGCCAACTTCGGAATTAAGGTTGAATACACCCTTGAGGCCAAAGCCAGCGCAGAAGCGTAAGTGGGCCTGCAGGAAACCGCTCGCAGCCAGGGTTGCTGGGAAAAATACTAACAATCGAGCCGCCACTGGTGCGTCCAGCCAAACCAGTAGGCTGAGCAGCAGGGCTGCCGCCGCTAAGCCCAGCCACCCGGCCTGGCGACGCTTGGCAATCTCGGCTGGACCGATATTGCAGACACCGGGGATATAGTGATGTGTTGTGGTCTCCATAGAGCCTCCTCTAACTCTGGCTTATTCGTATCGCAGGGCGTCAATTGGGTTTTGGCGGGCGGCTCTTCGGGCAGGCAGTGAGCCAGCCAGGAAGGCTATGCCCATAATAATAGCCATAGTTAAGCCGATTGATTGCCAGGAGAATACCAGCAGGTCAAAGCCAGGTAAATCTTGCAAGAAGCTGCCTGAGGCGATGGCGTTAATGACATTGCCCGCCAAGATACCAATAGCCGCTCCCAAGGCACTTCCCCAGAAACCAATAATGACGGCCTCCAGACTAAATAGGGTGAAGATTCTGCCCCGAGGCATGCCCATAGCTTTCATTAAGCCGATTTCTTTAGTCCGCTCTTGAACGGCCATCAGCAAGGTATTGACAATGCCGAAGCTGGCGGCCAGCAGGGCGATGGCAGCGAAGAAGTTTAAGACCATGACAATAGCATCAATAACTTGCTTGAATACCCCAATCTGATCTTCAACCGTCGTTCCTCTAAACCCTTGCTGCTCTAAGGTGTCTTTGATGGTTGCTAATTCTTCTGGGCTAGTATCTGGATGCACCTGGGCGATAACTTGCTGGAATTGATCAGCTTGAGCCGCCGGTATGCCGGTGATCTGAACAGCTCGAATGGCTTGGGTCAATGACTGGTTGCTTTGGCCACCGGCGCCTGAGCTAATCAGTGATTGCTCGGGCACGCCAACCACTCGGGCTTGTATCTGCTGCTGTGCTCCGGTAGCCGAGCTGACCCCCAAAGTTACCATCTGCCCAGTAGCGGCCTCGGCAGTGCTAAAGCCCAAAGGTTGGACAAAACTGTCTGCCAGTAGCAGCTGGTATTCAGAAGCTTGGTTATCTAAGCTCTGGCCTGCTGCCACATCGATATGGAGACCATCAACATAAGGTTGCATCATCAGACGGAACTTCTGGCCATTAGTCCCTTGGATGTAATCAGGCATAGGGATAATCATTGGCTCAGCACTGGTTATCCCAGGCACGGCGCTAATGGCTTGAACGTCGGCATTGGTTAAGACAGGTATGCTGACCGGTCCAAAAGAGCCAGAGGAAAAGGCTTGATCGGGATCATAGGGCTGAGGTCCGCCGGAAAAGGGATCTTCAAATCTGGCTTGAACGATCAGCATGTTTTCGGCACCAATGGTGCCTAGTTGTTTATCGATATAGCTGGAAACGCCGGCACCTATGCCATTGGTCAGAGTCAGGGTGAAAGCACCGACAAAAATAGCAATAATGGTGAGCGCTGTTCTTAATTTACTTCTAAATATATTGCCGCTGGCTGTGGTCAGAATATCCCAATAGGTCATGTTACTGAACCTCCTCAATGATATGGCCGTCTACTATCTTGATTTGCCGATCGCACCGACTGGCTAAATCCTGATCATGGGTGACGATTATAAGGGTGATACCGTTGTTCTTGTTTAGACTAAAAAGCATATCTTCAATAACTTTGCCAGTGGCGGTGTCCAGATTTCCGGTCGGCTCATCGGCAAAGATAACCGATGGGTTATTAATCAGTGCTCGGGCAATCACTACCCGCTGCTTTTGACCGCCGCTTAAATCATTGGCCTTGCTTTTGGCTTTGTCGTCTAATTCAACCTGACGCAAGACTTCCATGCCCCGCCGCTTGCGCTCTCTAGCGCCAACCTTGCCGATTTTGAGTGGCAGAATGACATTTTCCAAAACGGACGCGTTGGCATTGAGGAAGAATTGCTGGAAGACAAAACCGAATGACTCATTGCGCAGCTGGTTGAGTTTGGCACTGCTGAGTTTTTCCGCGTCTTGGCCGTTGATAACTATGCTGCCCTGACTGGGACTATCCAGCAAGGCCATGATGTGCATCAGGGTTGATTTGCCAGAACCACTTTTGCCGATAATAGCCACACTCTCCCCCTTGCCAATGGTTAAACTAAGATTGTGGAGGGCTGTAAAGGCGCTATTGCCCTTACCATAGGTTTTACTGAGATTACTGGCTTCAAGAGTAGGACTGGTTTTAGTCATGATCCTCCTGAGGCGATTTTTTTGATGACTGCTTATTTACCGACACCTGCTCTTGAAGATCAAACATGCCTTGGCTGATCTGTTTTAGATGCTCTTCAAATACCTCAAGGCGAACCAGAGCTACGGCTCCTTTCATGGGAGTGTCAAAGACCAGCATTTTGTCCCCAGCACTGACTTGCAGTGCTTCTCTTGCCTCTACTGGTATAACCACCTGGCCTCTTTCGCCTACAGTGACGGTGCCGTACAGTTTTGGATTGCCAAACATATATTTCTCCTATTAGTCATATCATTCATACATTTCATATAGTACGCTATCTATAACCACTAGACCAGCATAAAGACAAGCAACAAATAAAGCACGGGGGTACCGCAATGTCACTTATACGAGGAACCGTTCTCGAATTCACTAGTAAGCACCATGAGCATGATGATATCTATAGCTTTCACTTTAAGCCAACAAAACCGCTTAAACACAAAGCCGGACAGCATGGCTTATTTTCTCTGAAAGGATTTTTGGGGATTAAGGCCTTCTCCCTCACTTCATCGCCCGAAGATAATGAGGTGATTATTACTACTCATGTACGCCAGCAGAGTCGATTTAAACAGTTGCTGGATGCCTTGCAACCTGGTGATACGGTTAAGATGCGGGGACCGATTATGAACTTTGTGCTTAAGCCTGATGAGCGCGAGGTGGTGTTTTTAGCTCAAGGTATTGGCATTACGCCGTACCGGTCATTACTGCGCCATATTCGCAACCAGAAACTCAGTGTTCACAGTACACTGCTCCATGTCAGTTCATCTGAGCATACCTTTAAAGCAGAAACCAGCAGATTGGCTACCAAGGCTATCTATGCTGTCAACTCTCAAGAATTCCGGCAGGTGCTTGATGTCATACTAATGGATCATTCCCAAGCCACCTACTATATATCTGGAGGAGGACAGTTCTTGACCAGTACCGTTAAGCAATTGAAAGATAAGGGGATTAAGGGCTCCAGTATTCGCCAGGATCGGTTTTTGGGTTACTAGCCTAGCATGCTTGTTTGGGGCCAAAATCACGCACCCTTGTTTTATGTAAGCATGGCGCACCATCTTGTTTGTGGCATTCACTAGAGATACATATGTGGCTATGATGATATATACATCTGTATCGTGACGCTCAGCCAAAAGAAAGCGCCTCAGCGAAAGCTGGGGGCTTTTCCTTTTTGTTGTTCGACCTTGGATTTTGGGTGCAGTCAACTAAAGCGGAACAACGTTGCGCGCAGATAGGCTTGAGGGCTTCTAAATACGTGTGCTTGGTTACACCGGGCCATCCATTCATTAAGGAATACCTGCAGTCTGGCCGTAGTCATCCCTACATGAGAGAGGATGCGCCGTGCACGTCGCTTCATTCGACTCCACAGATTCTCAATACGATTGGTGCCGGTAAAGTGTCCTTTAGAATGGTTCCAGATCTCCCGACCATAGCCCATCCATTCAATGCCTGCATAATAGCCTGCTGTGTCAGTAACGACCAAGGTACTTGGGGTGACATGCCTCTCCAGAAAACCTTGAACCAGATCTGCATCTGGTGCTGAAGGCAATATCTCCACTTTTATCCGACCACTACCTTGCTCAATGGCGCCAATAACAATTGCTTGTCTGCCGTAGCGTTCTTTGCCAAACCATGACTCATCCAGCTCCACCACCCCATCTAGCTGGTCACGGTCAGGCTCTTGAGGTAGGTGCTCCCTAAAGCGCGTATACCAGCGGTTAACCGTTAGTAACCCCGGGGGTTGCTTTCTAGCTGAACCTCTGAGTGCTTGTTTAGGAGAATGTGTTTACATACAAGGAGTAAAATAAGAATATATGCTGCTGTGACAACTGAATGTTTCAGTCAGTTGAGTCAATATAAGCATAATCAAACAACCGGAGGTTCAGCCTCAGTTTAACTCTCGGGGTTCCGGAAAAGGTATTGGCTTTCCAGGTTAGCACTGGCCAACCTTTCCAGGCCATTTATCTCAGATAGCCGCGTTAGCACTTTATGGAAACTTTAGCTTTTCTACCTAGCGATAAAACGCTTAGATGAACACTATAATAATTTAGGTCTATACAAAATATGGGCTACGGTGATTGATGAACCGTTATTTAATACGGCCAGAGTTTTGAGTTTGAAGATGACCTTTGAAATATTGACATACTCTGATTTTTCTGGTATGTAGAATGTATTGACCCACCACTAGTCAGGAGAAGGATGAGATGTCACCTGCGGACACGGTTATGGGTATTCCGGCGATCTTTATCCCATTCATCACTGGTCTGATTACTTGGATCCTTATAACGGTCTTATTTACCAAGGATGGTGGCGATATCGGCGATGCATTCGCGGCTGCCTGGGCGCCTGCCATGATTGTGGCTTTTATAACGATTTACTTCTTGGCAAAAGCCTAGTCTGTCCTTTTGTGTTTTATGCCCCGTCTTCTTGATTGAAGGCGGGGCTGCATTTGTTTTATGAGTAAATCTTGTGCTTAATCCTATAATCCTTTATAATTCATTATAGGCTAGTATTTAACTAGCAAGACGTCTTATCAAAGGAGACTGAGATGCGCTTGGAGGGACTGTTGTTTCAGGGGCCATACGATATGGCGGATGCTTTGACGGCGGCAAAAGTATGTCTGGTGCTTTGGCTTGTGGCTCTTGCCTCGGTAGGTTGTTTTATCTTCATTCAACGTGCCACGTTCCAACCACAGAGTTACTTCACCGACAACCTGCTGGCAGCGCTGGGTAATCTCATCTTGTTTAGCCTGCTTGTGTTCGTGTTGATCGGAGTGGAATCGATATTTTTGTGGGGAGACAAGCCTGTCTACACGATGCAGGATATGACCCAGGCCAACTTGTGGCCGTGGATCATCGGTCACTTGCTTGCAGGAATTGTATTACAGATGCTAGTAGTGGATAAATGGGGGTATGGGCAAATGAACACTCTCATTTTTTACTCAGCTGTTCCCGTGGCCGTTCCTCTGGTCGGTTTGATTTACCTTAGTATGCTGTGGTGGCCAGGCTTGTTCACCTTTCCAGTGCTAACAGCGACCGTCATGGTATCTCAAACTGCTGTTGTTGGTATATTAGCCGTTCCACTTGGTCTCATGGCCGTTTGGTTTGTAATTTTAGGGCCATTGAAATGGTCTCTGAGCTAGCCCATGCTGAGCCTCATTCTCTGACCAGGGAATGAGGCTCTTGTTGCAAGAAGGCAGTCTCAAGTATCTTTTTCATAAAATCTTTGATTTTCCACATTAGCACTCTCCCCTGTTCTTAAGGTGATTATCAGAGATAAGTTGGTTAGCACTCCATGGAAATTTTGGTTTTAATGCAGATAGCTAACTTGTTCTAGGTTGAACATCTAATTCGCACTTTTATTTGATTGTGCAAAGTAGTGTCAGTTGCAAATATCAAGTATCATATGTGGTATGAAGATATTGCACGAAGCAAGAAAGCAACTACTATCAAATTGGTATGCCTGTAGATTAGTATCTGGAAAAAGGAGTGCTCAATATGGCATTCGCTTTAGTTATCCGGTATTTATTTTACTAGTGGGATTGAGTATATTCTTTGTTAATCCGGCTGCCTTGTTATTAGCGGTGATTATTGCGTTGTTTGCGATAATTCTGCCTATGCACCCCTTAGATTATGTATATAACTTTGTCTTTGCTAGGTTTGCAGGACTAGCGAAGATTCCGGGTCGAGGAACTGAGTTGGCAGTTTCTTCGAGCATCGCTGCGGTGTTTAGTTTGGTAGTGATTGGACTGATATTGCTTGGTGCTCAGATAAACTTTGCCATCATGGCGTTGATCTATGTTGCAAGCAGCGTATTCTTTATTGTAGTTCTGTTGTTTAAGGATGACTTTTCTATGCACTCTCTCTTCGGTTGGCTCATAAAGAGCGATACAAAGCCGTGAATATGCAAGGTTAGTTTTATTAGACCATCGACTGCGATATTTATAGGCATTGAAACACCTCAGGTTCCACCTGGCCTAGGCGGTTCAGGTGGAGCCTGAAGTCGGAAAACTGTGTCGTAGATAAAGTTGAAGCGACACCCGGGAGGGGTGTCGCTTATCGTTAGGGCGATCGATTTTGGAGTTGCTCGATTTTTAGATCGAGGAGTGCGAGGTAGTTGCTGCACACACTCCGCCAGGCTTGCAACTCAGCCACAGCTTCCTCGGTCGATAAACTATTTATGATGAGGTTTATCTGATCAGGGCTCCGGACGGCTGGAGTTAACGTATCCCCCGTATCTGTTGCTGGAAGCCACAATGATGATTCAGGTAGATCTAGGGCTTCAGCGAGATTAGCGACAATCTCCATAGAAGGAGATCTGGTAAAATTTCGCTCTAAGCGGCTAAGGTAACCCGCAGACACATGAGAAATAACTGCCAGGTCTGAAATAGTCATCCTTCGCTCTAGTCTTTTCTCCCTTACAATATCTCCGTTAAAAACACGGTAACTGTGCAAACCCCCGGCTCGGAGATGGCTATTTGCCGGCAACTCTTTGCGGCCTCTTTTCATGATTACTCTCCCTGCAGGACAAACGAACTGATGACTAACGGGATTATACACGTCTTATAGTAAATATCAAGTGAATAGCCCTTTTAGATGCTACGAAGGGTAAAGATAGTTGATGTCTCTGATATAATGGGCGAATGACTGATGAATTAAAAGAAGTTTTGATTAGCATTGCCACGGAGCGCATACCGAACGACGACCCTTCGCATGATATTGAACACACGCTTCGCGTTTTGGCAAATGCGTTGCGGATTGCGGATGAGGAGCAAGCTGATATTGATGTAATTATTCCAGCAGCCTTGTTTCACGATATTATTACTTACCCCAAGAATGATCCGAGGTCGCTGAATGCTCAGGAAGAAAGTGCGCAGATGGCTCACAGTATTTTGACAAACTTGCCGGAGTATCCGGTAGAAAAAATACCAGCTGTGATGGAGGCTATTCTGTTGTGCTCTTTTACCAAAGGGGTTGTGCCGGAACTGCTTGAGGCAAAGATTTTACAGGATGCTGATGGACTAGAGGCTACCGGAGCCATTGCAGTTATGCGAACCTATGCATCGACCGGACAAATGCAGCGACCTTTTTATCATCCGACTGATCCGTTTGGTGTTAATAGACAAACAGATAGTAAGGCCTATGCCCTTGATTTGTTCTTTGATCGATTATTGAAGGTGGAGGGTAGAATGCATACGCAATCTGCTAAGCACATAGCTCAGCGCCGAACAGTCTTTTTGTATGAATTCCTAGAAGAATTTCGGTTGGAGCTTGAAGGCAAGTAGGTTTCTTAATATACTGGCATGTTACTATTTAAGCTATGAATAATCCATATGATTTTCAAAATGTGGTGGCGGCTAAGTTGTTGATTAAGAAGGGTGATCAGATATTACTGTTGCGTGAACCGTTGACCAATGAGTGGATGCCGGGGAGGTTGGGATTGCCTGGAGGGAAGCCGGTGCTTCATGAAAGTTTGTCTGAGGCATTGCAGCGAAAGATAAAGACTGAAGTCGGCATCGCTATTGATATTAAGGGCTTGGTTAAGGTCATTGATATTATTATGCCTGAGAAAACTGTCTATCATTTTGTTATTGCGGCTGAGTATGTTGCGGGTGATATTGATGTGGAAGCGATTGAAGCTGATGATATGCGCTGGTTTACGATCGACGAAGTCAGTAAGCTGTTAAAAAATGATTTTACTGAGTACTACAACGACGAAGTAATTAAAGATTATTTAGCAGGAATGCTGAACGCAATCCCTATGAGTGTTTTTGTTGAGCAAGATAATAGAACAGATGAAATAATGGATTGGATGGTGAAGGGTCAAAGCATCCGATAAAGCGGGGATTAATACAAGTTTGCGGTATTGGTTTATATCAACTAAGGCAAGCTGTCTGATATACTAGTTTAGTGCATGCAGGTCAAGATTATATTGGTGTCATAACTCCTTTCTTTTGTCACAATGGTCGTGGTCAGTTTTTGTTTTATCGTCGAGGTAAAGAGGCTAAGGATGAGTTGGGAGTGTGGGATTGTAGCGGCGGTTCTATGCAGTTTGGTGAGCAGCCAGTTGAGACGGTGTTGCGAAAACTTAAATCTCAGTACGGTGTCGAGCCGGTGAATTTTGAAGAATTGCCCGCGCATTCTGTTTTGGTAGATATAGATGGAATTCCAAATCATTGGCTGGCTATTCCATTCATCGTGCAAGTCGATCCCGAGCAGGTACGAATTGGTGAGCCACATAAAATGGATGAGATAGGATGGTTTGATTTGGACGCATTGCCTGAGCCAATCCATCCTGGAGCAGCTGATATTTTGCGAACATACAGTGAGCGATTTTCTGCTCATACTAAAAAACAAACAGCGAATTGAGCTGTACCGTGGTTAAATATTTTACTAGTATAGGGAATGCTAGGCAGTGTGTAGCTAGATGGGCATTCGTGCTCATTGCTGAGCAGAATGCCCATCTAGGCTTAGATCCAAGCTTGATCCAGGAGGTAATCTGGGAGCTTGAATTCTGAATGGTTCCAAGCTACCTGCGGGCTGGTCCATTCTAGGATGCTTGCCCCGGTCGGGTCATAATTCTTAAGGCCTGGAGTGCTCCACCAGTAGGGGCTCTTTTGCGCGAGAACCGCAAAAGTAATGGCAAAAACAGAACTTGGCTTCTCACTATTCCCCGGATTGATTCCTGGGTCAACATAGAGTTCCAAAGTTGCTGTAACAAAGGTCGCTACCTCGGATTCAAACACAAAATAGTCCCTGGTTTCATCTCCCCACTTGGGATTGAAGTGAATATACACCTTTGCAATGCCGGTCAACTTGTATTGACTGCGCAGCTGATTGATTCGTCGCTCAACCTTTTGGCTGGCTAATGCCGTCAGGTCATTCGGCTTGGTGTTCACTTTGTCTATGCTCCTTAGCTCGGTGCGACTGCGCAACTGCGCAGTAATCTTCCCCGAATGGAAGATGATCACTCGACATTATCACTAGAAATGGATACTGTCAATAAATACTACAGCAGTTGAAGCCTGCTCTGCGGTACTTCTGTTATAATCATCTTATGAAAATAAACTTTGAGTTGCCTAGTGATGGGTTGATGCATCGATATTGTTTTAGTTGTTTGAAGGAAGGGGCCAAGCAGGTAAAGATTGATGGGATAACTCAGTATCATTGCGATGCATGTGGGCAGGATAATGGACGAGCGATTTACTTTGATAAGCATAAGGTATGGCTCGATGATCAGCGAGAACTGTGGCATGAGTCGGCTGGGGTGTTTGTTCGTCGAGCAGATGGGAAGTTTTTGTTTTTTCAAAGAACCGAGTACCCATTATATTTAACCGTGCCATCTGGTCATGTAGATCGAGGCGAAGATCCATCAGTGGCAGCTGCTCGTGAGTTGGTCGAAGAAACTGGCATCATTGGTAGTCCTGTATTGATTGGAACTTCTGATATTGTTGGAGATTCATGTAGTGCCGGTGCGGATGCTCATAAGTGGCATGTTTTCTTATTGAAGCTTGATGGTCCGAATAGGCAAGTAGAAATACTCGAAGAGGGTGAAAAGGCGCTATGGTTGACATTGGCAGAAGCAAAAGGTCAAGGCATGGTGTTTGTTGTAGAAAAGGCTGCGGATCTGTTTGGGAAACAGCTTGAATCTTAGGCACTTTCCATATCAAAATTGATTAGCACTCTACCCTGTTTGAGATCTTGCTATCTCAGATAAATGATTTAGCACTCTATGGAAAGTTGTCTTGTATTCAAAGTTATCCCATGGTGTATATAATGAGGCTTATTAGGGAGTTTTTGAATGCCACATATACATATTGAACCTGGTCAACATGATCATACGGTGAGCGCTTATATTGTTCGAGTTGATGGTGATGAACCTCGACTGCTTCTGCACCGGCATAAGAAGCTGGGGGTGTATATGCAGATTGGTGGGCATATTGAGCTGGATGAAACACCTTGGCAAGCTATCTCGCATGAACTGCGTGAGGAGACTGGCTATGAGTTGGATCAGCTGGAAATATTGCAGCCCAAAGAGCGACTGTTAAAACTGTCTGGTGTGGACTCTCATCCGTTGCCGTTTAATCACAATACTCATGCGGTGGGAGGTAGCGATCATTTTCACACTGATATCACTTATGCATTTGTGGCGACCGAAGATTCACGGATTGATCTGGAAGAGGGCGAGTCAAGCGATATTAAATTATTTACCAAGGCTGAGTTGCAGGCTCTTTCTGCAGAAGAAATTTATGAAAATGTTCGCGAGCTGGGCGTGTTTGTACTAGAGGTGATTTTGGATGCCTGGAATAGGATTCCAGCCACCAATCTTCGGTAGAAGAGTTTATTTAGGCAGGTACGTATTAATACTTAGCATTGCTGCTCGAAGGTAGTGTTGGTTTTGTCGGACTAATTTCTTCAAATGAGAAAAGGTGGAGCTGGCGAGGTGCTAGTCTGTGGCCCTCGGAATTGAAGCGTAGTGTCGTTGTTGCACGGCGCCATGTATGGGTATATTGTTATATTGAAATATACTTGAGTTCATTTTATGTTTTCGCGCAAATTTCTTATTTACCTTGGTGTGATTGTTGGGTCGGGATTGGGTAGTCTGGTGCCAAAGTTGTGGGGGGCGGGGTTGTTATCCAGTTGGGGGATCCTGTTTAGTAGTGTCGGTGCTTTTGTGGGATTTTATGTGGGATATAAACTGGGAGAAATGATAGAAGGTTAGTCGTTAGTACTCTGCCCCACTTTGGCTTTTGTATATCTTAGACAAGAGGGTTAGCAGTCTATGGAAATTTTGTAATTTCTACGACAGGCAAGCTAGGCGTGTTGGGATGCACGCCCGGGAGGGGTGGGAATTTTGATTGGCACGGAAAAAGGTGTGGACTTTGCTGAAAAGGTTAACTTTTTGCCGCTAGGCATGGCCACTTCTCCTGAATTGTGAAAGGGCTGACAATCTGACAATTTGCCGTTAGGCTGATGTATTATAGGTTATTCTGAAGTAACTTTCAGCAGAAACTACAACGCTCTATAACATCTCACATTGCAGGTGGTACTATTCGTATATTTCAAATTTGAAATTTGGGGTACTGGAAGATTAGCTCGTAATTACGATAATGAAAACCTATCAGTATTAATGATCTATGTAGCGTCTGCTAAACTGCAAATCTACAGTTCTTTGGTATGAATCTGAGCTTTTTTGAGGACTATCCTTGGCTTGGACAGCCAGCGCCGTGAAATAACGCAAGAAATTAAGTTCGAAATCGTAGCTTCCAGATAGATGATGCATTGCTTCGTGGATATAAACTTCAAGTAGTTGCTTCGGATTATTAATCAGTGATTGATTTACTTCTATTTGTGCAGCATCATTTTCGATTCCGAGATAAAGACCTGCAAATGGGTTTAAACTACTGCCGACAGAAATATCCTGTTCTGTCATTTGCAATAATTGGTCGATGCGCTGTTCAAGAACATGATTTTCTGCCTGCATATTTCTCGAACGGTACTCGCTATCTACCTCTGAATCTTCATATTGTTCTCTATGCCAAGCGCGACCAAGATATTCTCTTTTGTCTGGATCTAGGAGCATATCCTTAAAGTAGTCGACTATGACTTGATTGACTTGACGCGCATACTGCCCTACTTGATGCTTTTCCTCAGCGGTTAAGTCAATTTGAATTCCTCTAAGTTCTTGGCAGAAATCTTGTGTGGTATAGACAAACTTTGATAGCTCTCTAGTTAAATCCTCTGGTAGCCTGATGGCGTTGGACCGTTCGAGGTGGACTTTGAGAGACTCTTCCATCTGAGCATTTTCGGAGCTAAGACTGGCAATTGATAATATTGCGTTTCTGCCGAAGACTTCATAGTACATTTGTCTCCACATCTCTTTATTGTTCTCTATTCCGGTTAATGAATTTACGTTTTCATCTAACAGTTCATATTCGAGGTACTCAACTTGAGGATTGAGTTTTGCCTGAGTGAGAATATGCTTAACTACGGTGCGATCTATTGTTTGAGTGAGATAGTCTGATGCGACCAGATAGAACTCTGCGGGGTCGATAGCATTTCGTTCACGAGTGTTTATTGTGGATTTTTGCAAGTTGTAGCCCAACATTAACGGTGAGGATCTATGCAAACTATCTTTGCCATTAGGTACAAGAAGGTTTTTTTCGAATATTTGGCCCGGTCTATCTAATAGTACTGATACTGCTAAGCTAGAATGGATCTCTGTAGCTGGCGATATGATGTATTTATCAAGCCCTGCATACCCGGCAGCATCGGTAATCCTGGGGTCTAAAACATCTAGCCACTGCTTCCAGATTTGCAGTTTTTGAGATAATTGATGAGAATTGCTCTGCTCTGTGATGTTTGGTGACAAATATTGAAGCTGGCTTCGCTGTTCTGGATTTAAAGATTGAAGCTGTGTGTCGAATAATGAAAATGTTGTTTGAGAGCCAGTTCTTGGCTCATCTTGCCATTGCATATTGTAGCCTAGCATGTCAAACTCCTGCAGCTGTTGGGTTTCATGATTCATGGCTGATTGCTTGTGACTAGTTGGCTTGGCAGACCAATTACGGGAGCGTAGCTCTAGGTGTATGCCCTGCAGAGTAGCCGAAGCGGCGAGCATTTTTAAGCCTTCGCCGAATTTGCCTGCGTCGGCATCTGATTTAGTTGTTCTACCGAGATCCGTTAGATAGGGCGTGGTGTAGCCATCTCCCTGATCCAGTATTGATACACTTATGATGTTCCAGCTTTTGTCTAAGCTTGCAAGTTGTTGACTATCAACTTCCTGAATATGTCCTTCACCATTTGTAACTTTATATTGTATGGTTGGAAATTGGCCATGGTTGGCATCGATATGATTTTGGATGGCATCTAGCATGATTCTTCTTGGGTCTGCCCAGACCTTGCCCCCATAATCCAGGGTGTTATTGGCTGCAATGTACTCTTCGCCTTGATTAATCTCGGTTAATTGATTTGAAAACGGTTCAGATTCATCGCTTAGCTTGAGAGCTTCGAGCCTTCCATTTAGCATTAGTAGTTCCCCGACAATCTCGAGGCCTACATCGTCATTTACTTGGCCTGAATCTATGACTGGATTACCGTTATGCACGGAGACGGTATAGTCCTGATCTGCTAGTGGGGTAAACGAATTGCCCGAAGCCGTTCTGGTAATGGCTACTTTGTGTTGGGATTCAGAAGTGGTTATGGAGAAAATAGACGTATGGTTGACTTGCACTGGCAGAGGAACAAAGTATAGAGGCAGACGAGCTTCATTGGGATCTATATATGGAATCGGCTCGCCTGGCGTGAGCAGTATTGGTAGCGATTCTTGGTGGGTTGACGAGGCGTCTACAAATTCTAATTGTTGGTTTAACGACAGAAGTTTGCCGGCGAAGTAAAATGGCGCGGTGGGAAACTGTTTTCCTATTGCTAAATCAAGTGCCTGTGGGTTGATATTGGCGAAAAATTGTCGTGCATGCATCAGTCTGTCGCTGAACAGTTTAATATTTTCGATTGAATTTAGAGTTTTTGATGCTTGAACTAATTCGATAACCGTGACAACTAAATTGTCATGTTGCTCTAGTTCATTTTTATAGCCTATTTGAGGCGACTCACCCGCTTCTCTTGAAGCAATTTGGTCTGACAGATTGATTTCTAGTAACTCTGGGTGACGCTCGATTAGTGCCCGTGCAACAAACGTTCCTAGCCTAAGCTGTAGCTTGTCAGAAAATGACACGTCCATAGATTCCACTTGATTGGCTAACAGAACCACGTCCATAGCTCTGGCATATGAGCTGGTAGGTTGACTATTGACATCAACCATAACTGCATGTTCGTTCATATTGTATGAAAATGGATAATCATCAACAAACATCTCGCTTTGGGTATTGTTAGGTGACTGCAAAAAAATAGCTTGATCGAGAACATCTGTCACGTCATATGATGTATATTTTTGAGCTATTAGTCGTATCTCAGTTTCTAGGTTTGGGTCAATTGGTTGATAGGTGCCAGTCTCTCCATTTAGTAATTCGAGAACTTGATCAATGTGGGCAGGTTCGTTGTATATAGACTTGAGTAGTTCTAGTAGGTTGTGTATGTTTGGCCGAATATCAATTAGCTGATAGCCGCGCTGCTCCATTATTCGTCTTTCTTCGAATGTAGCACTGATAGGACAAAATAGTGTCTTGCCTGGAATGTAATTATAAGTGGAGGTAATGGCTTGCTGCCACAAATCTTTTTGCGACTGACTGAAGTTTTGCCCATCCGGAAGATTGTTGGCTTCGATTGTGTATGATAGTGGGCTATCTGTATTGAAGGAGCTGACCAAAAGCTGTAGTGAGGCTAGGTCGTCAATGTGCTCGATAGCCTCATTGACTACTTGCTCTAAGGCAGAATATTGCACGGTGCTGCGATCGCGACCAGATATGGCCCATTTATTCTTGATGTTATAACTCCAAAGTTGATCGGTTCGGTTTTCTTCGACAAGCAGGCCTTTAACATAGACTCGTCCCGGTGGTATATTCTCTTCTATTAGGCGACAGCTGGTATCGAGCTTTTCTAATGATAATGAATGGTTGTACTCTAGTACGTACTTTCCTAGTCCTTGATCGTTTTGCCTGAGATCTAGAATTTGTCTGACATTATGCCATTCTTCCTCTGACATGGTAGCCGAGCTTAAGTCAACTAATGTTCGTGAGCCAAGCATCTTGGAATCTGTGCCATGCTTTGGTCTCCGAGTGGTGCTTTTGCCTTCTAAGGTTAATAAACCGTTATTTTGTTGTGGACCAAGCCACCAGGATTCGTCGGAGTTTTCGGATGCGATGCGGATATCGGCTCCGGTGCGATTGAGTTGAGCAACGCTCATTTTTAAACCTTCGCCCAATCCACCGCGTTTGCCAGGATCCTCTTTTTTAGTAGAGGCTCCAATCATGCTAAGTAATTTGTGATCGAAGCCTGCTCCTTGATCTGCTACTAAATAGCCAACAACTTGCCACTCCTCTGGCTCCAAAACAACTCTGTCATACTCTACAAATTTTGATTGACTGCCATTGCGTAATTTTAGCTTTATCGAGGGGGGCTTATAGGCAGCATCAGCTAATTTGGCACGTAGATCCTCTATGTAGTCGCGATTACTGACTCTTTGCTGGTATATCTTGTCAGGCCAGTCTACGATGCGAGCTAGAGTGTCAAAAGTTCGAAGCTGTTCTTCTGGGTCTGAAGATAGTTGCAGTTTGGCAAGCTGTTCAAGGATGATGTCGTGCGCTGGATGGCTAGGGTCGAATTCAGTGGCGTCGATAAGCTCTAAGCGGGCCATTCCATAGGAGGTGGTATTAGCATCGAGGTGATTCTGTAAGATATCTACGATAGACTGAGACGGTCGCCACGTTTTCTCTCCATAATTTAGATCAATGCCGGTGGAATGTTCAATAGAAGATATCGGTGAACGCGGTTGATAAATAGGTAAGCTAGAAGAGGTTTGTGGTGGTGTTCTATCCGAATCTTTTGGATGATTATTTTCTGTTTGAGTTGAATCTGAGTAACCTGAAGAGTGTTCTGGTGCCATGGTAGCTTAAGTATAGTACGTATGATTTATGCCTGTCTATTGCCGAAGCTGTGTTGGCTGCATTTCTAAATTTAAGGCGTAGCAACGTCTAAGGTATGGCGGGCTGTCACAATTGACTATTCTAGCGTTTCTATGGTTTGCACTCTCCATACTCTACGGGCTTCTTATCAGAGATACTACTATTGGCACTCTATGGAAAATTGGCCGTACAATAGTATGTTGAATAGGGATGTGTTTATAGCAGGGTCGCATCAAACTTATCTGCTATACTGACATGGATATGACACCTGAAATAAAACATGCAAACAATCTGGCCTGGAAGAGAGTGCATGATTATCAGCGACTGAAAATTGGTGGCCAAGAAGTGGGCTGTCCGTATGCAATAAATTTGCTGTCCCGCAATGTAATCTCATTAATGACGCAGGCGGGTACTGAAGAATCGTTGATTTCCTCAGTTACTGAACTGTATAAGCAGCGGCAGGTTCCGTATGGTTGGTATCGGGGGAAAGGGACTCCGGAAGAAATTGTGGCGGCGGCGGAAGCGCTGGCTGAGGTTCATGGCTATAATCTGGCCAACTCGACGGCGGAGGGGATAGTGGAATTTATGAAGCTGTTTGGGTTGGGGGTTGATTGTTCCGGATTTGTCTATCATGTTCTGGATTTCGCTTGGTCAGCGGTGGTGGGGCACGATCGGTTTGTGGCTGGTTTTGCCTGGCCCAGTGATAATCAGAAGGGTGTCAATTATGCTGGGACTCAATTTTTAGCTGCTAATTCAAGCCTGGTTGAACCAAATGATGTGCAGCCACTTGATCTGGTTTGCATCCATCAAGACCAAGTTTATTCTCATATTGGGTTAATTTTAAAAGATGATCAGGGGTGGCAGATAGTTCAATCTAATATCAGCAATTTGCCGACTGGGCTGAATGTCTCAGGATTGCAGATTAAGGATGGTGCTGTAAATTTTGAGTACAAACCAGCTATTGGCAGGGCATGGAATGATTATAAAGATTCTACTATAGAGTTTAGAAGATTGAGTCTGGTCAATGAGCTCAAGCCTCAATCTGATGGCAAGTGATTGATAGTTGCAACTGAAAGGGGCGGATATGGATGAAGTTTTAGATAGACAAGGTTTTGATTTTAAAAGCAGTCAGACTATGCAGGGCAAAGAACTTCATGATTTTTTGTTCCGGTTGTACGATTATGCGACAGCATTGCCGGCAAAATACAATCTGGCGATACAGATAGCGATAACTAATTTTTAAGTCTGGTGATAATTGAGAAATTTTTTGACAGAATTGGCCGGGCTGAAATCAGTCGGGCGACCAGGGAGGCTGATGATGAGAATATTGATGTCAGCAGGTCGTTGAATGAAGCTCATCGGCGGATTGATCTACTGCGCCATCGAACTTCTCTAATCTCTCAGCAAAATAATTTTGATGATAGTCTGGATTATGTTGGCCGGCAATTGGCGGTTGAATGGCGTAGGAGGGATGCTAACCAGCAATCGTCAAATTGATATCTGTCTGGAGTCTGGATATTGGTGCTGGCTGTATTGATGTGTATAATGCTTAACTATGAGCGCACCATTGAGTCCATTTTATAGAGCGGGTGAGTTGGTTTTTATTTCTGGTCAGGTTGGATCGGATATTGAGACTAAGGTGATTCCTGAAGATTTTGAATCACAAGCGCTGAATGTGTTTCGCAATCTTGAACAAGTTTTGGCGTCGGCTGAAGTTGATAAGTCGCAGATTGTTAAAACGACTGTTTTTCTGACCGATATGTCTTTTTACAGTAAAATGAATGAGTTGTATGTTGAGTTTTTTGGTGATCATAAACCAGCCAGATCAGCTATTGGCGTAGCAGCCTTACCGAAATTTCCTGGTGATCCGAGAGTTTTTATAGAGATAGAAGCTGTGGCGTATATTTCGAGTTAAATCACTGACTGACAAATCCATCTATAACCATAATACATTGTGCTCGTATTTGCTCTGCTGTGATACTATAGGCGTAGTTGTCTAGCAGTTTTTGCAGACGCGTTGGATAGGAGTGAGACAATGATGGGGTTGATTGGGCGTAGGTTATTGGCCACCTTTAACCGTCTTGATGATTGGATGTGGCGAGTGCCGGAGAAGGTCACAGCTCAGAGCACAGACCCTGTCTCTGATCCAGTATGGATTCTGAGGACCAGGAAGGTGTATCGAGCTATGGTTGAGCGAGTCTTTGGCTACGCTATCATCTGGTTGTTTGGCTTCGGTCGTGTGCGTCCACTTATGAAAAGTGGACAAGTCAACGTGTATGGTATCGAGAGATATTACGCGGCAATGGCTCAGGGCAAGGGAGTCATGCTGATTCCAAATCACGGGACTCTTGTAGAACCAGTCTTGTTAGACGGAATTTTTTGGAGAAAAATGCTTTTCAATCGAAGCTATTTTCCATTCCAAACTCCTGATGATAGGCTATTTCCAGCCCAACTAAAAAACCTTTTTTACCGTTACGGACAATGCATTCCGGTAATTCGTGAGCGCATGAATAGCGACATGAATAAAGTTGCCGGACGGCGTATGATCCAGGTCCTGCAGGCTGGTTATTGTCTGATTGTGTTCGGCGAAGGAGGGCGTACTCGAAAGTACACAGAGCGCAATCAAAATTTGCTCAAAGGCGAGCTTTTGCCTAATGGCCGTCGCAGACAAATTTCGGAGATCAAGCGATTTGTTGGCAATACAGCCGGTGAGTCGGGCTGTCTTGTTATGACAGTCTATATTGATTTGCCTGACGAGTGGTCATGGCTATCGATTGAAGATGCGCTTCGTCTATTGCGCAATGGTGATATGTCCGGAGTTAGTATCTACTTCGGCCCCGAGGCATTCTCTGTTCCTTGGTCAGAAAATTACCAAGAACAGAAAGTCATCATGAAAGAGGTTTCAGACAAAGTTCAAGAACACTTGCTGTTCCCAAGCAAGTTTGATAGCTACGCTGAATAATCTGCCTAGCTGAGAGAAGAATACAGGGCTCCCCATTCTGGGGAGCCTATTTTGTTATCTATTTTTTGAAAAATATCACAGTGAATGTCTCTGATATGGCTGCTCGTTGACAGGAGTGTCTATAATATTTTCAATACTATAACCCATAGGACTTATTATGAACGCTACGGCTAATACCCAGGAACGGGTGGTGTGCATCAAGACATTAAATAGTTTGTGGTATCTATTAAGAAAGTTATTTTGCTTAATCTGGTTACCATGGGCGTCTACTCTATTTATTGGTTTTATAAAAATTGGACAGCGATTCAGTTGGCTGAACCGACTAAGATCTCACCAGTATGGCGCACTATCTTCTCTGAATTGTTTTACTGGTCGCTACATCGTCGAGCGTTTGCCTCCCTGCTCTATTCGTTTATTCAGCTATTAAAGGCCATGACTTTTGTAAATGAGCACTCTAAGGCTGAGGATAAGGGAAATCTGGCCACCGGATGGGAGACTTTTTGGATTGTGCTCGGGGTTGTGTCTAGTGCCTTAGTAATGGTCGGTGTAATAATTGCCATAATTCTAATGTCACTACCTCAGTTGCAGGGGTATTTTGATGAGGTAGCTGAGCAAGGAATTCTTGTTGAGGATTTAACCAAATAGGCTAAAAGCTGTACAGAAGATGCGGATTCTCGATTTGAAGGCTTGGACCCTGCTAATCAAGAAGATGTTGATGCTTACAATGCTGATGCAGATGTCTGTGATACCATAGTTGAGATCAGTAACACGAAGCTGTTGAGGAATATCAGAACCTACTTGACGGTGAATCTGTTCAGCTGACAGACCGATTAAGAGCTATTTCAATATAGTGGCACAATGCCGGGTATTTTTATTCTGATATAGATTAGCCAATAAAAAGAACCGCCTAGGCGGATCTTTTTATATAGGTAAATGTAATCTTTGTGCAGCGCAGATTACTTATTTAACATTAAGCGGCAGGTTGATCTACCTTTAATTCGCTACCATGAACAATCACGGCCCATAAGATAAAGATGTCGATGACGAACATCATGATTGACCAGAATGGATATACGGGAACGAAAGCCATATTGATAACAGCGCTGGCTACAGCAACTAATACGGCGATAATACGGCCATACATATGACCATTGGCAAGTGAAGCTGCAGCTGTAAGAGCTATCAAGCCACCAATTATGTGTAGCCAGCCCCATGTGCTCGAGTCAAACATCCACACTGAGTTGGCTGTGACCATATAGAGGTCATTCTGAAAGAGAGCTACGAAGCCCGCTACCATATGTAATATTCCGACTAAGGCCAGCATTGTTGCTGCGAATCCAATCCAGCCTACCCAACCACTAACATTTGTTGTTTGGTTTGCCATACTATTTACTCCTTTATATTTGATAATAAATTCATTATGATTGCCTAATACTAGACTGTCAATATAGGTAATTGCTAATATCAAGATATGCTATATTACTAGTGTATATCTATTACATAATCCAGCGTTTATTATGCTTTATTTTTTACTATCACAATAATAAAAATGCGACTTCACTTTACAATGAAGTCGCATTCTTATTTACGTATAGGACATAGGTATTCTTTAGGCCGACTTGCCCTTAGCAGCAAGTATGCCTTTGATAGATGGACTTATATCTTTGTCGGTACGATGAATACAGCCTATCCAGCAACAAGGCCGACGTCTGCCTTCGAACATTTCCTCTGAAGTGCGGCGAATTCGGCGGGCTCTGGTTTCATCTTGAACAGCGCTCTCTACCCAGCAGATAAACTCATTGCGACCAAGTGGAGTTAGGCTCTCCCACAACTCAAGAGCTTTGAGATCTGCCTGAAGTGATTGCTGAAGGTCGGTTGGTACGGTAGCATGGATTGTGCCGCCAGAAATTTTAATAGACATACTGTAATTATACACCGCCTTGTCAGCTGGTGATTATATATGGTTGTATCAGAGGAGACTATCTCTTGGATAGATATGATAAAATTTGCTAAATGAATTTATTCTTGTCTAGAAAGAAGGGATAAGGTGGTGCGGCACCCCTGCTGATTTGTGGTAGCAGGGGTGCCGATACTGGCAAACAGATGCCGGTCTGGAAGTTTATGCTTCGGTCGCTGGTTGATGACGACTGTTGTCAATCCGCTGAAGTTGTTCTCGCAGATTCTCATTTTGCTGCCGGGTGAGCCAACCAAAGTCTAGCAAGGCGTGCTGGATGGCTTCGGTGACCGTCTTGCTTCGCAGTTTTCTGGCCATGAACCGCTTTACTTGTAGTGGATCTAGGTTGACCAGGCAGGCAAAATTCGTAATGTTCTGCTCTCTTTTGGATTGATCGCCGCGGTAAATTGCTTGACCAAGGGCTACCCGAATGATACCAATCCGCAGGGCGTATGCCTGCTGGTTACTGAGTTGGAGTGGCGTTTCAAGGTCTGCATCCTCCTCAAAAGATAGTTGCGGCGTGACGGTGCGAGGCTTGGAGGTTTGGTCCTCGATGTGTTGTAGTTGACGTTGCAACAGGCTGCGCTCTTCTGCTGATATCCAGTCTCCCTGGCCCATGGCGATCAAAACTTTGTATATGATTCTTGATCGCTGTTGGCCTCTATTGAGAACCTCTGCAATTGTCCCGACGGGCAAGCCTGCTAGACTGTTGAGCTGATCGACAGCCTGATCATCTAGGCTGTATCCTTTGAGAAGCCCAAGAAGGCAACCTCGGACTACTTGTGCTCTGCGATAGTGAGCCATTTGCCCGCTAATGGTCTGCGTCTTGTCGAGATGATCGACAGGAAGATGCCATGTTGGATATTGCGCCAATCGGCTTGTCTCCAACTCAAGCGACTGATGCTGCCTGGGGGTTGAGACTGGTTGCGATTGTTCTGACTTCGATGCTAGCTTGGATATCGGGTCGTCGGTGATTGTATTTTCCTTTGACTCAAGCCGTTGCAGATGTTCGTTGCCAGTTGTTCTTTGCGGTGCAGATGGCAAAGCGGAACTGGTTGCACGCGGATTTTCGGAGCGGTATTCTTCAGCAGCCAATGCTGACTGAACTGAAGTTGACTCGTCGGCCAAGAATCGAGGCAACCTACCCTCGTAAGTTTTGGGGGTGTGACTATGCTCATACTGTATGGGCATTTTGTGAGGGTTACTATGAGAACTCTCGGCCAATTGCTCAGCCTGAATTTCAGAGAAGCTCCAGCTTCTAGCCAATTCCATGATGGCGTCTGGGGGTAGCGTAACTTCACCTCGAGCAATCTGATGAAGGCTGTTTGAAGTTCTGTTGCTACGTTTAGCAAAGGCATGCTCAAGCTCAGCTTCGAATGTGTCGGCAGTGATCTGTCCCAATTCCTGGAGTCGCTCACAGAAGATCGTGTATATCTCACTGCAAAACTCAGCAAAGGTCATCGTGGGGCTTGTCAGATATTGATTAAGGATCTGGTGTCGTTTATCCCAGGCGGAAGTCGTTGCCGTTACCATGTTGTGCTTCTCCTACTATATGGAAAACGGAGGGGCGATGGGCGGATAGTAACTGATGGGACTGAGGCTGTCAAGTCATGCTTGGTTTGTTATTTTATGTTAGCGCAGTAGTGTAGCAATGATGGTTATGGTATAAAGAATTGGATGAACCGCATACAAGCAGTTATTTCTGATGCAGACGGAACTTTGGTCGATACTGTTCGATTGATTCGTCATGGTCAATATGAAACTGCAAAAGCTTATTTTATTAAACATGGTATTCCGGCTGGAGAAATTCCTAGCTACGAAGCCTATGAAGCTTTGCTTAATAAGCTGGTCGGCGGATTTGCCAGAAACACTTTGGAGCAGACGGCTCGTGTGTTGTATGCTGAGTCGCCTCACCACTTGGAGTCCATGGATTTTGAAGAGCTGCATCATATGTTGAATCCGGTTCAAGATAGCCTGGCCTTGCAGTATGTTAGGCCATATGACAATTTGGCCAATATGTTTAGAAACGTGGGCAGTCTTGGTCTGAAGCTGGCTATATTTACCAGTGGCACTCCGCACCATATTGTCAGAAATTTTGGGATTGCTTTGCCTGAATTGGGCTTGGAGAAGCTATTTTTAGATATAAGTTTGGGTGATGACGATAAGCTGATCGTGTTTGTTAATCAAGTCAAAAGCTACTTTGGCCTATCAGATTTTGTTGTGATAACAGCAGCCGAGACTACTCGAGAAAAGCCGGACCCACAATGTTTGATGATGGCAATGGAAAGATTGAATGTGCATCCTGATCAATCAATGGTTATAGGTGATCATAAGGTAGATATGCAATCTGCTGTTAATGCCGGCGTGGAGACGCGGATTGGTATTAGTCATGGTTTTGACGATAGAGATTCACTAGAAAAAGCCGGAGCGACCCAGGTTATTGATTCATTGGAAGAACTGATGAGCATCTTGAAGCATTTGGGATAGTCTTGGGATTTAGCTCCTTGTGATAAGAGGTCTAAACTTGAGGTCGTCATTCTAAAATAGCTATCTTAACAGAGATGGAGTAGTCTTTGGAACAATTAGCCTTGTAATGACTTGGCCATTCTGATTTCTGAAAGTTGAAAATTGTTGTGCTGCTCTATCTTTGTGCCACCATCCGGCAGGTAGCCTTTTGAGGTGTACCACTTTATTGATTTGGCGTTAGTATCCAATACCCACAGCGTGGATCGACTAAACTTGTGTTGTACCAGCCATTTTTCAGCAGCTTCAATTAGTCGAGAACCGACCCCGCTTCCTTGATGCTCAGCTAAAACATAAATACCATATACTTCTCCGGAGTTTGCTGGGGCATCTTCATCTCGAGATGTTCCGGCTGTACACCAACCTATAATCTGGTTGTCATGCTCAGCCACCACATTGATTTTAGTCGGCTTCATGGCTTGGATAATCTCTTGCCAGTGCTTGGCTCTTTGATCGATATCTAGGCTGTCCAATAAATCTTGAGGCATGAGACCTGTATAGGCAGTGTGCCAGGTTTTGACATGAACGGTGGCTATGCCATGGGCATCGTCTGCGCGAGCTGGTCGGATTGTTATGGAAGTCATCTTAGTATTATCCCCATAAGATGATTCAT
The DNA here is from genome assembly GCA_964554805.1 of uncultured Candidatus Saccharibacteria bacterium. Classification (GTDB taxonomy): domain Bacteria; phylum Patescibacteriota; class CAZHWT01; order CAZHWT01; family CAZHWT01; genus CAZKPX01. Next base: position 110,509 of record CAZKPX010000002.1, read on the forward strand.
TGCAAAGATACTGCTTCCAATAACAATAATGAGCACAAATACAATACGTAAAGTCAACCCAGATTGGCTTGGTTCTGTGTGTAGATTATGGTGATCTATGTATTTTACTGCACGTGAGATAAAGTAGATGATAATACCTAGCCAGGTGATGAAGGACACAATAATAGTTATAAAGAATGCCCCCAAAGCAATCCAAAAGTCCTGGATTCCTCCTAGACTAGAATGGAATAATTTGTAAAGGGGCATGTAGACCAGAAGTGTGAGAGCTATAGCTATGACTGAGCCGAGTCCAATAAAACCAAATAAGATACCGTATTGACGAAGAGTGTTATGAGTACTTGGAGTGGTGGTTGTTGAATTTGCCATGGTGTTTTAAAGATTACCTCGATTGCGATCATTGAATGGCATGCTGTTGAAACTATAGCATAGCCACCGTTTGTAGAATAGTTATATTCGGGTTTTGTTCTGGTTTTATTGAAATGTTTCTGCTATGATAATTTCTATAACTATCTAGGAGCAAATCTATGGCAAAGCGCGAGCGATTTAAGATGTCTGTATCGGTGTTTTTGTTCTTGCGGGATGGTAATAAGATATTGGTATTAAAGCGGGCTCAGACTGGTTGGATGGATGGGTATTTTAGTGTGCCGGCCGGTGCGATTGATGGTGACAAGACTTTGATTGAGGCGGTTGCCCGAGAGGCGCAGGAAGAAGTAGGGGTTATTGTTCAGGCTGCCGCTTTGAAATTGGTTCATACTATGCATTGCTTTACTGGGGAAGATGAGTGGCTAGGTCAGTTCTTTATGGCAGATAGCTGGCAAGGTGAGCCGCGGTTGGGAGAGCCTGAAAAACACAGTGACTTGCAATGGGTGGAGATGGATGCACTTCCTGACGAGATGATTCCGTATGTTCGCCAGGCGATTGTGGGTAGTAGTCAGGGTGCGTACTATTCGACTTATCGAGATATTGAAAGTCATTAATGGCGGAAGTTAACTGGGATATACTGTACATAATGAAACAAGATTACCAAACTATTGAATTTAAAAACCCTCGCGAATGGCGAGGATGGTTGGATGCTCATCACGCTCTTGTAGAGGGAATATGGCTAAGGATGAATAATAAGGATTCTGGAATAGAATCGATTGATTATGCAGGTGCGTTGGATGAGGCGCTGTGTTATGGGTGGATCGATGGGGTGCGCCGAAGCTTGGATGAGGTGTCGTGTGTCCAGAAATTTACTCCTCGGCGTAAGAGCAGTTTGTGGTCTAAGCGCAATATTGAGTATATTGATCGGCTGACCAAAGCTGGGCTGATGATGCCGGCTGGATTGGCAGAGGTGGAGCGGGCTAAAATGGATGGGCGATGGGCGGCGGCTTATGATAAAGCAACTGACATGACTGAGCCTGAATACTTGTTGGTAGAGTTAGACAAGAGACCGAAGGCTAAGGCTTTTTACGAATTATTGAATAAAACTAATCGGTTTACAATTTTGTGGAGATTGCAGACAGTCAAAACCGATAAAGGACGCCAGCAACGGCTGGATAAAATCCTGGCTATGTTGGAGGATGGAGAGAAGTTTCATTAAAGGCTAATACGTAAGAAAGGTTTTTATGGCTCGAGAATTTGAAAAGATAGTTTATTTTGTGCGACATGGGCAGAGCGAGGGGAATTTGGGTTTAGTTTTTCAAGCATCCGATTCACCTTTGACAGAGCTTGGCCAAAAACAAGCCAAGCTGACGGCTCATCGTGTTGGCAAGTTGGATTTTGATACTCTGATTGCTAGTCCGTGGATTCGAGCCAAGCAGACGGCTGAGTTTGTTTCTGAGCTTACTGGTAAGGAAATAGTCTTCAGTGAATTATTTGTGGAACGCGTACGACCGACTAGCTCATCTGGGAAGTCGAGAGATAATGAGCAGGCGGTGCAGCTGGAAGCGTTGTGGTATGAAAGTTTGTTTAATCCAGAATTGAGAGCCGAAGACAGCGAAAATTATAGTGATGTATTGGCTCGAGCTGATGAATCTTTGGCCTATTTAAGCGCGCTGGATACTAAGAGTGCTGTAGTGGTAACGCACGGCTTCTTTTTGCAAGTTATTATTGCTCGGGTGTTGTTGGGTGACTCTTTGAATCCTGATTCCCTACGCTCAATACAGAAGCATATGAGCCATGAGAATACTGGCATTACCGCCATGGTCTATAATTTTAAGGGCAACAAACCAGGTTGGTCGCTGTGGATCTTTAACGATCACGCTCATTTGGCTGATTAGTAATTACGGAAGTTAGTTTTACTAGTTTTGCGAGACTTTATCGCTTATATTTACCATATGAGTCGAGAAACTAAAACACTTAAATTTACGCCAAAGCTTATACCGCTGGTTTTGTCGGGCGAGAAATATGCTACATGGCGGTTGTGGGATGAGAAGATTATTGAGGTTGGCGATGAGCTGCAGCTGTTGAATAAGTCAACCTTGGAGCAGTTTGGTCTCGCAGTGGTTAAGAGAGTTACTGAAAAGCCATTAAGCGAATTGATGGCGGCTGATAAAGAAGGCCATGAAGTCTTTTCTAGCGATGAAGAGATGTGTGCTACCTTTGCCAAATACTACCACAAGCCAGTCGGGCCAGAGACGCCGGTTAAGATTATTTGGTTTGGGCTGGTTGATTAATTTCTTGAGTTCTGGTTCTAGGCAAGGGGTATTGTAGGAAAGATTATCCCGAGCAAACCGTCTTTAATTTGCTAGATTAAATAAAATACGTGATTTAAGTGATTTAAGATTTAATCCCGCCTAGGCGGCTGGGATTAAATCTTAAATCAAGAACTATCGCACCGGAGGCGATGAGGTTGTTTGTTGAGCACAGTGGCCACGAAAATACTGGTATTCCAGCTATCGTACGGGGCTTCAGTTATACAAGCCCGGCTGGTCATTGTGGATGTATAATGATCATGCCTATTTGGTTGAGTAAACTTGGTTTTTGATATGAATACGTCAAGATTGACAATCAAATTTGCAGAAAAATTGGTAGCGTCTGTTCTGGCAGGAGAAAAGGCCTCAACATGGAGACTGTGGGATGACAAGGATTTAACTGAAGGACAAATCATTGACTTGATTAATTCGGAAACTAATCAAACGTTTGCCATTGCTCGGATAACCAAAGTCTCCTGTAAGCAATTGGGCCATTTAACAGAGGAAGATAAGCGTGGTCAGCTGGGATTTGCGGATGATACACAGATGTGCAAAGTCTTCGCTAAATATTACCGAGAGTAGGTTGATTCTATGACGACTGTAAAAATTATACAATTCGAATTGCTTATGGAGGCTAGCTGGCTATATCTGTGAATACTAAAATATTATGAGCAACAAACTTAAATCATTAAAATTCGCACCTCATCTGGTTCCTATGGTATTGAGCGGAGAAAAGTATTCTACGTGGCGATTGTGGGATGATAAGAATATTGAAGTCGGCGATGAATTAAAATTATTGGGTTGGCCTGATTTGGAGGAGTTTGGTGAGGCTAAGGTTGTGAAAATAATCGTTAAGCCATTGGGCCAGCTAACTGAAGAGGATAGGCTGGGTCATGAAGGTTTTGCAAGCGACGAGCAGATGTATGAGACATATACCAACTACTATGGCCGGCCAGTTGATCCCCTGACTACTGTAAAGATTATTTGGTTTGAACTGCTTAAGTAGATTAACGGCCTAAGTTGGTGAAGATGCCGACGCCTAGTTCGGCCCAGACATACAGGGCTACAAGTAAGAAGCCCAATGCCGATTGCTTATTTAAGATTTAATCCCGCCTAGGCGGCTGGGATTAAATCTTAAATTATGGGTATAGTAGGTTAGGGGTTTACGGTTGTGCTTTTAGCTGCCTAGGTGGGTGAAGATGCCGACGGCTAGTTCGGCCCAGATATATAGAGCAACGAGCAAGAAGCTGATGCCGATAACAATCCTATCAGAAGTAGATCTGGATTTTCTGGTGAATATGACAAACAGACTGGCCATGGCAAGTATCAAGCCACCCATAATCAGGAAGTCGAATAGTTTCCAATCAACCTCAGAGGTGAATTGCATGGCGATGAGAGGGATAGCTAAGATTGCAACGGTGACGGCAGCTAGCCAGAGGAGGATTTTGTTATCCATTATGAGATCATTGGTGGTGTTTTGCCTGGTTGGTCTTCTTGCAAATAAGATTAATTACTTGTATCGTTTTGGTATTCAAGGATATCTCCAGGTTGGCAGTCTAGCGCTTTGCAGATCGCTTCTAGCGTTGAGAAACGAATGGCTTTGGCTTTGCCGTTTTTGAGGATTGATAAATTAGCCATGGTGATGCCAACTCGTTCGGATAGCTCGGTAACGCTCATTTTTCGTTTTGCTAGCATAACATCGATATTAATAATAATTGCCATGGTAAATCCTTTTAAACTGTCAGGTCGTTTTCAGACTTTATATCGGCAGCATTTTGAAGCAACCTCTGTAGCAGAGCAGCTACTGAAGCGACTATGAATGAACCACCGATTATGAGCAGGGCAGCCAACAGTACGCCAGGAGCATCGTCTTGGCCTGCCGCATAGAATATGTACGGTAAAGCTGTCGCAAACAAGCCGCTAATTATCAGGCCGCAGATTTTGGTGTTTTTGAGTCTCAATACCGAATCGGCTGAAAATGTTTGACTTTGGTCAATATTGTTTAATAGCTTAAATAACTGAAAAATTGCAATAAAGAATGGGATGGCTGTGACATACAGACCAAATAGTATTGGTCGGTAGTAACCGGTTTGATCTGCCATTATGCCGAAAGGTATGACAAATACCAAAATAGACAGAATAGCTAAGCTAAATATGCCGATAATTGATTTTAAAAACAAAGTAGAAGACAGACTCATCAGAGACCTCATTGAAGTGTAATAGAACAAATTATATCATAGTGTTTATCGAATAACAATATATAGATATTGTTTAATAAAAAATAACCTCAGCATAACTGTGGTTATTTTTTGATAATTTGATTTACTTCGTAGAGATCTATTGCTGGTCGAGCATTTTTTCTAGAGCTTTGATAGACTGACGCCAACTTTGCTCCGCTTTAGTTGACAGTGCCGCTGGTGATTATGCTATCGCGGTCAGTCAGACTTTGATAGGTGCTAGTAGTATGAATCTTGGCTGGTTGGTCATCAGCGGCGCTAGGCACCATTTTTTCTAGTGCGACATGTCTACGCTTAGGCATATCGAGGAATCTAAAGGTCCAAATAATGGGCTGCTTATCGGCCGCTTCGTGGAAGCAGCCTATGAATTCATAGGCTGCCCGGTTCGCGACTTCAACTACGTGAAATGGCCGAGGACTTTTGTTGGGAATTGGTTTGGAGCGTGAACTGGTTGTGTATATACGGTGGGCCTGGCACTTGGGGTGTGGCTGGCGCTGGTTTTTGTCAAAGTTTGTATTCTTGGTGGTACTTGATGTGTTATTTGGATCGGCTGTTGAAGTTAGTAACTTTGTTGGCTCGATGCTGATTATTTTGGCGATGGCTTTGCTTCAAAAAGCTATAGAAACTGGGCATAGCGTTGGCATAACCTGCCTATATAGCGTGCATGTTTGGCAGAATATGTGATGGATGATAGACTATAACCGTGCATACATGTTATCACTATTTAGGAGATATATATATGGCAGAACCTATTGTAATTCAAGCTACTGTTCGTGCATCTTTGGATAAAGTATGGAAATATTGGAATAGCGCTGAAGATATCCCCTTCTGGGCATTTGCCTCGGATGATTGGGGTGCTGAGTCCAAAACGAATGACATAGTTGTAGGTGGCCGTTTTGTGACTCGGATGTATTCAAAGAATAGTGGCCAAGGTTTTGATTTTAGTGGAGCATATGACGAAGTGGTGCCAAATCACGTGCTGGCCTATACATTGGATGACGGCCGTAAAGTGAGGGTGGAATTTACCGAAACAGCTGATGGTGTAGAAATTGTTCAAAGTTTTGAGCCGGAGTCAGAGAATGACCTAGAGTTTCAGCGAGCTGGCTGGCAGGCTTTTTTGGATAATTTTAAGAAGTATGCCGAAATCAAGGGATAGTAAAGTATCCGGGCGTTTGCACTCCTGTAATTTATGAGTAGATGTTGATGTATCTAGTCGGTTAGTTTAATTATCTAGAGGGTACTTTCTATTTAGGCTTCAGTTGTTGCGACCTGTTTGGCAGGTAAGGAGCGAGACAGTATGAACATAACCAGTGCGGCGAAAGCTACTGCCAGCATCGTGATACGGAAAGCATTGGTGCGAGCCGTGTCGTACATCTGCAAGAGTTGATCGGCATTATCCGGAGTTAGTTCTGTCACAGCGGATCTTATTTGTTGATCGGAAACTACCTCTACGCCCTGCTCTATCTTCTGTTGGGCGCGTTGAGCAATGTCGGCAGGGATGTCCGTCTGCTGATTAAATTGTTGGGTTAAGCCAAGCGAAAGAGATAGCGTCAAGACAGTTCCCAGGATGGCCACACCGACCGAGTTGCCAACCTGTTCGAGGGTGCTGGTTAGGCCAGAAGCTTCGGCTGTCTGATCCTGCCTGACGCTTGAGAGAATTAGGTTGACAATCTGAGAGCCTATTAATCCGCTACCCAGACCCAAGATGCCTAAGCCCCAGCTTAGCTCAAAGGCTTTGGTGCTGGTGTTCATGGTCGACACCAAAACTAGGGCGCCCAATATCATAATGGATGATCCTACTTGAATAATGGTTTTGGGTAGGTACTTCTTGCCCGCTTTTACGCCAATCACAGCTCCTATAATTAGGAATATGGACAACGGCAATAAGGCGATACCGGTATTGAAAGCGCTGATACCAAATGACACCTGCATAAATAAGGGAGCGGTGAAGAGGATGCCCGCTAGTAGTGACACCTGGATGGCTCTAACTTTAAGGCCATTAACGAAATCTCCGATTTTAAATAAAGCTAAGTGAATCAGAGTTGGGCGATTGTTGTGTACATTGCGATTTTCAAGTCGTATAAATAGCATTAATAAAATAACTCCTAGGGCCAGCAACCAAACCGTTGGTGATAGGCCCAGGTTGAAGGGTGAGATTTCTACGCCATTTATTTCAAACGGTTTCTTGGCAAAAAATAAGCCATAGTCAGAAATTAGTAATATACCGAGAACTAATGACATCATAGCGCTGGCTTGCAGGCCAGTACCGAGCATATCAATGTTAGTGCGCTGGGTGATGGTTTTGTCGCGAGGAATGAGGCCATGAAAAGCTAGGATGACTACAAGTGCAATAACCTCTAAGCGAAAAGCCCAGCGCCAGGAAAAGTAGGTGGTTAAAAAGCCGCCAATAATCGGGCCCATGGCAGCGCCGAGTGCATTGACACCGGCCATGGCTCCGTAGGCTTTGACCCGGTCATTGCCTCCTAAATTGGCTCGAATAATGGTCTGAACATTTGGCAACATCAGAGCTGCTCCTAAGCCTTGGATGAGGCACCAACCTAGAATAAAGACGGTCAAGTTATTGCTTAAGGAAGCCAAGAGACTGCCCGAAATATATAACAAGACTCCTGTAATAAATGTTCTTTTCATGCCGATGATGTCGGCCAGTTTGCCACCAAACAACACAAAGGCGGCCATCATCAAGGCGTTGAGGGCGATAGCGCTCTGAACTCCTGATACGTTTGTGCCCAGATCCTCGACCAAGGCTTGAATGGACACATTCATAATGGTGTTATCCATCACCACCACGAAAGTGCCTAAGGCCATTATCAAGGTGAAGTAGGTTATTTTCTTCTTGTCCATGCTATGCTCCTTTATTTATTTGGTGTGCAATTGATTGATTGCGTAAGCTATGCAGACGCGGATGTCCATTTAAATAATAGAGCACAGCCTAGTCAAGATGTTCCTAGATGCCTAGAATTTGTTTCTTCTTGGCGCCGAATTCTTCTTCACTGAGGATTCCTTGGTTTCTTAACTGAGCCAATTCCTGTAACTGCGCGGTCGTGTCGTCAACTGGTGCCGCCTGAGCTTGCTCTGCTTCGGCTTGCTGATTGTCGTTGGACCATCGGTTTTGTTGTCGTCGGCTAACTCGGTTTGATACCGCAGTGGCTGTGCCAGCGACTACTGCCGTTTTAGCCATTCCTCTTATAAGTCCCATATTATTACCTCCTTGCTATACTAATTAATTAGTGGTTCTATGCTTCTAATTCTGCGGCGGCTTCTGGATGAATTCTGCCTTCAGCTACTAATACACCATTGGCATCAATCAAAGCTTGTTTGAGGGGTTTAGCCCATAACTGCTCAATTACGAGCAGTCCGGCTGCTGTATTGTTCTCCAGTAAGTCCGCCATTTCAGCGACATCGTCTTCATCTATTGGTTGGTCGTCGGATTGTGGGTATTTTTGAATAAATTCAATAGTTGGCCCATCTCCCAGATCCTCTATATCCATGGTTGTGGTTATACCCTGGTCATCTTTAGTGATTACTGTCAGTGCAATTAAGCCAATCACCCCCTGGTCGAGAGCATCGCTTAATGTTTGCAGAATGCTGCCGTTAAATTTCTGACCTTCAAAACCGACTATAATGTAGTCTATTGGTCCTCTCATAGTCACCTCCTTTATTTATATATATTGATACAATCATATTGTCATCTCATAGAAATTGTCAAGACTCAGTTTTTTTGCTGCTACTGTGAGGCAAGGCTGACTTGGCGGTATTGGTTGACTCCCGTGTGTGCGCAAGTTAGCGCTGTGCAAAATATATGAATCATTAATGATTATGGTTCAGACCCAATCAATCCGAATGCTCAGTATCGGAATCCAGCCCTGTACTGCTTGGCTGTTGAAGTGTTACAGGTTATACTGAATATATGAAAAATAAATGGTGGCAGGATCGGGTAGTCTATCAAATTTACCCAAGAAGCTTTTGCGATTCTAATAATGATGGCGTTGGCGACATAGCAGGCATAATCTCTAAGCTTGATTATCTAAAGAGTTTAGGCGTTGGAGCAGTGTGGTTGTCTCCTGTTTATAAATCCCCTAATCGAGATTTTGGCTATGATATCTCTGATTATTGTGATGTTAATCCTGAATTCGGTAGCTTGAAGGATATGAAAAAGTTGTTTGCCGAGTCGGCCAAGAGAGATATTAAAGTCATTATGGATTTGGTGGTAAATCATACTTCTGATCAGCATCCTTGGTTTCAGTCAGCTCTTAAAGATCCCACATCTCCCTATCGAGATTATTATATTTGGCAACCACCTAAAGTTGGTGATGGCGACTATGCGCTGCCTAACAACTGGTCGTCTGTTTTTACCGGTCCAGCTTGGACTCTGGATGAGGCATCGGATGAGTTTTATCTACATCTGTTTACAAAGCATCAACCTGATTTGAATTTTGACAATCCTAAGGTGGTCGAAGAAGTAAAGAATATTATGAAGTTTTGGCTGGACATGGGGGCCGCTGGGTTCCGGTGTGATGTTATTAATTTAATTCACAAGCAATCATTTGAAAACGGCCGAAGACGGATATTGTCGACTGGTAGCGAGCATTATGTATCGGCTCCCGGCAGCCATGCGTTGCTCAGACAGTTTAATAGCGAGGTCTGGCAGCCATATGGTGCTTTTACGGTGGGCGAGGCTCATCAGGCAACTATCGAAGATATTAAGTCTTTTACTAAGGGTGATGAGCTGACCACGGCATTTTCATTTGAGCATATGATCCCGAAAGTGGGTTATCAGGCGGATAAGGTAAAGCGTCAATTGATTCGACAGCAAACTCAACTAGATTGGCCGACGGTATTTTTTGAGAACCATGATGGCTTGCGATCGGTGTCTCGGTTTGGCAATGACTCAAAGTTTCATTATGAGTCAGCCACCATGATTGCCACTTTAAATCTGACTCTGCGGGGAACAGCCTTTATCTACCAAGGACAAGAAATAGCCATGACAAATGCGCCCTTTCGCAATATTGGGCAAATTCAAGACATAATTACGCTATCGATCTATAAAATTATGTTACGATATGGTATTCCCAGTCGGCTAGCATTTAAGTTGGTTATGTTCGTATGTCGCGATCATTCTCGGACACCGGTTCAGTGGACTGATGAGGCCAATGGTGGTTTTAGTCAATGCGAGCCATGGTTAATGGCAAATCCCAACTATCCTTTGATTAACGTGGCTCAGCAGATGACTGATCCTCAATCGGTGTGGCATTTCTATCAACATTTGCTGGCTGTTCGTCAACAGACTGCAGCTTGGCGCACCGGCTCAATCAATTTTTTGCCCTCACCTAAAGGAGTGATGATATACGATCGACAGGAGAAATCTAATCATTATCGAATAGTGGTTAACATGGAGGGCAGGGCTAGAAAGCTGGATCTGAGCCTGAAAGGTTTGGTAGTTAGCTCGAATTACCAACGCAAGAGTTGCAGTCGAGTAGATCGTCTGCAGCCGTTTGAAGCTCTGGTCGTTGAGTTGGCTTAGCATAGCTTGCCTGGTATACTTGGACATATGGCTACTACTTCTCGATCTCTGACCAAAGCAATTACCTATCGCGTTTTGGTGGTTATTGCCAATGCGGTCGTTGTCTACACGTATACTAAGAGCTTCTCGACTGCTATTGATATTGCCATAGCTATGGCAATTGTAGGCACGTTAATTTACTTTTTCCATGAGCGACTTTGGAGTAGAGTTATGTGGGGCAAACAACTAGCAAAACGATAGGGGTAAATCTATGACAAAGCTAATCTTTGAAGCACACTCAACGACATTTGATAATGAGGCCAAAATAAGTTCAGGTTGGAATGATGTTGACTTGTCGGAGTTGGGTCATCGTCAGTCTGTTGAATTAGGCGAAAGGTACAAGAATGTACTGCCTGATGCAATATATTGTTCGGATTTGCAGCGAAGTTACAAATCAGCTGCTATAGCTTTTAAAAATACTGGTGTGCCAATATTCATTGACAAACGCTTGCGTGAATGCGATTATGGCGAATTAACTCAAGCACCCAAGGAGCAGGTAGATGGTCAAAAGTTGCAACGAGTAAATACGCCTTTCCCTGGTGGCGAAAGCTACAATGACACATTAACTAGGATGGAGTCATTCTTGAAAGATGTAAAAGCAAGGCATGATGGACAAACAGTTGCGGTTATTGGGCATCGGGCAACTCAGTATGGTCTGGAAGTTCACATTCTAGGTAAGGGTGTCGAAGATGTAGTGACTGCGCATTGGTCGTGGCAACCTGGTTGGGAATACGAGTTTTAAAGATAATAAAGTTATTGGCTTTTGGTTGCCATTAAATTAATAATAAATTCAAACTATGGCTACTATACGGGCGGTCCTTTAGCGGTTGGTATCTTTTATTTTACCAATACTTTCCATATTGAACAAACCATGTACTCAATATCTGAGATACAGGACTTATTGCGAGAGTGCTAATTAATTTTCCACGGCTTTTTGGACGGTGCGCTTGTAGTCATTTATTACAGGTTTAACCTCTTGGTATTGATGGGGAAAGACTAAATATTGATGCAGTTCATCAATTGGCACCCATTTATATTGGCGGACTTCTCCCGGGTCAGCATTAATTGAGTTTTTGTCTCCTGTCAATGTGAACATGACATGATCTTTATGTTGTCCGCGGAACATCTTGGTTATAGGCGCTTCTTTATCAATCATGGTTTGAGGGAATTCGTAGGTATTGGCATGGTTAGAAACACCAATAATCTTTAGATCATCTGGGGTCAATCCTAGCTCTTCGCCGACTTCTCGCAGGGCATTTTCGATAGCTGTTTCATTCGCTTCTCTGCCTCCTCCGGGAAAGTTCCACTGATTGTCATGGTAGCTTTGATGTTGGATGAGCAAGAGCCGATGATCCTGATCAAAGATGAGAGCGTGCGCTCCGAGACGATATGGTTTTTCTGACATGTTGAAACCCTTTCACTTACATACTCTAGCGCAGATAGGTGCTGAATCGCTTTTAAGATAAAACGAGTGTCGTATCGATTATTGGACAGCAATTGTACAGCAATTGTACGGCAGAAAGCAATTCTTAAGTGGTTTATTTTGTGTATAAGAACACAGTTCCAGATGTGAGTACGGGCTGTGTTGGGGATGACTTAGCTTTGCCAGGGAGACATGAGTTGAAAGTAATTACCGTCGGGGTCGGCAAAGGTGGCTATCCACATGGTGGCCATTTCATACGGCTCTTTGATGACTGTGACACCATCGATGTTTTTAATACGGTCGAATTCTTGTTGAACCTCGGAGGTTTCAAGAGAAAATATCATGCGGGCTGGGTCTTGAGCCTGTCCGGATGTTTCTGAATGCTCCATAATACCAAAGAAGCAACTGCCTGCCTGCCAGCCGCGGCCTCCTTCATCAACCATATCGGGCTTTTATCAAAAACCTTATCATAGAAATCCGCCATGATTGGCATTCGCATTGTCCCTACCATTATTGAGTTAAGATTTAACATATCCCCTCCTTTTGTTATATTGTGATTGTATAGTTATTCATGATAATCCGTGTATAATCTAAGGTATCAAAAGTACTGGCTTGATGACTAATTAATTTTTATAAAAATATTCTATCCCGCGAGCCTGCTGAACATAACAGGTGGCGATTGATGGCTAGGACGGCCATCACGATGCTGAGAGATGTTTGGGTACGTTTTAAATGAAGAGACGCTTTGTTTTAGTCGACGTAGATTGGATGATCGCTGTGCTTTCAAGGGCAGGACAGGTTTTATAGCATAACAAAATAGCCAAGATCCTTGGCTATTTTGTTATGGTTGTATTTATGTTTCTACGTGTTCGGCAGACTCAGTTTCTGTGCTGGGCGTAGCTGGGGTTTTATCAACCTGACCACCCTTCGCCCCGGCCATCATGGGCACGATTGTAACATCATAGCCACCATAGTCTAATTGTTGCGACTCGCTAATCTTTTGGCTAAATGCGTACTGAGCGACAATGCCGGCTATAACCAAACCAACCCAAATTGCTGACCACCATATCGACTGTCCGATGATGCTAGGCACGATACTGATGTTATTGCCAAAGAATGCGGCTTGATTTGTTATCAGCATTATACCTGTGATGATGGTAGTCGCTCCTGCCAGTGAGGTGAAGAATACCACCAAGGCTTTGGCAGCTTTGACAAAAAAGCTGGCAGCAGCTAGGGCTAGGCCGACGGCGATAGCAGTTAAGTTGACTATTACGCCATCCGGCAAACCAACAGCCAAGAATAAACCAAGTGTAATTGCATAGGTCATAGTTCCGACCAATATAGCCACTGCTAGCTCGTAAAGAGCGTATGACGCCAAGGCTAAGGCAAAACCTGTGATAATGCCGAATACCCAACCAGTAGTAGTAGCTAAGAAGCCTTGTCCTAGCAGACTGGCAACGATGCTAGCCGCAAGTCCGAAACCTGCTAGAAATCCCCAAACTGTCAGTAGAACACGATAAAACTGATAGCCAGCTACGGTTAAGGCTGTGCCGAAGAGAGCTATTAATATACCGACGATAAAAAACTCCATGGTCCCCTCCTTTATATGTTATATTATGTAATCCCCCCTCCTTTTATATAATGTAATAGTTGTTAAATGTTATACCAATGCATACATATTATTAATAGTAAACCAAGCAGACGAATAGTCAACAGGCAGCCATTATTATTTATTAATTATCGAAACATTACAGATTGCAGGTAGAAACTGAGCGGATAGGATAGCCTGTATTAAAGGCTTGGTTTCTGCGATCTGATGAACTGTCAGTTCAATTTTCAGGATTTAGTCTACCTCTCTCGCCTCCTGAATGTGATCATCCCCTACACTGGCTGCTGCATCAAGGACCGCATTAATTTCTCTCGGTTCAAATACCTCCAAGTGGTTGACAGAATTTGCCCAAACACCTGCCAAGCAGTCGGCCTGTAGTTCAAGTTCGATTGATTGCTGGTTCGTAGCCGAGCTCATAGCAAGTTCGAGTTGATGCTGTATGTGGTGCCCAACTTCATGGGCAATAACATAGACTTCAGCAACATCCCCTCCGCTAGCCCCATACTGCTGTTGCAGAACATCAAAGAAGGTTTTATCGATATATATTGTTTGATCAGCCGGGCAATAGTGCGGGCCGGTACTGGACGTAGCGCTGCCGCATGCAGAGGAGGTAGTTTGTCGAAATAGAACTGGTTTCGGCTCAACATAGGGCCGGTTATTGGCCTGAAAGGTTTTTTGCCAAAGATCGTTGTTGGATCCTAAGCCGGTTGAGGTAAAGATCTTGTAATTGTCCGCTCCAGCAAGGGCTTCAGGCTGAAGATTTGACTGATAGGTGGGGTTGATTTGGAGTTGGCTTCAGGCATCATTTATAATCGCCGGATTGCCGCCCATCAAGCTGATAGCAATATAGGCAATCAAGCCAATAATGCCTAGACCTCCGGCACCACCGATCATAGGCGCCATGCCACGCCTATCTTCAACATTGCCTCGTGATACTATTTTCCCAATCCGCCATACCGCCTCCGCAATAAAAGTACTAGCTGGTTTGATTAGTTTTAGATAAAGTCAAGCAGCTTGTTGAAAGACTTGTGCTAGCTTGGCGATGTCAAATTACTTCATTTGTAGAAAATCCTTAGTGACAGCTTTGATTTGTTGGGGGTTGCCTTGTTACAGCATTTGATCAAGGCGCACTGGACTGAATTTGCCAACTAACACCGAACTTATCACTGAGCCAGCCATAGCGGGGTGCAAAATCGTATGGGCCTACATCCATCAGCGATTTACCATCTTCAATTAACTTATTCCATAATTGATCGACCTGATCTGGGGTGTCGCAGAAGACGCTGAATGAGACGGATTCATTGGGTTTAAAGTGTTGACCGCCATTTAGAGCGATAAACCGAAAACCATCTATTGAGAATTCAATGGTTAGAACATCTCCTGCTTGATGACCATGAATTTCTTGTCCTGCATCAGGGTAATAATCGGTACGAATAATAGTGAAATTGTTAAAGACTGTCTTATAAAAATCGGTAAGTTGTTCAGTGGTATCATTGAGCCAAATGTTTGGAATGATATGCTGCATAGGTGATCCTCTCGTAGCTGTATTCTTATTAAATATGATAGTCACATTATAACCTTTAGTGCATTATATCAATATAATATTATAAAGCGGAGGTGATATGAAGAAACTTTGGCAGAATTATAATCTTAGTATTGTGCTGGCAAGTCTTTTCTTATTGAGTTGGGTAGGTCAGGCAGTATTTTAGTGGCAGGAGTTTGCTTCTAATCAAGCGATGCATCAGCAAGCGGCACAGATAACTGATTTTATTCCTGAATTTTCAGTGCCACATTTGAGAATTGGCAATCAGAATTTTTGCAATTGTTAACTATGGTTGTGCTGACTTCATTTTTGATTCACAAAGGCAGTCCTGAATCTCGCGATGAGGATGACGAGATGAAGGCTACCTTGGCTAGAATTGAATCGAAATTGGATAAAATATACTACTAGTGGCGGTTGTCTTTGGCTTGACTGGCTAACCAATAGCCAAAGTCATTCAGGTGTAAGCGAAGCGCTTGCTTATCAGTTATGGGATTGATTGCTAGGTTAAGTGTTGCCCACATAGTTGATTGCTTGCCAGGGTAGTATTTGCTAAAACCTGCATAACATGGATACAGATCTCTGGTGTAGGCCTGTTCCCTTTCCATAACAATTTCATAACCAGAACGCAGGATGCGTTTCATAATCCAGGTGCAGCGGGCAGCAATAGTTTTGTTCGGCCAAGTATCTAGATTATTTAGGAATGTTGCAATGTCTTTGTCTAAGTTGAATATATGTCCAAAGATTATTGGCCCTGGTTTGACTGGAGGAAGTTGATCGGTACTATCGCGACCGTAAACATGAGCGGTTTGGGTCTTTATTATGCTGCGGCGCCAGTTTAGCTTTGGGTCTGCACCAAGGATGCCTTTTAGACCGCTAAAAGAGAATTCCACGCCTTGAATGAACTTAAATTTGTCTATAACCTCCTTCTCCATTTTATTTAAATCATCGGGACTTATATTGTGTCTACTGTCAGTTACTATTAGTAGATCTATATCAGAAATCTGGTCAATTGCTTGCCCTCTCGCAACCGAGCCTCGAACATATACAGAAACTATATTTTCACCCTCTAGAGTAACAAGTTTGCTAATTGCCTCATCGACCGGTTTGCGCCATTTTGGTTGTATCTTATCTGATGATGACTGGCTGACGATGTAGCCCTGATTGTCAGTTTGTAATATTGAGCCGAGGTTTTGAATAGACGACATGGCAGCATTATATCACTGAGCAATATATCCTATAATATTTACTTTTTATGATTATCTGCTCTAATTATAAGTGATCGAGAATTGGTCTCGATTGTATCATTGGAGTTGTCTTATGGCTTCATCTGACGGTATCGACATACCCGCCCAGTTTATGGAACGAGGAGTACCTTCGGTATTGAACGGGGGACTTGGCTTCGGGGAGGGTCAGTTTGAGGATTGGGGCAATCTGTCTGATATGCCCCCGATGATCCGCTGTGTGACGTGGATCTAGTTTTGGAATTCGTGAATGAGCCAACCGAGGGAATACACGATGCTGTATGGGATCTAGCCTACAACTCGCTCGACGTTCCGAATGCCGGAGACGATGATGGGGATATGCTGGAGCTGTACAATGCGCCAGACGATGACCCTCGCGAAACCGCAGCTCACATCTATGACATGGGCGTCGACGTCAACGATAGGCAACTATTGCTCTCAATCGACGGCCAAAACTTGTCCCGGCAGGAGCTGGCAGATCGCCTCAAACCCTTAGTCTTAGCTTGCCACGAACTGTGGCCGCTGCTAAGGGTCTACAGTGTGATGTAGCGGGAGTGGGACGGAATGACTTTTGTAGGGGTGCTGGTAATTTACCGGCACCCTCCGTTTTATTTATAGGATAAGAATATATGAGAATACCACAACTACCTCAAGACGAATCTTGAGGTAGTTTGTTGATGCGTTTGGTGAGCAATTTACCAACTAGGCTTCGCAAGCGCCGATGCACATTTTGGAGCGGTTGAAGTCTTGGGCAGCACTGGTGCTGTGTTGGTAGTAGAGAGACTTGACGCCGGATTCCCAGGCAAAGATCAGGAAGGCATTGACATCTTTGGCGGGAGTCTTGGGGTTGATCATTAAGTTTAATGACTGGGCCTGGTCAATGTAATTTTGACGCATTCCAGCCTGATCAATGATAGCAATCTGGTCTATTTCGCTAAAGGTCTTAAAGACTTCCTTCTCGTGGTCGGATAAGAAGTCGAGGTGTTGAACGCTACCATCTCGATCTCGGATAGAGTTCCATGTTTCTCGATCATTCTTGCCTTTTTCTTCAAGCAGCTTCTCAAGGTTTGGATTCTTGATTGTCACTTTTACCTTGGCTAAATCTTTAACATAGCAGTTAGACCAAATAGGCTCAATGCTTTGAGATGTCTGGCCGATAATGAAGGCTGATGAAGTGGTTGGTGCAACTGCTGTCAGTGTAGTATTGCGACGACCATAGCCTTTCAGCAAGCTTGGCTCACCGAATAGTTTGGCCAATTCTTTGGAAGCATTCCAGGCGCGCTCGTTAATGGTCTTGAAGATTTTGCCGTTGAGGCTCTTGGCTTCTTTGCTATCAAAGGGCAGCATTTTTGACTGCAGATAAGAGTGCCAGCCAAGAACACCTAACCCTAAAGCTCGGTTTGAGACTGCAAAGTCATAGGCTCGCTTCATAAAGTAAAAGGCCCGAGTATATTCTGAGCTTTCACCGTCACGCAGTTTTTCTAGCTTTTCGATGAAGTCAGTCATAACAGCATCTAGGAAATAAACCATGGTTTCAACGGCATCGGTATCTTTCCATTGGTCGAAATAAAGGACGTTCATTGAGGATAGATCGCAGACAAATGACCATTCGTCATTGGTTGGCAGCATGATCTCTGAGCAGAGATTGCTATGGCGGATTGTTAGATTATTATCCTTATAGACATCAACCGTATTAGTGTTGACCGTGTCGGTAAACATAATGTACGGATAACCCATTTCTCCGCGACGCTGGATAACCTTGGCCCACGTAGCGCGCTTATCTTTGTCGCCTGCTACCATGGCTTTCATAAATTCGTCGGAAACGGTCACAGCGGTGGTCATGATTTGAATCTCATTACCTTCCGTGCCGATTTCGAGGAATTCATGAATATCCGGATGATCAATTGGCAAGTAGGAAGCAAATGATCCTCGTCGGGTGGAGCCTTGACTGACTACGTTCAAGAGTGATTCAAACAATTGCATAAAATGAACTGAGCCAGAGGAAGTGCCATTGTCAGTAATTGGCGTACCACGACCACGAAGGTGGCCGAAGAACGCTCCGGTGCCGCCACCATACTTACTCATCATGCCGACTTCTGATTGTGCATAAAGGATCTGAGCCATGCTATCGCCGATGTCGACAGAGAAGCAGCTGATTGGTAGCCCCCGACCTAGGCCGTAGTTGGTCCAAATTGGAGTTGATAGCGAGTAAAAGCCTTTGGAGAGATAGGTGTAGAATTTTTCAGCAAAGCCTTCCATCTTCAATTTCTTTTCTGCTTCAACTGCAATCTCCCACATGCGTTCTTCAGGCGTGGTGTCGCCAACTAAGTAGCCGCGATTGAGAAATTTGCGACTATTGTCATTGAGCCAATTAAAAGTAAGTTCGGGGCGGTCGTTCATGATACTCCTTGTAGTAGATTAATTAGGTGTCTCTTAGAAGAGATCTTCTTCGGTAATGCTTTTGCTGCGTTTGTTGTAATTGGTTGATCGTTTGACAAAGAAGTCGCCGTGTTTGGTGGTGATAACTTCGTCGTCGAACCAGTCGGTTTGAGCCAGTAGCTTTTGGTCAACTGGCATGATGCGTTTGTAACCAATGCTATGCAAGGAATTGTTAAGGCGATTTTTAACGAATTCTTTCACTACAGCTTTGGGCATAAAGTCCAAGTCGCCTTTTTCGTAGATCCAATCGATGACCTGCTCCTCACCTTCATAGGCTAGCCTGCATGCGTCGTAGATCTCATCAGCCAGCTCATTATCAAACCAGTCTGGCTCTTCTTGGCGCAAGATGTTTACCAAATCGATGCCGAATAAGCCATGGATTTGCTCTTCTTTGGAGGTTGCTTCAATGGCATTGGAAATACCTTTAAATATATTTCTATGCTTATTAAAGGACATAATGATCAAAAACTGAGAGAAAAGTGATACGTGCTCAATAAATAGAGAGAATAAAATAATAGCTTTGGTGTAATCTCTATTTTCGCCAGAAGCAATCAGCTCAGTATGCATGGTTAAATAACGGATGCGATCTTTAATAACTGGCACTTCGACAACTTTTTCGAAGCCTTTGTTGAGGCCTAGAATCTCAATAAGATGTGAATAGGCATCGTGATGGCGAACTTCGCTTTCAGCAAAGGTATAACCAACTGCTCCGACCTCTGGCTTGGGCATTCTCTTAAAAATTTCACCCCAAAAGGTTTTAACGGCAACTTCTACCTGAGCGATGGCCAGCATGGCATTTTCAATAACTTGACGCTCAGCCTCATTGACATTAACCTTAAAATCTTGAACGTCACTGGCGTAGTTGAATTCGGTATGAACCCAATAGGAGTGTCTAATGGCATCGACGTAGTCATTTAATTCGGGATATTCGTGAGGTTTGAGGTTGATGCGTTTTTTGAACAGGCTTCGCCGTCGTTCTTGATTTTTGTGTTCGCGATAAAGAATGTAGGCCTTGGCAACGCTGGTGAAGTCGCTGGTCATTAACACTTCTTCAACTATATCCTGAATTTCTTCTACAGTTGGGGTGTAAATCTCGCCTTTTTTCTTGGCACTGAATTTGATTTGACGATTGTCTAAAATTCTTTCAACTTTTTCTGCTATTTTGTCTGCGTCTTCCCGCTGGCCATGCTTAGTAGCCTTCATGGATTTGTAGACAGCATTGGCGATCTTTTTCTGACTATACTTAACGGTGGTGCCGTCTCGCTTTATAATATGGGCAAGAGCCATGATGGTAGAATATCCTCCTATATATATTGTGTTCGATGTACTGCACTGTGTATTGCCAAGTTGGCGCAACTGCCCCTGCAGTACATGATTTGTCGTATGGCACTGTGTTAACTAGTCGCAATTTTTGACTAGTGCGGTGTGAGGTTTTGCTGGTGATCTAAATTCGGATTATGAGTAGTAGATTTGGATGGTTTTTGTAGTTTTAGGTACGTTATGAAACTTGTTGCTAAGTGATACAAAAACACTATATATGGTGTGTAATATCCATGGTAGACCCAATATGTAGATGTGTCAATGCTTGCTTTTTGTGCAAAACCTGGATCATTTTGTGTCATAAAGACTGCCAAAAATGTTTATTTTTATATAAGCAAAAATCAAGACTGTTGTCTAAAATCAACATCATCTAATGGTTAGTTTTTAACTATTTTTTGATAGTCATAGTGTTATGCAATACAATATTATATTATTGAGATGGTGCTGCGGCATGGTTCACATTTGCGTAATGATTGTTGATCCTGTGTGGGTGTTTAACGGTCTCGCAGGAGTAGCTGCAGTCAAAAAAATACAAGGTTTTAATAGGCGGTGAGCTACATACCAGCACAATCACTTTTAGGTATATACTAGGTTTAGTAAGGAATTAAACTCAAAGTTGGTAGTTATGACTTATATGACTCAGAAAGAAGCCAAAACTTACTCGATACTGGCGTCCTTGGCCATAGGGCTTTTGGTTTTGGGAACAATTTTCTATCACCTTATTGAGGGCTTCTCATGGGTTGATGCCTTTTACTTTAGTGTCATAACACTGACAACGGTTGGCTATGGAGACTTGTCGCCTCATACGGATGCAGGTAAATTATTTACATCAGGCTATGTGTTGTTTGGTGTCGGCATTATAACGACTTTTATCTCGGTCTTTTTAAAAAAAGAACGGCACAAGTTCCATGAGCGACATCTGAAGAAGCAGCAAGAAGAACCTAAAAGTAAGCGTTAGCTAGAAGCTTTCGGTTGAACGGGTTGAGCCATCTTGGCATATGCTTTGCGTATAAGTAGGGCAATAAACGGTAGCGGGCAATAGATTAAGGCTAGGGCGATCATTGGGCCAAGAAGGTTATAGACAATGTGAGTATCTATCAGGTAGCTTACGGCGGTGGTGGAGGTTTGTGAATAAAGAAGTAGTATGACACGTTATAGATCAAGGGCACTGGAATAGGACAGATTGCTGGTGAAGTCTTTGACAGATGGAAGATCTATTTTTATAAAAAAAGAAGGCAGTGGTTGTCTATCGTGCGTGACTGCATGATCATTCCTCATCTTGCAGGAATCAAGTAAATTATCATAGAAATAGCAGGGCATAAATAATTGACTATTGATTTTGACAAAAAGCGGATATAGTATTGCTTTATAAACAAACTAACAAGCCTTGAAATAATTATTTATTACCTATAAGGAGTGTCCTGTATGTCTAAGCTAGATTCAGTAACCGCTAGTTCTGTGCCGGCAGATAATTATGTGACTCCATCACCGTTAACTCAGAAGATCGCCTGGGTATTGCGGACATTAATATTGGCTTCTGGTATTTATCAAATGTTTTGGGGTGAGCCCGTGGCTAGTGTCTTGATTTTGGCCTGTCTGGCCGGTATTTTAGTTCCGCAGATTGTATCTTTTGGCAAGGTCAAGTCTTTGCCGATTGAATTTGAAATAGTGTTGTTTATTATGGTGCTGCTGCAGTTTGTGATTGGCGAAGCGCGAGATTTTTATACTGAAGTCCCGTATTTTGATAAGCTGGTTCATTTTATCTTGCCGATGTTAACAGCTTTTATCGGATTTTTGATTGTCTATTCGATGTACTATCACGGGAAATTGAAAGCATCGCTGAGCGTCATGTTTTGGCTGATTGTATTTGTAGCATTGGGTGTAGGTGCGCTATGGGAGATTGGCGAATATCTATCTGATGAGATTCTGCTAGCCAGAGACCCTAATTTTCATCAGTTTCAAGGCTCTATGATGGAAGATCCCCTTCATGACACTATGAACGATTTGATTTTTGATATGGTTGGAGGGATTGCTGGAGCAGCACTCGGCGTTTGGTATATTCGTCGAGGGCAGAAGCAACTGGCCGAAACGGGTCGTTTGCACAGTTTTATGGATGATATTGAAACAATGTGGGCAGGCAAGGCTATTCAGAAGTAGCTTGTGGCCGTTGTTGATAGGCAACGGTGGTATGCTTGCCAAATAACAAAAGGTCCATATCTTTCTTAAAACCCTGGCCAAGTAGAAAGCGCAAGATGCCAGCACATAAACTGTATATACCAAATACTCTGCCTACATTGCTAAAGGTTGGATCAGATATGCCAAGCATCAAGATGCCAAAGACTAGACTGAGGAGAGCAATACCGAATAGCAAGATTCTTTCTCGGGAACGAATTAGCTTGTCGGTCATTAAGAATAGGCTGGTGAGTCCACGCAAGGCTATTATAATAATTAAGATTGACACCATGCTCGCATCGGCTCGCTCAAGGTTCATGAGGAAAAAGATACCGCTACTTATTTCGATAAGACCGCTAAAAACAAGAACTGGCCAACTGCTTGCCTGATTGCGCCAGAGTCTGATAGCTGCAATAATTTGGATGAGTCCATCGGCGAACAGAAACAACCAGAAGATCATTAGCAACAGGCCTAGACTTATTTTAGGCCAGATTAATAAAACTATGCCTAGGAAAACTTGGCTAAGTCCTCTGATAGTATAAGCCATTCTTAGGAGTTTATATGCGTTAATATCTGAAGTAGGTGCCATAGGTGCGAAGAGTTATTTGCCAATACAGACTAGAAGTAGTAGCATCATATTGGACATTATATGTTATATAAGCAAATTAATCTGCCTTTAGATTGAAGCGTGTATGAATAATTTCGCCAGAAGTGTCGCACAAAATAAATTACTGTCAGGTTTGATCGTGACAGTGTTGATACTATTGCTCATCCAAGGGCTGATGCTCATTGGTCCATTCTTTGCCCCACTGTTCTTCGCTTTTACAATCACCTTGCTTATCTACCCTGGGGTGCAATGGTTGATCAATAAGGGCTATTCGCATAACAAGTCAGTATTCTTATTCGTCTTAGCTATAGTCGCAACCTTTGCGGCTGTTTTTATGATCTTTTATGTATCAATAGGGCAGTTAGCCAATAACCTCCCTGAGTACGCCATTAAATTTGAACAACAAATCCAACCTTTCGTAGACTTTTTAGCCCAGTATAATCTTTCGATTGGCTTCTCGACTGCAGAAGGCGGAAGCTGGCCCAATATGCAGTCATTTGTGGCAGGCTTGACGAGCTTCCTGTCCGGCTTAATGCAATCAATGGTGTTTGCCTTCTTTTTCTTAGCAGCCCTGTTGATGATGGTGATTGGTTCCAATGATGTGGTTGATAAGTTTAAAAAACAGCTGGGCGCAGGGCATAGATTTGTGGTCGGTTTTAGTATGTATGCTTCTTACATTCAGAAACAGTACGCAATTCAGACCTTTAGCAACTTTATTAGTGCAGTGGCGGTGACTGTAGAGTTGATGCTCTTTAGAATCGATTTGGCGCTGTTATGGGGATTGCTAACCTTCTTGTTTGGATATATCCCTAATGTCGGCATGGTGTTGGCTATAATTCCTGCCGCATTATTGGCATTTATTGAATACGGTCCATGGGTGGCCATATTGTTGGTAGTAATTGCGGCTATACTAAATCAGATCATGGATAACGTGGTAACGCCACGATTTATGGGCAAGGGTTTGGAGCTGCCCGTGCCATTTGTCTTCCTGTCGTTCCTATTCTGGACATGGTTATTTGGTCCGTTTGGCACCTTGATTTCATTGCCATTAACTTTGGCTTTGCGCGCTATCTTCGCTAATTTTAGCCAAACTAAGCTGGCTTCGCAGTTGTTGAGTGGTTATATGGATGAGGTCAAGACGGAGACTGCTGTCAACAAGACACATTAATAACCAAAATCAAATAGATCGCCGAGGAAGAACTCTTTTGTCTGGGGAGGTTTTCGGTGTTGTTGAGCGACAATGAGACAGATAGACTCCCGACAACTTGATGTGGGCCGACTTTGAAGAAGCAAAACTACGCCTGAGACTGGTGCCGCGAGCAAATGATCGTCTGATCTTGGATCGATTCTCAAAAGCTTTATGGAGAGGAATTTGGGTATTTCCATCTTATCGCTCAATGATCTATACCTTCGTCTTAGACGTTCAGTGCCAGTCAATCGGTGTTTGGTTGGTTTGTTCGAGGTATTTATTGCACTGACTAAAATGGTGATTGCCGTAGAATTTGGTGGCTGATAATGGTGAGGGATGAGCGGATTTGAGGACTAAATTATGGTCATGATCAATCCCCTGCCCCTTTTTTTGAGCATAAGCGCCCCACAGAATATAAACAATATGATGGCGATTTTGGCTGAGGGCTTGGATGGTGGCGGTGGTGAATGCTTCCCAGCCCATATTGGCGTGTGAAGCAGCTTGATGAGCCTTGACCGTTAAGACGCTATTGAGCAGTAGGACACCCTGTTTGGCCCAGCGAGATAAATCTCCGGAAGGATTTGGCTCAATGCCCAGATCATTGCGAATTTCTTTATAAATATTACGGAGAGAGGGCGGTATCTGAATATCATCATTGACGGCAAAACATAAGCCATTAGCCTGACCTGGGCCATGATACGGATCTTGCCCCAGTATAACTACTTTGACTTGATCAAAGGGGCACATATCATAGGCACGAAAAACATTGACAGGTTCTGGGTAGACGGTCGTTGACAGGTAGTCCTGACGAACTTTGGCGGCTAGTGGTTGCCAATATGGCTGGTTAAATTCTTGGGACAGAGCTTGCTTCCAGGATGACTCGAGATGTATGTCTGGCATATGTTTAAGTATATAGTATTTGTATTCTCAGGCAAAATTACTTCGCTGCAGGGAAGTTTGGAATAGTAACTGGTGTGTGTTGTGGGAGAATTTGCTCAGGATTAGTCGACAGACTCGGATTGGCGGCTCTTAACAAATCCACATAATCTGAGTCACCAAAGAATAATAGGGAGAGATTTAGCAGATTCTTTGGTGTAGTGGTGTTATGAACAGTGTAGGTGAAATGTGATTGCCAACGATCAATTGATTGGTTAAAATTTGGTTCAAAAACCATCGCAGGTAAGGTGGTTTGACTTAAATCTCGTAGTTCGAAATGTAGATGAGGCTGGAAGGTTGCTTGCCCCGTATTGCCTGACATGCCAATCAAATGCTCAGCACCTACTACGCTTCCTATAGTTGTGTCGATAGTTGATAAATGCGCATAGAGAGCTACGATGCTGCCATTCCGAATACCGACAGTATTGCCCATGCCTCGATGGTTTTCTTGCCTGACAATTATGCCATCAAATGAAGCATTGACTGGAGTGCCTTCCGGAAGATTAAAATCTACTCCCGGGTGCTTGTTTTCAAACAACTCATAAAATGTATGTTGACCTGTGGCATCGTTACCGAATGGCTGACTAATGGCAGCTTGCACTGGGTATCTTAAAACTGGTGCAGAATCCAGCTCCGGCGAATGTTGAATTTCTTGATTAAAGTCTGGTTTCTCTGACATATGGTCAAAGTATACTACAATGTCGATAAATTATTGTCGCAGGCCACTTTCCATGAGTGCTAATGTATTTTCCATATTGAGTATATAACTTATTCAGTATCTGAGATGTGTGGCACATTATTTTGGTACAATATCAGTTAGCAGTCTGGTATGGCGTAGTTGATATGGTTGGTTGTAGGCAGGGTCTTTGGACCACAGAGCTAAACGGTCAAACATTGTCAGTTGAGGTAATTTTGCAATGGCTTGGCGGAGGTGTTGCCTGGCTTTTTGTTGCTGATTTGGTTGGATATGCTGAGCTAAGGTGACATGAAACCAGTGCTCCTGGCTGACGGCAATGGCAACATCATTGCCGGCTTGCTTAAATACTGGCTGTAAATGTTGACGGAGCTGTGACATTAGAATATGCAGCTGGTCGGCTGGTTGAACATCAAGAGATAGGTGCGTGTCAGTGCGATCAATGAGTGCGACTTGACTCTCAATGGCGGGCTTTATTCGAAGGCATTGAAATGTCTTGAAGGCTTGAATCAGCTGATGTCTGTCGATGGTTTGATTTGGTTGATCTTGAATATTGGACAGTATTGTAATGTGCGGAAGCGGGTAATCAAGAGCCTTGTTTTGGCCGACAATTTGTGCTGCATCGAGTCTAAGCTGGTTAAGAAGCTGGCTGTGTTGGTCCTTGGCTAATAGTTGGATTACATATCTCATGCCGATTTATTTTGATAGCAGTATTATATCGTAATTAGATTATTATGATACACTGATAAAATATGAGCCATGTCTTGAAAATAGTCAGCCAAAACATGTCAATCAATAATGGAGATGTGACTCAACGGTATAAGGATTTTTGCAATTGCATCCTTACTATTGAGCCGGATATTGTTGTTGTGCAAGAAGTTTCATCAGATGTGGGCAGGTCAGCACTTGATGCCTTGGCCGTTCGGCTTGGTAGTAATTATAGGCATATATACGACAAGGCCTACGCAGGTCAAGAACATGAACAGGGCTTGTCCATCATAAGTCGTCTTCCGGTAGTCAAGAATGAGTTGGTGGGCAGTAAAATCCCTGGAAGTAAAATGCAACTGGTTGAGTTGAGTTGGTATGGCCGTGCACTTGCTGTGGTCAACATACATTTAGAAGCAGCGCCTATTTTAGAAAGACGCAGAATTCGAAAGTTCCGTTATCTGGCTCACTATCTTCGTACCAACTATGGCAATGCGGATTATATTGTTGCTGGTGATGCCAACTCTGTGCCGTATAGTCTAGGTATATTGCTCTTTAAAGGACGGTATGGATTTAAATCTGCCTTTGAGCGAGTGCATGGCAAGGAGCCTGATTATACTTTTCCTGCTTTGAGTGGGGCGGAATTAGTTGATGGTCTTTATATCAAGCATAACCAGCTGCGAATGCTTCAACACCTAGCTAAAGTGCCTACATTTATGTCAAAGACTCATGACGGTTTGCCTCGATACACGACTGATTACATTTTTACTAATATAGGACTCAGTACGGTTTCTGCTAGAGAAATAGGGCTAAGTGAAAAACACAAAGCATTTTCTGACCATTTAGGTCTGCATGTTTCATTGACACGACGAGATTAATTAATCAAGGCTCTGGGTGGAGAGAAAGTCTTCTTGGGTAAGCTTGCCGGCTAGAAATTGTTTAACCTTGTCGAGCACTTGATGAGGCAGGAGGTCGGCTTTCAGGATGTAGCCGTTGGCGCCTATTTTAAAGGCTTCTCTAATGATTGACTCTTGGCCAAGATTGGTCAGGAGGATAATTGGCGTATTAATTGCGCGCGAATCAGGAAGACGCAGCTGCCGAAGAACATCAATGCCTGTTTTCTTGGGCAGCATGATATCTAGCAGGATAAGCTGAACATTGGTTGACTCGGCTACTTCAATGCCTTGTTCACCATCTTCGGCTTGAATCATAGAAAAGCCGTCTTTGGCAAAGACATGGACATACATTTCTCTCAGAAACGTATCGTCTTCAACAATGAGTATTGGTAGTTGGCTCGTATTGTTCATATGACTTAATGCCTAAGCGGGGTAATTAAACGTGGGGCTTACTGTTTATTTCTGAGGGCGGCCGAAGATTGGCACTTTGGCACCTTTGGGGGCAAGCGGGACAGTGAAGGTAAAGGTCGATCCTTTGCCGACTTCTGACTCAACCCAGATTTTGCCATGGTGTGCATCGACGACAGCTTTGGAAATAAACAGGCCTAGGCCAGTACCTTTCGAGCCCATAGCCAGGCTACTTTGGACCCGATAGAACTTGGTGAACATGCGCGGAATAGATGAGGATGGGATGCCTTGGCCATTGTCTGAGACAGAGATGGCTACACCATGAACGGTTTTTTTGGCTTCAATGCGAACCCAACCATTCTCTGGCTTAGAGTAGTTGATAGCATTGGCGGTTAAGTTGGTGAGCACTTCGGCGATGCGGAAATTATCTGCCAGGATAAGGGGCAATGGCCTGTCTGGCTGGATGAATTCTAGTTTTATTAAACGCTGCTTGGCCACTTCTTGCAAGTTGGTCAGAGCGTTGGTTATCATTGTTTCTGGTTGGAGTGGGGCGAGGTCGAGCTTGAGTGATCCCCGTTCAATGCGTGACAGGTTGAGCAGGTTTTCAACAAGTGAACTCAGTTGGCTACTGCTGATAACTGATCTTTCCAGGTAGGTTTGTTCATCCTTGTTTAGCTTGGACATGGATTCAAACTCCAGAATAGATAGGTATCCGCGCAGGGCTGTTAAGGGGGTGCGGAGTTCGTGGGCAGCCATCGATACAAAGTCCAGCTTCATGGCTTCTAGCTCTTTTTCTTGAGTCATATCGTGGAAGCTAACTACCCAGCCTTGCTGCTTATCATTGTCTTCCGTGATTGGCGCAACTGATATGGATAGCAACCGTACGCCCTGGTCAGTGTTGAACTGCAGGCCTTCGTTTCTGAGGCGATTTTTGTATCGGGTTGATTGATTGCTGTACTCTTCTAAAGATACTAGTTGGTCATTATTATAGAATTGTAGGGCTGCATCAGCTGGACGATCAATGATGGCATCGGCTTTGATATCGGTGATTCGTTCAGCGGCTTTGTTGAATAAGATGATATTGCCAAGACTATCTGTCGCAAAAACGCCACTCGTTAACGACTGCAACAGCGTAGAATGGCGGTCCTTCTCTAAGCTGAGCGTGGCATTTGTTTGCTCGAGCGTTCTCTGTCGCTCCTTTAGTTGCAGAGCCATAGTGTTAAAGGCCTGAGACAAATCTTGCAGCTCATCGCCAGTTGTAATATCCGTTCGGTGGTTAAACTGACCTTTCTGAAAGTGTCTAGCTTGGGTTGTTAATTGAGCAATTGGCTTGGCGATCTTGTTGCTTAATATTAGTGCAATGGCTAATAGTATGAGGATGGCTAGTCCCAGTCCGACTAACAAGATATTGTTGGTCAGCGTGATGCGGCCAAAAGCTTGGTTTTGTGGTTGCTCCAAGGCAACAACCCAGTCTAAGCCAGGTAGGATGGCGCTGGCTGCTACTACTTCGGTATTGCTTGGATTGACATAATAATGCTGACGATCATCTAGATTATTGACAGCCAAGGCTATGATGGGTGATTGGCTGAAATCTTGATACTGGACCTGTGATTTATTTGGGTGGTAGATGACTGATCCGTCTTTGGCAATAATGTAGAAGACACTAGAATTTTGAAGGTGATGCCGACTGTCAGTCTGCAATGAAGACAGGATGGACAATTCGACTTGCCCCTTAACGATTGTATTTATTTGGCCTTGAGCGTTGCGTGCCGGGGTATATATATCGACATAGTACGTGCTTTGATCTTGGTATATGGGCGAGACGGCGCGAGAGCCATTTTGGGCACTGGCAAGCGAAGTGGATGTTTGCTCGGTTGATAGAGGAGCTATTGAGCCTTGGCCTCTCTGGTACTTATGCTGCTGGCGACCTTGGGCGTCCAGTATGGTGATGGCGTTGGTGTGCGGTGAGCTATGCATGGCTGCTTCTGATAACCGCAGATGGTCAGTCGGACCAGAGGCTGCTAGCTGATTGGCTAGGCTGGTATGAGTTTGATATATCGTTTGCAGGTAGTCATTTAAACGCTGGGTGTTATTGTCGACCTGGATTTGCAAGGCTCTGACCTGCTGTTGTCGCAGGTATTGATCATTTAGTTGCATAATGACTAGTATCAGTCCTGCCGAAATGATGATAATCGACAAAAAGCTGACTAGTATTTTGCTACGGAGGTTGAGTGGTAAGCGATTCATAGTTGATGGAGCCATTTTTGCTGCAAGCTCTGCAGAACGCCTTTTCGGTGCAGGGAGGTTATAGCACTGTTCACTATGTCCGCCAGTTGCCACTGACTTTTAGCTGTGGCAATGACGTATGATTCTTCCACAAGTGCTGGTGAAGCGACCCGAAGCTGTTCATTGGCGGCTACCAGTTGATTGGCTGTATAGAGATCTATTAAAGCCAAATCGGTTTGAGCGTTG
This sequence comes from uncultured Candidatus Saccharibacteria bacterium, assembly GCA_964554805.1. GTDB lineage: Bacteria > Patescibacteriota > CAZHWT01 > CAZHWT01 > CAZHWT01 > CAZKPX01. Next base: position 140,656 of record CAZKPX010000002.1, read on the forward strand.
GTGAGTAGACTGGTGAGCTGGTCTGTGTCGGTGGAAGTTTTTACTTTGGATGAGGCAGTGATGGTTTTTGCAAATTCATGATTGATACTGTCTTTCACAACAGCCACGACTTTATCTTTGATATCACTAGCGGAGTCGATATTCGGGGCATTCTTGAGTGTTATGGCAACCTGGCTAACTGAAACATATGGTTGTGATAGGTTGAGCATTTCTTGACGATATGCGGTGGGAGATAAGCCAGCTATTAAGAGGTTGACCTGGCCTTGATCCAAAATATTGGTTGCACCAGAATCGCCAGGGCTGACCGCTTGGGAGGGCTTTATCTTTTTGAATGTAATTGGAGTGCCTATCTCTACCGCGAGTGCTTTGGCTAGGTCTATTTCGTAGCCGCTCAGTTGGCCGCTTTTTTCAAGGGTAAATGGTGGTCTGTCCGCCACAATACCGACTATCAGCTGACCTTGTTGGCGGATAAGAGCAATCTCCTGGCTGGCATGATTGGGCTCTTGGGGTAAGCTAGAGGTTAGCCGATTGGCCACTAGGGCACTGGTGCTGGCCAGCAGTAGCACAATTAAGACAATTGTTAGTAATGTTAGTCGTTTGCTGCTGGAAGTGATTGATTTGACTGGCTTAGTCAGAGTGCGAAAAGGCATAGTTGGGGCATTTTGTTAGTCTATGTCATTTTCACTGTTAGATGCTTGGTTGTCAACCTGTCCGCCCACAGGGCGGAACCAGGGCAGGTTGGATGCGATGGTTGCGCGCCACCGCGCGCGATCTATATTACGCATGCAACTTACCATGCCACAGGGCGGAACCAGGCAGGTTGGATGCGATGGTTGCGCGCCACCGCGCGCGAATTTATACTACGCATGCAATCTGTCCGCCCAAGGGCGGAACCGGGCAGGTTGGATGCGATGGTTGCGCGCCGCCGCGCGCGATCTATATTGCGCATGCAACTTACCACGCCATAGGGCGGAACCAGGGCAGGTTGGATGCGATTATTGTTTGCCGCCGCAAACTATTGTTACTATTTTCCAGCTAAGGCTGGAAAACGCATGCAATCTATCATGCCGTTGGCGGAACTAGGGCGGGTGGGGTGTGAGATTTTGGACCTTGATAGTAACATACACATTTCCAAGGAGCGTATCTTTTGGTTGGGTGTAGTTTGCCAGCGATTGTGCTCGCCAAGTCTGTGCTCTAAGTTGCTGGTACTGCCTATATGGTAGTTATCATTTAGTTCGCTTGGTAGGATATAAAAATAAGCCATCCAAGTATTTGGACGGCTTATTTATGATTAAAGTCTATATGGAGCGAGTGAGGGGACTTGAACCCCTGACCTCTTCCTTGGCAAGGAAGCGCACTACCACTGTGCTACACTCGCTTGATGTAAAGTTATATGGTGCCAAGGGTCGGTCTCGAACCGACGACACCGGGTTCTTCAGACCCGTGCTCTACCAACTGAGCTACCTTGGCCAACAACTGGCTTGGCAGGGTGTAAGTTATAAGAGTGAGCTGTGGCGCTCATTTGGCTCTTACCACTTACACGCTGCCAATCAGTTTTCAATTTAAGAACTATTTGGTGGAGCTAGAAGGACAACTCTCCGCCGGCTGGCGGATCGTGACGGTAGTGCCAGTTATTAAAATCGATGTTTTAACAACTTCTTCCTACCTTCGACCTTAATCGCTGGCAGCGATAGGTTCTCGATATCTGGCTACACAAAATAATTAAGAACTATTTGGTGGAGCCAGAAGGACTCGAACCTCCGACATCTTCGGTGTAAACGAAGCGCTCTACCAGCTGAGCTATAGCTCCAAATAATTATCTTTGCTAGATTACCATATTCGATTGTTTTTGACCATACTGGTCTGTGCTTGATGTCTATGATACCGCGGTAGTTTTAATCTTCGGCTAAGGGCAGTACACATCGAAGAGAGCAATGTTCGCTTGGCTCTCGGACTATAGATGCCCCTTGGTGTTTAGGACCACCCTGTGTTACCAGGCGTACACAACCATCAAATGATAGTCACGTGCACCTGGTGCCGAAGAGAGGATTTGAACCTCCACGCTTTTTACAGCACTACGACCTGAACGTAGCGTGTCTACCGTTCCACCACTTCGGCCCACATAGGTTTATCGATTGTTAACAATGCTAATCTTCTGGTGCCGAGGAAAGTAACGTTCGCTTTGCTCTCGGGCTATAGTCACCTTCTATTCGGCTCGTTGGCCGAATAGAAGGTGACTATAGATGCCCCTACAGCTTGAAGCTGTTGAAGGTTATTACCTGCCCTGACTACCAGGTGTATGTTACCCACCAAGTGAGTAAAATACACCTGGTGCCCTAGATGACTCATCACCATTCGAACACTTTATGGAGTGGCTTAATAGTTTATACCAAGCTTTTCAAAGTGAGGATGATCACTAGAGTCTAAATTCACCGGGGTATTATATCATGAAAATCCAGATTCAGTGCATTTAGAATCTTGATGAAATTCTGAAGCGAAACATTAACTTCACCACGTTCAATAAGGGCGTAGGAGGACACGTTTATGCCCACTATTTGTGCTAACTGTGCTTGGCTAAGGTCTTTTGCCCTGCGGGCCGTTCTTATTTTTTGTCCAATTTCTTTAGCGGTGGCGTTCATATGCTTCGGATTATATCACAGAGACTCCAGAGCGACTGCAATTTATGGAGAGTGTCTCAAGGTAAATCCCTGCTATGCGCCTCTATCAGAATATCCTCCAGTAAGAGTAATGACCACTGGACTCGGTTAGCCTGCAGGTGTGCATTTACTTCCTTGACCATTCCAGGAAAGCCTTTGTCATTGATCATTTTCTGAACCGTATCCGGGGAGAACTTGCCCTCCAGCATGTGGAACGTGGCGCGTACTTCAATTTTGTGGTCTGGATCATGGATATCAGACCACCTAAGGCCTTTTTCATCTGTGATATCCTCTGATGCCGATGCTTCTTGAGTGTCGATATTCATATGGTGGGATTATAACACAGGTCTTTTCACTTAAAACTCTTGATAAAGATCACTATCTTCCATCCAGTTTTGAGCACTTGTCTCTCCCCGAGTAGTAGTCCACCCGCTTGATTTTTGTGATGGGTAGCGGCTGGGTGGCACCTCACCATCATATAGCCACATATCATCAGTCCCATCTTTGCCGCCCACAGCAAAGGTCCATCCTGAGGGAGTTGTACGCCAAGCGTACCAAGAACGGCCGTCTTGAGATACCTTAACAGTAGTGCTTGCTTCAAGTGGCTGATCTTTAACAGAGCCATTGAATAAAAGTATCGGATCATCTCTATATCCCGGCGGATGGCCGTTTCTATAGTAGCCCCGTTGGGTAGAAAAAAGACGTATGAATAGTTGTTGTGTTCGCTTAAACTCTCTTTGGTCTAACTGCTTTCCGTCGCAATCTACCTCCTTAACATCAGCATACCTTTTTAGCCGCAGTGCTTGGGCTTTGGCTCTATGCTCAGTTTCTTGAACGCTTAAGCGAAACCGCCACATTACTTTTCGCGCTCCCATGAAAGTTCTTTCCTTCTGTATGTCTGTGTACCATGTCCCACTAAACGCGCTTGCATACCTTAAGCTACCATGTAGCCCTAGCACTACAGCTAATTTTACTGTGCATTTTATGCTACTTCCCTTCCTGGCTGTAGCTGAAAGCCCTTTTGAAACCACTTCAATCCTCATAGCTAGGCTGAGTATATAAATAAATGGGATAAGAGATAGTGGAAACCAGATAGACAGAATAAGAGGCGCAAGCACTCCTTCGCTGCCCTGACTAATCCATATTTCACGAAAATCGAGAGTTGTCTTGGTGAACAAGATAGCCGTTACAATTATCAAGACCGTCTGAAGAAAATTATAGTCGATTTTGGTGTTTCTTGCCGATGTGGCGCTATTGCCAGCATCACAACTGTGCAGATTAGAATCAGTTGAATTACTATTTCTGCCAGGATATTAAATGAACTTAGATTGACATAAAAGGCTAAAAATGCCGAGAGGCCAAGGGTATCTTTGAGCGTTTTTCTTGTTATGTCGCTGGACCTTCTGTTGGTGTGAGCGCTAAATACCATTCCCATGCCGATTAAAAGAACCATGACAAAGGTGTCCTTTAAAAGGCTTGTATCCCACCAGCCCTTTGCCCAGGCAAGCCATAAAAGAAGTCCTGCGTAGCACAGGTAAAAAGCAATTACAGAAAGAATCGGTTTGCTGCAGAACGTTTTCAGGATATCTGCAAAGCTTTTTCGTACCTCAGCTCGAAAAAAGGCGAAGGCCAGGAATGTACCTACTATGATCAATGTTGCGACTTCACGGTTTGTTAGCATGCGTTCTACCTTTAGACTTAACCAGCTTGAGAAGATCTTCCTCTATCTCATAGACTCTTAGCCTGCCTGTGAGTACACCTAGCCTGTAATTGACGCCTTCGCTCATCAGTTGCCAGTTGGTGTCCTTTAATTCTTGCTTTATCAGCCTTTCCAAATTCTTTGTACTCCTATATTTGTCTCTATCCGGTTCAGTGTCCCGGACTGAAAAAGCGGCAGCGCTATAGCGGTCATCGGTTGGGTTTTCAAGGCTGAATTTTGCATATCCCTTGGCTTCAGTGCGCTTAGTCAGCCTTCGCTCTACTTCGTGGACAGTAGGTTTTTGGATATTGGCGACGTTCTCATATAGGTCTTTGTTGTCTATGCGCTCTTTCATTTCGCGCATAAAGGAGGCCATCTGCAATGTCTGCTGCTTGGCTTTGAGGAACTCTTGGCCTTGTTTATCGTCAAAGCAGAACAGGACCTTATCTTTTTCAAAGTCTGGATCAGGCACTTTTTCAGGTTCTTCCTTTAGGTCTAAAACATCTTGGTAGCCATGCTCACAGCTTGAACAAGTATAGGTAGTAATAATACGGCCATCTTCCCGCTTATTAGAGTCTTCCATGACCTGACTACAGACTGGACAAGACGCTTTAGGTTTCTCCCATAATATGCCGTCATGCCACACAGCCGTTCGCTTACTGCAATCAAGGCAGTCAAAAAGAAAGACGACCTCTTCCTTTCTCTCTGGCCTAGGGACTAAATCCTTGGAAATAAGCTGAAGATTGTGTGAGCGGCAGTGCTTGCAAGGAGATGACTTTTTAAGCTGAGCAGACTCAACCTCGTTATCTCTAGCCCTATCTTGCTCCATCCACTCATCTATTGTTGCTTGGCGCTCTTCCCAGCGTTCACCAGCCACCCACTCAGTAGCAAACCAATAGTGCAAGCTAAATACTTTGCGAAGCTCAAACTCCGGGTCTTCAATCTCTGGATCTACTTTAGAGAGGTCGTTTTGCTTTAATTTATTGCACGCCTCAATAATCGTTGCTTCACTTCTGCGACACTTTTCTACAGTAAACCGATCGTATAGGTCTTGGTAATAGGAGGCGTCTTTAAGGTAGCGCGGTACTGTTTTATTCTTCTGAGTCATTCATCTTATCAACCGCCTGGTTAAACTCGTTAACCAGTTGATTTAATTTGGCCTCATAATCTAAGTCCAACTCATCATGGACTATACTTAAGATTAAGTGCATATAATCAAAGGCTATAATTAAACTTTCACTTACCCAATTGTCACTTTCTCCAGCATCAACGAAAAAGCCATCTTCAGACTCTTTGTAGTAGTTGCTAAAAGACAATGAATCTGAGTGGGTTAAACCTGAAAGCATGGGATACATAGTATCGTAAAAATGTTGTCGCCCAATAGTCCTGGCCATCTCCCATAGTTTTTTATCAGACCAGCCGAATGCATTATAGTCTTGTCGCCCAAGTATCTCATCTGCAGCAGCATGAATCTCTGCTACTATTGACTGCCCTGGCCTTGGATTTTCTTCCCTTCTCTTTAACTCTTCAAGAAGCGATTCATGTTTCTCAGCATGCTTGATACTTTGCGAAGCTTTGACAGGGGCATATTCTATAAATCTAGTTAGCAAGTCATCAGTCTTATCGTTAAAAATGTATTTCATCACCACTGCAAGCTCAAATAGAGATCGTGAAATAATTGCAGCATCTTCTCCATTGCCATTGGCGCACAGAGACATGATCGCTATGTGAGACTTAGAGGCCTTAGCTAGCGCAATAGCGGCCACTAACGACCTCCGGGTGCTCTCGCTCTGCCCGTTGGTCATAATCTCTTCTACTATCTCGTGCATTCTTAAGTGCAGCGAATAAAGCTTTTCGTTTGGATCAGAAGGCGATATCTCAATTGGCATTTTGTTGTTCTGCGCTTTCAGTACTAGTAACTATTTCCGGGATATAACCATAATATTGTTCGTCATCTCTTCGATTAAACCTGAGGTTTATGACAAATTCTTCTGGCTTTAGCAAAGAACTCGAATACAAGTTAAATGTTAGCTGGTATAATCCTTTGTCATTTATTGGAATCGTGTAGAGACTTTGTCCAAATACAAGATCATCGTTGTTGGTTTTGAACTTATATTCTCCCTTAGATATAATTCGAATGTGGCTAGAGGCTAAGTGCAGGGTATTATTCTGAGATACGCTAAAAAACCAACATCCTCGCCTGAGGGTTTTTCCTTGTAGTTGTGAGGATACCTCTTGAGCAAGTATTCATCTCGCTCTTTTTGGATTGTTTTTGTCTGCCTTGAGAATATAGAAATAAATACGGGATAACTCGCATCCCGGATGGGCAGGAAATCATGTGCTGTGTTTTTCTCGTAATTGGATATTATGACAGGGGATTGAAGTAGGTTCTTCCCTATCGAGTTCGAAAATTTCTCCAACCTTAATTCCGCATTAGGTAATACATCACCAGCAACGGCAATATTTATGGTTAATAAATTCCCTTCAATTTGGCCTAACGGGAATTTTTCACCTAGTCCTTCTTCCGCAGCTTTCTCGTGTTGGCTATCGTATCCAATTACCCTAACCCACCAGAAGTAATCCCAACCAAGCTTTGATTCAATCTTGTCTATGCTGGCCACGAAGATTACTTTTGGCCGAGAAAACCTTTTTCTAAATACATCTGCTTTAAAACCTACCCAAAAACCAGTAAGGGCAAGGAATACTGGTACAAAAATTTGCAATCCTGCTACGAGGTAATCAAATCCATCTGGAATAATATTTACATCAATTAACATTTAGTTGGCTTCCACCTTCCCAGAGAATCATTTGTTTTGTCATAGACATAAATGCTTGCAATCTCGCCCTTTGACATTATTAATTAAATACTAATTATTTTTGCTAAAGATGCGCTTGGATCATTTTATTACCTATCTCTGTACACTCTGTATATAGGATATCATATTGGTCGTCAGAAAGAGACCTAACAACGTCTCTGCCTATTCTTCATCCATTTTTTATATGAGGAGCAAGCGACAACCCTGTAACATCTCTGAGTTTGTGCCTGCTTGATATTATCAGGTATACTGGAATCTGCAGAGAACTTTTCGCGTGCTGTGCACAACCTCTTTACTTGACCGCATGATTAAAAAACTCGTTGTCTTTACTCTAGCAACTACTGCACTGCTCCTAACTATCACCTTCTGGCCAGGCAACAATCTGGTCAAGGACTTCTTTGGCTTCAATCAGCAAGCCAACCCTCAGGATGTGACGGGGGGGCAATTTGATGCCAAACAGCCTTTAGACGCTACTACTCTGCTCGGTCAAGATGGTCTTTACTACCTTCAAGCAGGCAATCTGGTTGGCACCATCGCCACTGACCGTTTCTCAGCCTATGATGACCTGATCGACGAGGGACGCATCCCTGCAAACTCCCGCCTGCTTACTGATCAAGACTTACCACTATCCACTCCCCCAGCTCCTCAGTCTGTTCTGCAAACCCAGCCCAACACGCCCAATCTACCCAATCAATCCAGCCTTCAAACCCTGTCATCCTCTACTCTCAACTTAACCCTTCACCATGGCACTCTCACCGGCTCAGTTATCCAAAATGGCCTCCAAACCAGCCTGATAACCAATGACGCTGGTTTCCTAACTTCTCTACTTAACTTCACCACCGACGACCTGACTCAAGGCAGCACTAACCGCTACACTCAGTGGCAAACGGTCTTAGGTGGTATTTCCTATACTCAATCCGTTACTATTAGTGGCAATGTAACTTTAACTCAATTCACCTCTCCCTCTGGTCTCCTCTACACTACCAACACTGGTCTTGTCTCTCAGCTTCCCCTCGGCACCTCTGGCCAGTGCCTCCAGTCCGACACTACTGCTCTGGTTTGGGGATCGTGCGCTACTGGCACGCTAACTGGCACCGGAACCACGGGACAATTGGCCCTTTTTAGTAGTTCCAGCAGTTTGAGCGGCAGCAATGGCTTGGTCTGGAATGTCCTAGATGGAGCTTTTGAAATTGACGGTGATGTGGATGTAACTGGCGGCTTCTTGGTGGACGGCAACCCGTTGAGTACGACTCATGTGATTGAAGGGACTAATCTTTACTGGACCAATGGCCGATTTGATACCCGCTTCGGTACTGCCTTTGGCCCGGCCTTTGATAGCGCCTTTGGTGGCAAGACAACTAATGACCTGACTGAGGGCGGTAGCGCTTTGTATTGGACTAATAATCGGTTTGATCTGCGTCTGGCCACTAAGGATACTGATGACTTGACTGAAGGCGAAGACAACTTGTACTTTACTCAGCTGCGGGTGTCGGCTAATGCTGATGTAGCCGCTAACACTGCCGCCCGGCATGCGGAGGCGACCGTAGGAGATACGGGAACCCTGGATCTAACTATTGTGGGACAACACATCACAGGTACAGTTATTCAGTCGGGCATTCAGACGACCTTGATTACCAACGACGCGGCCTTTATTTCTAATCTAACTGACTTTGATACGGATAACCTAGGTGAGGGAGATGTAAATTTGTATTGGACTAATGATCGGTTCGATACCCGCTTCGGCACCGCCTTCAGTTCGGCCTTTGGTTCAGCTTTTGACAGCGCTTTCGGTGGCAAGAATACTGATGATCTGGATGAGGGTGAAACGAATCTTTATAGTCAATGGGCCTACAATTCGACTGCCATTACTTTCGGTGACAGTGTCGGTATTGGGGCTTCATCGGCACCGACAGCTACCTTGGATGTGACGGGTACTTTCAGGGTTAGTGGGGCAGTGACTTTGGCTAACTACACTACCAACGGTGGTATTTTGTACACCAATGGGTCAGGAGCCTTGTCTCAGCTAGGAGTTGGATCTTCCGGGCAATGTCTGGTGTCGACCGGCGGTGTGCCGACTTGGGGGTCGTGCGCTGAGGCGGGAACCATTACTGGCTCTGGCACTGCAGGGCAGTTAACCTTCTTTAGCAGTGGGGACACTATTACGGGTAGCGCAGCCTTGGTTTGGGATGGGGTGGAGGAGGCATTGGCCATTGGTGGGGATGTGGATGTGACCGGGGTTATTTCAGGTGATGGATCGGGGTTGACCGATTTGAGCGGTACAGCCATTACTTCAGGAACGATTCTTAATGCTTGGTTAGTTAACTCCGGCGCTCTGACGGTTAGCGCCGGTACTGGCTTGAGTGGTGGTGGCAGCACGGCACTGGGTGGGTCGACTACTATTAACTTGGCCAACACGGCAGTTGAAGCTGGTTCGTATGGTTCAGCTACCCATGTAGCCCACTTTACGGTTGATGCTCAGGGTCGGTTGACGGCTGCTGGTACCACGGCTATTGCCATCGCCGGTGAAGCTATTTCTTCCGGCACTGTGGCTAATGCTCGGTTAGTTAATGGCGGTGCTTTGAGCGTTAGTGCCGGTACCGGTTTATCTGGCGGTGGTAGTGTGGCTTTGGGTGGGTCAACAACCATTGATTTGGCTAATACGGCAGTTGATGCCGATGACTATGGTTCTGCCTCACAAGTGACCACCTTTACCGTTGATGCCCAAGGCCGATTGACGGCGGCTAACAGCGTCAATATTTCTATTAATGCCTCAGCCATTAGCGCTGGTACTGTGGCTATTAACCGCGGCGGCACTAACTCAACTGCTACCCCAACCGCTGGCGGGATTGCTTACGGTACCGGTAGCGCTTATGCCTTTACTGCGGTTGGCACGGAAGGTCAGTGTTTGATGTCTGATGGTAGCAGTGCTCCAACCTGGGGAACTTGCGGCGAGGCTTTGCCGTCAGATAACCTTACTGGTTCAGGTGCCAATGGCCAACTGGCCTTCTTTGACGGCACTCACACCCAAACCTCCTCTGCCAGTCTGACTTGGAACGGTTCTCTGTTGAGTATCACTGGCGGGCTTAGTGTCTCTGGTAGTATCACTTTTGCTAACTTTGCTACAAACTACGGCTTGCTCTACACCAACGCCTCTGGTTTGCTTCATCAACTAACAACTGGATCGGCGGGTCAATGTCTCAAATCGGGAGTTGGCGGGTCGCTCCTTTGGGATGACTGTGGCGGCGGTGGCCTAGCCGGCGGTAGCAATCCTGGAGACATGATCTACTGGAGTGGTAGTGCCTGGGTGCAGCTGGCTGCTGGCCTCGATGGTCAGTCAATGGTCTTTTGTCAGGGCCAGCCTCGATGGGGCGGGGCTATTCCTGTACTTACCACCAAAGCTGGTACTAATACTACTTGGGAGCAAACAGAGACCGGTGGTATTATCAGCGACAATGGTTGTGCTGAGATTATTGAGCGGGGAGTGGTTTTCTCTACCTCTCCTAATCCCACCTTGGCTAACGGCGTATCTGTCTCCTCCGACACCACTGATAATTTTGATGTAGTGGCTCATCCCTTGCCCTCGGATACCACTGTCTACATCCGCGCCTATGCTACCAACGCTGGCGGTACTGGATACGGTAACCAGATCACCGTCAATACTCCTGAACCTCCGGCCTTTAGTATTGGTGATCCTGGTCCGGCTGGGGGAGTTATCTTCTATGTTAAGCCTAGTTACTCTGACGGTTGGCGCTACCTAGAGGCTGCCACCGCCGATTACGGCTCCCCTACCACCGTCCAATGGGGTTGTCGTGGCACCTCAGTCCCTGGTTCTGGAGGTACGGCCATTGGCACAGGTAAAGCCAATACTCTCGCTATTGTGGCTTTCCATGACAATCCAGCCAACTTTGGTGGCAATAATTACTACTCCTTTGGTGGTGATTATGGAACCATAGGTTGTAACTCGGCCAACAACGGGGTCGTAGCTGCCAAGCTAGCGACGCAGTTTGTTCAAAACGGCTATGACGACTGGTTCTTGCCTAGCTCAGGTGAACTCAATGAACTGTATGACCAGCAAGCAACCGTCGGTGGCTTCGGCGCTACCGATTACTGGAGTAGTTCGGAGTACACGGTGACTACCGCCCGCTACCAGAAGTTCTTTAGTGGTAACGAGAATGGCGGTAGTAAGAGCAATAGCCTCCGGGTCAGGTTCGTCAGGGCTTTTTAGCTATTTATCTATTTAACTATTTAAACGAAAAAATTTGACTATGGCCCTTTATTACGATCTTCCTGTTTTCCGTGATACCTACCAACTTTCCCTTCTCATTTTTTCCTACACTCAAGAATTTCCCAGAGAATATAAATTCACCCTCGGTCAAGACATGAAGCGAGACACCATTCAGCTGATGCGCAGCATCTACCGGGCCAATAAAACTAAAGACAAAACCGAGTATCTCAACGACTTTTTGGACGACTTTGAGCTGCTTAAGCTCCAAATTCGCCTAGCTACTGATCTTAAAATCTTGCCGGTAAAGAATCAGGCCCAGCTGGCGCTTCACTTGGAATCCATCGGCAAGCAGGTCACCGCCTGGCGCAACGCTGCGACCCACTAGTCACCCCTTTTCCTTTGCTTGGTTGATGGGATATACTGAAGTAGCCAGAATCTGCTGGGTCATGGCCTAGTAGAGTGAGCGTTCGTATTAGTCTAAAAGCGGCATAGGGACTGTCCCTCGTCATGCCTTTTAAAGGTTGGACGAATCAGTTGATTCTGATTGTATATTTAGGGAAGAAGGACGCTCAGCCAAGACAATTGCTGGTCGGCCGAAGCTGCTTGATTTACTCAATTACTGCCGGAAGAATAAGAAGATTATTGATAGTGTTATTGTTTATCGCTTGGATCGCATCTCCAGACAAACGGCAGACTATCTCACAATTAGAACTAAATTAGCCGAGAGCGGTATTAATCTCATATCTGCCACCGAGCCGACAGGTAACAGCCCTGCTGAAAAGATGATTGAGACAATCTTGGCCAGCTTTGCTCAGTTGGATAATGACGTAAAGAGCGAGCGGTCTAAAAACGGCCTTCAGGCTCGCTTCAAAGCTGGCTTGAAGTCTTCTTCTGTGCCGATTGGATACCTGGCTAAAAATGGTTTTGCCATCAAAGACCCTGATACTTTTGAATATATAAAGCATGGTTGGGAAATGTTAGCCACAGGTAAAGACAGTCTGCAGGATGTGATGCACTATCTTAATGAGAATGGTGTTCGGATGCGGCAAAAAGGTAAAGCAAACCTCATCAGCAAGCAATCTGTGTCAAGAATCTACAGAAACAAATTTTACTGCGGCATATTGGTATCTAAAAAGTATGGCATGGAAGTTAGCGGGCAGCATCAGCCGATGATCAATGAAAGTATGTTTTATGCGGTGCAGGCCATGATAGATAATCGCGGTCCAAATAGGTCAGGACACAAGCTTAGATATATTCTGGATCACCCTGAATTCCCCTTGCGGCGCTTTATGATGTGCGGTATATGCGATAAGCCTATGACAGGTGGATTTAGCAAGGGTAAAAACCAGCGATATGGCTATTATTTCTGCGCTAATCGTTGTGGTGCACCATCATCAATCAATATAAACAATATGGAAGTGTCGGTTATAAGTAATCTCAAAGACCTTGAACCAACCGCTCGGTTGTTTGAGAAGGTTTCAAAAAGCCTGCGCCAAAAATACATCTCACGAATGGGCAAATTTCAAACAGCGGCTCAGGACAAGGTAGCAGTCATTGAAGCAGTTAAAGAAACACGACAATCACTTATCGAAAAGAACCTAGCTGGTTTATATTCTGATGAGTTATTCAGGGAGCAACTAGCGGTTCTAGACCAAAAACTAGCTGATGCGTACGCGGCACAATCACGAGCCAATCTGGCAAATTACAATTATGAGGTGTTATTTAAGTTTATAGAAGAAAAATTGGCACATATTGCCAAGACATACGAGGAATCAACGCTATCTCAGAAAAAAGCATTGCTGTGTTCGATATTCCCTTCTGGTATGCGCTGGATGTACCCAGGCATTTCGAACACTGAGATTTCACCGTGGTATCAAGTAATTCAAGGTGTTAATAAGCTTGATGTCACACTTGGTGCCGAGGAAAGTAACGTTCGCTTTGCTCTCGGGCTATAGTCACCTTCTATTCGGCTCGTTGGCCGAATAGAAGGTGACTATAGATGCCCCTACAGCTTGAAGCTGTTGAAGGTTATTACCTGCCCTGACTACCAGGTGTATGTTACCCACCAAGTGAGTAAAATACACCTGGTGCCGAGGAAAGGAGTTGAACCTTCACGCTTTTTACGGCACTACCACCTCAAGGTAGCGTGTCTACCATTCCACCACCTCGGCTTATGTAATTGTAAAAATACTGGTCGGGGTAAGAGGACTTGAACCTCTGACCTCACGCTCCCAAAGCGCGCGCTCTAGCCAACTGAGCTACACCCCGTAAATTAAATCAAAACTTAAAAGTCAAGATTCAAAAATTATCATAGAACTAATCTGGGATATGCATGATTTTTAACTAATGGATTATAGCACAATCTTGCCTGTTAGCAAAGATAGCTTAGGTGAGCAAGCTTAGTTCTGTCTTTGCAGGTTGAGATACCACTTATCAATATTAGCAAAGCGATCCGATTCGGTCCACAAGCCTGGCATTTCCAGACCATACACCTTATTGCTCCAGGTGTATACATAACTGGGCTGGTACAGCCAGATGACCGGCAGTTCTTGGTTCAGTAGGTTTTGGAAGGTTGTGTATTTTACCTTCCGTTCATCTTCTTTGATAAGCCGACGACCGTCTTCCAAAGCGCGGTCAATTCGTTGGTTATTTAGTCCGGCGACATTCAGTCCGGTTGGGGGTGTTTGAGTTGAGTGCCAGTTAGTGTACCGGTCAGGATCCTGCCTGGTCTTTTCACCCAGCAGAATCACATCATAGCCCGTTCGATTGGTAATTAGCTGGTTTAATTCATCCCCTTCCTTGACTAATACGGTTACAGACACTCCCAATTGCTGCCAGGCTTTGACAATACTGTTGGCCACTGAGGTGTGGGTGTCTTTATCAGGGATAACAAGGGTGATCTTGGGCGGCTTATTGGACAACGTTTGCCAGGTTTCCTTGGCTTTATTTAAGTCGTATTCAAGTGGCTTGATTGTGTCGCTGTTAGCCCAGTTTGTAGGAGAGAAAACGTTGTTGACTGCTTGCCAATTATTGCCCAAGGCTTGATTAAGCAGAGATGATTTATCAATGGACTGGCTTAGAGCCTGCCTGACAGCTACATCTTTGACAGTAGCGCTGTTTAAATTGAAATATAGGCCATACGTCTGACCTTGAAGCGCCTGGCTTTGCTGTTGTTTGTCAAAATCATTTAACTGAGATAGCTTGGTAGTATAGTGGCTGCCAAAGGATTGAATCTTGCCTAATTTGAAGTCGGTGATGACTTCATCTAAGGTGTCATAGAAATGAAAGTTAATAGCTTCGAGATAGCCGTTTTGTAGCTCAAACTGCATGGTAGAAACATCTTTGTTGATTGAGTCTGCCTCGGTGGATTTATATTTTAGTGGACCATTGCCCATGGGTTTTGCATTGAAAGCACTGCTGGCTAATTGGGCAGCGGTCATATCTTTTAAGACGTGATGTGGGAGTAGTCCGATAGTTAAGTACTGAGCAAAAGGCCCAGAGGTTTGATTTAAAGTAAGTGTTAGGTTTTTGCTATCAAGAACTTTGACTGACACATCAGTAAAGCTATGACTCCAGCTGCCATTATAATTATCGTCTTGGGCTTGAGCTATGGTAAAAGCTACGTCTTGACTTGTAACTGGTTGACCATCGTGCCATTTATTATCAGCCAGAGTAATGGTATAGACTTTGCCGTCGTCGCTTAGCTTCCATGATTGGGCAAGGTCGCCAACCAGTCGTTGATTTTGATCGTACTTCAATAAACCGCGGAAGATAAGTGGCGTTATTTCGGCATCGACAGGATTGAGATTGCTATAGAGCGGATTGAGGCGTTGTGGTTGACCTACAATACCTTCTTCCAGTACTCCGCCAGCTGCTGGTTGTTGTTGAGCCTGCCAGACCCACCAGCCTCCCGCGGCTGTAGCGGATATGATAACTACAGCTATTGTTGAGTACAAAGCTAGCTTGTGCTTTTTGTACCAGCGGGTCCAAGGTTTTTGGCGCGAGGTAACATCTCCAAATTTTCCAATTGTTGGCGAGAATGAGGCCATAAATTATGATTTAGGAGGGATTACTGTGACAGAATCACTAACACTAATGAAGATAACCCAAATAGGATACCAAGGGCAATGGTGGCGTTGAATATGAGTTTTTCTGCTCCGCGCCGGGTGCGAAATCCGGTGGCAGTGCCACCAAAGCTCATGTTAAAGCCTTGGCCTTTTGACTGAAGTAAAACGCAGATAATAAGTAGTACAGCAATGACTGTCTGGGCGACCCATAAAATGTTTGTAAGCATAGGGGGATTATACCACAAAATAGCTTTTAAGCTATTTTGTGGAGGATATAGGATTTAAGGATTTAGAAAATTAGCAACTAAGATACATTAGATCCATATCCTATATTCAATATCCGATATTCGTCTCAATCAGTTTGCTTATTTAGACTTGGTTAGCCAGTAGAGGAAGCTGGTGATCAAGCCGATGACAATAGAGGCTAACAGGGCGGTGCCCCAGGCAGGCAGCATAAAAGGTGGGATGATGAAGGAGTTGAGGCTTAATCCTGGGAAAGCGAAGCCGATAATTTGGAATTCAGGTAGCAGATGATCGACGATCAGCAGCATGGCCGTATTTATAGCGACCGTGCAGATGCCGATGGTGGCTATCTCTATGGGGAGTGAGAGTAATTTTAAAATAGGCTTAATCAGAATATTGACTGCGCCTAAGACAATAGAAATGGTTAGTAGCCCCTGAAGACCATAGTCATAGGTAATACCTGGAATAATTGAAGCAGTCACAGCGACGGCGAAAACGTTAATGAGAAGGGTGAGGATGATCTGACGAATGAGGCGCATGCTTTATATAGTATACACATTTGGAGCTTCTGATTGGAGGTTGGAGTCGAGAGATTGGCTTGATTGGAGAGCGTATAGTTCTTGTATGACGGGACCCTCGAGCTTGAAGCCCCAGGGGTCTTTGTACCTTATCATGTATTTTTCGGTGCAATACCGAGGAAGAACAGCTTAAGATCGGTGGCCAGGTTTTCGCCATGGCGAGCGACCTTAGAGCTGCGCCTAATTTTGTCACCCGGCTGAGGCTCGATGATGGTTTCGTCGAGATAATCTCCTTGGTATAGATCGATACCGGCCGGCGGATTGTTCTTGTCAAGCAAAACCTGGCTTTCCTTCTCCATAGCGTAGAGCTCGGCAATAGGAGCCGAGGCGAGACGCATATTGATGAAAGCAGCCGACACCTTGGCGGGATTCATCTGTTCAGCGTAGAAGTCGATGTGACGATTTGCTGACCAGTCAGTGGACTGACCATAGCGGTTGAATAGCGGGACGATGATGCCCACTTTTGCCTGGCTGCCACAAATAGCTTCAGGCATACCCTTGACCATTGTGCAAGCAGCAATTGATCCATAGGGATCTCCAGCGCTGCCAATGATGAAGTCGGAATCCAGGATGGCTTGGAAAGCCTCCGGGTTGAGCTCAACCTTTGGTTCAAGCCAAGCCTTGATGATCTGAATGGCGCCATCATGCTTAGGCTCGTCGATTTGATGTTCGCCGCAAATAACGCGACCATCCTCCAGTTTGACACAGAGAGTAGGACTTTCAAGTGTCGATGGGAAGACGTTGGCTTGGGTCTGCATGGCTCTAGCCAAAGACGGAATAGCCTGAGGTAGTCCTCCTGGCGAATTTTTAATCAGGCGCTGAAAGAGCAAGCTTCCCGCTTTTAGTCCTGACAATTCCCCGAGGTCATCCTCATAGCGATCAAGCATGGTGTTGACCCAGGCCAGGTCTTCGCCAGTAGCCGCCATGACATTGATAATATCACCCAGAGCCGGTCCACCGAAAAGTGCCCGGATTCGACCGGCAGCTCCACCATCATCGGCTACAGCAACAATGGAATTGATGTGCAATTCAATGTCTTGCAACCTCAACAAAGCTCTGACAACCAGAAGAATTTTGAGTAGGCGCGCTTGGGCGCTCCCTCCTCCAATGGCCGTTACGCGTATGTGTTTCAAAGTGATTCCTTTCTTTCGCTGATAAAGTACCCGTGTATTCTAAATAATCAAAGCATTTTTTGTCAATGCTATAAGCTACTTCTGTGATGGTTTTTGCTTGCCTGGTAGGAAAGCTTTTTTGCGTAAGTTTTTGTGATAGGTAATGGCGAAGCGGTGGGCTTCGTCGCGGAGGCGTTGGATCATGAATAGGGCCTGACTACCTCGGGCTAGGCGGATGGTTGTGTATTCAGCTTGGGTGATGGTTTGTGTTTCTAAGTCAGTATCTGATTTAGCTATGGCTCCATGAGCTCCGGAACGCTTAGGGGAGCCGAGTTCATGCGACGAGCGACGGGCGACGGGCGACGAGTTTAGACCAGAACCATTAGTGTCCTGCCTCCCTGAGCCTGTCTTGAGCATTAGTTCCTCCTCTCTTTTGGTCATTCCTGCAACTGGAATATTCAGACCAAGCTGACCCATGACTTCAATTGCTCCGCTTAGCTGGCCCTTGCCGCCGTCGATAATTATGAGATTTGGTGAATCAGAAAACGATATATCATTACTTCGGAGAGAATCCTGGATTCTAGATGCTGGGGTCTTTGGCTCATTTTTGTCGCCCGTCGCCCGTCGCTCGTCACTGGAAGTGACCTTTAGTCTCTTGAATCGACGCGTCAACACCTCTTTGATCATGGCCACATCATTGGGAACATTTTCCTGTTTGATGCGGAATTTACGATAATTGGACTTGGCGGCCTCCCCTTCGATGAAAACTACCATTGAGCCGACTGAATATTCGCCCATGGTGTTGGAGATGTCGTAGCACTCGATGCGATGCAGGGGGGAAAGAACCTCGGAGGTTGGAGGTTGGAGGTTGTTGAAATATGGACTTAGTGACTGAGAGAGTTCTTCTAGGCCTTGTTGACGTCGGTCGGCCATGAGCTCCGGGTTCTGAAGGTAGTCGTCTGGAGCGATTGATTGATTGGCTAGATAGATGAGGTTGTCTAGTTGCTGCTTGAGTTCGGCTGCTTTTTCGAAGTTTAACTGTTTGGCTTGAGCTTGCATGTCTTTTTGGATTTCCTCCATTAAGCCCAAGCGCTTACCTTCAAAAAAATGCACTAATTGGAATACCTGTCGTCGGTACTCTTTTTTATCCCAAACCTCATCCTTATTGACTTGGCCAAGATTTAAATTGTAGTAAAAAAATGACTGACCAGTTCGCCGTCTACCTTGAGGCACGGGAGGTCTATGGGCTAAGTAGGGAAAAACTTTGCGAAGATAGCGCAGAGTTTGACGGACTACTCTTCCCGACGGATAAGGGCCAAAATAGGTAGCTTTGGTATCGAGGGGCAAATCAGTTTGTCGGCAGGTAGAGATGGTTGGATACTCCTGATAGGTAGTAATCTTGACATAGACGTGCGACTTGTCGTCTTTGAGGATAATGTTATACGGTGGTTGATGCTGCTTAATGAGGTTGGCTTCTAAAATCAGAGCGTCTATCTCGCTGGCTACAATGATTGTTTCAAGCCGGTCTATTTGACTGACCAAGGCCTTTGTTTTTGGTGAAGTGTGCTTATCGGCGAAATAAGACTTGACCCGATTTTTTAAATTCTTAGCTTTGCCAACATATAACAATTGCCCCTGCTGATCGTAGTAGCGATAAATGCCGGGGTCTGTGGGTAGATTGGTCAGTTGTTTGGCAAGCTGATCGTTCATGGTTTTCATGTAACTCAAATTCTACAAGTTAGTGTACACTACTCATTCAAGTGGCATTGAATAGTGCGCTGTCTTGCAGTATGACTAGCTATGGTGCTGTAGCTTTGGATCTTGGACTAGTTGTGGTTTATCGGGTTGCGATAATTGTTTTTCACGTCGATCGTGAAGCCAATGCAAACCGTACCACACTCCACCGATAGTAATCAGAATGACAGTCATCACAACTAAAATAGGCGCGATAGTGGACTTGAATATAGATGCCACCTCGATGTCAAAAGACTGCTGGTCAGTTATATCCTGCTGATAAAAGTCTGTGGCAGTAGTAGTGGTAATTACCTTTATTTGCTGATCGGCAAAAAGGGAGTTATTTATATTTTTGATTGAGACGGTTATTGTCTCGCCTGGCAAAAGTCGAGATTGTTGATGGTCGATTGGCTGGCTTGTATTGCCCTGACTGGCCGTCTTGAGATGAACATTATAGGCAGTGGTGTTGCCAGTATTTGTAACTGCTAGGTTGGGCGCTTGGCCAAAGCTGGCAGATAATACCGGGTTATTTAAGGCGGTGGTTAGTTTGGGTAGACCTGTTTGATCGGTATCGCTAAAGGCAACTGTAACATCCCCGTCTTGTTCGGCTGATGTCTTATAGGCTCCAGCCGCGTACGGTGTTTGAGATGATAGTCCTTTGATGGCGAAGGCCACCCGGTTGAGATCGATCTGACCAAAAAAGTCTATGCCGTCGGTGGTTGATCCCCAGGTTGGATCGACCATAACCCAGCCATCCCCCGGCAGATAAATTTGAGCCCAGGCATGCAGTATATCGCTACCGATCTCTGGGTAGTAAATTGGTTGGGCGTCCTTGCCAGTTGTATAAGCGTAACCATCTATTTCTCGAGCAGGTATGCCAGCAATGCGAGCCATGGTAATAAATAAGTCGGTAAATTCCATGCAGACCGCATTGTCTGGTTCATTCATGGCGGCAGCGGCGCCCATGCGGGCTAAATTTTCATCTATTCTGGCGGTGTTATAATTGAGCGTCTGAGTTACGTAATCATAAATGGCTCTGGCATTTTCAATGACGGGCTTATTGGGATCAGTAATTTCATCAACCTTACTTTTTAAAGTGTCATTATCGGTTTCCCAATATTTTTGATATACGGTGTAATTTTTGACTAACTCTGGAGGCAAACTGCTAGCCAATTCAGTGCTATCGAGGGCAACTTTTTTCTGGTCAATGCGAGCCCAGCCGGTAAATGCTACATCAAGGTTTGCAGATGGACCAAGATAATAAGTGGCTAATGTATTGCCATCTTGATCGGTTCGCATCTTAACTGGCTGAGGATCTAGCTGGTCGTAAATAATCTGCTGGTAGCCAGGAATATCGGGAGGTAGGGCTATTTCAGTTGAGGCTTGACCAATATTTGGATTATTGAGGTGGTATAAGAGGGTAAATTTGAAGACCTGAGCTTGGCCAAAGGCGGCAATAATGCCTGCGGGCATTATTTGATCTTTGGTAAAGGCGTAGATTCGATTGCTGCCGCTTGTGGTAACACTGTTTGTCCCCGGTGTCATATAATGAGCCTCTTCCAAATCGACAGGAGTGATTAGATTGGCTTTGTAGCTGGCGATATCATATGAGTCGTGAGGTTTGATGCGAGGAATAGAGATGTCCCACATCTGGCCATTTTTTTTGGCTAGACTGGTTGAATCGTATTCGATGGTCCACTGCAATTTATTGCCTGCTCCGACAACCTTGTCGTTGAAGGTGAAAGTAATTGTCGGCGCGCCATTGGCATCTTTTTCGGTAAAGGCTAGAGCCCCGCGCGAGTCGTAAGCCTTAAGGTTTTTGTAACTATTACTTTCTAGTGTTAATGAGTAGCTGCTGGCTCGCAAATTTGGCTGCTTGTTGGTTAAGCTAATTTGCTGCTTAACTTTCATAACCTGATTCGTAGTATCCAGTGTGTAATCTACTACATAATCGGCTTGAAAGTCTTTGGCCCAGGCTGGCTGAACAAGTATGACAAAAAAGGCTATAGCCAGCAGACCAGCAGCAAGGCTTTTGTAAAGATGAGGCAGTGAAAACATAACGCGTATATCATATCATGACGATTGGGTTGACGTCATGATTTGAACTTTGAATCACCCCGGAAAGTGGAGGCAGGCCCTAGCACGAGTGACGAGCACGGGTTTGCTGCAGTATTGAGTTGCCTTGTGTTGGTGCTGGTACTCTCGTGTTATGCGGTGAGTTTCTTTAGGTAGAATCCAGTGGCCGAACCCTCTACTTGAGCTACTTCGGCGGGTGTGCCAGTTGCTACAATAGTCCCGCCATTATCCCCGCCACGAGGGCCGAGATCAATGAGCCAGTCAGCGGTCTTGATTACATCAAGATTATGTTCAATGACGACGATAGAGTTGCCATTGGCCACTAATCGATGCAGCACTTGAAGCAGATTGTCTATATCTGCGAAGTGTAGTCCGGTGGTTGGCTCATCCAGGATGTAGAGCGTTTTGCCCGTAGCTCGCTTGGATAGTTCTGCCGCTAGCTTGATACGCTGGGCTTCTCCGCCTGACAGAGTTGGCGCTGGCTGACCAAGCTTGATATAGCCTAATCCGACATCAACAAGTGTCTGCATTTTATTGGCTATGCTTGGAATGTTGATGAAGAAATTTAAGCTCTGTTCGACGGTCATGTCTAAGACGTCAGAAATAGTCTTATCTTTAAAACGAATTTCCAGGGCTTCTCTGTTGTAGCGGGCACCATGACAGACTTCGCACTCGACATAGACGTCTGGCAAGAATTGCATTTCTATCTTGATTTGGCCATCGCCCTGGCAGTTTTCACAGCGACCGCCTTTAACATTAAAACTAAATCGACCTGGCGTATAACCACGAGCTCTCGACTCAGGGGTTTGGGCGAAGATTTCGCGAATGGTGGTAAATGCTCCAGTATAGGTGGCAGGGTTGGAACGCGGGGTGCGTCCGATGGGACTTTGGTCAATATCGATAACCTTATCTAGATGAGACAAGCCTTCTATTCGGTCATGTCGACCGGGGATCTCTTTGGCATGCATTAGTCGAGAAGCGAGTGATTTGTACAAGACATCCATGACGACAGTAGATTTGCCAGAACCTGAAACTCCGGTTATGCAGACGAACTTGCCCAACGGTATGGATATATCGATGTTTTTAACGTTATGTTCTTGGATGCCATAGATGGTTAAGAAGGCTGGTTCTTTGTCTTTTATTTCGATTTTCTTTTTTAGATTAGGTAGCTGGTTGCCAACTTTTTTCTTGCCGGACAGATATTGACCGGTAATTGACTGGGGGTCTTTGACTATTTGTTCAGGGGTGCCATGAGCAATTATTTTTCCACCGTGAATACCTGCTCCTGGGCCAAAGTCGACCATATAATCGCAAGCCATCATGGTCTCATCGTCATGCTCTACCACAATCACCGTGTTGCCAAGATCGCGCAGTTCATGAAGAGTGGTAATCAGTTTGGCATTGTCGCTTTGATGCAAGCCGATAGATGGCTCATCTAGCACATATAGTACGCCTGACAATCCAGATCCAATTTGGCTGGCTAGGCGGATACGTTGGGCCTCGCCGCCAGATAAGGTGGCAGCACTTCTTTGGAGAGTCAGGTAGTCCAGGCCGACGTCAAGCAGGAACTTTAATCGTGCTTGCAGCTCTTTGACTATCTGATTGGCGATCATGGTTTCACGGTCAGATAACTTACCCTGCTTAATCAAGTCAAGAATCCAAGAGCTGGCTTTGTGAATCGATAGGTCGGTGATCTGAATGATTGATTTGTTGTCGATTACGACAGACAAGGCTTCTGGCTTTAGTCTTTTGCCGAGACAAGATGGGCAAAGTCTGGCAACCATATATCGCTCTATTTCACCGCGAATATAGTCCGACTCTGTCTCTTTGTAGCGACGAGTCAGGTTGGGCACGATTCCTTCGAAGGTGGTGTCGAACTGAGTCATGCGACCCTGACGATTTGACCCTTTAACTGTCATCAATTCTTCGCTACCGAATAATAGCAGCAATTTCACGTCATCTGGTAAGGTTTTGATTGGTACATCAAGGCTAAAACCGTGCTCGGCGGCCACTTCGGCTAACATGCGATTGTGCCAGGTGTCGGCATTGGCCGTTCTGGACCAAGGCAGGATGCCGCCTTCATTGATGGTCAAGTTAGGGTTTAGAACTAAATCCGGCTCGACTTCAAGAATGGTGCCAAGGCCGGTACAGGTTGGGCAGGCGCCGTGGGGTGAGTTAAAGGAGAACAATCGAGGTTCAATATCAGGTAGAGAAATATTATCTACGGGACAGGCAAACTTTTCGCTATAGAGATGATCCTTCATCTTAGTTGGACTAACTGGGAAATCAAAATCCTTATCCAACACTTCAGCGACAATCAGCGAACCTGTTCCGAGGCGCAAGGCTGTTTCGACTGAGTCGGCTAGGCGACGTTGCAATTCGTCTTTGTCGGTCACATCTTCTGGTACGATTACACGATCGATTATGGCTTCGATAGTGTGCTTATTGGTTTTGATAAGAGTAATATCGTCATCAATCGAATAGACTCGTCCATCTATGCGCAATCGGCTGAAGCCTTGCTTGCGAAGATCCATGAAAACCTGAGCGTGTTCACCTTTGCGATCTTTAATAACCGGGCCAAGGATCATTAATTTTGTACGAACTGGGAATTTTAGAATCTGGTCAACGATTTGCTGAGGAGTTTGTTGGGAGATTTCTCGACCACAGATAGGGCAATGGGGGTGACCGATGCGGGCATATAGTAAACGGAGGTAGTCATAAATCTCAGTGACTGTGCCGACGGTTGAACGGGGGTTACGAGAGGCTGTTTTTTGATCGATTGAGATGGCGGGACTGAGTCCGGTGATTTGATCTACGTCGGGTTTTTCCATGAGACCAAGGAATTGGCGCGCGTAGGCGGATAGGCTTTCTACATAGCGGCGCTGTCCTTCGGCATAGATGGTGTCAAAAGCAAGGCTCGATTTGCCCGAACCTGAAATACCGGTAAATACGACAAATTTATTTTTGGGGATATCCAGGTCGACGTTTTTTAAATTATGTTCTCTCGCTCCGCGCACCGACAGCATGGAAGTGCCGGTTTCAATAATTTTGGTGGTTGCTGTTGGGTTGGTTGAATCTGCCATAAGTACAATGTCTCTCTTCGTCTTTTCTTTGGGTAATATTAACCGTTAAAGTATAGTGGAAATGTCAAGATTGTTCAAGTGTCTAATGGGCTGGAAGTGAGGGCGGATGGAATTGTAGTTTCATCCGCCCATGAACAGTGAGGATTAACTCACTTGCTAGGAAGGTTGTAGCCAAGCTTTTGCTTGTGTCTGGTTAGTTCAAGCACCCGCTCTTTGGGCCAAAGATTGATAATCGACTCAGGGAAGATATGATAGTCAGCGCATGTTTGGCTGACAAAATCTTCCATTGTTTCGACCATGTACATGTGTCTGGCTGGCACTGCATCGCCTCTCGGCACTTGGGGAGCATCGATATTGATACTGATCAGACCTCCCCGGGCAGTGAACTGACTCAATTGTGGCATCAGGCGAGAATCGCTAAGATATGGTGTGTCGCACTTGAGTCCGGACTTGAATTCATCAAGCCATTGAGTGGTACCGCTAGGGTATTTGGCCGGATCCAAGAATGTCTGAGCTGCTTGGTGCCAGGCTCGCGACAGATTGATCTCGAGGGCAATGTTGTGCTTGATGAGGGTATCGGCAAATGGCAAGCCTAGGCGGAAGCGAAAATTCGTTTCAGCGTCTGGTTGGCCGCTTTTAACAGTTGTGCTGCATTTGTAGCCAGGATGAGCAAAAATGAGCGCATCGGGATGTCTGTTTAAGACTTCCTGTGCAAATCGACCGTATAAAACAGGGTCTGACCTGATTTGCTCAAAACCGACTGGGTCAATGTTGGGATGTATGGACAGGATCCAGTACTGACACCGCGCTTGACGCATAGAATAGGCATCCATGCTACCGTCTGGCAGAGTGTTGCATTCTGCTGCTCTGAGCAACGTGTTTGGCTCGAGATGATAGGTGTCATGCGCTTGAGTTATATCATGCCAGGTTTGAATAATGCGCCGATCATCGTAATGCGCCACCGCATCAGCTGCTTGACTGCAATACTGATAGAGTCTTAGATGGTCTGCGTCATCAAATGACTTAAGACTGACTCTATCTATATTGGCATAGCGCCACCACTCCGGATGTCGGTGCATTTCAATCATGAAAGCATTCAAGATGCCTTCCTTAACCTGCGGACCATCAGCTTCACGGATGTGGTTGGAAAAGCCAAAAAATTCGACATTCCTGGACTTCAGGTAGGTTATAAATTGATCGAGTGGCGCTGGAGAACAATTACTGCCTCGGCGTTTCTCAGCAAGCTCATGTGGAGGTACTAGTAGGCCAGCTTCATTCCAAAGCTGAAGCCCGAAATGATTATGCAGTGAATATGCTGTCAGATTGCTAGACATCTGCAAGGCTCCATTGTTTAGGTGCGAATGAGTGTCAGGTGACAGCTCGGCAGGATTATAGCATACTGTCATAAGTATGAGGGACTATAGATTTACATGAGATGGTATTTTTTGAGGATTGAATCAATGGATTCCGGATTGCCAAGTTGGCCGTATTGCTCGGCGTAAATGCCTAAACGTTGAGCGCCTTCTATGTTTTTCATCATATCGTCGATGAATAGTGTCTGGGTAGGCTTGGCCCCTTGATCGTTAAGAATATATTTAAAAAAGTCAGCATTTGGTTTGGTGTGACCGATGGTGCTGGAGACATATATTTGATCGAAGTGATTAAGCATGCCTCGGTTGACTAAATTTTGATGATGATCGCTGGCAGCATTGCTGGAGATAGCTACTTTGATTCCTTTGTCGCGTAGCTGTTTAATGCGTTTTAATAGGTATGGGTCGGGATTAATGTGCTGTTCTAGCCAAGCATGAGCATCCTGAGGAGTGTGCGGCTGACCGGTGCTGATGGTCATTAGTTGGGCTTGAACGGCATAAATATCCTTAACTTCCACATACTTGTGGTCCGCTAAAAAGTTAATAGCAGCTAGCGCTTGTTGCTGATCTTCATTGAGCTTAAAGGTTTTAATTAACTCCTTGGTTAATTCAACGACCATAACGCCAAACCAGTCGAATAAAACTAGCTTGATATCAAATTGGTGGGATTGTGGTTGTCTCATGAGTTTAGACCTTTAATTATTGTTTGAAGCCATTTTAACAGATTTTATCTGTAGTTACGGAAAACCCGGGCACGCGTAATATCGCGGCCCGGGCGGATTGTTTGACTAGTCTAGTAGCACAACATCAAATTCTTGTTGAGCAATCAAGCTGTTTTTGAAGGTTAAATCCCTCGGTTTTGTAAGGAAGCATTCGAACACCTGATCGAAGGTAGTGGTGGCATTTGTCGCGAAGCTGAGGCAGATATACTCTCCATCTCGAATCTCATATCGTGACTCTGCTTCAGTACCGTTTTGTTGGACTCGGTGCAGTGTGCAGCCATTTGGCAATTGCCTGAAATTGGCGGCATCTATCGGGTTCGCAGTTGCCTGCGATGCTATGTTCTGCGGTTCAAGCATTTGACGCTTTTTCTCCCTAGTTCAGAACTAATCAAACGAATCAATTTTAGCAGCTTTTAGTGTAAAAGTCAAAATGCTATAGGCATTTTGTTGTAATTTAAGTCTTGAAATAGTGTGGTTATCAAACCGGATACTGGGTAGTATCCGGTTTGAAATGAATCGGAAGCTAAATCGGTAGCGGTGGAGCTCCCATCACATGTCGAGCTTGCTCTGCAAGCAGTCTCAGTACTTGACGCATCGAATCCCGGTAAGCTTCAGGCACCTGAGGGTTCTGTAGCAGGCCAAGCACTTCTGTGAGTTCTGGTTCGCCAGACAGTAGGCTTGAGATTTCTCCTGGGAGGAATCCTGCTGAGGCAAGCAGCTCGTCCCGGTTGACTTGATCAAGATCCATGGCCTCGGCGAGCTGCTCCACTGCGAAACGAGTTGGGGTGCGTGCCCCTGACTCAAGTCGACTGACATACGAGTGATCGAAGCCTGCACGCTCGGCAAGCTTCGATTGCGAGACGCGTCGCGCTCCTCGAAAACGTTTGAGCGTGGTGCCAAAACCAAAATCGCCCCTGATATACAGATGAATTGGTTTCTGAGTGGGCGGCTGGTTTGCAGCAACAGTACCCATCGTGCTTCTCCTTACTACATCTACATGACGACTCTCCAGCCTTAGCCGGATTTTAGTTTAGCGAGGCGATGTTGTCAATGCCAAAGCTAGGATTGACGCTTGGCTTCGGTTAGTTTGTCGCGGACTTGGGCGGCGTATTCGAAATCTAGGTTCTCGGCGGCGGTTTTCATTTCGTCTTCTAGGCGGCGAATGACACGCTTGAGCTCGTCTTTGGGTATGGATGCTACATTCAGTTGCTGGAGTACATCTTCGGTAATGTCATTTTCCAGGACGTCAGCTTTTTGGTGAGGCAGCTGGTCTTTGATGGTTTTGCTAATTGTAGTCGGGGTTATGCCGTGCTTGGTGTTGTACTCAATTTGGACTGCGCGCCGACGCTGAGTCTCTTCGATGGCGATACGCATGCTTTCGGTCTGCCTATCGGCATACATAATGACATGACCTTCTTGGTGACGAGCACCTCGGCCCATGGTCTGAATAAGGGCAGTTTTGCCCCTGAGGAAGCCTTCTTTATCGGCATCGAGGATAGCAATGAGTGACACTTCGGGCAGATCCAAGCCTTCGCGAAGCAGGTTGATGCCGACGATTACGTCGTAGACACCCAGTCTCAGATCCCTCAGAATATCAATACGATCCAGTGTTTCTATATCGGAGTGAAGATATTTGGCTTTGATACCAGCTTCTTCTAGGTATTCGGATAAATCTTCAGCCATGCGTTTAGTCAATGTGGTAACGAGTACTCGCTGGCCTTTTTTAACCGTTTTACTTATTTCGACTAATAGGTCGTCTATTTGGCCTTCGGTTGGCTTGACCTCGATGGTTGGATCCAGTAAGCCTGTTGGTCGAATCAGTTGTTCGACAACTTGCTTTGATTGTTGGACTTCATAATCTCCAGGTGTGGCAGATACAAAGATTGTTTGATTGATGCGTCGTAAATATTCTTCAAACTTAAGAGGGCGGTTGTCTTTGGCGGCCTGCATGCGAAAACCATACTCGACCAGTACATCTTTTCTGGCTTTGTCTCCAAAGTACATGCCTCGGATTTGAGGAATGCTGATATGCGATTCATCAACGAATAGCAAAAAATCGTCCGGGAAGTAATCGAGCAGACTTGAAGGGGCGCTGCCTGGTGGGCGGCCATCAAAATAACGGGAATAGTTTTCAATACCGTTGCAAAACCCAATCTCGCGAATCATTTCCAGGTCATAGCGGACTCGTTGCTCTAGGCGTTGAGCCTCAATTAATTTATTGCGATCCTTGAAGGCTTTGACTTCGGCTTCTAGATCGGCTTCTATTTCAGCCAGGGCGCCTTGGAGTTTATCCTGTGGGGTGACATAGTGCTTGGCTGGGAAGATGATGGTTTCATCGATAATGCCAATTATTTCTCCGGTTAAGGCGTCAAGTTCGACTAATCGCTCGATGGTGTCGCCTAATAGCTCAATCCGAATAGCTTTGTCTTCGTAGGAAGGTATAATCTCGATGCGCTCGCCTCGGACGCGGAACTTGCCTCGAACAAAATTGACATCATTTCGCTCATACTGCAAGTCTGCTAATCGACGCAAGAGCTTCTCGCGCTTAAAGGTTTCACCGGCTTTGAGTGCCAGAGTCATCTCAGAGTAATCACCTGGATCTCCAAGACCATAGATGGCCGAGACGGAGGCGACGATCAGGACATCCTGACGAGTCAATAATGATCTGGTGGCTGAGTTTCTGAGCTTTTCGATTTCTTCGTTGACCTGACTTTCCTTTTCGATATAGGTATCAGTTCGGGCAATATAGGCTTCCGGTTGGTAATAATCGTAGTATGAAACGAAATACTCGACGGCGTTATGAGGGAAGAATTCACGGAACTCGGCGGCGAGTTGGGCCGCTAAAGTTTTATTGTGGCACATGACCAAGGTGGGGCGTTGGACTTGAGCTACGATATTGGCCATGGTGAAGGTTTTACCTGAGCCGGTTACACCAAGCAGGGTTTGGAAATCATGGCCTAATACCAGGCCGTCTGATAAATCGGCGATGGCTTTGGGCTGGTCGCCTTTGGGTTGAAAGTTGTGATCAAGTCTAAATTGGTTGGCCATATATTATTGCCTAAGAAGCTAGAAGAGAGAAGCGAAAAGTTTGTTTTTGCAATTATAATAATACCGAAAGTAACCCAAAAGGTCTATCTATTATTATACTATGAATGGATTGGATTGTCAATTACTATGGGTTTTATGTGTAGAGATTTTTAACTCTGGCACAACTTGGAATGAACGCGCCGCATCTTTTTGGGAGAGATGCGGCGCTTAGTTGGCTTGACGATGCTGTTAAACGAGTCGGAAATAATCGAGTTCGTCGAGCCAGCTATCAGCCTGCTCGGCAAAGTCCGGATTCGACTCAGCAAATATTCGATAGGCGTCGATGACCTGTTGCCGGTACTGAGATGGGATGCCGACAGTAACTAACCCTCGACCAGCCATTTCGACCACATAATGGTGCGGGTCGTAGAGCAGGCCTGTCAGGACTTGATACTGCAGCTGGCGGAGTTTGCGTGGGACTGGCCAGTCGCCAAGACGAGCTGCGATAAAGGCTCTGACCATGGAGAGATGGTGCTGAGTCAGCTTCTGAGCTAGCCACTCAAACTCCTTATCAGATGGTTCTGGCACATTCCAGCCAATGTCAAGCCTAAACATGTCGCGATAGTCTTGATCCTCTTGGGAGGTCGTCCGATCTGTGGTTGAGATGAGGTGATTGTGAACCCCATCGATGCGACAGTTAGGGCAGGTGGAGGCATGGAGGAAGCATTCTTCGACTAGGCCGCGATGACGGTTGATGTTGAGCCCTCGCGCCATCTTGCAGCATAGCGCTAGGTCCTGGCAAGTGATAGCCGAGATAGCTTGAGACGGTGAAGGGTGATTTAGCAAGCTGTCCATTGTGCTCTCTTCTTTCACTATGTCATCCAACAGTGTCGACGGGCTGATTATAGCACTCCGGTTTGAGTTGGCAATATATGGTCGGTGCTAAATCTAAAAACTACTAGTAATGCTATAGTTAGTAATATGAATTCAGTTATTGATGATCTTGAGCAGGTCGACCTGGGCCTGTTTAAGGCTGAGTCAGAATTGAGTGGCGTTTTAATACGTGGCGGTGCGATGCAGGACGCTGTGCTGGATCGTGCTGAAATTAAGGAGTGTTGTTTCGATAAAGTTCGATTGACATCGTGTGATGCTTCTAAAATTTATCTGAAGAAAAGCTCTTTTATAGGATGTGATTTGAGCAATACTCGGCTTAATGATGGAAAACTGACCGAGGTTGTCTTTGAGGATTGTAAATTGGTGGGAGTTGGGTTTAACGAGTGCGCCTTGGATACTATAGTATTCAAAAACTGCCTGATGAATTTGAGCCAGTTTAGTGCTGTTACGGCTAAGAAGTTGACCTTTATTAATTGTCAGCTAGAACAGGCTTATTTTGATCAAGCCAAGATGCCTGGCTCGAAGCTACTTGATTGTAACTTGAATAAGGCAGACTTCTCTCAGGCAGTGATTATAAAATCGGACATGCGCCGCAGTACCATTGAAGGCATCCGAGTATCTCCGAGTCAGCTGGGAAATGTGATTGTTAACCCCGATCAAGCCTTGTATCTGGCTAGGCTGATGGGCTTACAGATTGAGTTCTAGATTGGGCCTTTGGTTGAGTTTTGGCTAGACGCTTGGAGCGCAATTTGTGGCTGGTATAGTACATTTGGTGGCTGAAACATAAAACCTGGCCATCGCATCGCTGCTTAGACTTCTGAGCTAAGTCAGGCGAAATGGTTTTGAAACACTGTTTGCAATGATATATGTTTGTCACTGGAGTAATATATTGCTTCATATCTTAAGGGGAACTCTCGTCGTTGCCCGCCTCTTTCTTGATAGCACTAATGTATACATAAGTGATAGTTCATTGCAACAGACAAGCTCAGCTATCTCAGATATTCGCGATGCCTCATGCCCTTGACTTGCACGCGTAAAGCCAAGCATGATTGTTTTTTATGCCGCTGTAGCGCGGCGAAAATCGCATCCAACATGTCCAGTCCGAAACATAGTTTTGGCATGTTGACATTCGGGTAATTTATGGGTAAAGTAATTATACGAACAAAATACGAAGCACATAGACATTAGTACTAATAAAACATTGCCCTAGGCAGGAGGAGGTCGAAATGGCCGTTACTTTATACAAAAAACAACGACAGATTGTTGACTATATTGAATCTTTTATTCGAACCAATGGCTACTCCCCTACTCTGCAGGAGATAGCTGATTCTATCGGTGTCAAAAGCCTAGCTACAGTCCACGAGCATCTCAGTGCTTTGGCTAAGAAGGGTGTTATTCGTAAAGTGGCTGGCGAGGTGCGTGGCATTGAGTTGGCGGAGCAAAGAATGGGCCATGTTATGGATGGTGTGGAAGTGCCTTTGTTTGGCTATATTGCAGCTGGCTCACCTATTGAAGCCATTGAGAGTCAGAGCGAGACGGTGACCATACCGGGAGATATGGTCGGCCGTAAGCGCACGTATGTGTTGCAAGTACGTGGCAAGAGTATGATTGAGGCCTGTATTGATGACGGGGATCACGTGGTGATTGAAGAAGCTAATACTGCTAACAACGGTGATATTGTGGTAGCCTTGCTTGATAACGAGTTTGCTACGCTCAAGAGATACTTTAAGGAAAAAGATCATATTCGCTTAGAGCCAGCTAATAGTACTATGAGTCCGATTCGAGCTAAGAATGTGACCGTTCAAGGTAAAGTGGTGGGTGTTATCCGTCGGTATACTCACTAGAGAGGGTAAATATATGTGATAAGGAGCGGCTAGTCGATTGGGACTAGTCGCTCCTTTGTGTTTGCACAATATACGCGCTTGCGCTTTGCTTGTTGTCAGTCGATCATGCTCCTGTTGCTACCAGGATATCGGGTATGCCTGGCTTCATGAGATGAGAGTGCTGAACTAGCTCTGCTTCAAATTTGTCAACTGACTTTTGAGAAGCAACTGCTAGTGACTGGCTTAACAGAACAACAATCTGTGCTGAGATCCAGCTTGGGCTGACACCGAATGCATTTAGATTCTCTGCTCCCCGCAGGAAATGATAGGTCTGCTTGCGTTCACCGACTGGTCGTCTAGAAAACGCTATAGTAGACTCCAAATCCACGTCGTGTCTTACTTGTCGGGTATGAGTTGGTAGTCTCATGGCGATTTTAACACGATGCCGGGGAGAGTCTGCGGTTGGGCTATACCCGAGATCGTAGCCTGAATGCTGATGATGATTGACATCGCTAAAGAAGAACATATAGCGATGCATTGGGTTCGACTCATCTAAGCATTCTAAGGCTAACTTACAAATCTGAGCCGACTTGAGACAAACTTCATCATGAGGATAAAAGTTGCTGATTCCAGAGAAGCTCGACAGAAACTCATCTAGTTGCCTTCATCTCTATCTCCTCTTGCTTTAAGAGCGACTTCCAGAGTTCACAAGATATTAATATTTGTTCTGGCATAAGTCAAGATGCTAGTTGTATCCCCTATTTGTTGTATACTAGTACTCTATGGCTGGAATTTTATATATAGTACCAACTCCGATTGGTAACCTTGATGACATTACTTTGCGGGCATTGCGAGTTCTTAATCAGGTTGCCGTAATTGCTGCTGAAGACACTCGCCACAGCGGCTTGCTCCTTCAGCATTTTAAAATAAAAAAGCAGCTTGTATCGTACCAGGAGCATAATGAGCAGCAACGGATTCCGCAGATTATATCGGCACTACATGACGAACAGTCTGTAGCATTGAT
Organism: uncultured Candidatus Saccharibacteria bacterium; assembly: GCA_964554805.1. GTDB lineage: Bacteria > Patescibacteriota > CAZHWT01 > CAZHWT01 > CAZHWT01 > CAZKPX01. The sequence continues at coordinate 173,806 of CAZKPX010000002.1, forward strand.
AAGCGATGCCGGTACGCCTGGTTTGTCTGACCCTGGTTTTAAGTTGATTCGCCAAGCAATTGCTGAAAATATAACCGTTGAGGTGTTGCCGGGAGCGTCTTCGATTGTGGTTGGTTTGGTTGGGTCGGGCTTAGCGACTGACGCTTTTTATTTTGGTGGATTTTTGGCTAGAACTACTATCAAAAGACAAAAGCAGCTTCAAGATTTGTCTGCTATAGAGGCTACGATTGTATTGTTTGAGTCACCCTATCGCACAGCAGCTTTGCTGATTGATGCCCTGGAGGTGATGGGAGATAGGCAGGTGGTGGTGTGTCGTGAACTGACCAAGCTACATGAAGAGTATTGGCGAGGCAGTTTGTCGGAAGCAGCGGCTCACTTTTCTAAAAAGGCAACCCGCGGAGAGATTGTAGTGGTTATTGATCGAGAGCGCTAGCTTGGCGGCAAATACTCGTTGGTCTGTAATGCCTACTGACCGGCAGAATTTCTAGGTTACAATTTTTGGATGGGTAGAGTGAAGGTAAAAGTTGAACCTTTGCCCATTTCGCTTTTTAGATCAATATTCCCGCCCATTAATTCAATAAATTCTTTAGTAATGTATAGGCCTAGCCCCACACCTTGCTTGCTTTCAGTCAGAACACCTTCTCCGCGCTTAAACTTGGCGAAGAGTTTTGGTTGAACTTCTGGATCAATGCCTGGGCCGTTATCGACGACGCTTACAGCAACCATGCTATCCTTGCTGGACACCTCAATCTTGACCCATCCTTTTTCTGTGTACTTCAGGCCATTGGTGCATAGGTTGACCAGTGCTTCACGAGCTCTGGCAGGGTCTGCCCAGACCTTGGGTAGTGCAAAACGTGGGTAGTCAAATTTTAATTCTAAACCTTTAGCTCTGGCTTGTGGCTCTAGTTCGTTAACGACTTGGCCGACCAATTCTTCCATCTGGAAGGCTTGAGGCCTAATTGGAATAGTTCCCCGCTCTAAGCGAGATAGATTGAGTAGTGATTCGACTGTTTCAAGCTGACGCTCGTTAGACACATAGACGCGTCGGAGCATCTCAGCATGTTCTGGATCAAGCTTGGTTTCTCGCAACAGGATGTCAATATATCCCTTGATGGCGGTAATGGGTGTGCGCATCTCGTGAGACACAATAGACACAAAGTCAACTTTCATCTCTTCAAGGGCTTTTTGCTTGGAAGAATCTTGGAGCAATATGACTGCCCCCATAATCTCGTTGCGGGAGTTAGTAATGGGTAGCCAACTAATATCTAGAGGTCGGCTGACATTGTTGTGAATAACTTGGAACACTTGACGTTCCATCGGCTGTCGAGTCTGAAATACATGGAGAATAGGATCTTTGTCCTCGGTTAAGGCTTTGCCGTCTTGACGCAAAATCCCTAAGCTAGTCTGATAGCTACGTCCTTTAACTTGGGCTAAGGTAACGCCAAGAATTTGTTCGGCGGCCTCATTGATGAAAGAGACATTGAGCGACGGGTCAACCAAGGCTGATCCGATAGTTAGGCTGCTGAAAGATCGTTCCAAAAATGATGCCCAGCGCTCAAGAGGCAGGTGATCTCTTTGCCATTGTTGAAGTTCAGTTACTTCGTTATCTAATTTGCCGGTGGTGGTTGATAGTTTTTGCCAAAGAAAAACCATCACAACTAGAGTGAAGAAGATAATGGCGATTAAGGCGTAGGCGAATATTTCCATAATGATAGTTCTCCGACAGACTACTGATTATGGCGTTATTGGCACAATAATGCTTGTCTGTTACACTGGTATTGTAGTGGATTGTGGTAAGTGGATGCAAGCACTTGGTTGTTACTGTGTTGAGGAGATTTAGTTATATATGAAAACTGGTCATCGTCCCGTTGTTTTAGCAATATTGGATGGTTGGGGTATCGCTCGGCCCGATCACGGCAATGCTATAGCCATGGCTTCTACGCCACATATGGATAGTTGGATGAAACGCTATCCTCATAGCAAATTGACTGCATATGGTCAAGCTGTGGGTTTGATGGCTGATACGACTGGCAATAGTGAGGTTGGTCATATTAATCTGGGAGCCGGCTTTGTGGTGTCTCAGGATGAAGTAAGAATTAATCATGATATTGAAGTTGGAACGTTTTTTGCCAATACGACTTTAATTGAAGCCTTTCAATCGGCCAAGAGACGCGGTAGCTGTTTGCACTTGGTTGGCTTGGTTGGTCCAGGAGAGGTTCATAGCCGCATCGATCATCTGTGGTCGCTGCTGGATATGGCAGGTAGGCAGAAATCAGAGCGTGTGTATGTTCATTTGTTTTCTGATGGTAGAGATGCCCCGCCTACTTGGTTAGGAAAGAATGCTGAGGCAATTCAGATTAAGGTGGAGACTTTTGGTGCTACCGTGGCTAGCCTGTGTGGGCGTTATTTTGCAATGGATAGGAATAACCACTGGCCGAGAACTGAAGCTGCTTATCGACTGCTGACGGAACGTCGAGGTAAACGGGTAGCCACGCTCAAAGGGGCCGTGCAAGCCAGCTATGACGAAGGTAAGACCGATGAATTTATCTTGCCAACGGTTATTGCTAACGGTAAGGCAATTGATAAAAATGATGTCGTTATATTTTTTAATTTCCGCACCGATCGGCCACGACAGTTAACTGAAGCTTTTGTCGAGCCAAAGTTGGCCGGTTTTCGTCGCCCTGACTACTTAGAAGGCTTGGCTTTTTATAGTATGACGCAGTATAAGGAAGGATTGCCGGTAACAGGCGTGGTCTACCCCCCGATACAGGTTAAGCATCCATTGGCAGAGGTTGTGTCTAAAGCTGGCATGCGACAACTCCATGCGTCAGAGACTGAGAAATACGCACATGTCACATTTTTTATCAATGGCGGTCGGGAAAAACCTTTCCCAGGAGAAGATCGATTGCTGATACCCTCTCCTGAGGTAGCCACCTATGACCTGCAACCAGAAATGTCTGCTCAGGCGCTAACTGAGTCGGTCATATCAGCAACGGCTAAAACTACCTATGATCTTGTCATCATGAACTACCCAAATGCCGATATGGTTGGTCATAGTGGTAATCTGGAAGCTACTATTGCAGCCGTTGAGTCAATTGACAGCAATTTAGGCACATTGGCAGAGCATGTTGCAAGTATGGGCGGGGTGTTGCTGATTACCGCTGATCATGGCAATGCTGAGGCGATGTTGACTCTCGATCGCCAAATGAATACCCAGCATCACTCCGCCGATGTGCCATTTATGGCTATAGGCAATGATTTACCCGGCAATCTGCACAATGGGGTGTTGGCGAATGTAGCGCCAACCATCTTAGATTTGATGGGTCTCAAACATCCTGCAGAAATGACTGCCAGCAGTTTATGGGAAAAGAAGTCATGAGCTACTTACATATAAAATGGCCTAGACAAGTTGATTTGGTGAGGCATGCTCAGTCGACGTACAACTTAAGCAAAGACTTTCAGAACTCTCAACCTCTCTACAAAGCATTTTTGGCTGAATACTCCAAAGACTCTCATGGCAAGCATGCCCGCCAACTTGCCGAGCAGCTAGTGTCTGAGTATGCCGAGATAGCTAGTGATACTACTACCGGCATTACCGAGGAGGGCAAGGTTGATATTATTCGTACCGGAACGTATATGGCAGAACACCATGCCTTGCCGGATGTTATTTATGTGTCACCGTATGATCGAACCAAGCAAACTCTGCAGGTGTTGTTAAAAGCCTGGCCGGAATTGCATAAGGTGAGAATTATAGAGGAGGAGCGAATCAGAGAGAAAGAATTTGGTTTACGATTGCTGTATGGTGATCACAAAATCTTTTATTGTCTTCATCCTGATCAAAAAAGGCTCTATGATATTCAAGGTCGCTACTGGTATCGACAACCTCAGGGCGAGAATATTGCCGATATGAGGCTGCGACTGAGAAGTTGGACTAACACTTTGACGCGTGATTATGCTGGCAAGCGAGTTCTGGCTGTAACCCATCATCTGACAATATTGGCTTTTCGAGCCAATATTGAGCGGTTAACAGCCGAACAATTTATACAGTTGGACAAGACAGCTCAGCCTGGCAATGCCAGTCTCACGACCTACAAAGGCGAGATGCAGCCTAAGACAGGTCGAGAGAGGCTTCGTCTGGTTCGGTATGATTTCCGACCAGATTAAGGCCAAGGCTGGTAGTGTGGCTAATGATTGAGTCGAGCAAATCTTCCAATTTCTGAGTGGAATCGAGCATTAAAGCGCCTAAGTTTCGATAGTAGTCCTCGGCGGGTTTAAGCCAATTAACAATATGCTCAACTTCATAATCGGTTTTGCCGTAGACATTGGTGTCTCGAGTAGCTAATCGATGCCTCAGCGTCTGCTCGTCAATCATTAAAAATATGACGTTGGTTAGTAGTCGATGAATGTCCTGATCATTGGCACTGGTGCCGCATAAGAAAATATCTTGAGTTTCAGCTGTTTTGGCGATAGTCTCTACTCGTTTTTGGTCAAGGCGCCACTGATAATCTTGATACCACTGAGGATCGAGCGTCTGGGGGAGATTGGCTTGAGGGACTGCTTGTCCTGTTTGACGATGGTGCCACATGGCGATATCGTCTTCGTCAACATCGTATGCTAGGTAGCCTTTTTGCAAAAGGAGGTTTCTGAGTGTAGATTTTCCAGTGCCGGCTACTCCAGTAATGTAGTGCAAAGCCATCGTGACCTCCTTTTGTAATGCATCAACTTTTATCTCAAATGTATATGTATAAAAGCTGAGTATACGAGTATCACTATTGACTGTCAATATAGCTAATTATGTTGTTACAGCAAGCAAAATAGAGATGCTTGCTTGAGCAGTTATTATACTGGCAATATATCGAGCACGTGCTGCTTGACTTGTTGTTGAATATGTCTTATTTCAGCTATAGGCATATCGAAAGGGTCTTCGATATCCCATTTGACCACCTTGTCCGATTGCAAGAGATAGTCGGGAATATCATATTTGTGAATGAGGTATATAGCATCTGCCTGGTCGACCATGTCTGGAGTAACTTGTCTGACTGGTTGGTGACTGACATCTATGCCCTCTTCGGCCATCAGCAAGATGGTCTCATGGTGCGGTATCGACCATTGATGGGGGGTGTTGGGATCTATGCCGGCGCTGGTGGCGTCTTGTGATTTGGTATAAAAATTGTAGTAACCTTGCGCCATTTGACTGCGCTGAAGATTGCCCCGGCAGATAAAGAGTATGTTCATTTGTCCATGGTATCAGAGACGGCTTGTTTGCGCCAGGATGCTGCAGATGTAAAAAGGTGTTCGCTTAATAAATGGAACTTAGATTGATCAGCTTGCGTTGCTGCTTCTGTTATACTTAGCTTATGGAGCAAAGTTTTTTCTTCTACGATATTGAAACTAGCGGTCTTAACCCTCGTCGCGATAGGATTATGCAGTTTGCTGGACAAAGAACAACATTGAACTTTGAGCCTATTGGTCAGCCTGTAAATGTCATGGTGGCGCTGACAGACGATATAGTGCCGAGCCCTTGGGCGACTATGATAACCGGCATTACGCCGCAGCAAACTTTGACTGAAGGTATGTCGGAACCGCAGTTTGCTCAAATGCTGCAGCAGGATATATTTACACCACAAACTATTGCCGTTGGGTTTAACAATATTCGTTTTGACGATGAATTTGTTCGGCACCTCTTTTGGCGAAATTTTTATGATCCATACACCTGGACTTGGGAAGATGGGCGCAGCCGCTGGGATTTGTTGGATGTTGTGCGCATGACGCGAGCCTTGCGCCCGGACGGAATTAATTGGCCAACTGACGGTAATGGCGATTCTATTAATAAGCTCGAATTGCTAACCGAGGCAAACGGCTTAAATCATGAGAAGGCGCATGATGCCTTGAGTGATATCGAAGCGACTATTGCTGTTGCCAAGCTATTACGTCAGCATCAACCCAAGCTGTTTAGTTATTTGTTATCTATGAGAGACAAGAAAAATGTTTCTCAGTTAGTCAATCTCAGTGATCGTCGCCCATTTGTTTATACAAGTGGTCGTTATGGCAAAGTCAATAACTTTACGACGGTCGCTTATCCGGTTAGTGTCGGTAGCAACAAGAGTGAGTTGATTGTTTATGATACTCGGTTTGAGGTTATGGACTTGAAAGATCTTAGCCCGCAGCAGGTGCATGATGGTTTATTTGGATCATACGAATCAAAAAGTAAGGGTCCGGTTATACCATTTAAGAGATTTAAATCTAATGCCTGCCCAGCGGTTGCGCCTGTGTCGGTGCTAGAGAGCGATGATGGCTGGCAACGGGTGGGGCTGGACAAAGAGCTCGTTGCATCTCGGATCCAGTCTCTGTATGCTGTGCCGGAGGTTATTACCCTTATAGAGGAAGCATTTGCTAGTCGACCAGAGTTTGATAGTGGGTCTGACCCAGAAGAGCAGCTCTATGACGGCTTCCTTAATGATACTGACCGGCGCTTATTGTCTCAAGTTCGTCATAAAGATGAGGCTGGTTTGGTTGATTTTCATCCTCTCTTTGCCGACCAACGCTTACCGGAGCTGTTATTGCATTATAAGGCCCGCCACTTTAGCTCTAGCTTAAGTTATGATGAACAGATTGCTTGGGGTAATTATCGTCACGACCGACTCATGCTGGCTGCCGGTCAATATATGAAAGATACACTAGCAATTGCAGCCATGAATATCGATGTGACGCAACAAGGCGCTTTGGACGATTTGCGCCGGTGGGTAGAGAAAGTAGTGCCGCGAGGCGGCTTGGATCAACTATAAGTTAGCTTTTATGGACAATACCTATTATAATAGCCAGGCATATTATTACTTATTATGACAACTTTTGCAGAACAACTTTCAAATCTTTATACCAGTATAGCTCAGTTCGGCCCAGCTAGTGTTCTGATTGAAGTAGTCATTATCTTGATTGCCGCCATAGTTTGTCAGCTGGTGGTTCGCTTTTCATTGCGGCGCCTCAAAAAATACTTGATTTATACAGCCGCCGGACCTATGGCACATCGACAAGCCCGAGCCTCTACTTTGACTCGGGTACTGCGAAGCACTTTGAGCGCTGTTATTTGGACAATTGCGATACTAATGATGCTTGACGCAGTTGGCATCAGTATCGCCCCATTTATTGCCAGTGCTGGTATAGTAGGCTTGGCAGTAAGCTTTGGGGCTCAGGAAATGATCCGCGATGGTTTTACGGGGTTCTTTTTTATACTAGAGAACCAGTTTAATGTTGGTAGTTATTTGCAGATTGCTGATAAGAAGGGTGTGGTTATCAAAATGGATCTTCGGACTGTGACTCTGCGCGACGACAGTAATGAGGCTATTTATATTTTTCGCAACAGTCAAATTGGTGTAGTAAGCAAGTTTGATCCCGAAGTCGAAGCCAAGACAGAACAAGAAGCCAAAGAAGGTATAAAAGATACAAAGAAAAAGTCTTAATATGAATAAAGATTCCTCATTTGGTCAACGTCTGAGCATTGTCGGACCTCCTCTATTGCTAATCTTAGTCGGTGGGGCCGTCTATCTGACAGTTCAGTATCTGAGACAACCTTCAATTCAAACCATCGAAGCGGTGCCTCAGCAGCAATCAAGTCCTTCAGCCAGCCAGCCTGAAAGTTCATCTTCGGCCACTCTCACCACCATCACTACTCAGGTAACCGTCTATAGTGCCTCGCAGATTTCTGATATACAAAAAGGTGTTGATGGCGGTCAAGACGCATGGTATTTGAATCCACTATCAGCCGCCAAAGAGTTGGGGAGGGATCAAGGCTTTACGGTCAATGATGCATTCTCAACCATTCAGGCCAGTTCGTCAGCTAGCCCAAGTCAAATTCAAGTCAAGGCTATTCATCAAGGCAAGGCATATACTATCACTATGCATCAGCCCGGGATCAATGGCGCCAAGGGTATATGGCTGATCAAAGACATTGCGGCTAATTGACAACTCTGGCGCTAAGCTTGCTTTATGGTATTTATTGCCTGATCAATGGTAGTGAGCGACTCTTGCTTGGTGATTAAGTTTCGCAATGAAACTTGTTTAGCTTGCTGTTCTTCTGGTCCTATAATAATAGCCCAAGCTACTCCGGCTTCAGCCGCGGCTTTGCATTGCTTGCCTATCGATGAGGGTTGGTAGACCATATCGGTTTTTATGCCAGCTTGTCTGAGTAAATTGGTGGTGCTCAAGGTTGATTGACTGGCATTATCTGAGTCATCAAAGAGAGTGACTACTGCTTGGGTTGGATATGGGACGGTAGGTAATTGACCTACTTCTTCTAAGGCCGCAATTAGCCTATCAAGTCCGACAGAGGCGCCAACTGCCGGCAAATCCTGCTTGCTGAATCGGCTTACTAATTGGTCATATCGTCCACCGCTAAAAATAGAGCCGTAGTTTGGGGCTTTGGTGAAATTTGTTTCGAAGACCAATCCGGAATAGTAATCTAACCCTCGGACAATAGATGGGTCAAACTTTATGTACTGCTCCTTTAATCCAAGCTGCTTGGCCAACTCTATAACATGGTAAAGATGTGGGGCCTGCAGGCTTAAGTCTTGATTGGGATTTAGCAGTTGTTGACGAAGGAGATCGATATCAAAACTGCTGAGTCCTAGCTGATGCAACGCCTGCTGACTGTCTTCCCAGCTGACCTTCTCTAAGCTGTCGAGTATTTTAAATAAACCTTTTGTTTGCTTATCGTCTAACTGGAGCTTAGCTGCTAGTTGATTAACTAATTGGCGGTCACTAACTCTGATTATAAAATCTTCAACTCCCAAATTAAGCAGAATATCCTGGATGAGGACCAGCACCTCGGCATCAGACATCGGGCTGCTGCTGCCGACGATATCTGCATCGAATTGATAGAACTCCCTGTAGCGCCCTCGCTGGCTATTATCTGCTCGCCACACAGGTGCGACCTGGTAGCGTTTAAATGGTTTGGCTAAGTCTGGATATTGCGCTACCACCCGGGCCAATGGCACAGTTAGGTCATACCTCATCGCGACTTGACGTTGACCGTGATCGGTAAACTTGTAGAGCAATTTTTCGCCCTCATCGCCAAGTTTGCCTAGCAGAATATCAGCATATTCAAGTGTGGGCGTTTCCAAGGGTAAGAAGCCAGACAAGGACATGGTATGGCTGATATTGGCAATCATCGAGTTGCGTACAGCCATTTGATTGGGCAAGGTATCTCTAAACCCTTTTAACAACCTTGGTTCTATTCTGGGAGTCTTGGTTGATTCGTTCATGAATGAATTATAGCAGGCAGCCTGGTTTGCCACTACCCCTATATCTGATAGGTTGTCGAATAGTTCTGACAACTACGGTATACTAAGGCAATGAAGTTGTTCCATAGGCCAAAATCTTTAAGCTATGTCATTATCGTGGTAGTGTTGTTATGCTTGGTGGCGGCGGGTGTTGTACTATATAACGTTTATCGCCAAGAGCTGGAGTTGTTTGCCGGACAAGGCGAAACAATCATAGCTGATACTAACACTCCAAATTTATCTCCTACGACAACCCACAGTCAGCCAGCGACTATCAATTATGAGACCTTGTTCCTAGCCGCAGAGTTGCCGTCAGCCATCGATCATAGCAAGCTGCGAGTGGTGGTGGCTACCGGGGATATTATTCCTGCCCGTGGGGTGGATGCTCAAATACGAAACAAAGGTGTAGATTTTCCTTTTGCAGGTGCTGGTGTTGTCGATATACTGAAAGAGGCTGATATCGCTGTTACCAATCTGGAAGCGCCGATTCTCCAAAACTGCCCGGTTCATAATGTGGGCTTTACTTTTTGCGGACAGGCCAGATTTGCTGAAGCTATGGCACGAGCAGGCATCGATATAGCTAGTCTGGAAAATAACCATATTGGAAATTATGGTCAGGCTGGCATAGCTGAAACTATTAGCCATTTAGATTCTGCTGGCATATTATGGTCTAGCAAAAGCAAGTTGGCGATATTTGACAGCAGGGGTATGAAATTCGGCCTACTATCCTTTAATGGTATCTCCAGTCAAGGAATACTTGAACAAGGGGCAATCGAGGCGATTAAGCAGGCAGATTCTGAGGTTGAGGTGCTGATGGTGTCGGTGCATTGGGGCAAGGAGTATGAACTAGTGCCAGCAAGCTCGCCCGGTATTGCTCCCGAAAATCCTTTGGATATTAGTCAGCTGCTTATTGATGCTGGGGCTGACCTGGTTATTGGCAACCATCCTCATTGGGTGCAGGGCGTGGAGTTGTACAAAGATAAGCTGATTACCTATGGTCATGGCAACTTTATCTTTGATCAGTCATGGAGCCTGGAAACAAGCCAGGGCGTGATTGGTCGTTATACATATTATGATGACCGATTAGTCAAGGTTGACTATGTTCCTGTTCAAATTGCCAACCAAGCGCAACCACAATTGGCTCAGGGACAGGCGAAGATGGACATCTTGGCTCGGCTTAAAGAATCGACTGAATTGATTCGTCAATTGCGTCAGAAATAGATTTGGCATATAGCGCACGACCTAAAAACTCCTCGATTGGAGGAGTTTTGATAGTGCTGTTGGGTTGGCAATCTTAAGCTGCTGCCTCGAGGAATTTTTTGACCTCGTCTATTATTTGGTCGGGAGTATATGCGGATTTGATTAGGTAGCCGTCGGCGCCGAGATTGAATCCTTCTTTAATAACTGAATCTTGGCCCAAGTTGGTTAACAAAATAACTGGCACATCCTTCGTCTGATCTTGCGCTTTGATAGCCTTTAACAAATCGAGGCCATTCATTTTTGGAAGCATGATATCCAAGAGCAATAGATGCGGGACCGTTTGGTTAATTTTGGTTAAACCTTCCGGGCCGTCGGCCGCACTGGCAACATCATAACCAGCCAATGATAATTGACGCTCATACAGTTCTCTAATAAAGAGATCATCTTCTACGATTAAAATTCGAGTTTGACTATTGTCTGCCATATTAATGTAAGCTTACCTGTTCCAATCGACACTTGTCAATAATTGGCTTGCTACCCTTTCATTTTGATTGTTTTACCTTGACGTACTAGCTCATACTCAGCGTCAGCAACTAAGCGACGAGTGGTGTTAATGGCTTCGGGGCTGACAGAGATGGAGCTAATTCCCCACTCGACTAACTTGCGAGTCATTTCAGGATAGACACTGGGTGCTTGCCCGCATATAGAAGACATAATACCATGCTCGGCGGCTCCTTTGACAACTTTTTGGAGGGCCCACATGACCGCCTCGTTTCGCTCATCGAACTGAGCAGCAACTTTGGGGTTATGCCGGTCGAGTCCCAAGATCAGTTGGGTCAAATCATTGGAGCCAATGGACAGGCCATCGATACCGACACCAATAAACTGATCGAGCATGATGACATTGGCCGGCACTTCGACCATCATAAAGAGCTTAAAAGAGCCTCCTCTGTGCAAGCCGATTTGACTCATATGATGCTTGATTTCAACCAGCTCGCTTGGAGTGCGGACAAAGGGCACCATTAGCCATAGGTTTTTATGATATTGACGAACTTTTTTGACAGCTTGCAGCTCGAGCAATAGCTGTTGTCCGTCATTGCTGTGACGATATGCTCCGCGATAGCCAAGAGCAGGGTTGTCCTCATGGCCTTCATATTTCTGTCCGTGTTCTAGGTTGGCCAGCTGGTTGGCAGTCAGATCACCAAGTCGGTATATCACTGGACGATTATCGAAAGGTTTGACCACTTCCATAATGCCTTCGTAGAGCGCGTCGACAAATACCTCAGATTTGCCTTTGTCTATAAAGTGTTGCGGGTGCTGACCGATGTGTTGGAAAAGGTATTCGGCTCGGAGCAATCCCACGCCATCGACATTTTTAGCTGCGACTTCGGCGGCTTGGCTTGGCTCGGAAATATTAACCATGACTTTTGTAGCAGTTTTCAGCTCAGAGTCTTGATCCGAGATGGCTTGAGTGACTTGACTGGAGTGTTTGATATGAGCATTGGCCGAAGTAACTGCCGCGCTCGAAGATTTAATAGCCAAGTCGCCTTGATAGACAGCGCCGGAGTTGCCATCGACGGTAATTGTTTCACCATTCTTTAACATTTTGGTGGCGCTGGTAGTTCCCAGAACGGCTGGAATGCCGAGTTCCCGAGCCACCATGGCTGCATTGGCAGTGCGTCCACCTTCGTTGCTGATTATGGCAGATGGCAGCAGGCCGCTCGGAGTGAAGTTGAGTTCGGCCTCGTCTAAGACGATAATTGTATTTGGTTTTAGTTTTGATAAATCGTCGCCTGACTTAACTATTTTTACATGGCCTGCGGCGACACCGGGAGATGCCGGCAAACCGGTCAGTAGTGGGCTGGAGTTGGGGGAGGCTGCCGTTGAATGAGCAACACTGATGATATGCGCGCTGGATTGAGGATCTACGGGATTCGAGATAAGAGCATCTGACTGAACGATGTACAATGTGTGATCCGCATAGGCCCACTCTACTTGCTGCGCTTGTCCAAACTGCTCCTCAAGTCGGACTGTTAAGAGGGCTAGCTCAGTAATAAGTCTATCGGCTAGCTTTTGTTTGCGCTGCCAGGCTGCTGATACCGGAATTCTAATATTTGCTTTGGTTAGCTCTGAAGTGGGGGCGTGAGTGGTTTTGGCTAATTGCCATTCTTGTCGAACTATATCTTTGCTCGTAATAACCCAACCTTGCTTGCTGATTTGGTAATGATCGGGAGTTAGTTGACCATTAGCTATTGGCTCACCGAGTCCCCAGATAGCTTCGATTGTAATGCTGTTTGAGTCTAGGGTTAAAGGATTGATACTAAAACTGACGCCGGACATTTCAGCATCAACCATTCTTTGAATAATAACTCCACAACCATCGGGTATGGCATCGAGATTTTTTTGGAGTCGGTAGTAGACAGCTTTGGCTTCGAATAAACTGGCCCAACAGTGCTTAACGGCTGCAAGCAGTTGTTTGTGGCCAATTATATTGAGATATGAGGTGCCGGTGTTGTTGATGGAGCTATATTTGTCGTCCAAAATTGATTGGCGGACTGCTACGTGGACATCTTTGGTAGAAAGTTGTTGGTAGTTATGCAGGAGCTGTTGCTCGATTACGGCAGGTAGCTCGGCATGCAGAATTAACTGCTGGGCTACAGTTGCAGCATCCTGGAGCTTTTTGCTGTTATTAACATTGGCTTTTTGTAATACTTTGGGCAGTTTTTGATCAAGGTTGGTCTCTTGAAGAAATTGTTGAAAGACCTGACTTGAAATGACAAAGCCGTTGGGAATTGGCATGCCAAGCTCAGTTAATCGTCCCAGATTGGCGGCTTTGCTGCCGATGTGTGGTGAAAGCTGAGGGTTGATTTGTGAAAGCCAGATAATGTGCTGTGATGAAGACATGGGCAGTCTATCCTTAACGGATATTTATAATGTAACTATAGCAAGCTTGGTTGATAAGCGCAATCAATTAATATTGCATCCATCATTCTAATTTTAAGAATTTAGGTATAGATTGCTTATATTTGGCTGCAAATGCTAGGTCTACTTTTTGCACCGGATTGGAGCCTAGGAATGCCAGCAAGGAATCTAATTGTCGTTGACGGGTGTTTTTATCGTCGATATCAGCAATTTTAGCTATGTCTGATTCTAAGGCAAAATACTTTAGCTTATCGTCCAATGGTAGTTGCCAGAAGAGCAAGAATCCGCGTTCAGGAAAATCAATATCTATACTCCTGTAGCAATGCAGCATGACTTCCTTTTCTAGCTCTAGGAGCACTTGCTCTGTACTTGCTTTGGTTTGATCTATATCTGAAATATCAGCCGGAGGCGAACCTATCTCGAAGTACATTTTTATTTTAGGTTCAGTGCCGGATGGCCTAACAGTAACTTTTATATCCTGACCATCTACTCCTGAATCAAGTTTGAAGATCAATACATCCTTGGCTGCTAAGTCAGTGTCAGACACAATCGGCAGCCTGGTTCGGCAGTCCTCGAAGCTTTGAACTGCAAACCTACCAAATTTTTGAGGCGGATTGGTGCGCAAGCTATTTTGTATCTGATCTATTTTTTCCTTACCAGTTGCACCTAGCATCCTGATCTCTGTTAAGTAATTTCGGAAGTAGCCATATTCAGCATACATCTGATTCAGATAATCAACCAGCGTTTGCCGATCATCCTTTAATTCGGCTGCCAGCTCGGATAGCCAAACTGCTGCAGTGACCGCGTCTTTGTCTCGAGCATAGTCGCCAGCTAGATAGCCATGACTTTCCTCGCAACCAAATAAGAATCCATCTATTTTTTCCTGCTCTTGTAACCTATTCATCACATCGCCGACATATTTGAATCCGATAAGTAAGTCACCCACCACATCAACGCCATTCATCTGACATATGCGCGCTACTAAATCCGTAGTTACAATGGTTTTAATAATGGTTTCTGAGCCATTGAAGCCAGCTTTCTTTTTATTAATGACATACGAAGTTAGGATAGCTGCAATTTCATTGCCGTTAATAAACTGCCACTGGCCTTGGTGTTTAGCCATAACTCCAATTCTATCAGCATCGGGATCACTATTGAGAATAATATCGGCGTCTTGATTTTTGGCAAATTCTAAAGTGGTATCAAATGACTGAATTACTTCAGGGTTTGGAATATTAAAAGTAACATTTTCAAATCTACCGCTTGGATTTGATGTCTTGGGATCGCTAACCACGCTAAAGCCCAGGTTTGACAGGACTTTTAGAACAGAGGTAGATCCACATCCATGCATCGGTGTGTAAATGATATTTATGTTTCGAGCTTCAGATAGCGATATGGCGGAAGCCTGAGCCAAATATTCAGTATCAAGTTTAGTTCCAAGGACTGTGATTAGTCCTTGATCCATTGCCTGCTGATAATCCATGACTTGAATGTCGGTGACCTGCTGAGTGACTTCTGTCACTAAGGCCTCGTCTTCAGGTGGTATGAGCTGTCCGCCAAACTCATCATAAACTTTTTTGCCATTATGATTGGGTGGATTGTGAGAAGCGGAGAAGACTACTCCGGCTACTGTGTGTAAATGTCTTACGCTAAAGGAAAGCTGAGGTGTTGTTCGAATATCGTCAAAGACATAGACTTTAAGACCATTAGCAGCATACACTTTGGCTGCGGCTAAAGCTAAATCCTTACTGGTTATATTTAAAACAGGATTAGGTATGTCATTACTGAAATATTTATTGCCGATGAATTGTCGAACATCGTAGGCGAATACTACTCCTCGTTCTTTGGCTTGTAGTCCATATTGTTTGAGGAGAAATTGCGAGTGACCTTGGGCTGATGCCTGGATAGTCCATTGATTAATACGATTTGGACCGACTCCCACCTCACCTCGCCTACCTCCGGTGCCGAATGGAATTACCTGATAAAAAGAATCTAGCAAATAATCCCAGTGCTCTTGTTCAATAAGATGCTTGATTTGTGGGGTAAAGTCTGAAAACTGACTATCTGCTAACCACTGCTGGAGAAAACCTAAGGCGCTATCTTGATACTTAGGACTGACTTTTAATGAAGCAAATCCTTGCCTGGCTTTTTCGATGTATTCAGACATATGTATCTCCTAAAGTAAATCAGGGCGGCGTTGTTTGGTGCGTTCTGTTGATTGCTGGTGTCGCCACTCTTCTATCTTAGCATGATGGCCGGATAAAAGAATCTCTGGAGTTGGCCAGTCATTATAGGTTTCTGGGCGAGTGTATTGAGGGTATTCTAAGAGGCCAGCTGAGAATGATTCGTCGTCGAGGCTGAGTTGTTTGCCGACTACGCCAGGAATTAATCTGACAGTAGCGTCGATGATGGCCATGGCTGGGATTTCGCCGCCGGTCAGGACGAAGTCGCCGATGGATAGTTCTCGGTCTACCAAATGTTGGCGGATGCGTTCGTCGAAACCTTCGTAGTGACCGCAGAGGAAGATGAGATGATCTTTATGGCTTAGATCTTGAGCGGTGGATTGCTTGAAGGGCTGTCCTTGTGGTGTCATCAAAATGCGAATGGCCTTATGTTCCGGGTCGATCTGTTGCAAAGCTTTGTCAAAAGGTTCGACGCGGAGAACCATGCCTGCACCTCCACCGAAAGGTGGGCTGTCGACTGTGCCGTGCTGATCAATAGCCCAGTCCCGTAATTGATGAATGTGAAGTTCAAACAAATTATTGTCCTGAGCTTTTTTGAGCAAGCTCTCCCCCATTGGACCATCGAACATTTGTGGGAATAGTGTGATAACGTCAATTCTCACTGATTAGCTCCTTGTTGATTTGATCTAGCAGCAGTTGATAGTCAATTTTATCAAAGTCAGTTGTATCTAAGAAGAATAAACTACCAGGCAAGTCTAATGGTTGATACTGTTGGTCGGCTGACTGGCCAGGTTGATTGATCAAGTCGGCTAAGCGTTGTTTATCCATATGTCCTGGATGGCGGTCTGGTCCGTGAGCTCTGTCAACAAAGCGCTGATGGCGGACATCCTCATCGGCCTGACAAAAAACTTGGATGATTTGATAGTTATGGCTATGCGCCAACTCAGTAATCTTTGGCTGATTATATTTAGCGTAGAAGGCTGTTTCGATGAGCAGATTTTGACCGAAGGGCATCAGTTTGGACAGCCATAGCCAAAGCAGCTCAAAGCTGGCTGCACCAATCTTAATGCTTTGATCAACAGTTTGATAATCGAAGTGATTGTATAGTTCTTCTTTGATATCGTCCTTAGATAAGAGTGGTATGCTTAGTTGTTGGCTAAGCCAGCGACTAGCATACGTTTTGCCTGAGCCTGGAGCGCCGTGGATGATAATGAGAGTTGGTTTGCTTGCCATATCTGTGATTTTACCACAGCAATAGATTGGAATTCTGCTAGGAGCTATATTAAACTCAATAAGTTAATTTATGATTGCCTGATATAGCTATTTACAAATACCATTATCAGGTGTATTTTTATTTGGTTGTCACTTTTTACAATTCAGAAAGGCAGTTAACTATGCGGATGCTTCGTATCAAACCGACTAGACTTAGCCAATCAATGACCTGGGTCATCTTGGCAATGATGGTTGCACTCACACCAGCAATGGCGGCAGAGTCGTCAGGAGGGTCTAGCCACCACTTCGGCACTGTCTTTCTGATGATGGCCATTGTTCTGATGGCTGGTAAACTTGGCAATATTGTAGAGAGATTCGGACAGCCTCCCGTTATTGGCGAGCTTCTTGCCGGTATTCTGTTGGCAGTTGCTGGCTATTTGGGCTTTAGTTTTATTGGTGACATTATTGCCAATGAAAATATCGCCTTTATCGCCAGCCTAGGCGCATTGATACTTCTGTTCTCAATCGGACTGGAGTCAAATATTGCTGAAATGAGCAAGGTTGGCGCTCGAGCGCTGCTTGTTGCCTTAATTGGCGTTGTCACACCATTCGCTATTGGAGTTTACGTATTGGGCCCATTGCTCTTCCCAAACGAAACTTTCAATGCTCACCTGTTTCTTGGTGCTTCATTAGTGGCAACGAGCGTAGGAATCACTGCTTCGGTCTTTAGGTCTTTGGGTATCAGCAAGACAAGGGCTGCTCAGACGGTTTTGGGCGCCGCAGTCATAGATGATGTTCTAGGTCTGATCGTGCTAGCAGTTGTTTCAGCTCTAGCTAGCGGCGGTGAAGCCACGCCTACCATGGTGGCTACAATGGCCATCAAATCGTTCGGATTCTTAGCAATTGCAATCATTGCCGGTCGGTTACTGGCAGGCCCGATTTCCCAGCTGTTTAGCTATGTAAGCAACGGTGTTGGGATGAAGCTGTCTGTTGCGTTGGCTTTGGCTTTAACTGTCGGCTACCTTGCTGAACTGTTTGGATTGGAGGCAATCATTGGCGCATTCGCTGCTGGATTAGTCTTGGACGCAGTCCACTTCCGCCATTATGCGGATCCAGAAATTGTCGAAGACCTCAAGAAGGCATCCTTTGCTAGCGATGTCGACGTCCGTCGTGTTGACCAAATTATCAACAAGCACCGACATAGTCATATAGAGGATCTTATCAATCCTCTGTCGTTGATCTTCGTACCGATCTTTTTTGTATACACAGGAATGCAGATTGATATCGCATCCCTGCTCAAGCCTGAGCTATACCTCTACGCGCTTATCATTTCCGTCTTAGCCATCATGGCTAAGGTTGTAGCGGGCGCTGCTGCTCAAGGTAGTATTCAAGAAAAATTGCTGGTCGGAGTTTCAATGGTGCCTCGCGGTGAAGTTGGACTGATCTTTGCCTCAACGGGTGCAATGTTAGGAGTCTTGACCGGCGATTTGTTTTCGGTGATAATTATGGTGGTGATCATTACCACTCTGGTATCGCCTCCAGTTATTACCAAGCTAGTATCCAAATCAAGGGTTACTAGCAGCCAATAGAAACCTAGTTGTTCGTTACGCCCCGCACCAATTGGTGCGGGGCTATTTCATTTTTTAAAAACCAACCAACTCGGCTATTACTTTTTAATTAAGTATATTTTGAATAACTGTAGCTATGCCTACTATGGCTAGCATGAGTATAAGCAGGAGAATACTGGCGTTAGCTATTAATAATGCTTTGAGACTTCCGGTTCTTTTCTTGAATATGCCACCACCGAAGAAAAGCTGCATTAGCAGGAAGATGACAATGAAAATTATGAAGCCTTTGATTATCTCGATGCCGGCTGTGGATGTGGCGCCTTGATAGATGAGAAACAAAAACATGCCGATGATCAGAATTGGCGCTAGGCAACCAGACCAAAAGAATCTTGGCTTAGGAGATGGTTGATAAAATTTTTGAGATGGATGATTGACGATTTCGCCTTGTAAGGGTTCGGACATAGATACGTAAGAAGTAATGAGAAGGAGAGATTAGTTTTTATTCTTTTGGTTTGGCGCCTAGGTGGGCGTAGCCGGTGGGGGTTATGACCCGGCCGCGGGGGGTGCGGGCGATCAGGCCTTGTTGGAGTAAGTATGGCTCTATGACATCTTCCAGGGTATTGCTATCATCGGCCAAGGAAGCAGCTAGTGTTTCCAATCCGGCTGGGCCTCCGTCAAACTTGTATAGTAATGTTTCTAAATAACGGCGGTCATTGGCGTCTAGGCCAATCTGATCTACTTCGTGGAGATCGAGAGTTTTTTGAGCGGTCTGCATAGTGGCTCGACTTTGACCATCGACTGAGGCCACATCCCGGACTCGCTTCAGTAATCGATTGGCGATGCGGGGAGTGCCTCGGGAACGTTTGCCCAGCTCAATGGCAGCTTCGTCGTCTATTTCAAGATCCAAGACTCGGGCAGCCCGGCTAATAATTTGCTGTAGGTCATCTGCCTGATAAAACTCGAGGCGGTGCGTTAGTCCGAAACGATCTCTCAGTGGGCTCGATAATAAACCAATTCTGGTTGTGGCGCCAATAAGGGTAAAGTGAGGCAGGTCCAGTCGAACTGTTTTGGCACCTACGCCTTTGCCGAGAATTATATCCAGACTAAAATCTTCCATGGCCGGATAGAGGACCTCTTCAACTTGGCGATTTAAGCGATGAATTTCATCTATAAATAATACTTCGCCGGGTTCAAGTGCAGTCAGGATCGAGGCCAGATCGCCAGCCCGTTCAATGGCTGGGCCTGAAGTAACGCGGACACTTTGGCCCATTTCTCGGCCAATAATATGGGCTAGTGTTGTCTTGCCAAGCCCAGGAGGGCCATACAACAATATATGATCAAGCGGTTGCTGGCGAGACTTGGCAGCAGCGAGTGAAATATCCAAGTGCTTTTTGAGCTTGGGCTGGCCAATGTATTCGGCTAAGTATTGCGGACGAAGACTTAGCTCAACTACTTGTTCTTCTTCTGAAATTATACTGCTGGACAGGATTCCACTGTCTTGGTCTACGAGTTGGTCCATATAGATATAGTGTACCTTGGGCTATTTAGAAAGGAGCCGGAGTGACTGTTTTATTTGCTCTTCAAGAGATAAGCTGCTATCAATGGCTGATACTACATTGACGACTTCTGCACCACTATAGCCAAGACTGGCCAGTGCCTGACCTATGTCTGTGTTGCCGGTGCTTGGCGTCATGTCTGGTGTTAATTGTGACACAGCCACCTTATTGCGCAACTCTAAAATAATTCGCTCGGCATTCTTCTTGCCTATGCCAGAGACAGCGCTAAAGGCTGCAATATTACCAGTGGCGACGGCTGTTTGTATTTGATTGGCCGAGTAGGTTGACAAAACTGCTAATCCTAACTTGGGGCCGACTCCCGATACGCTGACTAGTAGCTCAAATAGCTGCTTATCACTGACTGAGCTAAAACCATACAAGGTAATGGCATCTTCGCGGACAGCAGTATGGATATGGAGCGTTACCGCTTGATCGAGATGGAATGAATTTATTATATTTTGAGGCACATGGACTACATAGCCAACGCCTTGCACATCAATGATGAGGTAGCTAGCCTGGATTTCCGCCAAACTGCCATGCAATCGTCCAATCATACAGTTCGTCTCCCGGTTTTTACTTTGTAACCCTGTATGCTCGCATGCTGTTCAAGGCTATGGAGTGAGGTGTGGCATAAGGCAATAGCCAGAGCGTCAGCAGCATCATCTGGCGATGGTTTGGTCGACAATTTTAAGAGAGTCTGCGTCATTAATTGCACCTGAGGTTTTTTGGCCATGCCATAGCCGCAAATTGACATTTTTACTTGAAGCGGCGTGTACTCGGAGACTGGTGTTCCTGATTGCTCGATGGCCAACAATATCACGCCTCTGGCCTGGCTCACAATAACACCTGTTGTAATGTTAGTGTTGAAGAACAGCTTCTCAATAGCCACTGCTTCAGGTTTAAAATTGGCGAGCAATTGCTGCGTGTGGAGGTGCAGTTTGGCTAGCCTCTGCGAAGTAGTTAGGTCTTTGGCAGTCACAATGCAGCCGTAATCAACCACTTGATGCTTGCTGCCAATCGTTTCGATTATTCCATAGCCGGTCGTGGCTAATCCTGGGTCAAGTCCGAGAATGCGCATATATATACTATACCAAGATTGTTGCGATTAGCCAAACTTTACCCGAATACTAACCTACTATAAATGCCACGGATAAACCATGGCATTTATAGTAACTACTAAGAGCCGAATAGATTGGCTATGTCACCTGGAATACTGAGGACCTCATTGCGGAGGAAAGTCCAGAATGACAGGTTTGCATGATCGAGATTGCTAGAAATAGTAGATTTTTCGGTTAATGATTGAACAAAAGTGGCAAACTCAGCCTCTTGCTTTTGCTCGACCAGCTGGATTTTGATTAGGTCTTTGATATTATCAAAGCCTCGGGTACCGTCCGGATCAAGAGTTTCTTTATTATTGTTGTAATAGTCCTGAACTTCTTGATCTGTAACAGAAATTCTGTCTTTGGTCAGCTCAACCAGAATCTGCTTGGTGCGAATTTGCTGGACTAGATGACTCTCGGGAATACCATATTGCTCCAATGCCTCTTGATAGGCAGCAGCACCACCTGATTCGTCAACAATTTTCTGCAATTCAGCCTGAATTACTTCGTCGGAAACATTGACGTTTTGATGATAGGCTTCTTGGGCGATTAAATGCTGCTGAGTTAATTGAGGCAAAGCTTGGGCGCCACCATTAATGAGTGTGTACGCATATAACTCGCTGGTCGGAATGTATTGCCCATTGACAACGCCGACGTATGAGCGCTGCCACTGCCACCACACAGTCAAGCCGAACAGTACCACAAGCAGAATGCCAGCTAGCCACAACCATGGTTTGCGGGTGCGAGCTGCCTTGATGACTGCCTTGCTTTTAGTTGACAGCTTTTGCTCACTGGGAATAGAAGAGGTTCGATGAGTTACCAGATTGTCGTATGGGCTAGGAGCCGTAGATTCAACGAGCTCTGGCCCGACTGGGACAACTTCAATTTCTTCCTCGAGCAGATCCTGACCTTGATCATCAATAATTTCATCGGGGACATAGGTTGAAGTAACTTTGAGGTCGGCGTCCTTGTCGGACTCGGTATTGCTAACCGGTGTTGCTGTGTTTAGCTTGGCCTTGTCTTCGACTGGACGAGACTTGGCGGCCTTTTTGCGCTTTTTCTTTGCTGAATCTGCCATATTAGATATACTCCTATCTGAGTAAGTTTTACTGTTGCAGTGTAGCAGATGATTTCAAACTGAAGCAAGGGGCTGTTGAGAGACATGGCCACCGGCGGTGGCGAGACACGAGACATGAGCCGCGGCAGATCTTCTCTTCTGGTTTGGACTTATCCGCAGATATGACTTACCTTGCAGTGAGCAGATAGGCAGCAATAGCGGCGGCGGTGATCACATTCAGCGATTTGCCTTGGCCGCGCATGGGGATATGAGTAACCAGGTCGGATAAACGTAATAATTGGTCAGAAACACCGTCAGTTTCATGGCCCAGAATGAGGCACAGCGGTCCATTGGTCGATAGTCTGGCAATATCTTGGCTGGAATCTGTTAACTCTAGAGCAATTATAGTGACACCCTGCTGCTTGAGATGGCTGATTATGGGTTCAGGGTCTTCATGATATTCCCATTGGACTGAGTCCAAGCCCTCCAGAGCAGTTTTGGCGATTTGCTGTCGTTGTCGCTGATACTTCAGTCGATTATGCGGTGCGCCAGTGTGACCAGTAAGATACAGTTTGGTTAGTCCAAGACCGTCAGCTAGACGAAATAGCGAGCCGACATTGTAGAGGGAGCGGATGTTGTGGGCTAGGATGGACAACTCGACGTTGGTCGAGTTGGAGCGACAAGCGACGGGCGACGAGGATTGGGCTGAATCTTGAATAGTATCTGGCATATTTTTATAATTCTGCATGTGCTTTATAGGTTTTTGGATTTATCCTGACGGCTGGTTCTCATCGCTGGTCGCCCCGAGTGCAAGGAGCTAGTTTCCCAACCCCGAATAGGCCTATAAAAAACTGTGCCCTGCAAATTGTCGGGAAGATGCTGCTGATTTACCTGGGCGTCTGGAGCGTGGTGGGCATATTGATAGCCCTTGCCATAGCCAACCTTTTTCATAAATGTAGTTGGGGCATTGCGGAGATGGAGTGGCACAGGTTGATTGGGTGTTGTCTCGATAGAATGACGGACTTGATTGTAAGCTTGATAGACAGCATTTGATTTGGGAGCTAGGCTCAGATATATGACCAGCTCGGCTAAAATAACAGAACTCTCTGGCATACCTATTTTTTCGATACTTGAAAACGTAGCTGAGGCTAGGATGAGAGCTTGGGGGTCGGCCAGGCCAATATCTTCGGCGGCGGCTCGTGTTAATCGTCGCGCTATGAATACTGGATCTTCGCCTGCTTCCAACATTCGCCCCAACCAATAGACAGCTCCCTGCGGGTCCGAGTCACGCAATGACTTATGCAGAGCTGAAATAAGATTGTAGTGCTCTTCGCCAGTTTTATCATATAAAAGATGCTTGTGTTGGAGTGCCTGCTTGAGCAGCTCAGGTGTTATTTGCTTTTCTGTTGTAGACATAGCAAGCTGATATGCAATCTCCAGAGCGGTTAGCAACCGCCTGGCATCACCGTCGGAGCTTTGGATAAGCTGTTGCTGAGCGATCTCGTCAAGTGTCACAGCTTGCTTACTTGAGCTGGCATTGTTGCTGTGCTCTAATCCTCGTTGAAGAATTTGGGCCAGATGATCCGGTTGCAATGATTCAAGAATAAAGACCCGGCTTCGCGATAATAAAGCGCTGACAATTGAAAAGCTCGGATTCTCGGTGGTGGCTCCGATAAGAGTAAAGGTTCCCGATTCAACATGCGGCAGAAAGGCATCTTGTTGAGACTTGTTAAAGCGATGAATTTCATCAATAAAAACCAGGGTGGACTGTTTGTAGAGCTGTGTGCGAGCCTTGGCTTCTTGTACGACTTGCTTGATATCCGCAATGCCGCTGGTGACTGCTGAGAATTCCTTAAAATAGTAATTACTTTGCTTGGCCAACAACCTGGCGAGAGTTGTTTTGCCGCTACCTGGCGGCCCCCATAGTATTATTGACGGCAGTTTATCCTGCTGGCTTAGAACCGACAGGATCTTGCCTGGTCCCAGTAAATGATCTTGGCCAATGACTTGCTCAACAGTTTGCGGGCGGAGTTGATCGGCTAGTGGGCTTTGCTCAGAGGCTGTCGCGTCGGATTGGGTTGTGTCTGAAAAGCTAAATAAATCCATAGTACTTTCATTATTGGTATCTATTATATATGAATGCTATAGTTATGCCAAACAAAACCCGAATACTACAACTGTGCATACTGATTTAACTTCCGTGATATGACTATATAGGTTACAATGAGCTTGATGAATATCCTGAATTTCTTGGAAGATCATGTGTATCCGAGCCTGTTTGGCTATGTATTCGTAGAGGAGCTCGGGGTGCCGTTGCCTATACCTGGCGACGCCTTGCTGCTTTTTCTCGGCATAAAATCTCTGGAAGGTGAAGCTAATTTTTGGCTGGTACTTTTTATCACATGTATGGCTACTTTTTTGGGTGCCTCAATCTTGTTTTTAGTGGCCAGAATGCTTGGCCGACCACTACTGATCAAGTATGAAAAATACTTAAAATATGTCCATATTACTAGCGAGGATATTGATAGTATGGAGCATTATATGCACCATTATGGCACCTGGGTGTTGATTGTGTCTCGACTAACTCCCGGACTGAGGATTATTGGTACGGTTGCGGCTGGTGTACTGGGGGTATCTTACATAAAGTTTATATCAGCAACCATGGTCGGAACAGTCATCTGGACAATTATCTATTTCTGGATTGGGGCTTTTTTGGGCAGGCGCTTTGCGGCTGAAATCGAAGATATATTTGGCAATAAATGGCTGATGGTTGGGTTATTTGCCCTTGGGTTATTGGTGTGGTACGCGATGTTTAAGTATTTATCTCCAGCTATCAAGAAGCATCGTCACCCCAAGAGTTTGCCGGAAAATGTTTAAAACGTTTGAAGTGTTGTCAAAGATAGTTTATAGTTGAGTAGACCCACTTCGGGAATACATATAAGGAGTGTCACCTATGGAAACAAAACCACAAGAACAGCAGTATGATTTATTTTTAAAAAGAATTGGTATGGTGCTGATAGCAAGCGCATTTTTGGGATACTTGGCTTTAGGTATCACTCCAGACGGCAGTTTGTTGTCTAAATGGTTGTATTTTGATGCAAATCAGAATCTACTTCACGTAGTTATTGGTGTTATTGCGCTGGTAGCGGCTCGAAAGGGTAGCTTGGTAATTTGCCGTTACGCATCTGCTATCATTGGTGTATTGGCTATCGTGGCAGCCGCTTATAGCATTTACCGTTATGACTTCCCTAGCCCAAATGCACTGATTATTAATATTGAGACACCTCTTGAGACAGTCTTTTACTTGGCGCTTGGACTTTGGTCCTTATGGGTAGTCCTAATGCCGGCTGGCCCAGTCTTTGTTAAAGACCAAAATCAGCTGTCTTAGCTATTACCCTTAGTGATTAAACACACAAAGGCGCGCATTCTGATTGAGTGCGCGCCTGTTTGTTTAGTCGACTTTGAATTCAATCTGCTGATTATCTGCTAATTGGGCTGCAACCGATTGGCCTGGTCCAATTTTCTGATCAATTATATCCATGGCTAACGGATCAAGGAGATGGCTTTGAATAACGCGCCGCAAGGGTCGAGCTCCATAGATTGGGTCATAGCCTATCTTGGCCAGATACTCTTTGACTTGTGGGCTGATAGCGATATGAATATCGCGCTCGCGTAGTTGCTGTGATATTTGCTCAAGCTGCAGTTCGGTGATGGTATCCATATCCTCCGGTCTTAGGCGCTGAAAGACGATAATATCATCTAGGCGATTGACAAATTCTGGCTTAAAGTGCTGCCTGACCACCGTCATAACCTGAGACGCTAATTGCTGTGTGGTATCACCTTGCCATTCTTGAATAATTTGACTCCCAAGATTAGAAGTCATGATAATTATGGTATTGCTGAAATTAACGACACGTCCTTGGCCATCTGTCAATCTTCCATCATCCAGCACTTGGAGGAGAGTATTGAATACTTCGGGATGGGCTTTTTCAACCTCGTCAAACAAGATAACGGCATAGGGTCGGCGACGAACACTTTCAGTGAGCTGCCCTCCTTGGTCATAGCCAACATATCCCGGAGGAGCTCCGATCAATCTAGAAACTGCGTGCGCCTCCATATACTCGCTCATATCAATTCGAACCATGGCGTGCCGATCATTGAATAAAACTTGAGCTAAGGCTTTGGCTAACTCAGTTTTACCGACTCCTGTGGGTCCTAGGAACATAAATGACCCAAGTGGACGATTGGCAGCTGACAGGCCTGCCCGGGCCCTTCGAATGGCGTTGGCAACTGTTTTGACTGCATCGGCCTGCCCCACCACTCTTGATTGCAGCTCAGCCTCTAAATTAACTAATCGATGGCTCTCTTGCTCAATCAGCCGTGACACAGGAATGCCTGTCCATTTATGAATAACCTTGGCTATATCTTCTTCGGTAACTTCTTGACGCAACAATCGACTCCCGGAATCCTGATTGGCTATCTTTTGGTTCAACTCTTCAATTTGGTTGGTTAATACAGGGATTTTGCCATACCGAATCTCTGCAGCTACTGCCAAATCTCCTTGCCGCTCTGCCTGCTCCTCAGCAAAACGCAATTGATCCTGCTCTTCTTGCAGCTTTTGACTCTGGTCAATCAAATCCTTTTCTTGTCGCCATTGCTGTTCTAAGGCGCGCTTTTGCTCTGTTAGATTGGCAATATCCTGTTTAACATTTTCCAGTCGTGTCTTGGCCTGATTATCCTTTTCTGTTTTTAGAGCTTCTTGCTCCACCTCAAGGCGACGCACTCGACGAGTCAAGTTATCAAGCTCGGCCGGCATACTATCAATATCCATTTTTAGGCTTGAGGTTGCCTCGTCGATGAGATCGATAGCCTTGTCAGGCAAAAAGCGCTCCGGTATATATCTACTGGATAATTTCACTGCAGCCACCAAGGCACTGTCCGTTATTCGAACTCCATGGTGAAGTTCATACTTCTCTTTTAAGCCCCTAAGAATAGTAATTGCATCTTCTACGGATGGTTCGCCAACATAGACTGGTTGGAAGCGGCGCTCTAAGGCGGCATCTTTTTCGAGGTGCTGGCGATATTCATTGAGGGTTGTAGCTCCGATTAAATGAAGCTTGCCCCTTGCCAGGAGCGGCTTGAGCATGTTGGCTGCATCAACCGCTCCTTCACTGGCGCCTGCTCCGACAATGGTATGAAGCTCGTCAATAAATAGTATTACTTGACCTTGAGCATCTTCCACTTCTTTCAAGACTGCCTTAAACCGTTCTTCAAATTCTCCTCGAAATTTTGCTCCAGCCAGCAATGAACCAATTTCAAGGGATATGAGTTTTTTATTGCGCAGCGTATCTGGCACGTCGCCGCTAATAATTCTTTGGGCGAGCCCCTCGACAATGGCAGTCTTACCTACTCCAGGCTCACCTATTAAGACGGGATTGTTTTTGGTTCTTCGTGTTAGAACCTGCATGGTTCGCCGTATCTCATCGTCTCGACCAACGACGGGGTCCAGTTTGCCGTCATTGGCTAGGGTGGTCAAATCTTGCCCATATTTCTGCAGAGCATTGTGAGTGTCCTCTGGGTTTGGGGTTGTAACATTCATTGGTCGAATTCCTTTCATCTGTTCTAAGAGTGAAGCCGAGGTGAGGAAGAATTGTTGTAAAAGACGAGTTAAGGCTGGGCAGTCAGCCAAACCAAGCAGCAGATGCTCGGTGCTAAGATAGCTATCGCCCATGCTTGTCATGTAATTTTGAGCTGCTGTTACAACTGTCTGAATATCGGGCGAAGAAACAGGCATAGCCGCCTGGGCGGTCTTAACAGTTGGCAGTTTAGCCAATTCTAAATCAAGCTTTGCTATGAGACTTTGCCTATCGACCGACAAGCTATTCAGCAAAGGTTGTACGACTGTACCATCTTGTTGCACTACGCTGTAAAGCAGGTGAGCAGCTTCAAGCTGCCCGTGGTGTAACCGTTGGGCTAGCTGAAGGCTATTTTGCAGGGCTTGAGCTGACTTGTGAGTAAATTGTTCAGGGCTAATCATGACTAAACTATACGGTAATTGTCAGTCGTATGTCAAGAGTGCCAATATATTGTAGGAGAAGTAATAGGAAGAAGAAAAATTTCTGTTGGTTCTTGTTATATCTTCAGTTTATACCAAAAACACACCCAGCTCTTAGGGCGAAACCGGGAGAGCTGGGTGAGGGAATGTTACTTAGAGCAAAGAATCGAATGTGTTGTTCACCTGTATGTCCTAAGTTGACTGTGCAACATGGAGCATAAAAGCGCACATTATTCCTTATTTTATTCTATTTTTACAAGGTTCTCTAAGGTACTCCATTGACCAAGCTACGCTTGGTGGATATAGGATATGGGATATGGAAAATCGGAACACTATATTCAATATCTGATATTCTTTTATCCGTCTATATAGCGTATCAAGCAATCATGCAGATTGCAATAATTAGATTTCTATTCTCCGAACTGTACACCGAATTCTTGCACCCAAAAATTAGGAGAACCAGCCTTAAAGCCAACTCCGAGTTCTTTGGCTTTGTCGCTCAAAATATTGGCCCGATGAGATTCAGAATTCATCCAAGCAGCCACGACTTCTTCAACTGATTGCTGGCCTTGACCTATATTCTCCCCCATCCAGCGCCAGTTAGTGTATCCCGCCTGTTCGTTTCGGTGTTTAAAGGTTTGACCATCCGGGCTGGTATGGCTAAAAAATTTTTGGGATGACATCTGTTGGGCATATGCTTGGGCGGATTTTGACAGCTGCTGATTGAGCGATAGACTGCCCAGCTGATTTTGACGCCGGATCGCATTGACCCTACTAAGCATTTCCTCGGCAAACTTAGGATTATTGGTGGCTGGGGGAGGGTTTTGAGGTTGATCGATCGGTTTTACGGTGAGCTGTGCAGGCTGGGTATTTTGGGCTGCAGGCGGAGCCTCAGTCGTCGTCTTCTGTAAAGGCTCCAAAATGAAGCTCGGTATAAAACTTTGCAGTAGTGGGCTCAGGGTTAAGCCGGTTGTTTGCTGAGGCTGCACAGATGACTCTTCTTTGCTTGATAAGAACCACCAGGCATGCGTAGGGCTGGCGGTGGACAATAGGAATAAAAGAATCAAGCTAAAACAAACGGTCTTAGCTGCCCAGTTGCGAATAGATATGGACATATTATATATAAGTTAGCATAGTTTCGATGCATCTAGCAATAATTTCTTATCAGGGATAGTATCTGTTTCTTGCTGTTACTAAAGCAATTATTATCAACTAATTCAGTAGAGTGCTGATAAGTACTTTGATGATAATCAAATCAGGCAATCAAAAGGGGAACGTATCCTGATTTGCGAGTGGCATTTCTTGATCCACAGAGGAGTCGATCTTGCCTGCTTCATCGACCTGATCCTCCTTGAGAAGAGTGGTTATTTTGGCTTGTGAGTCGGTCAGTATGGTTTGACACTGCTTGTGCAGAGCCACCCCTTCTTCAAGCAAGGCTAAACCTTGCTCAAGTTCGATATCTGGACTCTCTAGTTTGGCCACTATGTCTTCTAATCGCTGCATCTTTTGGCTAAAAGTTTGAATCTGCTGGTTTTCCATATGCTGCCTCCTATGTCTGTGGATCGTCGTGCAATTGCTCTATGCGACTAGTGATTTTGCCTTGATAGAGTTGAATATTAATTGTATCACCTGTTGCTAATTGGTGTACGTTGCATACAACCTGGCCTTGGTGAGTTACCATGCTATATCCTCGGGCCAAGACATTGTGCGGGCTGACTGATTGGAGCTGCTTATCAAGAGCCGATAGTTTGACGGCAACCATTCTTGGAATCTGATTAACGGCTTGCAAGCTTTGTCGCAGTTGGTCTAAGCGGGATTGATTGTGAAGAGATAGCCTTTGTCCGCTGGAGGCTAATTGTTGATGAAGATGATCCAATCGAACAGGCAAACTCCTGTAGCTATGTTGAACTTGACTGAGAGAACCAAGTAAGTGGTCGAGTTGTTGATAGTAGGAGCTGGTTTGATATCTATACAGATTGGCGATCTTTTGTTTGAGGTGGTGCAGTTCTAGCTGAGCGTCCTCGTAATTGCGAGTAATGATTTGGCCAGCATTGGTGGGGGTAGATGCTCGAACATCGGCGACCAGATCAGCTATTGAGATGTCTTTCTCATGGCCGACTGCCACCAGGGTTGGAATGGGACTGCCGGCAATGGCTCGAACGACCGCTTCATCATTAAAGGCTGCGAGGTCCTCTGCGCTGCCTCCGCCGCGAGTTATGACGATTGCTTCAATATCACGCTGCTGCAATGATTTAAGAGCTTTTAGGATGCTTGCAGGGGCTTGCGGACCCTGTACGTAGGTATCTGCGACTGTTAATTCGATTAGGGGGAACTTGTCGATCGTGTGTCGTTGAAAATCTGCCCAGGCATCACTAACGATTGAGGTGACAACACCTATCCGTTGCGGAAAGTTGGGTAATTGACGCTTCTTGTCTTGATCAAGCAGGCCCTCCTTTTGTAATTGTAGCTTCAGTTTCTCTAGCTGAGCGGCCAAGGCGCCGGCACCCACTGCTTCAATTTTGTTGACCACAAATTGATATGACCCAGATTTGGTAAACAGACTCAGCTTACCGAAAGCAAGAATCTTTTGACCATTAACCAGCTCGGCGCCAATATACGGATAGTTTTGCCGAATCACTACGGCTGGTAGAGAAAAATCGCCGCCGGTGTCTTTTAGGGTGAAGTATAGGTAGTAATAGCGACCATGCGCCCCTTTAAACTCACTGACTTCAGCCTCTACCCACACCGACAATGTTTCGAGCATATCTTTAGCCAGACTGTTTAGCTGACCTATGGAAAAGACCTGGCGGTCTGATGAAGAGCTGTCTTGGAACAATTGAGGCATGGCTTAAGTATAACAGCCAACTGCGCTGGCGGATATCGTATATCGGATATCGAAAAAGTGCCAGAGCCCAGAATTAAACGTCTTCCATATTCTTATCCGTGTCTCTATATTCGCCTTGCTAAGCAAGGCTACGTTTTTAACTTGGTCAAATGCTCAGCTAAATCCTTGAGGGATTGGGTGTCGTCAGCAAGTTCGGCTAAGTATTTGGTTACGGGCTGTTGAGAGGCTATGATTTTGGTTATTGGTGTTTTGTCGGCAAAACGATTGATGAGGGTGGCTCCAATGACACGTTCTTTGTGAATAAGAATACGACCATACGACCCAGACTTGGCTGATCCTCGGGGAATGACGGTCATGGAAGGGCGAGCTGAAGCCTGGCCAATAAAGCTGATATTTTTGCCAAAGACTGAGATGGAATACGCCGAAACGGCTTCTAGAGGCTGATTATCCCCAACCATATTGACGCCGGCGATTTGCCCCTGGAGCGTGGCATTTGTCCAGTTGCCTTGGTGGTGATGCAGCCCGCCTATCAGGTCGTAAAAAAGACTAATATCGCCGGCAGCATACACATCTGGCAGCTCAGTTTGCATGTACTGGTTGGTAATTATGCCGCCTTCTAAAAGCAATCCGCTGTGCTTGAGCCAGTCAGTTTGCAGATCTAGGCCAATATTGACCAGAATCAGGTCAGTTTTGATATGTTTGCCGTTGGATAGGATGATGCCCTCAACTTGCGAATCTCCCAGAACTGATTCGACGGTGGTGTTGTAATGGAAGTTTAGGTAGGACGAGCCTTGTTGCAGAATAGATTGAATCAATAGCCCAGACTCGTGATCCAAGGTATTTGACCAGTAATGTGGTGTTCTGATAATAGCTGTAGCCGCTACACCAATATCGGCTGCGGCTTGAATCATTTCCAGGGTAATAAAACCCCCACCGACAATTGTGACATGCTTGGCTTGATGGAGTCTTTCTTTAATTTGTGAGGCTTGATCGACGGTGCGAAGCGGAATAACGCCTTGCAGATGGCTGCCTGGTATATTCCATTGTCTAGGCATACCACCAGTTGCGATAAGTAATTTATCGTAGCTAAGCCGCTGTCCGTCCTGTAGGCTGACAACTTTGTGCACAGCATCAAGATGGGTGGCTGTTTGACCCAGTATGATATCTATGCCTTGATCCTGATAATATTGCCCATCCTTGAGAAATAGGCTGTCAAAACTATTCTTGCCTTTGATGTAGCCAGCCAGAGCTGTTCTGGAATAGAGATAGTGGGGCTCACGCTCAACTATAAGAATAGTTCCCTGTGGATCACGCTGGCGTATGGCGATGGCCGCGGTGGTACCAGCTGCGCCGCCACCGATAATAAGATACTTGGCTGATTGCATAGGTTAATGATACTACATCCAATCAGCCACTTGCAGTGGTGAATATTGAATATGGGATATTGGTGGATTCTGGATTTAGATTCTGGTTATTTACGATACCCTATATCCGCGTCTCTATGTTCGCTTTGCTTGTCAAATCTGGCTAATTGGAAAAGACTTGAGTAAAAATAATACCGTAGCGGGGGTCTTTGTAGGCGCCGATACCGACCTTGTTGTACTTAGGATCGAGGATATTACGCTTATGGCCTGGGCTATTCATCAAACCAGTGTGAGCCATATCGACGGTTGGGGCCAGCGCCAGATTTTCTCCAGCGGCCAGATATTGGATATTAGCTGCTTCAATTCTATCGAATGGATCGAGGCCTTCAGGGGAATAGTGAGAGAAATAGCCGCGCTTAAACATATCTAAGCTGTGAGCTCGTCCAACCTGCCGCAAGTCGGTGGCGAGAACAAGCTCGTTTAAACCCTGCTTCGCTCGCTCTTGATTTAAAAGTTTGAGCATCTGCTGCTCGTCGGGCAGACTAATAAATGCGGAATCGGACGAGAAATTGAGGGTAACAATCTCTTTTGAATCAGGCTCTATGGTAAATAGCTGAGACAATTCATTGATAGCCGGTGTGACCAGCTTCTGAACAGGTGACCCAAGCTGCTCAAGGCCGTCTATTAGCGGCCGAGCCAACACGGCCTGGGTAACGGCTACTTTCATTGGGTGCTCGATAGGCAAAGACGAGAAGATAGACGTCATATATGCCACAGTAATGAGACCGTTGGCTAGTCCGAGACCAGCTGCAAACCAGCTTGGGTGGGTTACACTACGGAGTCTTGGGCCCATTTTCTTGCTCAGTAGCAGAATACTGCCGGTTATGAGGGTATCGATAACAAAGGCAAGTAATAGAAAGGCAAAAATATTGAGCAGACTAGGAGGTATTGGCCAGATATTGCTTAGCCATGATGCTACTGGAGCATAGAAGGCATAGGCTGCCAGCAGTGAAACAATTAGTCCCAACAAATTTGCTGAAGCGGCTAAAAGACCGACCTTATAGCCTCTCCATAGGCAAAATGATAGGAATACGACAATCAGCAAATCAACTAATAATGACCATTGAGACATTGATTAAGTATAGCAGCTGAATTGCAGTTAAACTATGAGACCCTTGGTTCAATTAAGAGCAAGAGTCTCATAGAGCTCGTAAATAGACCGTTAGTTTGACCTAATTTAAGACAGGACTACCTACGGATTTGTTGCCTGAACGCGCCTTGAGCGGTTTGGTCAGAGCATGGCTTAGGACTTGATCAATATGATCGACAAAGTGCAACTGAACTTTTTTTAGCACTTCCGCTGGGATATCATCCTTGTCGACTTCATTAGATTTGGGCAGTAGGATAGTCGTGATACCAGCTCTTTCTGCAGCCATGACTTTTTCTTTAACTCCACCAATCTTCATAACGCGTCCTCGCAAGGTGATTTCACCGGTCATGGCTAAGTCTTTGCGCACAGGAATACCTGTTAGGGCAGAGGTTATAGCCGTTGTCATGGCTACGCCAGCCGAAGGACCATCTTTTGGTATGGCACCGGCTGGGACATGGACGTGAATGTCCTTCTGTAGTGCTTTTGTATCAATACCCAGGCTGTCAGCGTGGGAGCGGGCATAGGACAGAGCCGCATGGACTGACTCTTTCATCACATCGCCTAATTGACCGGTTAATTGAAGATTTCCCTTTCCATTAAAGAGAGTTGCTTCGACAGATAAGACCTCGCCCCCAACTGGAGTAACTGCCAGTCCCGCTACTAGTCCCACCTGGTCCTCAGTCTCTTTGGTCCACTTATCGACTTTGGATGGTCCCAAATACTTACCTACTTGAGGAATGCCTAGTTGACCAGGCGCCTGATCACCTTCTGCCACCTGCTTGGCCACCTTTCGGGCAATGGCAGATAGCTGTCTTTCAAGATCTCGCACTCCTGATTCATGGGTGTAATGTTCGATTAAATGCTCAAGGGCACTGTCTGATAGATCAAATTGCTCTGCTTTTAAGCCGCTGGCGTCACGAACTTTATCGAGTAAGTGATCTTTGGCAATATGGAGCTTTTCTTTGGCCGTATAGCTAGGGAAGTTGATGATCTCCATACGATCTCGGAGCGGGCCGGGGATGTTTTCCAAAACATTGGCCGTGGCGATAAAGAGCACATCTGATAGATCGTAGGGAACCTCAAGATAGTGGTCAGCAAAAGCAAAGTTTTGTTCTGGGTCCAAAGCTTCTAATAAGGCAGATGATGGATCGCCACGGAAATCTGAGCCCACCTTGTCAATCTCATCTAGCAAGAAAACGGGATTGCTCGATTTCGCCTGATTGATGCCCTGAATTATTCGGCCAGGCATGGCGCCGACATAGGTCCGACGATGACCACGAATCTCGGCTTCATCATGGACTCCACCTAGGCTGATTTTGACAAACTTACGATCAAGCGATTTAGCAATAGACCGCGCGATAGAAGTTTTACCAACTCCGGGAGGGCCCGCAAAGACCAGAATAGGTCCGCGAATTTTTCCAGTCAACTGATGAACTGCTAAGTATTCAAGAATACGATCTTTAACTTTGGGTAAGCCATAATGGTCGGCGTCAAGCTGCTGCTGAGCCTGTTTTAGGTCGACTTTCGACTTGGACTTATCGCCCCATGGCAATGAAGCAATTAAGTCTAGGTAATTTCTGATATAGCCTACCTCGGGGCTCATAGAAGGCATGGACTTGAGCCGGTTCAGCTCTTTGGTGGCTTTTTCGGCTACTTCCTTAGGCAACTTCTTGGCCTTGAGCTGTTTTTCTAAGTCTTCAAGGTCGCCGCCCTCACCTTCACCGAGCTCGCGCTGAATAGTTTTCATCTGCTCTCGAAGATAGACTTCCTTTTGCATCTTGGTCAGCTCTTCTTGAGTCTGTGAGTTTAGTTGTTGCTCCAATTCGGCAACATGCAGCTCTTGGGCCAATAATAGATTGGTTTTGGTTAATCTTTCACCAAGATCAATTTCTTCCAGAATTTGTTGCTTCTGCTTGTGATCATTGCCAACTTGCGAGGCTATTAGATCGACTAAACGATGCGCAGATCCGGTAGAAAGTATATTAATCAAGACTTGCATATCGAAATCACGCCGTAGGGAGACGTACGTCTTGAGTTGATTGGTCAGATTGTTTTTTAAGGCTAAAATTTCGTCTGTTTCAGACTCAACTGCCGATAGCTTGCGGGCATCTACTCGGAAATAGTCATTATCGAGATTATACTTGGTGATCTCGACTCTCGCCAATCCCTCGGCCACCACCTTAACATCGCTATCTGACCGCAAAACCTGGCGAATTATGCCTAGGGTTCCTATCTGATATAAATCTTCTGGCTCCACTTCTTCCTTATCCGGGTCCTTTTGTCCTACAAAAATGACCAGATTATTGGCTTGTAGCGCTTCATCAATGGCTAGTCGGGTTAATCGCCTACCAAAAGCCAGCCCGGTGTGGGTTCCAGGAAAAATAATTACGTCTTTTAGTGGCAATAGGGGAATATTTTCTAACTTAGGCTCTGATACTACGATATCCATGTTGTCATCCTTTCTCTTGTAGACTTACTGTACCGTATGAAAGTAAGACATGATTAAGCTGAATATGGCTTAATTCCTGTCTAGCAAAGTATGACATAGAGTGCTAAATAGGTCAAGAGGTAAATGACACCAATCTATCTTGAACTAGCCTCATTACGGAGACCTTTTAGCTGCTTTAGAATATCGATGACCAATTCTTTTGGGTTATCTGAATATTGTATGAGACTATGGCTTGCTTGGGCTAACTCAACTATTTGATTGACATGATGGCTTTGGTCTCGGCTACTGATTAATACGCCAATAGGGATAGTTTTTGTAAATGGTTGGGATAGCGAATCTAGTGGTTGGTGATGGGCCATAATTATAAGAGCATCAACCGTTTCAAAAAATAACTTTTGCCGGGCCACATTGGATCCAGCATAGATGATAGAATCGTAAACAAACGCAGCTGGCTGGCGCTGTACATGGTCTGATTGTGTCTTGGCGTCTGAGAAGCCAAGACTTTGACCTTGTAATTGCCTGGCCCCTTTGGAGGCGACGAGAGCGGTGCCTTGATCGGCAAAGGTAGCCACTATTTGTGATTGTTTAGCAACCAATTGACCAATCAGCAAGGACTGCTGGAGGTCGTCAGCACTAGACGACTCTAAGTCTGGCCCAATAAAGCCTATGGTAAATCGGGCCGACAGAGGCCTGCCGACTTTGGGAGTGGTGGTTTGATATAAAGGTTTTGTTGAATTCAAAGGTCGCGCCATTCATAGGTAGTGTAACAAATGTCTGTCATCTGAGCTAGGCCAAGGCTAATTGTTGTGCTATAGTACCAATATTGACAACAATTTAGGCATGAGGAGGAACAAATAATGTCTTTTGTAACATCTTGGAATTTCGCAGATCTGGCACAGTCTGACACTGATCCAAATCTTGACAAGCGCTTGGAAGAAAGCCGCCAGGCTGTGGCAGCCTTTCGTGATAAATGGCGTGATAACGGCGACTATCTGACCAAGCCCGCCATTCTTAAACAGGCCTTGGATGAGCTAGAGTTGCTGGAACGAGACCATGGTTGCAATGCCTGGCAATCTTACTACTTCTCTCTTCGCTTGCAGCAGAATCAGCTAGACAATACGGTAAAAACCGCTTCGAGAGTGGCCGATGAAGCTTCGATTGAATTATATAATCAGCTACAATTTTTCACTTTATCATTGGCTAAGATTGGCACGGAGCAGCAGGCGCTATTCTTAGCGGACTCGCAATTGTCTGACTACCGTTATTTTCTCCAGCAACTATTTGCCGAGCAACCGTATGTGTTATCAGATCAAGAAGAAAAGATTCTTAATTTAGTATCTCAGCCAGCCGTTCGCTCGTGGGTGGATATGACAGAATCATTTTTAGCCAAGGAAGAAGTTGAATCTTTATCTGCGGATGGTCAATCTGCTGCTCAAACTGTTCCCCAGCTCATGGCTTTGCTTAATAATTCGAACAAGCCGATTCGCGACCAAGCGGCTGATCATGTTCATGCCATCATGGGTCGTCAGTCTGCCGTAGCTACCGAAGAAATGAATGCTGTGCTGGGGTTCAAAAAAATCAACGACGATTTAAGGGGCTTTGCTCGTCCCGATGCTGGCCGACATCTCGGTGATGGTATAGACAGTCAAACGGTTGATTCAATGCTTGATGCTGTCAGCAGTCGCAATGACTTGCCGCACAAATTCTACTCGCTTAAAGCACAGCTACTTGCTCAAGACAAACTGGCCTACCACGAGCGTAATGTAGAAGCAGGTTCTGTTGATAGCCGCTACTCTTTTGAAGATACGGTGGCATTGATTAACAAGGTTTTTAGTCAACTTGACCCCGAATTTGCTACGATTACCACCAAATTTATTACTGATGGTCGAATCGATGTTTTTCCAGCTAAAGGCAAGAGCGGTGGCGCCTTTTGCGCCCACAATCTGCTCACCCAACCAACCTATATTCTGCTCAATCATACCGATAGATTGCAGGACGTGTTAACGATGGCTCATGAGCTGGGTCATGGTATTAACAATGAACTGACTCGCCAGGTACAGAATTCACTTAATTTTGGCACATCCCTGGCCACCGCTGAGGTAGCCAGCACCTTTATGGAAGACTTTGTGCTGGAAGAGTTGCTGAAAGAAGCAGATCCTGCGGGCCGGCTGGCGATTTTAATGATGAAACTCAACGATGATATGTCATCCATATTCCGTCAAGTTGCTTGCTATCGCTTTGAGCAGTCGCTGCACCGCAACTTCAGGCAAAAAGGCTACCTATCCACTGAGGAGATCGGGGACATATTCAATCAGCATATGGCGGAATATATGGGCCCCGCTGTAGAGCAAACATCGGGCTGCGAGAATTGGTGGGTTTACTGGAGCCATATTCGCAACTCTTTTTATGTCTACTCATATGCTTCTGGTTTGCTTATCTCCAAATCACTGCAGGCTATGGTTCATAGCAATGCCAAAGATATTCAAAAGGTCAAACAGTTTATGGCGGCTGGCACATCAGATAGTCCTAGCGGCATCTTTGCTGCTGCAGGTATAACTATTAACGACGCTAGCTTCTGGTCGGCTGGTCTTAATCAGATCGAAAGCCTCCTTGATGAGAGCTATGCACTGGCTCGAGAGTTGAAATTAATTAAAGACTAAGAAAGGTTTTGTATGAGTAGTGAATTTGTTAATTATCTATTTAGTGTTGGCCTAGTATCAGTGATTGCGGTATGGCTGATGCTCTATATCCGCACCTCTATTAGCCGCAACCGGCAATGGTTGATCAAAACCACAATCATTGCTCTAGCTTGGTCCGCCATAATCGCTTGGTGGATAGATTATGCTTATCAATTTCCTGTTAGCTGGTTAGGAGCGGCCGGAGTACGTTTTGAGGCATGGCTTATTTTGGGCTTGGCGCTGGGTATCTTAGCCGACTTATGGAGCAAATTGCCTACGACAAGGGCATTTACGTATCCCGTTACTGTTAATTGGCCGGCTCTTATTGTGTCGGCTGCGGCCATAATCCTCACTGGCCTCGTCACCAGTTGGTTTAGTTTGCCGGCTAGCCTGGGCGCTTTGACTGTTATTAGCTTGTCCGGACTCTTTATTGCCAGTCAGGTTATGAATCGGTTGCTAGCCAGTTTGCTAACGTTGCTTGCCGCACTGTTGGTTGCAGGGGCTATAAGTTTTGCTTTGCCCCTGGTCTGGCCTAGCATGGCTGGTCACTTTATACTGAGTTGGTGGAGTGTCCTTGACATACCCAGTCTTGCTCTAGCTGCCAGCTTAGGTTTTGGCTTTGGTCCTTTATGTTGGTGGTGGCTGGGCCAGCCAGTGCTTAATACAACTCAGGCTACTGCAGGCAATAAAAAATAGCTGCTTACGGTGTAAGCCTAGCCCTCATTCTCTTTAAGCATAAAACGCCCTTCCGTTAGGATGTAGGGCGTTTTATTTAGGCTATTTAGTTAATTTACTGCTATTACCGACCCAGAGCGCCTGCTCCCCAATAGCCGTTGTACTGAATGGCTACTTGAAGGTTATCTATTCGGACTCCTAATGATGGATTGGCTGCGTGGACAATTTGATTGCCACCAATATACATACCGACGTGATTGGCATTGAAGAATACCAAATCTCCTGGATGTAAATCGGCTAACCCTATACGAGGTGTGGCTGAATACTGAGATGTAACGGTCCTTGGAAGGCTGATGCCACGGAGTCCAGCCAGGTACTGAGTTAATCCGGAACAATCAAATCCAGCTAATGAGGTACCGCCATGAACATACGGTCGTCCTATAACTTGAGAGAGGCCTGGAACGCCAGTGGCTGTCATAGTTGAAGGTGATTGCGTAGCACTATAGCCTGTGCTGCCAGCGTTTCGCTGCGATGTAGGGGCTGGCTGAGTCGGATTGCTTGGTTGTGGGGTGTAATCGGTTGAAATTGGCTTATTTACTCCGGCAATTCCACGAGTTAGTGGAACGTCTTGTCCAGGAATAGTCAATATTTGTTGAGCGAAGATAAGATTGGGATCCGAAATGGACTCATTCTTTTCGTATATCGAGGGCCAATTGATATTATGTTGCTTAGCGATGGCATCAAGATAGTCGCCAGGTTGAACGGTGTAGGTTGTACTGGCAGGTTCTGTAGCTGTTTCCACAGCTGGGGTGGTGGTTGTGCCTTCGTCGGCGGACGCAGTAGTTGCAGCGATAGTAGATGCCCCCATCCACAAGGTTGCTGCACACACTGAAGCCATGAAAAGCTTTGTGTATGTTCTTTGCATAGTTACGACCCCTCCTATAGCGTCGTAAGTATTTAAATTTTGGGCGTTTTATACCCTAAAACCGAGACATTTTACCGAACAAAAGACGAGACATAAATGCCTAGGGTAAAATGGCTGTTTCAAGATATAACAATCCGGCTATGGAGTTGGTTTCACATAAGGGGGAGCTTGTGTGCTTTTGCCTAAAGAGCAGAGGCGAAAAGTTGTGCCAAGGACGAACCGGATACTAGAAGCAGGATTCACCTCCTTTGGGAATTTCGATCAATGACTGAAGCGCAGTCATGTTGCTTCTATTTATCCATACGCTTTCACAAAGCAAGCATAGAGTAAATTGTTTGTTTTATGTAACAAATAACGTTTTTAAAAGTACTCACTTTTTAATCATAAAGCAACAGGCAAGCATCTTTCTTGCTGCTATGAACAGATAATCTACATTTCAGAATATTAACTCTTACACGATTTAATAGTTATGGATTTTGTCAAGTTGGCAGAGCGTGATGTCCGTGCTACACTCCTGATATGCCACTTTTGATGTCAGGCCAGCCTGTTGCACAGCATATATATAGCCAAATCGAGAAGCGCCTAGACTCTTTGCAGCAAGCACCTACTTTGGCTATTTTGCAAGTTGGCGATGTAGCTGCCTCAACAATTTACGTCAAGAAAAAGCTAGCGGCTGCCAAGCGCATAGGCATCGCGACTATATTTGAACATTTGCCCGCCACTGCTTCTCAAGATGAAGTCTTGTCAATTATCTCCCAATGGAACACTGATGCTACGGTTACGGCTATACTCATTCAGCTACCCCTTCCCCAATCCCTTGCCAGCCAATCAATTATATCTAGCATTTTGCCAAGTAAGGATGTAGATGGACTTCACCCTCTCAATGTAGGCTTATTGGTGTCAGGCCAACCGAATATCATTCCTGCCACTGCCAAAGGCGTAATGCGCATGCTAGATTACTACACTATTGGCTTAGAGTCTAAAAGAGTTTTGGTAATTGGCAGGAGCTCATTGGTCGGTAAGCCTACTGCCATGCTTCTCCTTCAACGAAATGCTACCGTCACAATGGCTCATAGCCAAACTGCCAACTTATCCGAGTTGCTATCTAAGGCTGATGTAATCATCAGCGCAGCAGGCAAGCCGTTTCTTATCAAACCTGAGCAGGTATCTCCTAAGAGTGTTATAGTTGATGTGAGCATCAGTCGTTTACCGCAGGGTATTGTCGGTGATGCCGATTTGATTAGGCAGACAGCCTCGGTCGAGGCTATTTCCCCAGTACCAGGCGGAATCGGACCGTTAACTATCGCTTGTCTGCTGGAAAATGTACTCGACTGCTACGACTTACAACATTAGCCGGCTGTCGTTTGACGAAGACCAGCCAAGCCTTTAATATTAACATATAAATACAAAACAAAGAGATGACTACCTATAATGACTGCCCCATTTTTTTCTTCTTTTCCGAAACCTGAAATTGCATATTTTTGCGCCGAGTTTGCTTTAAGCGACGATTTGCCTATTTATTCTGGTGGACTAGGCGTATTGGCGGGCGACGTTGTTCGGCAGGCGGCTGATGATGCTATGCCGATGGTGGCAATTGGCCTGTTTTATCACCAGGGGTATTTTGAACAAGGAGTTGACACCGAAGGTCGCCAGCAACACAATTACCAAACCATCGATCCGATCAAGGCAGGTCTCAGCTTGCTTACAGACGTTAACAACAGGCCGGTTATTGTTAGCATTCCCTATGCCAACGAACTGCTTTTTGCCCAGGTATGGCATATTTCTCTGGGCACGGTTCGCATCTATCTGCTTGACTCAAACACAGAACTTAATTCAGAAGATCGCCGTCTGATCACGCAGCACCTATATAACCCAGAACCTATGATTCGTATCGCCCAAGAGATGCTGCTTGGCATAGGTGGCGTTAAATTGCTTCGTCAGCTTCAGTTTTCACCTAAGGTTTATCATCTCAACGAGGGCCATTCGGCGTTTGCTAACTACGAGTTGGCATGGGAATTGATGGCTACTCAAGGATATACTTTTGACCAGGCTCGTCAAATTGCCAGAAAGCAATTAGTTTTTACCAATCATACAATTGTTGCTGCTGGAAATGATGTCTTTCCTCGTCACCTCATTTCATCTCAGCTAGCCACCTATGCTGAAGCTCAGGATTTGCCGCTAGATGAAATGCTTGATGCGGCCCAGGATAGTCAATCAGACAATAGCTTTAGTATGACTATTTTAGCCTTAAATAGTAGCCACATCGCCAATACTGTCAGTCAGCTCCACTATCAAGCCGCAAAGCATGTCTGGCCTGACTACTCATTTAGTTCGGTTACTAATGGCGTGCATCTGCCCACCTGGGTTGAACCTTCTATTGTGAAGGCAAGCCAAGGCCTATCTATTCAAGGACTATCAGAGCTCTCGGATCAGGATTTGTGGCAACTTCATCAAACCAACAAGTCCAATATGCTGCGATATATTTCTGACCAGACAGGCACTGAGTTGTCTAGCGAGGTGCTCACTGTCGTTTGGGCGCGTCGATTTGCTGCTTACAAGAGGCCTAACTTAGTTCTCCAAGACATTGAATGTCTTAAACAGCTGGCACAGGAAAAACAGCTTCAAATCTTATTTGCAGGCAAGGCTCACCCCAAAGACAGCGTCGGACAGGCAATTTTTTCGGAGATTCATCGGCTTGTCCGTTTGCATGGCCTGGAAGAATCTGTGGTGATTGTGCCCAATTACAGAATGGGTATGGCCAAGGTTCTTGAGTCTGGAGCTGATATTTGGCTTAATACGCCTATTCGCGGCCAAGAAGCGAGCGGCACAAGTGGCATGAAGGCCGGCGCGAATGGCGCTCTTCATTTATCTACCTCTGATGGGTGGATGGATGAGGTTGACTGGAAGGACATAGGCTGGATATTGCCTGACAGCAACACTGCGGAGGCTCTTTTTGAAACACTAAAACAGGAGATTATGCCTCTGTATTACAATTCGACAGCTGACCAGCCTGTTTCTGAGTGGTTTCATCGAATGAGACTGACAATGTCTATCTCTTGGCAGCAGTTTTCTGCCGCTCGAATGCTATCTGAGTATCGTCAAAAACTCTATCAGCCAATTATTGACACTTTGCCATAACAGCCTATATTGTTATCAATCATGCTTGCTTATGTGCTAGAAGAATACAGCTCTTGGATGATGGCCATATGTTGATCTATCTCAGATAAACTACATACCTGTTATCACTCTGTCATACGGAGTGATAAGATATTAGACCTATAGTCGTTTTATAGACCTCTATTCTTGCTCTTACTACTCTCCATTATCTGAGCTGGCTACGGGCGCAATCTTGGCGACTGCGCTCAATATGGCTGCTGCTGCCCAGGCTTGAGTTTTGCTGGCTGTTTGTCCATGAGGAGCACGATAGTCGGTGTAGTTTTGATCATAGACATAGAGCTCGACCGCATGCTGGTAATGACTGATCGCTTTAAGCATAGCTACTCGAACTAGGTCGGCTTCATCTTGATAGCCATAGTTGTCAAATCCTTGAGCTATCATGCTATTGTCATGAGGCCATATAGAGCCATTATGATAACTATTGGCTTGATAATGACTGGATTTGGTGCTGAGCGTGCGGATTCCAGCCATTGGTTCGAACATATCTGGAGACAGCAGCTGCTTGACGATGTCATCAACGCAATTGATATTGACGATACCATCCATCTGACCATCTTCGTCCTGATTTAAGCTTGCCCACAAACAATGACCAATAGATGAACGTATATTTTTTATTTTGCGCCCCTGGCCATCAATGCCGGAAGCGAGGGTATATCGAGATCCTTCTATCACATAATGACGATTAAAATCTTCCTTTAACTGACCTGCTCTTCGCTCTAACAAGCTAGATATGGTTGAATGATGTGGTTGGTGTTGGTTCTGCGAAAAGTAATTGGACCATAAGCGCAACCCTAAATAGGTATAGGCTTGCGCTTCAACGGGGGCGATGGGGTGCGGAACTGGCTGCTGATCCTCATGGAACGTAGATTCACTACTGTCCATCCAATTTTGATTTTGCAGCCCACCAAAGGTGCGCCGAGGATTGAGCTGATAGTCGATGAATCCATCTCCATTGCTATCTCCATACCAAAATATCCAATGGATGGCAGCCTGGACGCTAGGAATAATCTGGTCAACGAATTGCTGGTCAAGTAGATTATTGGCGTGAGCTATCTGATGATAGCGATAGGCGGTAATGAGAAAAAGTGGCGTAGCGTCAACAGTATCGTAATTACGCATAGCTTGATCGGGATATATATACCAGGCTTTTTCATGACCATTTAGGCCACCCATTGAAGTTAGGTGCTCGTGTTTGTCTGGCCGATACTCATGAATTATCTTACCGGGTTCTTCCCCGCTCTCAATATTAAGGTTCTGGCCTTGCAATTGTGCCATGGTCAGCAATACCTTGCGCACGATATTTAAGAACTTGGCATCTTTGGTAATCTGATAGACCTTTAAAAGTTGCAAACTGGTAATT
Source organism: uncultured Candidatus Saccharibacteria bacterium (assembly GCA_964554805.1). Lineage (GTDB taxonomy): Bacteria > Patescibacteriota > CAZHWT01 > CAZHWT01 > CAZHWT01 > CAZKPX01. Next base: position 218,557 of record CAZKPX010000002.1, read on the forward strand.
AATGAATCCCGACCGAATATACAGCCAAATAACTCATTGCGAGCCGAGGCTAAAATACCGGTTTCGGTTTCCAGCTCATTTATAGCTTGGTAACCTAACCTCCACAGAAAATCCCAGTTTGTATTGACATCTGTGTTGTTGATTAATGATTGGGGTGATGATTGAGGTTGTGGCATAAGAGGGGCAATCTATATCATGACAACAGCATGCAGGCTCAATTGCTCCAATGAGCGCTACTCTGCTATGGTGTTGCGGTGCTATTTTAAGCACTCAGCGGCAAACTGTTGGCCGACGCCTTGGCTGTGCGCGATCTCGGCTTACGCTGCTGAATGATTGACTGGTATATCTGTTCATACCCCTTAGCCATTCGATGGGCATTAAAGTTTTCTAATGCATGACGCCGACATTCCCGGCGATCAATGAGGTCTATTGATGTGACAGCTTCAACCATTTCTTCAGTGTCTTCTACAACAAAACCCGTTTTGCCTTGCAAAACTAGCTCTCGGATAGAGCCGCGCCCAAAGGCAACGATAGGACAGCCACAGGCCATCGCTTCGATAAGTGTTAGTCCAAATGGCTCGCGGAAGCTGACAGGGTGTAAAAAGACCTTGGCTTTGGACATCAACTGATTGCGTTGATCTGTATCGACTTCACCGATCCACTTAATTTTTTGTCCGTCCAGTCGTGGCTCTACATACTCCTTAAAGTACTGGACATCAGGCCGATGATTCAATTCTAGTTTTGCAGCAATTATGAGCGGCATATTGAGGTATTGAGCCACTTCAATTGCATGGTGCACCCCTTTTTCTTCAGAGATCCTGCCGACAAACAGCAGATAGCCGTCATGCTGATCGCTAAATGGATAATCTTCCATCGGCAGCCCGTTATAGACTACCCCGGCTATAGGCAAGTGAGGCACTGGCTTGACTTGTCCTTGAGAGATAGCAACCAAATGGACTCGATCAGCCACTGCTTCAAAGAGCTTGCGGTTGCTGGTTGAGAATGGTCCATGCAGTGTACTCACAACTGGGGTTGGGCTGACAACACCTGCTAGCATACCTGCGCTATTGGTATGCTCATGAATAATGTCAAACTCATCAGCATGCTTAAAGGCATTGACTAGGTTTAAGGTTGTGTAATCATTCATTCCGTAGACATTCTTTATTTTGCTGACGCGCAGTGAGCTAGGAACTACCGATTCAAGTTTGGCGGAGGTAACTGAATCGCCGCTGGCAAAGAGGGTTACTTTATGACCCATCTCAACAAGCTCTTCAACAAGAGCATGCACCATTCGTTCAATTCCTCCATATAGTTGAGGTGGAACACTTTCAATTGGATTAACAATTTGGGCTATTCTCATATATATATCTCCTTTCATACTATACAGTATGGTTGTATCTTTACATTATCATATGATAGTATGTTAATGCAACTAACCGTTGTCAGGTACGCGACTACAGAAAGGATGTATGCATGAAGATATTACAAATAGCACCTCCATGGATTGGTATCCCTCCCCAGAATTACGGAGGCACAGAGTGGATAATATCCAACCTCATTAATGAGCTGCACCGCAATGGTCATGACGTGACGTTGTTCGGTACGGGGAATAGCCAGACTCCGGCAACATTGAAGTATGTTTATGAAACTGGTCTGTTCGAACAAAACGATGCCGAATGGTCATTGATGCAACCAGCCTTAGCTTTGCCGGCATTAGTTCATTACGACCAGGCATTTAAGGAAGCGGCGACCGGTCAATACGATATAGTGCATGCTCATCTATCTGCAGGGACTGATCTGATGAAGCTGAAGTTTTTGTCGGAATTAAAAGTACCTTATATTGCTACAACGCATATGATATTCCCCTTTGATAAATGGTCAAACAAGGATGATGAGTATATAAAATACTATGCTAAAAATATTAAGCTAGTCTTTATTAGTGAAACACAGTCAGCGCTCTATCCTGATGATTTTAATAAGCTAGGAATTGTCCACAATAGCCTTGATTTGAGCTTGCACACATTTCAGTCAAGACCTGCGGGTCGCGAGGGTCGCCCATACCTGACCTGGCTGGGGAAGATTATGCCGTGGAAGGGTCTAGATGTGGCAATCGAGGTAGCTAAGGCTACTGACCAGCGATTAGTATTTGCAGGCGTTCTGGACGAGACTAATCATCCCGAATCAATGGTCTACTTTAAAGAGAAGATTGAACCCCACATTGATGGAGATCAGATTCAGTATCTCGGTCCAGCTAATTTGGCTCTCAAGAATGAACTGTTGGGCAATGCTTCGGCTTTTCTCAACCCCATTTCCTGGTCCGAGCCGTTTGGGATGGTGGTGATTGAAGCAATGGCTTGCGGCACACCGGTCATATCATTTGCCCGTGGTGGTGCGACAGAGATTGTTCGTCATGGTAATAATGGCCTGCTGGTTAATGACACCGACCAGATGATTGAAGCGGTGTCAGGCATAGATACTATTGATCGACTCCAGTGTCGTCAGTCGGTTGAAGAACGATTCTCCGCTCAAGCCATGACTAATAAATACGTAGAGCTCTACACGACAAGTCGGTCCATGCACGGTCTTACATCCACCTATTCTGTCGATAATCAGACCAGATCGCAGCTCAATTTTCTTGATCTGGAGCCTCAGCTGGCAAGGTAGGAAACAGAACTCCTCTGGCTTTTCGGATGAGGACTATTGCCACCAGAACCACGCTAACAGTTATGGCCATCATTAAGAGTTTATTGCTCAGTAGGTCATACACAAGCTCAGCAATATTCTCCCCTAGGTAAAACCCAGCCAAAAGGTATATTGTGGACCAGACGATGGTGGTGGGAATGACAGTGTAGATAAACTTGAGGTACGGCATGTTAAGAATGCCGGCCGCAATGGTTCCCAGAATACGAGCTCCTGGAGTAAATCTAGCAATAACTAAAAACCATACTCCATGGTTATTCATGGCTATTTCTAGCTGCTTGATTGTGCGAGGGGTTATTTTGAGATGCTTGAGAATATTCTGATACTTGTAAATAAGGTGTGTGCCAAATTTTCTGGAAATCACATACAGTAGCGTTGATCCGAGAAACGTGGCTAGTGTGACACCTGCAATAACAGCAACTATCTGCCATGGCTGCAAATCCCCTTTAAAGCCGACAAAAAACAATAGTGTGCCGCTTGATATAAGGAGAGGTATGCCCGCCTCTTCGATGAGCATATGAAAGAATGTAACAAGGATAGGGTTGTCTAAGACAAGCTGCAGCATATGGGTAGTATTCCAGAATTAATAGAATGTGACAAGGTGTTCAAATAGCAGCCCCAGAATAGAAATGCTGGTATCTATGGCTTCTAGGTCGAGTATTTTGGAGAAATCTGACTTGATGTTGCTATTATCGAGCCATTCTTTTTCTTTGGCCTGTGCTTGTTGCTTAAAACCGTGCGTTATAAAAGTAGACGGGTAAAGCCAACAACTGCGCCCAAAGCCATCAGATCATTGACTTGAATTGATTGCCAGACTACAGCTGCCAGAATGACAGACACAACAGCATAAAACCAGCCGCTATGCTTTTGGATAAAAAACCCTCGCAGGCAAACCCTATATTTTTATGATCGATAAATAACCAATGGAGGAATAAAAAGACCATAAATATTCCACCACCGACCAATAAGATGGGCGTAGACTGTTGGATCGAGTCCAGAGCCTGCTCATCACCAGTCAAGGTAGCCGTCCGTGAGCCGAATAGTCCGAGGAGGATTCAACGCCCATGCAATTACCAGCGGCAGTAAACCTCTCACACCACATACAGCAATAGGAATATAGCGCTACGGAAGAGGGAATTTGGTTATGAACTGACGCACTTTGTCAGCTAACTGATTGAGCTCTGTTTGACTATGTTTTGTGTTTAATGCTTGGGCGATGAATTGGCCGACTTGAACCATATCTTCCTCTTTGAGACCACGAGTTGTAACTGCTGGTGAGCCGAGGCGTAAACCAGAGGTGACGAATGGGGAGCGAGTTTCGCGCGGCACAGTATTTTTATTGACTGTAATATTGACGCTATCAAGGATTTCTTCGGCCTGCTTGCCTGTAAGTCCAGTTTTTTCTGAACCCAAATCTATCATTAATAAATGATTGTCGGTGCCGCCAGTCACAAGACGGAAATCATTCTTGGCCAACTCGGTTGCCAGAGCCTGAGCATTGTGTAGGACTTGTTTTTGATATTGTTGGAATTCCCGAGTGCTGGCCTCATCAAATGCCACAGCTTTACCGGCGATGACATGCTCTAGTGGACCACCTTGGATACCAGGGAAAATGGCTTTGTCGATTTTTTCAGCGTACTGCCCCCTACTTAATATGAGGCCGCCTCGTGGACCTCGAAGAGTTTTGTGGGTGGAAGAGGTAACAAAATCAGCATGAGGTACTGGTGATGGATGAAGGCCAGCGGCCACAAGTCCGGCAATATGGGCCATGTCGACTAATAAATATGCCTTGACTGACTGAGCAATCTCAGCAAACTTGGCAAAGTCTAGTAGCCTGGGATAGGCAGTTATGCCGGCCACCAGCAGCTTGGGCTTGATTATTTGGGCCTGATTATACAACGCTTCGTAATCAATGCGCTCTGTCTGGGGATCAACGCCGTAGTGGGTAAATTTGTATAGCTTACCGCTAAAGTTAACTGGACTGCCGTGAGTCAGATGTCCCCCTTGAGTTAAGGATAGACCCATAACTTTGTCGCCAGGTTTGAGCATGGCATGATAGACAGCCATATTGGGCGCTGAACCTGAATGGGGCTGGACGTTGGCATGCTCAGCGCCGAATAAGGCTTTGGCTCTGTCGATGGCTAACTGTTCAATCTGGTCAACTATTTCGCAACCACCATAATAGCGGTGCCCTGGATAGCCTTCAGCATATTTATTGGTCAGAATTGAGCCAGTCGCCTGCAGAACAGCAGCTGAAACATAGTTTTCAGAGGCGATTAACTCAACCTTATCGCGTTGACGAATATATTCTTGTTCAATCAGATCAGCGATGATTGGATCCTGTTTAGCAAGTGCATCAGACATGTTACTACCCCTTTGACTTTATAATAGCTATTATGCAGGATGACGGCCTAGGGGTGCAATTAGTAAATTTTTTAAGGCCCTATGGGAGGGAAGAGAAAAGTTGGAGTCGGTGACGTCGTTGTTGGTGTGGGAGTTGCTGTCGGTGTTGGGGTAGGAGTCGCAGTCGGGGTGGGTGTGGGGGTATTAATTGGACTTGGGGTGGCCGAAGGACTGGTTTCTTCGGGGGTTGGGGTTGAGGTTGGGGTCGGAACTGCGTTGCAGCGGTTTTTAGGCTGGTTGCTGCGCAGGAAGTATTCCATGACAGTATTCTGACCGGTTTGGCTGGCAATGGCCTCCTGGCCCCGACAGATTGGCAGCTGGACTACGTTGCTGGGCTTGTTAAAGTTTTCAACTGCTTTGCCGCGAAGGTAGTATTCCATAACCTGATTCCAGATCGGTGCAGCCGCGGTGGCGCCGGCTGATGACATGGGCGTACTGGCCGTATTCCCCACCCACACGCCAACCACTACCTGAGGGGTATAGCCGAAGGTCCACGCATCTTTGGCTTCATCGGTAGTACCTGTTTTGACTGCAGCTGGACGTGATAGTTTGAGAGGACTATTGCTGCCAAATATTTCTGAGCGAGCGGTATTGTCGGACAATATATCTGTGATTAAGTACACCACACCCTTGTCAAAGACTTGCTTGCCAGCATTAGAAACATTATCAAACAAGCCCAGAGTTCTTTGCGGATAGACCTGTGATCCATTTTTGTCCACAATCTTGGTATAGCTCGTCAAATCCCGATATTGACCTTCGTCGGCCAAGGTGGCATAAGCATGTGTTACATCTATGAGCGGCATCTCCGCGCAACCGAGCACCACGGCCAAGCTACAGTTGCTAACACTTGATTGATTAATATTGGCTACTCCCGCCACTTTCATCGTGTTAACAAAGCTGTTGACACCAATCTCGCGTACTGTCTCCACGGCTGGGATATTGAGGGAATTGGCAAGCGCTCGACGAACTGTCACATTACCGCGGAATCGGCGATCAGCATTCTGGGGCTTGTAGCCGCCACCAAAGTCAGTTAGCTTATCGTTTAAAATAGTAGCTGGCGTATAGTCTTGGTTAAAAGCCTCTAGATAGGCAAAGGGCTTGGTAGCGCTACCGGGCTGGCGAGTATTGGCCGTCGCGACGTTAAATTTGCCGTTAATGTCGTCATTGTTGTAGTCTGCTGATCCGACCATAGTTAGTATTTGACCATTGTTGGGGTCAATAGCTACTAGTGCCCCATTGTTGGCACCTGCTCTGGCCAGATTGGCTACCTGCTTGGCTACCACATCTTGGGCTTTGGTTTGTAAATCAATATCAAGTGTTGTGTAGACCTTATATCCAGAACGGTAAATAACATCTTCGCCATAGGTTTTACTGAGCTGATTGGTTAGGTATTCTACAAAATGGGGCGCCTGACTGGCTGTGGATAAGCTTTCAGCGGACTGATAGTTCAATTCTACTGCTTGAGCCTGTTCCATTTCTGCTTGGGTAATATCGCCAACTGCCACCATGGCTCGCAGGACTTGACGCTGGCGCTGTCCGGCCAATTCAAGGCTACCATCAATTGGCGAATAGGCACTTGGGGCTTGGGGTAAGCCGGCCAGCATAGACGCTTCAGGCACGGTTAACTCTTTGGCTGACTTACCAAAATAGGTTTGAGCGGCATCTTCAACCCCATACGCTCCAGCTCCATAATAGGTGGAGGTCAGGTATAGTTCTAGGATCTGATCCTTGCTGTAGCGACGATCGATCTCGATGGACAGAACCAGCTCTTGGAACTTTCTGACTAGGCTTTTTTCCTGCGTTAGTAGGGCATTTTTAACCAGCTGTTGGGTGATGGTCGATCCGCCTGAGGCAGTGGCGTCTCCGATGCGGATGTTGTACCAAATAGAGCGGGCAATTGATTGAGGGCTGAACCCACCATGCTTGTAGAAGTCTCTGTCTTCAATGGCCAAGGTGGCCTTTTCTAAATTATCAGAGATATCATCCAATTTGATAATAGTGGTGTCACGGGCATCGGCAGTCCGATAGAATTCTTTGCCGCTTTTGTCATAAAAAATGAGCCCAGAATTCTTACGATTGATAATAGACTCAGGTGTAGCTAGGCTATTGGCGAAGACAGCATAGGTAATGGCTGCCACGATAATTAATAGAGCTGCACCGCCACTGGCAATCAGCAGCATTAGTTTGGGGTTTTTCAAAATTCCCAGAGCTGACTTTCTTAGTTTTTGCCGAAAGGTCTTGGGTTTTGGTTTTTTGGTGCGAGTTAATGTCGGATCAACAAAGGCCATAGAGTTATTTTGATTAATTTTCTCAGCCTTGACTGAGTCGATGTCGTGCTGGTTTGAAGTAAGATTTTGATCTGCCATATAGACAATGACTGCTATATTGTAGTTTAGTATGCCTGGTTGTTTATGGCAAGCATACTGATAACTATGGGCAGAATTACTTGCTAAAGATACGAAATGCGACTAAGGGAAAGGTAAGAATGTTAAGGCGGCTTAGTTTTTAGGATTTAGGTTTTATGTAGAATTCCCAATAGGGCGTCCATGTTAAGATTTAATCCTGCACGGCGTGTTGGGATTAAATCTTGTTCTAGTTCTATTTGTTCTATTTTGTTTTTTTTATTTAAGATCTGGAGATGAGGGAGAGAATGGTATAGAAACGGAACGACCCGGTCGACGTGTTGTCGACCGGGTCTCCCACCCTGTTTGACTACTCTTGGTAGCCGTACTTGTACCAGTAGTACTTTCTGGTCGCCATGACCAGGGTGACTATGGCGAAAAGGAGCAACCAGAGGATGGCTGACCAGTAGATGGGTCCCGACAGTGTCAATGTGGCCAAAATGGCGATAGCCGCGATAGCCATCAGTTTTTCGTACCGCAGCTGTTCGCGATCCATGATCCTTGACAGGAGAACCGCCAGGGCGATGACGACTAGCGCCATCAATCCTTGGTTCCTCATCAGACCGAGAACCAGGAGGCTGGATGATCCAGCCGCCAGATAGCCGGCCTGTCTGACCGTCGTGTTTTTTCGAGTGCATGGTATTGTCCCATGACTCGATTGGATACGCTTGTGCCGTCTACCGATCCGGTGAATGTTGTGCTCACGGAAGGATCCCCTTGGTTAGCCTAAAGACCACGACTTACGTGGTTGTGTATATGTTATAGCCTATAGTTATAATATTGTCAAGCTTTTGACTTTCATAGCATTGATAATTGGTTGCGCAAGGATAAAGAGCGATGCAAATAGTGATTATGATTGTCAACTTACATCTAAACCACAACACACCCAGGTCTTATGACATGAGTGTGTTTTGTATCAATCTGGTGACAGTTAAAATTAACTTAACCCTGCTTGGATTGCTTGCGGCGGTCGTTTTCGTTGAGGTGGCGTTTGCGGAGTCGGAGGCTTTTGGGTGTAACTTCTAGAACCTCATCATCTTCTAGCATATCCAAGCTCTGTTCAATTGATAATATGGAAGCCGGGGCTAATTTAACTGAAATATCAGAAGTGGATGAACGGACGTTGCTTTGTTTCTTCTCTTTGGTAACATTGATAACCAAGTCGTCCTGTCGAGAGTTAAGGCCGACGATCATGCCCTCGTAGACTTGGGTGCCCGGATCGATAAAGGTAATACCGCGGCCTTGAGCAATATTTAGACCATATGTTAGGGCTTGGCCGGCTTCAGAAGCAATCAGCGCTCCATTGCGAAGTTTTGGTAGATCCTGGCCAAGTGGCTGATACTCTAGGAAAATTGAAGCTGCTACGGCTGTGCCACGGCTTAAGGTTAGGGCGGTGTTGCGGAAGCCGAGGATACCGCGGGTTGGAATGGTGTATTCTAAGCGAGTGTTGCCTTGATGATCTGGGTGCAGGCCGACCATGTAGCCGCGACGCTGGCCGAGTTCTTGGGTGATTGCACCGACATATTCATCCGGGACATCGACAGTCAGGCTTTCGATTGGCTCCATCATTTGACCATCAATTTCCTTAGTGATAACTTTTGGCTTTCCAACCTGCAACTCGTAGCCTTCGCGACGTAGCTGCTCAATTAAGACCGATAAATGCAATTCACCGCGACCGCTGACCAATAATTCGGCAGTTTCCGGATGATCGACAACTCTCAAGGCCACATTGGTTTCTATTTCTTTCATTAAACGATCGCGAAGCTGGCGAGAGGTGAAGAATTTGCCTTCCTTGCCGCTCATCGGTGAAGTGTTAACACCCATAGTCATCTGCAAGGTTGGCTCTTCGACGGAAATGGTGGGCATAGCATCTGGGGCTGATGGATCGGCAATAGTGTCGCCAAGATTGACTTTGCTTAGCCCAGCAATAGCAATAATATCACCGGTAGCTAGATCCTGCGCTTCAACACGCTTGAGCCCCATTGAGGTAAAGACTGATTCGGCTCGTGTCTGCGTCTTGGAACCATCGGCGGCGAGCACTACTACCGACTGACCGTTCTTGATGTTGCCGCGGTGAAGGCGGCCAATAGCGTATTTGCCTCGATAATCATCGTAATCTAGAGCAGTGACGATCATTTGAAATGGACCATCTTCGACTTCAGGCTCAGGGATTTCTTCAATAATGGCTTTGAAAATTGGCTCGAGGGTAGCCTCAGCTGCCATATCTTCAGGAATCGAGCTCCAGGCCTTGCCTTCTCGACCGATGGCGTACAAGACTGGGAACTCCAACTGAGCATCATCATTGGCTAGTTCGAGGAATAAGTCGCCGATCTGATCGATAACTTCTGATTCACGAGCATTTGGTTTGTCAATTTTATTGATAACTACTACAACTTTTAGTTTCTGCTGCAATGCTTTCTTCAGCACAAACTTTGTTTGAGGCATGGGGCCTTCGGCTGCATCGACGATAAGGATAGCTCCATCGGCCATGTTTAAAACGCGCTCTACTTCGCCACCGAAGTCTGCGTGTCCGGGGGTGTCAATGATATTAATTTTATATTCGCCGTATGACACAGCCGTGTTTTTGGATAAAATAGTGATGCCACGTTCGCGCTCTAGATCATACGAATCCATGATCAGGTCCTGATTCATGGCTGATTCGTTTTCGCGGAATACGTGCGATTGCTTTAAAAGTCCGTCTACCAGAGTCGTTTTACCGTGATCGACGTGGGCGATGATGGCCACATTGCGTAGTTGTGAAGTTTTCATAATATGGTTAGTGCTGAGGGATACGTAATTTGGAGGTCTGAGCAGCTAAAATCAGTGCGTATTATAGCATACACAAGCAAAATTCGGCATAGTATATCAGCCAGGCTGGAGGTGGACGGGTATGATATAGTGAATAGGTAGGATTTATACAGGTAATCTATTCAACAAAACCCAGCATGCCTGGGTTTTTATCGGTTTAAAACAACACGTATTAACTTTAGGATTTTTTATGAAGGCAATTTGGCGAATTATTTCTTTTACGCAATATTTATGGCGTTGGTATGTGGCAGCCGCAGTTATGGTAGTTTTGGTGGCGCTGCTATCATTGGCAACCCCGCTGTTAAGCAAAGAGGTAGTGGACCAGGTGGTGGCCCAAATTCAATCTCAAGACGGCAACGTTGAGGCGATTTTGTGGCTGTTTGGTTTGATCTTAGGCGTGCAAATCGTTCAACTCATCATTCAATCAGTCGGTGGATGGTTTGGTGACATGATTGAAGTTAAGCTTCGTATTTATCTATCGTCAGTTTTTTACAAGAAACTGCTGTCGCTGGATATTGCTTTTTTTGATAATAATGACAGTGGCAAGACATTCAATAAGTTCTACCGCGGCATAGCTCAAATCACTACCTTTATCCAGGGCATGCTTAATAATTTCTTGCCAATGGTCTTGACTGCCGTGGCGACGATTGGCCTGCTGGCTTTCTACTCATGGGTATTGGCTATTTTGCTGACCAGCTTGTTCCCTGTCTACATATGGTTGTCTCATAAATCAACTGTTGACTGGAAAAAGCATGAGGACCATAAGAATGAACTTTCAGACACCGCTCAAAGTCGGGCCTTTGAGTCGATTAGCGGTATCCGAACAGTTAAGGCTTTTGCCACCGAACTAATCGAGACTATTAGCTTTAAGCAGCACAATACTGAGATTGAAAAAACTACTGCCAGTCAGTCCAAGGGCTGGCACAGCTGGGACTTTGCTCGCCAATTTGTCCTTAATGGCGTATTGTTTGCATCATTTGTCTATATTATTTATTTCACCTATATGGGCCGATACTCTATTGGCGAGATGACGCTGCTTTTGCAATTGGTCCAGCAGGCACGCATGCCGTTATTTGCTATGTCATACATCTTGAGTCAAATCCAGCGGGTCGAGTCTGGCAGCAAGGACTTCTTCTCTATTATTGAGACGAAGCCGGCCATCAATGACCCTGAGTCACAGGCACAATTAGTCTGGCAACCTACTCAGAATAGCCGCGACTTAATTCATTTTGATTCCGTGAATTTTGGCTACGAGGACAATAGTACGGTGTTGCACGATATTAACTTTAGTCTTGGCGCGGATCAGAAACTAGCTTTGGTTGGCGAGTCCGGACAGGGCAAATCAACCTTGGTCAATTTATTGTTGCGGTTTTACCAACCCCAACAAGGCCAAATCATCATTAATGACTATGATATCAATCAGGTTACTCAGGAGTCACTCCGCCAACATATGGCGGTAGTATTTCAGGAGGCCTGGCTATTTTCTGGTTCAATTGTTGATAATATTCGCTACGGTAAGCTAGATGCGACCATGGAAGAAGTGATTGCTGCAGCCAAAGCAGCCAATGCCGATGAGTTTGTTCGTCAGTTGCCTCAAGGATATGACAGCTTGGTTGGCGAAAGAGGCGTCAAGCTGTCGGGTGGTCAGAAACAGCGCATTTCTATCGCTCGGGCTATTCTTAAAGATGCACCTATTATTATTTTGGATGAGGCTACTTCGGCCCTGGATAGCAAGTCTGAGCTGCTGGTTCAGCAGGGCTTGGATCGCTTGATGAAGGGTCGGACGTCAATAATCATTGCTCACCGACTATCAACGGTGGCCGAGGCGGATTTGATTGCTGTGGTTGATAAGGGTACGATTGCTGAATTCGGTAGTCCTCAAAGTTTATTAAAGAAAAAGAATGGTCTGTACAAAGAGTTGGTCAGCTTGCAACATTCGCTAACTGGCAAGTCAGCTGCTACTAAGAAAAAAGCTCTTAAGCAGTTCGATCTGGTTGGGTAGAAGGCTATGGGCTGCGTGACGGGCGACGAGCGACCGGCGACAAGCTAAGACGGATCAATGCATTCGAACTCGTCGCTCGTCGCAGGTCGCACGTTTTGCTGAGCAAAGCTCGGCATGCTTGACTGTCTGTATTGGCTACGGGATAATGTAAATATGAATTGATAGCGAGTTTGTGTGCCTGATTTTTTTCCTCCAACCCCCTCACCTTCTACACATCAAGTAAACTCGGTTGATAACGACGCCTCGTTTGCCGTACCTCAATCACAATCTTCTCAACCAGTTCCGTCTGATTTGGACCATTCAAGGCTATTTCGGTACCGCAAATGGTTATGGGTTATGGCGGCGTCGGTGATTGCGATTGGAGCGGTTATTGCCGTAATCGTTGCTAGCCAAGCTTCACTGCCACATTCAACCCGAACCAATACTATTACGCCGACTCCTGGCAAGGCCGCTGTTTCGACTACTCATAGTGAAAGCGATGACGCCTATTTTGCTGGCTTGCCGCTGACTATGTTGTACTATAGTTTTTCACAAACCAGTAATAGCAAGAATGTTTTCCAAGCCAATCCTTCGGATAGTGAGTCTCGCTTTTTGAATATCGGTTTTCCTGATAAATACACGTTTTTAACCTCACCTAACGGCAAATTCTTACTGAGATGGAACGAGACTGATTTAGAAATTGCTGAGGCGGCTACACCAGCTAAGTTTATCTCACTTTACAAACCACAGGGTTCTCAGATTATGATACGCCAAGCTGTCTGGTCTACCGACTCATCCCGACTAGCTCTCAGCTATACAAAAGCACCAGTCGATACTTCAAAATTTGCCAGTGTGGTGACAATTATTGATCTGGCCAAAGGCGAGTCGACGACTGTTATTCAGACTGAGGTTGATTTTGTATACGGCCTCAAGGCTTTGGTCGATAACGAACGACTATATTATGTTCAGGACCGCAATGGTTTGGTTAGCAATCTGACAGAATTTAATACGACTGACAAAAAAGTGAGCCGTGAAATTCCTGCTTTTAACAGCAATGGCTTGCTGGCCAAACTTTCATTTGACAGAGCTATGAGTTGGGGGTATATGTTTGAGAACAATGTTGTTGTCCGCCACAATATTGCTACTTTTGAAAAAGAAACTCTCTATACGCTTGACCGGAGCTGCCGTAATGGTCAAACAAATAATAGTGCGGTGACGAGCTTGTCTGTGTCGCCTACTAGTGACCAATTGCTCTTTACTACAGTTCCTCAGGCTTGTCGTGTCGGCAGCAGAGATCAGGATTTAAAGAATCGTTTGCTCCTGCTAGATATCAAAAACAAAAAAGTTGTCAAAGAGGTTGTGAGCCCTGCTTTTACCAAATTAGTATCAAGTTCATGGTCGCCAGCCAATGATGTGGTGTGGGCTCAAGTAGACACACAGACTGCCTATGGAATCAGTCCGAGCACATTGGACATATGGCCTATCCCACCGCAGCAGCGGAATGTTTTGACTAAAGAGAGACCGATTTTCTTGGGATGGTTGCTGCCAAAGCCCTGAAGAAGGAGATAGGATCCGCCTCCGCCAGGTGGCGGATGGCGGAAGGATTTAGAGAAATTAGGGTCAAGAGTCGGGCAGCCCGGGTGGAATTACTTCCAACCGGGCTGATTGCTAACTGTACCAGATGATACGCAGCGCTAGTTTGTGATTGCTGCCGGTGGACCGGACTTGGTAGTGCCTACCGGATTCCGGCTGCAGCGATACAAGCAGCTGCCTGCGCTCTGACCGGCTCAGATAGTCATAAACGCCGTGAAGATGGAGTTTTGTTTCCCTCTGTTCGGCGGGTAGCTGCAGCTGGATATTGAGCCAATCTACAACTTCCTTTTTGACATGTGCTAGTCTGTTGAACCGATGGGGCGACTTTTCTGAGGTGCCCGCTTTCTTCGGAGTAGGACCAAGGGGCGAGAAGGTAATGGGGGTAGATTGCAAACGTCTGGCATCGATCAGTAGAGTCAAAGAGCGACGCATCAACTGAGACTGCTGAAGCCGAAGCTCCACTCTTTGGCGCAAATCTGCCTCTGGCAAATGGCGCAATGTGCCTTGAAATTCCTGGAAATTGAGCAGATCCTTTTCAAGAGTTTTTGTCAGCTGCTTTAGCTGATATCTAGCTCTAGATGTTTCTGCACTGGGTGATGAGTTTTGTCGGAGCTTTGATGCCAGAAGTTGAAACTCTTCCTCCCACTGTCTCAACGTGGGCAGGTTCTTGCCATTTAAACCAGGCATTGTCTCTATCCTTCGCTAAAATCTCATGTCCGTATCTGAGTTATATGATGTAGATATAGTTTTGTCAAATAGTGGTTGTTATCCCGAGGGTGCATTTAGATAGGCAATTTTTATCAACTGCACTAGTTTGTCTCGATCGACATCGGCTAGTTTTTTAATATAGATACAGCCTTTGCCAGTTTGATATTTGCCTACATCCTGCAAAGATCGGGTAAGTTGCTCCGCATCGGTGGTGAGATACAATGATATTTTGCCTTGACGAGGAGCAAAGCCTATTTTCATCCAGTCGCCTTCTTGAGAGGACCGCTGTGATTTGTAGTGGTATGAATCAAAGCCAACTATACTGTTACCCCACATGACTGGGGGATAATTGGTGATGTCCTGCATTATTTTAATCAGCTGACGACTATCTTGCTGCTGGTCATCCGGCAAGCTTGCAATAAAGTCTTCAACACTGACTTGAGTTGCTTGAGTTTTGATTGCCATACTACCTCATTTCGATATGAGTGCTTATATATTACTTCAATTATACTCTAAAAAATTGCAGAACATGGAAAACCACCTGGGCTGGCCAGACTGCGCCTTTTAATAAGGCTAAAGCAAAGCCCTAGAAGCTTTGGTCTTGTTGAAAGAAGTAGATAGCTGCTCCTACCCAAGCTGCGGACAGCACCCAACCAAATGGACTATGACCTGTCACTACTTTAATAGCATCCTTACTAACCATATACGGCTCCTTGGTTATGCATTAACTAATAATTCTAAGGTTGTCATTTGTATATATAGACAAACCCCCGTCGAGTTGACGGGGGTTCTGGCCTCTATTCCTTCAAGGTCGACCTGCTCCTACAGATCAATTAGCTGCAGCCGTTCAAGCAACTCGTTTATAAACGCACACTGTTGCTCTATAGATATATCTGTCCGGCCTGAGTCAACTGACGTGCTGTGCTCGTCCACGAGTGAATTGATCAGCAACCCATTCACTGCGAAGTCGATCTCCTTCAGTACTCGATGAAATGCCTGATCGACTAAAAACTTTTCCGGATCTCCCCGGAGATAAAAGTCAGCATATAGCTCATTGAAAGACCAGTTAGCGAATGATTCTTTTCGGAGACTAAACGGTTCCGTGATAGCGATTTTAAGATTGGTGACACCCTGTATGTTATACGTCAAATCGACGACACCGCTTTCAAACTCGCCCATTAACCGCAATCGAATACCTTTCTGGAACATTTCGCGGCTTGGTTCGCCCCAAAATAAATCTCGGACTTTGCCCGGGTCGAACTTAACAACGCAGCTAGGAGCTATGATCATTGCGCCGGCAAGTTGATGCTCGACGGTTGGAGGTAGCACAACTTTCATCATCCAACTCCTGACTTGAACGAAGCGTCTTCTCAACTCAAGAATTATACTATAAGTGTCAAAAGACGAAGACCCCGGCGGAATGGCCGGGGTCTGCAATTGCATCGAGCGAGCTAGCATGGCCGGTCAGAACGGATGCGTTGCAGCAGACTGGGGATGAGCAACCTCTCCTCTTCGGCTGAGCACCAGCCTCCGTTCAACCGTTTAAAGCTGTTGCGCTTGCTATCCAGGCACTCGCTTAGCTTGCCTGCCAGTTGAAGATCAAGCTCGGCTACCACATGATGAAAGGATGGCGAATCTACCAGTGCCTGCAGTGTTCCCAAACAACAGCTCTCGATGCTGTATCGGTCGGGATTGCCAATTGAGGTGCTGGTAATCATTGTCCACCAGAGGCCGGCCGGCAAGCCATCATCTTCGTCAGAAACGTAGACTTCCAAGTTGATGGTGCCGTCTGTCATTAAACTAACCTCAATCAAGAGGTCATTGAAGCTACTGCTGATGACGCCATAAGCCCCCCTGCCCACGCTGGTATCTATCCGGCTGATCGGCCAGAATATCCTGACCGCCGAGCGTATCCACCCGAATTCGGCATGATTTTGATCTCATTACTGCCAGAGCAAACCATGACTTAGGCGGGATTTTGACCAGATCCATGTTGCATCTCTCCTGAGAATAAACACCCCATCGCCGGATTGGGTGGCAACTATTCAAAAGACCAAGGCCCCAGATGAAATCCTGATTGAGATATTTTATCACCTCAATAGCTAACGTTGTATCATACTATAAGCCTTCTTACAAAGACTTGCGCATAGTTCGCTACTATTGTCATCGTTGTGGCAATAGTGCTTCCTCATGCTAATGATTTATAGTCAAGATATGAGACCTGCGAATAGTGTAATGGGCGGCTACATTGTTTTTTCATTATTGCGAGAATGTTTTTTGACTACTTCAATAAAACGAGGTCCGTATTTGTCCAGTTTTTGCTGGCCGACGCCGTATATCTTAGAAAAGTCATCTAGGGCGGTGGGACGCTGAATGGCCATGTCGGTTAGGCTAGTGTCGGCGAAAATGATGTAGGGTGGCATCGCTTCTTCGGCGGCAATTTGCTTGCGGAGTTGTCGCAGAGCTTCGAATAGTTCCTGATCAACATCTTGCTGGTTATGGGCGGCAGCTGATGGGCCGGTTTTGAATCTGGCTGGCTTAACTTTGGCTTTTTGGGGCAGGAATAAGTCTGACAGCTCGACTAGGCGCTGACCCTTTAAAACAGCTAGCCCATCTTGAGTCAGACTGACACCGTTATAATTGTTGAGATCAATAGTGACATACCCCTGTTCTGATAATTCTAACAAGACTTGCCGCAGTTGAGTTTCTTTGTAATCTGCGATGATACCGAAGACTGATAGTTGATTGTGCTGTCTGCGTTCAATCTGTTCATCGCTTTTGCCGGTGAGAATTTTGGTTATATAGGTCGGAGAGTATGGTCGACCAAGACGATATACACATGACAGTACCTTTTGAGTCAAGACTGTAGCGTCGAAGGTTTGGCGAGGAGTTAAGCAGTTATCGCAAGAGGAGCAGGATTGGTTAAGGCTTTGTTCGCTAAAATATTCAAGCAACTGGTGATGCCTGCAGACAGACGACATGGCAAATCGCTGAACTTGACCTAGTTTCAAATTAGCCTGATCTTGTTCGGCGGGTGGGAGGCTTTGATTAAATTGACGGTATAATTGCAAGTCGCCGGAACTAAAATACATGACACATTGACTCGGTTGACCGTCTCGACCAGCCCGTCCTGATTCTTGGTAATAGTGCTCCAGGCTGCGAGGAGCACTTTCATGGAGTACAAAGCGAACATTAGATTTGTCGATGCCCATGCCAAAGGCCACCGTGGCAGTAATGATTTGGACTTCGTCATTTTTGAACTGTTCCTGATGACTGGCTCTGTCTTCATCCGATAAACCAGCATGATAAGTGGCGGCCTTGACGCCATGTTCTTGCAAGAAGCTGGCTAATTTTTCGACATTGCTGCGTGACTGGCAATAAATGATTCCAGCCTCGCCTGGCCGCTCGAGAACATATTGAAGAATACTATCTTTGACTTGCTGCTTGGGCTGCACCGAATATGTCAGATTGGGGCGAAAGAAACTTGAGACCAGCACTTGCGGTTGTCGAAGACTGAGCTGTGTCACAATATCAGCCTTAACTCTGTCGGTGGCGGTGGCGGTCAACGCCATGATTGGCTTGGGGGCGAATTGCTGTCGAATCATTGATAGCTGCCGATATTCGGTGCGGAAGTCATGGCCCCATTGAGAGATACAATGAGCTTCGTCGATGGCAAAGAAATTGATATTGAGTTGACTTAGTAGATTGAGGAAGTGAGGCTGGACTAATCGCTCTGGTGCGATATAGAGCATTGATATGTCACCGCGCAGAACTTGGTTGATGATGTCTTGTTGAGTTTGGTCATCGAGACTGCTATTGAGATAGGCGGCGGAGATCCCGTTATGACGCAGGGCATCAACCTGGTCTTTCATCAGCGAGATGAGCGGTGATATAACGATGGTAACACCGGGCATAACGACGCTGGGAATGGAGTAGCACAGCGACTTGCCGCCACCGGTTGGCATGAGGACAAAGACATCCTGGCCGTCCAAAACTGCCTCGACTGCCTGCTGTTGATTTTGGCGAAATGATTCAAAGCCAAAGTACTGTTTTAAAACTATCTCACTTGGTCTCATGCAATACTATCTCCTAGAAACGGATTGTATCACAGCTTGAACTATGTGCACAGTTACTTACTATATTCTCATCGCGACTTTTTATCATTTCATGAGAAACTCCCACCTACTAGAGATAGGTGGGAGCGGTGTTGACTTAGAGCCAGGGGTTTATATTTGTATCACAGTAACTGCAGTGATGTGCACCTGGGCGAGCAGCCGAATGGTGGCAGCCGTCTGTCTTACATTTTTGAGGCGAAGAAAGTATGACTATGTCAGTTATCTTAGCTAATGAATTGTGTCTCAATTCTTTCCAGCAACTGTCTTGACTATCAAACCATCTATGAAGGACGACAATGCTTTGATTACAAACGAGATTAGGTGTTTTTGCCACAGGCAAAACCTTTCACGAATGGCACTAGCCACAAAAATACACTACCAGACTTATCTCTAGCATCTGATCGAATGAGTATATCATACTGTATCAACTTTAGATTACTAATTAACCGCCATTGTCTTAATCGGTTTTGTTGGTTGTGACATATTAAAGGACAACTTTACTGACTGTGTATTACTTGCTACACTCAATTAATGTCATTTGAAGCAAGGTTTGCGCCTGAATCTGATAGCTACAATGAAATAACTACTCCATCGCCGAAAGAGCGCGACTTGCTCGAGCGCGAGCGCAGCTATGGTTCCCACTATCAAGGTGGTGTAAACGAGGTTATTTATGTTGATCTCATTGATGATGGTTGTGCTATGTTTAAGCCTGCCGATGGAGAAAACCAAACGAAAGTATTTCCTGAATTAAAAGCTGGCACTTACTATAAACGTGAGCGAGCAGCATATTTGGTTGATAGATTTCTTGACCTTGGCTTAGTTCCGCCAACAGTCATAAGAGAGATGGATGGTAGCGTGGGTAGCATGCAGGAGTTCATACCAGACGCCCAAACTCCAAGAAGTATGGATGCAGATGAGTGGCAATCTCTTGATTTCGAAAGCGACGCATTCCAAAAGATGTGGCTACTGGACTATATCATTCATAATGCCGACCGCAATATGGGTAACTATCTGATCAAAGATGGCGGAGAAACCGTCAAGGCTATTGATCATGGTTTTTGCTTTGCAAATTATCCTCTATTTACCATATTTGATTTTTCTGGATATAAGTTAAACGATAGTCTGCTCGATAATTTTCGCTCTTTGGCCAATGATACTATTCGTCGGGAAATCTTGGTTGATTTATTAAAAGAGCTGCTGAGCGAAGAAGAAGTTTCTGCCTGTTTGGCTAGATTGGATCACTTATGCGAGATGGCTGAGGCTGGCAATGTTGATGGTTCTGAGTTTAACTACTATGGTAATGCAAGACAGGAGGCAGCCGAATGAGAGCGATCATTTATAAAACTACCAATGACGGACAGCAAGAAGTGTTGGTTCAGGTGAGTTTGTCGACTGATGGAAAAGTCCTTATAGATGGTGATGAGATCATGGCTCGAAATTTGGAGAATGAAGGAGTCCGCAACTATGAAGATGTGACCCAGCCAATTGTCTACCCTATCGATGGGGAAATATTCTTAAGACAACTGCCATTTAATTTCCGCAGCGGCTATTTGATGGCTGAGCTTTTAGAAGATTAAGCTAATCTTGATTGCTTTTTACCCTAATCAGTTCGAGCTGCAGTTGAATATAACCGAGCGAGATGACTACTACGCCGGCGATTATTTTGAGAGCGGGCCAGCCGAAGGTTTGATTGGTAAAGAATGATAGTACATATTGAATTACGCCGACGGCAAGCAAGACCGCACCGATAAGAATTACCGTGATGGCTACGGCTAAGAAGTTTTTGGATGAGGAGCGGGAGAAAATAGTCATATTAACAGTATGCTCCTGATGCTGAGATAAATATAGCTTGAGGATATGAGAAGGGCCTCAATAATGAGGCCCGGAGATTTTGTTTGGCTGGACTTGGCCAGCATTTAGTCCATTTGGCGCTGCCGATAGTGTTGATACAGAAAGATGGCCTTCTTGTCAGCGACATTGCCTCTCTGATCTAGGCTCCAAGCCAACTTGGCATAACAATCACGTTTGCCTGCCTCGGCACCTTTCGGACCTGTTTTGAGCCATTCCTGATATGCCCGTTTGGCGGCCTTTTTATTGATTTTGAGAAACTTGTTGTTCTCCCAAAAGGCTTTCCACCATCGGCGCTCATTCCTCCACACTAGCAAGGACATCAACAAGCTGAATATGCATGTCAGCCCTATGAATCCTGGCCACAGACTGCGTAAGGTTGGATCGAGCACATACAATTCATACTGCTCCAGCAGTATAAGAACAATGCTGAGCAGGCCTATGCCCCAACATATGCCCAAAGCGCAGACGTCCCAATACTTTATAGAAGCATCTGGGTAAGGACGATATTCCGGTTCGGTCGCGTATTGCTTAGCCATGATCTTCTCCTTGCGGTCACAGCCCGTCGTATTCTTCTGCGGGTATGCCCAAACGAAATCCGACCGATATGGCGACAGGGCTGGAGTTTAGTCTAGCGCCGTGCTCCTCCCACTGGACAAAGATCTTTCCCTGATAGATCTTATCGAGGAATAGACCTTCCAAGTCCTTAAGGTCTTCATCTCGCAGACACTCCAGAATCCGAAGGAGGACTTTGGCCAAGGCTTTCTGAAGCTGTGCTTCAGTGAACCTGTAATCCCGCTGATACTCATCTTCTGGAACGTTAATGCAGGCACCAAAAGACATGCCGGCCACACTTTTGTCCCAGTTGAGGACCCGCCCAACCACAACTTGTGATTTTTGGGGCTGGAGCACGCCAAGCGCTAAGTAGTACAGATCTTCACGCGTAGCAGAGCTGGAAATGGCCTGAGATATCTCTTCAATAATCCAGGATAGCTGATCGTTCGAGCCAAGCTGCCACTGCCCAGATGTTCTGGTCTCGTCCACTCGCCTCAGGTTCGGTTCTGCAGGCGTGCCTGCTAGTCGCCGCCTCTTGGTCTCACCTACCAATGGGTCACTCTCCTCTTTAGTCGATGGGTCGATGGCGGTACTATATCATATCTTTAATAATTTATGTTAATTGAAGATGCTACGAAAACACGGCTTGTATTAAATTGTATTAGTGATATAGTAAATCTCTGAGAGAGGTTGTTTGTTTAGGAAGGATGAGGCAATGAGCAGTCCGAGTCAGTGGCAGTTGGACTATGTATTGCTGCCAAAGGGATCTATAGAAACGCTGATTAGGTTGAAAGTTGCCCAGCGCAAGCATGCCTATGCGAAGTTTGTGGGCGCAGTGCCCGAAACTGACATCGATGAGGCTGCCTTGTTAATCACTTGCCTTGAAGACAAGTGGATATCTCAGCTTGATGGCGATATGTTTGCCGCTGTGGTTGTTTTCACTCAAGACCAAGCGGACATTGAGTTTGAGACGGAACTGACATATGAGGAGCTGGATTGGGAGCATGAACCATGCCAATCCTTCTCTGATCTGTCGCTGCTGGTCGAAGATATCGGTATGGAAGCCATTGCAGAACGGTCGTTGGATAACTGGGGCCATTGGGCCGATCAGCCTGGACTGTTGCCAGCTGCCATTGAAGAAATAGTAACCTGATTTTATCAGTGGAGCCGGATGCAGATGCATCCGGCTCTTTTCCATGATGAGCGCATATGTGATTGGATTGGATTGGATTGGATTGGATTGGATTGGATTGGATATCACATTTTACGATTGACGTTTGAAGAAGCTGTTTAATAACACTTTAAGCACCTCTCCTAATCAGCACTGCCCAGTTCATCAAATATAGACCTCATGGTTGGGTTGCCACGGGTTAGTTTTTTGACGGTAAGGTCTTCGGCTTTGTTATTGGCGATGCGGAGATTGTCTTCGGAACGAAGGAGGTTTTCTTTGGTTTTTTGAAGTTGGGCGATAGATTTGTCGATGCTATCGATGGCGTCTTTGAATCTGTCAGAGGCTAGGCGGTAGTTGCGACCGAATGAATCCCGGAAGTCGTTGAGTTGATCTTCGAAGTTGGTGACGTCGATGTTTTGTTCTTTGACGAGAGCTAATTCGGCTTTATATTTGAGAGAGTTGAGGGCAGCGTTTCTGAGAATGGTGATCATGGGGATGAAGAATTGAGGGCGGATGACATACATTTTGTCATGCCGATGCGACATATCAACGATGCCAGTATTGTATAGTTCATTGTCGGATTCGAGCAAGGTCACCAACACCGCATATTCACACTTCTTGAGGGCGCGGTCTTTATCCAGTTCTTTAAGGAAATCTTCATTGCGCTTTTTGGTAGCAGTTTGGTCGCCTTCATTCTTCATTTCAAACATGATCGAGATCAGTTCGTTACCCTGCTCATCAAATTCTTTGAAGACATAGTCGCCCTTACTACCGTCAAGGACTTCGTTGTCTTTCTCGAAGTAAGCTTTGGGAAAAGCGGTGGCGCGGAGTTTGTTGAATTCTATCTCGCAATGCTGTTCCAGGGTCTCCCCGACCATCTTGGTCGATAATTTCGCCTTCATGTCTTTGTAATAGGCAATCATCTCGTCTTTGGACTTGAGTTTTGTTTCAAAATCTTGTTTGAGCGAATTTTCCAAGAGCTGCTTCTCGGTATCCTTGTTGGTCAGCTTGTTAGCCAGGTCATCGCGTTCTTTTTCAATCTTATTAACTGCTTCCATGAGCGCCATCTTGCTATTAGCGCCAGAGGCTTCGATGGCAGAATGGAGCTTGGCAATCTCGGCATCTTTTTTTGCCAATTCCTCTTGCAGCTCTTGCTGCGTTTTGGCTTTGGCTAGTTCGGCAGCATTTTCCTTTTCTTTTTCTAAAAGGGCAATTTTGCTTAACAGTTCTTGCTCTTTAACCTTGGCCTCCAAGGCTTTCTCGCGCTCGATAGTCAACCGCTCTTTGGCAATCTCCGCTTCAAAGGCTTCGTTTTTAAGGGCTGTCAGCAAAGTTTCTAGACTTGATGTGTCAATATCAGTTTCGTGAATAGATTTTAAATTTATCAAATCCCCTTTGAGCCCGTCTTCTTGAAGGACCAAGGTATGTTCATCCTGGATAGATACCTTAATAGTTTTCATGCCACATCCCCCTTTTTTAAACATTTTTCTCAGTCTACTGTAACATATTCGGGTTTTATTTGGAATATTACAAGAATGAGAAGACCCCACCAGACAGTTGTGTCTAGTGAGGTCATGCGTCCTTCTCCTGGACTGGATGAGGACTAGCGTCGCCGGCTGGTGTCGTTACCGCCGCCCTTGCGAGAGTCATGGTGGTTCTTGTTCTTGTTGAACTTGTTCGACTTCGGCGCAGGGCCGAAAAGTAGTTCACCGATGGACTTGCTGCCCCCCCGGACTTCTTGTTGCCGAACGGGGTATAGTTCGGCTTGGTCTTCTTGGCCATTTGGCCACCTCCAGTGAGGTATGCGGAAACATCCGCCTTTTACCCGGAACGTCCCGAGTAGCAGTGTTATACCTGCTTTTTGTAATTTGTCAACAGACAGACATTTAAGATGACTTCAGAATATGTAATTGACGATATGTAATTAATTCTGATATAAGTAATAGTGTTGGCCGCTATAGGATAACCGTATCCTAATGGCTGAGTAATAGGAGAAGTAGGTCATGGACACGCCCCGCAACGTAGCGCCGCTTCAATTTCCACCCGTCCTCCGAGTGATCGTGACAGAAGAGGAGGTTGACGCATCGATCCAGTCTGGCGGTCGGAGCAAGCGAACTCGATGCCCGATCTCCCGGGCTGTCCGATCTGCCTTGACTGCAGCATCGCTTCTTGGCACATACGAAGTCGAAGTCTACGCTGGCTACGGCCCCACAATCGAAGAGAGAAAAGTCAGGATTGTCATCAGGCCGGAAGGTACTGACAAGAATGATGTGGGCGAGAGCGACCATAAAGGCCTCGCCATCTACACGCTGCCTTCCAGATTCCGCGAAGTCATTCGCGATTTCGACCAGAAAGAAAAGATGGCGCCCTTTGCCGCCACGGCTCAACTGGCCGCCTGAGGCAAATACCCCGTATCACATCGGGTCGCCCTAAAAAGCGACCCGATTTTCGTTTATTTACATACAAATGAAGCTATGACTTACATCGCCCGCGACTTTAACTGATCCAGAGTAACAATCGTGCCAGAGGTTGCATGGAGTTGTTCAATGCTGGCTTGCACCATTTCTGATCCAGTTGCATCAATGTCCTCCTTGGTTTCGAAGCAAAATGGAGTGAGCCGCAAGAATGCCCACGTTCCGTCTTCTTGCCTAGATAATAATGCTCCCGGTGGTAAAACTACGCCCTTTATGGTAGCTGGCTCTCCTAACAGATAGGTATACGCGCCTCTCAGCTTCTTGAGCATTGAAATATTGTTTTCACTGTACTTATTCAATAGACCCCTTGTCATTGAGGCGATGTAGAAACTAGTCACATCAAAACAAGCACCGTCCCTCATTTCGATACTTCGGTTAGTGGCAGGAAGAGTTTTATTGGCCTGACTATTGCTTTGCTCTGGGCTAACTATTCTGCCTAAGCAGGCCTGCATTAGTTCAAAAATTAACTGGGTTGGTCTACTGGCCTTACTGGCATCTACTTGTTGAAGACTATTGGCCATAATCAGTTCTTTGGTTTGATGACTAGCTGCGGCATCACTTTCTGTCGTAGCTACCAAATCTAGGAGGTTTGTTAATCCCGGTCTCTTCGGATCCATGACCCATTTGGCAATCTCCCTCGAAATCTGAGTGTAGACTGAGCCGTAACGGTCAGATGCGCCGATTCTCGTTATCTCGTCTTCAAAATATCTATTAAGTTTTAGATTATTTTCGCTTAAGAGAAATAGAATTTCAGCGGCGCAAGTGGTATCGATAAAAGGCACTGCTTCGTGATTGGCCAAGCTTAATTCTGCATAAAAGTACCCTGGATCTTTTTTTATTGAGATGCTGTACTGATTTGTTTGGGTATTTATGTGAAGGGTTGTTTCTATACCTCTACCAGCTTTTTTTACAGTGACCCTGTCTGAATTGATTTCTTTGTCAAGACGGTCAAGGATTAAATCATCTAGGGAATCTATGATTGTTTTTTCATTTGATAACAGCTCAGGCTTTACTCTGATGGAGATGAAGCCGAGCTCTTGCCATACCGACAGGGTTTCGAGTGGTTCATCTTGTATGGGTATGTCATTGACCACTGCGGTGTTTGAGTCATGCTGCCCCCTTTCTATGCGCTGGCCCAAGTCTTTCAGCTTGCTATATGCGCCACTAGACTGAAAGACCATATCTGCTGTGCGGCCAATTTCTGTCAGTCCGCTTTGAGCATAACTTCCATGATCGTCTGGAGCTTGCAACTCTATGGTTACCCTACCATCGCTCCCCCTTTGTATGCTAAGAGACTCGCTGCCGTGCTGCAGAGTTATGGCTTGGCTTGTATTGGCATCATCATCTGCCAAGTCTTTCATGTTATCGGAAGTCATTCCGAGACCTTCCATCTGATAAAAGTCCTTATAGGACAAACCCAACCAACTTTCCCCTCCCGAGAGGTTAACAGTAATCTTGCTAATTCTGTCGGGCGCACCATCTCCGTTGCCTATAATGAATGTTAAAAGCTGGGACATCCTTTGATTTGCTTCGTGGCTAGAATTTTCAAACCGTCTCTCTTTTAACTGACGCAAGTACGGGCAGGCTAGTAGTTTTTCCGAAGCCAAACTTTCGCTGACCAGATATTCAGGGTTGGTTTCAATTGCATCATTCTGAGCTGCAATTTGGCTATTTTCTTCTTCTTGATTTGAATAGCTTGCTTCTTGTGGGGACAGTGAGTGCTGACTCATAGATTTGATTGTAAGTGTTGTCGAGACGCAGGTCAACGCCATGCATCTTAAGTAGTCTGGTGCATTACTTGCCGATAGCCACTAATCAGCAGCCATGGCATAAAACGGTCGGACGGCGGGATTATTCATCAGATAGCGACTATCCAGTTGGGACTTTTTCGATAACTCCTGAGCTAAGCGCTGGATTCGAGATAGACAAGCTTCTATTTCCTGAGATTCGAGTAAGGACTCTAAGTCTTGATATAGATTTTCTATCTTCTGCTGGCTGGATGCTAGCTCGACATATGGTTCGATTTGTGGCTGGGGGATAGGATGTCCAGAGTAATGGGTCAACACCTTTAGATCGCTTTGACCAAAGGTAAGACTATTATCAATGGCCCACAGCTTCGTGCCATTGACAAGCACATTAGCAAAGTTTCGGTCAGTGTTCCACATAGTGCAGTCGAGCAGCCACAAAGCAGTCAACTCTTGGTAGTATGGGTGCTTATCGCCCATTGCGTTCAAAGCTTCCTGCCCGATACCGAGCTGGCCGAAGGTTTTAGCATTCTCAATGTAGTGCTGGAGGCTGCCGAGTC
Organism: uncultured Candidatus Saccharibacteria bacterium; assembly: GCA_964554805.1. Lineage (GTDB taxonomy): Bacteria > Patescibacteriota > CAZHWT01 > CAZHWT01 > CAZHWT01 > CAZKPX01. The sequence continues at coordinate 245,620 of CAZKPX010000002.1, forward strand.
GACCGTCGACTTCCCTGATAACTGTTGGCGGCACAAGATCCTGATCCAGTGCTCTGCTGACTACATAGGCAGCTCTATCTCTTTTGTAGCCAGTGCCGTTTTCTATATCGTATCTAACGTACTTCTCTCCATCCATGGGCTTGAATACACCTTTTGTGCCGTCTTCAAGACTTAATAACCTAACTTCATTGACACTTGCTTCTAATTGAATATCATCTACAATCGGTTGTTGTTCCAGGCTGTATTCTACTGCTTCTCGTTGCGAGTCCAGGTCGTCTTCGACCCATTCGTGACTAAACGAACTTGATTCTAGTGCAGGCAGTGAGTGAAGGCTCATAGACATGATTGTAAGCATTGCCGAGAGACAGGTCAATGTTGTCTTTCCGTGCATTTTTGATTCAATTAGCCAGGCTACTATGTTTTAGCAGTCTCTGGATATAACTTTTACTCATTATCTGTGCTAACCAATGGCTCTATGGATTAGCACTCTAGCCCCAAACAAGTTTAGTAGCACGTCTTTATGACAATTGAAGAGCCCTTCTGCTTATGTAGCAGTAGGGCTCGCATGAGGGGTAGTATTGATTTGTTAGCTGGCCATGAATTGCTTGATTTCCGCCATGCTGGCTGCAGGAGGCATGAATTCGAAACTAGCTAGTAGCCTGTATCGATATTCAGGTTGATGCTCGTCGTCCAGGCTCTGTACTAGCTGCTGAGCAGAAGGGGCTAGCTCTTCTTTACGAAATTGCAAGGATAAGCGTGCCACAAGATTGACAATTTCCGTGCTATAACTTGGGTTATTTTGACGGATTTCATTGACTGCATCTTCGAACTGGACACGACTTATATTTGCTCGGATAATAAGCAGTGCCGGCTCTACAACGAGCTGAAAGTAGTGTCCTGGCGATAGAATCTGGTGATTTATCGTGTCCAGGACCTCCATCAGTAGTCGACTATTGGCTACTAATTGCTGGCCATCTTGGCGCAACAAACCACATCGACCATCCAAACCACCATCAAGTGTCCAGACTTCGATATACGTCGGATCTTCGGACATCGGGTTGAGTCTGAGATAATAAACGTCAATTGCCGTTTCCATGTTTTGTCCCTTTCCTCTAAACACGGCACGTTTTGACACTTATAGCATAATTCTGCGGTACCAGCAAGGAGCTCATAGTGTTGGCACACTTCAATAACCCTTGGTTTTATTTGACTAAGCGATGTGATTCTTGTTATAAGCTATTTATTCAGGGACTGTTATAAATCCTTGTCAGCTAGAGTTAGGAAAGAGGCGCGCAGTGTCGGAGACTGTTGTATGTTTGGTGTGTGGCAAAGAAATGCCATTTGCGGCAGACTTCTGCAGTAGCTGCTGCAGAAGTCTGAGAAAAGCTAAAGCGCGGGATTCCAATCAGGTCATTCGATTGCAACCACTGGAGATTGCGGATGAGGTCGATACAAAGCTGATAACGGATTCGGTATTCAAGAATGCTACGTTGTTCGTCGAATACCTCTATCCCACCAGAGCTGAGCTGCTGACTGCTTTGCGGATTATCCGGACCACAGACTACCAGCGCCAAATTCTGATTCGTCGGTTTGGACTGGATGGCCTGGCACCGAGAACTGTCATGGAAATTGCCGACGAATCCAGGGCTTCTACTTCCTCAGTTCACCAACTCCTCGCCCAACTCAAGCAACGATTGCGCCCGCACCTGCTTGAGCACAAAGGCTGAAGAAGCTGTGGCGACAAGACTCTGCATCAAAGACATGAGACCATCGAGGCGACGGACCAAAATCCGCCGCCTCGCTTCTATTTAAAGCAGCATATATACAAATGCCGAGTATACATTAGAGCAAAGTAAAAAATGACAAAGGACGACCTGATGGCCGTCCTTATCCCTCCAATATACCTAACGTCGTACCTGAGCGACAACCTGGATGGGTGTGAAGCCAGCTTTTGCAAGATCGCTGTGACAATGCACAATCACATCCCCGAAACCGTATGGCTCGTTCTTCCGGTACGCAAAACACAGTCCATTGGCGGCAGGGCCGATAATCCAGAACTTCCCTGTTGGCACTACTGGATCAACCGCAAAATTGCTCGGCAACTGCTCGAGCGACTCGTAGATTGATTTCAAGTACATCTCAGGATTACATATCATAGAGAGATTGAATGCTAGAGTTGTATCACCTGAAGGGTTCCCGGTGATATATCGCGATGACACGTTACACACTCCTACTAAAGTTGAATCATCCCTAGTATTATATCGTACTATAGGTTTTGCATCAAATGCCTTCTATGAAAGTCTCGATGAACTGATTGAACTTATTTGTTACCCGCTCAATAATCGATTGACGCTCAAGTATTTTTGGTTGTTGAGATAAGGCACCCGCATAGTCGTCTTGGCGAGGTAGGCGGCCGGTGAAGATGTAGCGATCTAGGAGTTGTTCTAGCTTTTGCTTATCAATCCCTTCTTGCTGGCAAAGCTGTTCGAATGCCTGTCGCCGCTCATCGTTCCAGAAGTTCTCAAAGGCTGCCTGGACTTGATCGGCATCATCTAATTTTGGCATAGTACTGTTAATGAACTTTTCGATGAGTTCTCGTTTGCTGCGTAGTTCGATATCATTGGCAACTGTATCAAGAACCGCCTTTTTGATTTCAGCCTGCTTATCTGCAGAAGCGCCAATCATTCGCCCCAACAACCCCATAATGTAATCAATAGTTATAAAATCTCGCTGGATAAGCTCTAATTCAAAGTCAACATCGTTAAGGATTGAGACTTTTTCCTTTTCTGGGCCTTTGGCTTGATCAAATAAGTCGAGATATTTACTCTTGTAGTCTTCAAACATTTGGGCCGACATACCAAAGTCGGTTGTGTCGTAATCGGCAAAGGTTGATAAGATATTGCGCAGGCGAATAAGCTCTCGGAACTGGCGAACAAACTCTAACATGGCCATCTCGCCTTGATCGTATACCATGTCAACATCTCGAACAGTTGGATATAATCCCAATAGCTGGAACTCCTGAGCGGTATATGCTTCAAGATAGTCTGTGTATGGGGCAATGAATATGTCTTCTTGGGCGTCCTTGTTGGAGAATAAAGCCACGGCTGCATCAGTTTGTTTTTTGAGATTGCGGAAGACTACAATATTCCCCTGCGGCTTGGTTTCATTGAGAATACGGTTAGTCCGAGAATACGCTTGAATGAGTCCATGATAACGAAGATTTTTATCGACATAGAGAGTGCTAAGCGTCTTGCTGTCAAAGCCGGTCAGGAACATATTGACCACTAGCAGAATATCGACCTCGCCTTTTTTAACTCGGTCGGCAATGTCGCGATAGTAGTTGTAAAAGCTAGTGCTATCTTTGGTGGTGTAATTGGTGCCGTAGAGTTGATTGTAGTCTTGAATACAATTTTCTAAGGTGTCTCGTGAATGTAGGTTTACTGGTCCAGTTTGATCGAGATTAATTTCCTCATCTAGCAGTCCATTGGCATCTTTATCTTCTTCATTGGTGGTGTAACTGAAGATAGTAGCAATACGCAATGGTCTTTCCGCGCCTTGCTGTTTGTTTTTGAATAGCTGATAGTACTTGCCAAGCACCTCTACGCTGCTGACACAGAACATGGCTGTGAAGCCGCGATTTTTAGTTTTGGTGTTGTGATGAGTCAGAATATAGTCGGTAATTTTGGATAGGCGCTGCTGGGAATCCATTAGCTCCTGCTTATCGATATCTTCGACTTCTATATCAATTTCATTTACCGTATCTTTCTGCTTGAACTTGCCGACATATTCGACAGAGAAACGGAGCACATTATCGTCTTTGATGGCATCGGTGATAACGTATTTGTGTAAGCATTCGCCAAACAGATCTTTGGTAGTGCGTTTGAGTCCAACACTGCCACTGGCATTGTCGGCAAAGATTGGCGTGCCAGTGAAGCCGAAGAGCTGATAGTTGGTGAAGTAATCGGTGATGCGTTTGTGGGTATCGCCGAACTGAGAGCGATGACATTCATCAAAGATAAATACCATCTTTTTATCTTTGTGCTGGTCCATTTTGAGGGCATGTTTATCAGTGGTGATGGCGTTGTGGAGTTTTTGAATGGTGGTGACAATGAGTCTGGTATCGCCATTGAATTGCTTGACCAGCTTGGCGGTGTTGTTAGTGGTATCAACACTGCCTTCTTTGAAGTCGTTAAATTCACGAATAGTTTGAGTGTCGAGGTCTCGACGATCAACGACGAAGACGACTTTATAGATATCTGGATTATCAATTAGGATTTGACTGGCTTTGAAAGAAGTCAGGGTTTTGCCAGAGCCAGTGGTATGCCAGATGTAGCCGCCAAGATTGCTGTTCTCTACTCGATCAATAATTGCTTCGACGGCATAGTATTGGTAGGGGCGCAGCACCATGAGTGATTTACCATGAGTCAGAACGATATGTTTGGAGATCATCTTGGCTATGTGGCAAGGTTCAAGGAAATCTTTGGCAAATTCATCGAGCTGGGTGATCTTTTTGTTGTCTTTGTCTGTCCAGAAGGAGGTGAATTTGAATGATAGATTGCGGTTGTTGGCGTAGTATTTAGTATTGACGCCGTTGGAGATGACGAAGAGTTGAATGTATTGGAAGAGACCGTAATTGGCGTCGTAGCTGTGGCGTTGATAGCGGTTGGTTTGGTTAAAAGCTTCTTTGAGCTCGAGGCCGCGGCGTTTGAGTTCGATTTGGACTAGGGGTAGGCCGTTGATAAGGATGGTGACGTCGTAGCGGTTTTTGTAGCTACCTTCGTTTTCGATTTGGTTAGCTACCTGAAAAATGTTCTGACACCAGTCGCGAGTGTTGAGGAATTCTAGATAAGCACTGTTGCCGTCATCGCGAACTAGATGCATTTTATCGCGGAGGATTAGTGCTCGGTCGTAAACGCCGCCTTTATTTAAATGATTGAGGACTTTGGCGAACTCGCGCTCGGATAGGGAGAGTTTATTGTGTTTCTCTAGTTGTAGCTGAAGGTTGTCTAGTAAATCCTGCTCGCTGGTTATATGGACACGTTGGTAGTCCATAGAATGCAGCTGGGCGACAAGGTTGTTTTCGAGGATTTGTTCGGGTTGGATTGACATCTGTAGTGATTATACTACAGACAGGTGAGAATTAAGCACTAGCGTAATTTTTCAAGTATCTCAAGATATTGCTCGGTATCTATCTCAAGGGTTTTTAAGTTGGTGCGGACGTGAAAGGCAGGCACTTCGCTGGTAGCCTGAATAACAATTGGGCGTCTGGTACCTATGCGTGTATAGATGAGATGATCGCCTCTTGTGCGACTGTACTCGCAACCAACATACTTTAGAAACTTTTCAAATAAGGTTCTTTTGATTGGTTTAATTGTAGGCTTAGGCGACATACTCAGGGATTTTAATTGTTTGGGAGGATACTATAACTGGTGGTGTTAGAGTTTGTTTGCTGTTCCTTTCCCAGCCTAACGAAAGCAGCTCATCTTCGAGTGTTCCGGCCTGAGTTAAATGATCTAAAAATATACCTAGTGTCTCTGTAAAAGATTTTTTTGCTTTTTCAAGTGTCTCTCCATATGCGGATAACTCTAAAGCCGGAGAATAAGCAACAAAATACTTACCTTCTTTAAGAAAGTTTACAGTAATATTTGATGACATTTTGGGTGACTTAGATATAAGTTTTTGCATGGCTCTATAATACTACATTGACGCAAATTGCAGTTGTCCACTAGTGCTACGCGTAGCGTAGCACTAGTGTGAAACTAAAATCAACAGGCAGGCGTAAATTTTGGTATGCAAATAAACCATAAGGGTTGGACATGGCTACACGTAGTGTAGCCATGTCCAACCCACAATTGCAACAGACAAGCGAGTTGCTATTTTCCAAATCTTTATGGGGTGGTTGCACTACAAGGATATAAAAAGACCGAGACCCCTCACGAGGAGGGGTCTTCTTCGACTTCGCCGTCACGGAGCCCGTATGTTATTGCTGTGACGAACTCTGCGATTGTTTGATAATCACTTGTTGGATTAACAATAGCTTGCACCTGCAAGATGTTCCAGCCCGACTCTTCCAGTTGTGCGAGATACTGAGTCACTCTCACTGAATACTCTTGATACGTTTCGTACGTTACTCCGTTCTTTGAAGGAATCTCGTCCTTAACGAGAAAGACGATCCCTACGTTTTCCGCCTGCAGCATGGACATCCTCCATTGGTAAGACGAATCAAACAATCATATTATACCATACTATAAGACTTTATGCTTTTGTCATAGTTAATGTTTGCGCCTTTTCTTTAGTTCCTTAGATGCATGAATATTTGTCTTGGCTCCACAGTTGTTGCAGACAATAAATATTCCATACCAGTCGTCATGGATTAATACATTCGTTGATCCACAGGCTGAACAATTCTTACCGGAAGTCCCACTATATTTTTGAGCTAATTTCTGATATTTGGTTTGCTTTTTCTTTTTATCTTTAGCTTTATTGCGATTAAGAATTACGAGTATAAAGACTAGAGTTAGGGCTCCAAGCACAAATACCACTTCTGTCTCATTCATCTTATTCCCCACAATATTGCCAACTAATATGGAGATGGTGGCTGAAATTCCTCAATTCTGACCGCTTTAAGAGTAACTGAATGTTTTTCAAGAACTGGTTCTCTATTGCCCACTCTTTGTAAATGAACTTTTAAAACTTCTTCAAAATATTCTTTTCCTAATTTTAATGCCTGCCTATAAGTTTTCTCATAAAGCACAACAGTTAGCCCTTGAAGTGTGAGCTTAATCTTACTCTCAAATATCTCAGAAGTATAACCTTCTGTATAGCTAGTATTATATCTGAGATTCTCTAGAACAAGAGTGTACTTTTTATAGCCATCTTCCATGCGTTTCTCCTTATTATATTCGGTGATTATAAATAGTATTTTGGAAGCTTGAAGCGATCAAGCTGTTTCTGAAATGCCACTAATTTTCCTCTTTTGTAGGCGCCTAAATGCTTCTTTGTGACTTTATCATAAATTTCCCCATCAGCTGTCACAATTCTTGATTTGTCATAATCATGCCCATGAAGTTCGGTTCCCCAATTACAATCGTCAGGATCATATTTATGAAATATCCAGATATCTCCACTTACTTTTATCTTTGCTTTCTGGATTGAGTATGAACCATCATCGGCATATTCTTCCTGAGCTATAAATAAAACGAATGAATCTTGATCTCCCATAAAATCGTCATTTAAAACTCTTGGGCTGCTCATACAAACATCCTCTGCAAGAGTGCTTTTTTGAATTGTTTGGTTTGGGTTAGTTGATTTTGGGTGGCGGTGATTTTGTTGTCGATGGTAGTTAAGAAGTTGGCGATTTTTTGTTGTTCTTCTAATTCTGGAATGCTTAGAGCAATTTTTGATAGATTACCTCTAGATATACCCAGCACGGATACTCCGGTAGCAATCCTCATGAGCTGTTTTCGCACTAAGATGGACTCCATTAGGTAACTGCCAAAGCCAATAGACATCAATCCAGGCCTTGGTCGTGCGAGAATAGTATGCAAGCCGCCGACTGCTTTTAATTTATTCGTCTCTATAATTTCTATAGTTTTCCCAACATCTGCATAGTCCTCTGAAGCGTCTGCTATTAATAAATCGCCTTCTTTTAACAGGCTTGCCTCATTAGCCTCATGGGATAAATCAGCAATAAAGGGAATATTCTTATTATTCAGCGATAGTCTTTTTGTAAATTTTGTATGAATATCTCCATAATGAATATTCTTGATCTTCCCGCTATCGGTAAGCGCATCTCGCGATAATGAGTTTGTTCCAACAAAATCATAAGCAGTACTCATCTGCTGGCTGCTCCAGTCTTTAAATATGTTTCCATCATCCTTCGTAAATCGCACCCGTTGGCTAAAAATCTTCTGCATCACACCTTGCTTGTATTGCTTGAGCAACCTTAGCCTTTTCTCAAGAGCAGCCACTTTTTGATCAACTTCCGTTAAGAAGTCGGCTATTTTTTGCTGTTCCTTAAGTGTAGGCATGGATATTTCACTCTCGCCAATCTCGCCCAAATTAATTTTAATCGGAAAGGCTACATGCAAGGTTCTTTTCCAAAGCTCTCTTTGAAATTTACTTGTTTTAATGTATTGGTTTATATAAGCAGAATTAAAGTTAAGAGATCTCTTGATCAGCGCAAGGCTGACATAAAATGATGCTCTAACCTTCCAGTCTACTAACACGGACGTTCCTACATCTCCAATCCTTGTCATCAAAATATCACCATTCTCTATTTGCACTCGCCTGGCTTCTGCTTCGAATGCTTTTTCAGAGATATACCGAGTTGATATAAAATTGTTTGCGGTAACATGTTCAACACTGTAAAAAGGAATTCCTTCAGGAACATAATTTGGTGTTTGATGTGTGCCATCATATACTCTTGTATGCTGATTGAGTTTTGTGATAGGCCATTGATCTTTAAATTCAGGGAAGCGGAGTTTTGGGGTCATTTTACTTTCCCAACCTGTCATTCTTGAACCATTCAACATATCCCGCCTCAACTTCCGCAAGTCGTTTATTCTGCTCATCAGACTCACAGATTAACTTCATCACAGATCTTGTATTTATCACTAAATAAATTAAATAACCTATTAGTATCGTCAGTACTATACCGACGTAAAAAAGTATACTATATGGCCACAGCAAACCAATGATTATTGAAGTGGCCAGCAAGAATCCCCCAAAGGCAATATCTAGAGAATAATCGATCCTACTCTTCTCTTCACCCTTCTTCTCAGTGCGATTTAGATAATTGAGCTTTGATTGAACATACTCATCGCAATATCGCTTTTCCCTAGGATGGCTAATTAACTTATTTAAAGCGTTATGAATCTGCACCGCATTTATATCTACATCAATACCTGCACCAGGTAAATTAGTTGCTTCACTCTCAAGCCTGCTTTTTCTTTTTAGCATAGAGAATATACCAACGAGTAAATACACGCCGGTACCCACAAATAGCAATTCGGGACGCCTGATCTTGTCGAAACTATCTGTAATAGCGATTATTGGCACAACCAATGCAACGAAAGCAAGCGATATTTCGCCTAATCTAGAGATATAATCCTCACCTTTTTCAGTATTATCAATAATGAAGGTTATTCGTCTTTTTTTTCGTTCTATTATATCTGCTTGAACCTTGTCTCTTTCAGAGACTAGAGTGTTCATCCATAATTTTAGGTTCTCTTCGTTAACTGTAGATCTTTCATTTGGAGAAATCTCTGAACTTTTTAACTTTTGTTCTTCACTCGTCATTTTTATTCTCCAATCTGTCTTGCTCCTGAGACCGAGTTAGCAGAGATTGATACTGTCTTTGGGCTGTTATTAAGAGCGCTTGAAATCTTTCAGGCCTATCCCTTCCTTCAGTGATTAAATGCGCGTTTAAGTTTTCTAGATTGGCTAAGATGACTAATTGGTGTAAGCTAGCGAAGTCTCTTTGATTCTTACTCTTGGCAGCTTCTGGATTCTCTTTGCGCCATTGAGCAGCTGGCATGCCAAAGACAATGGCATTTAACATATCAGCCTCATCGGTATAAACATACATTTCTTGGGCCCTTGAAAGTTGCAGGGTGGGTAGCAGATTGTCTTTTATTGAATCTGTGTGAATACGATAGTTAACTTTCGCTAAAAATCGATTTGCGTCCCAGGCGACCTGACTTTGCTCTTGAGCTTTAAGTCTTTGAAATTCGCTAATGATTAGTAGTCTAAATTCTGGACTCAACCAGGAGCCAAACTCGAAAGCTATATCTTTGTGTGCATAAGTACCACCATATCGTCCCGTCTTGGCTACTAGACCTTGCGCATTAGTTTGGGCGCTCCATTCCTTAACGGAGATAGTAAACCTATTTAAGCCTGCTTGATTTTTAATTCCCTCGAATTCGGGGTAATTAAAACTTGGGTTATTTAACGACTCCCACACGCCTAAGAACTCGAGCGTATTTTTGTTGCGAAGCCAGTTCTCTACCACTTTATCAGCTCCATAGCTTCGAGCCATATCTGTTAAACAAATATAATCTTGTCCATTAACCTGAGATATGTTAATGCTTTGCTCGTGAATTGTAAGAGAGTTATTTTTAGGGCTCATATTTCCAAGCTACACGAATTCACGTAGCTTAGCTCCTTTTAAGATGGCAAAGGGATGCCGAGTTCCTTATTAGTGCTATCTGCTTTGATTATATAGTTGTTCATCATTTTTGTTATACGAATTGTGTAAAAGTAGTAAGACTAATCCAACTATCCTATCCTTATCTTTGGAATCTGATTCTGCGATGAGCAGAGTCAGGGCAGTCAGAGCGGTAGGGGTTAGTTGGGATGGGTTTAGGAGGTGGGCTTTTTGGAGGTACCAGATGAAGGCGAAGGCGGCGCTGCGTTTGTTGCCGTCGGTGAAGATGTGGTTTTTGGTTAGGAAGTATAGTAGGTGAGCGGCTTTTTCTTCGATGGTTGAGTAGACATCTTGACCGTCAAAGGTTTGGTAAATATTGCCGATGAGGGCTTCTAAAGCATCGGCTTTTTTAGGTTGAGCAAATAAGTCTGAGGCTTGTCCTTGGTGTTGTAGTTGTTGTTTAAGCTGTTGCAAGTCTCGATTAAGCTCTTCGGCAGTAACAGATACTACCTCCTCAGTTTGACCGGCTTGTGGCAACCTAGACTCATCATAAGCCTCTAACGACATCCACGTTTGGGCAAACAGTTCAACAAGCTCCAAGACATCAGCTTTTTTAACCAAGTCGCTACTCTGGCTCAACAGGTTAACTTCCCTAACGGCTTTTAGGAATGCTTGATAGTTATTTTGAACTCTTCCTGGGTTAATTGCATAGCCTTGAGTGATAAATTGCTTTAAAACACCATTTGCCCACTGCCTGAACCTCATAGCCTGACCAGAATTAACCCTGTAACCTACCGCTAAAACTACATCTAAACTGTAATACTTAACGTTATAGCTTTTACCATCGGAGGCAGTTGTTGCAAAAATTGCAACAACTGGCTCTTGAGCAAGTTCTTTATCCTTAAATACGTTGCTGAGGTGTCGAGAGATTACTGATTTATCCCTGCCGAAAAGTTGCGCTAACTGGTCCAGACTTACCCAAATAGTATCTCGAGACGCATCAATGGGTAATTCAATAGCCCCACTCTCAGCTTGATAAATAGCGAGTTGTTGAAGGTCTTTATTCATGGTTAAAAAGGCGATGGGATGCCGAGTTCTTTGGTGTAGCCTGCTATTTTTTCATCTATGGCTTGCATGTCTTGGTCCAATTTTCGAATCTCATCAGTGACGGCTTGGAGGTCGATTTCTTCCTCTTCTTCGAAGGTGTCGACGTACCTAGGGATATTGAGATTGTAGTCGTTGTCTTTGACTTCGGCTATGGGGGCGACATAGCTATATTTGTCGATAGTTTGGCGGGTGGTGTAGGTGTCGATGATTTTGTCGATGTCTTCAGGTCGGAGTTTGTTTTGGTTTTTGCCTTTGGCGAAGTTTTTGGAAGCATCAATGAACAGGATGTTGTCAGGGTGTTCACGACATTTTTTAAAAACTAGGATGCTAGCGGGGATGGAGGTGCCGAAGAACAGGTTGGCTGGGAGCCCGATAACGGCGTCGAGATAGTTTTTGTCTTTGATGATGAATTGACGGATAATGCCTTCGGCCACACCTCGGAATAGAACGCCATGGGGCATAACCACGGCCATGGTGCCGTTGTCGTCGAGGTGATAGAGCATGTGCTGGATAAAGGCGTAGTCAGCGGCACTTTTAGGGGCTAAGCGGCCGTATTGACTGAAGCGTTCATCTTGTAGGAACAACGGATCAGCGGACCAGTTGGCGCTGAAGGGTGGGTTGGCGACGATGGCTTCGAAATGCTTATCTATATGTTGCGGATACTGGAGGGTGTCTTCTTGTTTAAGATCGAAGTGGGAGAAGTGGACGTCATGAAGAATCATGTTCATACGGGCCAAGTTATAGGTGGTGTTGTTCATCTCTTGACCATAGAACATGTCAACGTCTTTGACATACTTGGCTACACGCAGCAGCAAAGAGCCTGAGCCGCAAGTCGGATCGTAGACAGATTTTAATTGGGTTTTGCCAACGGTTACTAGACGGGAAAGAATTGTTGAGACTTCTTGAGGGGTGTAGAATTCACCAGCTTTTTTACCTGCGCCAGAGGCAAACTGGCCGATCAGATACTCGTAGGCATCGCCCAAGACATCTATTTCGGAATTTTCAAGCTGAAAGTCTATCTTATCCAGATGAACCAGGACTTTGGCGATGAGTTTGCTTCGTTCGGAGACCGTTCTGCCTAGCCGGGAGGCATTCAGGTCCAGCTCGGAGAACAGCTGTTCAAAGTCATCCTCGCTATCATGCCCCATGGTGCTAGACTCAATGCCGTTCAAAATCTTCTCTAAGTCTTCAACTAAATTAGAGTTCTGATCCCCGTTCTTGGCTACAATATGAAACAACTCGTTTGGCTTGAGGAAATAACCGAGTTTATCCAAGGCTGCTTCTTTGACTGCTGCAATCACCGGAGCATCCTGGGTTTTGTTCTCGTTTAGCTGGGAGTAATCCAAGCTGTCACCTTTGAGTAACTGGTTAGCATAGACAACAATTTTCTCTGATAAATACTTATAAAAAATAAAGCCAAGGATGTAATCTCGAAACTCATCAGCCCCCATCTTACCGCGCAATTCATTGGCAATATTCCAAAGTTGGGTTTGAAGCTGTTTTTTCTGCTCTTCTGACATAAATACTCCTGATGTTACGGGTAAAGTTCGGTTCTTAATCATTATGCCGCTATGCTGAATAAAAATCAACCAAAAACGAGAAACCCCGCCTTTTCCAGAGACGGGGTGGTGTTGACGATGGGAAGGGGGTGGTGCCTACAGGCTGGCGCGAAGGGCGAGTTCAGCGCAGACTTCGATGGGTCGAGGAGCGGTAGGTCAGGATTGTAGCTCGAACCAAGTGGACGGACAACAATCCGCAAGAAGAGAGTTCCCACGAGGGATTGACGCCACCGTGCTGTTTAGTTTTTCTATGTTTATCGAGCGAGCAATACAAAAACTGCCCCCGAGCTTCCCCGGGGGCATCATTCATGCACTTATAGATTGGATTGATTCAATCGCTGAATGAGATCATTCATCGATAATTCACCGCGCACAAGCAATCGCTTGAGATGTTGGATAGCCATGTCGGTTTTATGATCAGGTGATGCGTAGGGTGATAGTGTGTCGAGCGGAGACAAATCTCCAGTAGGCACATTGTCTTTGGCAGACCATCCACGCGTGGGTTGCGCTTGATTATGCCGCATCTCGATATAAAGCTGCTTGGCTTCGTCAAAAGACGGAGCTACTATCATCAACTCCCAGCCATTCGGATTACCCTTTCCTCACATTGTCGGTTGTAGCGATTGTATAGATCCCTCCGCTCTAGCTGAGCGGTAATAGCCCAGCTTAGGACCGGGATGGTCACTATAGTCTTCGATTTGCACTTGAAGGACTGGAACCCCTTGGAGTATTGCTGGCAATCCACCGAGCAAATCATCGAACCTAACCTTGATGCCGCTTGCTTGACTAATGTAATGCAACCCATCTATATTGGTCTAACTATGCTCTTCACCTTTTTTGGCAAGAATTTCCTTAACCTTTCTTAGATGTGCATGGTTACTGGACGGGTCTAGTACGGCCTTAACTTCCACCTGATCATCCTCTCTTTAGTAAAAGTGCGATACATGTATTATAATACACTATAGGTCTTATGTCAATAAAAGAGTATACTTATTGATTGCCAATTAGAATTAAAACGAGAAAAGCGGGTCCGTGGTGGACCCGCTTGTTTTGTGATGTGGATTGTTGGTAATCCTACGGTTATTTGGAATAGATTACGTAGTTGGCCTGAGGGCTGTAACCGACAAAGGCCAAATCTTCATTCTTGACTATGAACACCTGACTGTTAGTCAAGACAAAAATGATGGAAAGCTCGCCGCCAGGCAGTCCGATTGCCAACAACATGTCGTTGATAGCTTGAAGGCCAATCAAATCTAGATCAGGCACTTCGTCGATCACAGTCGGCATCAGCAGCATTTCGCTACAGACAGAAGTGGTAACTGCCATTCTGCCAAGCATCGCTGAGGCTACCTTGAGACCAATTCCTTGAGCCACCATGTCAATCCTATCCTTGCGTGCTACAAAATCGTAGTTTATCAATTATAACATACTATAGGGTTATAGTCAAACTATAACCCTGCGGATAGTTCATTGCTATTGGGGTTAATTCTCAACTAACATTCCTCACTCTAATGGCGTTGTTTAAAGATGAGAAAGGCGGGTCCGTGGTGGACCCGCCTGGGGAATTGTGCAGGATAGGTTTTGAATGGGATAGAATGATGTTTCAATCTCTGCCACGTCAAATCCGGCCATATGGGCGATGATGAGTCTTCTCTGGTACTCCATCATGGCCGTTACGTATTTTGCTTCAGCGTAAACCATGAGATCGACTGCTCCTGTAGTGAGGCAGAACCGAGCTTGAGCAGAAATGACTCTGGTTTTGAGTTTTTCTAGATCATCTTTCATAGCCTTTTGTGAAGACAAATGCTTTGGGGCGGGAGATGTGTTGAATGTCTCAGTGAACAGTACATGCCAGTATAAACGTCTGGCGCCTGGAATTTTCCAGGTGGCTAGATGTGCTGCACGCAGGACTTGGGCTACTTGATAGAAGATTTTTGACCGATGACTGTATAGATAGAGTCCCTCGCTCCTAATTAAGGCTTTATGTCCAGTAAGGCATAGCTTGTTTAGGTGAAAAATGATATGTCCGCCATTGAACATAAAAGCTACAGAGCCGATAATCATCAACGCTGTCAGCCATGGCATATCTCTGACTCCTTGCTAGATTCGACTTTCTTCAATCATCGATAGATCTTTGATATATCACCTAACTAGCGAATTTGTCAAACAGAATATAGTAAACTGCCACAAACTTTGGAATAAGTACGAACATCCCGCACTATCCTCCAATAGTGCGGGGTCTAATGTATGCCTATCAATTGTCTTCAGGCGGCACTGTCTTCACTTCAGAGAAGAACATCCATCGGACAAGACCGAAGGCTCCTGTCATGGCCATGCCGTACAGTAGTATCCATTGCGGCCAGCTGTCTTTGTTGACGGCTAGTAGTCTGGCCATAGGCAGCACGGTGTCCTGAAATCTAGGCTGGGTATAGAAATCAAGAATGGCAGGTGCGAATGTGGCCAGGGCAATTGTGGCGGCACCCACAAGCGCTTGTTTCTCTCGTCCAGCCAGCAAGCTGGCTGTGACCCAGCCAATCAGGATGGCAATGCCAACAACCTCTCCATGTACCTGATAGCGGGAACGGTTGACGGCGGAAAACTGACTCCAGGTCACTACAAGAGCACCTAGAGTAATCGTAGCGGTTGCCCACAACAATACAGTGATTAGCTGAGCAACGACCTTCATCGGCCTAACCCCTCTCCTTTTGACATCAGATCAAACGACTGCTTGAATCCAGGCAGCTTCACAGAGTACTACCCTTTCGATTGAACTTGAAGCGTCGCCGACCGGTAAGGTAGATAAACTGGATGCAACCGGCTAGGGCCGACATGCAATATAAAAGCATGGCTCCCAAGCATGCCACTAGTAGTGAAGTCAAAACCCAACCAATCAGGCTCATAGACTGATAGTGGTCGATGATATGATCGAGCTCCTGTCCAGAGTAGTTGAGAGGAGCATGCTGAATGCTCATCTGGTAAAAGTCTTGATCGCGTTGATTGCTGTCCCACAACTCACAACCAAAGATCACCAGCATGATGATAACAACTATCAGCATAGTAGCTGATACGATTACGTCGCTCAGACCGGTATACCGGCCATGCACAATCAGCTTCCGCAACACTTTCCACTCTCCTGACTAAGTCGAACAAGTAGTCAACAGTATATATGGCTATAGGTTTATAGTCAACCTGCCGCTTGTATTAGTAATGGTGCCTATAATAGTCTCTGATGAATTGTGATCATTCCATTTTAATTGCATTTCAAAAAGTAGAAAACCCCTGCACATTTCAAGTGCAGGGGTCTAAAAACTTTCTGAATCGGTTCATGCTACTCGTTTAATACACTCGAGATATCTCCGTCTGGTTGCCAATATTCCCTAAAGATAACCAACCTGCGTGCAATAATTTCGATATGCGACATGAGGTCTTGTGCACGTCGCCGCAACGCATCATTGCTCAACTCTTGCAGAAGGCATACGGTCGTATGTAAGGCGCTATCAGTCCAGGAAGCTAAGGCGTAGGCCTTAATCTTATCTTGCCCTATACTTTCTAACTTTAATGCAGAACTGGCCAGCCTGGCGACCAATTCAGGATTGCCACTGCCGATTGATGTATCGAGCTGCTGATGCATACTTCTCGAGACGTCATCGAGACATCTCATCTCCAACTCCCACTCATCAACCACCTGGTCGAGTAGTTCATGTGGAAAAATGACAAGCGATGGACCAATCGTTTTGGCTAGGACAAACGAATGCTTCACCTCATCACCGACTGTGAACACATGCTTAAACCCAACAAAGGACGCACCTCTCCTATGCACTTCGAAAATGCTTGTATCATCCATCTGAGTTTCTCTCCAAAGCTTGCAGTCAAGATTGACTCTAATCGTGTATACAGTTTTTCAATTATTTTGTCAATATTATAGGCTTATAATATGAAAACGAGCGGACCTGGCGGGGTCCGCTCTGTCTTCTCCTTTATACATATAACGTTAGTCGGCGGCCACGCTGAGGTGTTCAATTAACAAACTCGGTTGAACAATGGGCTGCGGCTGTGTTTGACCGAGATGTTGACGCAATTGAGACGGACGTCTGTTGGTGGGCCAGGTTCGGAATCGCTGGTACACTTTCAGACTGACCCCGCTGGACGTTCGGCTTATTACGTCAATCGTCACCTCCAGCTTGCACCGCACTTCATTGAGGCTGGCAACATTGCGGACGTGTTTACCTTTGCCCGCAGTAGCCTTGGCAGAGGCATTGACATACATCAGACACTCGACTGAAGCATGTTCGTTGTCAACTGCCCGCAGTGGCCCGCAGGTTACCCTGTTATCCAAACTAGCCTTGGTCACTTGACGATAGCGTCGCTCCCCCTTGTAATCAGTGATGTAATTACCATGACTGAGAACTTTGCTGCTCCAATCTTGCGGATCTACCTTGACCCAAAAATCTTCATGGACCATGCTTTCAACTATTAGACCCTGCTGTTGATAGTAGGATCGCAACAGGTCGTTTGCTTGCTCGGCAATTTGCTGCCAGAAATTATCCAGACTGTCGACTGTTTGCACTCCCTCCCATTGCATGGGTTGAAAGTTGATCGCAGACAGGATGGTGTTTTCTGGACCAAGCTGGACTGCCATGTCTATGCTCCTACACTACAAAAACCAGTAACCAGCCTGAGTATAATTGAGGTTTAAGCTGGCGTCAATGTTATAGGGTGCAGCTACGAAAGTATTGCGAATGGATATAATACTAATTTACAGATATGCGAATGGTTGTAATACTAATCTGCTAATCTTACGCTAATCTACAAATTTGCGAATATGCGAATAAAAAACCCCGCGTCGTGATGGTGACGCGGGGGTGTGAAGGAGGTGCTGATTGGCAGATATTTAATCTGGGTCAATCAAGTAGCCACAGAAGAAGTCTATACAGTCTGAGCTGGCAGTCTTAAACTGTCCTAATTTGAGTTCAATGGCCAGCTTTCTTTCCATGATCTGAATGGTGCTCTTGATTGACTGCTGTAGACGGAGGTAGGATAGTGCCACAATGGCTTGATCCAATGCCGCTTTTCTGACTACGTCAGTAGCAGTCGATTGCGTAATAGGTGCGTGCAATTCTTCAACTGTTTTCAAGTTTTGCAGCAGCGGTTCGATAAAGCTTTCCACAGAGTAGCCTGACGGAAGCTCAAAGTGCTCAACCAAGAACTGACCCAACGAAACCTGCGACAGACCGTACTTTGTGCAAATGCTGGAAAGCTGAGCTTTGTTGATGGTCAGAAAGAGAGCATTGTGATCTTCGGCCAAAGCCATCATAACGATATTGGTTCTCTGTCTATCTAATATGATATCCCCACTCCTGACGATAAACTCGAAGTCTCGATTGGGTCCAGCAAGCAGGATGCTAGTGACTGGGTTGGACAGGATGGACTTGACTTTAGTTCTGGTCCAGCCATCATTGCTCGGATTTGTCTGTGAGACCATTTCCTCTTCTCCTACTAACACAACCACTTTATCTCATAAGGGTTATAACATATGTGTTTACTCAAAATCAAAAGTTATTGCGGAGATCGAACCATATGGAAGGTAACTTAAACGCAAAACCCCGCGTCGTGATGGTGACGCGGGGTGTGAGTGTCTCACGTGGATAAGGTGTACTGTTTGTTTCGGCGAGGCAGCCCCGATGGGACTTTCCAGGAAGGCGGCTGGCTGCTGGCCAATGCGCCGGTAGCTTGACTTACGGCCTTCATAATCAGATAGGCAATAGGATGGTGTGGCAATAAACCACCAATCTGGGTTGTGCTAACGGCAAAACTTGTCCCCTCAGTAGTCTCCTCAGGCTTGATTTGGATATAGACCATCTCACCTCGCCCAGCTCCTTCAGCTGGAAGAATTGACACCAGCAAGGTGTCATCCAGCACGCCCATTTGACAGTTCAGACAAGGCGCTGGACCTACTGGAAGAGGTATGCTGAGGCGAATACCTTCAAACTGCTCGTTAAAGGCTGGGTACCTCGCTACCTCGAGTCCAGGGCTGTTCTCAATGGCAGTCGATATCGCCTGCTGCAGGCCTTGAAGCCGCCGTTCAGTGTCTGACGTACTCATGTCTCCATCTCCTACCTAGCATCAAAAGACGTTAGACTATTTATAGCATAGTAGATAAATATTTCAAAGTCAGAATCAGCTAACCTTGATTTACCAGCACAACTATACCTTCCAGACTATGTACTTTCTTGCAAAAAGTTTCAAAGAGCACAAGCGACTTATTTTATAGAATGTTGCTTATTTACAATTTTAACCAAGTCCTGCCAATGACTACCTAGTTGCTCAGGAAAATATTCATTGCCCATACATACCTCTCGCGCAAGGCTTGATATCAGTGCTGATTAATCAACATATTATATCAATACTTATAAGCGCCAAGATACAAGCATGCAAGACGGCTATTCCTAATGAAATACCCCGCACTCTTCCTTCCGAGTGCGGGGTATTGGCTAAGCTTGAGAGAACCACCATCCATATGTCATTTACTGACGGAGCTTGATGGCGCCCTTTGGAAGGCTTGCGGCCGAGATTTGTGGTCATTGGATACTGTGTCTTTTACCACGGCAATCAACAGGCCAACTAGTATTGCCACGGTCACAGACAAGCAAACCACCATGATACTGTTTGTGATATCTATTCTGCTTTGTAGCTGGGCTAGCTGCCACTGCTGATCCGAACCAGAGCTGTTTTGTAGGATTTGTTGTTGCTGCTGGAGGTATAGCTCATCCTTGAGCCGCCATATGCCGTTGATGACCATCATGACTACTACGACAATGAAAAGCAGCGCGCTGCAAATTTGACGATCGGTTGTATTGCGCCAAGCCTCTTTCATGTTGACTCTCCCTACATAGACTTTAGGCCACAATGATGTCGACTAGGCGTTTATACACCACTATGGGCCAGAGTGTCAATTAGGGGTCATTAATTCTTGAGGCGCTGTTTCTTGGTAGACGGCATGTTGGTGGTCGAGCTTTAGCGCGGTAATGTTGTCTTTTACTTCATATACTTTGTGCCAGCCCAAGGGACTGCCGTGCTGAGACAAACTGAGGCTAGGGTTGAACATAATAGATCGATCGGCTAATTCCAGCATCGAAATATCGCTGACGGTATCACCAATGGCAAGGCTGCCCTCTAAGGCAATTTTCTTGTCATCGATAAGCTTGTGAATAATAGAGGCCTTGTCGCCAACTGATGCTGCTTGACCGGTGTAGCGACCGTTGTTTTGTTCAAAGATGCTGCCAAAGACATAATCGACGTTAAATTGCTCGACAAATGGCTTAACGACAATCTCAGGAGAACCAGAAATAATGATAAGGGTGTGGGTCTGGCGAACCGCCTCCATTAACTGCCTGGGGAAGGCGAATAGCCGGACTTGGTGATCTTTGACCATTTTGTCGGTAACCCAATCAAAGACATGCGCATCTACTCCCTTAATCTGGTTGACGAATGAGCCGATGAGGGTATTAATGTACTCCATATAGGCCTGCTCGCTATTGTGAAGCTGCCATTCCCTGCGCAGACGTGCGGCTTCAAGGAAGTCTTGTCGATCGAATAGGCCGACTTCAAAGCTGTGCTTGATAACCTTTTCAAGTAGTGATGATTTAAAAAGTGTGCCGTCTACATCAAAGACAGCAAATGGTTTTATTTGAGACATTGGCTTATTATACATAATTAGGGAGGGTTTGGGAGTCCGGCCCGCTATGGGGCCGGACGTCCGGTGGTGAGAACTTTGAGGAGTTTTTCACATTCTGGCCGACTTGATATGTCTGTCATACTGAAGGCTAACTCATCATCCTTATTGGTTAATAGGATTTCAACAAAAAAATTGTCGAGAGAGCCCTCAACTACCTCGCGGCAACCTTCGATAACTGCGCCATCGCATCGCTGATCGATAAGCATGAGCACATCCACCACAAGCTGATAGCGTATCAATTGGTCGATGCTGGCAGTTATGTAAAACTCTAAGCCATCGAAGCCGAGCACCAAGCAGACCGCTTGCTGCTCTTGGACCGGCGCGTTTATTGCGCCCCAGGTGCATGAGACGCTGAAATGCTGCTCCATGGATTTGAAGTCAGTGTCGATAATGAGGGCTGCTTTGTCTTCTTCCAGAATACAGCCACCCCGACCCGTCAACAAAAACCCTTGCAGATATTGCTGATCTCCTTCAGCGATTAAGGAGCAGAGCTCCTGGAATAACTGCCGGAACCGGCGACGAAATTGTCGACTTGGGCTGACGGTCGTAATGTTCACAGCCATCTCCTTGCGCATAGACAGCGACGCACAGCAAG
This sequence comes from uncultured Candidatus Saccharibacteria bacterium, assembly GCA_964554805.1. Lineage (GTDB taxonomy): Bacteria > Patescibacteriota > CAZHWT01 > CAZHWT01 > CAZHWT01 > CAZKPX01. The sequence continues at coordinate 266,763 of CAZKPX010000002.1, forward strand.
CCACTCTCCCCTTTCAGTGGTGGAAATTATAGCATAGGCGCTCATGGTTTTGAAAATAGCGAAGGCGGCCCTGAGTTGGGGCCGCCTAGAAACGGATGATGTGGGATTAGGCGCACACCTCCAAGAATTTGCCCTCGACAATATTGTATGGACCATAGTGGTCCAGTATAGGTTGGGCCCATACCTTGAGCGCTTTCAGAAGTACTCTTTGCTGAGAGGGGTTAAGCGCAAGCTGGCGGCAATCCCAGATTTGCTCAGCGCTGCGACTACCGTACATTATGTCGTAGTAGTCTCGAACAACAGTTTCTTGTTCTGGGATGAACAAGATGGCAAGCTGAATATCTTTCTGCCCAGGGAGTATGCCGCGAGTTTCTCTTATCTGAACGTAAACTTCAGGGAACTTCTCCTCGGCAAAAACTGCGCCGGTTAAGATGATTTTGGCTAGACAAACTACCTGACAATCCCAGGAGAGTCGGCTTTGGGGGCCAATTAGCTCAGTTGATGTGTGCTGTGTCATTTTACACTCTCTTTTTTTGACAGCGCTGGTTAATCCGACGAGCGGATTATAGCATATTGGGTTATTTCGTTAAAATTTAGAGGAGTAATTGAGGAGTAGGCGCGCCGGCGGCTAGGGCTTGGCGCTTGACTGGTTCGACATATTCTTTGCGCAAGATTAGGCGAGGGAATTCGGCGACGTTTTGATTGAAGGATATGCCAAGCGCATCGCTCAGGACTAATTGGGTTTCGACATGATGGCTCATGAAATAGGTTTTGCCGAGATCAACATCGCAGAAAGACACAAAAGTTATGTGTGAATTTTGGTCATCATGCAGTTCAGACATTAGTGTTTCCATCTCTTGCTTACGCTGCTCTAATAGCTGGGGTACGCCAACCATTTCAACAGACCCAATCGCAAAATTTTTACCTTCGATATCTTTGGTATTTAGCTCCAACCGCAGTAGATCTTGCAGCTTGTCGCCCTCGACATTGGACTTGGCTTTGAATAATTGATAGGCAAAATCGCTTGGCAGCTCAGCCAAAGTCTTGACCCAAGCAGCAGCCAGCACATCTCGACCAGTTGTAACTTTGGCTTTGAAGTTAAGGGTGTTGGAAATAATTCCGGCGTACAAAAGGCCGGCCATAGCAGGGCTAGGATCTATGCCAGCCGCAGCAAATCGCTCAACAACTAGCGTCGCGGCGGCGCCTACTGGTTGGATATCCAACTTGGCATTAGGAAACCATGAAGGATCGTTATATAAATGATGGTCAACCACTTCTTCTACCTTATCTGTATCAATGCCTGGATCGAGGTGGAAAGTTTCAGAAGTGTCGCAAATAATATATGAATCAAAATCTGCGGGATCGAGGCTGGGCAACAAAGGCAGCCCTACTGCATCTAAGGTATAAGATACCTCTTCAAGAGGCGTACCAAAACAAGCCCCAATGGCGTGACGGCCTTGTTGTTGCAATAGATGAGCATAGCCAGCGGTGCAGGCGTAGGCATCTAAATCGGGATTTATAAAACCGGCAATCAAAACTGATTGATTTTTCATGAAATTCCTAATTTGGTCTCAAAACTATAAGAATGCAAGTGTTTTTTGGGCTCAATAATTAATTATACCATACTATAGGGTTGTTGTCAAACTATAGCTTTACGAATGGATATAATACTAATCTGCGAATTTTATGCTAATTTACGAATATGCGAATCTACTAATGTGCAAATGAAAAATCAAAGGGCAAAGGGCAAAGGGCAAAAATTAAAATCAAAAATTATAAGTAGTATTACGTTTGCTCGTAATCGTCATTGCGAGGATCCGCCAGCTGGCGGAGACGCGGCAATCTAGTGGTTGATATCTAGCGTCTGAGTAGTCGAGTCAGGATAGCGAAGATAGTTATTATGACTACATTTAAGACTATGGGGATGGCCAGAAGAAGGCTGGCCATGGTTAGGAGTTGTTGATATTGATCAATGACAGCAGGTAATTGATTTGCTTGGAGACGGAAACCGAGTAAATAAGTTAGGGCGGCAATAATGAGCAAAATAAGGACCAGGCGAATCATCTGCTTGAGGTCTGCCCCACTCAAGAAAAGGCTGTTTGATATTTGAAAGATGGCATAACCGAGTATGGCCTGCCAATACCAAGCCGCTGTCCACCATTGATGGGTGTAGCCAAACCATAGCATGCTGCCAAGAATAGCCAGGCCAACGATGAACGGGGCGATACCAATGAGAAACATCCGGATCGGATCTACTTTGGGCACCATGACATGCCCCATGACTATCCGATCATGTTCAATTTTTGGCCATAAATGAGGCGCTGAGGCTTTGACCAGCAGAATTCTGGCGACCAGATAATGTGATAACTCATGAATAACCGTGCCTGGTAGGAACGTGAGGGCCATCAGCCAGATGGCTGGTTTTTGACGACGGGTAATGTGTAGGAATAGGCCAGACATCTGACCTTGGAGTTGTCGTGAGGAAAGAAAAAGTAGCACTAACTGCAAAATAATAAGGGCTATGATGAGCATTATTTAGATTATGGGATATGTGAGCTCAACAATCAACCATCACTCATCAGCTGCCTGCCAAGACATATTGACAACCAAGCAAGCTCGAGCGATGATTACATTACTATGTGTTTTATCACAGAAAGGTGTCTATGAAGTTACTGTACGGAAAATCATCTGGGTTTGGACTGGTGGAGATACTGGTAGGGGTGGCAGTGATTGCCATGCTGGGAGTTGGTGGGTATATATATTATCAATCCACTCAGGCAAAAGATTCGCATAGTGGCCTAACAAAGCAAGAACAGGCAGATTTGAAGGCTGCCTGCAAGGTACAGATTGATGACGATCTACTGTGTGCTGTCTTTACTAATTGGTCTGCTATGAGCAAAGACCCTGTAACTTATACCGTTTCTTCCAAAACTGCTGATGGCGAATCTAGCTCGATGATTGTTAAATCTAGCGGTGATGATCACCATTCGGTTATGACCCAGGATGGTCAAACCATGGAAACTATTCAGGTTGGCAATACCTACTACAACAAAATAAATGGCGTTTGGTATCGCTATAACACCACAACTCCAACTATTAATCCAGAGCAGGCCAGCGATCATCCGAGTAGCGATCTGGACTCAATCATTAATGAGGATGATGCCGCAGATTTGGCCTATAAAAACCTTGGCGAGGAAGCCTGCGGAGCGATCACCTGTGTTAAATATGAATTAGTTGATAAGAGTGAGCCTGACGCGCTTAACGTGTTCTGGATTGACGCCAAGACTCAACGCGTTATGAAGACGGAGATGACAGAAGGTGACGGTTCTTCGACGACTACGGTATATGAATATGGCGCAGTAACTATTACGGCTCCTGAAGGTGCCAAGGATTACTCTGAAATGATGGGAATGTAACTTAAAACTTTAAGTTTTAAGTTTATAGTTTTTAGTTGATGAGTACTTTAGTTAGACTCATCGATATGTGATACAACTCAGACTTGACGCTTGGCCATCTGTGCTGGTACAATCTCGAAGCTTATCCAGTTACTTCTCCTAGGCGCCTTGGTCAAGTGGTTAAGACGCTTGGTTTTCATCCAAGAAATCAGGGGTTCGAGTCCCCTAGGCGTCACCAAAAATACCTCGTAGATTTATCTACGGGGTATTTTTGTTGGTGTCAAGTGAGTTGACTCTCCGCCTGGCGGACAGGTTCGTAGCTAGGGGAGTACTTATTTGCACAACGATGCAAATAGTATTCCTTATCGCCACGAATCCGCCAGCTGACGGAGAAGGCACCCTCC
>CAZKPX010000003.1:0-165250 GCA_964554805.1 uncultured Candidatus Saccharibacteria bacterium
GGGTTTGGGTCCCCAGGATACCCCGCTTCCCCATGAGTCCCCAGGAGACCCATGAACCCCAGGATACCCTAAACCCAGAAAACCCAGAAAACCCAAAAACCCAAAAAACCCAATCCCCATCCTTACCAATCCCTCTTCTTCTTATAAGCCGCCCTCTCCTGATACAATCTTTCCCTCATGCCCCCTTCTTTGATGAACTTGTTTCTTAAGGCTGCTATTTGTCTGCCTAGTAGGTAGGTCTCTCTGGCGCAGAGGCTGAGGAGGGTGTTGGCGGCTGTTTCGGGGTGTGAGGATAGTTTGGGAGTGTTGAGTTGGTTTGGGGTTAGCCATTGGGCTCTGTAGTCTCTGATTTTGGTTAGTCCGGGGTCGTCGAGTGACCATGTTTTTAGTCGGTTCTGGCGCAGAAAGTCTTCGTAGTCGGCGGCCAGTTCTTTGAAAGAGGCTTCGGCTACTCCTAGTAATTTGATGTAGCTCTCCAGGCTCTGGCCGCTACTGCCTTCGGCTATGTTTTGTTTGCCGCTACGGGCGGCCTGGATCATTTGGTCGGTGGTGCGGGATTTTTTGTCGATAAACTGATGGCAGAAGTTGGTAGTGAGGTCGGCGATTACGGCGGCCAGGGTGTAGGTGTGGAGTTTTTTGAAGGGTTCCATGGGGGAGTGATACTACTTTTGGAGGGGTATGGCAATAGGCAGGCGTGGGGATGGGGGGGATGGGGGCTGGGGGCTGGGGGCTGGGGGCCTGGGTTAGGGTATCATGGGGGTCATGGGTCTCCGGGGGGGGTTACTGGGGGTTTGGGTCCCCAGGATACCCCGCTTCCCCATGAGTCCCCAGGAGACCCATGACCCCCAGGATACCCTAAACCCAGAAAACCCAGGAAACCCAAAAACCCAAAAACCCAATCCCCAATCCCAAACTGCTTGGTTGTTGTCGGGGGTGGTTTTTGGCATAATTGAAGAGTAGGTTGCCTGAGGCGACTTTGGTTTGTTTGGTTTGATGTTTATGAAATCATCTGAGATTGTACTACCACTTTTGAATACTGAGACGAGGCAGAAGGCTAGGATTCTGAGGCCGCTTAAGGGGTTAAGGCGGGCTGCGGTTTATGTGACAGTGTTGAGTCTCGTGGTGGGGTTGGGGTTGCCGGTGGTGGGGTTGATGATGCCGCAGAGAGTGGAGGCGGCGGGGTGGTGGAATGAGGATTATCGGTATCGGCAGATTATTGAGGTGGTTAAGAGTGGTGGTGGTCAATCAAATGTCTATATCGAGGTGACGCTGGATACGTCTGACGCGAGCAAGTTCACTAATGACTGCGCAGATATTCGTTTTATCAGTCAGTCTGGTCAGCTGCTACCACATCATTTGGTTTCTGGCTGTGGCAGCAATACGACGGTTTTTCAGGTGTTGTTTAGTAGTTTGATAGCCGGGGACTCGGTGATTTATGTCTACCATGGTAACCCGCAGGCCAGCGATATGGCGGTGGGGCAGACTTTTAATAATCAGGCGGCCAGCTATACGGCAACTCCTGGTTCGACTGAAAGCTCGGCTGGGCCAGTGGCTTATTGGAAGTTTGATGAGGGTTTTGGAAGTACGACCAGGTCGTCAACGTCGGCTGATTATCCGGCAACCATTGAAGGGCAGGCTTTGTGGCAGTCTGAAGATCAATGTATTGAAGGCCGGTGTTTATATTTTGATGGCAGCGACACGATGGTGCTTAATGTGACGGATCATGCTGCCCTGGAGCCGGGTCTGTCTGACTTTGGTTGGTCGCTGTGGTTTAAGACTGATCGGCCGGGTGATTTGTTTACGACAGCCAATAATAATGCTTTTGCTTTTACTGAGGGGTATGGTTTGACGATTGCTGGTTGGCCCGGTTGTGTGGGGCGGTTGTTTTTCTCAATGTCCGATGGCGTTGATAGAGAGGCTGTGCCGTGTCCAGAGGGTCGAGTAGATGATAGTCGCTGGCATCATGTGGCGGTGACGGTGGAGCGAGGTAGTCAGATCCGGATATATGTTGATGGTCGGCTAGGTGGGCAGCAAAATACAACGATGACCGGGTCGATTGGTCATACCTGGCTGTATCTGAACCCGAATATCTGGGAAGATTACTTTAATGGCCAGATAGATGGAGTTAAGTTTTTTCATCAGGTCCGAAGCCAGCAGCAGATTCAGGCGGATTATATAGCTGGAGCGCAGTCGATGAATCGGCAGCAGGGGAATTTGACTAATGGCTTGGTGGGGCAGTGGAAGATGGATGAGGTGGGGTGGAGTGGGGTGAGTGGGGAGGTTGGGGATAGTAGTGGTAATGGTAATGATGGGCAGGCGGCTAATGGGGCGACTACTGGGACGGGAAAGTTTGGTTATGGTGGGGTTTTTGATGGGGTGGATGACTATTATACGGTGCCGATTTCCAGCGGAATTCAGTCGGTGGCGGCGGCGGGATCGGTGGGGGGCTGGGTTTATTATGACGGAAATTATGCTGATCTCAGAACAATAATTGATGTGGCTGGCACTGGTGATACCGGCTTAGTTCTTTTTTCCAGTGCGGCAACCGGGACTAACAGGCCCCGGTTGCAAATAGGCAACGGCGGAGCTCCGGTTCTTTTGAATGCTGCGGCTAATCTTAGTTCAAATACCTGGCATCATGTGATGGGGGTGTGGGATGGCAGCAATGCCCTGCTGTACATTAACGGTCAGCTTAACAATCAAATAGCGGTAGCGCCAATGGTGTCGGCTTGGCGAAGTGATATTCATATTGGGGTTAATTACCATCCCTCAGGAAACTGGCGCTTCCATAGTGGTCGACTGGATGATTTGCGGTTGTACAATCGGGCTCTTAGCCGACAGGAGATAGGTCAGCTGTATAACTATGGACCCGGACCGGCGATGCAGTTGGAGTTTGAAGAAGGGGTGGGGGCGACTAGTCGGGATTTGTCGGGTAATGGGCACGATGCAACGTTGACCAGTACCTGGACGGACGGTAAATATGGTGGAGGTTTGAGAACTGTTAGTGCTACAGGGGCTCGAGTACTAAATGGACCATATTTGGGAGAGAAGAGTTTTACCATGATGGCCTGGGTCAAGTCGACTCAGACAGCTTCGGGGCAGCAGAGGATTATGGGGGCGATGTTTGATAATGGGGATGATGGCTGGGTGTGGTTTAACTTTAATGGTGGTAATCCATTTTTAGAGTATAACCAGAATGACGAAACTGGGGGCTGGATGTCGACGTCGGGTGTGGGTGCTGCTGATGGGGCCTGGCATCATATGGCGGCGGTATTTGATAGAGAGCTGGGGAGGGTGCGCATCGTGGTAGATGGCAGGACGGCGTCTGATGAGCCGATTGAAACAACTGGAGGCTGGGGAAATCCTAATTCCCCAGAGGAATATCGGGTTGGTTACCAGAATGCCTGGGTAGAGTTGGCGTTGGATGGCTCTATCGATGGTGTGCGGGTGTATGATTATGCCCGGACGCAGGGGCAGATTGTTGAAGATATGATGGTTGCTGCTTCGGCCAAGGCGTCTCCAGTGGCTCATTGGAAGTTTGATGAAGGTCAGGGTCAGGTGCTGAAGGATTCGGGTATGCATGGCATTGATGGCAGTATGGAGTCGGGGGCTGAGAGGGTGGACGGCGTTAGCGGCGGCGCGATTATGACTGATGGAACGGATAGCGGTTTTGCCTCTATTCCTGATCATGAGGCGGTTGATTTTGACTTTAACCAGGATTTCTCGGTGTCGTTTTGGATGAAGGATGGCGGTAGCGGGGCCAACTATCAGTCGATTGTAGAGAAATGGGAGTGGGCTTATGGTTATCCATATATCTTCCGCTGGCAGGATAATACGATTCTATTTGGTCGGTGGGATGAGGCGGCTGGTTCGAGTACCAGCGGAACTACTCTGGTTAACGATGGCGAATGGCATCATGTGGTGGGAACCAAGCAGGGGGCTCGGCTGAATTTGTACATTGATGGGGTGCTGCAGGGAACGGATATCGATGGGACCGGGCCTGCTACGACTAATGACTCGCCTATTTACATTGGGGCCAGGGGTGGGTTGTATGAGCTATGGCAAGGCTCTCTGGATGAGTTAAAAATTTATAATGTGGGCTTGACGGCTCAGCAGGTGGCGGTTGATTATAATCAGCTGGCGGTTGTGGCGGCGGGAGGGGTCAGCACGGATCCTCTCAGTAAAGCACCTGTCAATGCAGCAGATAGCCGCTATTGTGTGCCAGGAGACACGGCTGCTTGTGCGGCGCCGGTAGGGGAATGGGATTTTGAGGAGGGGAGTGGGTCAACACTGAAGGATATTAGTGGCAATGGACACAACGGCACATTGGCTAATGGGCCGGCTTGGACTATTGGTAAGCTTGGCTCAGCTTTGGACTTTAATGGCAATGATTCGGTGGTGAGCATGGGTGATGTGCTGGATGTGGTGGGTTCGCAGATGAGTATATCGGCCTGGGTTAAGCCGCGGTCGTTTGTGCAGTACTCAGGGATTGTAGCTAAGCTGTCTACGGGTGGGAATTATCGATTGGTGATAAATGATGTTAATGGGATAGTTCAATATGGAATCCGCAATAGTGGCGGTACGTTTGAGACGTTATTGTCGACTAAGCCATTGGTGTTGAATGAGTGGAGTCATATTGAGGTGGTGCAGAGCAATGCGACGACAGCCACCATATATATTAACGGTATTCCGGCTGGGACTAAAACAAACTTTACGGTTGTTCGAGGTGATACGACTACGCCTTTGAGTATTGGTTACAATTCAAATAATGGTGCCGGCTTTGATGGGGCTATTGATCAGGTGCGGATTTATGATTATGCCCGGACGGTGCGGCAGGTGGCTTGGGACTATAGCTTTGGTAAGCCGGTGATTCATTATAAGTTTAATGAATGTCAGGGCGGGACGGTTCATGATTCGGGTAGTCTGCAGTTTCATGCGGTTTTGCATTTGGGGTCGTCAGGGCAAACTACCAGGGGGACTTGTAATCAGCCGACAACTGCTTGGGGGTTGGGCAAGATGGGCAGAGATGCCGGGGCGATGAGTTTTGATGGGTTGGATGATTATGTGGTGGCAGACTATGATACTAATCCAGAGTTGAGAGAGAATTATAGCCTGTCGGCTTGGATAAAGCCGGCCAACATGACTAATGATATGGCTATTATCGGCTATGATTTTGGTCCGGAGCTGGCTTTTTATGCTGATGCCAATGGATCAATAGCCTTGAGTGCCTATGATGGTTACTCGGAGTTTTGGCCAGACTATCATACTTGGAGCCCTTCGGGTCTGGTGACGGTTGGTCAGTGGCAGCATGTGGCGGCGACTGTGTCGGGGACTACGGTCAAGATTTATTATAATGGCCGGTTGGTCAAAACAAATCAATTGAGTTCCACCTATCCGTCAGGCTGGCAGGACCCGATACTGACTATTGGCCAGACGGGAGCTGATTGGATGAATCAGTGGTTTGATGGAATGATTGATGATCTGCAGATATATAATTATGCTTTGACTGATGAGCAGATGAAGGTGGTTTATAACGGTGGGGCGGTGCGGTGGGGGCCTTAAGCTGACTGGGGGATGGGGATGGGGATGTGGGGCCTGGGTTAGGGTATCATGGGGGTCATGGGTCTCCTGGGGGTTACGGGGGTTTTGGTCCCCAGGATACCCAGTTTCCCCATGAGTCCCCAGGAGACCCATGACCCCCATGATACCCGGAAACCCAAGAAAACCCAAGAAAACCCAAAAACAAAAAGCCACCCCGGAGGGTGGCTTTTTTGAGATCCTTTGGCTAATGCCTCAGGATAGAATAGACATCAGTCTATTTTACTTCAGTTCGACGGTTGCACCGGCTTCTTCAAGCTTCTTCTTCATTTCTTCGGCTTCAGCTGGGCTTACGCCTTCTTTAACGTTCTTTGGAGCACCATCAGCCAGGTCCTTAGCTTCCTTTAGACCAAGTGCTGGATCGATTTCGCGAAGAGCCTTAATAACGGCAATCTTCTGAGCACCAGCGCTGGCTAGTACAACATCGAATGAATCTTTGGCTTCAGCTGGAGCAGCCTCGCCACCGCCGCTGGGCATAGCGCCCATCATCATAGGTGCGGCTGCGCTTACACCAAACTTTTCTTCAAGAGCTTTAACAAGGTCAGAAAGCTCTAATACTGACAATTTTTCGATTGACTCGATAATATCGGTCAAATTCTTTGATAATGTAGTTTCTTCGGACATTTTGATTACCTCCTGGGGTAATTTAGTATATTGAATTCTAGGCTTTTGCTCTAGAATTGCAAAGCATTAAATTTATGCTTGCTTTTGGTCGCGGATGGCGGCGAGGGCGTAGACTAATCCGCGCTGGTTGCCAGCTAATACATTGACCAGGCCGGTAAGAGGAGCCTTGATGGTTCCAACTGTCTGGGCAATAAGCATATCTCGGCTTGGCAGGGCTGCCAAGGCTTTGACTTGCTGTTGGTTGAGAACTGTAGTGCCGAGGAAACCAGCCTTAACGGTTGGCAATTCCTGTTCTTTGGCAAAATCCACCAAAGCTTTGATAGGAGCTACTTCGTCTCCGAAGGCGAATAGGGTGGCGGTTGGTCCCTGTAGGACAGAGGCTTCAACTTCCTTATCGGCGCCTTTGGCAGCTAGGTCCATTAGGCTGTTTTTGGTTACTTCAAGAATAGCGTCGTGCTTGGCTAGCTCTCGGCGAAGCGTTTGGAGCTGACTAACGGTTAGGCCGCGATAGTCGGTGAAGACGACGGCTTTGGCGTTTTGCATTTGCTGAGTCAGGTGGGTAACCGTGGCTACTTTTTGTTTGGTTGGCATGTGCGAATTCACCTCAATTCTTTGGGAATGAGAAGAGAGAAGAAAGAAGTAGAAGTTTAAAACACTTTTCTCTTCTCACGTCTCACTTTTCTCTTATGGCACAAAAATACCTCATCGAAGTGAGGCGGGTTGACTGGGACTAGGATATAGAACTAGAACCAGTGAAACTTGCTCCTCAGTAGGTCTTATGGGTGCCCACGTCTTCGGAAAGATTGATTTGTACTGAGCGAATATACCACATGTTAAGGAAAAAGGCAAAGGGCAAAGGGCAAAAATGGGAAATACAAAAGAGACCAGCTTTTGAAGCTGGTCTCTTTTGTATTTGTTGCAGTTAAGATTACCTTTTATTTTACTTCAACGCCGAGGCTTTTGGCTGTGCCGGCGATAATTTTCATGGCACCTTCGATGGATGTGGCGTTGAGGTCTTCCATTTTCTTTTCAGCGATTTCGCGAAGTTGATCTTGGCTGATAGCGCCTACTTTTTGCTTGTTAGGAGCGCCGGACCCTTTTTCGATGCGAATGGCTTTTTTGATTAGCTCGGCAGCTGGAGGGTTTTTGGTAATAAACGTAAAGCTACGATCTTCGTAGACAGTGATTAGAGCAGGAATGATGGTTCCGCGCTGATCGGCGGTGCGTTCGTTGTAGGCCTTGCAGAATTCCATGATGTTTAGACCATGGGAACCAAGGGCTGGACCAACTGGAGGAGCTGGGTTAGCAGCGCCGGCTGGAAGATTTAGTTTGATAGTTGCTTTGATTTTCTTTGCCATAGGGGTTTCTTTCAAACTGGTGGATGCTGAAACAAGTTCAGCATGACAGTGTTTACTGATTGCGCTATATATTGTACCAGATAGGGTCAAGTAGGGGCTCGGGGCATCTGTGCTCGCGCACTCCTCAGGCAAATAATTGCCTTGCGGGGTGGTCCGCCAGCTGGCGGAGCGTGCAGACTTCCCTCGCTAGAAGTTAAACTTCTTTGCTGACCTGGAGGAAGTCTAGTTCTACTGGAGTTTCTCGGCCGAAGATTTCAACCAGGACCTTAAGCTTGCCTTGGGCCTCGTTGATTTCGTCAATCTTGCCAGTGAAGTCAGCGAAAGGACCGTCGATGATTCTAACTGCTTCATCAATAGAGAAAGCGGTTTTGAACTTAGGGGTCTCTTGCTTCATGAACTTGAGAATGGTCTGAACTTCACGTTCAAGCAGTGGCTGTGGCTTGGTGCCAGCGCCGACGAAGCTGGTAACACCGAGGGTGTTGCGAACTGTGTGCCATGACTCATCGGTCATAATCATCTTGACGAGCACGTAGCCTGGGAAGATCTGCTCGTTAACGTTGCGCTTTTTGCCTTCTTTGATTTCGATCTTTTCCTGAGTAGGAACGAGGATGTCGAAGATTTGCTCTTCCATTTTGAAAGACTCAACACGAATCTTAAGGGTAGCGGCTACTTTTTTCTCGTGTCCTGAATAGGTGTGGACAACATACCACTTACCTTTTTTGGAGGCTTCTTGAATAGCTTCTGAGACTTGAGGTTCGTCAGCGAGAACCTGGTCTAATTCAGGAGCTGCTTGGTCAGTGTTCTTTTCGATGTCTTGGTCGGATTTTTTTGCCATAGTGATTAAAAAAAGTTAAAAAGTTGATGCTTTAGCTAATTTCTAAAAGCCATTTTAGGCCTTGGGCTAATAAATAGTCAATGCCTAGAAGGAATGCTCCGATAACGATACAAGCGCCAATGACTATCAGAGTCAGACGAATGGTCTGGGCTCGGGTAGGCCACTGAATGCGCTGAAGTTCGCGATAGGTGGAAGCTAGAAAGCGTTTTATTGAAGAGAACCAAGCTTTGATAGCTCGCATAATAAGTAATTCCTATTTCAAGTAGGGATTATAGCACAGATGCCCAGCAAGCTGCCAGGGAATGTTTGACTGCGGAAGAATAGCAAATACTGAGGGAAAAGTCAAAGATAGGAACAGAAAGAAGGAGAAGGGGGTGTTTGGAGGTGGGAGGTAGGATGTTGAAAAGACAAAATCCGATTACGATTTCTGCCTGTAGGAGAGATGGGACTCTGTTGCTTGGTTGTTGGATGTGCTATGCTGTTAGGTGAAGAATTGGCTGATTGTGGTTGATTTTTTGAACATTTATGTCGAATTCTACTGCCCAGAATTATATACCCCCCAAGAGCACTACTAATACTGTGGTTCAGTTGCCGCATCGGCAGAATGGACAGGCAGCTACTGTTCCAGCTGAAGGCAATCTGACTCCTCAGCCTGTAACGTTGGAAGCATTGCAAAGACTGGAGTCACAGGAGAATCAGGACTCAATGGCTCAACTGGCTGCCGGTAGCTTTGAGGATGTAGCGCAGAACCCTGTGGTTGATTTGAATAAATTGAGAGAGAAAGCTGAGCGGGAGAAGGCCGAGCAAATGGCTGTGCGGCAACCTCAAGTAGCTCCAGCTGTTGCCGAGATGCCTGCCATTGATAGTTTTGAAGCGGTTAAGCCGGTTGTTGTTGAAGAAGATGATGATGAGTCGGTAGCTGCTTTGAAAGATACTAGCGCTGCTCCAATTTATGATGCTATGCGGGAAGAAAAGCCAGCTGAGGAAGAGCCGCTGATTTTTGGTCGGGATCACGAAATGAGTGATGAGCATCCGGGGAATAAAGAATACTCTGAGAAATTTTGGAAGCAAGAGGCTGAGAATGCTCAGGGAGTTGTGGAGCCTGGACAAGAGGATGAAGAGGTGGCCAAGGAGCTAGAGGGAATTTATAAGTCTGAGGCCAGAGTTGAAGTTTTGGCTAGCCAGCAGCAGGCAGCGGCTTTGCGGAGTGGGAATATTCAGCCGCCAACCGAAGTTGGTGAGAGTCATGATGGTGCTTTGGCATCGGTAGTCAAGATTGTTGATATTAGAGCATTTAAAGAGGCTGGAGCCGCTGATCGGATTTTTAAGCATCGCTACAACCTGATGAATGAAGAAGATGGGCTGGAGGCCACCGGTTGATGTTGGAATTATTTATCCTTCTTTTTGTTGTGCTGGCCATGGTGGGGATTGTGATGGTGATTTTGTTGAAGCAAGGGCTGAGCAAGCGCCGCCGCCGATCGATGGATTTGGTGACGATGCAGGTCCAGTTGCTCAAGGATGATGAGACGGGGATTGAGGCGGCCGAGCAGTTGTTTAGTGGTTTGCACGGTATTAAAGAGAAAGAGGGTTGGGGGCTGATTTCGGCACCATTGGTGTTGGCATTTGAAATCATTGCTCGACCTGAAAGTATTGAGTTTTATGTGACTGTGCCTAAGGAATATCAGGAGTTTATGGAGAAACAAGTGCACAGTACTTACTCAGGGGCTCATATTGAAATAGTGCCAGAGGTTAATGTGTTTGCGAATGGCGGCAAAATTGCTTATGCTAGCCTAAAATTGTCAAATTCGAGCTACTTTCCGATCAAGAAGTATAAAGATTTACCCACTGACTCACTAAATGCTATCACATCAGCAATTTCTAAGCTTGAAAGCAATGAAGCAGTGGTAGTGCAAATGGCCATGAAACCAGCTAGTGAGGGTTGGCAAAAGGGTGGCCGATCGTATTTGCATGGCTTGGAGCATAATGTTGATGATGAGGGGAAGCCCAAGGTTAAGGTTGATCCTTCTGTGCCACCGGCTATTGAGGATAAGATCTCTAAGGTGGGATTTAATACTAGTCTGAGATTGATGTCAGTGGCTCCAACCATGGGGCGAGCTAAGTCTAATTTGAAGAACATAGTGAATGCCTATGATCAGTTTGGTTTGTCGCATTTGGCCAAGTTTAAGAAGAGTACCATTCATTTTAAGCGACGATTCGTGGAAGACTTTGTCTATAAGCAGTTGCCGTTGGGCGGTAGTTCGATGGTATTGAATATTGAAGAGCTGGCGACTTTGTATCATTTTCCGAGTAAGGAAGTGACGACGCCCTATATTGGTCGGGTGTTGTCTAAAATGGCGGCCGCTCCGCATAATTTGCCGGAAGAGGGCTTGTATCTGGGTAAGAGTAAGTATCGGGGGGCTGATAAGGGTGTGCATGTATTGGATGATGATCGACGGCGACATATGTATGTAATCGGTCAAACGGGTACGGGTAAGTCTGAATATTTGAAGTATATGGCGCAGCAGGATATTCGGAATGGGCATGGGGTGGCTTTTATTGATCCGCATGGCGATGCGGTGGAGGATATTTTGAAGATGATTCCGGAAGAGCGGATGAATGATGTTATTTATTTTAATCCGGCGGACTTGGATAATCCGCTGGGGTTGAATATTTTGGAAGCCAAGGATGAGCAGCGCAATTTGATTGTTAACTCGTTTATTGGGCTACTGTATAAGCTGTATGACCCGAATAATACCGGTATTATGGGGCCGATGCTGGAGCGAGCGGTGCGCAATGTGATGCTGACGGCTATGGAAGAGGATGGTAATAGCTTGGTGGAAGTGATGCGGTTGCTGACTGATCCTGAGTTCCAGAAGCAGAAGATTGAGCTGATCAAGGATCCGATGGTTAAGCGCTATTGGACGGATGAAATTGCTAATACTTCTGATTTCCATAAATCTGAGAAGTTGGGTTATTTTGTATCGAAATTCGATAGATTTGTGACTGACTCGACTATGCGCAATATTATTGGTCAGCCTCATTCAGCCTTTGACTTTCGGAAAGTAATGGACGAAAAGAAGATTTTGTTGGTTAATCTGTCGAAGGGATTGATTGGGGAAGAGAATTCTAACTTTTTGGGCTTGATCTTGGTGCCTCGTCTGCTCATTGCAGCTATGAGCCGGGCTGATGTGCCTGAGTCTCAGCGGCCTGACTTTTATTTGTATGTAGATGAGTTCCAGAACTTTGCTACCGAAGACTTTGCCCAGATCTTGTCTGAGGCTCGTAAGTATCACCTGAATTTGATTGTCGGTAACCAGTTTATTAGCCAGATTGACCAGAAGATCCGGGATGCGGTGTTTGGAAACGTGGGTACGCTGGTGTCATTTAGAATCGGCCAGGATGATGCTGATTATTTGTCACATCAGTTTGATCCGGTGTTTAGCGCGGCTGATTTGATTAATAATACGGTTGGTAATGCTTATGTGCGGCTGCTGGTTAAGGGTCAGCCAACAGCGCCGTTCTCGATGGCGACTGACTGGCCAGCTATGCAGGCAGTGGAGCGGAGTGATGAACGGGCTGAGCGGATTAAGCAGTTGTCGCGGAGTCGGTACGGGCAGCCACGGGAAGATGTGGAACAGGAGATACTGAGGAGAGGGCAGCTTTAGTTATAGTGAGAAGAGAGAAGGGGAGAGCTTGCGACGAGCGACAGGCGACGAGCGACAGGCGACAGGCGACGAGGGTTAAGCGTATAGCATAGTGCTTTTGGTAGTTCTTCTTATACTTGTGGATTAGACTGTTGCTACTACAATTAGGGCAATAATAAAGACTGACAATTGCCAGAGGTCTCTGGGTAGAGCTAGGGGGAGGCCGCCTTCGTCGGTGGCTTGGTGGGGGTCGGTTGGATTGTGCCAGTGGGTCCAGGCGTGAAAGGAGGCTTCATGATGGAAGAGGGGCCAGGGTGGGAGCAGGCTTTTGCTGCCGAGGGCTAGGAGAATGTCGGGTAGATGGGCGCCGAAGGTGGCGAAGCCGACAAACCAGAATAAGGAGCCCCACTGCCAGCCGTGAACCAGCGATAGGTAGGCAATAAGGAAGAATAAGGGTACGCCTAGGTCGAGGGCGAAGCTGCGCCAGTGACGAGCAGTAGTGTGGTGAGGATCAAAGTTGTAATGGCCGTGAGGCAGGAGATCCATGGCGTAGTGTGAGGCTAAGCCAACTATGAATCCAGCCAATAAGCCAGCTACGATAGGCCAGTCTGAAGGCCAGAGGGCGGCGGTGGTTGCTCCAACGATGGTGCCAATAGCTGTGTGTCCGGCTGCAATCATGTCTTTAGGATATCGGATATGGGATATGGAGGCAAGGTTTGAAATGGGGAAAGCCAGGCGACTAAGCATCGCCTGGCTTTGTTTGCCAACATTGGCAAGGTTGTCTGTCGAGCTGAGAGAAGATCGCTCGGTCGCTCACGGCGGTGTTCCACCTTCTCTTCTCCCAGTCGACGGTAATGCTGACTCTCTCGAGCTGAGTTTCGATCGCGTGCAGAACTAGATCGAATCTCCTCACCGCTAGGCCATGAGTGGACCTGGTGGTGATAACCGTCTCCGGATGGACCACAAGTCGTAGCAAGCGACCCACCATCCGTTTCCACGTTCGCCCCATGTAGGCCATTGGGACCAAAGGGTCAAGACGCTCGAGTCAGGTCTGCTCTGCAGGCAGTTGTTGTAAACAGCATTACGCAGTGCTTTATACCCCGGGCAATTTTTGTTGTCAAAGATGCTGTGATTAATGGGCAGCATTTGCTAGGTAGTGGACGAGAGACTTTACTTCATTGATAATTGAAATATGAATAACATTAATAGGCGAGTTGTGGGCTATGGAGTGTTGGCTGGGGTGTTGTATTGGTGGACGATTTTGTTGCTGAGTCCGGGGTTGGGTGGGAGTCCACCGTGGATTTTCTTGGACTATTTGAATTTGTTGGTACATGAGGCGGGTCATTGGCTGTTTTTGCCTTTTGGAGAGACAATGTCTATTTTGGGTGGCAGTTTGTTGCAGTGTTTGCTACCGGCTGTTTTTGCAGGATACTTTGTGTATAAAAAGGAATGGGCAGGCCTGGCTTTTGGGGTGTGGTGGGTGGGGAATAATCTGGTTAATGTCAGTTACTATATTCAGGATGCTAGTCTGAGAGCTTTGCCGTTGTTGGGCGGGGATAGTGTGGGGCATGATTGGTATAATTTGTTGTCGAGGTGGAATATGTTGGAGCGGGATCATGTGATAGCGGGGGTGGTGTATGGGGCGGGATGGTTGTTGCTGGTCGGGAGTTTGTTGGGGTTGACGGTGGTTATTTTTGCTTTGCTGACTGGTAAAAAGTTATCTGTCGTAGAAAATAGTTAGTAATAATGGTTATAAACGCGAGAAGGGCGACCCAATGAGGTCGCCCTTTTTGTGCGCTAGTGTACGGCCTCTTTCTTCGAGATTCAATCAACCCTCACGAGTGAGGGTTAAATCGCATCGCGAGCAGTTTGCAGCTCGTTGAGCTCACAGATCTGGTGCCGGCTATTGCAGTAAGGAAATTCAAGGAGGAAATTCAAGGTTCAACCTTAACCTTACTTAACAAGGTTGAACCTTGAATTGAGATGGTTGGTTGATTTTAGGGTAATTTTGAGGTGTTTGGTGAAGATATGGTGGCAGTCTGGTGGGAGGGGGAT
The DNA here is from genome assembly GCA_964554805.1 of uncultured Candidatus Saccharibacteria bacterium. Taxonomy (GTDB): domain Bacteria; phylum Patescibacteriota; class CAZHWT01; order CAZHWT01; family CAZHWT01; genus CAZKPX01. The sequence continues at coordinate 14,115 of CAZKPX010000003.1, forward strand.
GTTGGTGAGGTTTTGTGTATTGGCTTTTGTGATAGTAGGAAATAGATCTTTTGACTATGAATGGATTTTATAGAGGCGATGATTTTGGGTAAAACGAAGAAAAGCTCAAGGTTGAACCTTGTTCTTTCTGGTTTTATTATCAAAAAGAGTATTTTGAAGGAGATGTTGGCTGGATGGACTGTTGAAAGTCTGTCCAGCCAACAGGGTTAGCGGGAGTTGGCGGTGTTGCCGCTTGGGTCTTCCGGGTGGCCGCTGGTTGCCGGATCGGCTTGGTGGTCGCCGCCAGCTGAAGCGCTGGCTAGAAGGAAGTCTGCAACGACTCCTGCGTCGCTGTAGTTACCTTTTTGGTAATCCTGCCAAGCTTCCTCGGCAGTCGGCATAGTCGGCATCTGCTGGTCTTCCTGCCTGGTATCGTCGGCCATGACTGATCCCCTTTGTGTGTGAGTCTCTCCCAGAAACAGGTCTGGTAGGTGGAATATATCATATATTCTTTGATTGCACCATATAATGTACTGGAGAATACAGGGGGCAGCGGGGGTATTTAAAGGTGGTTGTCAGTTGGGGGCTTTTCTGGTACAATCGGTCCTGCTAATCTCCACTATGGAGTGCGCTGGTGTGGAATATTTAGACTATTAGCTGAGGTAGCTCAGTGGCAGAGCACTTCCATGGTAAGGAAGGGGTCGCGAGTTCAATCCTCGCCCTCAGCTCCAGAAAAGAACAGTTTTCTGGCGGCTGGATGTCGCTTTGTGACATGCATCTCCAGAAGAAGCTGCGCTTCTTCAGTTAGAAGTGAACAGAAGAAGTAAGAAGTTATTTTTGGGCAGGGCTGGCGGAGCGGTCAATCGCATCAGACTGTAAATCTGACGTCTTCACTGACTACGGAGGTTCGAATCCTTCGCCCTGCACCAAGGATTTTTTCTCAACCAAAGTTGAGGAAAGATCCTTGGTATAGTGGTAGAGGTGAGGATTTCTTTGAGATTCGCCGACTAGGAGAGTACTATTTGAACAACGATTCAAATAGTATGAACTAGGAGTCTGACCAACGGGAAGTACCTTCGCCCTGCACCAAGGATATTCTCCTAATCTTTGATTGGAAGAATATCCTTGGTATTGAGCTTAGATGCGAACCTTCAGGTTCGATGCAGAGGAAAGTGCTATTTGCACAACGATGCAAATAGTGCGAACTCTAGCCCGACTAAAGGGAGGCATCCTTCAATACTATTAGATTGCCGCGCTGCGCTTCCGCCAGGGGGCGGACAGGCAGCAATGACGGTAATGGCACGTTATATGTGCTGACTTAGCTCAGCTGGTTAGAGCAGCTGTTTTGTAAACAGCAGGTCGGGGGTTCGAATCCCTCAGTCAGCTCCAGATTGACATCGGTTAATCTGTCGCTGGATGCGCCAGAGGCGCATGCATCTCCAGATTATTCTAGTAAACGTAAGTTAGGGTTTTGACTGAAGCGTTACATTTGTTTTGAAATTAGGTATGGATTCCGGGTCTAGTCCGGAATGACATGCAATATTATTTTGTAGGAGTCGTTATTATGGCTAAGAAAACCAGCCGGGTAATTGTTATCATGGCTAGCCCAGATGGCAAGCAGACTTATACTACTACCAAGAATCGTCGCAACACCGAAAAGAAGCTTGTGCTAAACAAGTATTCTCCGACTGAGCGCAAAGTGGTAGCTTATAAGGAAGTAAAAGTTAAAAAGGGTAAGTAAATAAAGTAAGCGTGTCATTCTGAACTTGGTTCAGAATCTTGGTCTACCGACTTTGATCCTGAAACGAGTCCAGGATGACATCTAGCTTACATAGGGGCGTAGGCTAGAGGTAAACCGGTGGTCTCCAAAACCGCATTCGGGGGTTCGATTCCCTCCGCCCCTGCCAAAATAACTCGGTTAGCTTCGGCTAAGCGAGTTATTTTTGTTGTGGACGGTTGAATTGAGTTGTTTTGGTTGTAGAGTTAAGTGGGAGAGGGCAGTATTTTAGTGTCAGATCTTCACTAATCCCGATAGTTAGCCTCGATTTACTTTCCGAAAGTTGCAGCGAGCCTGTTGCGGCTGCGACAGGTTATCTCTTTGTGGTGGATGGTTGTTGCGGCAACTTTTGGTACAATGTAGTGCATATGAATTTACATAACGATTCGCCTAAATAATACAGATGGAAACTGAAACAAAGCAATTAATTGATGCTATCCGAACTACACCAATAGAGCAATTTGAGTTGAGAACGGAAGATGGAGCTCTCGAAAATTTGCTTACGGATACTCTCGAAATTAGCATAGAGACTCTAACTGATGATGAGCGGAAAACATTATCACTACATTTTATTGGTCGAACGCACAGATCTGATTTTGATCTAGCAGTATTTGAACAACTGAGAGATTTTCGACCCAATGTTATCATTCATGAGTGCTGCGCTGAGACCCTTAAGCAGCTCCAGAATGTTGAACTAATACAGGCGTCTTCCGTACTATCATTACCAATTGAGCTAGCAATTCCCGAAAAGGTCGCACCTACATGGGTTCAAGCCGCGGCCCTGGATGTAAGTATTAATGATATATCTGGCGTAAACACACTAATAAGAAGTTCACGTGCGCAACCATTGCTTCGCAAAATGGATTTAACATTGGAAGAGCTAGCTCGCCAAACCGGATTTGAATTTCCAACACGGAGAACATTTGGATACCACACAATAAACCTGCTTAAAAAGTTAGGTATTGATGATATACGAGATGTTCAGCAGACTCCCGATCTTGAATCTGCACTAATAGCTGATGCGAACACTATACAGATACGTGATAATGCAATGGTTCTAGATATATCTCGGATCGCTGGGAACTTAAGAAGGAAGATGGTAGGTGGATTATTGAGGATTGCTGTTATATCAGGCAATGATCATGCTCAGTTTTTGCAAAAGGAAGTTGAAAAGAAGGGTATTGTGGCAACAAGATATAGCATTGTTGACGAAATAGAGCCTCATCCGTTGGATACACGAATTTATGAATCTCTTACTATTATAAGAAATCAGTCCACGAGGTAAAGAGGGTTAGTCGGCAGATTATTAATTCGTAAATGACTCGAGGTGTATTTTGTGATCGTAGGATGGGGTTGCGTGATTAAGCTTGCCTATTGAGATGGCTTGCTTGAAAATCGATATGTATGGTAATAACAAGCTAATGAAAATATTGAAGGTAAGTCGGTCTTCTTAGCTGGTCCAACGCCTCGATCAAAGGAGACTTTGTCATGGCGCAAAGAAGCTGTATCTTTGTTTAAGAATACTGGATTCGATCTAACAATCTTTGTGCCTGAAGATCGAAATGGCGTATGGGATGAATCGATAAATTTTGATCATCAGATTGAATGGGAAGAGGAGGTTTTGCGAGCGGTTGATTGTATTTTGTTCTGGATTCCTCGTAATCTAACGACTATGCCGGCTTTTACAACTAATATTGAGTTTGGTGCCTGGAAGGAATCGGGGAAAGTCGTTCTGGGATATCCTCCTGAAGCTGTGAAAATGGATTATCTAGAGTATTATGCTCAAAAGTTACAAATTCCGACTAGCTCTACTTTGCCGAGTACAGTACAATTGGCTTGTAAAAAACTCGTTTTTTAGATAAAGTCAGACAGTTTTTTGGGTGGTTTATTTTTGAGCCGGAGAACTATGAAAGTTTATTTTGCTTGTTCCATTAGATCGGGTCGGCAGGATGCGGATTTGTATGCTGAGTTGGTGGCGTATATTAAAACTCGCGCCGAAGTCTTAACTGAGATATTTGCTGATGGGAAGCTGACTGTTGAAGGTTCATCAGGTACTAGTCGGGATATCTGGCAAACTGACATGGAATGGGTTAAGCAAGCGGATGTGATTATCGCTGAGGTGACTAATCCTAGCTTGGGCGTTGGGTATGAAATTGCTAAAGCCGAAGAATGGTCTAAGCCGGTATTGGCTTTGTTTCGGGACGACGGGAGCCGAAGGTTGTCAGCTATGATTGATGGAGCTCCTGGGGTAGAAGTGGCTCGGTATAGTCAGCTGGACGAGGCCAAGATGGCAATTGATGGTTTTATGTCTTCTGCAAACTTGCGGGGATAGTCGCTCAATTAATAAGGACTCAAAGCAAAAGCGCCTCCCGGAGATGGGGAGGCGCGTGATGGTGCTTTGTGGCGGAGTTTTTGTCGTGCCCTGCTCTCAGGGTCTTGGATTGGGGAGAGGACTGGGGTGCAGCCCGGATTGGCGGATAACCTCTCGGGCGATGTCTGGGTGGAATCTGCCCCGATCAACACACACGCCTTGGTTGTCTAGGAGGTGTAGGCGCACCCAGGGCCTACCTCCACTGTTGTCCCTGGTCAGATTGCTTCTGCTGAAACCAGGGAAGAAACTGAGCGGAGAAATACCCCAGCAGTCATCAGCCCGCTCGTTGAGCTTGTCTACGAAGGCCTGGGACTGATCCGGATTGAGGATGAGCTCGACGGGATCTTGGTCATCTTGGGGAAAGACGAGCGTGATTGGAGTCTCAGAACCTGGCTTGATGTCAAATGTTACACCATGCCCCTCGATCGGTTTGGCCATGTTATTTTCTCCTATCTTCGGTCTCCGACAAAGCAGTTACTTATTCTATACCATACTATAGGTTGATAATCAAATTTTTTAGATACTTTGCAAGCTGGTATATAGGAGCTATGCTGTATCTATGAAGATTTATGTGACGCATTCGAGTAATTTTGACTATAAAGAAGACTTGTATAAGCCGCTGCGACATTCGGAACTGAATGAGTTGCATGAGATATTTTTGCCGCATGAGGAGAGGGCTGAGCCGGTTAATACTCGGCAGGTGATTAAGGGAAGTGATTTGGTATTGGCTGAAGTGTCGTTTTCGTCAACTGGGCAAGGGATTGAGATTGGGTGGGCTGATGCGGCTGGAGTGCCTATAATTTGCTTGTACAGGACTGGTTCAATGGTGTCCTCGTCGCTTGCGTTAGTAGCGAAAGAGATGATTGGGTATGAAAATGTAGCTGATAAGCTAGGTGAAATTTTGGATCGTATTTGAATGGGTAAGGCGCAGGTGCGATCTGAGGAGATGCAGCTGCGCCTTGGCGGAGGGTAGGGACGGCTAGTCGGTTTTGACTGCCGGGTAGGGTAGCACAACGATGGGCTCATGACTTGACTCCAGAGAGCTAGGCGGCCACGACAGGTGCTGAGGACGACAGATTCTTGGCTTGGCCTAGACGTCTGAGCCAGGCCTTGGCTTCAACCTCGGCTAGGTCGTAGTATTGGGTGTCATTTGTTTTGACGTCCTTCATCCACTCGAAGTAGGTGGTTGGCAGATGCTCGAGGGCCTGTCGGCAGACTGCCTGGTTGTCAGCCATGACGGCCACGTGCTTCTCTTCAGCTATGATGACGACGGTGTTGTCGCGACTAAGCTGAGCTACATAAACTCCTTGGTTGAACGCCGGGATGGGCGAACCGAACATTACGAACCGCATGGCACACCTCCTTTTGGTGTATGAAAACTGCCAAGCACGGTTGATATATTTAGTATAGTATGGATGTATGGTTTTTGGCAAGAGGCTTTTGTAGCGACGGGCGACGAGCGACATGGGGTAGCGCAGAGGGCTGAAAACTCAACACTCAAAACTTAAAACAGGTACTAGACGCCGAGCAGGATGGCTGTGATCTGCCTGACGCTGGAGCCTAGTTGGCCTTGGAAACTAAAGAGAAACATAAAAACCAGAATGAAGCCGTAGGGTTCGATTTGATCGAGTATATCCTTGTATTGGACCGGTAAGATAGTTCGGAGTATTCGGGAGCCATCTAGGGGTGGTATGGGGGCTAGATTGAATAGGGCTAACAGGATATTGTAGAAGACAAAATAGAAAGCTATCAGGGCTACGATATCGGCGCCAGGGAAGGGTGAAATATTAATTATGCGGAACATTGTGGCAAAGATAATGGCCAGGGCAAAGTTGACGATAATACCGGCAATGGCAACCCAGAAATAGTCGCGCTCACCGCCACGCAGGTTGCGATAGTTGACTGGGACCGGCTTGGCCCAGCCAAAGACTACGGCTGATCCGAATAGTTGAAGGGCTAGGGGGAGCAGAATGGTGCCAAAAGGGTCAATGTGAGGAATAGGATTGAGGGTCAGCCTCCCCTCGAGCTTAGCAGTCATATCTCCACAGCGATAGGCGACATAGCCATGGGCAATTTCATGAAGGATAATACTGACAATGACAGCCACGAAGGGAATGATGGCTGCTAGGAGTGGGTAGTTGAGAAAAGCGGATTCGAGTAGATTCATGTTTTAGGATATAGGAGTTAGAATATTGAATATGGTGGCGACGGGCGACGAGAACGAGCGACGGGATTATAATATCAAATCTGACACAGATGCTGCCTTGGTATTGCAATGAGGTAAGCAATCTGGTATAGTTGGTCTCGCTTGGTTAGGAACATGTTTGACTAGAGATAAGTATAGCATGTCTCGGCTGGGTAGTTCTATTTGAAAGCTGTTCTGAATAGATCCGGAAAATAAGTTGCGGATGACATTTTTTAGAACGAATGGTAAACATTATGGCACGTACCTGCGATATTTGTGGCCGATCTCCGCTTGTCGGATATAGCATCAGTCACGCTCACAACAAAACAAAGAAGCGTCAGGATCCTAATCTACGCACTGTTAAGCTGGTTCATTCTGGAACAAGCAAGATGACTGTGCGGATTTGTGCTGATGACTTGAAGACACTTAAGACTAAGGGCCTGATTCAGCGTTGGAAGGATATGCCTGAAAACCAGAAAGCAGAAGTTAGCCATGAAGCTCCGGTAAGTGTTAAGCCAAAGAAGTTGACTCCTAAGGCTAAGAAGGCTAAGGCTGCTAAGAAGGCAGCTGTGGCTAAGGCCTAAGTCTAAGCGTTTTACGTGGTGAGTTTTTAGAGAAACCCTGTCGAGAGATAGGGTTTTTTGTTGTCTGGAATGTTGGGGATGAGGGGAGGTGGGGTTATTTGTATCGGGTCATTGCGAGGATCCGCCAGCTGGCGGAGACGTGGCAATCTAGGGGGGGGTATGAAGTGCATTTTTGGCTCAAGGTGTGGTGTCACTATATCTGTCCTGGATTGCCACTCCGCCAGTCGGCGGATCGCAATGACATTGCAGGGGGCATTATTGTTTGTCCTGGATTGCCGCTCCGCCAGTTGGCGGATCGCAATGACGGGGGTGATGGCTGAGGTAGAGGATGATCTTCTTTGTTATATTTTGATATACTCATAATTAAATCTTTAAGCGACGAGAACGAGCGACGAGGAAAGCTTTAAGGTATGCTGGTATTTATGAATTGTCGGTCAATTTTTACAACATTGCCGCAGATGAAGGATAGGGCTTTTGCTGAGAATGAGCGGGCATTTGCTTTGCTGACTGATATTCCAATTACTGCGGGGCACACACTTGTTTGTCCGAAGCGTGTGGCGGTGACTGACGGTGAGTTGACCAAGGGCGAAGTGCTGGCTATGCACGAGTTGGTCTTGGAGGTAAAGTCTCGACCGCGAGAGGTGTTTGGAGCTAAGGGTTTTAATTGTGCTTGGTATGAGGGTGATGGCTATGGCCAGTCTGGGCCTCATTTTGCATATACATGTTGTTCCTCGTACTCCAGGCGATGAGGGGATTGCTGAGTATGAGCCGCGGAGGTTTTTGTACCGGCCAGGAAGTCGAGAGGATTTGCCTGAAGCTGAATTGGCTGCGATTGTGGCACGATTACGAGTGACGAGCGATGAGGGCTATCGGTGATTTTGAAGGCGCTAGGATTCTATACTGACACTGGTGGTTGGCGGCAGCAGGCAACACTTTCGGAAGTGTTTGAGTTTTTGCTCTGAGACTAGAGTGTCGAGTTTAGTTTAAATCCTAAATCCACCCACCTATCTTTTTTTGTATGTCATTTTTTCATACCACATAAACATGACTTAGTATCGCCGTAGGTATGGGCGGGATTTTTTGATTGTTTAGCGCTGCTTGGTCAAGATAAGAGACCAATGTGTGGTATGAAAGAAATGAATACGGGGGTTTATTTTAAACACAGAAGACAGAAGGTGGGAGGCTGCCTAAATCCTTCCGCTGGCTGGCGGATCCTATAGCTGACGTTACCAGGGTTGTTTGAGGGGGAAATCGGGGTAGCCGTTGAGGAAGTCGGCTAAGAGGGCTGGCTTTTTGCCTTCCATTTGGACCATGCCGTGAGGGAGGAGTTTGACGCGTTTGTTTCGGAAGAGGGTCCAGGCGCCTGGCCAGGAGTGGTAGGCATAGATGTGACGCTGCCAATTGTCTGGTAAATGCTGGAGATCTAAGCAGCCGTCTTGTTTGGAAATTTGGCGGACATAGGTGGCCTGTGAGTTGTCCTGAGGAGTTAGTCGGGTGGTGCTATTTGAATAGTCTACTAGCACTTGATTGATATATTCTGATGCACTTTGAGACATTTTGACATATAAAGAATCAGCTGTTTCTTTATCATCGATCACTACTTTATGTTGGCTGATTATGTGACCTTGATCCATGAGATGGTTCATTTTTATAAAGGTTATACCGGTATAAGTATCTCCATTCAATAAAGCGGCATTGATGGGCGAAGCGCCGCGATATTTGGGCAAGAGCGAGGTGTGAACATTGATGCAGCCCAGACTGGGCCAATCAAGCAGCCATTGAGGTAGGATATGACCGTAAGCGGCTACGACTACCAGGTCGACTGGCGGGAGACTGGAGACTGGAGACTGGAGACTCTGATTTTGGGTGGTGGAAGCGAGGAGAGATGAGGGTGATTTGAGGGAGGTGGGGGTAAAGAGGGGGAGATGATGGTCTTGGGCGTAGCGGGAGACTGGTGTGGGTGTGGTCTTGAGGCCATGGCCGACTGGTTTGTCTGGTTGACTGACTACCAATTCTACAGAGAACTGTTGATTAATTGAGTTCAAAATTGGCACTGAGAACTGTGGAGTGCCGAAGAAAGCTATTTTGAGAGGCGGGGCGAGCGACGAGCGACGAGCGACAAGGTGGGGCATTTATCTACTTATTCCTTTTGATTTTGGAGGGATCCGTGACGTGGTCTAGGAAGAGGACGCCGTTGAGATGGTCGGTTTCGTGGAGGACAATTCTGGCTTCGTAGCCTGAAATATCTCTAGTGAATGACTGGCTGTTGAGGTCTTGGGCGTGGAGGCGGATTTTGATGGGGCGAGCTACGGGGGCGGTAAGTCCGGGAATAGACAGGCAGCCTTCGTCCATAGTCTCGGTAGTGGGGTCTAGCACTGTGATATGTGGATTGATAACGGCCTGTGGGGGGATAGCTGGATATTTTTGACCGGCATCTTCGAAGGCTTCGGCACCGTAAACGAATATTTGAGCGTCGACATCGATCTGATTGGCGGCTAAACCAACGCCTTCAGCTTGTTGCATGCGAGTCAACATAGCCTGAGCAAGCTCGGCTAGTTCAGGGGTAAATTCGGTGACAGGTTTTGATTTTTTGCGCAGAGCAGGGTGCGGTAGAGTAACGATTTTTGGTGTTTTCATAACAATTTTGATAAACCTAGACTACTTTTGGGCTTCGGTTAGGCTTAATTACTTTTTTCAAATTATACCAACAGCGATACGGGCCGATGACCAGGATGGCTAAGATGACAACGATAAGGCTATCGACAAGAATAAGAAGGAGCGGCAGGGAGGACATTGGGGTAATTATACCGCAACAGCCATCTGTTGTCAGGTGGCTGTTGGGGAGACGGGGGGACGAGCGACGGGCGACGGGCACTTATTTAAAATATGGGCATAGAATGTTTAATTGTCTTAAATCTTGTCGCTCGTCGCTCGTCCCCCTTGCTCTTTGAGCAAGGAGTTTGTTCAATGTTTTTGGTGGGGAGTCAAGACTTTAGGTCGAGGCTGAGGTAGTGTATACTGAGATAACTAACAGCGACTGAGGAAACTTTGTGTATGATTTTGGATCCAATTTGGGGTTTGGTGTCATTTGATATTGGAATAGATTTGGGTACCGCCAACACCTTGGTTTATGTCAAAGGGCGAGGTGTGGTGCAACGCCAGCCAACGGTCATTGCGCGGCACAAACGGACCAAAGAGGTGGTGGCCATTGGTAAGGCGGCCAAAGACATGATTGGCAAGGCTCCGGAGTCTATCCAGACCATTCGACCGGTTGAGGACGGCGTGGTGGCTGATTTTGAGGCGGCCCAGGTGTTGATTAAGGAGTTGATGGATCAAGTTCATGCTCAGGCTGGTCAGTGGTCAAAAATACCTCGACCGCGGGTAATTATCGGAGTGCCGTCAATTGTGACTGAGGTTGAACGACGGGCTGTCGTGGATGCTACTAAGAAGGCGGGAGCTCGGCAGGTTTATTTGGTGGATGAGTCAGTCGCTTCGGCCTTGGGTAGCGGATTGTTGAGTGGCGAAGCTACGGGGCGATTGCTGATTGATATTGGCGGGGGAACGACTGAGATGGCGGTGGTGTCTCTGGACGGGTTGGTTTTGAATAAGTCATTGCCGATTGCCGGTTGGGAGATGGATCAGGCAATAATTCAGATGGCTCGGGACAAATTTCAATTGTTGGTTGGCGATCAGACGGCGGAGAGTTTAAAAATGCAAATCGGTCAGGCAAGTAGTCAAGATAAGCCAGGTATGGCGATGTTGCGAGGGCGGGATTTGATTAGCGGGTTGCCTAAGGCGGTTCGGGTGTCTGGAGATGACATCGAAGTAGCTCTAAAACCCATTTTGGAGCAGCTGCACATGGCTGTTCATGAGTTGCTGGAAGAGACGCCGCCTGAGTTGGCAGCTGATATTAGCCAGTATGGAGCGACTTTGGCTGGTGGAGGAGCTTTTCTTAAGGGCTTGGACGTCTATTTTGCTGAGCGATTGGCTATGCCTGTTCAGATCGCTGAGGATCCGTTGAGCAGTGTGGTGCTAGGGACTGCTAAAATGCTAGAAAACCCTCGCATGTTAAAAACCTTTGCCTTGCCGACTCGCAAGGTGGCGCAGTAAGATGGAAGGCGCATGAAGCCAACCTATATTGCTATTGTCTTGGGAATATTATTGCTGATTATGGTCATTGCCCTGCCTATTGGTCCGGGATGGCTAACCTCGGTGACTTTGCCGGTGCGTAATGGTGTGACTGAGGTATTTGCTTCGGGCTGGAGATTTGTTCATTGGTTTGGGGATATTGGTGGTTTGTCTGAGGAAAGAGATGAGTTAGCGGGCGAAAGGAATAGGCTATTGTCGAGGGTAGCTGAGCTGGAGGCTGCAGAGAGGCAAAATGTGGCTTTGCGCCGACAATTAGAAGCCGAGGGGATAGAGATCAAGGGGCGATTGTTAGTGGCTCAGACGGCCGGAGTTGTCGATCAGGGTGGAGTGAGTCTGATTTTGATAAATAAGGGGTCGGCGGATGGCATTAAAGAAGGGCAGGCCGTGTTGTCTGATGGGGTGTTGGTGGGGCGAATACGGCGGGTGAGTGAGCGAAGCGCTACGGTGCAGCCTCCACAGTCGCTGGGGAGTATAATTCCAGTAAGTATTCGCTATGGATCTGAAGTGACCAAGGGTGTGGTAGAAGGTAATTACAATCTGACAACTCAGCTAAACCAGGTGTTGTTGGAAGAAAAACTAGAAGAAGGTTCGATAATTTTGACCTCGGGAGAGGGTGGTACGTATCCGGCCAACTTGGTAGTAGGCAAAGTGGGGACTGTGCGACGGGAAGCTAGTCAGCTATTTCAATCAGCTGAGGTGGAGCTGTTGTGGGACATTGGCCAGCTAGAGACGGTTTTTGTGCTGCAAGAGGTTGGTCGATGAGGCCGGTATTGATAATATTGCTGGTAGTTTTGGTGAGTGCAATAGAGCAATGGCTAGGCTATTGGCTGCGATGGTGGGGTATACCAATTCCGATAGCGGCAGTGAGCCTGCTGATGGGATGTTTGTGGCTAGAGAGCCGATGGTGGCCGTGGTTGGGTCTAGCAATTGGATTGACGCAGGATATATTTGGCGTAGGGTATGTGGGGCAAAGCAGCGTGTGGTGGTGGCTGTGGATGAGTGGAGCTTGGTGGCTGGAGAGTCGTTTACCGAGAGACAGTGGATGGCGGTGGTTGATATTGGTGGGGTGGGTGGCGCTGGCGGTGTTGTTGCAACCGTGGTATGAGACTTTGTTGGCTGGGCCTGGTGCTTGGGCTGGTTGGTGGCCTGGCTTGGTGTGGTTGAGCTTGGGGTCAACGATGTTATTTTTGGTGGTTGGATGGCCGTTGTCTTGGTTGTTGAAGCAGCGGCATACGGATGTGGGGCAGATTTAGGGATTTTTAAAATTGGGCAGGCTTGGTTGTTGGCAGGGGTGGGGTGGGGAGGTTAAACTGTTTTAAGAAGAAGAGTCTCGGGGCGTTCGTGCTCGCGCACTTCCGCTCGCGTTGGGCGGACTGACGCCTTAAAATGCGGGGTGGTCCGCCAGCTGGCGGAGTGCGCGAACTTCCCTGCGGAAGCGCACGAATTTTTATAATGGTATAGAGGGAGCATTGGTTGTTGGATGACTGAATTTGGACCGTCGTTTTTTGAAACAATTGAGGGGTCGCAGAAATTGCAGCGGAGGCGTAAGTCGGCGGCTGGCCGGCGTTCTTTGGATAAAGCAGATACACCTTCGGCTGAGCACCACATTAGGTGGCAATGGCGGGTGGTGCCATTGGTGTGTGTGGGAGGGTTGTTGTTGCTGAGTTTAATGGGGCGATTGTGGCAATTGCAGGTGATTCAGGGAGATCAAGGCAAACAGGCATCGCGGAATAATAGTTTGGCAATTGAACTGATTCCGGCAGCACGAGGCATCATCTATGATCGGAATGGGGTAGTTTTGGCTCGCAATGAGTCGGCTTTTCGAGTAGCCGTAACGTATGCTCGATTACCCAAAGAAGAAGAGAGTCTACGGGGATTGGTGGATTTGCTGGCTCATCGTTTGAGTATGACGTCTGAGGCAATTGTTGAGCGTTTTGAGCAAGCAGGAGCAACGCCGTTTGTGCCGGTTAGTTTGAAGAGTCATATTGACCGCGATACGGAGATAGGTTTGTTGTCGGTGATTCAAGATTTGCCTGGTATCAGTATTGAGCAGGATATGCGACGTCAGTATCCGTATAAGGAAGCTTTGAGTCATATTTTGGGCTATACGGGAAGTATTAGTGAAGATGAGCTGGCCGATCCGCTGATGAGCGACTATTATGCCGGTCAGGATATTGGTAAAGCGGGGCTAGAGAAGGTGTATGAACAGGCGTTGCACGGTATCGTTGGCAAGAAGTTTTCTCAAGTAAATGCTCAAGGATTGCCTCAGCAGGCAACTAATGAGCAGCCCTCGGTGGCTGGGCGCAATTTGACCTTATCGATTGATGCTGACTTGCAGCGATATGTGTATGAAGAGTTAAGCCGGTCAATGGCTAAATACGGGACTAAAGGAGCCAGTATAGTGCTGCAAAATCCTAGCACGGGAGAAATTTTGGCTTTGGTTAGCTTGCCGACCTATGATAATAATTTGTTTGCTCGGGGTATCAGCACTAAGGATTATCAGTCATTGATGGGCAGAGCGGATAATCCATTGTTTAATCGGGCCATTGCAGGTACCTATCCACCAGGAAGCACTATTAAGCCGTTGATTGGTGGGGCGGCTGTTGAAGAAGGTGTCATCACGCCAAATAGTTTGGTTTATTCTCCCAATGTTATCTCTATTGGTGGCAGTGATTTTGCTGATTGGACCTATTGGTTGGGCAGGGCAGGGCCAGGCAATATTAATGTCATTACGGCCATTGCTCAGTCGACTGATACATTTTTTTATAAGGTTAGCGGCGGTTTTGAGAGACAGCGAGGTATGGGTATTCAAGCATTGTACAAGTACTACACTGAGGCTGGTTTTGGTAGTTTGACCGGTATTGATTTGCCTGGAGAAGCACGAGGAGTTGTGCCGAATCCGGCTTGGAAAAAGTCGCAATTCCCCGAAGAGCCGAGCTGGTATCTGGGGAATACCTATCAGCTTTCTATCGGTCAAAGCTACCTGCTGAGTACGCCATTGCAGGTTAATGTTATGACATCGGCTTTGGCCAATAATGGGATTCTGGTAAAACCTCGTTTGGCAACGGTCATTGAGGAAACTAGCGACGGCAAGAAACAAATAACCCCATTAGAAGTGACAAATAAGCAGGTGATTGCTCAGGCGGGACTAAAGGTTGGTCAACAGGGAATGAGAGAAGGCGTTAAAAATGGGATTATTTTCCCATTGCGCAACAATTCTCTTGAAGTGGCAGCCAAAACTGGTACGGCAGAGTATGGTGTTCGTGGCGATAAAACAGGATATGGTACCCATGCCTGGATTACTGGTTATGCGCCATACAGTAGTCCAAAGTTGAGTTTTACTATCATGCTGGAGAACGGGGCTACCTCTAATAATACTGCGGAGATGGCTGATGTTATTTTGAAGTGGATAGAGAAGAATAAGCCGGAGTTGGTGAGATAATAACTTAAGACTTAAGACTTAAGACTTAAGACTTAAAAGGCAAAAGGCAAAAGGCAAAAGGCAAAGGGCAAAGGGTAAAAGCAAAGGGCAAAAGGCAAAAGTTAAAGTTATAAATCAAAAGTTATAGAGAAATGTATATAGAGAATGAGATTAAACATTTTTCACCTTATATTTTCATTTTTGCCCTTTGCCTTTTGCCCTTTGCTTTTGCCTTTGCTTTTGCTTTTCTTTTGCTTTAACCGAGCTTGCTTGTTGTCATATGGGGGGATTTGGCTATACTGTGGGGCATGGATGAACGGGTTGAGGAGAGAATTCGGTGGTTGGCTTTGCGAAAAGTTCGAGGTATGGGTTGGAAAAGCCTGTCGAAAGGCTTGGCTGAGCATGGGTCATCTGAAGTGTTGTGGAACTTTTTACCTCTATCTGATGACGATCGAAAAAAGATTTGGCATGAAGCAGCGGCAGAATATGCAGACTTGGAAAATTTTGGTATCGAGTTACTCTTATGTGATGATGTGGCTTATCCTAGCAACCTAAAATGCTTGGATGATAAGCCGCTATTTTTATATAGCAAAGGGCAAATGTGGGCAGGTATAGAGCGGGCAGTGGCGGTGGTGGGTAGCCGGAATATTAGCTCATACGGGAAAGAAGTAACTAGAAGGCTGGTAGGTCAACTTGTTGCACAGAATTACACTATTGTCAGTGGGATGGCCAAAGGTGTGGATACGGTGGCTCATCAAATGGCTCTGGCCTGTGGCGGTAAAACCATAGCGGTGTGGGGTAGTGGCTTGGATACGGTTTACCCCGCTGAGAATACCGCTCTGGCTGAACAAATTTTGGATAAAGGATTGGTTATTTCGCCTTTTGGGTTGGGTGTGGAGGCTCAATCGTATACTTTTGCTGTGAGAAATTCTGTGATTGCGGGACTGAGTCAGGCGATAGTGATAACAGAGGCCGGATTGAAAAGTGGGTCATTGTTAACG
Source organism: uncultured Candidatus Saccharibacteria bacterium (assembly GCA_964554805.1). Classification (GTDB taxonomy): domain Bacteria; phylum Patescibacteriota; class CAZHWT01; order CAZHWT01; family CAZHWT01; genus CAZKPX01. Next base: position 29,582 of record CAZKPX010000003.1, read on the forward strand.
GCTGAATGGGCCAGAACGTATAGAAGGCCGGTCTTTGCCGTGCCTGGATCTATATTTGGTAAGGGGAGTTGGGGGACGCATAGCTTGATAAAATTGGGGGCTAACTTGGCCGTTGACGCAGCTGATATAGTAGATAAGCTAGATAATGAATTAGGTTACAATAATTCAATTGTCAACCAATCTAGTCATGTTATTCCTGTAGATCTGACTGCCAGTCAAACTCAGATTGTTACTTTTCTTCAACAAGAACCACAATCGGTTGATAGTCTTATTCGGCAAAGTCAGTTGTCAGCAGCTGAGGTGGCAGCATGTTTGATGGAGCTGGAGATACGGGGTGTGGTGAGGCTGGTGGGGGAAGAATGGGTGGCGGGGTGAGGGTTAGAAGAGAGCAGGAGAAGAGAACAGAGAACAGAGAACAGAGAACAGAGAACAGAGAACAGAGAACAGAGAGAAGAGGGAAGAGAGAAGTTGGAAATAACAAGGAAAGTGAATTTATGAAGAATTTGGTAATCGTCGAAAGCCCGGCTAAGGCTAAAACAATTGAAAAGTATTTGGGCAAAGACTTTCAGGTAGTCAGCAGCATGGGACATATTCGGGCCTTGCCAAGTAAGGATGGGTCAATTGATGTGGCTCATAACTTTGAGCCTATTTTTGAAATTGCTGAGGGTAAATCTAAGGTTATTAGTGATTTGAAAAAGTTAGTTAAGCAGGCAGATGCGGTGTGGTTGGCTTCGGATGAGGATCGTGAAGGTGAGGCTATTGCCTGGCATTTGGCTGAAGTTTTGGGATTGGATGTATCTAAGACGCGTCGCATTGTTTTTCATGAAATCACCCAGTTGGCGCTGGAAGAAGCGGTGGCTAGCCCACGGACTATAGATGGGGCGTTGGTTGAGGCTCAACAGGCTCGCCAAGCTTTGGATTATTTGGTGGGATTTGAATTGAGTCCGGTGTTGTGGCGCAAGGTTCGACCGTCATTGAGTGCCGGCCGTGTTCAATCAGTGGCGGTGCGGTTGATTGTGGAGCGGGAACGAGAGTTGGATGAATTTGCTGCCGAAGCCTCGTTCAAGGTCAAAGCGACCTTTTTGTTGAATGATGGCAGTGAGATGGTGGCTGAGTCGCCTAAAAAACATAGCTTTGAAAGCGCCAGAAAGGCCCTAGAAACCTTTATTGGTAGTAGTTTTACTATAGAGGCGGTTGAGAAAAAACCAGGCACTAGAAGTCCTGGAGCGCCTTTTACGACTAGTACATTACAGCAGGAAGCCAGCAATAAGCTAGGGTATAGTCCGCGGTCAACTATGCAGTTGGCTCAGAGATTATATGAAGCGGGTCATATTACGTATATGCGTACCGACTCTGTAAATCTGTCTAAACAAGCTTTGGCGGCTATGACTGATCACATTAAGGGGCAATACGGAGATTCTTACCATCAATTTCGTACGTATGCTACCAAGTCGGCTGGCGCTCAGGAGGCTCACGAAGCCATTCGTCCAACTAATGTGGCTGTTGAGCGAGTTGGGGCTGATGAGCAGCAGCAGAAGCTGTATAACTTGATTTGGCGTCGAGCCGTGGCGAGTCAGATGGCCTCAGCCCAATTAGAAAAGACTACCATTAGTATTGTGCCAAGTCGTGATCCGAAAGAAACTTTGGAAGCTAAGGGTGAAGTTGTGATCTTTGATGGCTTTTTGAAAGTCTACGGTCGAAGTGGGGATGATACGTTGTTACCGCCGGTGGCGGTGGGTGATGGGGTGGATTTGAAGTCGGCTGAAGCTATGGAGTCGTTGAGTCGTGGCCCGGCACGTTATACTGAAGCATCTTTGGTGCGGAAGTTGGAGGAGATGGGTATTGGCCGTCCGAGCACCTACGCCAGCACTATCAGCACCATTCAAAGTCGAGGCTATGTGGAGCGAGGCGATATTGAGGGTGAGGAGCGTCAATTGCGCAAGCTGCGTTTGGAAAAAGAAACTATTTCAGAATCGACCGAGCTGACAATGTATGGTAAGGACACTAATAAGCTGTTTCCGACAGATACCGGTTTGGTTGTAACTGACTTTTTGGTTAAGCATTTTTCTGAAGTGATGGAGTATGACTTCACTAAGACGATTGAGGAGCAATTGGATGAGATCGCCGAGGGGGCTAAGGATAGAGTCGCTGTGCTGCGCGATTTTTATACGCCATTCCATAAATTGGTAGAACAGAGCGGTGATATTAGTCGCGCCGAAGCTACGCAAGCTCGTAAATTGGGTGATGATCCGAAGACTGGCTTGCCTATTTATGCTCGCTATGGACGATATGGAGCGATGCTGCAAAAAGGGGAAAAGGATGAAAATCCTGGCGACCCCAAGCCATTGTTTGCTCCATTGCCGGCTGGTAGTTCAATCAATTCGGTAACTTTGGATCAAGCTTTGGAGATGTTTAAGCTGCCTCGTTTGGTGGGGATGACTGAGGATGGCCGTGAGATTAAGGCCAATATTGGCCGATTTGGTCCGTATATTTTGATTGATAAGACTTTTGTATCAATTAAACCGCTTGATCCGATCAGCATTACTGAGGCTGAAGCTCGGGAATTATATGCTGAGAAGCTGAAGAAGGATGCTGAGAAGTATATCGCGACCTTTGGTGATATCCAGGTATTGAATGGCCGTTTTGGACCGTATGTGACTGATGGATCGGCTAATGCCAAGATTGCCAAAGATACCGATCCGAAGACTATTACTGAAGAGCAAGCCAAGGCTTTGTTGGCAGCGGTGCCTGCTTATAAGCGGAAGAAGACGGCTAAGAAGGTTGTTAGGCGAGTGGATAAGGTTGCCGCTAAGACGGCTAAGACTACAAAAGCAGCTAAGAAGGCGCCAGCCAAGGCTAAAAAAACCACGACTAAGACTACAAAAACTAAGAAATAGATTTGTTGCAAAATTAAGTACATACCATTTGATCAAAAGTGGTTGATTTGATTGTAGCTTGACTAAATAATGCTTGAGAGCTATAAAGGCTGTACTCTCCTGGCGGCTGGCTTGGAGATAGTTAGACATTTGATGGAGTAGCATGGATGGCAAGAGCAGTATCTCGTGGTGTATCTGCTGGTGGACGCCATATGGGTAAATTCCCTGGAAAACCAGATCTTGGCCCCAAGACTCTACCAGAGGATGATTGCGTCGACAGCAGATCATCGGTGGCTGCGCAGCGGCTGATCCACAAAGAATCGATTGCCAGTCATGATGCTGAGCGCAGATTCACAGAAGCGGCTCGAGAGATTGGGCGCTTGATCGGGGTTGGGAAGATTGCAGGAGACACCCTTTTGCTTCTACAAGCCGAATGCAAAGGCGGAGATCTGTGTGTTCGAAGCTTGAGCAAGAAATTCAACCTCGGGGATTTGTCTCCGAAGCTTGACTTTTCGGACCTTGATGAAGCTATCGATAATCAATGAACGTGGAGGGAGGCTACTATGCATGCTGGCTCATCCAGACCAGTTCCGAAAGGAAGACCTCAAAAGCCACGTGATGGCGAGTCTCGCGCACTTGGCGTTGATTTTAGCCGTCTTCGACGCCAACATAGGCAGGATCCTCCAGATTTCGGGGAGAATGACAATGTGCGAGAATTGTTGCAGGCTGGTGGCTTACGGACATATATACGTGAACTGAGGGACAGAGAGCTCGAACCCTTGGAGTGACAGCCAGGCTGTCGGACGGAGGAGACATTAAGGCGATTATCAACGAAGATAATCGCCTTTTGTCATTTTTATTAATACTTTGCCAAGGATTGGCTAATGTAAAGAAGAAGCCTGATAAGAAAAAGCGATCTTCTAACCAGCGGATTGACAAGAGTCAGATTTCGCTCAAATATAATTGACATTAACCTATAGTTTGCGATATACTCAAGATTGATCACAGCGAATCCTTTTCGAAGTAGATTGTCACCAGTGAGGAGCAGTGAGAATGGCGAGGCGAACGAATTTGGTTGGCGGCGGGCGGGCAGAGCAGTTGTCCGGTATGCGCAATAACGTTCAGCGCACCTCTGTCGGCGCCGACGGAAGAGTTTTTATCGAGACTGATCAAATGACGGGTTGGGTTAACCCAATTGAGTCGGCAATTGGTGAGGATGATCCTCCTGCAGAGCGACAGCGGCTCTCTGTGCGCCAGCTGACTTTGCTTGGCGAGATTAAAGATCTTAAAAAGGAGATTCGTAAGAAGGCTGCCTATCCATCAGTCACGGTTAGTCTAGGGCAACTCCTGAGTAACCGCGAGGCTGAGTTGCTTCGGGTCAAGAGCCAGATCGATGAGATTGATCAGCAAGAGGCTGAAGCGCGTCTTTAGCAGGAGCTAGAGGCGCTTTTTAGCACTATCTGGCCAGGTTTGTGAAAAGGAGAGTTGTGGGGCGGTTGTTTTTGGACGACCGCCCTTTTCCATTTTTTAAAATATAAAAACTCAATCAGAATACAGCCATACTTGCTTGATGGGTGTACAATAATGTCTGAGAAAAGGAAGGCTGCCCGATTGGTGGTGGTCTTGGAGGCAAGTCGAAGGAGACTTGAGATGCGTGACGCGCAGTTAGTTGTTCTGGATGTGTCTGAAAAGACGGGTATGATACGGGCAACCTTTGATCCGTGGGTTTTTGCTGAAGTACCACTGACCACCGGTTGTTGGTCGGTGCGCCAATTCACTCCATCAGTGGAGGACGAGGCGTACCGTACAGTGGGCTGGTCGAAAATCCTTGAGTCTTTGGATCGGGCTCAGCTGCTATTGGGCCTGAAGTACTATGTTCCCGAGATCGGCGGGATTTGTTTTCAGGGCTTGAGCTTCGATGAGATCGACGGGGCTCGGGAGACTGTTGAAATTTCCCTTGACCCGGAGCTAATCAATGATGAAGTTGTCTTGTGCCAGTTGCGGGATGGATTTCGGCAGGGTTTGCAAGCTGTCGATGTGGAATTCAATTTTGTCGTCTAGCCTTGAGAGATTGGGCGACTAGGATGAGGACGAACGGGCCCGGCGGTGAATTCTGCCGGGTCCTTTGACGTTTTGAGGTTGAATATAAGTTGAATAAGGTTGAATGTTGTGGTATATTCCGTCTGGTCATTTGCTTCCGTCGGCTGGCGGAAGTGAAAGGCCAATACTCACATCTCATACAGGATCTTCTGCGTTGATTGAGATTATCTTCAATGGCGTTTACCTGAGATGGCGGTTCCCGAATGGGAAGTTATTACAAGAAGGGGGCATATTAATGTCTAAAATTTCTATGAAAGACCTGCTTGAAGCAGGCGTTCACTTTGGTCACCAGTCTAAACGCTGGAACCCTAAAATGAAGCAGTATATCTTCACTGCTCGCAATGGTGTGCATGTAATCGACTTGGCCAAAACTGTGCCAGCTATGGATGAAGCATATACTTTTGTTCGTGATTTGACAGCTAATGGCGGCCAGATTATCTTTGTTGGCTCCAAGAAGCAGGCCCGTCACATTGTGACTGAAGAAGCTAAGCGGGTTGGAGCAATGTATGTGACTGAGCGTTGGTTGGGTGGTTTGTTGACTAACTTTGATTCTATTAAGAAGTCTCTGAAGAAGTTGGAAACACTAAAGGCTCAAAAAGAAAATGGCTCTTTGAAGAGTTACACTAAGAAAGAACAAGCAATTGTTGACCACGAAATCGCTCGTCTGGAGCGTTTGTTGGGTGGTATCTCTGAATTGCGTCAGTTGCCACAAGCATTGTTTATTATCGATCCTCATAAGGAAGATATTGCTGTCGCAGAAGCTAAATTGGTTGGTATTCCTGTAGTAGCTGTTGTTGATACAAACTGTGATCCGTCAGTTATCAACTTTCCAATCCCAGGCAACGACGATGCTTTGAAGTCAATTCGTTTGTTTGTTAAGAATATTGCCGATGCGGTTGAAGAGGGTAAGAAGCAGCGTCAAGTAGCTAGTGATAAGGCTGCGGCTGAAGCTGGTGAAAAGCGCGAAGAGAAGGCTAAGGAAGAAAAAGTAGAAGTAAAAGTAGAAGTAGAAGTAAAAGAAGAAGCAGCTGCTTAGCTCTAGTTCTCATTGTTGTCATTGCGAGGAGTGTGATGACGCGGCAATCTAGCCTTAATATAAACTGGATTGCCGCTCCGCCAGTTGGCGGATCGCAATGACAAAAAGATGATAACCAAGACATATCTAATACCTGAAAGGACTTAAGAAATGGCATTGAACACTGAATTAATTAAAGAACTTCGCGAGAAGACTGGGGCTGGTATCATGGATGCTAAGCAAGCTCTGGAAGAGTCTGGTCAGGATATGGCTCAGGCTGAAGAGTGGTTGAAGCAAAAGGGTTTGGCTTCGGCTGCTAAAAAGGGTGACCGCGAAACCAAGCAGGGTCTGGTGGAAACCTATATTCATAATGGTCGCATTGGGGCTATGGTTGAAGTGAACTGCGAAACTGATTTTGTGGCTAAGACTGAAGATTTTCAGACTTTGGCTAAGAATATTGCTTTTCAGGTAGTATCGATGGATCCTGAAACTGTTGAAGAACTGCTGAAGCAGGACTTCATCAAGGATCCTAGTACTTCAATTGAAGACTTGATCAAGGCTGCTATTGCTAAATTGGGTGAAAATATTGTGGTGGGGCGTTTTGTTCGGTATGAATTAGGCGCTTAAGAATCGCAGGAGCTAGGTCTTAGGATTTAGGTATTAAAAGCGCCTCTCGAAAGGAGGTGCTTTTGGTTTACTTTTGCCTGATGTCATTGCGAGGATCCGCCAGCTGGCGGATCCTCGCAATGACGTAGTGTGTGGCCATTTGCCTTCTTCTTGCATGTCTCTTCTATCTTCGGATTGGATATGCGATAATAGGGATTATGAGCGAACAGATTATTCAGCAAGCAAAACAAAAAATGCAACAGAGCTTTGAAGCTTTTGAGCGAGATATGTCAACTGTCCGTACCGGCAGAGCCGCGCCAAGCCTGATCGAAAACTTATCGGTGGAAGCGTATGGTAGCATGATGAAGTTGCAAGAAGTGGCTTCGATTACTGCTCCAGAACCGGCTCTTTTGGTGGTGCAGCCTTGGGACGCTTCTTTGGTTGATGTGGTGGCTAAGATGCTACGTACTTCAGATTTTCACTTTAATCCAGCCGTCGAGGGGACCGTTATTCGGATACCTCTGCCTCCACTTACTCAAGATCGCCGCCAAGAGATGGTTAAGATGGTTGGCAAAAAGACTGAAGAGGCCAAGATTAGCGTGCGAAATGTCCGTCAAGATACTTTGACTGCCTTGAAGCGCGCTAAAGAGGGTAGTGAAATTAGCGAGGATGAATTGGCTGGATTTGAGAAGCGTGTCCAGGATTTGGTTGAGGCTACTAATAAGCAGATTGAGGCGGCAGCTAAGGTTAAAGAACAAGATTTGATGAGTCTTTAGTCCTAACCCTAGCGACAGGCGACGCGCGACGGGTACGAGTTATTGATTCATGTAGTTAAGGCTAAATTTACTCGTGCTGGTACTTGAATGAATGGGCTTAGGATAGATTTAGGCTGGGTGAGGTAGAGTAGACACTGATAAGAAATCTTTATTGGGAAATCTGAGGATTTATGGAAAATATTATTAACACGTTTATTACAGCTAGCATATTTATTTTTATTTTATTGGTGCTGGTTGTCGTTCATGAGCTAGGTCACTTTTGGGCTGCCAAAAAGGCCGGCATTAAAGTGGAAGAATTTGGGGTTGGTCTGCCACCTAAGTTGTGGGGTAAGCAGGTCGGTGAGACAGAATATACGGTTAATTTGCTGCCAATTGGCGGTTTTGTGCGGATGTATGGGGAGATGCCTGATGGGGTGTCGATTAAGGAGGCGACGAGCGACGAGCGACAGGCGACTGGGGATGCTGCGGATGAGAGTCGGGCGTTTACGAGTAAGTCGCCGGCTTGGAGATCGGTGGTGTTGTTGGCTGGAGTGGCGGCTAACTTGGTGCTGGGAATTGTTATTTTTGGGATCGTTTATACGGTTGGTTTGCCTCAGTATAGTGCGACGCCAGTTATTAGTGAGGTGAATGAAAATTCTCCGGCAGCCGCGGCTGGTTTGGAGAAAGGGCAGACTATTTTGGCTTTGAATGGGGTGAAATATGATGATATTGAACCTAGTTTCTCGGCTCAGATCACTGAGTTGAAGGGCCAGGAAGTAGTAATGCGAGTGGCTAATGAAGATGGGACCGAAGAGGATGTAGTTATTACTCCTCGAACTGAAATTCCAGCTGGGCAAGGGGCTTTGGGTGTGGTAATTGGGGCGGGTGATGTGTATCAGTCTGATGTTGTTCGCTATCCGTTTTGGCAGGCCGGTTGGGAAGGTACTAAGCAGGCTATTGGCTTTGCGGGCATGATTTTGGGCTCTCTGGGGTCGATGATTGGGGGTTTGAGTCAGGGTAATGTGCCGCAGGATTTGGCTGGGCCGGTGGGAATAGCCTCTGTTATCGGTGAGGCTCGGTCGTTTGGTTGGGTGCCGGTTTTGTTCTTTGCTGGAATCATTAGTATCAACCTGGCTGTGATCAATATATTGCCATTCCCAGCTTTGGACGGTGGTCGGCTAGTATTTGTAGCTATTGAAGCTATTACTCGTCGCAAAGTTAGCCCGAAGGTGGAAGCGATTGTAAATACAGCTGGCATGGCAGCGCTATTGCTGCTGATTGCGGCAATTACGGTGTCTGATATTAGTAAGTTTTTCTAGCTGCTGCGAATTGAATATAATACGTAATCTGCTAATTTTGGGCTAATTTACGAATAGGTGAATGTGGCAATATAGTGCTTGTGTAATGTGAATGGGGTGTGATATAACTCTTTGACAGGCAGGGAGCCTGGAGAGTTTGAGATACACTTAAAAAGGAGTGTTGAGGCATGGAAGCATCGAAGTCCAGCTCGGTTGGTCAGTCCACGGCGGTGGCGGGTTCGGAAAGCCCGTGGACGTCAGAGAAGGGGATGGATGAAGCCTCATCCTTGATCCGTCGCCTTCGTAGCAGCCATTCGGGCGTCAAGGCGGTCATTAAGGAGTGCCGGCAAGCTCTGACCATTGTGGCTCGAGGGGAGTATATTCCGGTAGATGAACTGGAATGCTTGTCTCGGCGGTGCCGCTCGCAGGGATCAATCTGGATCGACCCAGACTTCAATCGTCTGGCGGATATCCTGGACAAGTTTGCCGATGATGCTTCGAAGCCGGTGGCTTCGGAAGTCCTTGTGCAGGCTGAGGTTGTATTGTCAGCCAGCGCGGCCAGACAATCCGTGCGCCTGTAGCAGACCGACTCGACTTCTTTGGGCGGGTGTTGGGGAAATTTACCCCGACGCCCGCCGTTGTCATTTTTATACTGTTAAATTCCCTGCTTGACTGATTTTGAAAAAGTGGTAAAGTGGGTGCTTACCCAAATCGTGGGTTTGAAGGTTTCGAGACATAGTGAGGTGTGATATGCCGGTTGGATCAGACAAATCTGAGGCGGTATGGCGATCCCTGCCGCCTTCTCGCTCATTCCATCCTCGAAAGGGCTGGATGGCTGGCAAATGGTACGTGACCGCGGATCAGGCTGTGTTCATAGCTGCAGTTTGTGCGGAAGCAAGGCTGGTTTGTCGTAAAGTCGAAAAGCTCCGTCGTGAAAAAGGAGACCGAGCCTTTCATGACTTGAGATATTCCATCGGCAGGACTCGTCGTTTGGCTGCAGCTGGACAATGGCTAGCTGCGGGCGATTTGCTTGATCAGTCATCGACCACTGCAGAGGCTTTAAAGTGTCCAGATGACATTTTGGCTGATCTGGGGTCAATGAAACAGGCCTTTGCTGAGGCATGGCACGATGGCTTGTTCAAGCCAATCCCGGCTAGCATGCTGCCGAAAAAGGCTGCGATTCGTCGCGGTCCTGACCCAACCGGAGAAGGCTGGCCTCGTACAATGGCTTTGGCTAGCTAAGACAGAAAGAAGATAGACATTGAGGCGTTCCAATTGCGGGGCGCCTCTTGTCATTTTTAGAGTAAGTAACTGAAATTGCATCCGCCAGCTGGCGGAGTGAGAAGTTTAAATTCGAGCTGCTTGAATGTTTGGCTCTCTGGTATAATGGGCCAATGAAATATAGTTCTTTATTTGGAAAAACTACTCGTAATGTATCTGGGGATGAGGTAGCAGCTAATGCTATTTTGTTAACTAAGGCGGGATTTGTGTATAAGGTGATGGCTGGTGTGTACGCTTATACGCCGCTGGGTATTCGGGTTTTGGATAAGATTAAGCAGATTGTACGGGAAGAGATGAATGCTATTGGTGGGCAGGAACTGATCATGAGTAGTTTGCAGAAGAAGGAGACTTGGGAAACGACTGGCCGATGGAGTGATGAGGTGGTGGATGTGTGGTTTAAGTCTGAGCTGAAAGATAAAACTGAGGTTGGCTTTGGTTGGTCTCATGAGGAAGCCATTATTGAAATGGTCAAGGAGCAGCTGTCTTCTTACCGCGATTTGCCGATTAATGTTTATCAATTCCAGACTAAGATGCGTAATGAATTGCGAGCTAAGAGTGGGATTATGCGAGGTCGTGAGTTTGTGATGAAGGATATGTATTCATGTAGTACTGATGAAGCGCAGCATGAGGCTTTTTATCAGGCGACGATGGATGCTTATACCCGGGTGTTTGATCGACTGGGTTTTGGTGAGGACACCTTTATTACCTTTGCGGCGGGTGGAGCTTTTACCGAGTTTAGCCATGAATTCCAGACTATTTGTGAAGCCGGGGAGGATGTTATTTATATTAATCGAGCCAAGAATATAGCCATCAATGAAGAAGTGCTGAACGATGCAACTATGGCAAAGCTGGGTGTAACTCGAGATGAATTAGAAGAAGTGAAGACGGCTGAGGTGGGTAATATTTTTAATTTTGGTACAGATAAGAGCCAGGAGACGGACTTTGCGTTTACTAATGCTGAAGGTGAAAAGCAATATGTTCATCTTGGGTCATATGGCATTGGTATTACCCGGGCTATGGGTGTGATTGTGGAGAAATTCCATGATGAGCGAGGGATTATGTGGCCTGAAGCTGTGGCGCCATATCGAGTGCACTTGGTGTCTTTAGGGGTTGATGCAGAAGTATTGGCTGAGGCTGAAAAGCTTTACCATCAGCTAGAAGAGGCTGGGGTAGAGGTGTTGTGGGATGAGCGTGATGCGTCGGCTGGTGTGAAGTTGGGTGACGCTGATCTGATTGGTTTACCTTGGCGAGTCTTAGTATCCAAGAAGACGTTGGAGCAGGGGAAACTAGAGGTTAAGAAGCGAGATCAGGGTGAGGCTGAGATGCTGAGTGTGGAAGAATTGATGAAGAAAGTTAGCTAATTGCAGGCCATTTACTTTATATCTATTGACATATAGTAATTTATATGCTATACTATAAGTTATTAGGGTGCTAGTACGTTAGCTCCGACAGAGTGGTTAAGGTAATTTAACTGTTGTGTTGGGGTTAGCGCGCAACCCCTGATGAAGTCGGCAGTGTAGCCACTCACGCTGTCTAAAGACGCGGTTTCTAATTAGCCCCCAGTTCGGGGCAAGTCTAACGTGAAATGTTGACGTGTGTTTATTGTGAGAGTGATCGGAGCAGTGTTGTTCATCATCGAGTGGCGATGTTCACTGTTCCAAACCCGTGCTTGAGTCGCAGTCCCGGCTGAAAGCTGTAATCTCGAACGAGACGAGATGCGGGTTAAGGACTAATTGACTAGTGCCTTTATGGTTGTGTTTCGCCAGAGGGTGGAACAAGCAGTTGATCGCGACAGAATCGGGATTCTGTCCGTCGAGTGTTTCCATTTACGCACAACGGTGGCCTCACCGGAAAACGAGGGCTCTTAGAGAGTAGGGTCCTAACCCTCAAAACAAGGGTTGCAACAACTCTCCAAAATTGTACGGACCGCGCACTTCACCACCTCCCCGAAGGTTGTCGAGCAGTGTTCGTGCATCGGCGAGCCGCATCAGTTGTCTATCATATGACAGCAGGTGCGGCTCATCCCCCTTTTTATTGATTTATTGTAGATTTGAAAATTGTAGCTTAGCTGTTTGGGCATCTTTGATATTTTGACTTTTGAAATCTTTCGCTGTATACTACGCAATTGTATTGGAGCGACTTTATGGATTGTTTGTTTTGTTCAATCGTCCAAGGGAATATTCCAGCTAAGGTTCATTACCAAGATGACTTGTGCCTGGTTTTTGAAGATATCCACCCTAAAGCGCCGGTACATTTGCTTGTTATCCCTAAGCGTCACATCGTTAGTTTGGCAGAAACCTCAGTAGATGACCAAGAAATTCTTGGCACGCTATTGGTAACTGTGTCTCAAGTGGCTAAGGATAAAGGACTAAAAGGCTACAAGATCGCCATTAATACCGGTCGAGACGGTGGGCAGGTGGTTGATCATTTGCATATGCATTTGCTCGGTGGGAAGAAGTTCTCTGAATAGCAGTTAGAAGGTAGGAGGTGGGAGATAGAAGGTGGACTGTCTATCAGTTTTTACGTTTTAACGTAACTTATTATTTTTATTTATTTGATTGAAGGGTGGTGTATTTTACACACATGGCACAAGTTCAAGCAATGCCAAATGAATCTGTTGAAAGCCTGATTCGTCGCTTCACCAAGGAAGTGCAGAAGGAAGGTATTTTGACCGAATATAAAGAGCGTGAGCATTATAAGTCTCCAGCAGAGCGCCGTAAGGAAATGAAGAATCGACGCACTCGTCGTTTCCGTACCAACGAAGACTAATCGTCATTCAAAGGGTTATTGTATGATCCAATCCTTACAGCAAGACTTAATTTCCGCAATGAAAGCCAAAGATGATGTCCGTGTGGGCACATTGAGGTTGTTATTGTCTTCGGCAAAAAATAAGCAAATTGACCTTGGCCACGAGTTGTCTGAGGATGACTTTAAGGCTGTGGTACAACGAGAAGTTAAGCAGCGCAAAGATTCTATTTCTCAGTTTGAAGCTGCTGGACGAGCAGATCTGGCTGAAGAAGAGAAGGCTGAGCTGGCTGTTATGCAAGAATATATGCCTGCGCAGATGTCTGAAGAGGCTATTGCCGTTGAAGTAGATAAGGCGGTGGCTGAGAGTGGCGCTGCTAGCGCTTCTGATATAGGTAAAGTGATGCCTTTGCTCGGTCATTTAAAGGGTCAGGCTGATATGGGAATTGTTTCGAGATTGGTAAAGAAAAGCTTGGCTAATTGACTAAAAAGGCAAAGGGCAAAGGGCAAAAATTAAAATCGTAAATCAAAAGTTGTTATACTAACATTGCAATCATTGGGCACTTTTAATAGTAACTTTTGATTTTTGCCCTTTGCCTTTTGATTTTATGAAGATACATATGGGTTTGAATGTGACAAATGATGATAAGACGAGTCGGTTGCATGAGGAGCATTTTGATGATGTTTCAGCGACCGACACTATGTCATGGCCGTTTAATGAAATGACCCCAGATGGTGATTATTTCTTGGGAGATATTGTTGTAAATTTTGATCAAATCAAGAGAACGGCTGAAGAGCTGTCGTTGCCAGAAAAGGAAGAGTTGGCGAGACTAATCGTACATAGCAGCCTGCATTTGATGGGTTTGGATGATAAAACCGATGATGGTTCTGAAGAGATGCGACAGGCTGAGAATAGAGTGCTGAACAGGATCTTTAAGAACCCTAGTTTGCGGTAAATGTTGTGTTTAGAGAAGTTTAAAGGCGCCAAATTAAGTTCTAGCGCCTTTATGCGTGTCTGGGAGAACCAGATGGCTACATGTCGTTTGGGTCGGGAGTGTTGCTGCTAATGCTCACCTGAAGGTGATGGTCTGGACCCCCGCAGTATCTTACACACAAGCAAGGGTAGCCCATGGTGTGAGCTGTCTCCTTGGCATGTAGGTGATCAGCGAGAACGAAGTTGTCCCAATGTGGACTCGTATGCCCGCTCCAATGAGTCATTGGATGCCCGCAGAGATGACAGCAGGGCTCTTTCTGGGCCTTATAATCATGCTGGTCAATCCAAGAGCACTTCGAGCCTGCGTTCGCTATGTACTCTATGTTGTTATTGAGGTAGTCGCCTAGCGGAGCAGTCTGCTTCATAATGGTGAAGCATTGGGCATTGCTCTCGAAGCAGGTGCTTAGTTCATGCCATACGACTTGCGGGACAAGCAGTCGTACGTCATTGAAGGGACCGTAGATGATTGTTATCTGGTTAAGTTGATCCAATGTAGCCTGCTCTTGCAGTTGGCTGTAAAGCGCTTTAGTGCCGTAGGGATAATCGACAGAGATTAAAACTGGTGGCTGCGACATGAAATCTCTCTCCTGGTTGTCTCTGTGGTGGCGCCGACCGCTACCTTGAATGGGACTATAGCTGTCGTGGAATCAATTGTCAATCAAATTGACGGAGTATTTGATATGGTATTGGATGAGAAAATATAAGTATTGAGCCGTTTTTATTAAATAATAAAAAATTGTTAGGCCAAGAGCTGGTTGCTCTTGGCCTTTTGGTTTGACGATTAATTACGTCATGGGATCGCCTTTGCGATACAGTTGATCCTCGATATGGCTAGCTCTATCCTTGGCCCGTTGATCTGGCTGGTGGTTGGGTTTGATCCATTGGCCGGCGTCTTCGGCTATTTGACAGGCGGTGCCATCGGGGCTAGGGAATTCTATCCAGTCGTAGAGATAGCCTTCCTTCAAGATGCCCTCTATTGGCATATGACGAAGAGGTGTCCAATGCTCTTCGCTCATACTAGCGCTCCTTAGAGTGCGCTCTAGCTCGTCGGGGTTGTCAAAAAGTTGACCGATAAAGGGTTTGAAGAGGTCGCGAAGTCGTTGGTCGCCCTTGGACCACGTTAAGTCTTTGAACTCCGGACGCATGAATAGGCTTTGAAGGGTTTGGCCGTTTGGATAGACGCTGCAGCCGATACCTGCTTGCTTGAGGATGTTTTCGACCTGTGATTTGGCCGACAGGTTGACTTCAATGGTTACAGATTGATCCTTATCGGTGGCGTGGCCGACATAAATGTTCTGGGCAAAGTCTTTGGCGAGGTGAGCTCCGGCCAAAGCCGTCACGACATCCATTAGTTGATGAGAAGATTCGACTACAAGCGTGGGCATTTGGTTATCTCTCCTCGATTTTGCAGCTTAACCACAGCGGTTTAGCTCTGGCGGGAGTATAGTTAGCTGGGAATCTTTTGTCAAACTAAATAGTAGGCGGAATTAAATCTTTGATACATATGCCAAAAAATGAAACGAGGCGCCGGAAGTGTTTCGGCGCCTATTTGAATTTGATCAGAGAGTTATTTGTATTTACCATCTCTGATGTCAATAGCACTCTTCAACGTATCGATAAAGCGCTTGCATGCCTTGGCCTGCAGAGAGTGAGGCTTCCAGTACTTGCCGACGGCTTTGTCAATCCTGACCGGTTGAGGTCCATACTGGACTTTGGTTTTCTCGGGAATTACCCATCCTGATCGATAAACCTCAATCAAGACTTCGAGACCGCCACCGAACTGCTTCTTTATGTCTGGGGTCATCTGAGAGCGGACTGCTCCCTCAAACCTGATGTGGGAATCGAAGTGATTTCCTTTGAATGGCAGAATCAGTTTGCTCAGGCCTGGATCTGGGTTGGACCAAGTGGATCTCTCCATCTCGGAATTTACCATTAATATATCGGCCATCAACAAAGTCTGGAGCGATTGAACGCGCAAGCGGCCGTTAGAGAACTTGCCTGGCAGTTCATTTATCTCGGGCTCGCTGGAGTTGATGAGAATAACAGCGGCTTCTGATGTCTCTGACCAGAGTGAAGTTTTCCCCACCCGGATACCCTGCAAATTTTGGCAGGTTTTGCCGATGATGGCCAGCGCTTCAGGTAGGTCTTCTGCCGGCATAACCAACGTAAGGTGCATCGGTATTTCTCCTTGACTGCGGATACCACGTCGGTGTCCTCTCGGTGGGGAGTATAGTTTTGTAAAGAGGATGTGTCAAGGGCGCCGGAAGTGTCCGGCGCCTTTGGGTGTATCGCGTGGCTAGTAGTCTCGCCACATGACCTGCTTGATATGGCAATGGCAGTGGCGGGTGTGGAGGTGTTTGCCTTTGGGAGGACTTTGCAAGATGTGTGGGTGCTCCAACTGGAAGAAGGTATTGGCAAACATATCCATATCTATCCAGATTGAGTTCACCGGTGCTTGGCAATCTGGGCAACTATCGGCACGTGTGTGGTCGTCCATGTTGAAATAGTGACAGACGATGGGTACGCCATTGCTGGAACTGGTCATTCTCAGCTCGAGCTTTTCGACACCTGGTGCGATTTCCAGTGGGTTAGCCGGCATGTCTCAGCCTTTCTGATGATTGGCGGTGGGTCAGTGGTCTCTGGTTGAGGATAATACTCCTTATGACTAGACTGCGTCAATGGAGGTGCAAGGTTATGGGTATATGTCTATGATTCGGATGAAGATTTAATCCCGGCTAGGCGGCTGGGATTAAATCTTCACTGCTGGCTGAGCGATAAGAGAGTGATAGCTATCGTGTATTAGATTGGATTATTAATGACAAGATTTAATCCGGCACGGCGTGTTGGGATTAAATCTTGTTTGTTGGTGGGGGTGGGTGGAGGTGGTACAATACTGGTATGATTAGTCAAGCTAAGCGACAGGCTCGGAGTTATAGGTATGCGGCTAAGGGTGTTCGCTATACACTGAGCACGCAGATTAATATTTGGGTGCATCTAGTGAGCGCTGGGGCGGTTATTTGTTTGGGATTGGTGCTGCATTTTAGTGTGGAGAAGATGTTGCTGGTAGTGTTGGCTATTGGGTTGGTGTTGGCGGCCGAGTTGCTGAATACGGCTATTGAGGTGATGGTAGACTTGTTGTCGCCTGAGTATGCGGAGAAGGCTGGTATAGTCAAGGATGTGGCTGCTGGCGGGGTATTGGCGGCGGCAGTGTGTGCTTCGATTGTGGGTATTAGTTTGTTTGGGCCGCCGCTGTTTTCTTTATTGATTGGTCAATAAACTAAGCAGCGGATGTAGAATACGCTGCCGTTGGCAGAGAATAGAGAATATTGAATATTGTTAAAGTCAAAATTGTAGATCTACCTAGTCTCATATTCCTCTATATTCTATATTCAATATCCGTGACCGAAGGGAATCTATGAAATTGATTGTTGGATTGGGAAATGTTGGAACGCAATATGAGATGACGCCGCACAATGTGGGGTTTGCTGTAATTGATCAGCTGGCTGGTCAGTTAAGCGACGAGCGACAAGCGACGAGCGACGGATGGGAAACGGTGGGGAGAATTAAGGCTGACGTGCTAAAGACTAAACTTGGAGATGAAGAGGTGGTGTTGGCTAAGCCGACGACTATGATGAATTTGTCAGGTGGGGCGGTTAGTAAGTTGGCCCAGTTTTATCGGATTAAGGCTGAGGATATTTGGATAATTCACGATGAGTTGGACTTGGTGTTGGGTAGATTGAAAATTTCTTCTGGTGGCGGGATGAATGGGCATAATGGGCTACTTTCTATTACAGAACAGTTGGGGCATAATCGGTTTTGGCAGTTCAAAGTTGGGGTGGACGGGCGAGTTGGTCGAGAGATACCAGGCTTAGCTTACGTGTTAAAGCCATATGATGGCAGCGAGTTACAACTTGTGCACAAAAGTGTGGATATGACTGTTGAAGCAGTAAAATTGGCCTTGTCTAGCGGTCTGGAGCGAGCTCGGAAAGAGTATAATAAGAAAGTGGTTGAACCACTTTCTGAGGAGAAGTAAAAAGAAGAAGTTAAAAAGGGTTATTCTGTCTTTTTGCTTAACTTCTCCTTCTCGCTCCTCCTTGCAACTTATTGAACATGACATTATATCGGAAATATAGACCTCAAACACTGGCTGAGGTGACTGGCCAGGATCATATTGTTAATGTGCTGCAGGCGGCGGTCGCTCAGGATCGAGTTGCGCATGCCTATTTATTTGCTGGACCAAGGGGTACCGGTAAGACTTCGGTGGCGAGAATCCTGGCTAAGGCAGTGAACTGCCTTAGCCAGGAGCGACAAGCGACAAGCGACGAGCGACAAGTGGGTGCAGAAGATGCTTTGGGCTCGTCGCCTAAGCTTCAAATTCCCTGTAATGTTTGTGATAATTGTGTGGCGATTGATAAGGGGTCGTTTTTGGATGTCTTGGAAGTTGATGCAGCTTCGAATGGTCGAGTAGAGGAAGCTCGGCAGTTGATAGAGCAAGTGGCTACAGCTCCGGCCATGGGTGGGTATAAGGTGTATATTTTGGATGAAGTGCATATGCTGAGCAATGCGGCTTTTAATGCATTGTTGAAAACTCTGGAAGAGCCGCCAGCTAAGGTGGTGTTTGTGTTGTGCACGACTGAATCTCATAAGGTGCCGGTGACGATAGTGTCTCGATGTCAGAGATTGGTTTTTAATCGGGCTAGTGTGGAGCAGGTGCGGCATCAGTTGCAGAAGGTGGCTGAAGCTGAGGAGATACAGATTGATGAGGGCGCTATATCGTTGGTGGCTGAATTGGCTGATGGGGGCTATCGAGATGCCTTGATGCTGTTAGAGCAATTAGCCACTTCAGAGATTGGTGCCAAAAAGGGTGGCTTGAATCGTCAAATGGTCATTGATCAGCTTGGTTTGGCTCGCGAGGATGTGGTGGAGGCTATTTGTCAGGCTATGGTTGCTCATAAAGTTGATGAAGTGATTGAGTTAACCGAGTCGCTTTTAAGTCAAGGGGGATCGGCCCAGGCTTTGAATCAAGCCTTGATTGAGTGGTGGCGACGACGGTTAATGGTGGCTACTAATAGTGGATTGGCTGTGAAGCTGTTTGGTGAGGTTGCAGTGGAGGCGATGAAGTCGTCGGCAATGGCTGTGAGTGCTAGACAGGCGACTGAAGTTTTGCAGCATCTGTTGGCTTTGCAACAGGTGGTGGCTGGGAAGGATGGCTTGGCGTTGCAGGTGGCGCTGGTCGACTTAGCGGCTACGTCGGGCGACGGGCGACGGGCGACGAGCGACGAGGAGGGGGAGGCTGTGAAGTCGGAGCCAGTCTCTGTGGTGGTTGCGCCTCCTACCACCTCCAGTCCACAGCCTTCTGTTGCTAGTGAGCCGTTGTCGCAGCCGCCGGCGGATGTGGTCGGGGAAGCTTTTAGTGACGAGCGACGAGCGACCAGCGACAAGAGGGATGAAGGCTTGTCGCCGGTCGCCAGTCGCTCGTCGCTCGACAGCCAGGCTGTGGCAGTTCCGGTTAATGCGCCGGCTGAGTTGCTGGAGGCTTGGGGTAAGATTTTGGTGGAGTTGAATCAGCAAAGTCGGTCTTTGGCGGCTATCCTGCGTGACTGTACGCCGTTGTCCTATGATGGTACAATACTGCTGTTGCAATTCTGGTACGAATTCCACAAAAAGCAGATTGAATTGGATAAGAATCGCAAGTTGTTGGAAAAGGTATCGAGCCAGGTTTTAGGGCAGTCGGTCAAAGTTCGTGGACAGTTGGGTGATCTGACTAAACGACCTCGACGGCGAGCCATGTCTGAAGAAGATATTCATAATGTGGAACCGGTTGAAGCGGATGCTTCGGAATTGCTGGATGCAGCGAGTAAGATATTTGGTGGGGAGATTTCGTAATTTATATAAGGAGTTTTTTATATGGGTTTGGTTGATAAAGCTAAGCAAGTTGGTCAGATGAATGAGATGCGCAAGCAGGCTCAGCAGATTCAAAAGGTATTGGAAGCTGAAGTGCTTGAGCACACCTATGCTGGTGGTTCAGTGAAGATTATTGTTCGTGGCGACCAGAAGATTCAGGATATCAAGATGTCTCCTGAATGGATGGCTAGCCAGTCACAGGACAAGCTGGAAGCTGCCATTAAGGATGCAGTGAATCAGGCGATGTTTGAGGCTCAGAAGATGGCCATGAAGAAGATTCAGGCTATGGGCGGCGGTCTTGGATTACCGGGTATGTAATTGCGACATCGTCGCAATTACATACCAGTGAGAAGTGAGAAGGAGAAGAGAAAAGTTTAGATTTGTTATGTCTTTTAATCCGTCCTCACTTCTCCTTCTGACTATTCACTATGTCTCTTGCCAAACCGATTGCTGATTTAATACATGAGCTGGAGAAATTGCCGGCTGTGGGACCGAAAAGTGCCCAAAGATTGACGTACCATTTGCTGCGGGCGCCTCGGGATGAGGCTGAGCGGCTGGCTCGGGCTATTCTTGATGTGAAGGATAAAACTGTGGTCTGCCAGGTGTGTTTTAATATTTCTGATAGCTCGCCATGTGAGATTTGTACCAGTGAGAAACGGGATAAGACTAAGGTGTTTGTGGTGGAAGAGCCGTTGGATGTGGTCGCTTTGGAGAGGACTGAGGTTATTGATGGTGTCTACCACGTGTTGGGAGCAGCTTTGTCGCCTTTGAATAATATTGGGCCGAATGATTTGCGAATTAAAGAGTTGGAAGATCGGGTCAAGGAGCAGGGGATTACTGAAGTGATTGTGGCTACCAATCCGACCATGGAGGGTGAGGCAACTTCTCTTTATTTGGCTAAACTGTTGAAGCCGCATGGGGTAAAAATGACACGAATTGCCCGCGGGTTGCCGGTTGGCGGAGATTTGGAATATGCGGATCAGGTGACACTGGCCAGAGCGCTGCAGGGTAGGAGTGAGATTTAATTTTCGACCTTGGTCGTAATTATAGAGAAGGCTAGAGATTCGATGATAGTTCGAAGCTCTAGCCTGTGTTGTGATGAACAAAGGTAAGGATTAGCTTACTTGTTCAAGTGCTGCAGAGATACTTTCTAGTTTTCCCCAAAGCAGATTGATCGATAAGGGGATATCGTTGTTGTTGCCGTGAGGCCGAACGATGAACTTTCGATAGGTGTTTTGTCTCCGAATGGTGACGCGGTAGGCTGGGCCACCGTTGGGTCGACCAAATTCCTGGCCATCCTGTCTGTTGAAGATGTTGGCCATGGAAATCAATTCGCCGATATCGGTCTGCAGTTCGACGGACAGGGCTTTCGACACAAGGCTGAAATACTCTGCATAATTGACCCCATTTCCTACTTCTTTATCGACGGTAATGGCCGACCATTGTGTGGCTGGCAGTCTCATGCATGTCTCCTTCTAGGGCTGGAATAGCAGCATTTCCGGCAATCCGTTGATGAGAAGAGGCCCTGAACACGTTTTGGTTAGGTAGTCCCTTCCTAGTTGAATCTCAAAGTCGTCGTCTGTGGTGGTGGCTAAGCACTGTGGATTTAAGATGGGTAAGACAAAACTTTCGTAATGGACTTCGATGTAGATAGGATAGCTGGCTCCGATCCAAAATTCGTTATCGCAAGGCTCGAAGTATCGAAGACATACATCAAGATTGTGTCTTTTCGCAACCCATCCCGCTAAACTAAAAACGAACCGCGACTGGGTTGCTATTCCATAGCTAAATAGATCTACCTGAATATTGAGATCATTTAGCTCAAGCAACTCTTCTGGCGACAAAAGTAGATGTCCAAGCATGGTCTCGCTCCCATCAACTTGACTCTCAATCTTCGATAAGTGGAGTATAACATAACTATTTTAGCCTTGACTTCAGATAGGACTGGCTATACCCTTAAGTAATGGAAAAACTACATTTATACAATACAAAAACTCGGTCAGTGGAAGAATTTAAGCCTCTTAAGGATAATGAGGTTGGGTTGTATACGTGTGGGCCGACTGTGTATCACTATGCTCATATTGGTAATCTGCGGACTTATGTTTTTGAAGATATCTTGAAGCGAGTGCTGGTTTGGGATGGTTTTAAGGTCAAGCATGTCATGAATGTAACTGATGTGGGGCATTTGACTTCTGATGCTGATGAGGGCGAGGATAAAATGGAGAAGGGGGCTAAGCGGGCCGGTAAGACGGTTTGGGAAGTGGCGGCCTTTTATCAAGAGCAGTTTTTTAAAGATTTGGCGGCTTTGAATATTATTGAACCTGACATTGTGGCTCGGGCGACGGATGAGATAGAAGCTCAGCAGGAATTGATTCAGCAGTTGTTTAACAGGCATGCGGCATATGTGACAGACAGAGCAATTTATTTTGATGTGACAGCATTTCCAGACTACTGGAAGTTTTCGGGGCAGAAGCTGGATGATAAGGAGATTGGGGCTCGGGATGAGGTGAATGTTGATAAGGACAAGCGGCATCCGGCGGATTTTGCTTTATGGTTGTTTACGGTGGATGAGCATGCGGATCATGTGATGCGCTGGCCGAGTCCTTGGGGTGGGGGTTTTCCGGGTTGGCATATTGAGTGTTCGGCTATTTCGATGAAATATCTGGGAGAAGAGTTTGATATTCATACTGGTGGAGTGGATCATATTGGGACGCACCATCCAAATGAGATTGCTCAGTCTGAGGCGGCTACAGGTAAGGGATTTGCTCGATATTGGGTACATGGCGGACATCTGCATATCGCTGGAGGGAAAATGGCTAAGTCGGCAGATAATTTTTACCGGCTACAGACTGTTATTGACGATGGATTTAGCCCCATTGATTATCGTTATTTTTGTTTGACTGCTCATTATCGATCAGCGCTTGATTTTGAACCGGATAAACTGGAAGTGGCGGCGACAACTTTGCGGAACTTGAAGCGAGTGGTGGGAAGCTTGCCGCCGAAGACTGCAACCGGCGCTCTTCAAGGCACTGAAGAGGAGGCAAGGAGAATGGAGCAGGAGTTTGATTTGTGGGAACAACTTCGTAATCGGTTCCGTGAGGCTATAAACAATGATTTGGACATACCGCGAGCTGTATCGGTGATGTGGGAAATGCTTGGGTCTGATTTGAATGGTATGGACAAGCGATCGCTGATGAATGACTTTGATGAAGTGTTGGGATTGGGGTTGAAGGGGTATATGCAGCCTGAGTTGACTGAACAGGAGCAGGCTTTGATAGAAGAGCGGCGGGCGGCTCGGGAGGCTAAGGATTGGGCTGAGGCTGATCGATTGCGGGATGAGTTGGCTAAGACAGGGGTAGAAGTTAAAGACGGGGCGCAGGGGACTGAATGGACGAAGGTGTAAAATATTTACTAAATTCCTGCAGGAGAAATAAGGGCTTCGACTGTAAGCAATGAGTGACAGACGAGACAGGAGTTAGGAGTCAGGAGGCAGCCTTGTTGACATTATCGATATTCATTATTCGATATCCTAACTACAAGACCGAAGGGAGAGAAAGATATGAAATTAGGAGCGACGTATAGTCATCGAGAGATACGGAATATGGGGTTGAGTCATGAAAAGGCTTGGCCGGAGGCGCTGGATATTGGATTCGCAGTGCTGAGGCTGGCTGCTTATTGGGATGAAATTGAGCCTAGTGAAGGGGAATTTAATATTGATCCGCTGCTGGCTATGTTGGAAGATTGTAATCGTCGAAATCAGAAGGTGGTGATGGTGGTGGGGATGAAGGCGCCGCGGTGGCCGGAGTATTATGTGCCGAAATGGTTGAGTATTGATAGTCCTGAGAAGGCTGAAAAGCAAGTTTTGAACTTGATTGGACGGGTGGTTGAGGCGCTGAAGGGTTTTGAGTGTATTGTGGCTTGGCAGGTGGAGAATGAGCCGTTGGATGGGAGTGGGCCGAATTCGTGGCAGATTCCGGCAAGACTGTTGGCTAAAGAGGTGACATTGGTGCGCAAGCTAGACCCTGAACGACAGATCCAATTGACGGTGTGGGGCAATAGTTTGTCGCGGAATGGGTATATGCCTGATTTGGCACTGATGGCTGATGTCGTGGGATTGGATATTTATTACCAGACACCTGTGGGAGTTAATAAGTGGTTGAAGAAAATAGGCTGGATGAAGCCGAGCTATGCTGGACCATTTGATAGTCAAAGACATCTTCGCCATATGATTGCTTTGAGCACTAAGCCGGTTTGGATTAGTGAGCTGCAGGTTGAAGCCTGGGAGGAGCATGATGCGGGGAAATGGCAGGAGCGGCCGGGTAGTATGAGTGGACAGATTTTGCAGAAAAATGTGGAGCAAGCACGAGAGTTGGGGGTGGAGATGATTTTGTTGTGGGGGATTGAGTATTGGTATTGGCAGAAGGAGCGAGGTAGAATGGAGTTGTGGGAAACTGGTCGAGGTCTTGTGAAGTAGTGTGAGGCCTCGGGGCGTCTGTGCTCACGCACTTCCGCCGGTGGGCGGACTGGCGCCTTAAAATGCGGGGTGGGCTGCGCGCTGACTTCTCTGCGACATCGAAGATTGAGGTTAGGTGCATATTTTTAGAATAGAGAAAGGAATTTGTATGAAGTTAGGACTTATTGCTGATATTCATGATAATTTGACCAATTTGGATGGGGCTTTGGCTATATTTGAGGGGATGAAGGTTAGAGAGGTGTTGGTGTTGGGGGATATGTGTTCGCCGCCTACAGTTCAAAGATTGGTTGATAGCGGGCTGACTTTTTGGTGTATTTACGGCAACAATGATGGCGACCGAGTTCGGATGATGAAGGTGGCGGCTGGCAGTAAGGGGAGGGTGACTTTGGCTGAGGATGAGTTTGCTGAGTATGAATTTGGTGGCCAACCGGTGTTTGCCACGCATTATCCTCAGATTGCAGCTTTGGCTGCGGAGACTGCTCAGTATCGGGCAGTCTTTTATGGACATGACCATATCCAGCACTGGGAAAGCCTGTCTAATGGGACAGTTTTGGCTAATCCGGGGGAGATTTGGGGTTATAAAACGGGGGTGGCGAGCTGGGGGGTATGGGATAGTGAAACTAATGAGGTGGAGATATTTGAGTTGTAAGCGAGCCTTGGTCTTTGATGGGTAATAGGTAGCTAGCGGCCGCGGGCACATTAAACTAAAACGGAACAGACCTTGTTAAAATAGTGCGTGGAAACACAACTATTAATGAAGGAACCTGTTCCATGAGGAGTATGGCTGGTGTGGATATTGCAGAATAAAGGTTCGCCCTAAAGCTCACTGCTGGCTGCGAGGCTCAAAACTAAGCTACCATGACCTCTTTGTGCGACTCTCTTGCTGGCAAAGACGCTTAAGTCCTGGAGTCACTAAGACTACCACTAACCTAAGCTACACCGCCACTGCTCGGCGGTACACTCGCTTTAGAGAACGCCTCCCCCCAGAGAGTGTAGACAGACTGGATGGCATTGTGGAAGTAGATGATTCATGGTTTGGCAGACAAAGACATGGCTCGCAGAGAATTGTGGTAGGAGCTATTGAGCGAGGTACAAAGAGACTCAGACTGCAAATTATTCCAGACACCGCTCAAGATTCACGAGAGGAGTTTATCTGTGCGGTGGTTACTCCTCAAAGCCTGCTGGTCACTGACACTCGCATGGGCTACTCAGGTATTGAGTACTGGGGTTATGGTCGGCCATGAGGCGACACTTGAGAGGGCTCTCCAATCATGTCGGTATTAGACACCTGCAAACTTTCTTAAATGAATGGATGGCCAGACATAACCAGCCGCAGGTATTTAAAAGCCCACAGGACTATTTTGCAGGTATCTTGTTCCGCTTTAGTTGACAGTGCTGCGGAGTGGTGTCTTGACGCTTGGTTGGTGAAAAAGTTACTATGAAGGCGTATGACTGATACTGCCCATAAAAAACCTGAATCTGCAGAGGGTGAATCCAAGCCAGTGGTGGCTTATGATTTGATTGCTGTCGGAAATACGAAGATTGATATGTTCTTTTCATTTTATCAAGATTCGACTAAGTGGCGAGTAACGCCACGCACTAATGAGTTGGCATTGAAATTGGGTGAAAAGATTGCAGTTGATCGAAGTGATTATTCGATGGGCGGTAATGCTAATAATGTTAGTGTCGGCTTGTCGCGCCTGGGATATAGTGTGGCTTTGATGGCTGAAATTGGTGATGATGCCTTTGCTGATGATATTGAGAAAAACCTGCGCGCCGAAGGTGTAAGTAATGCATTGGTGGTCAGAACGCCTGGTTCTCGAACGTCTATCGGAGTAATTATGAATGTGGATGGTGATCGAACCTTGTTGTCACAACATATGGCTCGCAGTCATCCGTTTAGTTTTGATGGTGTGGCAACGCGGTTGCTATATTTGACAAGTATCGGTAATGCTTGGGAGCATGTTTACCAGAAGACGGTTGATTTTGCTTTGGCAAATAAGGTGCCGATCGCTTTTAACCCCGGCACAATTCAGTTGCGTGAACAATCTGAAGCCTTTTGGAAAGTTATAAAACACACTCATATTTTGTGTGTTAATCGAGAAGAAGCTATTAAAATATTGACTGGGGCGCACAGCAAACTGTTGAAGCGCAAAGAGCCAAGCATTGAAGATATGATGGCTGAATTGGCTGAATTGGGCCCCAAGATCGTCATCGTCACAGATGGTAAAGAGGGTTCGCATGCTCGGGCTGAAGATGGACGAGTCTTTCATCAAGAGACTATTCCGGCAGTAGTGGTGGAGCGAACTGGGGCAGGGGATGGGTTTATGGCCGGAGTGCTGGGGGCTGCCTTAAATGGGAAATCTTTGCAGGAAGCTATGCTGTGGGGGACTCGCAATGCGGCAGCAGTGGTCGGCAAGATCGGGGCTCAGGAAGGCTTGCTGACTCGGGAACAGATGGAGTCGAATATCATGGATATGCGACTGATTGATTTGGGATATAGCGAGCCGCTGATTATTTTGCCGTTTGATCATCGAGCTGCTTTTGCCAAGTACATGTTTGAGGCGGATGCGACTAAGCTAAAGGCTGATCAGGTGGCCGCAGTTAAGGACTTTAAGGCAGTTATTTACGAAGCTGTTAAGAAGTCTTTGGATTTGGGTGTGCCGCGTGGATCTGAAGCGATTTTGGTGGATGAGGAAACAGGAACTGAAGTGTTGAAGGATGCAGCCGAAGGAGATATGACGACGATCTTGTCGGTTGAAAAGGGCGGTGCAAAAGAGTTTGCCTTCCAATACGGAGCTCAGTACCACCAGCATATCGACAAATTTAAGCCTACTTTTACCAAGGCAATGGTTTATTACAATACCGCTGATACTGATGAGCTGAAGAAGCGTCAACAAGCTAAGTTGAAAGAAATCAGTGATTACAGCCATGAGCGCGGGTACAAGTTTTTGCTCGAAGTGTTGGTCAAGCCGACTGGCAAACAGGTAGAAGATGCTGGTGGTAGCCAGGATGACTTTGATAAGAATCTCAAGGCGGCTATTATGGTTGACTTGATTGGAGAGCTGCAAGCAGCTGGTGTTGAGCCGGACGTATGGAAGTTGGAAGGCCTGGATAGTGTTGAAGATTATCAAAATGTGGTGAAGGCTATTCGGGCTAAGGGGCGAGATAAAGTTGGTTTGGTGGTGCTGGGGCGTGGAGCTAGCAAGGAAAAGGTTGAGAGTTGGCTAGAACTTGGAGCAGGACTGCCAGGCATTATTGGGTTCTCGGTTGGTCGAACTGTCTTCTGGGATGCTTTGTCGGAATATTATCATAAAAAAGCTTCTCGAGCTGAGACAGTGAGTGTTATTGCCAAGAACTTCGCCCATTTTTATGAAGTGTTCAGCCAAAAAGAATCGTCAGTCAACTCGGCTGTTTTGCCGAGCAGCCCCGAAACAGAGCAGCTTTTGGCAACTAAGGAAGTTGTCGGTGATGAAGATCCAGGTTTTGTAGTCAATGATCCATTGGACAGCTTGGAAAATTCGCAAATCAATCATTCGTTTGCGGTAGAGGCTGTAGCGGAAGAGGCTGCCAAGCCGGCCACTGTTCCATCTTTGGCTGAAGAGCTGTGGATGGGTGGCAGCAAGAATGAGGAAGATGGAGCGATGTTGGCTGACAGCAGTGCTACAGTGAAGTCTGAAGTGGGTGGAGTAGAAGTAGAAGAAGTTGAGGCTGCGGAACCTGCAGTAAAAAGCGAAGTAAAAGGCGAAGTAAAAAGCGAAGTTGAGGCTGCAGATAAAGAGACGACTCCTGCTGTAGACGATGAGGATGATGATTTGCCAATCTGGGCAGTATCTCGTCAGCAGGCAGTTAAATCAGAAGCTGTGGTGCCGGTGTCGCCTTATGGTGAGCCTGAAGAAGGTGTGTCTAGTCCTGCGCCGGTAGTTGGCGGTTTTTCGATAGAGCCTTCGTTTGAAGTACCCGAAGATCCTGATAAAGACGGTGGCGAGAAGAAAGGTTTGAAGCGGTTTTTTAGTAAAAAGAAGTAGGGGTTGTTACCTGCATGAAGTGGTTAAAGGTTAAAATCTGACCAACCTCGGAGGTTATCGCCCCAGAGAACCTCCGAGGTTGGTTTGTTTGTGGCTAGGAGTCTTTGGTAATCTGCGTTGTCCGTTATAAAGCGAAGATAGCTTTGTTTAGAAGGGAATTCGCATAATATAGAAGTGTTATCACAAGAAGATGCCAGCTTTGATGAAGCTTGCTCTGAGATATAGGCTGATATAGATGACCATGGGTATGCTAGGCAGCCTTCCACTGTTTTGCTAATCGAACTTGCGTACGGATTTAGATGAATATATCTTGATGTATGGAGGAGTTGTTCTTTGCTGCTGATATGTACGGCCTTGAATTGTGTGGAGAAAAGAGGGCCTTGGCGTTTATTCAGCTGATTAAAGTACTTGGTGTAGCTGTTTTGAAATAGACTGAGATAGTGAGAAATTCCATTTTGGCTATTTTGTCTTAACAGTAAGTGGAAATGATTTGGCATAAGACAGTAGGCGATAATATCAACTTTTTGATCTGCGTTATTGTTATTGCTGAGCAGCCCACTCCTTGCGATTAGGGTCTGTCGAATATAGCTACTGAAGCTGATGGGCTGCGACTTAAGGTAGAACTCAAGTGTGCTCATTGCTCGCTGATAGTGAAGATTGCTGGCAAAGGTTAGTTGGTGATTCTGGCCTCTATTATAGACATGGTATATCTGGCCGTTTTGTAGGGGGAGTTGTCGACGAGGCATAAAATGGGTGCTTTATATGATGTGTTCTAGCTCATATAACTAAGATAGTCAACAACTAAGCATGTGAACCTCGGAGGTTGTCTGGGTTGTGAACCTCCGAGGTTGGTTAATTTTTCATAAAACAAAAGACCCGCTTGGTGGAGTCGGGCCTTTTGAGGGTATAGTATAGCAGGTTTTAGCAAATATTGCTTGGTTACTGATAAGACTTAGGATTTAGTCCGCCGGTTGGCGGATTAGGATTTGGGATTTAGGAATAAGATATTAAACCTCTACATCCTCAACCTCTACATCCCGCCGAGCTATCTGTTTACCAGGATTGGCGGATGTGGTCCATGGCGAACTTTTGATCAGGGTTGACCTTTTTGCGAGGGTTGAACATGTTGGTTGGGTCGAAAATATCCTTAGTTTGGGCAAATAGCTTGGTTATTTTTTTGCCATACATCAATTCGAGATACGGGGTACGAACCAAGCCGTCGTTATGCTCGCTATCGATGGTGCCTTCGTAGTCTTCGACTACCATTTTATAGACTTGCTCGCTGATGATCGGGATGGCTTTGCGCATCTTAGGATCTTCAATCTTCATCAGAGGGATGATGTGGAAGTTGCCATCGCCAACGTGGCCGGCTACGGTATAGATCATTTGAGGGTACTTCTTAAATATCTTGGCGATCTTGGGCATAAACTCGCCGAGATATTTAGGGTTAATAGAGAAGTCATCAATGAATGGGGCAGTGTGCATGTTTTGGATCTTTTTGCGAAGCAGGCTGAAGCTATCTCGACGGATTAACCAGTACTTGAGGGATTCATCGTCAACAGCGATACGAGTCATCTCGTTTAGCGGCTCTAGAGCGCGTTGTAAAAGCTCCATTTTGTGTTCGAGTAGTAGAGCGTCATCGCCGGTAAATTCGATTTGGAGAACCAGTTTGGGGAGCTTGCGACGGCTGGCAACTAGCATGAATTCGGGCATGAACTTGATACCGGTGCCGATAATACCTTTGGCGCCTAGCATTTTGGCGAATTCAGGGAAGAATTTGAGAGCTAATTTAAGGGTATTGTCATCATATGACTCGAAGGTTTCTGGTCCGACTTTGAGAGTTTCTTCGATAATGGCGCCGAGATTCTTGAGGTCATACATGAAGATGACCATCATGCGCTGGTGTTTGGTGGTTTTGACGAGTTTGGTTTGACCTTCTGTCATCAGACCAAGGGTGCCTTGTGCTCCAACCAGCAGTTTCGTTAAGTCAAAAATACCTTTTTCTTTATCCCAGACATTCCAGAGGAAGTAGCCGGCTGAGTTCTTGGATACTTTGGGTTTGGCAGCCATGATGGCATCATAGTTATCTTCGATAAGCTGGTGCATTTCACGGTAAATATGACCTTCAAGGTCCTTTTTCTTCTTTTTGGCAGCTAGCTGGTCCATGGTTAATGGTTCAAAGGTATATTCTTTGCCGTCGCTTAGGACTGCTTTGACCTGGGTTATGAAATTTTCAGTTTTGCCGTATTGGTATGATTTTTCTCCACCTGAGTTGTTGTTGACGATACCGCCCATGGCACACAGCATGCGAGAGGCGGGGTAGGATGGGAAAATAAGTTCGCTTTTGAGCGATTCAGCTTCAAAATCTCGATAATAGACACCTGGCTGGAAGGTGGCCATCATGTTCTTGGCATCGATGGTTGGTTTGTCGTTGAAATGTTGGGTGAAGGAGACAATGATTGAGTCATTGATGGAGCCGCCGCCCATATCTGTGCCGGCTGAGCGACCGGTCAAGGACAATTCCGGGTGGTCTTTTTTGTGTGCATTAACAAAATCGACCAAGGTCTGTAGATCTTTGACATCTTTGGGGCAAACAACCACCTGAGGACGAACCTCATAGAGACTAGTGTCGTGGCTGTATTCGGTTAAGGTTTGATCGTCAGTTAGGACTTCGCCTTTGATAGTTTTTTTGAGTTGATCTAGTAAAATTTGGTCCATGGGAGAGTCCTTTTAGGATTTAGGGTTTAGGGTTTAGGGGCTTTTCTTTTGATGACTGTTTGGGCGGCTTTTTGAATAGCTGGGACATCCATGCGGTATTTGGTAAGTAATTGTTCAGGAGTGCCTGATTCGGCAAAGGTATCCTGAAGGCCGATACGCTCGAGTGGTAGTGGATGATGCTGGGCTAGAATTTCGGCAATCATACTGCCGAGACCGCCGGTGGTCTGATGATCTTCGACGGTGACGACTGCGCCGGATTGGGCGGCTAGCTCTACAACTTGTTTGGCGTCGACTGGCTTAATCGAGGCGACGTTTATGACTAGAGAATCGACGCCGAGTGTTTCGAGGCCTTTGGCTGCCAGTAGAGCATAGTAGGTCATGTAGCCGCAGGAAAAAATGGTGACTTGAGGATTGTCTGAAATCCAGAATGCACCTAGTTCGCCAATAGTAAAAGGAGTTTTGTCGGTGGTGATAACCGGGGTTTTGTCTCGGCTGTATCGGAGGTAAAATGGGCCATCAGTTTGGCCGGCCGCGATGGTGGCTTTGGTTGATTCGATGCTGTCGCAGGGGGCAAGCACGGTCATTCCAGGCCAGCAGCGAGTAATAGCGATATCTTCAGTGGCTTGGTGAGTGGCGCCGTCAGGGCCGGTCATGATGCCGGCATGGTGACCAGCTACTTTGACATTGGCATTGTTGTAGACGGCGGTAGTGCGGATAGTCTCCCAATTTTTGCCAGGAGAAAAGGCGGCATAGGAGGCGATAAAGGGGATTTTGCCAGTGACAGCCATGCCGGCAGCCACGGAGGCCATGTTTTGCTCAGCCACACCGACCTGCACAAAACGTTCCGGATATTGTTTGGCAAAGGCATCTGAACGGGTGGATTCGGTCAAATCAGCAGTAATAGCGACAACATTAGGATTTGTTTCACCCAGAGACATAAGACCTAAGCCATAGCCGTCACGAACAGGTTTTTTGTCGACGGTTGGTTCAAATAT
The DNA here is from genome assembly GCA_964554805.1 of uncultured Candidatus Saccharibacteria bacterium. Lineage (GTDB taxonomy): Bacteria > Patescibacteriota > CAZHWT01 > CAZHWT01 > CAZHWT01 > CAZKPX01. The sequence goes on from CAZKPX010000003.1 coordinate 61,371, forward strand.
ATCTGGATTTAAGTGGAGTTTAGGGTTAAGCATGGTGGTAATTAAAATTTCAAAGTCAAAAGGCAAAGGGCAAAGGGTAAAAGTGTATCATTAATTTTTTGATTTTTTGAATTTAATTTTTGACATTTAATTTTTACCTTTTGACTTATCTTTATTGGTGTTCGCTCTTGATGCGGCCACCAAGGGTGCGGAGTTGAGATAGGGCATCTTTGGCCTGATCAGTGTTAGGTGGCTTGCCGTGCCAGGTGTAATCACGCTCCATAAAATCAACGCCTTTGCCCGGAATGGTGTTGGCGATGATGACGGTAGGCTTGTCGGTGATTGACTGAGCGTATCGGCAGGCGTCAACAATGGCTTCCATATTGTGGCCGTCGATTGTCAGAACCTCCCAGTTGAAGGCTCGGTACTTTTCAGCAAAGTTTTCCATAGGGAGGATATCTTCGGTGGACCCATCGATTTGAATGCCGTTACGATCAATGATGACGGTTAGATTGTCGAGGCGATATTTGGCGGCTAGCATAATTGATTCCCAGATATTGCCTTCTTGGTGATCGCCGTCGGATGACATGCAGAAGGTGTGAAACTTTTTGCCATCCATTTTGGCGGCCAAAGCGATGCCGACTGATTGGCCTAGGCCTTCACCAAGAGGGCCAGAGGTGTTTTCGATGCCGGGCAAAAGAGTCCGATGAGGATGACCTTGCAGACGTGAATCTAACTTTCGGAGAGTTTGTAGCTCTTTGATAGGGTAGTAGCCTGATTGGGCCAGAGACACATACAAGATGGGGCAAATATGGCCGTTGGATAGAATGAGACGATCTCGGTCAGCCCAGTCTGGTTGTTTGGGATTGTGATTGAGGACGTGAAAATAGAGGGCGGTAAATATATCAGCCATGCCCAGAGGTCCAGCTGAGTGGCCTGAACCAGCTGTCAGGAGAGTTTCGATTAATAATTCGCGAGCTTGGTTAGCTTTTAGCTCTAATTCTTGGAGTTTTTGTGGGTAGACTTCAGTAATCATGGGCAGTGTTTGTTAAGGAGAAGGTATAAGAAGAAGTGAGAAGAGGTGCTCTTTCAGTTGTTCTTGTGGCTACTTTTCACCTTTAATGACAATAAACAGGTCGGCGACGTTGGATGGAAGCCTGCCTGTTTGTATAGTATCGCCTGTTTCAGTGAAAAAGGCAAGGCTATCGTGACGGTTGAGATGGTCTTGGATATCAACATTCTTGGTCTGAGCCTTGGCAATGGTGTTGGTGTCGCCGATGGCGCCGGCTGCCGGAGTATTATCCCAGCCATCAGAGGCAAAGGATATTACTACCTGGTCAGGTTGTATATGTTGGAGTGAGCCAAGGACTACTTCTTGATTACGGCCGCCTGTACCATTGGCATCACTGCTAACAGTAACGGTTGTTTCGCCACCGGCTAGAGTGATTTGGCCTGGCTGAGTAATGTCTAAGAGCTGTTTGGCCACTTGACTGGCTTCACCTTGGAAATGGTTGGAGTGAATAGTGGCAGTAAGGCCGAGCTCGGTGGCTTTGGCTTGCATGGCTTGGAGAGCTGTATCGTTGCTGAGGACGAGAATATTGTGGATGTTGGCGAAATATTGGTCATCTTTGGGTGTTTCGGTGAAGCTGTCAGGGGTTAACGGAGAATTTTCGCCTAATTTGAATCGCTCAAGGAGAGCCAGGGCATCTTGAATGGTGGTGGGATCTTTGACGGTTGGGCCTGAAGCGATGACATTGAGGTCGTTGCCTGGTACGTCGGAGAAGAGCAGGTTGGCAACTGTAGCCGGGTGTACGACATGGGCTAGACCGCCACCTTTGACCTTGGAGATATGTTTGCGAACAGTGTTCATCTCAGAAATAGTGGCGCCAGCCTTGAGCAGAGCTTTGTTAACGGCGATAATACCATCTAAATCAAGTGATTGGGGAGCTTCGAACATGGCTGAGCCGCCTCCGCAGGTAACGACAATGACAAGGTCTTTATCTGTTAGGTTACCAAGGGCTTCAACGACGGTATGGGTAAAGTCTAGGTTGGCTTGGGAAGGGAGCGGATGATTGCCGAGAGTGAATTTGATTTTTGAAAAGGTGACTTCGGTGACATCAACAACCCAGCCTTCAGTTAGTGAATCGCCGAGTTCTTGCTCGATGAGCAGAGAGATGTTGGCTGAACCTTTGCCAAAACCGACTAGGTAGACATTGTTGAATTGAGATAGATCAAAGCTTTGCTGGCCTAATTTAAGGATACTGTCTTGTTTCGAAATATTTTGTTTAACGGCGAAATCGGGCTGGATGGCTTGATAGGCGGCTTCGATAAGATCTAGGGCAACTTGGCGTTGCTTGGAAGTGGCTAACTGGGAATGGTTTTGGATGTAGCTCATAAAATAAGCGTACAGCTGTAAGGGGCAAGCGTCAAGTCTCTCCTATAGGACCTGCACCTGACAACTTGCTAGTAAGTGCTCTAAATCTAACTTGATGTTTGAAACACGAACCCGGTGCGTTATGCCGGGTTCGTGTTATGGTTGGTTGTTATTTGAAACAATTAATAAATCAGGTAGTTGTTTTTGCTGTAGATTTAAAGGCAACTTCTGAGTAACTGTTATCTTTTTAGTTGATGAAGGATTTTCGGTTATTTGCTACATGGGTTGATTTGAATATTGTGGGGTGTGATATAGTATGGCGGATGTTGGGAGCGCTCTCATGAGAGGAGATTGAAATGTGCTCTGGTGTACCTATACCTGCTAGTGTGGCTGTGGCAGCTTGTGCTGACTACCCGTCATTAGTTGTGGACGAAGGCCTGCTCGAGGAAGTGGAGGCCATGTCAAAACTGCAGTTTGATAAGCGCAAGTCTACACTAACGCGGCGACTGCGAGACCTAGATCTGCATGTTGAGCGACTTGGAACGGGCGCACTGGGCCTCTTTTGCCAGGTGGAGCTCGACGATAAGTTCTATCTCGTTCGCGCCATGATGTGGCCTCACCTAGTAAGGGATTTTCAGCCAGTTGTAGATGGCCGGGGCATGTTTCTGGGTGAGATGATCGGAAAAACTACGGAAGAAGTTCTAGTGCGGCCGCGCGAACTGGGTCTTATCTTTCCTGATAACAAGTACTTCCCGACCGACTCACTGCGGCAAGCTTTGACGGACAAAATTTCTGTTGCTTGTCAGGAGAAGCTGCCCTTAAGGGTGATTGTGGACCATCCTAGCTGTGGTCGAGGAGTTTTTAGCCGAGTCATGAGGCGGGCTTAGATTAAGGAGTAGAGATTGGAGGTGTCGTTAGCTTTGACTGACGGCACCTCGAATCGTTTATATCAGATTTTGATATAAACTTATTTAATCTATTTTATTTCTATGATAGTAGAATACTTATAGACTGAGTAACTGTTTTATAAAGTGATGATAACCCGGAGATACGACGTCGTTGTCGTAGTCCGGGCTATTTGTTAATCGGCGGCCAGCAGTTCATGCTGATCATGTTCGATTGAGTGTGAGTGCGTCTGGCGATGCTGACGAAGGGCTTCGATGCACTGGGTCAGCAGCTCGGGAACACTTTCGTTGCGTTCGGTTCTGACGATGTGATGGCCGACGGCTTGATGACAGTGGTCGCACTGCCAGATGTGAACGGTGGTCTTGGCCACCATGCGGCCCTGAGAGTCTACTTCGGGCCAGCTAAAACCTGCAAACGCATCGGTGCCACGCGTACGATTGATTGGGTTAGCCATTGTGCTCTGCCTTTCCTTTTTTGGTAACAAAAAACTCTCCGGTGAGGGAGAGTTAGAATGGTTACCAGATAGAAACGGAAAAAACGGGTATATCAGGCCATAGAACTTCCCTCAACATGACTGTTGGTAAACCAATAGATATAGTTGTGGGAACGTTGAGCTGACATAGGGGAAGTATACACCTTGGAGCGACGAGCGACAAGCGACGGGTGACGAGGGGTGTTTTTGCTAGAAAAGGGATGGGGTATACTGGAGATACTAGGTGAAGGAGGTTTAATGAAGGGTATTCAAGCTGAGATGGAGGGGATTTATTTGGTGCCGGTGTCGAAGAATGTTGAGACTGAGGTGATGAGAGCATTGTTTCCCAATAGAAAGATTGTGGTGTGTGATGCGTATGTGGCGGATATTGAAAAAATCGGGCGGTCGATTGCGGGGGGATTTGCCTTGGATGAGGATATTATCAATATTGATCATCATGCACCGGCTGTAGAAATGGAGCGGCCCATTTCTAGTACGCCGTTGGCTATTGAGTACATGCAAGCGTTTGGCTCTATTTCAAAAGACGCTGTGGTTGTGATAAACCATATGGATGCTGATAGCATGCTGAGCTCGGCGGTTATGCGAGGCTTGATTGAACCTGAAGAGCGATTTGGTGAGGCGGCTATTGCGGCTGATCACACCGGAGCAGACAATGAACTGGCTGATTTGCTGCAAGGTTGTGGTCAGGCTCGAGACTTGGAATTTTCGTACCGCAACCTGAAGCTGTGGCTGGCAGGGCAGCCAATAGAAACGAAAGCGCAGGAGTTGTTGGATAAGCAGCGCCTGCAACGGGCTGAGGCTAAGAAGTTGGTTGATGAAGGGAAGTTTACTGTAACTGAGTCTGGTTTAGCTTGGATTTATGTGGAGGATAAGATTGATGGAGCCTTTTCCCCGGCTTTGTTGCCAGAGGCGAAAGTAATTTTGCAATTTAGTCCTATTGATGGGGGAGCTCGGCATCGAGTCGGTCATCGTCTGGGTTTGGCAGCTCCGGCTGGTATGACGTTGCATAAACTGGGTGTTGATACCTTTGATAAAGCTTTTGGTGGACGATGGAATGCTGGTAATAATAGCCGTGCAGGGGGAACCGAGATAGCTATGGAGGCTTATGTGGCTGAAGTTGATAAGCGATTTGGGGTTTTAAGAGCTAATAGTTAGGCTTTTGATATTGTATTTATCTAGAATAATCTGAAACGATTGTCGATTTTTTGTCTTTTTAAGCCAGAACTTACGTCGAGAATCTTGATCGGCGGTATCAAGTTGATTAAACAGAGTATCGAAGTTTAGTAGCAGGAGGTTGGTATGAGATGAAGGTGTGAGTTGCAAATCATGGCAGAGGTAGAGCGCTCTGATAAGGTCTCCAAGCAGGCAGCTGGCATAGGAGCGACCATTGCCGCGGTGATTAGCCCACACTTCAACACCGGATAGTCGAAGCTCGTACCGCTTATCGTTTAAATCGATGAGGGCTTTGTCATCGCCTACTATCAAATTGCCTTTAGCGTCCATCAACATTAAGGTGAGATAGTCAGTGTGGTATGAATGTTTGCCAATGCTATCTTCGAAGAAATCTCCGCTGAGGCCAGTGGCTGAAATGTTTTCAAACTCCCATTCTGGGTAATGGACGCCTAGCTGAGCTTCGGCCTCCAAAACCGCCTCCGCAATACCGGGTTGATTTAACTGGTTGCCTTGAAAAATGACATCACAATCTTTGGGCGGTAAGCCTAGGGCGACGTTGCGTAGAAAGCCGCCAACGATGTGAGGATTTTTGAAGTTAGGATTTATCTGCTCGGCTAAAGCAAGAGTTTTTAATCGGGGTGTAACTAGTGGGTGGCTATTTAGTTGTTGTTCAAGTTCTGTTAGGGTTTTCATTTGACAAAGTATACACCAAATCGCCTGGTTGCTAGGGCATTTGACTAGCTGGCAACGCGCTGTCTGTTAAATGTGTATTGTCTATGGTATCTTTTGTATAAACTATATTGTCTGTATGGCTCTTGTGTGAGCTGAGAGGATAGTACTTATGTCAAATTCTGACCTGAACTCATTTGAGAACACACCATTGCCGGTGGAGGAGGCGGTGGCGTCGATGGTTATGCCTGGGGTGGGGATTCAGGCTTCTAATTTTGAAAACTTTAAGGATGATGTGTTTGGGCGGGATTCGATTCGGTTTGGTCGGGATTTGCCGGATCGGCAGGATATTGGGCGGCTGGTGATTGATAGTTTGGCTCGGTTGCAGGCGCGGGAGGAGCAGGTGGCGAATGAGATGGCTGATGCGACTTTTGGCGGGATTCATCATGAAGCCCGATTGCTGTATGTGGATGGACGAAAGATTGGGCCGAAACAGCAGGAGCATTTGCAGCGTTGGTCAAAGCGGTTTGGTGGTGATGACAATGGCTTTATTTATTATGGAGCTACTGATGCTACTCCGGATTATGTGACCTTTGTGGCTGAATATTGTCAGAGATTTGGCATGGAGTGGCTAGATGAGACATTTGAGCATGTATCAGGTAGAGAATATACGTATAAGCAAAGTTTGTTGGATGCCATTACCTGGATAGAGGAGCGGTTGGAGGTGTCGGATATTGGGTTGGTGGAGTCGTTTCACCAGAATCCGACTGGACACTATTTCCAATTTTGGCGAGATACTCATGAATCATATCGCGATCCTGAGGGCAAAATAATTAATGCGCTGGGGCCGATTGCTTCGTTTGAGGTGCAGATCAAAGCTTATGACGCGTTGATGAATGCAGCTGATTTGTTGGGTGACGAAATGCAGGATAAGGTTGAGGAGTGGAGAGATAGGGCGGCTGATCTGCGGAGACGCACTTTGGAATGGTTTTGGATGCCAGAGGACGACTATTTTGGCATGGCAGTAGATCGGGATGTTGAGGGCAAGCCGCGTCTGGTTAAGACGATTAGCTCGCTGCCAGCTGAGTCCTTGGACAGCCGATTTTGGGGAGATTTGGATGAAGCTGATCGACAGAAGTATGTTGCAGCCATTGTCCAACGAACTTTTACTGATGAATTTTTGACTGAGGTGGGTATTCGATGCCTGAGCAAGTCGCTGTTTGCGGTATTGAGCCATCATTTTAATCATGGTCCGAGTGCGGTGTGGCCGATGTCGAATAATGTAATCAGTATTGGGTTGTCTCGGCAAGGTTTTTATGTTTTGGCCGATGAATTGGATCAACGGACTCTTAATTCGGTTAATATTGCCGGTAAATTGTTGGAAAATTATGATGTGACTGAGGATGGTCGAATTAATTATGATCCGACGGCTGACAAAGAAATTGAGGTGGACAGGGAAGAGTTGATCTCATCAATTCTCCCTGAACACACTCAAGCCTGGACGGCTTCAGCTATTGCTCGAATTCTTGCAACTCGACAGCAAGGATTGGCTAAGGAAGAGTCGTGGCAGAAAGCTTTGACTGAGGAAATACTCGGTACAATTACGCCTGCTCCTCGATATTCTACACAGACAGAGCTGGATGAAGCATTTCCTCGACAGTATGGGTTTGTGGCTAATAGAGAGAGGGCGCTGGAGGAAATGAATAAGGATTTGGTAGCAGCGGGTTATCCGACTATTCCGTAGATTTTGCATTTGGGCATTGAGAGGCTGTAAGATCAGGCTCTTGTAAATCTGCCTGGGGGCGATAGGTTTGGGTATCAGATTTAGCTGCGGATTAATGATTGGTTGTTGGGTGCTAGGATGGATTGTGATAGAAAGATGAGGTGAGGGAGCGTTCTCTTGCTGTCTGTTGAGCGGGGCTAAGGAGAAGGATGATGACTGGCGAGCTGAGATGTTCGTGTGGTGTCTGGGGTATTCCTCCGAAAGCCAACTATTGCCCGATGTGCGGCGGGCGGTTGTTTGCCAAGGATCAGGCTCAGTCTGGCTGGGAATGGTTGGGAGTGACATTGGATGAAACGGAGGATCAGTTTGATTGGTCTGTGGTTGTAGCTCGAGCGCTGTTGGCTGAGATTCAGCGATTGGGGAACTATTTTGGCGACTATGACCAGGGTATCTTCCGTTTTGGCCAGAGGCTGTGGTTGGCTTTTGATGGTCAGGAGTATGAGCTACACTTGAACTATCCCGCGATGTTTGAGTCGCGCTTTGCCGTTGAGCATAGCGCACAAGGAGAGACAGGCGATCGGCCAATTGTGGTGCCGGCTCGTATCGATGTGTATCAGAGGAGCGATGAAGACAAGACTGTCTTGACGAGCCAAGAGCAGCTAGACTTTGAGCAGCTGCAACAGCGATTCAGTTCCGAAGTGATTCGCCAGTGGGCTAGCGGGTTGTATGGCCTGATGGCCTATCGTGCCTTCTATATCTCATTGGGAAACTTTGTTAGTCCGTGATTGTAGTTTTGTGTGGGTTCCGACTTGATTGTCGGAACCCACTTTGTGTTTGTTGTGTTGTATGTAAACCATGTTAATAGTTGAAGTTGGTTTTATGTTCTTGAAAATTAATGGTTTCAAGTTGAAATGGAAGGGATTTAATCCTTTTGTGAGCTAGTGTGCCGAGGTTATCTGGGATGGCAACTCCCGGAGTTGCCAGAGAGGTATGAGTTGAATGTTGTTCTCTGGAATCCAGCAATAACCATGCCAACGTTTTGGCTCTCCAATAATTATTAGCTGGGCTTTGTTAACAGAAAGCATGGTGCTCCGGGTAAGGATGTGGATGCACGGCGCCGTTGTATGCAAGTGGGCGGGTAATGCATACCAATCAATACGCACTATGGCATTTTCGAGTAGATGCCGGTAGAGGTTTTCCGCAATTAGATGAGAATCTGTGCTGAGAGTAGACATTGTGTTCTTCTCCTGTACATCGAAGCTTAGCTACAGCAGCCTAGTTCAACGGCGGGATTGTGCATCATGGCGTAATAGGCAATTCAACGACTTAGCTAATTTTTGGTTTGATATAATGATCGAGAATTTATAGTCCCTGAATCAAGCTCGGGATGACAAGTAGTTGAAAGTTGTGTTCATGTCTTTGAAAATTGGGATAGTGGCAATAGTGTATCAACTTTAGAATTCACCTTTGATTTTCTACTTCCATCGCCAGATAAGTTTAGAATAATAGCTAGAGGCGACCAATAGGAGAGAGCTTTTTGTTCAGGACCAGATTGGGCATATTTTTTGACATAAGACCTATAGTATGCTATAATTATAGATAGATCTCTACGACTTGACTTAAAATGAGAGGTGGGTGCTCATGAAGATTATAGCTGTGGACGTTTCGGATCATCGGCTTCTGGTCAATCGCAAGGCTGATCAGCTGCTATTGGATGGCAAAGTCATTGGCCGGCCAATAAACGACCGCCTTGCAGGGTATTTGGTATACAGATATCCGCAGAAGTTTTCAACGATTTGCTTCAGGACAGACGAAGGGGGTACCTATTGTCTGGCTAGTCGCGAATTCGAATATTTCCCCGGACCCGATAATTCTGTTCGCAGATGCTTTGCTGAGCGGAAACGATTTGGTAAAGTGCAACTAACCTACCCTGAGGCAGTTCGGCGAATCAAGGTTGGCCTTGATCTTAGTCAGGGCTTGCCGATTGAGTGGGATGCTGAAGGTCGGTTTTTGACCAATTTAAGCAATGTTGAAATCCCTGCTCAGCGTCCGTGTGGAAAAGAGTGGGCAAGATTTGCTCGCATAGCTTCACTCCGAAGCATTTCGTCTGCTAACTGGCAGAGTATGCTTAAGGCGCTGGAAGGAAAGTACGTCCATCGGGTCTTGACTTTGGATCGGGTTCGATCTGAAGTGGAAGAGATGAAACGGATTGAAAGGCGTAAGCTCAGTCTGGAAAAGAAGCTGCAATCGCTGGCCATAGGCCAATGTTATCAGCCTCAAAGCGACGCTATTAAAGTAATAGATGTTGGCGAGAACATGGTGTTCTTCGTCACCATCGGTAGCCGGCAGCTGTATGCTGTTGATTCACCAAATTATGGCCGAGCCTTTTACTTGTTCGAGGAGTATGCAGATGCTGCTGCTTGGGCTACAAGGCTTATTGATCAATCAGAGGCCCGGCGAAGAGCACTAGTTTTCCATACCCATCACAATGGTTGGCAGGACAGGGTGGCTCGTTCGCTGGCTTCGGCTTAGTGATCTGGTTTGTTGCGGGGCGGCTTCGATAGTCGTCCCGTTTTTTGTATCTGATATAATTATCCTGATATTTATAGTTGAAAGTTGGTTTTATGTCTTTGAAAATTGGTATTGTGGGGCTTCCTAATGTGGGGAAGTCGACACTTTTTAATGCTTTGATGAAGAAGTCACAGGCGTTGGCGGCTAATTATCCGTTTGCTACTATTGAGCCAAATGTAGGGGTGGTGCCGGTGCCGGATGAGCGGTTGCAGGCGTTGGCTAAGTTGTATAATCCGCCCTCAGTGGTGCCGGCGACCATAGAGTTTGTTGATATTGCTGGGCTGGTTAAGGATGCATCGAAGGGCGAGGGGTTGGGCAACCAGTTTTTGTCTCATATTCGAGAAGTCGATGCGATTGTGCATGTGATGCGGGAGTTTGGTGATGGCAATGTGATTCATGTTGAGGGACGGGTTAACGCTGACGAGGATCGAGAAATCATTACGACTGAGCTGATGTTGGCTGACTTGGGAGTGTTGGAGAAGTCTTGTCGAGTCAATAAGTCGGGTAATATGGCCAAGGATGAAATAATTCGACAATCGGCTATTGCCAAGGCTATAGAAGCTTTAGAAAAAGGAAAAGTAGAAGATCTGATTCACTTGAATGATGATGAGAAGCTTGCCTTGAAGAGTCTGAACCTGTTGAGCATGAAGCCGGTTATTTATATTCATAATGTTGATGAAGACCAATTGTTAGCAGGTGATCCGCTACCTCCGGGGCATATCAAAGTCAATGCTCAGTTGGAGGCAGAACTTAGCTCATTGTCTGAGGACGAGCAGGTTGAATATCTGAAGGATTTGGGGATTGAGCAGAGTGGTTTGGATAAGGTGATTAAGGTGGGTTATGAGACCTTGAATTTGATGAGCTTTTTGACCGCTGGGGAGAAGGAGGTCCGAGCTTGGACTATTGATCGTGGCAGCAAGGCACCGCAGGCAGCAGGGGAGATTCATACTGATTTTGAGGCTAAGTTTATCCGAGCTGAGGTGGTCAATTGGCAAGATTTGATGGAGCAGGGGAGCTGGAATGAGGCTAAGTCTAAGGGCATGATCCGGATGGAAGGTAAGGATTATGTGGTGCAGGATGGGGATGTGATGGTGATTCATCATTCTTGATGAATCGCAGTGAGAAGCGAGAAGGAGAAGCGAGAAGTGAGAAATGAGAAGCGGAGATTGACACTTTTTAGGCAGAAGTGTATACTTTTGGTATGAGTAGTTATGCAGTCATTAATCTTAAAACAGATCCAGTATTGAAGAAAAAGGCGGCTGAGGTGGCTGATAGGTTGGGTATTAGTTTGAGTGCGGTGTTGAATAATGAGTTGCGGCGGTTTGCGGTGGAGCAAAGTGTGTCGTTTGAATTGCCGGAAGTGCCGAATGCTCAAACAGCAACCCTGTTGAAAGACTCTGAGATGGAGATAGTCGCTGGCGAGCATCATCGGTTTAAAAACAACCAGGAGGCGCTGGATTTTTTGGCCTCTGAGCTGGAGTAGATTGAGGTTAACTGATATCTCATATGACGATTTCGTATACCAAGGCTTTTATTAAACAAGCCAAAAAGCTGTCTCCTGCAGCCAGGCTACAGCTGCAAGAGCGGCTGAGATTGTTTGTCCAAAACCCCCTAGATCCAAGCTTGCGCAATCATCCATTAAAGGGGCGGTATAAGCAATATCGGAGTATTAATATCAGCGGTGATTTGCGAGCTTTGTATCTATTGACTGAAGGCGAAGCTATTTTTGAAGCTGTCGGTAGTCATAGTGAATTGTATGAGTGAGGGGAGGGTTTATGAAGTATTTAGTGGTTAATGCTGATGATTTTGGGTATACGGCTGGGGTTAATGAGGGGATAATTCGGGCTCATCGAGAGGGGATTGTGACTAGTGCTTCGTTGATGGTTGATGGGGATGCGGCTGAGGAGGCAGTTGCTTTGAGTAGGGATTGTCCTGATTTGGCGGTGGGATTGCACTTTCAAATGACGGATGAAGGATTAGTCAGTTTGATTCGGGCACATGGAAAACTGTATTTGAGTTCGCAAGCTACGGTTGAGCGGGAATTTGGACGGCAGATCGAAGCTTTTGAAAGGTTAATGGGTCGAAAACCTAGCCATATAGATTCTCATCATAGTATTCATTTGCATAGCCAACTAGTCAATATTATTTTAGAGTATGCAGATGAGCATGATCTAGCTGTTCGAGGACAAAATGGCAACAAATTTATAAGAGACTTTTTTGCCTGGGATAAACTAAAGAATACTGATTTGAGTAAAGTTAGTATCGAAAGCCTGAAGAGAGTGGTGGCCGGGTTGGAGGATGGAGTGAATGAGTTGATGTGTCATCCGGGAGTAGCTGATGAGGCATTGTTGGCTGAGACTAAGTATGCCAAAGAGCGGGAGGTGGAGTTGCAGACTTTGACTGAGGCAGGATTGAAGGAATATGTTGAAAGTTTGGAGATTGAGTTGGTGTCTTGGGAAGAAGTTGGGCGGCTGGTGGGCCGCCCGTAAGCATTAGGCTTGATTTGGAGCTGCGGGCAACTGGGTGAGAGCTTGCTGATAGATATCAAGCAAGTTAGACCAATCGCTTGGAGCCTGTTGGAAGAGGGGGGAGAGGAAGGCGTTGACGACCTCAATAATTGTTCCAGTGTTGCCGGATTCGCTACAAAAGTTGGCACCGACAGTTAGTCGAATGCATATCTGGCTGACCGCTTCCAGGTCGCCGTCTATTCCGCTAAACGATTCTGGAAAAGCTTTGGAGATTGTCGAGTAGAATTTTTGTCGACTATCGCCGTCTGCTATTCTTTCAATCGCTTGCTCAATTACAAACCTAATCTGACCGCCGCCGGTAATAATGGGTAACGGGGTAGAATGACTCATGTGCTCTCCCTGCTTGTCTGGCTTGAGGTTAATTGAGGTGGGCGGATTTTAGCATGTCAAGGGGCAAGCGTCAAGGAGGTGGGGTTTTGACTTTTGTGGGTGGAGCATGCTATATAGCCAAGTGAGAGCTGAATCGTGTGACCAGTGGCTGTTCAGTACAAGGAGAGAGTGATGAGCGACGGTGAGTTGATAGGGCTGAAGGATGTGACTGAGGAGCGCATTCTCCGGTCACTAGAGGATGGTTCAACAGATCTGTTTGCGGGTCATATGCTGCTGATCGCATATTATGTTGATTATGACGATCAGGTTAAGTATAGAAAAGACTGGCAAGCGGCGCACCCAGATAAGGCTTATTGGGCTCCGACTTGGTTGCGGCTGCTTGTTGGTAGCACATCCTTCTGCAGGATGGGTTGGCGGCATGACTTTTATGTCGTTGAATTGTGGGCAACTATCGAGCTCGGTGCGTTGACTGACTGCGGTTGGATCGTAGACTTTTTGGAAGCGCCGCCGAAGGATGATGTTGTTGAAGGCTGGAAGAAGGAGCTGGTTGCGCATGTGACTGCTCTGGCCACGATAGGGTTGACCAACGCTGAGAAGTGGGGGTTGTCCTATGATCCGACTCGGCTGGCGTATGTCAAAAACGGCACGACCAGTTACGAGCTGGATGAGCCGACGATGCACCTTCGGTCGTTTGATCTGTGGCAGGCTGGCTTCAAATAGAAGAACGCTTAGTGGGTGACGGCGACTGAGTAGCTTGATGGGCACCTGTGGCGCGTAAATCGCGACCATGGGTGCCTATTTGAATAATTTGCTCTATTGAGGGAGAAGGGATTGTTATTTTTAAAAATAAGGAAAAGTGAGAGGCGGTCGTATAAGACCGCCTCTTGTCGACTGAGCCAGTTTTCAAGCTTTGGGTTGCTTCGGCGGAAACAAGTCGAATATCCTTTGGCTGCGATGATATATTGTGAGGACTCTACCCAATCCTAATTGTCGGCGCTTGGGGTCGGTCCTTGCATGCTCGAATAGGGCTTGCAGCTGAGAATCGCGCAATTCTGGTCTAAATTCGACTACCTCAGCCAAGGCAAGGACGGCAGCCTCTCTGACTTCAAAGCTCGGATCTTCCAGTAGGCCATGCAGCTGCTCGCATCGCCACTGTCCGGACTGATTGATGCCGACAAAGCCAAAGCCCAAGAGTTTTACGATGCAGATGCGCACGTAATCAATCCGACTGGTGAACATGTCTTGCGCTTTGGCAGCGGAGTCGTTCTCTTCGGTCCAGTTGTTGTGGGTAAGTCCATAGAAGGCTCCAAGGTAGCGCATAGCCATCTGGTCTAGGCTATAGTTGCCACCGGAACGACCTAAGGTGCATGCTTTACATTCAAGGACATGCACCAGCTCTTGGTTGGTTAGCGGTATGTTTTGTATGTAGTGCAATGGGCGAAGAAGTCCACTGCGGCGCATCAATAGCACGAGTGCGTACTCGTCGCAAGTTATTTTGGACCCAACAGGATAATCTTCCTCTTGAGGTGTATCGGACATGTTTTCTCTCTCCTGTGATGAACCAATACGACAGGGGGAGTATAGCATAGAGATTAGGTTTAACTAAATTATTCATAAATTTGGTGCGCATCTTGTTAGTTGCGCTCAGAAATGGTATACTTCTGCAGATCATTGTATTGATCGTGCATGCCGTCTTGGTGTCGGTATGTTTATCTATCTAAAAACAAATCTTATATTTAACCGAGGATCACGATGAAAGTTTACGAATTAATGGCAATTGTTAGCGGAGCATTGGAAGAAGATGCCGTTAAGCCAGTTGCTGACGGAATTGAAAAGACAGTTAAGGCCAAGCAAGGAACTATCACCTCTTTAGATGAGTGGGGCAAGCGCAAGCTAGCTTACCAAATCAATAAGCAGGATTATGGGTATTACTTTGTATGGCGCTTTACTTCAGAAGAATCAAGTGCACCTGCTGAAATTCAGGCAGCTTTGAAGATTCAAGACAACGTACTTCGATCTCTGGTAACTTTGGCTCCTAAGAAGCGATTCACTAAGGATGCTGTAGAAGAAGGAACAGAAGAAGTAAAAGAAACAAAAGAAGCAAAAGAAGCTAAAACCAATCAAGCAGCAGAAGCCTAAGGCAACAGTTGATTAGAATGTGAAAGAGGGTTTGCTATGTCTAGTCGTTCTTTAAATAAAGTTCAATTAATCGGTAATTTAACCCGCGATCCTGAGTTGCGCTATACTCCTCAGGGTACTCCAGTGTGTACTTTTGGTTTGGCTACTAATCGTAGCTGGATGCCAACAGACGGCAAAGAGCGCCAAGAAGAAGTAGAATTCCACAATATTGTGGCTTGGAGCAAGTTGGCTGAGCTGTGTGGTGAATTGCTGGCCAAAGGTCGCAAGGTTTACATCGAAGGTCGCCTGCAAACTCGTTCTTGGGAAAGCCCTGAGGGTGAGAAGAAGTACAAAACTGAAGTTGTGGCCGAAGATATGATTATTTTGGACAACAAGGGCTTGCGTGATGATGACGGTGGACATGCGGAAGAATCAGCTTCTAGTGCCTCTAGCGCTACTAAGCCATCGGCCGAGCCAGCTAGTCAGGATATCAATCCTGACGAGATTCCTTTCTGATTCGGAAGTGAGCAGGAACAGTGAGCAGGAACAGGGAACAGGAACAGTGAATAGGAACAGTGAACAGGAACAGTGAGAAGTGAGTAGAAATAAGTAAGTAGTTATAAGGAAAATTAATTATGCCAGTTGGATCATCATCTACAACAGCCAGAAAAACTCCATTGCGTCGCCCTAAGAGCGCCGCATCCAATCGTAAGCGCGCCAAGATCACTCCTGATTTTGAGCCAGATTACAAAGACACCGCTAAGTTGCGTCGATATTTGAATGAGCGCAATCGGATTGTGCCTCAGTCTAAGACTCGTACTTCGGCTAAGTTTCAGCGCCAAGTGGCGCTTGCTATCAAGCGAGCCCGAACTATGGCTCTGATTCCTTAATAAAAAGGCCTCCCTTCGGGGAGGCTTTTTTATTGGTCGAGGTTATTCTAACTGGGTGACGAGGACGAATGGGGTAGGGAAATACAAGTTGGTGGTGTTTGTTTGCTGACATGGCTATGATACTATACTGTTAATGAACAATCCTTTGGACAGTCGTAATTTTGAGGCTGGTGGATACGAGGCTTTGCCGCCCGTCGAGGAATATATCCCCGGGCCTGAATTTTATGTGCCAGCTCGAGATGACGAACCCACTTTGTTGATGAGTCTTGGTTTGTCGGAGACACTGAAGACGGTCCAAAGTGAGGTTGATTTGATAGTCGAACAAGGTTGTGGTGTAGCAGTGGCGCATCATCCGAGATGGGGAGAGCGACCTCAGTTGCCGGTAGGAATTGAGGATTATTTGGCTAACATAGATGTTAATCTAGGTGGAGCAGCTGCTCAAAGACCGCTCAATATTCTGATGAATTTGATGGCCATTGACCGTCATAATCAGGAAAGTAGTGGTATTGCCTATACCGATCCAGCTGATCGAATTACAGTCAGTGGAGTCGGCCACTCTTTGGGCTGTATGGATCTTGTGGTGGCAGCTTTGCTGGATCCGGCCAGATTCCAAAGTTTAACCTTAGAGAACCCAGGTATTATTGGGCAAGATAGTGAGGTCGCTTTGTACGCACGCTTTCTGTCTCAGTTGCATAAAAACTCGCCTTCACAGAATATGTGGGGCAGTCTCGATATAATGAAGAATCTTCCGAAATCCGTTGATGAAACATTTAGTGTGGCGAATTCTGATTTATTAGGGTTAATTTATAAGGTGCGTGAGGCGGGTGTGCCGATTTCGATAATTATGGGGCAAAATGATCCGCTGTTTCCAGCGGATAGGATGTGGCAGAGAATAGCAGATCAGCATTACTGGATGAATGTGCTGGCCTATGATCAGGAAAGAAAATCTGTCGAGTTGCCGATAGATCGAGTAAGTGTTTATAGAGGAGCACATCACAATACTGGCCATCAGCGGCCGGAAGAGGCGGTGGAGTTGAGGCTGGATCATGTTAAGAGCTTGGCGGGCATACAGGGGCAGCGTGAGCCGGGAACATTCTTGCCTCAGAGGACCTATGTGAAGTCGTAGAGCAAGCAGGGGTGTCGGAGGTTGTGCTACTATAGATGTATGGCTGATTCGATGTATCTGATTGCTGTTGACGTTGGGACGTCTTTGATGAAGGCGGCAGTTTTGGAAAAAGATGCTATTGGGCGACAATGGGTGGCGACTGAACGGGTGGTGCAGACGGCTGTGGCTGAGCAATCTCTGGCTAGTTTGATCGAAGAATTGATGGAAGTAGTACGGCAGTTGGCTATCGCTAATAAGACTGGTAGCACTGACTTTGATCTGGTCTTGGTGGGGCATCCGCCTGATTTGGATATTTATACTGAAGCTGCTCGGGTGATGAGGTTTAGTCATGAAGAAGCTCTGACGGCGGTGGCTAGGCGACAATCGGCTAATGGCTCGGTCTTGATGGTTGATATTGGTTGTCATCGAACCATGGTGGCGCTGGCTAAGTACGGTAAGGTGAGTGCGGAGAGCTTTGATTATGGGGTGGGAGAACAGAGCTGGTCGTTTTTGCGCCACGGTGATACAGCCGAACAGCTGCGAGCCTGGCTGCCCTTTGAAGTGGCTGACGGGATTGTCAGTAATTATATTGCCACCAAGAGTTTGTATCCGAGTAGTATTCCAACTTCAACGGTTGAACTGGCCATTGAGCAGTCGCTAGCCAAGTTGATATTGCGACAAATCGAATCAAAATTGCCTATTCCTTGGCTGGATATCGATCAGGTGATGGTTAGTGGGGGAGTTTTGAGCCAGCCAGCTCATGATCCGCAGACTGTGGCATGTGTTCTGGACGGATTTCAGCCTCTGGGGTCTTTCCAATTATTATCAGACTCGTCGTTACTGCTGTTTGCCTTGGGTGGAGCTTTTGAAGCTTGGTCAAGCAAAGATTATAGTGTAGGGCGGACCTTGCTGCGGGCTACTATGCAGCCGGTGGCTAGAGTGGTTTGTTTGGCTGAGCGAACTGAAGCGGGCAAGGCTCCGGCTAAGGGCAAGGCTACTCGGATAACCCTTGATGTGGGACTGTCCAGCCAACAAGCTTTGGAAGTTAAGGCTGATGAGGTGGCCGTGGTGCCGTGGAGCGCCGAGGAAGTGGGAGAAATGATAGTTAAAGGTGGTGCAGAGCATTTGACCAAGGAGGTGCAGACGGTGGTGGGCGGTAGCGTGGGGTTGGTAATTGATGGTCGCGCGAGGCCTATTTTGTTGTCACGTCAGGATCGTGAGCGTCGCACTCAGTTGCTAAACTGGGATAAACAGCTCAATGTTCATCAGCAAGTGGGAATGTTGGAAGAGATAATTGCGACGGCTGATGAACAGAAGGCGGGTGGGGGGAGGCAAGGGGTGGGCATGAATCCTGGTCGTCAAGTAGAGAACAGTGAGGTGAAGCGTGGCTAAATCTGAATTGTTGGTTCGAAGTGGACGAAGTTTGTTGGAGGGGGTGGAGTATTCGCTAGAGCGGTCGCTGCCGGTGAAGGGGACAATTTATGCCAAGCTTGGCGATGTGGTGAAGCCGGAGACGATTGTGGGCGAAGCTAAGGTGTCGGCTGGCTTTCGCGTGTTTAGCTTGGCCGATTATTTGAAGGTTCCGCCTAATCAGGTTAAGAAGTACCTGCACCGAACTATTGGTTCGCGAGTTTATCAAGGGGACGTAGTGGCTGAAGCCTCTAAATTGTTTGGTAAAAAGCAATTTATTTCACCTATTGATGGTATGTTGCAGTCGTTTGATGTGGTGACCGGCCAGCTAACAATGCGATTTGCGCCGACCACCTATCGGTTGCCGGCTGGCGTTCGAGGTGAAGTCAGCCAGATTGTGCCTGAGCAGGCAGTCTACGTGAAGACACATGCCAGCTTATTGTTTGGGGCGTTTGGTAGTGGTCATATGCGAGAGGGAGCTTTGAAGCTGGTGGCACCGCCGGATCAACCAATTTCTGCTCAGTCTATTGATGCCAAGCAGGCCGGTTATATTATTGGTGGTGGGTCGGGTATTACTCGAGACGCCCTCAATAGAGCATTGGCGGTGGGGGTAAAAGGGATTATTACCGGGGGAATTGGTGCAGATGATTTGCTGGCAGTTAGTGGTGATTTGCATGGTAGTGAGGATGTTGGGTTGAGTTTGTTGATCACTTCGGGATTAGGTAATCGGCCAATGGACGGGCAGGTGTATGCCTTTTTGGAAAAGTATAAAGAGCAGCAAGTCTATTTATTGCCGAAGCAGATGATAGTGCTGGCTCCATTGCCGTTGTCGAGCGATATGACGGTTAATAAGATGGGTAGTTTGCCGGATGCTTATGGTCAGCTGGAGGTGGGTCAGCGGGTGCGGATTTTGACTGGGGCTTTGTTGGGTGAATCAGCTTTGGTTAAAGGCGTGGTTGAAGAAATGACCATTGTGGGCAGCAAACTCAAGATGGCTCATTGTTTGTTGGAGCGTCAGAATGGTGATACAATACATATTCCGATAACTAATATTGAGCTATTGTCCGAGTAACTTTTTATGAATTCAAATCTGCCTGCAGCGTCTGAGAATGAGTATGTGTCCGAAGAAGAGCAAGTAATAGAAGCACCGACCTACCAGAATAATCAAATAGAATCCGGTACATCTGGTTGGTGGAAATTTTTGGGAACAGTGGTGGTAGTGGGTGGCTTGGTGGCGGGTGGTTTTTATCTGGGTAATAACTATCAAATTATCTGGAATTCGAGCTGGCCATTTATCCCAACAGTGGTGGCTAATACTGCGGTAGGTAATGCTGCAGGGGATCCGCTGTATGCTCAAGTCGAGCAGTTGATGCGCACTAAATACTTGCGAGCTGATGAGCTGAACAATGATTCGATGTTGTTTGGGGCTATTGGCGGGATGGTGGCATCTGCCGGTGACCCATATACGGCTTTTTTTGATCCAGAACAGAACCAAGCTTCCGAAGAACAATTGTCCGGTAAGTATAGTGGGATTGGTGCTGAGCTTGGCTACAATGAAGATAAGCAGATAGTGGTGGTTGCACCTATTAAAGGCACTCCAGCTGAAGCGGCTGGCTTGATGGCTGGCGATTTGATTGTTGCAATTGATAATGAATCGATTAAAGGGCTGACCTTGAATGAAGTGGTGCTGAAGATTCGTGGTGAGGCAGGTACTGATGTGGTATTAACGGTTTTGCCTAAAGGTGCTACTGAAACCAAAGATATTACGATTACTCGTAAGCAAATCACTATCAAGACGGTTGAGCTTGAGTTTAAAGATGGTATTGCCTATGTTTCGTTGAGTCGGTTTGGTGAAACGACAGATGCGGAGTGGGCCACGGCTGTGTCAGAGATAGTAGCCAAGGGCTCGACGTCGATGATCTTGGATATGCGCAATAATCCGGGCGGATATTTGGATACCGCTATTACCATTGGATCGGAATTCTTCAAGGACGGTATCATTGTTGGTCAGGAAGATGCTAGCGGCAGTGTTGATAATTTTGAGGCTACTGGACGTGGTCGACTGACTGATATCAAGGTGACTGTGTTGGTGAATGGTGGATCGGCTTCGGCTTCGGAGATTGTGGCTGGGGCGCTTAAGTCTCGCGATCGGGCTGATATTGTGGGCATGAAGTCGTTTGGTAAGGGAACTGTTCAGCAGGTGATTGATTTAGCTCGAGATACTAGCCTGCATGTAACCATCGCCAAGTGGATTTTGCCAAATGGCGACAACATTGATAAGCAAGGTATCAGTCCTGATATTGAAGTTGACATGACCAGTGAGGATGTGCAGGCTGACCGAGACCCGCAGTTGGATCGAGCTATGCAAGAAGCAAAGAAATAGCTCCTGCTGTCGAAGCAAGTACGAGGTGATATTCCTTGATAACCTCCGAGGTTCGCTAGCTAGCGAACCTCGGAGGTTATTTGGTTCTTAGTCTTTTCTTACGGTTCGCTCCTATACTAAGGCTACATTGAACAATATAGTTTTTAAAGGAGTGCTGTATGTCTGAAGAGTTGGATAGAGGGGCGATGGAGCCTAAGCGGGAGTTATCTATGATGGGAGCTGATGAAGCAGGTGGAGAGCACGCTCAGGGTGCTGCGACAAGTGAAGCGCCTGCGAGTCGCGGAGGATCATCTGTCGAATCAGGCAAGTATGTAGCAGCTGGGGATGGTGGGTCTGGGCGGCGGTTGGTGGGGGTGGTGGCCATTATCGTGGTGGCAATATTGGTGGTTAGTTCGGGTTTCTTGACCAACATTTCGTTGGCTGGTTGGAGTGATATGTGGAATAACTTGGGGCTAAATAAAGTTATTACCACCACCAATGTTGACCAGAGAATCCTCAAAGAAGAGTCATTGGTGATTGACGTATCTAAGAATACTAAGCCGTCGGTGGTGTCTATTGGGGCAAGTCGCAGTTTGTCGCAGTGGTTTGGGGGCGGTGAAGAATCTCAGGAGCAGGGGATTGGGACAGGATTTATTATTAGTGAAGATGGCCTGATTTTGACTAATAAGCATGTGGTGGCTGATACTTCTATCACTTATACGGTAGTGACAAATGATGAGAAGCGCTATGAAGTAAAGAATATTTACCGCGATCCGGTCAATGATCTGGCTATTATAAAGATTGAAGCGAGCGGACTGGAGCCGATTGAGTTGGGGGATTCGGGTAGTCTGGAGGTGGGGCAGTTCGTCATTGCTATCGGTAATGCTCTGGGCGAGTTTAGTAATACTGTGACCACCGGCGTAGTGTCTGGGTTGGGTCGAAGTATAACTGCTGGTAGCTCGAGTGGGCAATTCCAAGAGCAGCTGGACAATGTGATTCAGACTGACGCAGCTATTAACTCGGGTAACTCTGGTGGGCCATTATTGAACTCAGCCGGTCAGGTTATTGGTATTAATACGGCCGTGTCGACAAGTGGTCAGAACCTTGGATTTGCTATTCCAATTAATGATGCTAAGCCGATTCTGGATGAGTTTAAGCGAACTGGCAAGATAGCTGGTCCTGCCTACCTGGGAGTCAGCTATCAGGTCGTAACTCAGCGAACAGCCTTGCTCAACGAGGTTCCTCAGGGTATGTATATCCAGCAGGTAGTGGCTGGTAGCCCGGCTGCTGAGGCTGGCATACAGACTGGCGATATTGTTACCAAGATTGATGATAAGGATATGCGCGAAAGTAATGATCTGAGTACCCATATTCGATCTAAGAAGATTGGGGATACAGTGAAGTTGACTTACTGGCGTGAAGGACAGGATGGAACTAAGACCGTTGAGGCAAAGTTGATTGAATCGCCGGCTCAGTAGGCTGAATACACTCGACTCTCGGTCGAGTGACGGGCGACGGGCGACGGGCGACAAGCGACGAGCGCTAGTAATATGAAGGAAGACCCGAGTCTGTGGATGGCTCGGGTCTTTTGGTGTAATTAGTGCTACTATAAATTTATGAAAAAGGGTAAAGGCGGTGACGAATAAGTTTGTTACTCAATTTAGTCGGTTTGACTCAAAGCACTGGGTATAGATGTTACTCTTTAAACTTGAAGAATGAGTAATTTATTGCACTATGGTCAGATGTGGACCAATGGATTGATTTATGCTGGATGATGAGAGCTGCAGTTTAGCCTCAAAATGTAATATTTTTGAACTATTACTAAGCTTATGTCTGATTATTTTGTCTATATTAAAGTTGTACGATAATCTATTATCGACTTCTGTTACAGCGAAACCTATTCTAACCTAAGACTATTCTACAACCACTATTTGACCATTGGTTGTTTCATAGGCTAGCAAACTTTTCGGTTTGCGATGGTCTTTGGCTTGGATGACTAATTGCTGATTGAAGGTGTCGGGGTGAGCGCCACTGACAAGGGCCTGTTTTGGCTCATACTTTCTAACATTGAGCGGCAAGTCTTGATACTCTTGATTGGAGATATAGGGCAAATTGGCGACAATAACGTCGCATGAATGGGGCTGGAGCATGTAGGACAGTGGGCCCAGGAGAGAGCCTTGGACAAAGGTGACATTGGTAGTTTTGAGTGCCTGAGCATTTCTTCTGGCTACGGTCAAGGCGGCTTTGGAGGTGTCTATGGCAATAACTGAGGCTTGGGGTAGCTCTAGAGCGATGGTGATGGCTAGGCAGCCGCTACCTGTGCCGACATCGATTATTGTAGGAGGTAGGATGTTGGAGGTAGGGTGTAGTTGGTTTAGGTGGTTGAGGGTCAGGTGGATGAGTTGTTCTGATTCGGGGCGGGGGATGAGGGTGTCGGGAGTAACGATAAACTTGCGGCCGAAGAATTCTTTATAGCCTAAAAGGTAAGCAAGCGGAGCGTGCTCGGCTGCTCGGCTGACTAGTTGTTCAAATTGGCGTAATTGCTGTGGAGTAATCTCTTTATTCAGATTTGTCCATAATTGCTCTTGTGACAACTTGCAGGTATTCGCAAGTAGCTGACGAACAATGGTGGTGTGGTCTTGTAGATGAGCAAGATTGGTGTCGGCTTGAGTGAGGGCTTGGGTGATGGTCATGGATTAGGTAGGTAGATAGTGAGGAGGAACAGGGAGGAGGAACAGGGGGGAGGAGCAGGGGGAAGAGTTTACATGTCGGGGTTGAGGTTTTGGCGGAGTTCGCTGGAGGCCTGTTTGAGGGAGGTCATGATTGGATCTAAGTTTCCAGCTAAGATTTCTTGAATATTATGCCAAGATTGGTTGATGCGGTGGTCGGTGATGCGGTCTTGAGGGAAGTTGTAGGTGCGGATTTTTTCGCTGCGGTCGCCTGAGCCGATCTGACTGCTGCGGTCTGAAGAGATGGCTTGTTGCTGTTCTTGTATCTTGGCGTCGAGTAGGCGAGAACGAAGGACGTCCATGGCTTGGATGCGATTTTTGAGCTGGGAGCGCTCGTTTTGACAGACCACAACGGTGTTGGTGGGAAGATGGGTAATCCGGACAGCGGTGGCCACTTTGTTGACATTTTGGCCTCCAGCCCCACCCGAATGGAAGATATCGATTCGGAGATCGTTGTCGTTGATGTCGATATCTACTTCTTCGGCAACGGGTAAAACAGCTACGGTGATAGTTGAAGTATGGATGCGACCCTGAGACTCGGTTTCAGGAACTCTCTGGACGCGATGAACGCCGGATTCGTAGCGCAGGGTGCCATAGGCTTCTTTGCCTTGGATTTCAAAGACTGCTTCTTTAATCTGACCTATGCCTCCCTCGGACAGAGAGACTTGTTCGACATGCCAGCCCATGATTTCGGCATAGCGAAGATACATGCGGTATAGTTCGCCGGCAAAAAGGCCAGCTTCATCGCCACCTGCCGCAGCTCTAATTTCTACGATGGCATCTCGGTTGTAGAGAGGGTCAGCTGGGTATAGTAGTTCGATGAGGGTGGCTGAAAGAGAGTCAATTTGGGAGTCGAGACTGGCCAGCTCTTCTTGGGCAAGGCTGGCCATTGATGGGTCGTCTTGGAGCAGTTGGCGGGTTTGGTCGGATTGATGGAGGGTTTGGCGGAGTTGATCGGCAATGCTTACAACTTCAGAGACCTCCGCGTGCTCTTTGGATAGAGTACGAAGGAGGTCTAAGTCCTGAGCAACGTCAGGTCGAGAAAGTTGATGATTGAGTTGTTCCAATCGCTCAGTTAGCGATTGTAGCTTATCGCTCCCAAGCGCCTGGGTGGCGGGGGTTGGATGAGCCATGGTTTACATTTAGCCCTTGTTGGCGGCGTCTTGAAGCATTTCGCGCAGTGATTTTGGACGATCGCTGGTCTTTTTGTCAGCTACGATTGGCTCAACAGCTTTGGCGTTGGTGGTCGTGAACACTGGCTGAGGCTTGGCTTTCTTAGGCTCAACTTTGATAGTACCCTGAGAAGCACGACGCTCGAATCGCTCAACGCGACCTTCGGTGTCAATCAGCTTTTTCTGACCAGTAAAGAATGGGTGACAGTTGGAGCAGATATCAATGCGAATAGACTGAACAGTAGATCCTGCTTCAAAACTGGCGTTACAACCAGAGCAGTTGATGGTAGCTTGGTAAAATTTTGGGTGAATGTTTGCTTTCATAGTTTTAAAAAATCCCAGATTTGAATTGTTCGGAGAGGATTATATCACAGCTTTACTGTTGCTGGCAATATCTTGGAGCGACGAGAACGAGCGACGAGCGACGGCTGGGATTCAATTCTCCCAGTTTCCTGCCAGCCAGGCCCGTCGCCCGTCGCCCGTCGCTCGAATCTGCACGAGAGGGCAGATTCGTCTATTTGCCGAAGCGGCGGTGGCGGGTGGCGTAGTCTTGGAGGGCTATGTCTAGTTGGGTAGCGTCAAAATCGGGTAGATGGAGGTCAGTGAAATAGAATTCGGCGTAGATAGCTTGCCACGGTAAAAATCCGCTGGTCCGTTTTTCGCCTGAAGTTCTGATAATAAGGTCAATATCGGGTTGGCCTGCCGTATCAAGGTGGCTGGACAATGTTTGTTCGTCTAGCTGGCTACTATCTAAGCCCTGGGCAGATAATTTTTGGATGGCACGAATAATTTCGTCGCGTCCACCGTAGTCCAAGGCGATATTAAGGTGCTTGTCGGTGAAATGAGCGGTGGTTTGTTCGAGTTGGTGGAGTTTTTTGAGTAAGGGAGCCGGTAGCCTATCTTGTCTGCCTAGGTGGTGGAAGGCTGTTTGATTGGCAATAATTTGATCATTTAGCTGATCGAGGGCAGTGGAAAATAATTTGAACAGATAGCCCTTTTCTTCCTCTTGCCGTTGCCAATTTTCAGTGGAGAATCCCCACAGAGTAAGGACCGGAATGCCAAGCTGGTTGGTGTGATTGACGAGCTGCTTGATTCGCTCAAAGCCGCGACGATGGCCTTCTAGGCTGGGTAGATTGTGCTGCTTGGCCCAACGACGATTGCCGTCAGGGATAATAGCGATATGTTGTGGGAGATGTTCTGTTGACATATAAAAAGTAGGAGTTAGGACTGCTATTATACCATAATTTATCGAGAAACGATAAACGCCAATTTTATTGTCCTGGGAATAGCATCAAAATTGTAAATGATTTGTGATTCGAAGTATAGCGTATGTTGGCAAGATAAGGGGAAGGTAAACGTTGAGGAGGTTGGAGGTAGGAGGTTGAAGGTGGTCAAAACCTTAAACCCTAAACCCTAAATCCCTCTACCTCCAACCTTCTAGCTCGGTTTACTTGTGTGGGTGGCGGGCGTGGAGGGCTTGTTTGGCGGGCATGCTTTGGGCGGCTGATCTGCCTCCGGGCTGCTTGAGGGCTAGCCAGATGCCGATGACGGCTAGTCCGGCACCAAGACTGTAGGCCCAATGAATTGATTCGTTGAGGAAGATGACAGCTAGAATTATGCCGGCTAGTGGTTGAACGAATGTTAGGACCCCGACTTTGTGGGCGGTGGCGAACTCGAGCGCCCATTCGTAGAGCCAGTAGGCGATAACTGATGAAGCTAGACTAAGATAGATAATCCCCCAGGCTACTTGGGCGTTGAAGTGGCTGAACAAGTTGGGATCTTGGAGGTATTCCCAAGCTGCCAAGGGCAGAAAACTGATCATGCCGACGATGAAGGAGACGGTGGTGATGGCGATGGGCGAGAAATTGTGGTTGAGCTTTTTGGAACCGATGGCATAGACGGCTACCGCAATGGTGGAAATGAGAATACCAATGTTGCCCCAGAATGAGTGATGCGTAGCGGTGCCGTGGGTGGTGAGCGCAATCATGACGCCGAAGGTGGCCAAGCTTAAGCCGAGAATGTTGGTGGTAGTTTTGAACTCTTTGAGGAATATCCAACCGGCGGCACAAATCATCAGGGGAGCTAAGGCAATAATGATGCTGGCATCAAGCACTGAGGCGCTGGCAATGCCGACGAAGAAGAAGCCTATTTGAATGGTGATGCCGACGAAGCCGAGGGCAATCAACTGCCATATTTTGACCTCAGAAATCTTTTTGAGAGATCGACGCTGACTATCTTTGATAAAAAAGGGAATCAGGAATAAACTGGCCAGGCAGAATCGAAGCAGGAGGGTGGTAAAAACTGGAAATTGTTCTATGGTGACCTTTGAAACGACACTGGTGCCTCCCCAGATAGATAGGCAGAGGATAAGGCAGGCGTAGACGATGAAGGAGGGTGGGCGGCGTTTGGGCATAGCATTGGATATTGTATCAGACAAGCATTGGATAGCTCAAAGGGGGGGATAGAGGTGGGAAAATCCTAAATCCTACATTCCTCGACCCATCTTTTTGTGTGTCATTTTTTCAAATCAAATAAACATGACTTGGTGGCTTTGATTGGGTATGGGTGAGATGTGTTGTGATTGCATACCTCTTTTTGGTCAGGCTGGGAGACCAGTATTTGATATGAAAGAAATGAATACAGGGGTTTATTCTTCAAACACAGAAGGCAGAAGGCGGGAGACTGTCTACATCCTTCCTCCAGCTGGCGGATCCTATATCCTCATGATCGTCCCTACATGCTTGTTGCTTGACGGTGGGGGCGGGATGAGGCATGCTAAGTTGGTTAGACTAGTGCAAATCATTTGAGAAAGGTATACTGGTGCTATGGAAATTACATGGTTTGGCCAATCGGCTTTTAAAATAAAAACAAAAACTGCCACGATCATCATTGATCCCTTTAAGTCAGATAAAATCGGCTTGCCGTGGAAGAGCCAGTCGGCAGATATTGTGCTGATTAGCCATGATCACGATGACCATAATAATGTGGCTGGAGTAGATGGCGGTTTTGTGGCAACCGGCCCTGGTGAATATGAAGTTAAAGAGATATTGATGAGTGGCGTACCTTTGTTCCATGACGCTGTTAAAGGGGCTGAGCGAGGCAAGAATACTGCCTACACCATGGAAGCCGAAGGTATTACTATTTGCCATTTAGGTGATGTAGGGCACAAGCTGACCGGAGAACAAGCAGAGGAGCTATCTTCTGCAGATGTGGTGATGGTGCCGGTTGGTGGAACCTATACGGTTGATGGTGCGACGGCGGCTGAAATCGTCAGTCAGCTGGAGCCAAAAATTGTTATTCCCATGCATTATGCAATTCCGGGAGTTATTGATAATCCTAACTTGAGCGGTCTAGAAGATTTCTTTAAAGCTTTGGGCAAGGAAGTTTCAGAGTCAGTGCCAAGCCTGAAGGTGGGCGAGAAGATAGGATTGCCTGAAGAAATGCAAATTGTGGTACTACAGCCTCAAAAATAGCCGTGGACTATTCCACGAGAATATGGAATATTGGGTATAGAATATAGAAGGAGCTAGTTAGCTAATAGCTGGCGAGACGCGAGACATGGATATTGGCAGAATAATGGCTATGGCCTATATTCGATATCCGATATTCGCGACTGTAAGGAGCTAGTATTTATGGCCACCAGGGCAAATGAAGCCAAAACTAGACGAAGCGAGTCCAGCTACAACCTGCAGGAATTGCTGGAGGGGACAAATCGGATTCCGCCCCATAACCTAGATGCTGAAAAGGCGTTGCTGGGTTCGTTATTATTGGATCGCGATGCTTTGATCAAAATCGGGGATGTGCTGACACCCGAACATTTTTATGCGGCCAAGCACGGCATTATTTACAAAGCTATCATGCAATTGTTTGATAACAATACGCCGGCTGATTTGATAACGGTATCGACTCAATTGACTGAGTTTGGTGAATTGGAGTCTATTGGCGGATCTGGTTATGTGGCTGATTTGGTTAATGGGGTGCCCAATGCGGCCAACGTTGAGCATTATGCTGAAATAATTCGGCAGGGTTCGGTGCGTCGACGTTTGATTGAAATGTCGGCCACCATGAGCGATAAATCGTTTGATATAAAGACTGAGCTGCCCGAAGTGCTTAACTTCTCTGAGCAATCGTTATTTGAAATCACTCAGGGCACGATGAAGCGTAAGTTTGAGTCGATTCAGTTGACGTTGACGGAGAGTTTTGATCGTCTGGAAGAGCTGCATCAGAATAAGGGTAAGTTGCGAGGCTTGGCGACTGGTTTTCGGGATATTGATAAGAAGTTGGCGGGACTGCAGGATAGCAACTTGATTATTTTGGCGGCTCGTCCGTCAGTGGGTAAGACATCGTTGGCTTTGAACATTTGTCAGTATGTGGCGGTGGAGGAGAAACTGCCGGTAGGATTTTTGTCTCTAGAATCGTCAAAAGAGGAGTTGGTTGATAGGTTGCTGTCTAGTCAGAGCAATATCGATGCCTGGAAGATTACGACCGGCAATTTGACTGATCGTGATTGGGAAGCGTTGACTGACGCCATGGGCAAATTGGCAGAGGCGCCGCTGTATATTGATGATACGCCGGCCATGAGTTTGACTGAAATGAAGACCAAGGCTCGACGGTTGCAGATGGAGCATGGCTGTCGATTGTTGGTGGTGGACTATTTGCAGTTGGCTAAGGGGTCAGGCAAATATGGCGATAATCGTGTTCAAGAAGTGTCTGAAATATCTCAGGGCTTGAAAGCTATTGCCCGTGAATTGCGTTGTCCGGTGATCGCCTTGTCTCAGTTATCTCGTAACGTTGAGCAGCGCGGTACGGCTGATAAACCGAGCCCTCCCCAGCTATCTGACTTGCGTGATTCAGGATCTATTGAGCAGGATGCTGACGTGGTAATGTTCTTGTGGCGCGAAGATAACACCATGGCGACACGGGGATCGAGTGATACATTGCCAGTCAAGTTGTCTATTGCTAAGCATCGAAATGGGGCAATTGGAGAAATCGACCTGATCTTCAAGGGTGCGCGGACCAGGTATTATGGGGTGGAGAAGAAGCGTGGGGATGAATAAAAACAGCCGAGCAATCGGCTGTTTTTAGTGAGACGCGGGGTGCAGCATCGCTTTGATTCCAGGTCTATATCCGAGTTTCCTGTCTGGTGTCTCGCCACCGTAGGTGGCTTGGCCTGTGGCTTATAAGTTTGAAAATTGACTAGATTTGTAGTATAAGCAGGGTGTCTAGGCAAAGGCTTAGATGCGGTTTTATAGGAAAGGTGTGACGGTGGGCACGCAGCTGAATCAGATCCCTGTTTTGAACCGGGCGATGCTGGAGAAAACTCGCGAGGAGGTGGTCAAGCTTGTCGTGCTGGGCCAGGTGGTTGCTGCTGAACGCGGTTCTATTGACTTTGGCCCGTCAGTCGGCATAGCTTCACGCCAGTATCAGGCTATTGGGCGGCTGATTTTGACTATTCCTTGGTATGTGCCTCAAGTTGAGGTGCTGCCGAGCGAACATCCTCTGTTCGATGCCGGGCTAGGCATTGAGTGTATTGGTGAGTGTCTTGTTCGTCCCGGATCATTCTCTCGCCAACTAATTGATGGCTTGTCATTACAGAGACCTGATTTGGTCGGACCAGGAGTTGTTCCGATCAAGGCTATATACACGCAGGTGTACAAGATGGCACGACGTGCTATGGCCTTGATGGCTGCTGAATCCAGACTCTCGCCATTCATTGATGAGGGAAGGGGTGAGTGGTCCGACGTATCTGGTATGTTTCATAAGGCGTTGGTCAACCTTATGGAACTGTACGACGAAGACTATAACAGCGCCCAAAAGCGCATCAAGGAGATTCTTCGACAACAACTGTGGTCTCTCCATGAACCACAGAACAATGTTTTGAATTACGGCGGGGGATTTGAGCACGCATTGCGTTGGGTGCAAGCAGTTTATGCTCAGAGTTTGGAGCTGCTGTATAACCCAATGCTTGACCAAGCTGCATTGGACAGCCATCACGAAAGACTGGTTCAAGCAGGAGTTGCTTTTTGTTTGGGCTACATCCCGCTGAGGTGGACTCTCACTGATCGACCAACGATGCAGGTAGCCAAGCCGGTTGTATGGAGGGAGTAGAGCGAAAATAACTACAGTATTGTCTGTAAGGGGTGCCTATTCGGCACCCCTTTTGATAGGTTGTTCTCCGGTGCGTTATGACGCTCGAAATTGAATTAATAATATTTGTGTGGTACATACAAGGAGGGTGCTTGGACAGTACCGGTGGATTTGATACTGCTCATCGCTAGCTCATTGCTGTCTATGGCCTGGGCATGGAATTTATCAGGGCGTCTGCTTGTCAGGCCGAGCGGATGAAGCGGTGTCAGGATGATTTGGTTATGGCTGGGATCGGATTCCACCTTGGCCACATCCCCCTGTATTGCAATGGCGGACCATATACTGGTCAGGTATTGGAGGCGGCCAGGCTGTTTGTGAAAGTTTGAGAGATTTGACAGAGGCCTATAGTTGTGGTATAATGACTATTGGTATTGAACTGGCCATGTTTGGAATTTAACTAGGGAGTTTTGGCTTTCTGTGAGTTTTTGCAGCCACGTTGGAAGTGATAGGAGAGAGCTCGGTTGGTGGACTGGGCTCTTTGTTCTTTTTTGAAAAGGCCAGACTTTTTAGTAGCTGGCTTCGTGAGTTTTAGCGAGAGGGATGAAGATGATCAGCCTGGAGCAGCAGCAGAACGAACGATTTGCTGAATGGGAAGCAAGCCATGGTTTTTTCTTTGCTTCGTCGTTGCTTCGGTTGTTGAGTTGGGAAGGTCTGCAAGCGTTCTTCGGCCAAACCTTCAGCAGGCTTGACGATCCAACCGTGATGGATGCTATGGATGACAGCTATGAGGCGATAATGGCTAGCCTGGCTGTTAATCAAATCGGTCAGCACAACCAAAGCCTCATTCTTAGAAGTCAGATAGCTGCTGAAATGAAGCAGATTTTGGCCGATGATGATGAGGCAGACGCTCGCGCTGGTACTGCCACGAAATGGGCAGCTACCATGGTGTTGGAGCACTTGAATGCGTACCACCCGACAGTGATGGCTGAGTGGGTCATCCGCAGTGCCCTGGATGACATGACACTAATCGCGGCGATAGGCTGTACGTATCCGGAAGCAGGTCTGGCAAAGCCACAATGGGCCGCCTTTGTCGTGCAGCGCTGCCATCTATGGAGTATGGGGGTGCCGGTTGAAGTGCAGAACAAGGACGTTGTGACATTTGTCTAGGAAAAGGAGGAGTGAGGAGGACAAGTGAGGAGGAGAAGTGAGAAGGAGAAGTGGGGAGGGGGAGTATACTTGCAAGTTAGAGATTGGACGTTGGTTATAGGAAGGTGGAGATAGGTGACTGACAATATGGAGCCTATGGGCGAGGAGTGGCGTGAGGAGATCAAGGCACTGATTCGTCAGTTGGAAAATCTCGACAACCTGGACATCCAGGATGTTCAAGATGGCACTGACGCGGGATTGATTGAGATTCACGAAAGACCTGTCGTAATGGAAACTCCAGAAGGGTTTGTTTATGACGCTCTTTTTCGTCGAGTAGAACCTGTGCCGGTTGCTGAGAGCGAAGAGGATCTTTTGGCAGCAGCAAGTGATCTGGAGCTTCTGGAAAACGTAATGCTGTCTTTGGGGGCAGCTGGGGTAGATGATCCGATAGGCTTTCTTCAAGAGAACGGCCTGTGGATTGGAGAAGATTGAGGTAAGGCCTCGGTTGCGCATCTGCAATCGGGGCCTTTTATTTTGCTGCTTTGGGTTATCTTGAAAAAAACTGAAGTGGAGGATATAATGCGACAGCGTATCGCTCCGGGCCGGAGTGGTGGAATGGTAGACACGGCGGACTCAAAATCCGCTGCCGTAAAACAGCGTGGAGGTTCGAGTCCTCTCTCCGGCACCAGATATATATTCCCATCTTTGGATGGGAATATATATCTGGTCTCCTGCGAGAGGCGAAACCTCCAGGGTTCGTTTATAGTCAGGAGCTATGTAGCCGCCAGAGCTGCATGGTGGAAGGCTATAATCCATGAGCGTAAGCGAGTGTTACTCTCTCCGGCAAATATACAGATCCCTCGACTTGGCTCGAGATGACGAATGGGTTAAAGAAAGGTTTTTATATGGCACAAGTAACTGACTTGCGAAATGGCAGTGTTTTTTATTATCAGAATGAGCTGTATTCGGCACTGTCTTATGAGCATATTAAGATGGGCCGCGGTGGGGCGGTTATTAAAATTAAGGCACGCAATTTGAAAACGGGTGCTTCGCGTGAAATCTCATTTAATAATGGGGCAACTGTTGATGATGTGGCTTTGTATCGTGAGAATGCAGAGTTTATTTATGTTGATGCCAAGCAAGCCTTTTTTAAGATGGGATCTAATCCTCGTTTGAGTGTGCCGCTTGAAGTGGTGGGCGATAATAAGCCTTTTTTGAAGGCTGGTCAGGTGGTACCGATGGTGTTGACTGAAGAGGATGATGAGCCGATTGATATCGAGATTCCGGCGACGGTGGAATTGGAAGTTAAAGAAGCCCCGCCTAATGAAAAGGGTAATAGTGCTGGATCGGTAACGAAGCCGGTGACCTTGGAAACCGGTTTGGTGGTGCAGGCTCCGATGTTTATTGCTGTCGGTGATAGAATAAAAGTTAATACCTCTAGTCGAAGTTATGTTGAGAGGGTAAAATAGGGGAGTGGTGGGAGCAGGGGTATCTACGCTCGTGTACTCCTCGTCACTGTTCGTGACTGCGGGGTAGCCTGCGCGCAGACACCCCTGCGACCAGGGTGGGGCGGTAGCTAATAATTTTAGATTGGATGTTTATGGAACCTGAATTGGTTTTGACTTTACTTAAAATTGCTGGAGTGTTTGTTGGATTGAGTTTTATAGTGTTTTGGGTGGGGTTGGTGTGGTGGGTTAGTCAGGATGTGACGAGTCGGACAAATGACAAGATTATATTGGCGGCGGCCGTGGCTTTTGCGACTATCTTTGGACCGGTGGGGGTGCTGCTGTATTTGATTGTTCGGCCTAGACAGACTATCAAAGAGAGCTATCGGGAGATGCTTGAAACAGAGATAAATCGTAAGCTGGCCTCGATGGATATGGCTTATTGCCCATTTTGTGGGGCTAATTTGGAGCGTGACGCACATGTGGCGCATCCGGATCAACTAGTGATGACTGAAATAGAAGAGCAGGTTGTGTATGATCCTCAGATTGCTGAACAGGCTATGGTTGGACGCAGCAAAACGAAGTTGCCTCAGACGCGCAAAGTCGTTGATGGGGGCAAGCTGTTGAGTGTTCGTGTTAGTCGGAGTGTGGTGTCGATGACGAAAGCTACGGCTAAGGGATTGACCTTTTTGCTAACTCCGTTGCCGGCTCAGGAGAGGACTGATGCTAGCGACGAGCGGCTAAGTACTGGCGACGGGCGACGGGCGACGGGCGACGAGGTGAAAACAAAAACTACTGGCGACGAGGTGAAAACGAAAAATACTGGTGACGGGGTGGATGTTGTTGTTGAGGAGAATGGGGGTGGGGGGAAGCAGGTTGAGTTTGCGCAAAAGTCTCGTCCGGTGACTAAGAAGAAGGCTGCTAGTAAGTCAGCTAGTCGAAGTGGAGCGCGTCGTGGTAAGAAATAGCGCTGGGCGAGCGACGGGCGACGGGCGACAGGCGACGAGTGTTGATGAGCTTGATTCTCGGGTGGTGGCTGAAAAGCTTGATAATGGTTTGCCGGTGCTGTTGCAGCCAATGGAGGCTGTGCCGTCGACGGCGGTATTGGTGTTGGCGAAGGTTGGGTCTCGGAATGAGCAGCAAGCTGAGGCCGGGGTGGCTCATTTTGAAGAGCACATGGTATTTAAAGGCACCAAAACTAGGCCGACTACTTTGGATATTTCGGCAATTGTTGATGGGTTGGGTGGGGAATTTAATGCTTTTACTAGCAAGGATTACACCGGATTCTATATTAAGACTGCCGCCAAAGACTCGTCAGTGGCGGTTGAGTTGTTGGCTGATATTTTGTTTGACTCCAAATTTGACCAGGCCGAAGTGGATAATGAGCGTCAGGTGATCATCGAAGAGATGAATATGTACCAGGACACACCACGCGATCGAGTGGGTGAGTTGTATGACAATTTATTGTATGGCGACCAGCCCTTGGGCCGAGATATTATCGGCACCAAAGATAGCCTGATGTCGATCCAGTCGGAACAGTTAAAAGCTTTTAATAAGAAATGGTATGGTAGCGATAATCTGTTGGTCAGCGTGGCCGGATCGATGGATTCGTCGGCTATGCTGTCATTGGTTGATACGCATTTTGGTGGACGGACAGCGGGTTGCGTTGATGCGTTAACTCCGACGACCTTTAGTCAGGATGCGCCGGCTATGCAGGTTGTGCAAAAGGAAACCGATCAGACTCATGTGGTGGTGGGGGTGCGGAGTTTTGCGGCTATGGATGATCGACGACAGGCTTTGTCATTGCTCAACATTATTTTGGGTGGCAATATGTCGTCTCGGTTATTTATTGAGGTCAGAGAAAAGCGCGGTCTGGCGTACGCGGTGCATTCGTCTATTGATTCATATACAGATGTGGGGGCTTGGTCATGCCAGCTGGGTTTGGATCATAGTCGACTAGGCGAAGCTTTGTCGGTGGTTTTGGAGCAAATGGCTTCGATTCGCGATAAGGGCATTGATCAAAAAGAGTTGGACCGAGCCAAGAGTTTTGTGCGTGGTCGGATGGCATTGTCGCTTGAAGATCCGTTGAGCTTGAATATTTTTGCGGCTAAGCAGCAGTTGCTGTATGACAAGCTGGAAACTGTTGATGAGTTGTTGGCTAAAATGGAAGCTGTGACAGCGGAGCAAATTCAGGCGGTGGCTGATGATATATTTGTTGGTCAGGGGTTGAATATGACTGTGATTGGACCAAAAGCGGATGAAGAAGATTTGCGTCGTCGGTTAGTGCTCTGAGACTTTTGATAGTTAGTTTTGAGTGTTAAGATTGATAGTGGTTAGTTGGTAGAAATGAGGAGTGTCGAGAAGGGGTGGGATGAAGTTTTATGAATCAAGGTATTGGATCGTTTTTTATAACTATTGTGACTAGCCCGTTATTGTATTGCGGTTTGGTGGGTGGGGTGGTGGCGATGTATGTGGTGTGGAGATTGTGCCGTCAGAGCTATTTGTTGCCGGAGAAGCAGTTTACTTTGCTGTGGTTGGGTTGGTTGGCTGGCTATGCAGCGGCCGTGGTGGTGGGGTGGATTTGGCAAATGATTGGTCAAGGTGGTTGGCTGACACTGGAGCAATGGTTGTGGGGATTGTTGCCGCTGAACGGACGGGAGTTATGGCAAAGTAGTGGTTTGATACTGGCGGCTTATGTTGCTGCTGGAGCGGCTGTGGTGGCCTATATTCGGTCGATACGCTACCCATTGTGGAAGATGTTGGATATGTGGGCTGTAGGGCTGATGGTGTGGCAGCTATTTATTGTTATTGGCTGGGTGGCGCAATGGTCGAGCTGGCCATCGATTGAGGATTGGTTGATGTTGGGGTGGACAATAGTCTGGTTGGTGGTTGTGAGTTGGCTGTACGGATATGGGGCTCGCCGCGATAAGGATGGGTTGGTGTTGGGAGTGCAGATTATGGGCGTGTTTGGATTTTTGATAGCGGCTCAGCTCGGCCAGCTATCTTGGCAGGGCCAAGTCAATATTGTAGAATTGAGTATAGCAATTGTCGGCTGTTTGGCTGGTGCCGGATTGCTGGCTTATCGAATATGGCAGCCAAGCACTGCTATTCGTTTACAAGACACGCCAAAGGGTGTTTCGCAAAGCTTTAAAGAAACTTTTGCTCGCCTCAGCTTGGCTAAAACAGAGTCTGTCAATCAATCCTCAAATCAATCTTCGTCTTTGACTAGCGAGATAGCATCCCCAGTAGAATCGACAACTTTGAAGCCGGCAGGCACAGGTGGCGTGGCAGTTCTGAATCAGGAAGCCTTTGCCCCACCGGTCAAAAAGCCAGTTAAGAAATTGCTCAAGAAAAAGGGTCGACCTAAAAAGGAAAAATCAGCTTAATTGGTGTATAGTAAGTATCAATTGACAGAGTTAGGATAAAAGTTCTCATAAAAGTTATCGTACAAGGAACAAAATTATGAACGACCAAGATGTATTAGTTGCATTGGAAAAAGA
Source organism: uncultured Candidatus Saccharibacteria bacterium (assembly GCA_964554805.1). GTDB lineage: Bacteria > Patescibacteriota > CAZHWT01 > CAZHWT01 > CAZHWT01 > CAZKPX01. Next base: position 98,081 of record CAZKPX010000003.1, read on the forward strand.
AAAGCAACGACTAATGGATGAAATCCAGGATTTGGAAAGCAGCGATCCAACCAAGGACGGTTTTCGCGATCGTAGCAATACTGAGGATGATGATGCCGGAGAATCGGAGGATTTTTCTCGATTCTTGGCTTTGACCAATGCTGCAACCGATCAATTGAAACTGGTCGAACGGGCCATTGCTAAAGTTCATGAAGGAACATATGGTAAGGATGACCTAAACGGACAGCCTATTCCAGCTGAACGCCTAGAAGCAATTCCATGGGCTATTTATACAGTTGAGAGTGAAGAGAAGATGGAGCGAGCTTAGGGATATTTGATATTGTCCTTCATTGTCCTTCAAAAATGCACCGGTCTACTCGATGGGTGCATTTTTGTTTGCATCAGCCTCAACCAGTGTTATACTAGCTTAGTCTAGCTGTAGGCTGGTTGATTTTATGAAAAAACTTGAAGATCGCTTAAAAGAATATCGCCAAGCTAGACCTACTGTTTTTGAGGAAGAAGGCTTTGTCCGAACTCTGGTTTTATTTCAAGAGATGGCTGAACGCGTGCCGGCATATAAAGACTTTTTGGCCAAGCATTCGATTGAGCCTGCAAAAATAAAAACTAAGTCGGATTTTGAGCAAGTGCCGATTATGGGCAAGGAGTCTTACTTGACAGCCTATCCGCTTCAAGATATGTGTTGGGACGGCAAGATGGATGGCTTGTCGGTTATTTCATCCAGCTCCGGTTCAACAGGTAAATCGTTCATGTGGCCTCGTGGTCAGGAGCAAGAAGTAGAGGGTGAGCAGTATATAGAGCAGTTGTTTGCAGATTTTTTTGATATCGGTCAGCGTCGAACCTTGTATATTAATTGTTTCTCTATGGGAACATGGGTGGCGGGAACATATTTGTTGTCTAGTGTGGAGAGGTTGAGTTGGAAGGGATATCCGATCATTACGGTATGTCCGGGTATAGAGAAAAAGCTATCCCTGCAGTTATTTCAAGATTTAGCTGGACAATTTGATCAAGTAATTTTTGGTGGATATCCGCCTTTAGTTAAAGATATTTTGGACGAAGGTCGGCAACAGGGGATTGATTGGGAAAAGCATACTATTCGATTTTTATTTGCGGCTGAAGGTTTTAGCGAGCAGTGGCGATCACATATTCATTCATTGGTGGGTTCGACTGATGCGTATGCGACCTCAATTAATATCTTTGGTTCAGCGGATGCTACTATTCTCGGTCATGAAACACCTCTCACCAACGCTATTCGACAGAAACTTGGTAGGTTGCCGGAAAATCTAGACAAGCTGGTTGGATCTGAGAGGATGCCAACTTTGGTTCAATATGATCCACGGCTACGATATTTTGAAGGACATGACGGTCAATTGCTGTTTAGTGCCCGTGCTGGTTTGCCTTTGGTGCGATATGCTATCGGTGATAATGGAGGTTGTCGGAGTTTTGATGATATGCGACAGTTGAATATGGAGCTAGGATTTGATTGGTCTAAGGATCTAGCCTTGAAGAACAAAACCTGGAATTTGCCATTTGTATGGGTTTTTGGTCGCAAGAACTTGGCTACTAATTTGTATGGTGCGTTGATCTTCCCTGAGTACATTAAGGCAGGTCTTGAAGAGAAGGCTGTGGTTAATCGAGTTACGGGCAAGTTTGTCATGTCTACTGAGACTGACGAAGGCAACGACCAATTCCTGGGCGTTATGGTTGAGATGGCTGCTGGACAGGACCATAATCTAGAATTGCAAGAGCTGGTGACAACGAAGATAGTAGAGGCATTGGCCCGTCAGAGTAGTGAATATTCGGCTTTGAGCAAGTCCATTCAAGACAGAGCTGTGCCTAGGATTGAGCTGGTGCCTTATGGTTCGAATTTGTTTCAGGTAGGTTCAAAGCACCGGTGGGTTGTCAAAAAATAGAAAATTAAAGGATTACAGCATGGATAAGCCGGTAATTTTTCATCAAGGTTCGTACACAATAGCCGATCTGGAGCGTTTTCAAGCGGAACACAGGATATGGCGAGTGGTTGATATTTATGCTGAACAGTTGGCTGAGTTATTTGAGATTGAGCATCCGCACCAGGTTGGTCAGACTGATTTTGAGGGGCAAAGGGATGAATTTGTGGCTGCGACTACTGCCTCCGGTATTAAAGATAAGGGGGACTGGATTTACTATCCATGGAGCGGGATCTTATTGCATACCATGATGCAAATGGAAGTTTGGCAATTGCGGACTAACAGAAATCAGTTGTTAATCGATGAGGAGGGACAGAATCATTTAACTAGCCAAGCGGTGGGGTTTGCAGGATTGTCTATTGGGGCTTCGTATGCTGCAAGCTTGGCCTACAGCGGTATTGCTAATCGGATGAAGTTGGCTGATATGGATAGGTTGTCGACGAGTAATCTGAACCGGGTTCAGGCAGGTTTGGCTGCGGTTGGTCAGAAAAAAGTTGAGATAGTCGCTGAAAGAATTTATGAGATTAATCCTTATCAGACATTCGAGTTGTTCGAAGATGGCTTGGATCGGAACAATCTGAATCAATTCTTTGGCGGAGATGGTGATCGAACCCGGCTCAATTTGGTTTTTGAAGCGGTTGATGATTTTGAGCTAAAAGTACGATTGCGCTTGAAGGCTAAGGAGCATAAAGTCCCCCTGATTATGCTGACTAATCTTGGCGATCGTATTTTAATTGATGTTGAGCGCTATGATTATGATATTGATTTGATGCCATTTAATGGCTTATTGTCTCAAGAGGTGATCGATCAAATCTTAAGTGGGCAATCTGGGGCTATTACGAAGCACATTATTTCATTGCTAGGTATAGACAATCTATCGCTGCCGATTGTCGAGTCTCTCAATCAAATAGGGTCTAGTTTGGTGGGGAGACCACAGCTGTTTGGCTCGGTAACTATAGGCGGCGGCTTGGCTAGTTATTTGTCTCGGCAGGTATTTTTGGGGCATACGCTGTTGTCTGGCCGGTATGCGCTTTCTTTGGATGCCTTGGTTGGTATTGATAGCCAAGAAGACCCTGAGCAGCGGCAGCAGGCTGTGGATGTATTAATGAAACGAGCTGGCCTATGAAGTGGTTTGAATCGCCAGCCTATAAAGTTTGGCATATTAAGGCCAGTGACTATCCTTGGCAGGGAAGTCGGGACGATCAGATACGGCATTTGTTGGCCTATGCAGTTTTGGCGCCATCTACCTTTAATAGCCAGCCATGGTTATTTGATATAAAAGATGATCGGATTGTCGTGCGACTTGATATAGCCAGGATGCCTAAAGTGTCTGATAAGGATATGAGATTTGGGGTGGCTTCAGTAGGGTGTTTTATAGAGAATTTGATGGTAGCTGCTGAGTATTTTGGCTGGAAGGTGCGGGTAGAACTGAATCATGAACTGATTCTAGCCAATGATACTGTGGCTATACTTTGGCTTGAGTCTGCCGGTGAGGCTGGTAATCAGCAGTTAGATGGTCGGCTGATGGAGGCAATGGTGAATCGAGCTACAAACCGCAGTTTGAGTAGTCAGTTTCAGTTGGACGACGAAACATTGTCTGAGTTGAAATCATTAGCGATGGCAGGTCAAGAAATAATTATTATAGATAACTCTAAAACTGATAATTTGATTGCTATATCACAGCAAGCTGATATGAGAATTTGGTCTCATATTGATTTTCGCAAAGAGCATGTGGCTTGGGTGCGCAATAATCTATCCCGGCAGCCTGATGGCATGCCAGCCTTTGGCGTAGGTGTTAGCTTACTACCATCATTGTTGGCTAAGCCGGTGATTCTTAGCTCAAAGTTTGCCTCAATTCAGGCAGCCAAGAACGTACAATCGCTAAAAAGTACTTGCTACTTTGTAGTTATATGTTCGGCTGAGGGCAAGGCTGCATGGACAGAAGTAGGAAGAACTTTTGAGAGACTAGGTCTGGAGCTGACAGTCAGAGGCTTGGGGTTGGCGCCGATGGGACAGTTTGTGGCCGATGAGCATGCCAGACAAGAGCTTCAGGATTTGCTTAAGTCAGCTAATCCACCGCAAATTTTTGCTCGGATCAATAAGCCTTCAATTCCGGTTAAGCATAGCCCCCGCTTGGCTGTTAATGATATTATGTCTACAGTATAAAATAATGGATATAGATCAGCAGATAGCGCTGTATTTATGACGTAATTGCGATTTGATTTTTTTATGATTCTGCCCATTGTAACCTTAGTTGCGGTTTTTATTAACCTAATTTTGGGTTTGTTTGTTTTACAGAAAAATAGTAAAAGCGCCACCAATCGGTTATTCTTTTTGTTGTGTGCGGCGATTTTGCTATGGACAGTCTTTAACTATTTCTCTCTTCGTCCGATAGGGGACAGTGAGATTATTTACTGGTTGCGAGCTCATATGGTGTCTGCCGTTTTGGTTGCCGCAAGCTTTGTGTTATTTATCTATAATTTCCCTCATGCAGGGTTTACATTCCGTAAACGTGTTTTTAGTTTATACATGATATTGGTGGTATTGGCAGCGGTGGTGACAGCTACTTCGTGGGTATTCCAATCCGCAACAGAGCTATCTGATGGACAGGTAAAAACTGAAGTTGGGCCCCTGATCCCATTGTTTGGCATTGTAGCTTTTGGATCGGTGCTAGCTGGCATTATTATTGTGGTTCAGCGATTTAGACATAGTCGAGGCAAATTGCGCGATCAGCTGCGCTATATGCTGCTCGGCACATCGTTGATGTTTGGATTGGTGTTTTTGCTGATTTTTATTCCTATTGTGGTGTTCAATAATACAACTTTCGCCCCATATCTACCTATCATCACCTTTCCGTTTGTGGCATGCGTGACATATGCTATTGTTCGCCATAGTCTGCTAGATATTCGTCTGGTGGTGGCTAGGTCAGTTGCGTATACGTTAACGGTTTCGATTTTATTGGTTTCTTACGTGGCGGCTGCTCTGTATGTCGGCAGGCTGTTTTATCAGGGAGAAATGCTGTCTGGGCAGATTGCGGTATATGGAATCTTGGCCGTGTTTGTGGCTGCGACTTTCCAGCCATTGAGAAGTCGATTGGACCAAGTTACCGAGAATATGTTCTTTAAGGGCGGGTACAATACCAGTGAGCTGGTCCGTCAAGTGACAGAGATTATGGCAAAGACTCTGCACCTGGGGGATTTGTCGCGGCAGTCGTTGGAAATAATTATATCGACCATCCAGGTCAGCAAGGGTAGTTTTTGGGTATTAGAAGACGGAGAGTTCTATTGTTTTGCCTCTCAGGGGATGATCAATAAAGATATTCAGTACTACACTCATAATCAAGCATACCTACAGTCATTGTGTGATGATAAAAGTTGCCCAGTTTTATTAAAAGCGGATGGATCAAAAGAACTGAAGAAGATGAAGATGGAGGTGGCGGTGCCGCTATTTGCTGGAGACGAGTTGCAAGGATTCTTGCTACTAGGGGAAAAACAATCGGGAGAGGTTTATTCGCAACAAGATATTCACGCTCTGTCAATTCTGGGGCCTAGTTTGGCGATTAGTTTGGAAAATGCCAGGAGTTATAAGCAGATTAGTGAGTTTAATCAGACCTTGGAGCAAGAGGTTGATAAGGCAACGCGTGATTTGACGGTGGCTAATGACAAATTATCTCGCAGTAACGCTAAGTTGCGACAACTGGATAGTTTGAAGGATGAATTTATTTCGATTACGTCGCATGAATTACGAACGCCGTTGACGGCTATCCGTGGCTATTTGTGGATGGCGATGCATGGTAAGGCTCAGGATCAAAAGACCCAGGATGAGTATATGGATCGAGCATATACCTCGACTGAACGGTTGATTGCTTTGGTTAATGATAGTCTGGATATTTCTCGAATTGATTCTGGGCGGGTTCAGCTTAGCCCACTGCCAACTGATATTTATGCTTTGGCTAAAGAGGTGGCTACCGACCTGATGCCTCGAGCAACCCAGCAGGGCCAGGTGTTAGAAGTCCGGAGACCAGTCAAGGCCTTGCCGGCGGTAATGGTAGATCCAGAGAAGCTATATCAGGTTTTGACTAATCTGGTGGGAAATGCCTTAAAATTTACACCATCGAATGGTGAAATCAGTGTTAGTTTTGCGGTGGAAGGGGAGAAGGTGGTGGCAAGTGTCAAGGATAGTGGGCCGGGTATTGATGATGATGATAAGAAGCGGTTATTTCAGAAGTTTTCACGATTGGATGCTTCGGCAACCGTGCCTGGAACCGGTTTGGGGCTTTTCTTGTGCAAGGAGATCATTCATTTATCTAAGGGGCGGATTTGGGTAGAAAGTAAGCCGGGTGGTGGGTCTAATTTTCGGTTTACCTTGCCAATGACAAAGTCCCAGGCAGTGAAGGCTGAGGATAGAACACAGCATCCGCAGCGCTTAATGGTAGCGTAACGGGGGGCTGGAGGCGGCGAGGTGTGGCTTATGAGGATTATGTTACAATACAGCAATGAGGAGAAATTTTTATGGCAAAACTATTAGTAGTTGAAGACGATCAGTTTTTATTGGATTTATATTGTGACCTATTGAGTGGTGAGGGGTATGAGGTTGACCGAGCTGTTAATGGCACAGAAGCTTTTGAAAAGATGTCGAAAGAGCAGTACGATTTGGTGTTGCTGGATATCATGTTGCCCGAGAAAGATGGTATTACTGTTCTGAAAGAATTAACTGAAAATCAGCGCAAGAAGGTGGGTCAGGTAGTGTTGTTGACCAATTTGAATCAAGAAGCATTGATCAACGAAGGTTTTTCGTTGGGCGTGGTTGGGTATCTGATTAAATCGGCTCTGGCTCCAGATCAGGTGTTGTCTGAGGTGAGGAGCTTTTTAGATGCCGGCAAGAAATAAGAAGGCTAAGGGTGCGACGAGCGACGAGCGACGAGCGACGGGAATAGATGGTGAGGTTATAGCTCTGGTTTTGCCGCCGGTGCTGTATGAGGATGATGCGATAATGGTGCTCAATAAGCCGGCTGGGTTGGTGGTTGAGAAGAGCCATACTCATTCGCAGGTAACCTTGCAGGATTTATTGCCGTTTGCTGATGAGGTGGATAGGGCTGGTTTGGTGCACCGGCTTGATCGAGATACGTCCGGAGTAATGGTAGTGGCAAAGACTAATGACAGTCAGGCTGCGCTGCAAAAGCAATTTTTGGAACGAACTACTGATAAAGAGTATATGGCTTTGGTGTGGGGTAAATTGGCAGATGATCATGCTGTCATTAATGCGCCGATTGCCCGTCATCCCAAGATTGGCTATAAATATGTGGTAATGGACGGTGGGCGGGATGCTAAGACTGAATTTTGGCGGCTTGGCGAGTATAAACTAGCCGATGATGTAGCAAGCTTGATTAAAGTAGATCTTCATACTGGTCGGACACATCAGATTCGGGTTCATATGATGGCCATGGGCCATGCTTTGGTTGGTGATACAGTCTATGGTCGTCGAAAGGATAAATCTGCAATTCGACAATTTCTGCATGCCTCGAAGCTCAGCCTGCAACATCCAGCCACCGGGAAGACCATGACCTTTGAGGCACCGCTGGCTGATGATTTGCAACGATTTTTGGATGGCTTGAAGCAGACGAATGAGTAGAGTAGCTTAACGAGAGGTTGTGGTGGCAACTTCGGGTTGTGGCAACTCCGGGAGTTGCCATCTGGAGAAACACCGGTATAAGGCGGTGTTTTATTCGAGCAAAAGGTGCTTTATTGTTTCTAAGCTCTGTTGATATTTCGATCTGTTTTTAAGATAGCTGCGATAGCTTGTTGGATGATTGGGGTTGGAGTTGAATTGATTGAGAATAATTTGTGGTTCGACGCTTACTGTGGGAGATGAGGTAGTCGACAGGTATCTGCCAACTGACGACCAGGGATAGTAATTGTTATCCTCTATATTTTTGACGATATGAGATGATAGTGGGTTGAGGTGGATATATCGAGATAGATGAAATAGCTGTAATTCAGTTTCAACTAAAACCCCTTTAAACCTTCCTTGAAAGAGGCTGCCTGATCTGGAGTGTTTTTTATTTATATACTTAGCATAGCTATCTTGCCACATTGCTTGGAATCTCTCGATGCCGTTTGGACTCTCCTGCCGCAGCAATAAATGATAATGATTAGGCATTAGAGCAAAAGCAATAATACTTATTTGGGGATGATTGTTGCTTTGTATTTGAGTATCAGCAGGTAGGCGAATATACTTAGAGTAGGGTAGCGGCTGATTCTGTAGTCGATAGTAGTCTAAGAGTCTAAGGCATCGCTGATAATCGGTGGAGTGAAAAAATATTGGTTGATGATCAACGCCTCTGTTGAAAATGTGATATATCTGGCTTTGGATGAGTGGTAGACGTCTTTTTGGCATTATGTTGTTTCTATACAGGGGGATAATTTGAAAGTCAACAGGCAGGCGTGTAAAAATGTGTGTTATGTGGTACCGGGGTTGTCTGAGTTGGCAACTCCCGGAGTTGCCTGGATGTTGGATTGGTTGCCTGTTGGGGTGGTATACGGTACTATGAATAGTACAACCAGATGAGTAATCTGGGACTGTCCTATGTTTTTGAATATTGATATAAGCTCTCCATTTTTTCAGTTTGGTGGGATGCTGGTGTTGGCATCGATAATTGGTTTGGTTTGTTATCGTCTGAAGAAGCCGTTGTTTTTTGCGTACCTGGCGACGGGGGTGTTGGTTGGTGTGGCCATGGGTGGCGACTTTGCTCATTCTGAAACAATTCACTTGTTCTCTGAATTGGGGATTGCTTTCCTGCTGTTCTTGATTGGGATGGAATTTAACCTGAAAGATATTCGGCATATCGGCAAAATCGGTTTGGTGGCTGGGTTAGGGCAGATCGCTATTGTCGGGACAATTAGCTTTAGCGTGGCGGTGTGGTTTGGTTTGGCTGTTTTGCCGTCTATTTATGTGGCTCTGGCCATGACTTTTGCCTCGATGGTTATTTCAGTTAAATATCTCAATGACCATCAAGCTACTGAAACGCTCTATGGCAAGGTGGATTTGATGATGCACTTGGTGCAGTCAGTGGTGGCTGTGTTGGCTTTGATGGTGTTGTCGACGGTGGCTGCTATTAATTGGCAGAGTCGGGGTGATATAGCAGTCTGGGTGATAGATTTTGCGTTGTTGTTGACCAAGGGGGCGTTGCTGCTGGTGTTGTATATTTACCTTAGTCAGGCGGTTTTGCCAAAGATATTTAAGATGATGGCCGGATCGACAGAGCTATTGGTGTTGGGAAGTGTTGCCTGGTGTGTTTTTGGGGCCGGCTTGGCCTATGTGTTTGGGTTCTCGGTAGAAGTCGGCGCATTTTTGGCGGGATTAGCTTTGTCGAGTTCGGGGTATCAGTTTCAGGTGACAGCTCGAATTAAGCCAATTCGAGATTTTTTTGTGGTGGTGTTCTTTATTGGTCTGGGTATTCAAGTGACCAACTTTTCATTGTGGGAGGTGTTGTTGTCGGCCTTGGTGTTGAGCGCGGTGGTATTGGTATTGAATCCGTTGGTGTCGACGATTTTATTGAGCAGATTGGGCTACAAGCGACATACGGCTTTTTTTGCTTCGATTTTGATGAATCAGATTGGGGAATTTTCAGTTATTCTGGCGGCTTTGGGAGTTAGTTTGCATCATTTATCAGCCCAAGAGGGGTCTTTGATCACGACGACGGTGCTGTTGACGATGTTGGCTTCCAGTTATGTGATTGATCATCAACAATGGGTTTATAAAAAGCTGCGTCCGTTGTTGGCTTGGTTGGAGCGGTCGGACGGTAAAGAGCTGAGGCTGCGCAAAAAGATCTGGAGTGATCATGTGGTAGTGCTGGGCGCACATCGGCTGGGTAGTGATGTGTTGGATACATTGCGCAAGGGACGAGCTAAGATGTTGGTGGTGGATTATGATCCGGATCGGGTGGCCTTGCTTGAAGAAGATGGCTATGCGGTGATTTATGGCGATGCAGTGGATGAGAGTGTTTTGGAGGAGGCAGGTGTTTCCGCTGCTCGGCTGATTATTTCAACTATTGATGATGATCCCTCTACGAGACAACTATTGAGAGAGCTGCGTCAGCAAAAAGTTGATGCGCCGGTGGTGGTGACGGCTACAACTATTAATGAAGCCTTGGATTACTACCGCTTGGGAGCAGCCTATGTTATCATTCCGATGCTTTTGGGTGGCAAGGCTATCACTCAAGTGGTTAAGGATCATTTGAGTGAAATTCATCCGTTGGAGCCGGCTAAGTTGCTTCATTTGCAGCATTTGGCGGCGGAGGGGTATTTGATGCGCTAGGGCTGTCAAAGCGACAGGCGACAAGCGACAAGAACAAGCTAATGGCATTTTTTACTATTTTGAAAACTGACACTAAAACCAAGGCTCGACGGGGAGTTATTTCGACGGAGCATGGCGATATTCAGACGCCGGCATTTTTTCCGGTGGGTACGCAGGGGACTGTTAAGTCATTGTCTCAGCAAGAGTTGTGGGATATGGGGGCGCGGTTGATTTTGGGTAATACCTATCATTTATATTTGCGTCCGGGAGCTGATATTGTGGCAGAAGCGGGCGGTTTGCATGAGTTTCAGCAGTGGAAGGGGGCTTTGTTTACTGATAGTGGAGGGTTTCAGGTGTTTAGTTTGGGGTTGGGACTGGAGAATAAGCGACAGGCGACGAGCGACAGGCGACGAGAGGGGAGTCAGAAGGTGGATGCGATACGTCATTTGCCTCAGGGGATGTTGGCTAAGGTGGATGAGGAGGGAGTAACTTTTAGGTCTCATTTAGATGGGTCGATTCATCGGTTTACGCCGGAGATTTCGTTGGCTACTCAGCATAAGATTGGCGCAGATATTATTTTGTCTTTTGATGAGTGTGCGCCGCATCCTGCCAGCTATGACTATACTCGTCAGGCAATGGAGCGAACTCATCGATGGGCTAAGCGAGGACTTGATTATCATCAGGAGCATAAGCAGAGCCATCAGCATCTGTTTGGCATAGTGCAGGGTGGGGTGTATGAAGATTTGCGAGTGGCATCGGCCAAGTATATTGATAGCTTGGACTTTGATGGGTATTGTGTCGGCGGAGTATCAGTAGGGGAGTCTAAGGAGGAAATGGACAGGGCAGTTCGCTGGACCACGCCTTTGCTCGACCCGAGCAAGCCTCGACACTTGTTGGGAGTGGGGGATATTGATGATATGTTCAGAGGGGTGGAGCAGGGCATTGATACCTTTGATTGTGTGACACCGACTCGGTGGGGGCGCAATGGGACATTGATTGTTCACCCTGAAACAGCCAAAGAAGAAGGTTCGGCCAATCCGTATCGACTGATTATTACTAATAATAAATATCGAAATGACTTCCGACCGCTTGATCCACGCTCCGACAACTGGGCCAGTCGCACCTATAGCCGAGCTTACCTGCACCATTTGTTTAGGGCTAGTGAAATCTTGGGTGTGCGGATTGCTTCTTATCATAATGTGGCGACGATGTTGCAGTTGGCTGAAAAGATGAGAGCCAGCCTAGAGGATGATAGTTGGGATGCTTTGAAGAAGGAATATTTGGTATGAGTTGGGCTGAATGGTTGATCCATTTTGAATATAGTGCGGTCATGGTCTTGGCAAATCGTGCTACCTGGTGGGATAGATTGGAAGGTTGGGGATTATGACCAGTCGACGACGAACCCAGCGGGCTGCCTCTCGCCGCCGCAGTCCGTTGATGAAATGGCTACCATGGATACTCCTGGTGGTGGTTATTGTGCTGGTTGGGTGGTGGATTGTAGCCAGTTATGTGGGATTGAAGGATAGGGTGCAGCCGGTGGAGGATAGCGCTAATAGCCATGGATTTATCAGGAGTCAGGCCGGACAACGGTCGACTATGCTCCTGATTCAGTCGAGTGACTCAGGGGAGACTATTGAGAAGTTGGCTATTGTTCAAGCTGATTTTGAAACATCAAAGGTTACGGTATTGTTGTTGCCGACCAACTTGTCAGATGGGCAGACTGCCGCCAATGCTTTTTGGCGAGCGGGGTATTACAAAGAGTTGCAGCAGATGGTGGAAGGACAGCTAGGATTGCCCATAGATGGTTACTTGATAGAAGAGAATGCCAATCAAACATCAAGTTGGAGCGATGTATTGACGATGGATGTGCCAATGAGCTGGATTGGGACTGGGGTGGGCTTGCCGGTTTGGCTTGCGTCATTTGGGGAGATTAAAACGACGTTGGTGTGGAATGATTATTTGCAGTTGTTGTGGATGATTCGGTCGGCTACTGTTAGAGAAGAGTTAGCCGTGACTTTGCCTGAGCAGGGTATGGTGGAGACGGATGGCTTGGTGGTGCTGAAACCTGAGTTGGTCGATGCTCGTATTGAGGAATTGCTTGGTGATCCGCGGATTATAGAAAGCAAGACAACAGTGGTGGTGGAGAATGCTACTACAGCCAGTGGCTTGGCTTCGCAAATGGGTCGGTTTGTAGCAAATATGGGAGGCGAGGTGGTAGCGACGGTGCCGGCGGATGGACCTGAAACGAGGTCGCAGCTGATTGCCGACAAGGAGAGTGTTTTGACTCAGCAATTGAGTAGATTTTTGGGGATTCCGTTGACGATTAAGGAGAGGTCTGGGCGTGAACGGTCGGAAGTTGAATTGGTGTTGGGGTCGGATGCACTAGGGCGGTTGGGGAGGTAGGAGCTATAAAATTCTAAATTCCTAAATCCTCATCCGTCAGCTGGGGGAGGCGGTCTAAATCCCTGAATACGCGGGGAATGTGCGGGAAATATTTGGCTACAAAAAAACCACCGATTTTGGGTGGTTTTTTTGCCGCATTATAGTTAACGAAAAAAGGTTAAAAATAATACGAAGAAAGGAGAGAGACAAAAGCAGTGTATCATAGATATGGTTATCTGTCAACACCTGTGATTGAAATTGGTGGAATTAGGCAAATCATTCACAATTATCCTTCGTGTCATGTTGATGCTTGGCTGTATTTTTTGCCTATTTAGCAGGACAATAGCCGCTTTTGTATCAAAAGACTTTCTTTGATGTGGTACAATAAGCAGGTTATGAGACTAGCTAGTTTGCCTAGACGGGCTGTCTTGTGAGTTATATGTAGGCCCGATAGTGTACTTATAACAAAAGATTATTTGAGATTATTTGAACATTTAGGCTGCGAAAGAGATGAGTAGAGAAAATAAGTCGTAATACATTATGTTGTTATTAATTTTGGCACTGTTTATTACCGGCACCATTTGTGTGGCATGGACTGTGGCTGGTAGACGAGTAGATGAGGATAAGGAGCCGCAAGAAGTGGTGGAAGGTACCTTGCTGTCTATTTTGGTGCCAAAAGAGAATGATAAGTCGCCAATGTCAGCTGAAATGATGTTTGCCTCACTGCATGGCTTGTTAAAGAGAACTCCTGGTTTGGAAGAACATTTAAGTTTTGAAATTGTGGCCAACAACGACGGTATTCGGTTTTTTGTTTATTTGCCGTCGTATTTCCGAACTTTTGTCGAGGGCCAAATTTATGCTCAGTATCCCAACGCCAATATAGTTGAGGTAGAGCAAGATTATGCCAAGCACTTTTCGTCTGAGAAGGCTGTGGTGACTGCGGCTGAAATCTCTTTGAGTAAGGAGTATTTTTATCCTATTAAGACCTTTGTTGATTTTCAGGTTGATCCCTTGGCGGCCGTTACCGGAGCGGTGGAGAGATTGGAAGAAGGCGAGCAGGTTTGGATTCAGCTACTGCTTCGACCGCTGGACGATGTCTGGCAAGAAGCAGGTTACGCTTATGTAGAAAAAGTTAAAGCCGGTAAAAAAGAGTCACAAGATGGTTTTTTGATGGCTATTGTGAAGGGCGTGATGGGGGAGCTGGGTATGAATTTGCCGGGAACCGCTTTTGGGATGACGCCAGCTGAAGGGGCTGCTGCAGATAAAAAGCCCGAAGGGCCAAAGTTGACGGCTGGTCAAGAGCTGGAGTTGAAGGCTATAGAAAATAAGATGACTAAGCTGGGCTTTGAAACTGCTTTGCGAATTGTGGCAGTGGGCGAGACCGCTCAAGCTTCTCAACAATCACTTAATTCAGTTATTGCCTCGCTACGTCAATTTTCGATGACTCATCTTAATAGTTTTAAGTTATCCGAATTGGATCGAAGTGCCGAAGAGATTTTTTATGAATATCAAGCTCGATCTTTCCCGATTGATGAAGAGAGCTTCTTTGTCTTGAATGCTGAAGAAGTAGCTTCTATTTTCCATTTGCCAAATAGCTCAGTTGAAACGCCGACTATTGCCTGGAGCAAGTCTAAGCAGCTCGAGCCACCATTAAATCTGCCTCAAGATGTAAATACTGTCTTTGCTAAAACTGCTTTCCGGAATCGATCGGTACCGTTTGGTATACAGCGCGAGGATCGTCGTCGTCACATGTATATGATCGGAAAGACCGGTACTGGTAAGTCGACCTTGATGGAAAATATGATTATGCAGGATATTTTGGCTGGTGAAGGTTTGGCCATTATGGATCCGCATGGCGATACTATTGATCGATTGCTGGACAATATTCCAGAGCACCGAATCAAAGATGTGGTGTTGTTTGACCCATCAGACACAGCGCATCCGGTCAGCATGAACATGTTAGAGATGATTAATGAGGAGCAGAAGAGCGTTATGGCTTCGGCCTTGGTGGATGTGTTTAAGCGGCGTTTTGACTCTTGGGGGCCTCGACTTGAATATTTGCTGCGTAATTCTATTTTGACATTGCTGGAAGTGCCAAATACGACTCTATTGGGCATTAATCGATTGTTGATTGATAAAGAGTATCGCAAATATATTGTGAGCTTGATCGAAGATGAGCAGTTGCGGAATTTTTGGAATAAAGAGTATGCGACCATGGCCTCTAATGATCGATTGATCACCGAAGCTGTAGCTCCGATTCAAAACAAGGTAGGTCAGTTCTTGCAGACGCCGATTATCCGCAATATTGTCGGTCAGGCCAAGTCGACTATTCGGGTTGAGGATATTATTAATGAGAATAAGATTTTCTTGATTAACTTGTCCAAGGGTAAAATCGGTGAAGATAACTCGTCGATGTTGGGTGGAATGATTATTTCTCGCCTGCAGAATGCGGCCATGGCTCGAGTGAATATTCCCGAAGATCAACGTAAAGACTTTTATGTGTATGCTGATGAGTTCCAGAACTTTGCTACGTCCAGCTTTGCCACGATTTTGTCTGAGGCTCGTAAGTATCGTCTTAATCTGATTATCACTCACCAATATATTAGCCAGATGCCAGATGAGGTGCGGGAGGCTGTGTTTGGTAACGTTGGGACAACCGTTTCCTTTACGGTCGGACCAAGTGATGCGACGGTGCTGGCTAGTCAGTTTGCACCAGTATTGCAACCTGAGGATATGGTGCGGCTGGAGAAGCATCATATCTATGTTAAATTGATGATTGATGGTATGGAGTCTCGTCCATTTAGTGCCTCGACTTTGCCGCCGATTGCTCGCCACGAAGGCCATAAAGCGGCTATCATTGAAGCTTCTAGGCTTCAGTATGCACCTAAAACAGCGGCTGAAGTGGAGGAGCGAATTGCCAAGTGGAATATGAAGAAGTTCCAGATTGGGGTAGACGATGTATCGGTTAAGCGGATGCGAGATGGTTCGCGCGCAAATGCAGAAGAGGTCAAGGCATCTTCATTGCCAGCTAGTACAGATTCTATCATGCCTCCTCGTCACGAGCGAGTTATTGGGGCAGGTGGAGCAGAAGCACCTACGGTAGTCACCCCAACTATCATTCGGGGAGTTCCAGGTGGCGTTGGTCATACAACCGTTGTTCGGCATGTGGCCACTTCCGGATCTAGCGGCGAAATCATCTTGAATAATTCAATTAATCACACAGATACACCACAGTAGTATTAACGAGGAGGTTGTTATGTCCGAAATAGTATCTCAACAAATTTCTCAACAAGCCTGGGATAATCTTCAGCAACAGGTTAAAACATTGCATGATCAGGTTCAAAGCCTGCAGGCCCTCATGACCAAAGCTGGTTTGATAGCGGCCGAAGAAGGCGTGGTTGGAGTATATGAGGGTGAAACAATGGTGGCTGCTGATGGCAGTCGTTATCCGGTGCCACCGAATTATGCTTCAAAAACAATGTTGGTATCTGGCGATAGTCTGAGAATGATAGAGCCTGTCGATGGCGGTCAAGCAAAGTATAAGCAAATCGGCAAGGCAGAGCGGTTGAAGGCTGAGGGATTGCTGGCCAAGAAGGATGGCAAGTTTGAAGTGCTGACCGATCAGGGGTCATTTAAAGTGCTACAGGCAGCGGTTAAGCATTATGAAGGCGAAGTTGGTGACACGGTGTTGGTTCAATATGCAAAACAGCATGTCAAGGGTAGTTGGGCAGCTATTGAGAAAATTATTCCGGCAGCCAGTCGAGCTAGCGCTGCGCCAGCTGCTAATTCGGTGTCGGCCGGGGTTATTAATCCAGCCATGCCGATGCCTACATCAAATATTGTTCAGATAAAACATGCACATGCGGCACAAGATATAGCTAAAAGTGAATCAACCGCAACGGCTCCGCAGGCTGTATCTGACCTAGCAGCACCAGTCGCCGCTACTCCTGCTCCTGCTGAGCCTAAAGCGCCACCTGCTAAGTCAGTTAAGCAAGTGGAGAAGTCGGCTACAGCTGATCAGGCTTCTCGTGCTCCTCGCCAGCAACCTGAGCGAAAACCTCGGTCGGAGGCTAAACCTAATTCTAGTGGACGCGCTTCGGGCAATCAGCGGAGTGGAGGTGGACGTTCTGATACGGGCGGTCGTTCTGATGCAGGCGGCCGTCAGCCGTCCGGTTCTGGCCCCAAGAAACCTGGGTTGGGCTCAGCAGCTCGCCCTGCAGCCAAGAAGCCTGGAAGTAGTGGCAGTAGTGGCAGTAGTAGTAGCGGATCAGCTGCGCCGCGCAATCAAGCGCCTAGGCCAGTAGCAGCAGTGGCACCTAAGCGCGGAGAAGAAGATCGCCCTCTGCCGGTAGATCGAGGCGAGATCTTGCCAATGGCTGAGTTTGATGATGATGAGTTGATGTAAATTTCCCTGCGGTTGTATGGGTGAGGTAAGGGTGGTTGGCCTCGGGGCATCTGTGCTCGGGCACTTCCCGATACGAGTACGAGTGACGAGGACGAGTTATTGAAAGAGGTTGGTCGAAGTTTATGGGTAGGAGTAATAAAATAGAGACCCGGGAGGGTCTCTATTTTTTAGTATTCGTTGGCGGAGTAGTTGCCGTCTTCGTCTTCTCTCATTTGCTCGAGAGAGACAGAGTCGAAGTCGTCATCGGGGTGGTTGCTGCTATCAGCACTTTCGCTATCCCAGTTGTCTACTTCTTCATCGACTAAATTGCCATCAGCTAATGGATCGTCGCTGGCGAGATGACGATCTCGGGCAGATAGGTTGGCGTGACTAGTGGAGGAGTGACTCTTGGTGAAGGATATAAACTTGCTGGCTGCAGCTGATTGGTGGAGTTCTCGTAAAAAAACTTGAGGTTGATCAGAGGTGCTCATCAGGTGGGCTGAATAGGTGTTGCCGAGACCGATAAGATTTTTGAGATGGCTGCTGAGGTCTTCTTCGAGGAAGCCGAGAACCTGGTCTTTGGGAGAGAGTAGGGCTAGCTGACCGTTTTTATCAGCAATTTCTAGTTGTTGACCAGAGGCGAATTTGGCAATCTTTTTTAATTCAGGTTTGAAAATATTAGCGATCCGGGTGCGACCTGGCTCGTCTAAGAAAAGCTCAGTATGAGAATGGCTAAGGCTGAGAGATGTGCCATGAATCAGCTTTTCAAGGTTTTTTTGAGCGATAGAATTGTAGGGGTCGATGTCAAGGACTTGTTGATAGGTTTGTTTGGCCTGGTCCTTTTGGCCAGTTTCTTGGAGCGCTCTGGCTAAACGGTTGAGAGTCTCAATGCTTTTGGGGTTATCCTCGAGATATTCTTTGTTGAGAGCAATCGCTTCTTGCCATTGTTGACCAAGGGCGGCTTTGACAGCTCTGCTGGCTAAATCTTCTAGTTCTAAAACGGTTTTCATGAGGTCTCCTTATCCAAGTGGCTGCATATAGACGAGCTGTATTATACCGAAAGTTTTTAAAATTACAATATTAACGGAAATGACTTGTCTGGGATGCGATCAAAGAGGCAGCCGTCTCAGATAACTAGCTGGCTTTGGGTATTGATCTTTGCTATAATAAGGGTCGTTTTACGGCTTGTCAATAATAAGTATGTGGATTTGATCAAGCAGAATATCAATTAAAAGGGCTAGTTTGATTGTTATAGACGAGTGAAAGGATTTTTGTTATGTCAGGACATAGTAAATGGTCAACTATTAAGCGAGCCAAGGGCGCGGCTGATGCCAAGCGTGGTTTGCAATTTTCAAAATTATCTCGGGCTATTACTGTAGCTGCTAAGCAAGGTGGGCCGGATCCTGCAGCTAACTTGCGCTTAAAAATGGCAGTTGAAGCGGCCCGTGCGGCAAGTATGCCTAAGGATACAATTAATAGAGCCATCGAAAAAGCCAGTGCTACGGGTGGTGATTCTATTGAGGAATTAGTGTATGAAGGGTATGGCCCTGGTGGAGCAGCCTTGTTGATTGAAGTGCTGACTGATAATCGCAACAGATCAATTGCTGAGGTGAGGACTATCTTGAATAAGAATGGCGGAAGTATGGGTGACTCCGGATCGGTGGCCTGGCTGTTTAAGAATCAAGCTATTATTGAGCTGGCGATAGCGGGGCATGATGTTGATGAGTTGTCTATGGCGGCCATTGAGGCCGGTGCTAATGATTTGAATGCTGAGGATGATCGATTAGTGGTTTTGAGTGATGTGGAGGCAGCTGGAGCCGTTGTCGAGGCGTTGTCGGTCTATGGCGATGTGGCGACTACCAGTCAGTTGATGCCAAATACTCCACTAGAGCTATCTAAAGAAGATGAGGAGAAATTGGTGCATTTGGTGGAGCTTCTGGATGATAATGATGATGTGTCCAATGTGGCGACAAATGCGCTTTAGAACGAGGGTGCATATAGAGTAAGATTTAGACGAGCTGATAGAAAGTTGGCTGATTATGGTAACAATTACATGGCCGAGGGTACGTATTGCTAAGCGCCAGAAGCTGGTTTTGTTGTCGATTGGCTTGACAGTATTGATGGCTGGTAGCCTGATTTTTAGTTGGCCATTATGGAGCGGCTTATTGTTGGTAGGTTTGGCTTGGGTAGGTTTGGCTTACTGTTTTGAGTGGGACTTGAAGGCGGAGGAGTGGCTATTAATTCCATTGCCGTTGTTAATGGCAGTTAGCGGAGCCTTTGGTTGGCTCCGATTGTACTCGGTGACGCCTTGGCTGGTGACTGTTGGCTGCTTGGCGTTTGGCATAGCAGTCTATGGACTGTTGCTGACGCTAAATATTATTAATTTATCTCGAGTTAAAACGTTGCCATTGGCCAGAACTGCAACAAGCGTGTTGTCGATGGCCAGTCTGACAGTTGGCTTCTTATGGTATTATTTGTGGCTCTATTATCAGCCGGCTTATATAGTATGGGTGACTGGAGCGATTTTGATTAGTCTGGCTGTTGCTTGGCCGATTATATGGATTGCATTGACAGGGAAGATGGTAGTGTGGCGTAGTTTGGCCTGGCTGGGTTTGTTGGGACTGATTATGGGTCAATTGGCGGCTTTGGTGGGCTTGTGGCCGCGGTCATTTATGACTAGTTTATTTTTGGCTGGAAGTTTGTACCTGGTCTTGGGCGTCATCCATTATCAGGAGAAGCGGCAGGTTAATAAAATAATGAACCGTCAGTATACGGTGGTATTTGGCATCATGTTGGTAGCGTTGTATGTATTTACTAGTTGGTATGGTGGGATATAGCAGCTAACCTCCGAGGTTCGGCGGTTAGGGCGACGAGCGACGAGTACGCTTTGGGTATTTATCTGGGATAAGGGTGGGGAATAGAGGAGTTAATTGGCAGGGGGTGGGGAAGAGCGATAACTCATAGTTTTGTACTATAGGACATATTTTCCATAAAAGTGAGCGTGGAAAGTTAATTTTGTGGATATCTTGGTTGAATGGAAGAAGTGAGCAGGAGGAGAAAACAGGGAAAAATGATACAGTATGATGCAGTTGGGTGAAGGATATTGAGGCGGAGTGGAGTGAGAGGGGTGATTGATAACGATTATTGATAATTGCTATAGGTCTTCTTTTAACAAGGATTGAGCTCAAGGGCGCAATCTAGGCAAGTTATGAATATACTATAGGGTATTTGTTTACTCAAAAAAAGAGTGGTGACTGGAGAGAGTGGAAGTGGTGGATAGGGGTAAAAAAATTGGCAAAAATTTGGATGAATTTGGCTTTGACTGGGCAGATAAGGCGAAAATAAACGAAATTTTTGGGAAAATTTTACGAATTTTGAGGCTAAAACCTAAAATTTGTCAGGACGATAGGTGGACTGCTAATGATAAGCGTATGGATGAGGATATATGGAGCTGATCGACTGGCTGATTAGATAGTTTAGTTGAGGCTAAAACTCGATTTAGGGGCTCAGGTGTAGGAAGAGTTGGGCCGCATTAGGAATGAATTTTATGGTGGATTGGTATATGGTGGACCTCTCTCGCTCTGCTGGCGGCCGAGAGAGGTGGTCTTGTAGCCTACTACACGTCTCTAAAGATACATTTAAAGACGTCTTATTTAATTTCACAAATCAGCTCTCCCCTATGGATTTTGTTACATACAAGACTGCAAATATTTACTAAAATTTTCGATACTATTTGGCCTTTCTGCGGCTGGTCCACTAGCCTCAAAATGCTGTATCTGAAAAATTATCGAAATTTTGCCAATCTGTTCCCTATTTGAGGCTAAGCTTCGGTAATTTGGGTGATCGTTGTGCGAATTTGTGGCTAATTTAGGCCGTTTTGCCCGACCTCTCTCCCCTGCTCGGCAGCTTTTAGCAGGTAATACTGCCCTGGTGCTGGCAATTTTAGGCACAACTGGCAGGCTGGTCGTCTTGCCTGCCAAGGGGTTGCGCAGGGGGATGGTTACCAAAGCTTGTTAAGAGCTTTGGTGAGTGACGGGCGACGGGCGACGAGAGGGTGTGTGGATAGTAGGATTTGGGCTGTTTTTTATTCGGGATGCGTATCAACACGTCGCTTGTCGCACGTCTCTGGATTTTTTAGCCTTGTGACAGCTAAATTAGGTAGCGAGGCGCTAGAAGGGGTCTAGATGGCGTTTTGGTAATTTAGACCTTTCAATATACCTATTTGGTTTTAATTTGAGTGGCATATTCTCCTGCATGTATGAATTATGATGATTTTGAGACATGAGACATGCCTAGCTGACCTCCGGAAGTGTCTGAGATCGCTTGCATCTTGACGGCTGACGCTTTACCCTAGATACATGTCTGCTGTTAAGCCATTGGTTACTGACTTTATTGAATACTGTGAATTAGAAAAGAACTTGTCGCAGGGGACGGTTCAGATATACGACTTTTATCTAGGGCACTTTGATGAGTGGTTAGATAAGACTCAGGGGGCGTCGACAACGGTTGAGGATATAACCTACGACATGGTTAAGGATTATCGATTATTCCTGACTAGGCAGGTTAGCGAAGTGACTAGGCACGGGTTGAAGCGGTCGTATCAGAACTATTTCTTGGTAGCTATCAGAGCTTTTTTAAAGTTTCTAGCTAAGCGTGGCTATACGGTGCTGTCGTCTGACCAGGTGGAGCTGGGGAAACAGGGAGATAGAGTGGTTAAGTTTTTGGATGATAGTCAGCTACAGAGGCTCCTAGAGGCTCCAGATACCACGACCATAGAGGGGTTGAGGGATAGGGCAATTCTTGAAACTTTATTCTCGACGGGTTTGCGTATTGCGGAGTTGGTTGGGTTGAATAGAGACTCAATTAACCTTGATAAACGTGAGTTTGGCATAATAGGCAAGGGGAGAAAGGCTAGAGTAGTGTTCCTGACGGAGACATCTTGTTATTGGCTGGAGCGTTATCTGAGGCTGCGTAAGGATGATTACTCTCCCCTTTTTATTCGCTATAAGGGCAAGAAGCACCAATTGGATGATAAAAAGGGTGAAGATCAGCGATTAACGACTCGGTCGATGGCTCGGATGGTTGAAAAATATGTCAAACAGCTGGGTCTGCCGGTTAAGGCCACGCCGCATACTTTGAGGCATAGTTTTGCGACTGATTTATTAATTAACGGAGCTGATTTGCGGAGTGTTCAGGAGTTGCTAGGGCACTCTAACATTTCGACAACTCAGATATATACTCACGTTACAAATAGTCAATTGCGAAATGTTCACAGTAAGTTCCATAGTGGGAATGCCTCTCCGTCAGATGGCGGGTCGGAGCGACCGACGACCAGCGACGAGGACGAGTAGGGGTCTTCTCTACTCTCAGCGATAGAGATCTCACTGAAGTGACTTGCTTGCTTGATGAGTATTAGGTTAGGATAGAGGCATGAAGCGATCTCGAATTGGCTTAGTTGTGGTTGGTAGTTTGATTTTGAATATGGTGTTTATGCTGCAGCCAGTTGGAGTTGAAGAGGTTGCGGCTGTGTGGCCAGGTTACCCAAGCCAGCTTGTGTTTAATTCTAATAGGGATGGCGATCAGGAGATTTATACATCAAAGATTGATGGTCAAGGGCTGCTTCAGCTGACTAATAATAGTGCGAGCGATACTAGCGCCGAGTTTTCACCAGATGGACAAAAAATCGTATTTGTCTCCAATCGCTCTGGGCCTAGTGAGATTTATATTATGGACAGTGATGGGGGTAACCAACAGGCCATAACTAGCAATGGAGTGGAAGCAGAGCACCCTTCCTGGTCTCCTGACGGATTAAAAATAATTTTTTACGCTGCCATTGGGGGTAATAATGATATTTACAGTATTGACCTTAATGGTTCAAACCAAACTCGATTAACTACTGAATCGAGCCAAGAGCGCTATCCTGCTTATTCTCCAGACGGGACTAAAATTGTGTATAGGTCGCGTCAGGGCGTGAATACTCATTTAGTTGTCATGGAGGCAAATGGATCAAGCAAGGTGACTCTTTATAGCGTCAGTAATGCCTATCTGGAGGCACCTCAATGGTCTCCTGATGGACAAGCTATTTACTTTCATAGTAATTCATCGGGTAGCTACGACATATACAGATTTCAATTAAGTAATAGTGAGGTAACTCAGCTGACGGATGATGGTTTTTTGAATGAACGGCCATTCCCTTCGGCGGATGGTAAATCAATCTACTTTAGTTCTGATAAGATTGGTAGTTTGCGGCAGATTTTTGTGATGAATACTGATGGCTCCGATCAGGCTAGAGTGATTGCAAGTTCTTACAATGATGCTAGGCCCAAAGTATTCTCGCGGCCTAATGTGCCTCCGGTGCTAGGGAGTAAATTGTTGTCAGTATCCTCTAGCTCTAGCCAGCTAGTTGATGTTCTGGTAGGTGCTACCGACGAAGAACTATTGCCTGGCTCCAATCTGACTATCATTACTCTGCCTTCTCATGGCTCGGCGATTATTGAGTCGGGCAAGATTAGATACACTGCTGGAGATACTTATGTTGGCGCAGATAGTTTGGAGTATCGAGCGTGCGACTCATTTATGCTGGATCAAAAATGCAGCATAAAAACGCTTGGCATTACTGTAACGCCTAGACTTAGCGTGAGTAAGATTGGCGGTGCGGAGACTGACGGTAGTTCTAGGGTTGTCAGCGCGACCAATAAGCCAACCTTCTCTGGTTACACCACTCCCTTGGCCGAAGTCAAAGTTGAAATTCATTCTGACCCAATTATCCTAACTACTACTGCAGATAGTGAAGGCTACTGGTCTGTTACTCCCACCTCTCCTATACCCCCTGGGAATCATACCGTTTATATTTCCTCTACTTTGAATGGTCAAACCACTCAGTTGGATTCGTTTGTGCTTGGTATTTCGAGCACTATCCCAAACACTGGCGCAGATTATGATTGGTGGCGATATGGTGGAGTGGGTTTGACCATAGCTGGTTTGGGTAGTTTGTATGTGATTCGCCGACGCAGAAAGTTTGTTTCGCAGATTCCCCAATTATTCCCGTAAGCTTGCCCGCTAGATAGGTATGCTTTATCATAGATACATGAAGCGATCCCGGATTGGCTTGGTTGTGGTTGGTAGTTTGATTTTGAATACTATGCTTATGCTCCAACCTGCTGGAATACAGGAGGTTGAGGCGGCGTTTTCTGGGTATAACGGGAGAATAGCTTTTGAGACT
This sequence comes from uncultured Candidatus Saccharibacteria bacterium, assembly GCA_964554805.1. GTDB lineage: Bacteria > Patescibacteriota > CAZHWT01 > CAZHWT01 > CAZHWT01 > CAZKPX01. Next base: position 122,310 of record CAZKPX010000003.1, read on the forward strand.
AATCGTGACGGCAATAGTGAAATATATATGATGAATGAGGATGGCTCAGATCCTAGGAGGCTAACGAATAACTCATCGATGGATACTGCTCCAACATGGTCTCCGGATGGGAGCAAGATAGCGTTTGTCTCTAACCGAGATGGTAGTAACGAAATTTATGTAATGGATTCTGATGGGAGTAATCAGCAGAGGCTGACCAGTGATGCATATAGCAATAGTTCTCCTTCTTGGTCTCCAAGCGGGGATAGGGTAGCTTTTACTTCAAATGCCGAAGGCGGTAGTCAGATTTTTACTATTGATACTAATGGGAATGGGCGCAGTCAGATTACAAGTGGTCCTGCAAGTAAATACAATATCTCGTGGCATCCAGGCGGGCAGTCATTAATTTATCAAGGATCTCTCGCAGGTAATAATGACGTATGGACTGTGAGTATAGGCGATAGTCTTGAAGAGAATATTACCAATACTCCCAGCTCAGGTGAGCAGATTCCTAGATGGAGTCCTGATGGACAAAGAATTGTATTTACTTCCAACAGGGATGGGAATAATGAAATATACACAATGAACGCAGATGGAGGTGATTGGGTTCGTATTACGAATGATCCAGCAAATGATAACGGTGCTTACTGGTCCCCTGATGGAAATAAGATTGTATATCACACTGATATCCCAAACCTTAATCTTGATAAGAACATCGTAGTCAGCAATTCTAGTGGTACTACAAAGGAAATTACAACAACTAATCCCACCAACGACTTAAATCCTCAATGGCAACCCATCCCCAATACCTCACCAGTCCTAGCTGCTGCGGCCCTATCTGTTCAATCTGGCTCTGCTCAGAGTGTTGATGTTTTAACGGGTGCGACTGATGAGGAGGCCCTGGAGGCTGCCAATGTAAGCCTTGTCAGTCAACCTGCCTATGGCACGGCTGGTGTTGAGTTGGGCAAGGTTGTGTACACTGCTAGCACCGCCTATGTCGGTTCGGATAGTCTGCAATACCAGGTCTGCGATTCGTTTATGCTGGATCAGAAATGTTCGACTCAAACACTTGGCATTACAGTGACTCCTTGGTTGAGTTTGAAGGAAGTCGGTACTGTCGCGACTGATGGTTCGGGTAAAGTCATCTCCCCTTCTAGCAAGCCAACCTTTTCTGGCTATACGACTCCCCTGGCTGAAGTGAAAGTTGAAATTCATTCAGATCCAATCATTCTGACTACTCAGGCTAATGGCGATGGCTACTGGTCTGTTACCCCTACCTCTCCTCTACCCTCAGGCGATCATACTGTTTATATCTCCTCAACACTCAATGGTCAGACAACCCAGCTAGATTCGTTTGTCTTGAGTGTTCAGACAACGACCCCTAATACTGGTGCCGATTACACTCTTGTGCGAGGGGTGGGGGCGGGTCTGGTTGGTCTAGGGGCTCTCATCTTAGCCGCAGCATTAAGACGCCGAGGGCCTAAGGTGTCCCCTCTATCTCTATAATACTCAGCCTATAATATCGCTATTATGATAGTAATAATTCAGGGTTGAACCCTGAGGTTAGCTTTTGTGTCGTTTTAGGTAATGGCAAATTCAGCCTATGATGAGTTCAGGCTGGCTTGACTCATGCCTGCCTGTTTGGGTAGAATGAGGCATAGATGCGGTTATTTTTGAATTCATTTGATATTGGCCATTTTGGTACCAGGCAGTTTCTGGTGGCTGTTTTGCTTAGCCTTATGATGGTGAGTGGTTTGCTGGCTTTGCCGGTTGCTCAAGCGGACTACTCTACTCCGGACGCGACTTTGAAATGGAGCACTTTGGATGTCCCGGGGGGAGATGTGTCTCGAGCCTGGTCAACAGCTGCCTCTTCGGCAGATGGTTCGGTTTTGCTCGTTGGTTATAATGGCGCTTACTCCATGCATCGCTCGATTGATAGTGGTCTAACCTGGACGGAGGTTGGACCGGCTGTCACTTATGGCACCTTTCCTTGGCGCAGCTTTGCCATGTCGGCTGATGGTCAGGTAATGCTGGCGGGTGATGCGTATCGCCTGTACCTCTCTTCTGATATGGGCGATAATTGGACTGAGGCAAGACCGGTTGGAGATGTCAATCTTCATTGGGGGAATGTAGCCATGTCGGCTGATGGCCAGGTAATGTTGGCAAGCGTTAATGATGTCGGTGGCCGGTTGTATTATTCGACTAACCAAGGCCAGGACTGGCAAGAAGTTCAGCCGGCTGGTGATGTTGATCGATACTGGCGAGGTTTGGCTGTGTCAGCTGATGGCCAGGTGATGCTGGCTGGCGCCTCGGGCGGTCGGTTGTATCGGTCGGTTGACGGCGGGGACAGTTGGGTTGAGATGCAGCCAGCGGGTAACGTTAATAGATTTTGGTTGACTACCTCTATGTCGGCTGATGGTCAGGTAATGTTGGCTGGGTCTGTAGCCGCCACAGGTCGGTTGTATCGGTCGGTTAACGGCGGGGATAGTTGGGTTGAGATGCAGCCAGCAGGTGACGTTAATGTTAGCTGGTGTCGCAGTCGGGTATCTGCCAATGGTCAATCTATGCATATAAGCTATGGTTGTGACAGTGGTGGGGGTCGGTTGTATCGGTCGGTTGATAGTGGAGGTAGTTGGCTCGAGATGACTCCGATCGATGGTGGCGCTTATATGTGGATGGCTATAGCCGCTAGCGATGATCAGCAGACAATAATAGCTGGTGTGTCTTTTGGTCATGTATATCTTTCGCATAATAGTGGCCAAACCTGGTTGAAGATCAGGCCATATGGCCAGCATGGTAATGACTGGAGATCCTTGGCAGTATCTGACAATGCCCGGGTGCTATTTGCCGGCTCAACTGGTGGCGGTGGCAGTGGGCGACTCTATCGTTCTATTGATAGAGGCGTTGCGTGGGCTGAGGTTCGGCCGGCTGGTGACGTTGGTGCAAATTGGAGTGATGTAGCATTGTCGGCTGATGGTCAAACTGTACTGGCTGTTGCATCGGGCAAAAGACTATATCGATCACAGGATGGCGGCAATAGCTGGGCGGAAGTGCGTCCAATAGGTAATGTTGACGCTGCTTGGTGGCGTGCAGCTATGTCAGCTGACGGGCAGATTTTGTTTGCCAGTGTTTCTGGTGGTCGACTATATCGCTCGCTGGATGGAGGTGATTCGTGGACTGAAATTCAGCCGGCCGGTAATGCTAACTATGCGTGGCAGCAACTGGCGACTTCGACAGATGGCCAGGTTGTTTTTGCAGGTGTCTTTGCCGGACGCATTTATAAAAGTGGTAATACGGGAGATAGCTGGACTGAAGTTCAGCCGGCCGGTGATGTTAATATTTACTGGGTAGATCAAGGAGTGAGTTTGTCGGCTGATGGTCAGCGTGTTTTTGCTGTAGGTGGCGGTCACGTGTATCGCTCTGTGGATGGTGGCAATGTATGGGCTGAAGTGCAGCTGTCGGGTACCTGGTGGTCGACTGTATCGCAATCCAGGGATGGGCTGCGGGTACTCTTGGGGTCGTTTCCGGGGCGATTGTATGGCTCGACAGATGGAGGTGACAATTGGTCTGAAGTAACGCCAATAGGTGATAAATTGGGGCTCTGGCAGCTAGTCCGACTGGCCTCGGATGGTAAGAAGATAGTTGCGGCGGCCAGCATGGGGCGGGTTTATTTGGGCACTTTGACGCCGACGGCCCCTGGCTTGACTATAGCGGCCAATACGGTATTTGATCCCACTCAGTCTGCCTCAAGTACCGCTTTGACCGGCACAGCGCCGGTTGGAGCGACCGTGGAGGTTGAAGTGCACTCGACGCCACAATCCGGGGTGGTGACGGCTGACGGGAGTGGCCATTGGTCATGGTCTCCGCCGCTGCCGCTGGAGCCGGGAAGCCATCAGTACAGAGCTCGGATTTTGGATGACGATATTGAGGGCGATTGGAGCGATTGGGTGAGTTTTCAGGTTCTAGGAGTGACGGATTCCGGTGATGAGTCATCTATCCCCAATACCGGAGTAGACTATTGGTGGTGGAGAGTTGGCGGTTTACTTGTGTTTGCGGCTGGCTTGAGCTTGCTTGGGTATGTTCGCAAGTATAGGCGCTTTCCTTTGGTGCCGGACCTGTTCCCACGGTAGGTTTAGGATTTAGTCTGAAGCTGAATACCCTGTGCTCTAAGCCATAAGTCCTCATCCCTCTGCCGGTTTAAAATTGCTCCAGCTTGGTTTGACCGCAGGTCTGAACATTAGGTATAAATCTTCGCGATTAATGCAAGCTCCGAGAGCATTAGTCTTGGAGCTTGTTATGGTTGGTTGTTGTTTACCAATACTGCACTACTCTGCTACAATAACTTGTATGTCTGAAAATACTGAAAAAAACTCAAACCACTGGCAGGAATTGGCTGATACCCCAGTGCTTCGCTCAACAGAAAAAGCTCAGCCGGTCGAGATGAAAGTCAAACTGACTCATGGAGTGTGGTTTGGGACGGCTATGGGGATTGGTTTTGCCATCGGTTTTCTGGTGTCCTTCCTGATTCTGGTGGGTATTGTCGGTTTCTTTGTTTACTCACGCTTCCCTGGTTTATTTAGCTAGAACTATACTGACCTGAAACCTGTTATGGTTTGGCGGTTGGTCCTGCCAATTTTTTTATGTCTCTTCGATTTATTATCTCAAGCTTGGTGGCCGTTGCAGCTGTTGGTTGTGCGGCTTTTGGTTTAGTTACTATTTCTAAAGCAGTTGAAGTGGCAGGTGAACATACCTTTGCTTCCTCTACTCTGCCTGATTTGGATAGCTCGCCGACTCAGACAACCAAGATTTATGATAAATCCGGGGATTTATTGTACGAAGTAGGAAGTGTCTATCGTCGAATTATTGAGATTGATCAGGTGCCGGACCGGGTTAGGGACGCCTTTTTGGCGGCTGAGGATAGAACTTTTTATACAAATCCAGGCTTTTCTATTCGCAGTTTGATTCGGGCAGCCAGTACTGATTTGCGACATGATGAATTGCGCCAAGGCGGATCGACTATTACTCAGCAGTTAGCTCAGATGTTGGTAGTGTCAAAAGATAATACTGTTGAACGAAAAATCCGAGAGATTGTGGTGTCGGTTATGTTGACCAAGCAATACTCTAAAGAGGATATTCTGGAGCGCTATTTGAATGAGGTGCCGGTGGGTGGAGAGTTGGTAGGAATTGGGACGGCGGCTGAATTATATTTTGGGACATCAGTCGATGAATTGAGTATCGCTCAGGGTGCTTATTTGGCGGCCATGATCAATGCGCCTGGTATTCTTGACCCGTACCTCAATCCGGAAGGGCTGCAGTCTCGCCAGCAATTGGTTATTGATCGAATGGCCGGTTTTGGTTTTATTGATGAAGCTACTCGAGATCAGGCTAAGGCTGAAGAGGTGGTCTTTTCTCCTCGAAAGACTGTCCTCAAATACCCTTTCTATTCATTGTATGTCAGGCGGGTTTTGGAGGAGCAGTATGGTCGGGATGTGCTTGATCAAGGCTTAACGGTCCATACCAGTCTGGATGCTAATTTGCAGGCTCAGGCTGAACAGATTATCGCTGAAAAAGTGGAAGCCAATGCTAAAACTTGGCAGGCAGACAATGTCTCTCTGATTGCGGTTGAGCCGACATCAGGGCAGATTGTGGCCTATGTCGGCGGGGCGGACTTTAACACCTCGCAGGTTGATGTCAACTCCTCTTTGCGGCAACCAGGTAGTACTATTAAGCCGCTCATTTATTATTCGGCTTTTGAGCAGGGCTATAATCAGGACACTATGGTTTTGGATATGGTTGAAGACTTTGGCGGCGGTTGGAGACCAACTAATTATGGGGGCGGATCGAGCGGTCGATATGTCAGCTTGAGAGCGGCTTTGTCGTCATCTCTTAATATTCCGGCAGTCAGAGTGTTGCGCGGGGTGGGGATTCCGGTCGCTATTAATAATTTGATGCAGATGGGGTATCCGATTAAGTCTAATTATAACTATACTTTGCCTTTGGCTTTGGGTTCTGAAGAAGCTCGGCCGCTCGATATGGCTCAGGCTTTTTCAGTGCTGGCTAATGGTGGTCGGCAGGTTAAGGTTTCGCCGCTGCTCAAGGTGGTTGACCGGCATGGTGAAGTATTGCTTGATCGCAGCGGGACTAGTTCGGGACGGCAAATCTTGGATGCCAATGCGGTGGCTATGACTACCAGTATTATCTCTGACTATACCTTAAAACGCCAAACCTACGCCGGTGATTATTATAAACACTACACTTTGGCTGATCGCCCGGCTGCTGCCAAAACTGGTACGTCTTCAGGGCCCAAAGATGCTTGGACAATTGGCTATACACCGCAGTTGTTGGCGGCTGTCTGGACTGGTAATACTTCCGGCAAAGATTTGGCTAGTCGAGCTGATGGTATCAATGTAGCGGCTCCTATTTGGCATGATTTTATGACCTATGCCCACCTTGCCCTGCCAGTTGAAAAGTTTGTGGAGGTCAAGCGAGTACCGCCTGATCCGCTGTATAAATATATAGATAAAAAACCTCGCGGCTATGTTGAGCCAACACCGACGGTCATTGAATCGTCGGGTAGTGCGGTGCGGTGAGGGAAGGTAGATTTTTTATGTTCAATATTCTATATTCAATCTCCCATATCCGCGCCTTGGCGCTGGGGTTAATGTGATTTGGCCGACTTTAGACTACGAAAAACAAATAGCTAGGCAGGGTTTTGAGGTGGTAGCTGGTATAGATGAAGTAGGGCGCGGGGCTTGGGCGGGGCCGGTGGTGGCTGGGGCTATGGTTTTGCCGGCTGGATTGGGGTTGTATCAGGCTGACCTGGTTGAATCTGAGTGTTTACCACGGTGGTTGCGGGATTCTAAATCTTTGACTCATCAGCAACGGCTGGAGACGGCTGGTCAGTTGAAGAAATTGACTGACGATTGGGCTATTGGTCAGGCGGAGGTGGAAGAAATTGACGGGCTGGGGATTGGTCGGGCCACTTTTTTGGCTATGGAGCGGGCGGTAGCCGGGTTAAAAATTGAAGTCGAATACTTGTTGGTTGACGGTTCGGCTCATCCTGCCTGGGCGGCAGATAAACAGCTGGCTATGGCTAAGGGTGACGCTAAATCAGCCACCATTGCGGCGGCTTCGATTCTGGCCAAGGTCTATCGAGACCAGTTGATGGACGAATTGGCGATTCAGTGTCCGGAATATGGCTTTGAGACGCACAAGGGTTATGGCACAGCTCAACATCGGCAGGCTATTGCTGAACATGGTCTATTGCCTGTCCACCGGACGAGCTTTAAGATTTTAAAGTAGCCTCCGCCTCGGCTTGCTGGACTGCTATCAGATTAGAGCATGGGTAATGGTTTGGTCGAAGCGTTTCTGGCCATTTGATGATAAGCTTGATTGTCTATTTGTGGTGGCGACCAGTCTACCAGCTCCTGAGGAGAAATCGGTCTGCCAAGCCAAGCAGTAGCCTGTTCTTGGTCATGCAGCAGTTCGTAGGCTTGACCATTTTTGAATACAATCATAGGTAGGCCAAAGAACTGGGCTGTTTCGGCTATGTTTTGCATGGTTATGGACCTCAGATTATCCCGTTCGGCTAATCCGCGTTGCCAGAGGATATCGGTCATGGCGATAGACTGGTCTTGATTTAGGTTAACCATAGGAGCTTGGTCGAGATTGACAAAAGTCGCTGCAACCCGTGTTTGGCTGACTATGACTTCGTTGTATCTCTGTTTTGATCCCTGGGCTAGAGCTGCTGATAGTCTCTGCTGATATTCTTCAACTGACCCAACACTGGTCGTCCTTCGATTCTCTTGGGTGGCTTGACTGCCTTTGTCGAAAGCGGCTGCATCCTCGATTGTTCCGCTGTTGAGAACCAGGCCGAAATTATCCCACAGCTGAATCCGACTGTCGCCCGAACCTGGTCGGAAGGTTGAGGCGCAGATAGAAGGGTTTTGGGTCAAGAGGTAGGCTATTCTTTCCTGGTAGCTACTTTGATTATTGATATTCTGGTTGTTGCCGAAACCAATATCGAATTCTGGTTTGACTGCATGGACTATATAGTGACCGTTGGCTAGAACAAGAGACTCCAGGCTGCCGTGAGCCTGTTTGTACTCTTCAAGCTGATGGCGGTTGTATTGTTTTTTCTGATCGACTTTCCAACCAAGCGCAATCTGTTGATAGTATTGGTCGAGATAGGCTTGGCTATCAGCGTAAAATGATTGCTGGTTAGCTTTAATTCTCTGTAATTCTTCATGATAGTAGGCGGTTCTATACAATTCTTGCTTGATGCCCGCTTGATGTTCTAGGGTGCTGGCTTGTTTTTGTGATTCGGCCAGGGCTTGCCGGTGTTCTTCGATAGGAAAATTACGGAACTTGTCCATTATCCGCTTGACCAGGCTGGTTTCATGGTCTTGAATGAGATTGCTGATCTCGGCGGCTTGCTGCTCATATGCCAGCTTTTCGTTTCGGATAGTCTCCAGAGTATCTCTATCCTGTTGTGACTGGCTCTGTATGCTCTGCTCGCGCCTGCGATCTTGAGCTCTGTCTCTGCGCATCGTTTGCAGCCTTTGGGCTACGTCATTACGAGAAACTGGGCCAGCATAGACGCCTTGGTACAGGCTATCCTGCTCTTTAGAGAACTGGCGCAGCTGGTTTTTGGAAGGTTTAGGGATAGAATGTTGCGATTCGCGATTCATGATGAAGTAAGTGCGTTTTAAGTTTAGCATGCCAACCGAGTCGGAGTCAGTTGTTGCTGTGCTTTTTGACAGACTGATATAAATTTGGGTAGTTATGACCTGCTTCTTTGTTGCCAAGTAGGGGCAACAGAAGTACAATGACACTGGTACGTTGTCGGTCGTCTGTTGTCAGTGGTCTGCTGATTTTTTGGCTGATCACCGATAACCGTCAACGAACAACCGTTAACTATCTCATATGTCTGCCCTTTCTTATTTAATCCATCTTCCGCAGTGGTGGTATATCGATCGTACAAAATGGTGGTCTCGATTTGCCAGCCGTAGCTTGCTGCTGCTATCAGATAGGCTGGCTGTTGCTCCGCAATTTCAAGCCCTATTTGCCCCCTATCACAATGACACAACTATCGTCGGCCGATCCATTGGTTTTGCCATGAGATTGTTATGGTTGGTGTTGGGAGTAGTTGTTTTGTTGGCTGCAGTGTTGGTTTTAGTGGTTGGTTTTAGTGGTTGGTTGTTGATGCCAATTGGACTGATTTGGGGTGTGATTTGGGGCCAGTGGTGGTTGCTATTGGGGCTGCTTGCTACTTCGGCTAGCTTGGCTGTCTATTGGTTTGGCTATGCCTTGCAACCAAAGTACATCTTAGCGGATCTGATTAATCCTGAGACTAATCAGTTTGATTTGCCGGTGGCTCAGGATTTGCGTGAGTATGCTTCAGGGGCAGCGCGGTCTATTTTGAAAGATTTGCCGCCACAGTTCTCGACAGGAATTATAATGCGAGCCTTGGCTAATGATGCTGATGTTTTGCGGTTGTGTAAGCGCATGGAACTGTCTGACCAGCCATTGCTTGCTCGAATTAGCCAGCAGTCATCGCGCCAAAGCCAGGTGGTGTCGGAACAAGTCTTTATTGGGCAGGCTATTCAGCGCGGCCTAGATCATCACCACCGTCATTTAACCACTTCTGATCTATTTTTGGCCTTGATCGCCAGCAGTGATTTGATGCAAAAGATCTTGTCTGAGCTGGGCGTTCAGTTGGATGAGTTGGATAAGGCGGTAGCTTGGGTGGAGGCTGAGCAGCGTCAGCGGGGACGTTGGAAGTGGTGGACAGATGAGCATTTCCGTCGCTTGGGCGGTGTTGATCGAGGTTGGGTTAGTGGCTGGACGCCCACGGCTCGCCGTTTTTCTCTTGATATCACCAATGAAGTATCGTCGGGGCGTGTGCCGTATATTATTGGTCGAGACAAAGAGATTGGTCAGGTGATGCGGATACTGGAACGCTCAACCAAGAGTAATGTGCTGTTATTGGGAGAGCCCGGTGTGGGCAAGAGCTCGATAGTGGATGGTATTGCGCAGGCTATTTTGCAAGCTCAGGTATCCCCTGCTCTGGCTGAGTCGAGGGTTATTGAATTGGATGTGACTGGCATGTTGTCGAGCATTGGTGCGGGTCAAGATTTTCAAACGGTTTTTAGTAAGGTTTTACAAGAATTGACTGCTGCCAGAACAATTTTGTTTATCGATGCTATCGAGCACCTAGTGGATCAAAGCGGTTTGGGAACGGTTAATGCCAGCGCGGTTTTGGAGCCATTTTTGGAATCCGGTCAGTTAAAGGTAGTGGGCTCAACGACCTTGGCTGCCTATCATCGCATCTTGCAGCCCCAGGCTGCTTTGGCCCAACATTTTCAACCCGTGGCAATCGAAGAGCCGTCAGTTGAGGCTGCTACGGCCATTGTTCAGGAATTTGCCGCTACTATTGAGCAGGACCAGAAGGTTCAGATTAGCCTGCCCGCTATCTCGGCCACAGTTGAATTGGCTCAGCGCTATATTCATGATCGAGTTCTGCCTGAAAAAGCTATTGATTTGTTGGATGAGGTGGCTGCGGAGGTAAGTCGAAACAAAAAAGATCAGGTGACAGCTGAAGATGTGGCGCGGGTGGTGTCGGACAAGACAGGTATTCCAGTCGATACCGTGACCGAGTCTGAGGCAGCCAAACTGAATAATTTGGAGGAGTTGTTGCAAAAGCGGGTGGTTGGTCAGGAAGAGGCGGTGGAGGCAGTGGCCAATGCTTTGCGTCGTTCTCGGGCTGGTCTCGCTGATGAGTCAAAGCCGATTGCGGTATTGATGTTTGTCGGTCCAACCGGGACTGGTAAAACAGAATTGGCCAAAACGGTAGCTGAGAGTTATTTTGGATCGGAATCGGCTATGATTCGACTGGACATGAGCGAATATCAGACGGCTGACAGTTTGCATAAGCTAATCGGTCCTCCACCCGGCCAAGCGGATTTTGAGCTAGGCGGGCAATTGACTACAGCTATTCAGGATAATCCATACACTGTTCTGCTGCTGGACGAGCTAGAGAAGGCCAATCCACGTATTTTGGACGTTTTTTTGCAGGTATTTGATGATGGTCATTTGACTGACAGCGCCGGTAGGCGGACTTTGTTTAACCACACAGTTATTATTTGTACCTCTAATGCCGGATCCCGGTCGATTCAATCGGCTCTGCAGCAAGGGTATACTTTGCAACAAATGGCGCCGGCTATTAAAGAGATGTTGGCTCAAAAATATTTCCGTCCCGAGTTCTTGAATCGGTTTGATGATGTTGTTGTCTTTAAGCCGTTGGCCGAGAGTCAGATATTGCAGATAACACGCAAGATGATCCAAGAGGTAATATCTGGGCTGGCTGCGAAAAATATTACGGTTACCATTAGCGATGACTTGGTGGCCGCTATTGCCAAGGCTGGCTATGATCCGCTGTATGGAGCTCGGCCATTGCGACATGTTATTCAGGATAAGCTGGAAAATGCGCTGGCCAAACAGCTGCTGTCCGGTGAAGTCAAGGCGGGCTCGGTGGTGGAACTAAATACTTCGAATGTGTCTGTTTGAGGCTGATTGGATATGGTAAGGTCATCTAGTTTTGATATTCACCAAGAGCTAGGCTCATATGGCTTGGAAGACCAGGCTTGGGCCAACGAGTTGCCGGAGGCGATACGGGAGTTGTATGACCCAACCTGGGCTGGATTGCAAGCTGAGGAGGATAGTTATAACTACGATGATTTGCGAGTAATCCTGGATAATATACGGCGAGGCTTGGGTTATGGCATCTATAGCCAAGCCAAGCCAGATCAATCAGATGAGATTTACCAGAAAATAGATAGGTTGGAGCAGGCTTTGCTTGAGGCTGAGCAGGAGTCGCTAGGTGGTTTGGATGAGCTGGGGATACATATGAGCTATCAGCATAGCAATTGTCAGGAATTTGGGATTGATAGTCGTTTTCTAGGTTCACCGCAAAGAGCTGAATTGGCCTGGTTGAGGTATTTTGTTGGCCAGACAAGTGCTAATTATCAGCTGACTATGCAGCTTTTGATGGATATTTATCAGCTGGACAATCCGACCTTTACTGATGATATAAAGCAAAAAATGATAGATCGGGGCTATGATAAACCGCAATTTAGCTTATATGGCCGACAGGCAGCCGTGGATTTTTTGGATGAGCAGGGCTTTGGTAGCGGGGATATTCAGGGTAACTTTTTGATTAATTTTAATCTGCCCAAGCCATTGGGTAGAATGTGGTATCGGGGTGGTAGTGAAGATCCTTCGTATGAGATACCGGAAGATTCTATTGCTTGGGGATATTTTTATAGAAATTGTATGTCGGCTATGTATAGTGCCCAGTATTCGGCTGAGAGGCAAGGGTATTTCTTTGATAGAATTAATGCCATGGGTCAGCATGACTGGAGGCAGTATTATTATTTGTACGTATTGATTGGCAGGGCTCAATCTTGATCGCTGGTCGGGAGGGGTTGTTTTTCCCAGTAGCGGTTGCTGGCTTCTCTCTAGTGTTGTATGCTGTAGTTATCATTAGATAGTTCCTGTTCTTGGTGTATGCTGCCTTCCTTCTCCCGACTACCTTTTAGTTTAATTTCCCTGCCCGATTCAAAGCATATGCGCTACGGGGGGGGGGGTGCTTCTCGGCCTGGTTTTTCTTGGACTGCTTGGTTTTGTCTGGTTGTCTAGTGTGTCTCCGACTATTTCTCTGACTAAAACTGTTTTTCTGGCTTCGGAGTCTGTAACGGCTGTGATGGCCCATGCCTCTGCTGATAGACTGAAGGCTGAGGTGGTGACCAGTGATGGGGATAAGACGGGCCTGGCGGTTGAGGTGACGGCCTCTGGCTCGGATGCTCTGTTGACGATTCCGGCTTTGCGGGCGTTGACCCCGGGTGGGTATGTGCTAAAGGTGACGGATGCTGCTGGCCGCCAGTATAGTCAGGATTTCTCTTGGGGTGTTTTGGCGCTCAATATGACCAAGTCGGTGTATGCTTCCGGAGAGACGGTTGAGGTGCAGATGGCGGTTTTGAATCAGCGCGGGGCGATGGTGTGTGATGCTGAGGTCAGGCTGGTTATTACCTCGCCGACCGGCAAGAGTCAAACGCTTTCGACAACCGAGGATCGCATAAAGGTTAATCCATCCTGCACAGTTAAAGATTTTACTGAGGAGCCTGATTATGAGGCTTCGTTTGAGGTGGCGGAGCCGGGGCGCTATGATTTGAAGTTGACGGCGGTGACGGCTGATGATTCATTTACCATTACTGATACTTTGACGGTTCAGCAGCCAGTTGCCGATCCGCTGATTATTACCCGACAGTCGGCCACCCGCATTTATCCGGTTAATACCTATCCGGTTCATATGACGGTGACAACCACTGAGGATTTTAACGGAACTATTACCGAGACAGTCCCCTACTCTTTTGAGATTTCACCATTGGAGGAGACTGTCTCTTATTCGTACGAACAGTTTAACCGTAAGGGCGCAGTTAACGAACAATACAAGCAGCTGCACTGGCAGGATGTGTCACTAAAAAAAGGTCAGTCTATAACCCTAGGCTACCAGTATGACGCGCCCAATGAGTCGCCTAATTTCTTTCTAGCCGGACCACTGAGTGCTACCACCTCCGACCTCCAATCTCCTGCCTCCTATTTCACCGAACCCCGCTCCTGGCAAATAGCCGTCGACGCTGTGCTGACGGCTATTGAGCAGCAGATTACTATTACGAATCAAGCCTACCAAACCAACTCCCAATCCCCTGCGCCGACGGATAATTCATTGGGGTTGGTGCAGTGGGATGAAGCTGCTTATTCTAATGCGGAGGTGTATTTGGAGGCTAGGCTTGGACAGCAGCAGTCCGCTCCTTATATGGGGGATATAACCAGTCATGCGACCATGGATTGTCCAGCGGCTGATGATTGTAAGATTGCTTATTATGATGCTGTGGGAGGAGATCTGCGATTTAGGGATTGTGACGATGCTGTCTGCTCGACTGGAACGATAGTACTGCTTGATGGTAATGTGGGGTGCGTCATGGCCAATTGTTCCACCATAGCCAATGTGGGGCAGTTTGCTTCTATAGATTGTCCAGCGGCTGATGATTGTAAGATTGCTTATTATGATACAACCAATCAGGATTTGCGCTTTATTGATTGCAATGATGGGACTTGCTCGACGGGGACTAATGCATTGCTGGACGGTCGGGCAGGGTGTGTGTTGACTGGGTGTGCCGCTTCGGGGGATAGGGGGGCTGGCGTTTCTATCGACTGCGTTGCCTCTAGTGACTGCAAGATAGCTTACCAGGATACAACCTCAACGGCGCTGCGTTTTGCTGACTGTAATACAGCTGGCTGTAGTTCGGGTGTGGTGTCGTTGTTGGATGGTGTTGCTGGGTGTGTGTTGACTGGGTGTGCCACACTTGGTTCAAGTGGCCAGTATCAGTCGATTCGTTGTCTGGCCACAGATGACTGTAAGATTGCTTACTATAGCGCAACCCTTCAGCATCTCCGCTTTGCCGATTGTGATACCGCCAACTGTAGTGCTGGTACGGTGGTAGAAATAGATGGATCTGCAGGATGTGTGTTGGAAGGATGTTTGACTAACAATATTGGAATGTATGTTTCGATGGATTGTTTGGCTACCGATGACTGTAAGATTGCTTATTATGATACTACTGGATCTGATCTGAGATTTGCTGATTGTGATACTGCAACCTGTTCTTCCGGCTTTTCGACATTGATTGATGGAGGGGCTGGATGTGTTCTTTCGGGATGCGTAAACACAAATACCCTGGGTCGGTATCCAGATATCAGCTGTGTTGCTAGTGACGATTGCAAGATCAGCTATGGTCATTATAGTAGCTTCTTGTTTACTTATAGCACGCTACTATTTGCTGACTGCGATACTTCCAGTTGCTCGTCTGGCTCTGTCTCAATTTTGGATAATCGAGGATCGTGCGTTTTGACCGGGTGCAATCCCAGCACCACAGGCTCGCAGGCAACTAATAGTTCGATCATCTGTATGGCTAGCGATGATTGCAAAGTGAGTTACACTAACCCCCACTTCGACAGTCTCCATTTTGCTGACTGTAGCGCGGCTAATTGCTCATCCGGACAGACGACTTTGGTGGATGGAGCATATAAGCCATTCATGCTCGGGCGACCAAGTATGAGCTGCCCCCAGTCGGATAACTGCAAGATTATTTACCTTACGAATTCAAAAAGGGACGGCTCAGAGCGCTTGCTGAAATTTAAGGATTGTGATGATGTTCAATGTGATACTGGAACAATCGTGGTTCTGGACGGTGCAATGAGTTGCATGTTAGATAATTGTTCTGATAGCCGGAGAGTTGGTCAGAATATGTCTTTAGACTGTCCTAGCTCTGCTAATTGCAAAATTACTTACTATGATGAGACTAACATGGAATTACGATTTGTCAATTGTAACGGTGAGGTTTGTGGGGCAGGAGCGACAATCTTGATTGACGGTGGCCCTGACTGCGCCTTGGCTAATTGTGTGTCTGGTCAAGATATTGGTGATTTCCCTGCGCTTGATTGCCCGACTGCAGATAACTGCAAGGTTGCTTATTATCAGCGAACACCTAACGGCGGTCTACGTTTTGCCGATTGTGACAATGCTGACTGTTCGGCTGGCACAGTTAGTGTGTTGGATGGGCAAGCTGCTTGTGCATTAACCGGCTGCCTTGCTGTAAGATCTCCTGGTGCTTTCAAATCTATATCTTGTCCTGCTGCAGACGATTGCAAGATTGCATACCATAGCAATAATGATTCTGCTCTCTATTTTGCCGACTGCGACGATGAGGCTTGCTCGAGCGGTACAGTGGCTCTGCTGGATGGTGCTGCATCCTGTTCTCTCAGTGACTGCACTGAGTCTTTGGATGTAAGAGAGGCTATTTCTATGGATTGCCTGGTGAGTGACGATTGTAAGATTGCCTACCATGATTATGGCAATAGTGATTTGCGTTTTATTGATTGCAACAACGCAACTTGCTCTATTGGATCATCTACCTTATTGGATGGTAGGTCGGGCTGTGTTTTAACAGGCTGTAATCCTAGTGGATCAAACGGTCTTTCACACTCTATTAGTTGCTTGTCTACAGATGATTGTAAAATTAGCTACTACAGCACAACGAGCCAACATCTGCGTTTTGCTGATTGTAATAATGCTGATTGTTCTACAGGTACGGTTAGTTTGTTAGATGGGTTCGCAAACTGTACGCTTTCAGGCTGCTCATCATCAAATGATGGCCAATTTTCTTCGGCCTTAGATTGTTCGCTAGCGACTGATTGTAAGATTGCCTATACTTCAAGTACTGTGTTGCGCTTTGCTGACTGCGACAGTGCGGGTTGCACTTCCGGGTCGATGGCAACTGCAGATCGGGGCTACCCACTTTCTTGGCTCCAGCTTTATTCTACAGCTGGAGTGGCGATTCCGGATGCTATCGTCAGCAAGGAAATTACTATAAGTGGCTTGACTGCTAGCGAGCCCCCGATGCGCTTAAAGAGTCATAGCTTAAGCTTGACTGACGCGACTGCTTATACTGTTAGAGCCTGGACATCGACTCCGGGCTTAACAACCGCTATTCACTCCGCCAAACTAATCGTCAAGCAAAATAACGGTGGTGGGATTACGGCTACGCAGACTATGGTGGAGGTGGGGGCGCATCAGGTGCAGACGGGGACGAATGGGTGGGGAATGTTGGATTCGCCTAAGATGTATTATTATAATCCGGCTAATTTTTCGGGAACGGTAGCGGTTTATTTTGAGGCTACTTTGGGGGCGGCAGTCTCTAATTCTTACGCGGCTTTGTCCAGTGATCCAACCTGCGCCAGCCGAGTGGCTGGGTCGGAGGTCAGTTATTCGACTATGGACTTTGCCTGGGTGTTACGGCGGTCATCGGCTTTAACCTTGCCAGCAGGACAATATCATGTCTGCATGAGCGGAGCAGGAGTGGCCAATGGAGTGGCCAATGCTAAGCTGATTATTGCTACGACTGGATCTTTGGACAAAACGCAAACGGTTCAACAATTGGTTGTTGCAGCGACTGAAGATAATGATGCTGCTTACACCCCGCACTCTAATTTGGTCTATCTGGATAAATCTAATTATGCCGGAGATGATTCGTACTATTATCTGGAATCGGTTATGAAAACATCTTCTGGCACCGGATCGGTTCAGCTCTATAATGAATCCGATTCCGCTATTGTTGATGATTCAGAGTTGACGACTACCTCAAGTGTTTTTGAAAGAGTCTTCAGTCAGGACCTGGAGGCTGATTTAGCAACCGCCAAGAATTATCAGCTACGACTCAAGGGTGGGTCTAGCAACACAGTCTCCGTGTCCTCAGCCTGGCTGGTAGTGCAGGTCAGTCTTAATGGAGCTTACCAGGAAGGCTCTTTGCCGCCGCCAGTGACTGGGCCCTCAATGAGTCAGCTGATGAAGAATGGTTTGTGGTGGAAGGACGGGGTTAAGCAGCCGTATTGGTTGGGGGAGTGAGGGGGAGTGAGGGGAGTGAGTGAACAGTGAACAGTGAACAGTGAGGAGTGAGTGGCAATGTTCAGCTATAAGCTGGCGTCTTGGTCCCTAAACGCTGAACCCTGAATTTTAAAGCCAGCTGCGCTGGCTTGCATTCAAGTCAGTAGATCTTCCGGTAGGTCTTGGCCGGTGTGGTGGGTGTTGGACCAAGGGTTGTGCTCGATGTCGCCCAAGGCGCTGTAGGATGACTGGAGTTGACTGGTGAGGTAGTTGGGTAAATTGAGGTGTTGCGGGTCTTTGAGGCCTTCCAGCTCCTTCCAAGTCAGCGGTAATGATATGGTCGCAAGGTCGGTAGCGCGCAGGCTATAAGGAGCGGCAAAGGCTTTGTTGCGGGAGTTTTGGTAAAAGTCGATCGATACGCGGACTTGCTGGTCAATTTGCCAGCCCATACTGAATAGCTGAGGGTAATGCTCAGTTAGTTGTTGGCCAACTCGGTGAGCGGCTTGCCGAGTTTGCTCGTACGAATAGAGTCTCTTGATGGGGGTCTGAATATGCAGGCCGTTCTTGCCACTGGTTTTGACGTAACTTTCCAAGCCTTGTTTTTGCAAGTATTGGTGAAGAAACAGCGTCGCCTCTTTGTTGCGGGTGAAGTGATCAAGAGTGGAGGTTTGAGATTGAATACCGGCCAGAGGACTGACTGAATCGATATCAAAAACTAAATAATCAGGATAATTAACCGCGCTCATTTCCAAGGTGCCAGCCGAGTTAATAAAGATGGTGGGTAGACCAGTTTTGTCTGGATTGATACGTGAATACCATGGGTACAACTCTATAGCATCCTGATTGATGAGCCATAGCAAGGTGGCTGCATTTTGACATAGCAAGTAGTCCATATTCTGACTTGCCAGGTCGCTGTACATGGTGATTGTTTTGACAAACTCCGGCAGTGGCTCTTGGGCATAGCGTTCAATTTGAGGTTGACCGGTAATACCATGATTAAAAGTTCGCCACGTTAAAGGTCTGTCGACGAGATGAGGTAGTATGGCCGGGCTAATAGAGGCGTAATAGGCCAGGACCTGTCTTTTGGTGATAGTCTCCCAGACCGGTTTGTCGAGATCGGTTAACTGGAGGATTGATCGATCGACTTTGACATTCAGCGGCTTATCAGCCGTATGCTGAAGAATACGGGTGGTAATGCGAATAGCTTGGTGGTGTAAATCTTTGAAATTCATGATTTGAATATCGAATATCGAATATTGTATATGGAGTTATTTGCCTCTTTAGCTATATCCGAAATTCAATATTCGATATTCTTGTTGAAGAAGCAGAAAGGTTATTCTGCTTCTTCAGTAATGCCTTCTTGGACTGCAACTGAGTTGGCTTGATCTTCTGGCAAGTAGGCCAAGGCAGCTACTTTATCTTGAGCGCCTAGCTTAATCATCTTGACACCACTGGTTTGACGACCGAGAGTTGGTAATCCCTGAAGTGGAATTCGAATGACAACACCCTGCACTGAAGTTAGTAGAATATCGGCAGTTTCATTGGCGCTGATTAGTCTCATGACCACGATTCGTCCGGTTTTGTCATTGATGCGGAAGGTCAAAATGCCTTGGCCTCCTCTACCCTGTTGAGTGTATTGATCGATGGCAGTTTTTTTGCCAAAACCATTTTCGGCTACAACTAACAACTGCGTCTTTTTGGTATCTGTGCCGGCTGGCACAACATCCATGCCGATACACTCATCGCCTGCAGCTAATCGAATACCGCGAACACCGACCGTAGCTCGGCCTGTTGGAGAAATGTCTTCTTCTGAGAAGTGAATCGACTTTCCGCCTTTGGTGGCAATGAGAATGCTGTCTTTGCCAGTTGTTGGCTTGACCCAGGCCAATTCATCATCACCTAGCAAGCGGATAGCAGCCAAACCGCTCTTGCGGATATTCTTATATTCAGAGATAGCAGTTTTTTTGACGGTGCCCCGGCTGGTGGTCATGAGTAAGTATTGGGGTGCCAATTGCTTCTGCTCCTCGGTCAACTCTTCGCCATTGTTGCTGCCGATCATGCGGCCCTCTTTGTTTTGGGTTAGCATGGCGGTGACTTTCTCGCCCTGTTCAATCTGAACTAAGTTGACTACAGCTTGGCCTTTGGCTTGGCGTGAGCTTTCGGGGATCTCAAATACCTTGAGGGAGAAGACGCGACCCTTGTTGGTAAAGAAGAAGATATCGTCGTGGGTGCGAGCGGAGATGATATTGGAAATAACATCTTCGTCCTTGAGAGACATGCCGGTTACGCCTCGGCCACCGCGGTTTTGCTGGCGATAGGTAGTCGGAGACAATCTCTTGATGTAGCCGCTGCGAGTCAAAGTGATCAAGACCTCTTCGTCGGCAATTAAGTCTTCATCATTTAACTGACCGATCTTGCTCTTGATGACTTTGGTTCGTCGCTGGTCGGCATACTTATCTTTCATTTCGATAAGTTCAACTTTGACGATATCGAGAACGCGTTGCGGATTGGCCAAAATATCTTCCAGTTCGGCAATTAGAGCCCGAATAGAATTTAGTTCATCTTCAATCTTCTGGCGCTCGAGAGCAGCTAAGCGACGCAACTGCAAGTCAAGTATGGCCACTGACTGAATCTCGCTAAGACTAAACTTGGTCATCAACGCTTGCTTGGCATCTTCCTGGCTCTTACTCTGGCGAATAGTAGTAATAACTTCGTCGAGGTGATCGAGGGCAATCTTGAGGCCTTCAAGAATATGTTCGCGTTTGCGAGCAGCTTTTAGATCATACTCACTGCGACGAATTACAACCGACTGACGGTGCTTGATGTATTCTTCTAGGGCTGTCTTGAGGGTTAAGACCTGTGGTTGACCATCAACGAGCGCAATCATGTTGACACTATAGGCGCTCTGGAGTGAAGTGTACTTGTAGAGCTTATTGAGGACACTTTGAGGATTGGCTGATGCTTTGAGTTCGACAACAATTCGCATGCCATCGCGGTCACTTTCATCACGTAGATCAGAGATGCCTTCGATGCGCTTGTCTTTTACCAAGTCAGCAATTTTGGAGATTAAGATAGCCTTGTTAACTTGATAGGGAATCTCAGTGACAATAATGGTGAAGCGGCCATTTTTCTGCTCTTCTATCTCAGCCACTGACTGCATCACAATACGACCCTTGCCGGTGGCGTAGGCGGCTGTGATTTCGCTTTGATCGTAGATGATGCCTCCGGTTGGGAAGTCTGGACCTTTGATGAATTGGGTCAGATCATCGACGGTTGCATCTGAGTGAAAACCAACCGTCTTTGATTTGGAAGTTTGTTCAAGGATGGCGCCGTCGCCAGTTTTGGTGACACCATCTTCGATAACAAGCTGTCCTTGAATGAGGGAGCTGCGCTCTAGCGCCTGCTCAACAGAGTCGTCCTCAACTGAGATAATCTTGGAAGTGTCGACAGCCTGACCGTGATCGATGGTGTAAACCAAGGCATCGATTAATTCACCTAAGTTATGAGGTGGAATCTTGGTGGCCATACCGACAGCGATACCGTCTGAGCCGTTTAGGAGTAGGTTTGGCAGATAGCTGGGTAGGAATAATGGCTGTTCATACTGACCATCATAGTTAGGATAAAAATCGACGGTTTCTTTGTTGATATCGCGAAGTAGTTCTTCGGCTATTTCCTGTAGTCGACATTCGGTATATCGCATAGCAGCCGGTGAGTCGCCATCGATAGAGCCAAAGTTTCCTTGACCGTCAACTAATAAGTAGCGCATGTTGAAGTCTTGGGCCAGACGGGCCAAGCTATCATAGATGGCTATGTCGCCATGAGGGTGATACTTCTTCATAACTTCACCAACTACACCGGCACACTTGGTATAGCGATGGGTGTGAAGGAGTCCCAAATCTTTATACATGGCATACAGGATACGTCGGTGGACTGGTTTGAGACCATCTCGAACATCAGGGATAGACCTGGACACAATAACGCTCATGGCGTAATCGAGGTAGGCTTTCTTCATTTCATCGGTGATGATGGCTGGAATAACCTTGCCCACGGTTTCGACGTAGGTATGATCTGGGTTGAATGTATCTAGTGCGTTTACTTCTTGTTCGTCTTCCATAGTAAAAAGTCCTTGTACTTAGTGTTGGCGCTTAAACGTCTAATTGAGCAGTCTGGGCATTTGCCATAATGAAGCGGCGGCGCGGTGGAACTTCTTCACCCATCAACATGGTAAAGATTTCATCCGCAGCAGCTCCATCTTCGATGGTGACCTGTTTAAGATAACGTTCGGCCGGATCCATGGTGGTCTCTCTGAGTTGGTCGGGGTTCATTTCACCAAGACCCTTGTATCGCTGGATGTTTATCTTGGTTACACCGCGGCTGGTCAGCTGTTCGACCATTTTGTCTCGTTCTTGGTCTGAGAATACGTAATGCTTTTCTTTGCCTGCTTCTATCTTGAACAATGGTGGCATGGCCACATAAATATAACCGGCTTCGATCAGGGGTCGGAGTTGGCGGAAGAAGAAAGTCAGATAGAGTGTTTTAATGTGTCCACCGTCAACATCGGCATCGGCCATGATAATGACGCGGTGGTATCGGGCCTTGGAGATGTCAAAGATATCGCCGATTCCGCATCCCAGAGCGATGAGTAAATCTTTTAGACGATCATTCTGTAAAACCTTGTCAAGACGACTTTTCTCACTGTTGATTGGCTTACCAAACAACGGCAAGATGGCTTGGAATCGTCGATCTCGAGCTTGCTTGGCAGAGCCGCCGGCAGAGTCACCCTCAACGATATAAATTTCGCATTTGGCCGGATCTTTTTCGGAACAGTCAGCTAGTTTACCGGGCAAGGTACCGCTTTCGAGAGCACCTTTGCGCAAGACGGCGTCTTTGGCGGCGCGAGCGGCTAGGCGGGCTTTGGCTGCCAGAACAACCTTTTCCATGATGCGCTTGGCCTCGGCTGGGTTTTCCTCGAAGTACATGTCGAGGCCTTGCTTGGTGATGGAGTTGACCAGTGGCTGAACTTCGGCATTGCCAAGCTTTTCTTTGGTTTGAGATTCAAATTGAAGATTTTCACTATCCAGTTTGACCGCAATCACAGCCGTCAAGCCTTCTTTCATATCCTCACCAATTAGATTGTCGTCGCCATCTTTGAGGAAGCCCGATTTGCGAGCATAATCGTTGATAGCACGGGTCAAAGCGGTCCGGAATCCGGTTAAGTGGGTGCCGCCATCGACGGTTGAGATGACGTTGGCAAAACTTTCGACATTTTCTGTGAAGCCGTCGTTGTATTGCATGGCGACTTCGACCACCACCTCGTCTACTTCTTTGCTGATATAGATTGGAGTTGAGTTAACAACAGTCTTGTTTTTGTTTAGGTGGCGGACTAAGGATTTGATGCCACCTTCAAAATAGAAGTTTGATTCTCTATCATTGCGAAGATCATAGAGGTGGAAATGCATGTTGGACACTAAGAACGACCGCTCTCTGATTTTGGTTTCCAGATTGGTAAAGCTGCTAACTACTTCTTTGAATACATCCGGGTCAGGTACAAAGCTCATCAAGGTTCCGCTTTGGAGACTACTCCAAATATCACCGATCCGACCATCTCGTGAAGATTTGGCAACGGTTTTAAGCGGGTATTGTGGCACACCTTTCTCATATTCTTGTTGGTGAATGGTGCCAGGGCGACGAATTTCAACTAATAAGTGCTGGGATAGGGCGTTCACAACAGAGGCGCCGACACCATGCAGACCGCCGGATACCTTATACCCTCCTCCACCGAACTTTCCGCCAGCATGGAGAATGGTTAGAATAACTTCGACGGCACTTTTGTTTTGAGTTGGGTGAATATCGGTTGGCATACCTCGACCATCATCTATGACCGTCATGCGATTGTCTTCTTCAAGGAATATCCAGACATTTCGAGCAAAACCAGCCAAGCCTTCGTCGACTGCGTTGTCGATGATTTCGATGGCTAGGTGATGAAAACCGCGGGTGTCAGTTGACCCGATATACATACCTGGGCGTTTGCGAACCGGTTCAAGCCCTTCAAGGACTTGAATTTGGGAAGCGTCATAAGCTTTTTCTGCGAGGGGGTTATTTTTAGAGTCTGCCATAGTATTGAAAATATATAATGTACCAGCTTGGCTAGCTACGAATTGACCACCAAAAGATGCTGTCAAAGATGGTCGTACCTAGCTTATCATAGTTGGCCAGTCTTTGCATTAATGAATAGTATTATTAGGGCTTGTAGGGGCCTTGTAAAGGGTGGGCAGAATAGAAATGGGACGCGGAGCATCTATATGTACTATTTTACCATATATAGGGTCTGGGGGATACGGGTTGGGGTGGGGCGGGTTTCTGGTTAAGGCAAAGGGCTAAATCAAAACTCAAAGGGCAAAGGGCAAAGGGCAAAATCAAAACTCAAAGGGCAAAGGGCAAAAATTCAGGTCAAAAATAAAAAGTTGGAAGCAGTTAGATCAAACTTTTGGCTTTTATGCTCGTTCTTGTCGTTTGTACCTCTATATTCAATCTCTGGCGGGGGCGATTGGGGAGTTTGGGGGATAGAGGGATATTGGGGGTTAAGGGCTGTAGAAGCGAGACGCGGGCTATCGGGCGTCGGGTATCGGGTGTTGGGTCAAAATGAAAGAAGGTGACGGCTGTGGTTATAGGTTTGTTTTGAGGATGGACTTAGCTTGACTGATTTAGGTCGGCTAGGTAGACTGGAGATATGTAGGATTGTAGGTATTTTGTTTATGATGTTCAATCGAATTAGGGTGTGTGTTAGTAGCTTGATGGTTGTGGCCGGGCTTCTGCTCGGAGCTTCTCCTGTACTAGCGGCTTCTATTGCTATTCAAGGTCAGGCGACCTTTGCCAATACTGGTGGGAAGCTTCATTTTAGTCAATATAATAGTAATGTGGTTTTGGACAGTGATACCGGTCATTTGTCCGGTTATGCCTGGTCGGATGATACCGGCTGGATTGCTTTTGGAACTCAGGATAATGAGCAGGGCCCGGTTCAGGTTAATCTGCAAACGGGTATTTTTTCCGGTTCGGCTAAAGTGTTGGCTACCGGCACGTTTATTGATTTTAGTCAGAATAGTAGTCAGCTCATCCTCAATACTGGTACGGGGCAGTTCAGTGGCCATATTTTTGATCCGGAGATGGGCTGGATTGAATTTGGCGGGACTGGCAACGAAGTGGTGCTGGCGGCCGCTCTGCCACCAGCGGTCTCCCCTACTCCGACACCAGCTTCAGGCATTGATTTGCCGACCACTGGAGCGGCTATTGGTCTGATGGCTGTACTCGGTTGGGCATTGCTGGGCGGAGGGGTGCTGAGCCGGCTGTTTTGGGCCAAGAAATAATATAGGTTGACCGGTATCTTTATGGGCACTCGCAAATCTGTTCAATCATCTGTTAAGAACCTCAGGCTTCTTTTAGGCGCGTCGCTTGTTCTGGCTTTTGCTGGCGGCGTTGCTTTTCAGGCTTTTATTTCTCCGATATCCTCTACTCTGGCCGAGCAGGTTGATGGCTCGCCGGAATCGGGGACTTCGTCGCGGTTAACTCAGGCTTATGAGTCAGTTGCTGGTCAGGGGCATGGGGTTGGTTCGGTACCGCAATGGACTGAGGATTGGGGTTCGACTTGGAATCGGATTATGAGCGCTGCCAGTTGGATGCCAGGCGGGAGTGTGGGGGCTAGCCAGGTAATGATGGGTGAAACCTATTATGCTGGTAATCGATCACTAAAGACTGGTACGCTTGATGTAGGCAATTTTAGCCAGATTGGATTGTATCAGGGCCTAGAACATAGCACTCATTGGACTGAGACTCAAGGCTTTGGTACTTGGACCGAGCTGCAAGCTACGGGTGGTTCTCCGGCCTCGGTGACAGCCAATGGCTCGACTTTGACTTTGGCTTCAACTAGGGTGATGCAGGATGATCGAACTAAGCTGATTTGGAGCGACTCAAGCGCAACTACTACCTATAACAACTTTACCTGGGTAGCTGGAGACAGCCGGGTTAATCCGACTGGCAATAGTTGCAACTTTAACACCACTGGTACGGCTAATACTTGGTGCAATGTGTCTGACTTTAGTGCTCCAGATTATGTCGTTCCAGCTAATAATGTGACACCCGACCAAGCCAAAACAGGTGTGGCAGCTTCAGAGTTTTGCTTGAACTTGTCCGCCAATGATGGCGGTGGCGTCAAGACTGACTGGCGGGTGCCGACGCAGAGAGAGTTGACGGTGGCTTATTTGAATGGATCTGGGTCTAACCTATCTAATGCCAATAGAAACTATTGGTCTTCATCGGAAGTTTTGACTAATAAGACTGCTAGTTGGTACGTTAGTTTGACGCCTGGTCACTCGCAGACTACCTCCAAAGTGACTAATTCAATCTACGTCCGATGTGTCCGGGGTTAATCTATGGCAAGAACCATTTCTATTGAATTGAATACCCGACTTTATGTGGCTGTTGGTTTGGTGGGACTGGGGGTGGTTGTGGTGGCGGGATTGGCAGTGCAGCTGCTGATGTCACCACTACTTAGAGCTCAGGCGGAGCAGGTAGGCGGATCTCCAGATTCCGGAACTTCGTCGCGACTGGTTCAGGCATATGATTCGGTGCTCGATCAGGGCCATGGAGCTTCGGCGGTACCGCAGTGGACAGAAGACTGGGGTTCAACTTGGAATCGGATTATGGCGGCGGCTAGCTGGGTGCCGGGTGGTAATCTGGAAGCGGATGAAGTGGTGGCGGGCAGGACGTACTTTGCCGGTAGCCGGGTACCGAAGACAGGTACTTTGGATACTCAGGATTTCGCTGCGACTGGAGTGTTGCAAGGCTTGCAGTATAAGACGCATCAGCTGGATACTGTCGGACACGGTTCGTGGACTGAATTAATGGCCAGTGGAGGGTCTCCGGCTTCTGTGACTGTCAATGCTTCAACACTAACCTTGGCTTCAACGAGAGTTATGCAAGACAATCGAACAAAACTGATTTGGACAGATTCGACCACTGCTATGACGCACAATAATTTCACCTGGGTGGCTGGAGACGATAGGGCTAATCCAAGCGGTAATTCGTGTAATTTTAACGCGACCGGCAATGCTAATCAATGGTGCAACGTGTCCAACTTCTCTTCACCTGATTATAATAATCCGGCCAACAATGTAACGCCTGATCAAGTCAAGACTGGGGTGTCGGCTCAAGAGTTCTGCCTTAACTTAACGGCTGATGACGGCGGTGGAGTCAAGGCAGATTGGCGGGTGCCGACGTATGCAGAATTGATGGTGGCCTGGCTAAATGGCTCTCAACAGAACTTGCCCAATATATCAAGCAGGTATTTTGGGGCATCTTCAGAGAGCTCAGGTTTAAAATCATCCGCCTGGTATGTTCAACTAACTAATGCCAATATTACATCGACCCCCAAGTCGGCCATTGCGATTTATGTCCGTTGCGTCCGAGTCTAATTGTTTATGTCTATGCCTAAATCTATCGTTTTAACAAATCAACTGTATGTGATGGTTGGCCTGACGCTTGTCGGCGCTGTGGTAGCTGGCATGGCGTTGCAGGCTTTGACTTCTCCCTTATCCTCTATACTGGCCGAACAAGTGGGCTCTTCACCAGATTCTGGAACTTCGTCGCGACTGGTTCAGGCCCATGATTCGGTGCTCGATCAGGGGCATGGAGCTTCGGCGGTACCGCAATGGACTGAAGACTGGGGTGAAAAATGGAATCGGATTATGGCGGCGGCTAGCTGGGTGCCGCAGCAGACGGGAGAGACTTGGCCGACTCAGCAGGGGTTTGATGGGCTATCACGAGTGTTGCAGTCAGGCACTTTGTATGGTGGACTGCAGAATAACCGGCACTCTAATGCCACAACTTTCCTGGCTGGCTATGGAGTTTGGACAGAGACGGCCAATGGTGGCAGTCCGGCTTCGGTGACAGCCAATAGTGCTACAGCAACTCTGGAGTCTAACCAGGTGATGCGAGATGGGCGGACTGGGTTGTGGTGGACCGATTCAACCAATGCTGAGGTCCATAATTCGTTTGTTTGGACGACCGGCGATGATGGGGCTAACCCAGCCGGCAAGTCATGCAACTTTACCTCAGCTGGCAATGCCAATACCTGGTGCAATGTGTCCGACTATACCGGTTATGATGGCTATGAGATCAACCTGTGGTCCGGTTGGGCCAATCCGGCAGCTTTGGCAGCGCCAGATACAGCCAAGACTGGGGTGTCGGCTCAGGAGTTTTGTTTGAATCTGGTCTTGGATGATGGGACTGGGGTCAAGACTGACTGGCGGGTGCCGACTCAGCGGGAGATTCTGCTTGGTTTTTTGAATGGAGCTGGTTTTTATTTGTCTAACACCAACCGTGATTTCTGGATTTCCACTCAAAGCCATCATTCGCCACACTATTCTTTTGACATGCACTTGGTGGAGAGTGGTATGTATCTGGTAGAAAAATGGCACTATAAATATGCGCGATGCATTCGAGGATAGACTATGAATAAAACGGTATCTTTTAGGTTGAATTATAAAATGGGGCTGGCGACCGGCATGGGGCTGGTTGGTTTGATCGTAGCAGGGATGGCTATCCAGGCATTTCTGGCGCCTATTCCATTTAGTCAGGCTGAACAGATGGCTGGATCGCCGGACAGTGGGGTAAGCTCCCGATTGGTCCAGGCTTATGAGTCGGTGGTGGATCAAGGCCATGGCGCGTCGGCCGTACCGCAATGGACTGAAGACTGGGGTGCAGCTTGGAACAGGATTATGGCGGCCGCTTCGTGGATGCCGGGTGGGAATGTGGAGACTGATGAGGTGATGCTGGGTAAAACTTACTTTGCGGGCAATCGGATTTTGAAGACTGGTACTTTGGATATAGGTAGTTTTAATCAGATAGGCTTGTACCAGGATTTGAGTCTGGCTAGTCACTGGGATCAGGGGTATGGTTTTGGGTCTTGGACAGAGCGGGTAGCTAGCGGAGGTAGTCCGGCCTCGGTTAGTTTGAACGGTTCCAGTTTGACTCTGCCCTCCAGCCGGGCGGTTCAGGATGATCGGACTCAGTTGATGTGGACTGATGCTACCGCTGCTTCAACTCATAATCTGTTTGTCTGGGCGAATGGCGACTCCCGGATCAATCCGACCGGCCAGTCGTGCAATTTTAATGCGGCTGGCAATGCCAACCAGTGGTGCAATGTGTCGGATTATACGGGCCATGCCAGCTCTGGTTGGAGTGGTTGGGCCAATCCTAATGGGTTGGGGTCGGCTGATGGGGTTAAGACCGGGGTGTCGGCTAATGAGTTTTGTCTTAACCTGGTAGCCGATGATGGCGATGGATCGAAGTCTGACTGGCGGTTGCCGACTCAACGGGAGGTGATGGTAGCCTATTTGAATGGAGCTCAGTTAGGATTGCCCAATAGCCACTTAGCCTTCCTGCTATCTACTCAGGGCAGTGATTCTCCTCATGAAACCTGGCGTGGCTACCTGGATGAGGGCTGGTTCTCTTATAGCAATAAATGGGAGAGTAGTCGCTTTGTCCGCTGTGTTCGGGGATAGTTGTTGGTGGTGAGCCTGAATCTGGTCCTTGGTTTCGGTGCATCCTAAGAGGGCTCTCGGCTATTTTGGAGTTTCCACGGATTTTCCATACTGAATAATTTAATTACTCATTATCTGTGATACAGGATGGCTTTCCATGGTTAGCAGTCAATTTTCCATACATCATTTAAGAGTTTGGCTGAGGACTGGGCCTTGATGAGCATTTACATTGGTGGGGCGAGCATGCTACTGTTCCGGCGTTGTATACTGTGGCTATGATTATAGATTTTGATAAGCAGATGATGCGGCGGGCAGTGGAGCTGTCGTTGGAGAATGTCCAGCAGGGAGGCGCTCCGTTTGGGGCGGTGGTGGTTAAGGATGGTCAAATTATTGCGGAAGGACAGAGTTTGGTTGCTTCGGCTGCCGATCCAACTGCGCATGCCGAGATGGTGGCTATACGGAAAGCTGTTGAAGTTTTGAAAACGAGAACTTTGGCCGGGTGCTCACTTTATACCAGTTGTGAACCGTGCGTGATGTGTTTGGGGGCGATTTATTGGGCTAAGCTGAATAGTGTTTATTATGCTAATACCCAGTATGACGCCAAGTTGTTGGGCATGGATGATGCTTTCTTGTATGGGCAATTAAATATGCCGTATGATCAGCGGTCTATTCCCTTTCAGCAAGTTTTAGACGCGATGGCGTTGGAAGTTTTTGATATGACTGTCTTGAAGACTCATCAAGCTGATTGATTGTAGTGGGGTTCTTCCGCCCGGGTTGGGCGGAAGAATGACTTTAGTTTCTTTGAGCAAAGCCTTGCCCGAGTAGGCCTTGGCTATAGTGGCTCAGCATCTGATCGTGATGCTCGATAGGTGATTCGCGCAAAGCGACTGCCAGCATATGCAGCGTCTCTTGAATGTCTGGCAAATCCTGCCAGGCTTGATAGCAGCAATCGCAGGCGTATCGATGGTCGGCCAGGGCCTGTTCGCTATCAAGCTGGTCGATCTTAGATTGCCAGGCGTTGATGCCGACTCCTTCTGCTTGCAGGGCTTCGAATAGCTGATTGATTAGCTGCAAGTGGGTGTGGCAGAGCCGAGATGGCTGAAAATCAAAGTGGCTGAATAGCTCTTCAGCCAGGTGTCTCATACCCTCCTGTGAGGAAATTTGCTGCCTGGATGCCTCAATGGCAAATACGGCATAGGGCGGCAGTATATGCTCTAGCCAGCGCGGGCCGTCATCGGCATTGAATGGGCGCCACTCTTGGCCATGCAAACTGATCAGGTCCATGTCTTGTCTCCTCTTTTTGAACGAACTGGGACTTATATACCAGATTAGCTAGTGAATGACAAACATGTTGACATTTTTGAGAAGAGTGCTAATTTATCTTTTGTATGCTTATCTCAGATAGTGAGTATAATATATACTCATAGACTGCTAATTATGCCAAGCTTTGCTCGGCGAGAGTGGAGGCCAGGGGCATGAGTATAGTTTATGCAGACTCCTGTTGAGGTTTTTTCTATCCAAGTCTGGGGTGTCTAGTTTTGCCAGCTATGAGCTGGCTAGATTATGGTGAAGCCGGAGGAAGACTAGCCGGGTACTAGTGTAGGCAGCTAGTGAGTCGATTGCTTGCTGCAGGTGGTGGTTGATGGCCAGATTGCTGGCCGATGGCTGAGTCGACAAGGCGGTGGCGGCTTGGTTAAGCCAGGCTGTAAGCAATTGTTGGGGTGATTTCTTTGACTTTTGATAGGTGGCCAAAAAGTCTAGTTGTTGAAATGGTGATAGCTGAAGAAAGTCTGACAGACTGAGATCGTTGGTGGTTGAAGCAGTTTGAGGCGTTACCACTAATTGCCATGCTTCCAGCTGGTCGGTGCTTACTTGATTGAGCGATAAAACGGCGCAGCGGGAGCGGATAGTGGGCAAGACATCAGTGGCCTGTTGAGGGCAGATAATAATAGTAATATCCTGAGCCGGCTCTTCAAGAGTTTTTAGTAGAGCTTGTTGGGCAGCTAAGCCAAGATGGCTAGCCTGTTCGATAATAATAAACCGCGGTTGATCGAGGAAAGCTGTCTGGTTGGCCCAAATAACAAGTTGCCGCACCTGGTCGATACTAATGTCTCGAAGGCGACCTTTGTCGGTTTGACTGGGACTAATAATCAGATTATTACTATCTTGTTTGCCCGATAGTTCTGTTTTGGGATCAACAATAATAATGCTTTGCAACATTGACAGGATATAGTCTAGGGCACTATGATGAATGTAAGCTTGCCTCTAGGTATGCTTATAGTATAACGTACCCCGAGAACCAGTACTACCTAGTAAACGGTCTCCCTACTCTATGCCGGAAGTAGCTGCCAATACAATTGAAGATATTTTAGCTAGCTTGGGTGTGCTGACCGCCGATCAGGTGTCACAAGTTAAACTAGAGCAGATTAATACGGGTCGCCAGGCGCGCGACATTTTGATCGAAAAAGGTTGGGCAACTGATAAAGACATATTGGGCGCGCAAGCCCGTATTTTGAATATCCCGGTTATTGAATTGAAAGATAAGCCTGTTCCATCTGAGGTAATGTCTAAAATTCCTGAAGCAGTAGCCAAGCATTATGTGTTGATGCCATTTGCTCTGGAGAATAATGTCCTGCAGGTGGCCATGTCTGATCCGCTTGATCTGCAGGTTATTGAATTTTTGGAAACTAAAAGTGGTTGCAAGGTTAAGACGTATGTGGCTCCGGTCGAAGAGATTCAAGCTGCTATTGAGGCCAACTACTCTCAGTCAATCGACAAGGATGTCCGAGCGGCTCTGCGTGAAGCTCAAACGGAAACGACCAAGATCGAAGAGTCGATTAAAGATATCACCAAGATCGACGACGCCATTCGCGATGCTCCTGTAGCTCGTATTGTATCGACCATGCTGGAGTATGCGGCTAAATCTAGAGCCTCTGATGTCCATATTGAGCCAGGTGAAGAAAGTACACGAGTTCGGTATCGCATTGATGGTGTGTTGCAGGAGCGACTGGTATTGCCGACCAAGGTGCATGACTCGGTTATTTCTCGTATTAAGATTTTGTCTAATATGAAGATCGATGAGCGGCGTATTCCTCAAGATGGCCGTTTCCAAATTCAGGTGGCTGAACAGCAGATCGACTTGCGTGTGTCTACTCTCCCCACTTCACAGGGCGAAAAGGTGGTTATGCGATTGCTGCGCAAAGATACGACAGTCCCGTCCTTTGCTGATTTGGGCTTGCGAGGCAATGGTCTGAAGGTTTTTGAAAATGCTTTGTCTAAAACGGCAGGTATTATTTTGGTAACTGGTCCGACTGGTTCTGGTAAGACGACCACCCTGCGGACTTCTTTGACCAAATTAAATTCAATCAAGGTAAATATCAGTACCTTGGAGGATCCGGTTGAATATGCAATTCCTGGAGTAAACCAAGTTCAGATCAACCCGGCGGCTGGTTTGACTTTTGCTTCTGGGCTTCGAGCTTTCTTGCGACAAGACCCCAACATTATCATGGTTGGAGAAATCCGTGACGGGGAGACCGTCGATTTGGCTATTCAGGCTTCACTGACGGGTCACTTGGTTTTGTCCACCCTTCACACCAACTCGGCGGCTGGTGCTTTGCCTCGTATGATTGATATGGGCGCTGAGCCGTTTTTGATTGCTTCGTCGGTTAATGCAATTATGGCTCAGCGCTTGGTTCGCCAGCTGTGTCAGAAGTGTAGGAAGGCTATTAAGGTTGATGATATTGTAGAAAAGCAGATGCGTGACACGCTGGGCGACTTGTGGCCCAAGGAGCTGACAAGCCAGAACGTGGTAATGTATGAGTCGGTTGGTTGCACCGCCTGTAGTAATTTGGGTTACACCGGTCGTATTGGCATTTATGAAGTGCTGGAAATCAATGAAAAGATTGGCCGATTAATTTTGGAGCGACAATCATCCGACAAAATGGAAGCCGAGGCCGTGGCTGGCGGAATGCTGACCATGAAGCAAGACGGGTTTGTAAAAGTTTTGGAAGGACAGACTA
The DNA here is from genome assembly GCA_964554805.1 of uncultured Candidatus Saccharibacteria bacterium. GTDB lineage: Bacteria > Patescibacteriota > CAZHWT01 > CAZHWT01 > CAZHWT01 > CAZKPX01. The sequence goes on from CAZKPX010000003.1 coordinate 155,348, forward strand.
CTTTTGAGGAAATATTGCGAGTAATAAGTTAGTGAATTAAGGATTATATTATGACTATGACATCAGGAATAACAATTCAAAAACTGTTAGAAGAAGTTATCCGCCAACAGGCCTCAGATTTGCACTTAACGGTTGGCGCACTGCCGATGCTGCGTGTTGATGGTTCGCTGGTCGCTGTAGATGGCACCACTCCCCTATCTGCTGAAGATGTTGAGGCTTTATGTTTTTCTTTGACATCAGATGAGCAAAAAGAGATTTTGGTATCTAATAAAGAAGTTGACTTCTCCTTTGCCCTGGGTGAGGTGGCTCGATTCCGTGTTAATCTGTATCACCAAAAAGGTTATTTGGGGGCTGCGCTTCGTTTGATTCCAGCCAATATTCGAACCATGGAAGAGTTGGGATTGCCTAACTCAGTTCAGCAATTTACCAATCTGCCTCAAGGGTTTGTGTTGGTGACCGGACCTACGGGACATGGTAAGTCAACCACTTTAGCGGCCATGATCAACAAGATCAACGAGAATAAGCCATACCATATCATCACTATTGAAGATCCGATTGAGTATGTCTATCCTCACCGTCAAAGTATTATTACTCAACGTGAACTGCACCTTGATACTCACTCGTGGGACATCGCACTTCGCTCGGTGTTGCGTGAAGATCCGGATGTAGTACTGGTTGGAGAAATGCGAGATTTCGAAACTATTAGTGCGGCTTTGACAATTGCTGAAACCGGGCACTTGGTTTTTGCTACTTTGCACACCAACAGCGCTGCTCAGACCATTGACCGTGTTATTGATGTTTTCCCAGAACACCAACAGACTCAAGTTCGTTCTCAGTTGGCTTCAGCCCTGCAGGGTGTTATCTCGCAACGATTGATTCCAGCCATGGGCGGAGGACGCGTCGTGGCTACGGAGATTTTGACCATGAATGCTGGTATTCGGTCAGTTATTCGTGAAGGCAAGACGCACCAAATTGATAACTTGATGGCTACTGGTACTGAGGTCGGCATGATGAGCTTGGAGCGATCTTTGGTTAGCTTAGTCCAGGCAGGCAAGATTTCTATGGAAGAAGCCAAGAAAAATACCTTACGAGCTGGTGAGTTAGAGCGCATTTTGCGCAGCAGAACAGATAAGTAGAGAGGATTAATGCCGTGTTAATGTACCGATATACAGCCCTAGATGAAACAGGTGTCGCCTCTTCCGGCTTGGTTGAGGCTTCTGATGAGCACCAAGCTGCTGAAATACTCCGAACCCGCAAATTGCTGATTACTTCTTTGGAAGTTAAGCGCGAGCGCAATATGATGGAGATGTTTAGCTTTGGTGGTAAAGTTTCCCAAAAACTACTGGCTACGGCTACTCGACAATTGGCAACCATGGTGGTGGCTGGATTGCCATTGACCAAAGCTTTGGAACTGCTGGAGCAGCAGACTAAGAGTAAGCTTTTTAAGAAGACGTTGAGTGATGTGGTTAGGGATATTGATGGTGGATTGAGCCTATCAAAGTCGCTGGAGAAATATCCTAATGTCTTTCCTCGTTTGTACATCAGCTTGATTAAGGCTGGCGAGGCCTCCGGAAACTTGGATAAGATCTTGGTTAAACTAGCTGATAGCTTGGAATCACAGGTTGAATTTAAAGCCAAAATCAAAGGTGCTTTGATTTATCCTATTATCATTCTGTTCGCCATGGCTGGTGTTATGGTCATCATGATGGTGTTTGTTATTCCTCAGATGAAAGAAGTTTATAGCGGTTTGGGTGCTGATCTGCCTATTACAACTGTAGCCCTGATTGCCTTGAGTGACTTTATGGTTAATCAATGGTATCTGTGTATCTTGATTGCGGCAGCCTTTGTCTTTGCCTATCGATGGTTTGCCAAAACGCTGCGAGGTCGGTATCTGTTGGCCGATGTATACAATAAGTTGCCGGTCTTTGGTAAGTTGAGCACCGAGGTCCAGTTGACATCGTTTATTGAAACCTTGAGCCTGCTCATTTCGTCAGGTGTGCCAATCTTGGATGCAATCGATATTTCCAAGGAAACGCTAACCAATATTCGCTTCCAAGAAGCTGTGGCTAGCATTGCCCAGTCAATTGAGAAAGGTCAGACTATGGCCGAAGCAGTTAAGCGTCAGCCGGTCTTCCCGGTTATTGTGCCGCAAATGATCGCCATCGGGGAAGAAACCGGTAAGCTGGATGAAGTATTGGCTAAGGTGGGTAAGAGTTTTAACGATGAAAGCTCGGCTACGGTTAAGAACCTGTCTACGGCACTTGAGCCGTTGATTATGATTTTCTTGGGCGTTGGCGTGGGGTTCTTGATCTTTGCTTTGATTCTTCCTATCTACGCCGTGCTTAATTCGGTGGGAGCGTAAACTGGATAGTCTCGCGAAACAGACTATTGCATTGACTGCAGATATGCTACAATATATGTATTGCATGCTTGCCTGATGGTTTAGCAGCATCAACCGACTATGAAACACTGCCCAACTATTATAGTTTCTGAGACGCGATCGTGGTTCGTCCGGACGCATGATTGCATCCTCTCTGTCCCAAGGAAGGAGGTGTTTTATTTATGCTAAAAATGTCTAATTCTAAAGGTTTTACCTTGATCGAATTACTGGTAGTTATTGCTATTATTGGTATTTTGGCAGCCGTTGTGTTGATTGCGATCAACCCTGCCGAACGTATTCGTGAGGCCAACGATACTGGATCTAAGAACGGTGTTAGTCAGATTCAGAGCGCTGTTGAATCTTGTTTCACTCAGAAAGCTGAAAACGTCTATACTCAGTGTTTGACCTCAGCCCAGCTAGCTCCTACTACTGGTACGGGTTATCTAAAGGTCTGGCCAAAGGCTCACGGTGCGGCAATCCCTGCCCCAGTTGCGGTAACTACTAGTGGTGTAACTAATGCTAACGTTATTATCTTCGCTCCACTCAGAGCAGCTAGCGCTACGTGTCAGGCTGGTTCAGGCACCACCAAGGTATTCGCCTACTTCAGTCAGACAGGTTGGTCAGGTGTATGGTGCGGTGCTGCTAATCCAGGTGCTACTACCCCCGCTCCTTAATGTGACAGTTTTAGGTTAGTGTTCTTTAAAGAAAGCGCCTTTGGGCGCTTTCTTTTTGGATGCTAGGCTGATAAACTCATTTAGTGAACAGTGAACAGTGAACAGTGAACAGTGAGCAGTGAGCAGTTTATTTGAAGGTTATGATTTTATTTTTTAGTTTTTATTTTATTTTGATTGGGGTAGTCTTGGGCAGCTTTGTGACAGCTCTGGTTTATCGGCAACGATTTGGTTGGTCGATGTGGGAAAAGCATTCTAAATGTCCGAATTGTAAGCATGATCTGGCTCCCAAGGATTTAATCCCGATAGTGTCGTACTTGGTGCTTCGGGGGCGTTGTCGTTACTGCGGCAAGACCATTGGTCGCCAATATGTCTGGACCGAATTGGCTAGTGCTGGACTGTTCTTGTATGTTTTCAATTTTTTGTACTGGCGAATTATGTCCGCCGAGGCTTTTGAATGGTGGTGGGTACTGTCGTGTATAGTTTTTGTGTCAGTTATTAGCGTGTTAGCCTTGGCAATGACAGTTTATGATATTCGATGGGGTGAGTTGCCCAACAAGTGGACGCTGGGAGGCGCTAGTCTCGCCTTGGCAATGCTGGCCCTCGCAACTATTTTTGATCAGCCTATCTTATGGCAACCTGAGGTGAGCGGCTTTGTTAACTCGTGGTGGTCCGGGCTACTGAGTGGTGTGATTGCCTTAGTGCTGCTAGTGGCTATTGCTTATTTCTCTGAAATTGTTTTGCATAAGCCTGGCATGGGTATTGGTGATGCAAAATTGGCTTTGCTAATGGGGTTTTTTGTAGGTTTCCCGGCTATTGTGGTGGCGATGTATATTGCCTTTATTTCCGGCGCCGTGCTATCATTGCTTCTAATAGCAGGCAAGCGAAAGAGCTTGGGTGCTAGCCTACCATTCGGCCCGTTTATGATTGTAGGCATGTTTTTATCACTGTGGATTAGTCCGACCATTGTGTCTTGGTATAGTACATTCTGGCTATAGCTACTAAACTTATGCAATTGACTGCCCCTATTGCGCCAACATCAATCTCTCCCTCTCCTCCAACTCGCCAAGGCGGCTTTACTTTGATCGAGCTGCTGCTGATAATTGCTATTATCGGTATTATGTCGGCTATCTTGATGCCCGGATTTAAAGGTATGTACAATCGACAAGCTTTGGATAATTCGGCCAATGAAATAGTCTCGGCTGTAAAGCAAGTTCAGAACCGAGCTTTATCAAATAACCAGACAGGCTATGCTACGGCCAATACAGTAGTCCTCAATGACTGTAGCCCAAGCAAGGCTTATGTTGAGAAATATATATTCAGAGTTGTTGGAACAAATACCTATCAGGGGCAGCGAGTATTCAAAGATCAAAGCGCTGCCAATGTGCCATGTTACAAACCTACTGCATCTGTAGACGTAAATTTAACCGGGTTAGTCGCACTGCCGAATGGCGTCAGTTTTGCTTCGGGCGACTATACTCGTCCAGTTTCCTATACTGTGGTCTCGGGGGGTATTGCAACGCTTGATGTGTCAGGGGGCAGCACCGTGCGCACCTATTACACTTTAACTAGCCAACACGTTGCCAATCTTACTTATTATATTTGTGTTACACAGGGAAGGGTTTATGCTCAAACTTCAGTCTGTTGGTAAAAAACTCCACTCTCCTGGGGGCATGTCTCTGTTGGAAATCCTGGTGGCAGTAGCCTTTTTGGGTATCGCCTTGACTGCCTTGATTGGTTTGGGTTCGGTTGGGCTTAAGAACTCCGGCACTTCTCGAAATACCGTATTGGCTGATCAGTATGCTCGTGAAGGAGTGGAAATGTTGCGCTCTTACCGAGACAATAAAGGCTGGGAAGCATTTAGGCGAGTTGATGGTAGGGCTAGTGATATTCCGATCTGGGGGCAATCTACTCCTGAATGCGGTGGTGTGTCCCAACGATATTACCGAACATATGCCCTGCCCGCTAGCGGCGTCCCACCGATGAATCCAAACGGGTATAGCTGCGGTACGCATGCCAACTTTACCAATCCTGCAGACCCTAAATATCAGTGGCTGCAAGATTGGTGCGCTACTACTCCCTGGGCAACTGCTCCTGCTGGCAGTCCGCATATGCTGACCGGACAGGTAGTTAAAAATTTCTATCGATTTATCATTATTGGATTTGAAACTACTGACAAGGCTTTTATCCGTTCAGTGGTCTGCTACTACGAGGGTCCTAATATACGCTCAGTCCAGGTTGATAGTTATCTAACTGATTGGCAATAAATACAACCATGAAACATCCATTTACTACTTCATTTAGCCAGCATATTCGGAAGCCTCAAGGGTTCTCTCTGATTGAGTTGTTAGTTAGTATGGCCTTGATTGGGATACTGGCTGGTGTGGGTGGGTCGATATTTATCATGGTTAATAATGCCAATAGTCGATCCGTGGCGCTGTCCAAGCTTCAAACTCAAAATTCTCAAAATAGTGAGGTCTTGGAGCGCGCAATCCGTAGCTCCGGCAAAGCGACTGTATTAAACCCAAATGTTGAAGGCTGTCTGTCGGATGCGACCTCATGTCTCCAGTTGCAAATCGTGACTAGTTCAATTGAGTACAATTTAAACAATAACTGCTACTACACGTATTATGCTTGGTATGCACCAACTGCCACAGCTAACGGTCGGCTGGTTCGTTATTTCCGCAATCAGTCATTGGCTAATTGTCCTATAGCTGCTTCTCAGCCATTTGATTTGTTTGATACGGATCCGGCTTCTGGGGCCAGTGTTGAGAGCGGATCGGCTGGACCTAGTATATTTTTAGTCAAATTGGGCGATGAGGGCATTAACACGGTTTTGGTGACTGCTAAGCTGGCTCAAGGCGTAACCTTCAAGCCATCCAGTGGAGCCGATAATCGCGTTACCGTGAACATGCGCAGCTCTGCTAATTTGCGCAATTACTGATCGCCTGCGACGATGAGCTTGGGATATTGGATATCGAATATGGACAGAATAAGCGCCCGTAATTCCGTTTTTGACTATATTCGATAGTCTATATCCCCTATTCGCTTATCCTTAATCCGATGGACATTGACAAGAGTGAATCAGACAGGCATAATTTTAATCATGAAGTCTCAATCTGCATCAGGACAAGTTTTAGTTCTCATATTATTGGTAGTTCTGGTTGGTATGACTGTTGGCTTGTCTGTAGCTTCGCGAACATTGACTACTCTGCGTAACTCAGCTGAATTAACACAGTCAAATAGAGCTTTTAGTGCCGCAGAAGCAGGTATTGAGCAGGCACTATTGAAGTTAAAAGCCGACGAATCGTGTGGCACAAATGGTGAGTTATGTCAGCCGACTATCGAAGGTGTAGAATCTAAGGTGACTATTATCAATGCTGGAGGCTCGACTAAGGCTTACGGCATTTCTTCGTTGCCTCGCGATGAGGTGTTTCAATTAAGTTTAACTGGATATGCTGCCAATGTAGTTGATCTATATTGGGGAATGCGTAACGATAATACAAGCTGTTCTCAAGCCGCAGCTATTGTTGTGTCGCTCGTTTATCGTAATGCTGGCGGCGAATATGGTTTGTCCAAGCTGCCGATTGATCCAGCTTGCACTGCTGATGGCTCCAATCCATCCCGAGCGACTAACGGTTTTGATAGTGTCGCTAACTCCAATCCAATTGATGAGCTCATTCTTCAAGATGATGCTCGCAAAAGCGATTATGGCTTCAAGCGCACGATCACCTTGAAGGGGGCTGGTGGGATGGCTGATGCTAGCGTCACTCTGGTTAGTATGCGCGTAAAGCTGATGTATGCCGGCCAGAAGCCAGTAGCCTTCGCTCCGTACGCTGGTGTTAACTTGCCAGAACAAGGGCAGCAGATCACTTCAACCGCAGCTGTGGGTGGTCAGCAAAGGACTATCAAGGTGCTCCGTTCCAATGAAACAGTTCCCGCTATCTTCGATTACGCCTTGTTCAATGGTTCCACTTCTACCCTTTCTAAGTAGTTTGTCAATCAATTGACAGTCAACCTTCACCTCAGTATAGTTGAATAAGGTAAACAACGTATGGCAAATGATTTCTTTGGCTTAGATATAGGTACGCACAGTGTGAAAGTGGTTCAGCTGCGGCGTGAAAATAAACGATTTATCTTACAGGCATTTGGCAAGGCAGACACGCCGGTCAATGCTCTTTCTTCTGATGCTCCTTTGGATCAGTCCTCTTTGGCTGCCAGCGTCAAGACGTTGGTCAAAGATGCTAAGATCACTACCAGCAATGTCAGCACCGCTTTTCCTGAATCAGCTATATTCACCCGGGTGATTGAAGTGCCGGTGATGAATGATAAAGAGCTGGCCAATGCTATTCAGTGGGAAGCTGAGCAATATATTCCTCTGCCATTGAAGGATGTTAAGTTGTCATGGCAGATTTTGAGTCGTCCGGATGACAAAGATAGCACTGCCAAAATGAGTGTTTTCTTAGTGGCTGCTCCGGTGACTTTAATTGATCGTTATATGTCGGTGCTCAAGGAGGCCAAGCTCAACCCAATTGCTTTTGAAACTGAAACTATCGCCGTCAAGAGATGTCTGGTTGATGGCCGAGATGTAGGCCCGACCACTTTGTTGATTTCAATTGGTGCCAGCACGACTGACTTGTCTATTATTTCTAATGGGGTGATAAGCTTTACTCGCTCGATTGCCACTGGCGGTTCGGCTCTAGGTCGAGCTATTGCTCAGGATTTAGGTTTTGAGATGGGGCAGGCTGAAGAATACAAGAAGAATTACGGTTTAGTAGAAGATCAACTTGAAGGCAAAATCATGCAGGCTATCAAGCCGGTTATTGATATTATCACCTCTGAAATTGAGCGGGCTATTTTGTTTTATCAGACGCGTCACACTATGGACCCCATAAAGCGGGTAGTTTTGGTTGGTGGAACAGCCAATCTTCCTGGCATGGTAGTTTATTTGGCTACCACCATTGGTCTGGAAGTCCAAATCGGTTCAGCTTGGCAAAATGTTGAAGTGCCAAGCCATTTGCAGCAACAAGTCCAAGCTGATGAAACCAGCTATGCAGTTGCTGTAGGCTTGGCCATGAAGAGTTATGATTCCTGAGGTGTGCTGATTGCGATTAAGAAGCGGCCCAGTGGCTAGGGCGCGCTTGCCTGGTTGCGCTGAGCTGGGTTAGTATGGTTGTATGAAGCGATCTCGGATTAGTCTAGTTGCTGCAGTTTGTCTACTATTAAACCCCGTGTTTGGGCTTTATCCATCTGAGGTATTAAAGGTTGAAGCAGCTTTTCCTGGGTATAACGGCGACATTGTGTTTCGTAGCACTCGAACTGGCTACCATCAAATCTTTAAAGCAAGCCCTATTGGGGCAGATTTGATTAATGTAACCAATGATGCGAGCCTCAATAATCATCCGAGTTGGTCTCCGGATGGAAGCAAGATAGTTTTCTTCTCAAATAGAGCGGGTAACGATGATATATATGTTATGAATGCTGATGGTGGCGGGGTGGTCAACATTAGTAACAACCTTGCTGTTGACCAGTTTCCGGCTTGGTCTCCAGACGGCTTAAGGGTAGCTTTTATGAGCAATCGCTCAGGTGGCAGTGAAATATACACCATGAAGCCTGATGGTTCGGACGTTGTCCGGCTAACCACTAACAGTGTTCTTGATAGCCACCCCAAATGGTCTCCGGATGGTAGCCAGGTTGTTGTTCATCGGAATGTGGGCGGTGTGTATCAAGTTGTAATTATGGATGCGGATGGCAGCAATCAGCATGTGGTGACTAGCATGGCTACCAATGTGAATTTTCCGGATTGGTCTCCGGATGGGTTGAGCATCGCCTTTCATTCGGCAGATGCAGGCAACAATGACATTTGGGCAATTAAGGTCGATGGGACAGGTTTGAGCCAACTGACAACAGATGCTGATGAAGACTTAAATCCGGCCTGGTCTGCTGATGGTACAAAGATGCTTTTTGCTAGTCGTCGATTTGATGGTGTTAATTATGACTTATGGATGATGAATGCTGATGGAACAAATCAACAGCGGCTTATCTCTGGGGGTACCTCTAATAATGATGCTGACTGGCAGTCCGTTGCCAACACTTCACCAGTCCTAGCGGCTAAAACTCTTACTATTCAGTCAGGCGCCTCCTCTGTTATTGATATCCTGGCTGGCTCAAGTGATGAAGAACCTTTGTCTGCTTCCAATCTTAGTCTTACGACGCTACCCTCTCATGGCACGGCAAGTCTTGCATCTGGCAAGATCACATACACGGCTGGGGTGGGTTATGTTGGCGCTGATTCTGTGCAGTACCAAGTCTGCGACTCGTTTGTCTTGGATCAGAAGTGTGCTACGAAAACACTTGGTATTACCGTCACCCCCCAAGCTAGGTTTGATCAAAGTTGGCGATTTTGAAACCGATGGTTCGGGTAAGGTTGTTTCTGCTACTAACAAGCCAACCTTCTCCGGCTATACGACTCCCCTGGCTGAAGTGAAAGTTGAAATTCATTCAGATCCAATCATTCTGACCACTCAGGCTAATGAAGAAGGCTTTTGGTCGGTTGCTCCGACCTCTCCCCTGCCCTCAGGCGATCATACTGTTTATATCTCCTCAACCTTAAATGGGCAGACCACTCAGCTGGAGTCGTTTGTGCTCGGCATCTCTGAGACGATTCCTAATACGGGCGCTACCTCTGTCTGGTGGCGATATGTCGGTGGTGGACTTATGTTGAGCGGTCTTGTGGCGGGTCTACCATATCGTCGCAAAAGACAATCTGATATCCCGGTTCTTTTTCCTTAGCCCCTTAATTGCCCCGGCCAACATCCCAGCCATCCGGTTTTGCCCTTTGGTTGCATGCGT
>CAZKPX010000004.1:0-13537 GCA_964554805.1 uncultured Candidatus Saccharibacteria bacterium
GCAGGCATCGGAACAACCCAAGAGTATGGTCTCTATGTCGGCCCAGACAGTCAGGTGGTAGCAGACAACTGGGTACTGGCTGAAGTTTCAACACCTACTCCAACCCCAACCCAAGAAACCAAGCCAGCCTTAACCATAGCCACCAATCATGCATTTACTACACCCTCTCAAGTCACCCTAACCGGTACTGCCCCAGCTGGAGCCACCGTTGAAGTACGAGTTTATTCAACCGAGCAGGTTGGGACCACAACCGCAGATAGTAATGGCACCTGGCAATGGAGTCCACCTACTCCCCTTGGGCCTGGTCAACATCATTATATTGCTAGGTTGGTACTAGATGATGGCTATGGACCGTTTAGTGATCCGGTTTATTTTGAGGTTTTGGCAGCTAGTGATCAGATTCCTGATACGGGCGCTAATCCAGCCTTGATTAGATTAGGAGGCATTGGACTTCTGATTGCAGGCTTACTGATTAGATTGCGGCAACTCTAAAACTCACACCCCCCCTTCCGGGCGTGCATCCCAGAACGCCTTCGGGCAAGCGTGAGATCGCACACCCCTTGCTCCGGTCAGGACAACGATAGTCCTCTCCCGGCTCTTACTTTTTATGCTGGCACTCTCCCCTCTCCTTGACCATTTCATCTCAGATAGGATTGTTAGCAGTCTATGGAAAATGAGCAGCATTGACCTGGCAAGCAGAGGTGTTCTGAGATGCACACCCGGAAGGGGTGAGAAGAACCACCTGCTAGGCAGGAATGACGGGGTAAGGTATTAAGGATGGATAAAATGAGGATGAGCAGTTCTACTCCAAGATGATATAAACAGTCAGCCTTGACGCTATATGATAATATTAGGTTTCTGGACATACAGGTGATCATCGGGTGATGGTCGGCTAGTGTCAAGGAGATCCCGCGTGGCAGATATGATGTATTGCCCCAAATGTAAGGGCACTACGCAGCAGAGGTGCCCGAAGGTAGCTGCATCTCAGATGGGAAGAGATGCATTTGTGGCGGTACTAGGGTCATCCCTTGCATCACCTGCGAGGGCAAGGGGAAGCTCCCCAAAAACAAGTCCAAGTAATTCACTTGGACGAGACAAATCGCGGACGGCCACTTTTAGGCCGTCCGTTCTCATTTAAATATAATTTAGGACTCATACTTTCGGTATATTGTCAGCGCTTATTTTAATAATAAATGCTGGAATACAGTAATTTTTAATGCTGGTCGCGATTTTATAAAAATAGTGCCAGCACAAAAAGGTGCGCTGGCACTTGGCAATTATTGGGTATGAGTAGCTAGGCTCTCTTGCCCAACCCAGGAGCACCGCCCTGGTAGGGTCGTCTGATGGTGCTAGAGATGGAGCGCGGTTGCTGACGCTCCGACATCAGGCCACGCTTCAGCAATCCCGGAGGTGGCGGAAGTTTTCCCTTAGTCGCGGAAAGGATCTGCGCTTGTCTTTTGCGCGCTGCTGCGACGGAGGTGCGTTGGTAAAGGTCGATCCAGCGAACCCACAGCTGTTTGTCGTGCCTGCGAAAATCGATGGCGTAAAACATCTTCTCGGCTACAACGCTGTAATCCATACAAAAACTACTGAGATTCGCTCGGAACCAGGAGTTGTCATTTTGAACTACAACAACAAACTAGTCTGTCTCCTTCTCCCAGTCCACATCTGGGTACCTTACGACCATTTCTGTGTAGACCTCATCGCCAATATTGGCAACTAGAAACTGAATAGCCTCACCCAGACTCCCGAAGGACTCGTGCGTCAAGTTGTTCATGTGTCGTTCTCCCTAAAGAAACGGCTGGCAGAATTTAATGACTATAGGATTATATTATATGCTTAATAAGTTGTCAATACTGGCTAACGGGAAGCTCGGTGTTTGGGGCGGCGCTTGAGGGCTCGGAGTTCCATGAGGGAGCGCTCGATGGTACCGAGGGTCATGGCGATTTCGGATTGGCTTTGGAGATCGACCATGGCTTGTTCGGCAGCTTGCTTGGCGGCTAGGGCTTTTTGTTCGTCAAGATCTGCTTCGCGGATGGCGGAGTCGGCTAGGACGGTGACATGGTCATGATCTACCTGGATAAAGCCTGGCGAGACGACCAGATATTCAATCTTGCCGGAAGTACTCCAGATGGCTACTTCGCCGGCGTTCATGGTGGAAGCCAAGGAGCGGTGGCCTGGTAGGACAGTTATTTCTCCGCTGGCAGCGGGTAAACTGACTTGAGCGGCTTGAGTAGACAGTAGCTGCTGTTCTTGAGTAACTATATCGATAGTGATGGTTCGATTGGCCATGGGTGATCCTTTTTGGGTCTGGATTCTTAAGTCTAGCGGGATTCTATCGCAATTGACATTGCTCCAGGATGACAGTCTAGGCTATGCATATTATAGCTTAGGCTGTCACTTCGTCGATGGAGCCTTTCATGTAGAAGTCTTGTTCGGGGATGGCATCCATTTCGCCACTGAGGATTTTCTTGAATCCGGCAACGGTGTCGGCGATCTTGACGTATTTACCTGGCTGACCAGTAAAAGCCTCCGCTACGTTCATTGGCTGGGATAGAAATTGCTCAATGCGACGAGCACGACCTACAGTCAGTTTGTCAGTATCAGATAATTCATCCACGCCCAGAATGGCAATGATATCTTGGAGTTCTTTATAGCGCTGCAAAACTTGTTGAACACCGCGAGCTACTTGATAGTGCTCTTCGCCGACGATCAATGGGTCGAGCATCCGCGATGACGAGGCGAGTGGATCAACGGCTGGGAATAGCCCGCGTTCAGAAATAGATCGCTCCAGGTTAATGGTTGAGTCCAAGTGGGCGAAAGTGGCTACAGGAGCTGGGTCGGTATAGTCATCGGCGGGCACGTAGATGGCTTGAACTGACGTAACCGAACCTTTTTGAGTAGAGGTAATACGTTCCTGAAGTTGCCCCATTTCAGCGGCTAATGTTGGCTGGTATCCTACGGCGGATGGCATACGGCCAAGTAGCGCTGAAACTTCGCTGCCTGCTTGAGAGAAACGGAAGATATTGTCGATGAACAATAGTACATCCTTACCTTCTTGGTCGCGGAAGTACTCGGCCATGGTTAGACCAGTTAGAGCTACCCGAAGACGGGCTCCTGGCGGTTCATTCATTTGACCAAAGACCATGGCGGTTTTGTCGATAACTCCTGATTCGCGCATTTCGTGCCATAAGTCATTACCTTCACGAGTACGCTCACCCACGCCTGCGAAGACAGAATACCCGCCGTGCTCAGTTGCAATGTTGCGGATTAACTCTTGGATAACAACAGTCTTGCCCACACCAGCTCCACCGAAGATACCCACTTTACCACCTTTAAGAATTGGGGCGAACAAATCGACAACTTTTAAACCTGTTTCGAGAATTTCAGTCTCAGTAGACTGCTCTTCTAGGGTTGGCGCTGGTCGATGGATACTGCTGGTTTTGGTGGCTTTTACCGGTCCACCATTATCGATTGGTTGACCCAGTACGTTAAAGATGCGTCCGAGAACTTCTTTGCCAACTGGGGTAGCAATCGGCTGTTGGGTATTGGTAACTGATTGGTGGCGAACTAAGCCGTCAGTGGTGGACATGGCTACGGCGCGGACCTGTTTGTCGCTGATATGTTGCTGGACTTCGAGGACGACGAGCGTATCATCTTGACCGACATGGAGCGCATCATAGATCTTGGGCAATGCGCCTTCGAACTGCACGTCAACGACTGGGCCGATGATTTGGGTTATAAATCCTGTAGTTAATTTTTCCTTTGAGATTTCAGACATATGGGTTCTCCTGTTGATGGGCAAACGTGTTAAGAGCCGGCTCCGGCAGCGATTTCTGCTAATTCTGCAGTGATAGAGGCTTGGCGAATTTGATTATAGGTGAGCGTTAATTCTTGCTGTAGATCTTTGGCGTTATCGCCGGCATTCTTCATGGCCATCATCTGGGCTGAATATTCCGAGGCTTGGGCTTCCAGCAATGATTGATAGATGGTCATTTCGATAAAACGGGGCAAGAGCTGGTTGAGCAAGGTGTCAACATTTGGCTCGAATAGGTACTCTTCTTGGTCTGGACTAACTTCGGCTTGCTGTTCGCCGCCAATCTGACTACGCAAAATCTGTGGTGATAATGGCAGCAGTCTGGTAATAGTCGGTTCTTGGCGCAGGGTTGAGTGGAAGTGGGTCTTGGCAATTTCAACTCGAGTGTAGTGGCCAGCTTGGAATTCTTGAGCAACAAAGTTAGCTAGTGCCACAATGTCACTCAAACGAGGGCGCTCCACTAATGGGAAGTCGGCCACTACTTCGGCCTTGAGCTTTATGAGGCCGTTGCGAGTTCGCTTGCCCATAGTAACGAGCTTGGCATTGGAATGCTTGGCTAGAAAGTGGCCAACACTTCGAATCAGGTTGGTAGGCAAGCTACCGGTTAAGCCACGATCTGGGCCAAAGACGATCACCAAGACCGTATCCTGGTCGGTGGCAGCAAAGTCATCATGTTGAAGCAATGGGTGGCTAGCTGGGTTGATATTCGGCAAGACTTTGGCCAAGATCTGATACATGGTTTGGTTGTAGCGACGGCCAGAAAGGGCTGTGTCCTGAGCTCGACGCATCTTGGCTGCAGCCACTAGTTCCATAGCCCTGGTCATTTGACCAATGCTGGTGACGGATTTGATGCGGCGGCGGATTTCTCGACTATTGGCCATAGCTTATTTTGTAGCAACCTCTTTGACTGATTGGGAAACTTTGTCTTGGGTGGAAGATTGGCCGTAATTGGTCTGATCTTCAACTGGTGTATAGGTAGTCATAAAGTCTTCAATGAACTTTTGCAGGCTTGCCTCGAGCTTGTCATCGAGCTGCTTGGCTTCGACAATGTCGTTGAGCATAGCTTTGGCAGAAGTACGAGCCATGGCAATTAGTCGATGTTTAAAGTCGGAGATGGTGGCCACAGGCAAGTTGTCGACATAGCCCTTCACAACCGCATATAGGACAACAACTTCCTCTTCGAGCGGAAGGGGTTGATACTGTGGCTGCTTGAGCATTTCAGTGATACGGGAGCCTCGGTCAAGGGTGGCCTTGGTTTTTGGATCAACATCTGAGCCAAACTGAGCAAAGGCAGCCATGGAGCGATACTGGGCCAAGTCCAGCTTGATTTTGCCAGCGACCTGCTTCATGGCTTTGGTTTGGGCATTTGTGCCGACACGAGACACTGACTGACCCATGTTGACGGCTGGACGAATACCAGCGTTAAATAGATCAGTTTCGAGATAAATTTGACCGTCAGTAATGGAAATAACGTTGGTTGGGATATAGGCTGAAATATCACCAGCTTGAGTCTCAATAATCGGCAGAGCGGTCAGAGAGCCACCCCCATATTCCTGGTTAAGACGGGCTGCGCGTTCGAGTAGACGCGAATGAAGGTAGAAGACATCACCAGGGTAAGCTTCACGTCCTGGAGGACGACGCAGGATAAGTGACAGTTGGCGATAAGCCCAGGCATGTTTGGTTAAGTCATCATAGACGACTAAGGCATCTTGCCCTTTAGACATGAAGTATTCACCAATAGCTGCACCGGCATAAGGAGCCAGGTACTGCATGGCGGCAGATTCAGAAGCGCTGGCTGCCACAATAATGGTGTACTCAAGGGCTCCAGTTTTTTCTAGTTGGCGCATGACTTGGGCAATTTTGGAAGTTTTCTGGCCAATAGCCACGTAAATGCAGGTTAGATTTTGGCCTTTTTGAGCGATAATGGTATCGATGGCTACAGCAGTTTTACCAGTGCCGCGGTCACCAATGATCAGCTCGCGTTGACCGCGACCAACCGGGATAGCGGCGTCAATAGCCAAAATACCTGTTTGGACTGGCACGGTTACTGGCTGTCGCTCAACGACACCAGAGGCTAGCTTTTCAATAGCCATCGGAGTCAGTTTGCCTTTGATGGCACCTTTGCCATCGACGGTTTGACCAAGTGGATTAACCGCGCGTCCGAGCATATCATCATTAACACCAATGGCTAAGCTTTGACCGCTGGTTTCCAGACGATCCCCTTCGCTAATCCCCGTATATTCACCCAAGACAATAATACCCACCTGATCTTGCTCTAGGTTAAGGATAAGGCCCTGAACACCATTGGCAAAGTTGACTAATTCGCCCATCTTAGCTTGAGACAAGCCCTCGGCAAAGACGATACCATCACCAACCCTGGTTACGGTTCCGATATTTTTGGTGGCTTGGTCAAGATTGATTTTTTGTAATTCTTGATCAATGATTGCTGTCAAAGATGGTTGGCTCATTGTGATAATTGCTCCCTTATGGTGTGTAGCTGATGGGTAATTGATGAATCATGCCACATATCACCTACTAAAATGGTGAATCCGCCGACTAATTCCGGATCTACCTGCCAGACGAATGATTTGATATGCGGATGCGTCTGACTAATATATGCTTTAATATCTGACTGCAGTTTGGTAGTTGCATCAGTGGACGAGGTAATGACCGCCTGCTGTTGTGTTTGGAGGCGACGAATTTGCTGTTTGTACAGTCGCATTACCTGGCTTTTATGAGGAGCCTTGGAGGAGTGGTAGGCTTGCAAAACACTGGCCACCAGTTGCAAATCAACCACTCCTTGCTGATCGAGGCTGTGGTGAAGCAAAATATCAACTTGTGGTTGAAGTTTATGCGTCATAGGTTACTTAAGCTCCTTGGCGGCAGCATCGGCAAACTGCTGTTGCTGCTTGCTATCTAGTTGCTGACGCAGAACCTTTTCGGTGGTAGAGACCACCAAGCCAGCTACTTCAGCTTTGACTTCACGGAGCATGTCGGCCTTCATCTGACCCAACATATCTTGTTGAACTTGACGGTTGCGGACGATTTCGGCTTGGCTTTGAGCCAACATATCATCCTTGATTTGCTGGGCTGACTTGTTGGCCTGCTCGAGAAGTAGCTCTGCCTTGGCGGTAGCCTCTTTGAGGCGCTCAAGGGATTGCTGCTCTGACTCTCGACGCTCTTTGGCGGCAGTTTCAGCATCTTTGAGCCCTTGAGCGATACGTTGTTTGCGTTCTTCAAGCATTTTGAGAACTGGTTTGTAGAGAATAAGGCGGAGAGCAACGAACAACACGGCAAACATAACAAGTTGACCGATTAATAAGTTCCACTCAACACCAAATTCGCTAAATAATTGTACTAATGCATCCATCAGTTAATTCCTTGATGGCTGTTTAGCCGTTGGTAATGAAGGCGATAACCAAAGCGTAGATAGCAATGGCTTCAGTAAAGGCCATAGCTAGCAACATTGGTACGAAGATTTTGCTTGAGGCTTCTGGGTTGCGGCCGATGGCTTCCATAGCTTTGGAACCGATCCAGCCTAAAGCAAGAGCTGGGGCAAAACCACCGAGAGCGATGGCTAGTGCTGGTGAAGTAAATAAAATATCCATTAAATTACACCTCCTTTGGTGCGTTGAGTGTATTAATGCGCTTCTGCGCTTCCATGATGCATTGTAAGTATAACTAGCGAGGCTAGCGTCAACATGGCGAAAACAAGGGCTTGGGCAAAGCCAACGATGAGCTCTAGGCCCAGGAATGGGAGCGTGGCAAAGGGCGAGATGGTGCTGCTAATAACATGCAGAACGGTTTCGCCGGCGAATATATTACCAAATAATCGGAATGATAACGAGATGACCTTGGTTATTTCTGAAACTATTTCCAACAGTCCTACAAACAGCAATATAATATTGAAGCTAAACCAGTGAGAAATATACCCCTTGAAGCCGAGCTCTTTGATTGAATAGTAGTGTGCGATACCAACAGAGACTAAGGCAAGGGCTAGAGTGGTATTCAAATCACTGGTGCTCGCTCTAAAGAGCGGGGTGAAATGCCCGTGGTCATAAAAACCGATGGTGCCTACGCCTGGTAAAAGTCCAAAGTAGTTGGACACCAGTATGTAGATAAAGAAGGTGGCAATGATTTGAATAAATATCTTAGCCTTGCGCGGACTGTCTTCGATCGAAGACACGATGCTATATAAATACTCAATAACGGCTTCCATAATATTTTGCAAGCCGGATGGAATAAGCTTCATATTGCGCGTAGCAAAGTAGGCTACGGTAATCAGCAATAAAACGACTACAGCGCTGGTGAATAGAGTATTAGTAATGGCTGATTCGCCCAATTGAGAGGCGCTGAGATGCAATTCCAAAAAGTTTGTTCCTTAGTGAAGTTTGTGAGATTTACTATCAAATAATGACTATGAGATTGCCCGGTGATCTGAGATAACTATTAAGGGTCGGCTGCATTATAGCTAGCTGTCGTAGAGCCGTCAAGGGCAGAAGGCTTGACCATAATCGCTTTACAGAGACATGGCTAGCCTGATTGGTTTATAATAGCCGGGTATGCCATTTCTCGATACCCTATTTCAAGCAGTGCTGGTGCAGCCAATTTATAATTTGTTGATGTTTATATATAGCCAGGTTGGTGGACAGGCGGGCTTGACCTTGATGATTGTCGGCGCTACTGTGGCGGCTGTCTTTATGCCTTCAGTCATTACTAGCTATTACGACCAGCTTAAAACTAAAAACTTGCGTAAGCAGATTAAGCAAATCCAACTTGAGGTCGAAGATCCCCAGGAGCAGCAGCAGCGAATCCTTAAGTTGCTCCAGAAAAAGAATATTGCCTTTAAAAGTGAGTCAATATTCTTATTTGGCCTCAGCGGTGTTGTGCTACTTCTCTACCCCGTTTTGATGCATCATTGGAGTGAGTTGGAGCCAGCCTTGATTTATAGCTTTTGGAGTGGGCCCCTGACTTTTTCACCGATGATGGGTTCGATTAACTTGAGCCAATCAAACCCGATGCTCAGTTTGCTGCCGGCTATTTTACTCTTTTTTGAACTACGTATGTCGTATCGAGAACAGGACTTTTTGACTGGCTTTATTGATCGTTGGTATCCTGTCTTGTTGCCTCTGTTTGTCTATTTCTTAATCTTCTGGCTGCCGGCTGGCATTTCGGTGGTTATTAGTAGCGCCCTGGCAGTCAGTCTGTATCTACGATTATTGCTGTATATATTTGCTAATATTCGACAAAAGCCGAAAAGTGTCAGCCCAAGCCAATGATTCGCGACTATCTTATTCAGCCATTGGTACGTATTGAGCCAGGCCAGCTGGCTTATTTATTGCATCCAGGATCACAGCTAAGGCCGGTCTTTCTCAATGAGGGGTGGGCTTGGCATTGGCCCTTGTTGAGCACCATTCGCATCGTTGATACGAGGCCTGCCATATTTATAATTGGACGGATAGACCCTGATGAGGAGACGGGTCAGTCTTATATGCGGTGCGAGTCAATCGTGTGCGTCAGTCGTGACCACCAGCTGTTTAAGGTTGAAGGCCGTGTTCGGCTAGAGGCGCCAAGCTTGGGGCATGATGATTCTAGCGTTATGCCGACTTTTATCCACCATAGCCCGATTAAATTTAATCGTTTTATACAATCAGCGGTCCGCCAGAGTCTGCGAGCCAGTATAGCAAAATGGCCAGCCAGACAACTCCACAATCCGGTTATGAGTCAGTTTAACCAATCTTGTCTTCAAGAATTAAATTTTATCTTGAGACCCCAAGATCTGCAGGCTACGTCTTTTGAAATTGAGCGTATTGAGCTGTTCAATTTGCGCAAAGCGCCCGTCGAGCCACGATAGCCATTAACGCTATGTTTCGGCTATTTCTTAGTTTTGACAGATCTCTTGAACGATTCTAGAACCTCGGCAGCAGTATCTTTGCCGCCAAGACCAAAGGCTAGTCCACCCGCTAGGGCTACCATGCCAACCATGCCCCAGACCAGAGCTAAAATAATACTTGATCCAATACCCAGCTCATTTAGGGCAATCATGACACTAAAGATGATGACAGCATACTTGGCCGTAATACCCATGACTCGTGCGGTTGAGGTGCCGACTGCATGAGAGGTTCCTCGAACGACTTCGCCCAGAATATCGGCTACTATAGCACCAATCATAAGAATTATGACTGCCACTACTACGTTGGGGATATAGTCAACAAGATTATTGATTAGTTGCGATAGCTGGGCTAGGCCAAGAACTTCGCTGGCTGGAACCAGGAAGACAAAAATGATTGACCAGCGGATAATTTCCCCGATGACATCTTGGGCGGTCACTTGGCTGCCAATTCCACGCAGGATCTTATTTAAGCCGACTTTTTCAGCAAACGGTTCTAGTTGCGCTACTGTCAGCAAGCGCAGCACTAAGGTTCTGGCCAAACTGGCTATGAGTAGGCCAATGCTAAAAATGAGGATGGACCCAACCAACTTGGGAACAAAGTTTAATAGTTGGACTAAGCTATTATTGAGGGCTACTTGGACGGGGCCGGTCCAGCTTTCAAAATTGTTCATGATTACTCCTGTATATCTGTTGGAATGAGTATACACTATTAGCTTAAAACTGATAACTCAGAGGTTACAACTGCACCTTAAAACTTCTAACTATTGAGGAGTCTCGGCTTGGTAGTTTTCGGTTATATTAATTGAGGTTTTAAGTTTTAAGCTTTAAATTATATGTTAATTATGGCTTAAGCTTGGCGGCAGCGTGGTGGGCTTGCCACTCTACTTGATCATCAAGTGGCTCTAGCTCAATCTGATGCCCATCTTTGGTCAAAGCTTTGTATAATAGCCAATCGGCTAAATGGGGGTTTTTGGGCAAGCAACTGCCGTGCAGATAAGTGCCGATTGCATGTTTATAGACAACACCCTCGCTGCTATCATGGCCGTTGTTGCCATTGCCTTTGATGACTCGCCCTAAAGCTTGAGCTTCTGGCAAGAGCTCTGTTCGGCCACTATGGTTTTCAAAACCCACCAGTGTGGATGATTGCTGACGATCAATGTCGAGATTGGGATTGATGGCAATGACACTATTGTTCATAAATCGTTGCTTATGTGCAACAGTGGTGACCGGCAGCAAGCTAATACCGGGCATACTTGACCCATCGGAGGCACTATAGCTTTGACCAAGCAGCTGATAGCCACCGCAGATTGACAATAAAGCAGCGCCATTGTCGATATCATCTTTGATAATTGAAGCCAGCCGCGGCAAGTCATGGGCTACTGCCATTTGACCGGCAT
The DNA here is from genome assembly GCA_964554805.1 of uncultured Candidatus Saccharibacteria bacterium. Taxonomy (GTDB): domain Bacteria; phylum Patescibacteriota; class CAZHWT01; order CAZHWT01; family CAZHWT01; genus CAZKPX01. The sequence goes on from CAZKPX010000004.1 coordinate 11,108, forward strand.
CTTGCCCACCACCAAAGAAATAGAAGTTGTAGGTGTTTGACTTAAGATCATCGCCAATACTTACCGCATCAACCTTAACTTCAAAGCCTCTCCGGGTGGCACGATAGACGAGAGAGGCGATGTTGCCCCAATCGCCATAAATGTTCATCAAATCAGCGTATAGGTGTGCAATGCGGAGAGTTGGCTTGGAAGTCATAGACTGTTTAATCTTGGTAGTAGGATTTGACTAATTGTTGCTTCTGCAAGAGTTTGCGTAACTCGAGCATGGCTGTATAGGTGCATAGACAATAGACATGGTCTTGTTTGGCTTGGGTGATTTGGCGCAGGCCTTCGGTTAATGTCTTGGCTAATCGCAGCTGATCATTATCCAATCCGGCATATTTGAGCCGCACCATCAAATCAAGAGCTCTTGTGCCGCCAACCAAAACTTGACTGGTTTGGCCCTGCAGGCGCTCTAATTCGACATCCCAGATCCATGATACATCACGGCCATCGGCGAAATGATCATTGAGCAACAGCCAGAATGATTTGGCAGATTCCTCGGTGGCTAATGTTTGGAGGACTTGATTGTAGCCGGTGGGGTTTTTAACCAGAATCATGGTCAAGATTGTCTGGCCTATTTTGACTTGCTCTAGTCTGCCAAAGACGGCTTCAAAGTTCTTGGTCCGCTGAATCAGCATGTCGGGGCTAAGATTCATGGTGCTGGCTACAGTCAAAGCCGAGACTGCATTATATATATTGTACAGGCCAGCTAGATTGAGTTGGAAATTAAGAGCTTGGTCCTGGCTATGTAGTGTAAATGAAGAACCGGCCATGCCTTGTAGCTGGACTTTGTCGGCTACGATGTCTGAGGAGTATGGTTGGTAATCACCGTTAGGGCAGATATATTGACCGAGATGTGAGTAGTTGATGGCTTTGAACTGGAGACTGCGACCGCAGACTGGGCAGCGTCGGCTGTCGGCATGGGCTGATAGTTGGGTCGATTTCTGGGCATATTTGCCAGTTTTTAGGCTAAAACTGACTACCTTGGCTGAAGTGGTCAAGGCTAAGCTGTTAACTAGTGGATCATCAGCATTGACGATGAGGGTGCTGGTGGCGGGCAATGATTGACAGGCTTTTTGCCATTTTTTTGCTAAGGTGTTTATCTCGCCGTATCTGTCTAGTTGGTCGCGGAATAAATTGAGGGCTAGCACATAGTCAGGTTTGAGAATTTTGACGGCTTCGGCAAAGACGGCCTCATCGACTTCAAAGACAGCCCAGTCGGCTTTGATGGTCATTTTCCAGTCGGCTTGACGGATAAGTGTGGAGGCTAGGCCGCGAATTAAATTGGAGCCGGTGCGATTGTGAACAACTTTGTTGTTAGACCCTTCAAGAAAAGAGGTCAGGAGTCTGGAAGTGGTGGTTTTGCCATTGGTACCAGCTACCACGATGGTGCCATTGAGTTGCTTGGCGAGAATGGGTAGGAGTTGATTATTGAGCTTGGTGGCGACTAGCCCGGGTAGCGCGCTACCACCGCCTTTACCAAGACGCTTGATAACAACCTGACTTGATTTGGCTAGTAAAAAAGTAATCCGGACTGGGAGTTTCATGGCTTGATGTATTGTACCATGCGGGAGCGACGGGCGACGAGTATGAGCGACGAGATTTCGTGTCAGAATGAACTATGGAAAATGAGAGTGCTAAGGTGGAACGTGGTCTGGTATCGAGGATACTGAGTAAAGGAGTTGTTCGGAGAGTGCTAATATATTTTTACATGTAAGAACCCCAGCACATCGCACATGCTGGGGTCTGGGGTGTCTATCCTCTCTGCACTAGTGGAATGGACCGGATCATGGACAGGCTTGATTTGACGAAAAAGAAACTGTCTACGAATGCCTTGCAGCCATTTCACAAGCTGGTGCTCTTGCTATTGCCACTGACCGAATTAGCTGACAGTTTTTGTTTGGGTGCATGATCAAGTATCAACGGGTAAACCCCACTAGCATCCAGCTGAAGTGTTGCTTTTAGTGTCTTGGTTACACCTTTGATGCCCCAGGCAGGCTGAGATATTTGTAGCGCCGAATCTTGTAGCATCCCACACCTCTCTTGTCTAGAACGACTTTCTAGCTTTTACGTTCTAGCATGAGTTGAAAAGACTAGGACTAACCCTGATAAGAACCTCTAGCTTTGTAAGGACTTGATTGTTTGTGAGTCCGCGGATGTAGCCCGACAGGGTGACGTCGCTTTTTAGCTCCGTGTCGATAGTAACGACTATTGAAGACGATGCTTCAATAGTCTTGCCCTATCTTCGCCCCTACCAGGCTTTGCCTGGGGTGAGAGGCATGAGGGCATACAAAAATATCCCCACCGTCAAGGACGATGAGGATATTTTGGTGAGCCCGACAGGGTGACGTCGCTTTTTAGCTCCGTGTCGATAGTAACGACTATTGA
>CAZKPX010000004.1:13637-137844 GCA_964554805.1 uncultured Candidatus Saccharibacteria bacterium
CAAAAATATCCCCACCGTCAAGGACGATGAGGATATTTTGGTGAGCCCGACAGGGCTCGAACCTGTGACGCTCTCCTTAAAAGGGAGACGCTCTACCACTGAGCTACGGGCCCGTACATAGGTAGGGGTATTGTATAGCTTTATTTTACTACTAAGGCCATTCGCGCCTCCCTTGGGAGACGAAATTAATTATTCTGCCGGCTACGCCGTTGCCACTGAGCAATTTTAACTACACAAATCAAAATGCTTAATCAGAAATAAAGTTATCTACGGTCAAGCAGGCACTATATTACCATAGCAGAGGCTTACAGGCAAGATTTGGCTTGCCTGGGATATTGAATATAGGATATGGGATATTGATCAAACACAAAGACTATATCCAATATTCTATATCCTCTACTTTGACTTAGTCGAAGTAGACTCTAGGTCTTTGATCTTCCATAAGAACAATTTACCTTTGTTTTTGGCGGCGGGATAGTCGGTGACGTAGGTGCGGGCTTGTTCTAATAGTTGGCGAGGTTTGGTTTTGGCCAATTTGATATACATGGCCTTGCGATTTTCTTCGCCCATTTCCATAGCCAATCGATAGCCGTAGTCTTGAAATTCTTGACTAATATAGTGTTGTTTTTCTTCAGGATCGAGCCGCTGAGGTAAGATGTTTGATATTTTATCCATTGGTCTAGGATACCATGATAAGGCAAAGGTCAAAAGGTAACGGTTAAAAATAGTTGCATAGCGCAGCGCCGTTTCCTTATTTTTTATTTTCTCCTTTAATTTTTGCCTTTTGACCTTTGCTTTTTGATTTTATCTAGCTTAGGTCGACGTTGGGGTAGACTTCTGTGTCTAGTTTTTTAGTTGTGGGGTTGACTTGGACTGAGACGACGTCGAATCTTAGGCTGTCGGGGGTTTGGGGGTGGGTGAGTTTGTAATACTCGAAGGCTCGGCGGAGTTTTTGTTTCTTGTGAAAGGAGATGGCGTCCAATGGGGTGCCGTATTTGGCGGATGAGCGAGTTTTGACTTCTATGAATACCAGACTGCCTTGGTGGGTGGCGATAATATCGACTTCACCCCACCGACCAGAACGATAATTTTGCTCCAAAATGCGGTAGCCTTGTTGTTTTAAAACAAGGACAGCTTGGTTTTCACCAAGCTGTCCAAGCGATTGATTGGTCATAGCCTAACTTATTCGGCCTTTTTGGCTCGATTTGCTGAGCGAGTTCCGGTTTTCTTAGTCGCAGCCTTAGGAGTAGCTTCGGCTTTGCGGGCCAAACGAGCTGCTTTCTTCTCGGCTTTGGCGGCCTTGGTAGCAGTGTGGTCGCGAACAACCTTGCGCTCTTTGATAACATTGGCGGTTGAGCCAACAATATCGCGAAGGAAGTAGACTTTGGCGCGACGAGTAACACCGCGGCGGCGCACTTCAAATGAAGCAAGGGCTGGTGAGTAAAGTGGGAAGATACGCTCAACAGCGATACCGCCGGCACCAATCTTGCGAATAGTGAAGGTTTTATTAACACCCATTCCCTTACGAGATAGGACGATACCTTCGAAGTATTGAATACGAACTTTTTCACCTTCTTTGATGCGAACACCTAGGCGAAGCGTATCACCGGCGCGGAAGTCGGGAATCGAAGTTTTAGAATCCGATGATGGCTCAATAGCCTCTTCTTCAGAAGATGCCTCAGCAACTTCTTCGGACGGAGTTTCTTCAACAGCAACCACTTCCTCGTTGGCGACTACCTGTTCGGTAGTATCTTCAGCTGGGTTTTCTCGTTCGGTTGTTTGTGTATTATCTGCCATAAAAATGTCCCTTAGGGGTAAGAGTCTTTAACAATTGCTCATTTGTGCTTAATAACCACAGGAGTATACCATAGACCTCCCCGCTGGTGCAAGACGCGAGTCAGGGCTAATTGGTTGCGCTGGTAGGTATCGCTGGTAGTCCTAACAGGCTGGATAATTGCTGTTGCAATTCTGCTGATCGACCATCGACTTTCATCGGCAATTTCATGGTTCGCTGGTTGCCGCTTCCTCCTGGCAGCACAAGGGATACCTCAGTGCCACCGGGGTGGGAGTCAATAATTTTGCGGAGATCTTGCAGCAAGGCTGCTTGCCCCATAGCCGGAATACTAATAATAATATGTTGATCAGACATGACTAGAGGTGTTTTGAGAGTGGCCGCTTGCGTTGAGTGCAGGGCATGAGCGACATCCTGACTATCTATCAGAGATTCGGCTAATATCTTGATGCCTCGTTCGTCTTTGTTATCTACCCGACCGTTAACTACCACGATAGCATCCTCGATCAGATATTGCTTACAGACTTCATAGGTTTTAGGGAAAATGACTATCTCCAACTCAGCAGTTCCATCAGAGATACTGACAAAAGCCATTTCGGCATTTGAAGCCTTGGTGTAGATTTTGCGCATTTTAGTTATCATGCCACCTGCGGTTACAACCTGCCCAACCACCTCATCATCAATGGCGCCTAGAGTGTGCGTAACTTTGCCATATAAATCTTTTTCGACTTTCTTGAGGGGGTTGGAGGTGATGTATAAGCCCATCAATTCTTTTTCCCAGGCTGCTCTCTCCAACAGCGATGCCTCGTCGATAGACGGTAGCGGCGTAGCGGCTACTTTGGTTGATGAGTTATCTTCTAGCGTATCGAATAAACTGCCCTGGTTGGCCGAACCCCTACCCTTGCTGACCTTCTCAATGACACTGTCCAGGATGGCCAACAAGGCTGAGCGAGGACCCATATCATCTAGGGCTCCTGCCTTAATGAGAGACTCGAGGGCGCGCTTATTCAATGAGCCACCGGTGGCCCGAGAAACCAAGTCATCCAAACTGGAAAATTCTCCGTTAGCTAGACGAGCGTTCTCAATAGCTGATACTGGCCCTTCGCCGACGTTTTTAATAGCGGTCAAACCAAACCGGACATTACCATCCTCTACTTTAAATGAGTAGCTAGAATAACTGATGTTAGGTGGCAAAACTTTGATATTCATTCGTTCACATTCAGAGATAGCCTGAGCTACTTTTTCTGAATCACCCGATTCAGCAGTTAATACAGCACACATGAATTCGGCTGGATAATTGGCTTTGAGGTAGGCAGTCATGTAGGCGAGATAGCCGTACGAGGCGGCGTGAGCCTTGTTGAACCCGTAGCCAGCGAAGGTCTCTATTTGCAGCCACAACTCTTCAACCGCTTCTTTGGCCATGCCTCGTTCAATGATTTGGGTGAAGAACTTTTCTTTTTGAGCTGCCATTTCTGAAACGATTTTCTTGCCGATAGCTTTGCGGAATTTATCCACTTCTCCCCAATCATAGCCAGCCATGTCAATAGCCAGAGACAACACGTCGTCTTGGTAGACAATAAGTCCAAAGGATCGATCGAGGATTTTGTCCATGCGAGGATCTAGGTAGACTACTTTGCTCGGGTCGCGCTTCCGTTCAATATACTGAGGGATGAAATTCATTGGGCCAGGTCGATAGAGGGCCACCATAGCCATCACGTCAAAAATTGTTGATGGCTGGAGTTGTTTGATATACTGGCGCATCCCTGATGATTCAAGTTGGAATATACCTGTGGTTTCGCCCGACGATAACACTTTATACGCCGGTAGATCGTCTAGAGGTAAGTTGTCTAAATCAACGGTAATATTTCGCTCTTTTTGAATTATTTTGTTGGCGTTGGAAATAATAGTCAGGTTGCGCAGACCTAGAAAATCAATCTTGAGGAGGCCCATATCTTCTAAGCCATGAGCATCGTACTGGGTTATGATCTTTTCGCCATGAGCTTCGCGCTGGAGCGGACTAAATTCTGTCATGGGTCTTGGAGCAACCACCACCCCGGCAGCATGGACTGAAGCATGTCGAATTAGGCCTTCAAGCTGTTTGGCCATATCTAGCAGACGCTTGTAATCAGGATTGGTAGCGTAGAGCTCCTTTAGTTCAGGCACTGTATCGATGGCTTTGGTGATTGAGTTGCCGGTTGGAATTAATTTGGACAATCGGTCGGGGTCAGCATATGGAAAACCTAATGCACGACCGACATCACGAATGGCCGCCTTGGCTTCCATTTTTCCAAAGGTAATGATTTGAGCCACATGATCAACGCCATATTTTTCGGTAACGTAGCGAATCACATCATCGCGACGAACATCTTCGAAATCCATATCAATATCGGGCGGTGACGGGCGGAAGGGATTGAGGAATCGTTCAAATGGTAGCTCAAAGTAGATAGGATCGATACCGGTGATGTTCATGCAGTAGGAAACGAGTGATCCGGCGGCTGAACCGCGACCCGGGCCAACTGCAATACCCTGATCCTTGGCCCAGACTGTAAAGTCGGACACGATCAGGAAGTAGGCAGAATAACCTTTGGTGGCAATAACTTCCAACTCATAATCGGCTCGCTGACGAATTGTCTTATCTTTGTCGGATAACTCCTCCAGAGGGATGGAGCCATCAACATCGTAGCGCCACTTCATGCCTTCATAAACTTTTTCTCGTAAATAGGTATCAACATTGTGACCTTCAGGTACGGGGAAGTATGGTAAGACCCAGTCGCCGCCAATCTGTATCTCAACATTGCAGCGCTCGGCTATTTTGACTGTATTCGCCATGGCTTCAGGATGATTTGGTAGGACTTGGGCCATTTCTTCAGCAGTTTTAAGATACAGATCCGGGGTCTCTTTCATGGAGAAGCGGCTCGGATCATCAACGTTTTTACCAATCTGAATAGCAACTAAGACATCCTGCGCTTCAACATCCTCGGCGCGAACATAGTGGACATCGTTCGTTACGATCAACGGGATTTTGTATTCTTCAGCGAATTGAAGCAACACAGGATTAACGACTTCTTCATCTTTTAGCTTGTGGTCTTGGACCTCCATAAAGAAGTTGTCCTTACCAAAGGTGTCTTGATAGAACTTGGTCACTTCGCGGGCTCGCGTCAGATCGCCCTTGAGAATGGCTTGCTGGATTTGACCGCCTAGGCAGGCTGAGGTGCAGATAATCCCCTCACTGTGCATTTGAAGTAATTCCCAGTCAACGCGAGGCTTGTAGTAATACCCCTCTAAATTGGCCTTGGTGACAAGCTGAAGAAGGTTTTTATAGCCTTGCAGGTTTTCGGCCAAAAGCAATAAGTGGTTGCGCTCTTGATCAAAACCGGCCTCTTTGTCGTGTCGTGAGCGCGTGGCAACATAGACTTCACAACCTAATATAGGTTTAATGCCAGCTTTTTTACACTGCTTATAAAATTCAAGCGCGCCATACATATTGCCATGATCGGTTAGAGCCAAGGCTTCAAAACCCAGCTCTTTAGCTCTGGCAATCAGATCTGGAATTCTTCCCAGACCATCCAGCATTGAATATTCAGAATGTACATGTAAGTGAACGAAGTCGGCCATGCGATACCCCAGATCATATTTAATCTACTGTTACTATGAACTAGCTACTGGGGTATGGTCAACGTCTATAATTGCCGTAGACATGGCAGACGTAGCACTATTAGCTTCAGCTGACAGCCGTTACTAATTACTACTCTAGGTCTAGGCCAAGCTGCTTGGCTAGGACGCGACGAACCGTATCTGGCTTGGCTTGACCGCGAGTTTGTTTCATGACTTGACCTACCAAGAACTGAGCGGCTGACATCTTGCCATTTTTGATGTTGTTGACTGCATCCTGATTGTCTCGGATAACTTGGTCAATAATGGGTATAAGCTGATCTTGGCTATCGATTTGCTGTAGGCCTAAGGCTTGGACTAGTTGGGCAGGCGACTGTCCAGTTTGATACATGTCGACCAAAACCTGTTTGGCGCTGGCTGCTGATATGGCCTGTTTGTCGACCATAGCTAGTAATTCGGACAAGGCCTGCGGCGTGAGTTGCGATTGATCAATTGATTGTTGAGCTTGATTATTAAGCTTGGCCACTTCGCCCAACAGCCAGTTGGCAACTGTTTTGGCAGCTGCTTGATGATCCTGCTGCGTCATTTGGTCCAGCTGTTGGACTGCTTGCTCGTACCAGTCCGCCGACACTCTCTCCTCAGTTAGGAGCTGTGCATCATAGTTGGATAAGCCATATTGGCCCACAAAACGTTGTTTTTTGGCCTGTGGCATTTCTGGAAGAGTAGCCCTAATCGACTCAACCCATTGCCGATCAATGGCTAGTGGCGGGATGTCCGGTTCGGGGAAATAACGGTAATCATGGGCATCCTCCTTGCTGCGCTGGCCCATGGTTTTGCCCTTGGCTTCGTCCCATCCCCGGGTCTCTTGAATAATAGGTTGCCCGGACTTGAGGAACTCTGCTTGGCGACCAACCTCATACTCAACTGCCCGCTCGATGGCTTTGAAGGAGTTGACGTTTTTGACTTCGACACGGTTATTTAAAAGATAGCCGTCTACCCCTACAAGCCCATCGTCTTGATTGCGCCATTTGCCTTTTTCTTGTAGTGATATATTAATATCTGCCCGCATGACGCCTTTCTCTAAGCTACCCTCATTTACTCCGATATATCTAGCCAGCTGGCGAAGTGCCTGCACATAGCTTTTGGCTTGAGCTGCCGAGTGCATGACTGGCTTTGACACTATCTCCAAGAGCGGGGTGCCGCCTTTATTAAAATTAACTAGGCTATATTGGCCTTGATGAGAAAGTTTGCCCACATCCTCTTCTAGATGGGCCCTAACTAGCTCGATCGGCTGACCATCAACCTCGATATAGCCACCTATAGCCAGCGGTTGCTCATACTGGGTGATCTGATAGGCTTTGGCCAGATCAGGATAAAAATAATTCTTTCGATCAAAATGCGCATGACTGGCAATGGTGCTGTTGAGGGCTAGACCGACTAAGATAGCTTTATCAATAGCCTTTTTATTGGCCACCGGCAGCGCCCCTGGTAAGCCAAGGCACGTAGGGCAGGTTAAGGTATTAGGGTCTGCCTGCCAGCTGGCAGTAGAGCACTGACAGAACATCTTGGTATCAGTGTTGAGTTGGATATGTGTTTCTATGCCGATTATTACATCAAATTCCATAGCTGAACTCTTTTCCTTAACTTTTACATTACCCGCAATTGTTGTAGGGCGGCCTTAAACTGATTGAGGTGTTGTCGGGCTACTGATTTTGGCACATCAAATGATAGCTCATGTGCCAAGGCATTGCGCATCTTGTGGGCCTGCCACAATCCGTCATAAACGGCGTTATTGCCAAAATATGACCGAGCATCCTTTAGCCGATCGCCCATACTTTGGCCATCAAATCCTTTTTGCTTCAGAGCCGTATCTACCAACTTATCTGCTTCCATAAGGGCCGCCTTGGTTGATTCTGTACCCTGCTGCTCCATCAGTTGCTCTATTCTGGACCAGTGTTGATGATATTGTTGGGCACTAAGTCCGGCCGACACAGTGCCGCTTTTGCGGGTTTTTTTATTTGCTGCGGATGGCTTGCGCGAGACCATCCACCAAATTGAGCCGCCGACAACCAAGGCTAATACTAGGGCAATAGGTCCATAATCCATTAGTTATCCTCCTGAGATATGCTTACTTGTGGCCGGCGGGCATGCCAATCAGTGATCTGTTGGTACTGATACCCCCAATTAAAGAGTTTTTCTTCGCTGAATTGTGGGCCTATAATTTGAATGCCAACCGGCAAGCTTTGACTAAATCCAGCCGGCAATGATAGCGCTGGAACGCCTGCCAGATTCATAGGCACCGTCATAATATCAGACAGGTACATGGCCAGCGGATCATCTTTCTTTTGGCCTAACTTAAAGGGCAGGTCGGCTGCAACTGGGGCCAATAGTCCGTCTACCTGAGAGAATACCTGATCAAAATCTTGCTTAACCAAGGTTCGTACCTTTTGGGCTTTGGTATAGTAGGCGTCGTAATACCCTGAGGATAGCGCATACGTCCCCAACATGATTCGTCGCTTTGCCTCAGCCCCAAATCCCTCAGCTCGAGACTTTTGATAGAGCTCAAGTAAATCTTGTGCCTGCTCGGCACTGTGCCCGTAGCGAATGCCGTCCAATCGAGCTAAATTCGAAGATATCTCTGATGAAGCCAGAATATAGTAAGCTGCCAAGGCTGCCGAAGCATTGGGGAGTTCTACTTCGACAAACGTGACACCGAGTTTTTGATAGTCACTGATGGCCTGTTCAACAATTTGTGCAACTTGCGGATTAAGGCCTTGGTGACTCATAAAGCTCTTGACTAAGCCGAGCTTTAATCCGGCTAATGGTTTTGATACATGTGCAGCATAATTGGGTACGGCAATTGGGCTTGAGGTTCCATCTCGAGCATCCGGTCCAGCCATCACTTGAAAGGCAGTGACTAAGTCTTCGACTGAGCCGGCAAAGCAGCCTATGCTATCAAATGATGAGCCCATGGCGATCACACCATACCGCGATACCCGTCCGTAGCTGGGCTTGAGCCCGACTGTATTGGTATATGAAGCTGGTAATCTAATCGATCCGCCGGTATCTGAGCCTGTGGCTAGTAACGCCTGGCCTGCAGCAACAGCCACAGCTGAGCCACCGCTTGATCCACCAGGCACATACTCAGTATTCCAAGGATTTTTGGTCGGGCCAAAGTCGCTATTCTCAGTTGACGAGCCGTGGGCAAATGCATCCATATTGGCTTTGCCAAGGGTTATGGCGCCTGCTTGCTTGAATTTTGTGGTCACCGTGGCATCATAGTGCCCGATATAATTGGCAAGCATGGTGGAGCCAGCAGTGGTTTTGACACCTTCGGTAAGGAAGTTATCTTTGTGAACGATCGGTACTCCAAATAAAGGTAATTCGTCGATTTGATCAAGGTGCTGATCGTAATATTTGGCCTGCTCGAGTGCCTGATCGGCAGTAATAGTGATAAGTGAATTCAGCGCAGGCTGAGATTGCTCAATATGCTGCAGGTAATCAGTTATCATCTCAGCAACTGACATTGTCTTTGATTTGAGGCTGCTCTTGTAGTCGATAAGGGTGGTAGGCCTGGTGGACATAATAACTAACCTTCCCCCATAACCTTAGGTACGACAAATTGTCCGTCCTGCGACTGCCTGGCTTGCGATGTGGCTAATGATTGCTGAAGACTTGCGGCTGGCTGGTCTTGATCATGCCATATGTTAGTCAGACCTGCCACTTGACTGGTTGGTTGGATATCGTCAGTTGGAATGGCGTTGAGTATGGTCATATTATAATCAATTACCTGACTTAGCTGTTGAGAAAATAGTTCAATTTCGGCTTGAGATAGCTCAATGCGGGCTAGCTTGGCAATATGTTTAACTGTTTGTTGTGGAATTCGCTCGGCCATATAAATAATTTCCTCTCCCTACATTGCTCGCAATCGCTTGACGCGCTCGGCTATTGGCGGATGAGTATTGAATAAGTTGCTTAAAAAATCCTTGGCTTGGCCTTTTAGGGGATTGGAGATATAGAGGCTGGCGGTGGCATTGTTGGCACTTTCTAGGGGCTCCTGATCAGAATCTATTTTCTCCAAGGCTCGAGCCAATCCTTCGGGATTGCGGGTCAGGTAAGCCGCCGATGCATCTGCCAAATATTCTCGCTGACGGGATATGGCCAGCTTAATAATTGTAGCAATAAGCGGAGCAATGATGGCCAGAACTATACCAATAATCATAAAGATGGCATTGCCGTTTCCTCTATTGCTATCGCGTCCGATCGATTGAAATAGGCTCATGCGAATAAAGAAATCGGCCACAATAGCGATGACGCCGACCAGGATAACAACCAGCGATGTAAGCAGGATATCATAGTTCTTAATATGGGCTAACTCGTGTGCAACCACGCCTTCCAATTCAGCTCGATCTAGCTTGGCTAAGATGCCTGTTGTAAAACATACCGCGGCATGCTCAGGATTCCTGCCTGTGGCAAAGGCGTTGGGGGCAGAATCATTAATAATATAAATCTTAGGTCTCGGCAAGCCACTGCCAATGCACAAATTCTCGACTAGATTAAACAGCTCAGGCGCTTGATCCTTAGTTGATATCTCCTGAGCATGAGATAAACTTAGAATCATTTTGTCAGAAAAGTAATAGCTGATTAAAGCATATACGGCCGTAGCAACCAAGGCTATGCCAGTTAAGGCTAAGGGACTATAGCCATAAGCCAGAGCAAAGACATAGACTACAATGGCCACAAAAGTCAGTAAGCCAAGTATAAGGATGACGGTTTTTTGTTTATTAGAACTAATTTGAGAGTACAGATTCATAGCACAATTTCCACTAGCCCATCCCGGGGCTAGATTTCAAAAGGGATGGACTATATGGATTGATGGTTACTTGTTAATTGCTGCAACCGACTTGTCGTCAAAGGCAACAGTTACTTCCTGGCGGCCTGCCTCATCAGTCTCAAAGAATTCGGAATTTTTGAAACCAAAGCTGTTGGCAATAATTACACTAGGAAACAGCTCAATCTTAGTGTTGTATTGGAGAACGTTTGAATTATAGAACTGACGTGCATAGGCAATCTTATCTTCAGTGTCAGCTAAATCCCGCTGCAAACCAAGGAAGTTCTCATTGGCTCTTAACTGAGGGTAGGCTTCGGCAACTGCAAATAAAGACTTAAGCGTGCCGCTCAGGGTATTGTCTGCTTCGGCTTTTTGATGAGGCGTGTCTGCAGACATCAGGGCTGATCGTGCTTCGGTTACCCGCTCAAAAACTTCCCTTTCATGGCTTGCATAGCCCTTAACCGATTCAATCAGATTGGGGATAAGACTTGAGCGACGCTTAAGCTGGACGTCGATGCCCGACCAAGACTCACTAACTCGATTACGAAGAGTAACCAATGAGTTGTATGTAAACCACACAAATACAACTAGTGCTAATACAATGGCGCCAATAATTATATATGTCATCCTATTAAAATAACCTCCTTTGCCTTTGGTTTTAATGCGTTCCGTTTAACAAAAACTCCTGCAGCGCATTAATGTTTAAGGCCTATTGATACCAATTTTATCAGAAGTACTATGCAAGTTACAACCACCTATTGAGTTTTTACTAAAAATGTATGCAGTTCGCTTATATAGAATCTACAATAATACTTATTGGTTGCTATTGTTTCTATGACGAACAATTCCTCATTCTTGATCACTTACTTTACTCTTATTCCTATACTGAGCATATTATATACTCTCTTGCCCATCTTACCCTTTTATGACGGTTTATATGTATTATTTGATATAGCTTAGTCGGACACTATCGACTCTCCCTTGACTATCAGAGTAAAGTCTGATAAAGTAAGCAAGCATTTCAAATACTTGGACTCGTGGTGTAGAGGCCTAACACGCTTCCCTGTCACGGAAGAGATCGGCGGTTCGAATCCGCTCGGGTCCGCCATATTGAAATTATTCTAAAGCACGAACAAAAGTAGCAACCATCCGGTTGCTGCTTTTGTTTTAGCTGTTGTGTGTCATCTTGGGTGCATTGTTATTAATATTCATAAAGTTATATTTAAATTCTAGGCCTTGATAGCTTTTAAATATTAGGCTATAGTATCAGTTATACCGAGCACGCCCTAGTTTTAGTTGCTCTTTAATCTGCCCCACTACAATCTTATATAGCGCGGAATAATCACAGCATTTTTGTATCTATTTACCCAAATTGCATCATCAAAGCTGCATCATCTATTTCTATGACAGAGGAGTAATAATTAGTATGCCACAAAGCAAAAAGGCCATTGAGGCCACTTCGATTAAGACAGATTCCGCACCTACCGCTGACACCTCTGATTTGAATACACCTTCTGACCGCCAATCGAACCTAGCGACTATCCTTATTGGCCTGCTTATTATTGCCAGCGGACTTCTTATTTATAATTATTTCCAGGCCTCTACAGCTCCTGAGACTACTACCATATCCGATTCAACCACACCAACGCCGGCCGAGCCAGGTCAACCAACCCCTACTCCTGTTACTGGCCCGGAAGCTACTGAAGGTAGCTATACTGTCGTAGCCGGAGACACTCTTTGGTCTGTATCCGAAAAGGTCTATGGAGATGGAAACCGCTGGGTTGAGATAGAACAGGCTAATGAACTGCCTCGTACGGACGAAGGTCGGCCTATTATTGAGCCTGGTCAGACTCTAACTGTACCTAATAGCGCTGCTTCTACCGTAGCGACCACTCCAGGTGCACAAGATTCAGACGATAGCCACACCTCTGACCAAACCGACAGCAATGACATGGCAGTAACTAGCTATACTGTTGCAAGCGGAGAGACGCTATGGTCGATTGCAGAGCAAGTGTACGGCGATGGAAATGACTGGGTCAAGATCTTCAATGACCAAGCCAACAGACTGGGAAGCTTGAGCAATGGCAACCCTCTCATACACTCGGGCAATGTCCTTCATATCCCCCGCTAATGCTTCACCGATAATCTGAAGTATGGTACTTTAAATATGCTAATAAATTTACGCATCGTATAATCCGCGCTGATGTAGCTCAGGGGTAGAGCAATGCTCTCGTAAAGCATAGGCCATGGGTTCGAATCCCTTCATCAGCTCCAAATTAAGACTGTTAAACGGGAGCTGCGATTAGCGGGAGGGCAGTACTTTTTGCTGTTTTTACTTTATTTGCGCGGAACAAGTCTGTACTGTTTCGCTTAGCTTGACAGCACTATCTCGGGATGTAGGCATGAATAATAGATTTTTTTAAAGAGATGGATTATGATTAAGTGGAAGGCATACAGTCTATGGCGAAATCAATAAACCAAAACAACGAATCTTTTTATAGTTTTAGCGCACGACGCAACTTGCGCAAAGAAGAGGTGGCTGCTTACAAGCGAATTGCCATTGCAACGATAGTGGTGGTCGGATTGTTGGCGGCTGGCTACTTCTGGGGAGTTCCGCTGATTGCCCAAATGGGTGGAGATAGTGTAAATCTATCTGATAAGGACAAGCTTGGGACAACAGACAATATACCGCCAACATCGCCCAAGCTAGACACTATTCCTGAGTTTGTTAGGGTTCGCCAGCTCACAATTAAGGGTTCGGCTGAAAGCGGAGCTACTGTTGTCTTGCGAAATAATGACCAAGAATTAGCCACTTTTACTGCCGACAAAGACGGCTTGTTCCAGGGGGAGATTACCCTAGAAGCCGGCTTGAATACTCTTAGTGCAACTGCTCAGGATGCGGCTGGCAATACAAGCCGTGCCACAAAGTCGGTGACGATTACTTTTGACGCTACTCCTCCCAAGCTCACGCTAAGCAGTGAGCCCAATTCGGTTGTTACGACTTCTCGGGTGACATTTAAAGGCAAGGTAGAATCGGGATCAACGGTTACTATTAACAATCGATTGACGGTGCTGGCGGATGACGATAGTTTTGAGAGCGAGATAAATCTGTCGCCAGGGGCCAACACGATTACCATAATAGCTACTGACCAGGCAGGTAATATAAACCGTATCTCTAGGACCGTTACACTAGAGCAGCCCAGTCAGGCCAGCCCATCAGCAAGCCTCGAATAGTCCGCCCATTACGTCACGAACCATCGACTTGACGCAATTTATCTGCGACAAGCACTATGGCTGGAATGATCCACCACAGCATGGCTAGATCGTTCTTGAAGTATGGGACATCAACTAAACCATGAATTAGCCAATAAACCAGGCTTAGCAATCCGGCCACATACAACCAACTGTACTGATGCTTCTTACTACTGATAATGCCTTGGGTGGTTTGCTTGATCCAGAGAGTCGTCATGGCAACGAAAGACAGAAGGCCTAATAGGCCAGTTTCTGACCAAAAAGTAAGCACATTGTTGTGCGGATAGGTGAATGGCTCAGCATCGCAGGTATAATGCTGTGCATAGGCTACGGGGAAACCCGCTAGGCCGCTACCAAGGATAGGGCTTCCTTTTAATGACTCCCATGTCCCTTCCCAGGTGCACTGCCGAATAGTCATAGTGGTAAAATCCGGTCGGGTATATGGATTGGCCACCTGCGGCGGATGATTTCCCCAAGCCACATAGCCAATATTGATGGCTACGTACGTCAACATGACTAGCGTTGCGAATATGGTGGCTGTTTTTTGGCTATTCAGTTGAGGCCAGACTGGTCGACAGGCAGCTATGGCCGCTAAGCCAACCAGCAGGCCGCCAACTGACAGCCAGGCGCCTTCTGATTTGGTCGCCAAGAGGGCTACAAGCAATAGCAGTAGAATAACAGACAGGACAATGTTGGCCGCCATGGATGTTTTTTTATATAAGATATAGCTGCCAACAAAGGCAATGACTGGGCCAAGTGCTAGTCCGACTGCATTTGCAGTATTAAAGGTGGCACTTGAGCGACCCTGAGCTAATTCGTGTGGTGCAATGTTAGGCCAACCCCATACCCATTGAGTAAGACACACGCAGGCAATTTGCAGACCAGCAAGCAAGCCTGCCAATAATACGCCGTTCAGTTTATCTTTGGTATCAATCGTATCGTATAGCTGATAGAAGAATATGACAGGCAGGAGGAAATACGCTTTAAAAATGCCTGAAGCGGCACGCAAATCCGGAGATATCAGCATAGATATTATAGCGATAAGCACCCATACTACGCTAATAACTACCCATGGCTTCGGCGGAATGGCTACTGTTTTGGAGCATATTTTTAATACAACCCACATTGCTATACTAGCCCAGGCAATAGCTTCGGGGAGAGTTACTGGTATGCCTACTATGGAAAATCTGATGATATACCATGGTAGGCTAGCAATAGTTATAAGAATTAGGCCAAACTGAATTTGTGACACGTGTGATTGGATAGTCATTATAGGAGAGCTTATAGGGTATTTGATTGATTTGCTTTGACTATGGCTTGCCCTTGGTGTTTAAGCCAATAAGCGGTGCCCAAGCTTAGCCCAATCAAGACCCACCACAATTGCAGAATCCAGGTGTAGAAAAGACTATTATTTATCATGCTGGCTGGTATTAAGCCAAATAAAACTGCTACAACTGCTAATTGAGTGGCCTTTATACTCATTAATGTTTGATTATTGTGCTGGTTTTCTAACAAGACTCGTCCGCTGGCATAGATAAGACTGCTATAAAATATTATAAAGAGCGTGAACCCAATTGCTCCTGTTGTAGCTAGCACAAACAGCCAGCTTGAATCAGCGCCCGCTCCGGCGTTGCCGCTATCTTCTTGATTAACTATTCCATAGCGGTCCTGAGCATAGCGATAACTATTAAATCCTATGCCAAATGGTTGATTATCCATGGCGATTGTCAGAGAGTTTTGCCACGAAGTAATGCGAATGGAAGAAGTGACATCGATCTGAACTCCGCTCATGACTCTTTCCTTAACGCGAGGAACTGCAGTAAAGGCAATAATTCCTACAACAGCGGCTACTAATAGCAGCCAGCGCGCTTTGAAAAAGGCCACAACAGCCAAGCCAACCACCAGCATGACATATGCGCTCCTAGAGAATGTTAGAATGATGGCCAAGATGAGAATGCCAGCGATGAGACCGAATATAAAGCGCCGCTTCATGCTTGTGCTGTAGAGAAGAAAACTTGTAGCAACAATAGCACCAATAGACAGATACGCGCCAGCATAATTAGGATCTAGCATAGCCGTAGCCAGTCGTCCAATATGAGGGTCCCAACCATATTTGGTCAATTCCGCAAAATCTGGCAACACGTACAACTGAATAAAGCCACTTGCCGCCATTAATAGACTAGCCATCAAGAGCACCTTTAGCCAAAAGGCGATTGAGCGCTGCAATTGCAGCGAGTTGGCCGAGTAAACCACCCCATCAAAAACAATCAAGGCAATGAATGCGTAAGCTGCGTAGCGAATCCAGTAGGACAAACTGACAAGAACTTGACTATTGGATAACATATTGCTGCCAATCAACAAGCCCACTGGGGCCAGGGCCATAAAGATGGCCAAGACTGCCATGGGCCATGGTATTATCCAAGTCTTGCGAATAATAAGCACATGGGCAAGGTATACTGCAACGATTCCAGCCATTAGTAAATCATTGGCATAGATAACTACCCCGTCTCCCCCACCGACGGGGATACGGTTAAGTTGTCCCAGACAGGCAGTTAGCAGCATTAAGACGGTCAGGATTACAGTTAGTTTCATATATTAGCTCAGTATACTAGCGTAGATTTCTGTCAGCTGATCGGTGGCTATTTTTTCGGTATGCATGTCCATAACTCTCTGATGGCCTGCTTCAGATAGTTGATCAGCCAGCTGAGGGTTGTCGACAAGCGTTGAAATTGCTTCGGCCAGTAGCTCAGGTTGAGCAGGCGGAATAAGTATGCCAGTTTGACCATTTATTACTAATTCATTAGTTCCGCCGGCGTCTGTGCCGATAACAGGCTTGTTGGCCATCATAGCTTGAACCACGGTTGTAGCAAACGGCTCAGCATCGATGGTTGTCAGGGTGAAAATGTCGAATAGTGAATAATACAATGCCTCTTGCTGCTGATATCCAGCAAACTTAATGTAGTCCTCGGCACCTGCTTCAGCCACTCTTTGATGGAGCTGTTCTTCTATATCATGCTCCTGCCCTTTGCCTGTGCCAACGATCAAAGCTTTGAGTTGAGGAAACTGACTGTGCAGCTGAATCATAGCTTCGATTAAGTCTGAAGGGCCTTTTTCAAAAACCAATCTGCCCATAAAACCAATGACAACATCGGTCGAGTCTAATTGCCATTGTTGGCGAGTCGCCAGGCGCTGTTTAGCTGTGATATCAGCGAGCTTTTGATATATATTACTGGCAACATAGACGACCACCCCTTGCGGGTTTTGACTGGACATATAGCGCACTTTAATGGCTTGTGAAACACAAATTATTTTGGCAGCACGCCATCTGAGCAGATTAAAAAGCACCCTACTATATAAGAAATCACGAACCCACCATATCAGTTTGACTGGTGTGCCAATCACTGCCAATGTGGCAATATAGCTGGCCCGGGATGTATTGGAGACGACAATATCAATCTTATGCTTACCTATCAGATCTTTGACGACTCGCGAGGTCTTCCAGACATCCATAATCGAGGTAAGACTGCCTTTAAGGCGCGGCATTTCGATGCACTCTACCATTGCACCAGCATGTTTATACCTTTCGATTAGCTGCGGCACCGTGTCTGTACAAACTACTACCACTTGATAATGATTCTTATCTAATTGCGCAATATGTTCGGCTAAGACTAGCTGCGCTCCACCGGCAAAAGGGGTATGATCGACAAATAGTAGCTTAGTTTTGATGTTGATTGATCGGCTCATAGCACCACCTCGTCTTCTGTTAGCTGGCTGGCTTGGGGTTGATCGTTTAATAATCCAATATTTTTACGGGGATTGCGCCATAGGCTAACTACCTGACCTGCCAGCAACAATCCAATAATACTTTCGGCTATAGCGGTGGAAATGATAATTCCCCAGTAGCCATACTGAGGGACAAGCCACATATTTAGACTAAGGCTAATCAGCGCGCCAATGCCATAGAAAAATACAACCGCTTTCCTCTTTCCCATTGCAATTATTGCCCATAGAAGTAGATTGGTAACAAAGAAGATCGGCGTTAATGCTCCTAGCCACCGCAGAATCGTAATCGACTGCTCGAAGTCCTGATTGCCAGTTGATACATGGATGGCAAGTGGGGCAAAGATCCAGATAGCCCCCGCGATAACGAGAGAACTGCCAAGCATTAACCACAGAGAACGAATAAACAATTTTTTAAATGAATCAACACCAATTTGAAGTCTTTGAATCATGATGGGGTACAGCGCATTGACTATAAAGACTGGAATGACCAAAGCCACGTCAAAGATCCGATAAGCAGCACTTAGCAATCCAAATTCAACCCCGTTATGAAGACTTAAGATAAAGAACCCTGAACGAATATAGATAAGATTTAATGCAATAGCCAGCCCTAGCGGCAATGCGGCAATTATAAAATACTTCCAAACCCGCCAATCAAAGCGCGGCCTGACAGACACTTGGTTATTAACCAGCATCAAAGAAATTGCAGCCATGACCGCAGATCCTGCTAAGGCGGCCATTATATACAAAAAGAGACTGCCGGCCGAGAAGAAGTTTAAGCTAGCTATAGATAATGAAACCAGACTGCCTATGCCGATGGCGATAGTTGATTGCCAGTATTGCAGCTTGGCTTGGAATAGAATATTACTATTGGTGATTATGGCCTGACTTATAACTGTTATTAAGCTGATAATAATACCAATCTTAATGACAGCGCTGTAGGGCAAGAAGACTAGAATAGCCAGACCCGCCATGATTAAGCATGCCGACAAAACAATCCTCAACCCCAATAAGTTGTTGATATGAGATGATGTTTTCTGCTCATCTTCTGTAATATCTTTAATAGCCACCGCGTTAAAACCAAAATCGCAGATGATATAGAAATATGCTACATAGCTGACGATGATGGCATAATCAGAAAACCCAGTCAGCCCCAAACCGCGATTATCATCTGCAATCATTCGGCCTATGGCTAGAGTGGTTAGCACTGATAGTGCTTTGGCTACCGTTTGGGCAATCGTGTTAGTTGTCAGCAATTTTGCTGTGCTCATGATACCAATAATAACACAGATAGCTATAGAAATTGGTCATCTTCTATCTTTTGGGCACCTTACGATGTATAATGATTCGGCTATGGATACACCTACATCCTCTAATTCCGAACTGCTTGGCAGCCAACCTGCTGTTCAGCCAGACCAGACTGACCAAGTATCAACTGACACAGACCTCATTCCTGATAACCAGGACTCCGATTCGCCATCATTTAAGCGCTTTATTCTTGATGCTCTTGAAACTATTGCTATCGCTCTGGTCATTTTCTTTGTCATTTATACGTTTATAGCTCAACCTCACCTGGTTAAGGGCGAGTCTATGAAACCTAATTATTTTGAAGGCGAGTATATCCTAACTAGCAAAATCTACAACTGGCTCGGAGAACCGCAGCGCGGCGATGTCATTGTGCTCAAGAGTCCCGACGAGGCTAATGTGCAATTTATCAAGCGCATAATCGGTATGCCGGGCGAAAAGATTATGGTCGAAGACAATAAAGTTCATATTATTAATTCTAATCATCCCAATGGCTTTATCTTAGAAGAATCCTATTTGGCTGATGACCTGAGCATTCCTGACGGAGCATTTCTCAAAGAAGGGCAATGGGCTGACATACCTGATGGCAACTTTGCTGTTATGGGGGATAACCGACCAGCATCGTATGATTCGCGGAATTGGGGATTGTTGCCGAAGGATAATATAATCGGCAAGGCGTTCTTTGTGTATTGGCCTTTGCCAAGCTTTGGCTTTGTAGCTCATGCTACCTATAACGATTAATTACTTTGACAGTTTAACCGCGCGCCAATGAAGATTTTTTGCGGATTAGTATGCGGATTAATTAAATGACAGAAATGCACAAACTGAGAGAAGCCATCTTGGCAGCTAATTTACTCGATGAGGAAGGTAGCCATCATCAGTTTGCTTCTGGTACGCATGGCCGGAAGATTGATTTTGACTTGATTGTTGCGGACTCAGAGCTTTATGCCTTGTGGGTCGAAGCAAATGTTAATTTTATTAAGAGCGAGTTCGGTTTAAACATATCAGGTGCCGTTGGGGTGGCCAATGGTACAAACCGTATAGCCATTGATGTGGCCCGTGGGTTGAGCTGTTTGGCACTTACGACCAAAAAGTTAGCCGACAAATCAATAGCACTTAGCGACGATGCGCAAACTTCACTTGGGGTCTTGTCAGAAGCTGACCGCGTGATAGTTCTGGAGGATGTCGGGACGAGTGGTGGCAGCGCTGTGTCTGTCAGCACATTATGCCAAAAATGGAGCCCTGCCCAGATCTCTATGCTCTTTACTTGGCAACGAACTGATACGCTGCCGCTAGCAGACCAATCAAAAATTCCTTATTGGTCGATTAATTAAAGACCCCCTGCCCACTTATAGCGAGGAGCGGTGTGCCGAAATTGGCTACTGTAGTCAGGGATGGCGACTGATTAAGCGCTGACTTTTCATCTTAGATTTTATCGAGCGTAGTACCTGCTAGTTGTTTAAGCAAATAATCTAACTTTTGATCGTTAGGGAAGGTGAACTCTACCTTGACCCGATGTTTTGTTTTGACTATCTTGGTTTTGCAGCCGAGTTTCTTGGAAAAGACATCTTCTAGCTGTTGGAGCTTTTTACCTTCAACCTTTTTGGCTTCATCGTTAAATAGGACGCGCTGGTTCTGTCGTTCATCTTGCTGATAACGTCGGCAGAGCTCTTCTGTTTGCGAAATATTAAGCTTTTTCTTTACAACTTGGGTAAATACTTCAAATATAAGGTTGGGATCTTCAAGACCGACCAGACTCTTGGCGTGTCCTTCTTGAATGCGCCCATCCAGCAGTGCTTGCTTGATGGCATCCGGTAATTTTAGCAGCCGCATCTTGTTGGAAATGGTTGAAACAGCTAAGCCCATTTTGTCGCTAACCTGTTGCAGAGATAGGCTAAAATCATCCACCAATCGTCTGAAGCCGGCTGCTTCTTCTAGGACAGTCAAATCTTCTCGCTGCAGGTTCTCGACAATAGATAGAACCAGCATTTCTTTTTGATTAACTTTTTTAATAATGGTTGGGACTTGTTTTAGACCGATTATCTTGGCAGCTCGCCACCGACGCTCACCGGCGATTATTTGGTAGCCTGCCGGAGTATCAGCAATAACCAGCGGTTCTAAGATGCCATTGGCTTTAATGGAGTCTGCTAATTCTTTTAAACTGGCAGCGGCGATAGAGCCTCGAGGTTGAAGAGGATTAGGTGAAATTCGGTCGTGGTCTACTAGTTCGTATCGATCAGTCATGGAAATATAGTAGCATTTTTATGGAAAGTGTTCAATAAAGGATGAGGCAGACACTGTCATTCCGCGTTCAATCGAGGGCACTTTTCAGCTCTGGATGGCAAAAATCTCTGCGCGCTGGTTGAGATGAGGGCGGAGCAATCGGTTGACATAGCAGAGAATAGTTTGGCCTATGTTGGGCAGCCTAAGAGTCAACTATCCCGATAGTTAGCCTCATACCACATTCGGAATGTGGTGTGTTCATGAGGGGATACCCGGGGTTGCTACAGATGGTAACTCCCGGAGTTGCCAAGGTGGGCTATCCTTTATCCCTGGACACACCGGACATAGTTTGAACTAATCGTTGATTTGTTGGCGGTGTCTGTATGGCTATTTGATAAATTTGGAGCCCAAGCGCTAGCCTTAGCAGTCAAATGCTCTGACGAAGACCAGTAGCCTCTATTGGCATTAGATACATTGCTACCCGAGCCGTTGAGGTAGGCTATCAGTAGCTCTGGTTGGGTTGGTACGCGCCAATCAGTCTTAACACCTGAGCCATCATCGGCTTCTAGGTTTAAGCAGAATTCAGAAGCTGAGACGTCTGTCTTGGCTTGGTCTGGAAGGGTGTTGTTGGCTGGGTTGTTGTAGTCAGGGGCGGAGAGGTCGAAGACGTTGCAGTGAGTATTGGCAGTGCCGGTGGTGTTGAAGTTGCAAGAGCTGCCGGTTGGAATGATGGGGTTGTCGCCTGCGACCCAAGTGAAGTTGTTGTGGGTTTGAGCTGTCGTTGAGTCTGTCCAGATGAGTTTGGTTCTGTTGTCTTGCATGACGCGGGTTGAGGCTAGGGTTAGAGTGGAAGCGTTGGTGGTGACTGAGGCTGGTGAGCCAACACCAGAGGCTTGGAGTTCTGTCCAAGCACCAAAGCCTTGAGTGTTAGCCCGTGACGATTGAAGGCTAGGTTTTGGTAGAGACTAATCTCGGTTCATCGGGGGCATGTGGGGCTAAGGGAGGGGTAAGTCGCCTGTCTGGTGATTCTATTTAGTTGTGGAAACTATATGGAAAGTCTATTATTTGTTGATTTATCTCTGTTATGAGCATATATTATACTCAATATGGAAAATTGGTGGAAATATATCTTTAAATTGCTCCATACCAGCATACAACTCCAACAAAAACAGACGCCGAAGCGTCTATCTTTGTGATTTTGATTGATTTTATGTTCTTGGTTTAGGCTTGAGACTTAACGTTTACCAGCTTGCGACCGCGACTAATGCTGAACTGAACAAAACCGTCAGTTAAAGCAAACAGAGTAAAATCTCGGCCTTGGCCTACATTCTCACCTGCATGAGTCTTGGTACCTTTTTGACGAATAATGATGTTGCCGGCCTTGACAGCCTGAGAACCAAAGATTTTAACGCCTAAACGCTTGCCTCGTTGATTACTACTTTGTCGGGCCTTGGAGCCACCAGCTTTCTTATGTGCCATAGTTCAATTACTCCTGCTCTTGAGCAGCCTTTTCCTTCTTAGGAGCAGTCTTTGTTGCCTTGGTGGCGCCAATGGAGTCAATGCGCACAACAGTTTGATGTTGACGATGACCCATGGTACGTCGATAACGGCTCTTGGGGCGATACTTAAAAATACGTAGCTTGTCACCAAGATCGTTCTTAAGTAGAGTGGCTTGAACAGCCACATTGGCGACAGTTGGAGCACCAACAACTACATCTTTGCCATTAACAGTTAATAGGACCTGATCGAAGCTGACTGTATCGCCTTCTTCTTGAGATAAGCGCTCAATAACCAGCTCTTGGCCCGGGACTGCAATATATTGTTTTCCACCAGTTAAAATGACAGCGTATTCCATAACTGTCGTACTATAACTGATATGCCTCATAATGTCAACTAACTTATCTCAGGTAAAACAGCCTGCATATCGGGCCATCCCAATAGTGATAATGTGCTTCAAACATCAAGCTCAATCGAGACTGGGCAGTGATCTGAGCCCATGATATTGGCATGGATAGCAGCGGCTTTCAAATTTGCCTGAAGCTGTTGACTGACAACAAAATAATCAATACGCCAACCAACATTTCTGGCTCTGGCATTGGCCCAGTGAGTCCACCAGGTATAGGCCTGAGTCTGATCGGGATAAAAATGGCGATAGCTGTCAATAAAACCGGCTTCGAGATAATCCCGGAACCGTTGCCGCTCTTCATCGGTAAAACCATGCTTACCTCGATTTGGTTTGGGGTTGGCCAAGTCAATATCGAGATGGGCTACATTTAGATCTCCGCAGAATGCTACCCCCTTAGCTTTTTTCGTGCCATGGACACCTGATTCAAGTTGCTTCATATAAGCCAAGAAGGCAGGGTCCCAATGATCAAACCGTAGTTTTAGCCTGCTCAAATCGTCTTTGCTATTGGGCGTATACACAGTAACTAGCCAGAATGACTCGAACTCGGCAGCAATTACGCGCCCCTCCAGATTGGGATCTCCATACTCGTCACCTGAAACACTATATTGATCAATTACGTCTTGCGGCAATCCGTTAATAACTTCCAGCGGCTTTTGTTTGGAAAAAATTGCTGTGCCACTGTAGCCGGCTTTGGCGGCTGAATTCCAATATTCATAATAGTCAGGCATATCTATCTCGGCTTGGCCTTGCTTAGCCTTGGTCTCCTGAAGACAGATGACGTCAGGTTGATGCTCGTCGATAAATGAAACAAAGAGTCCCTTGTTAATAACTGCCCTGATTCCATTTACGTTCCACGAATATATTTTCATAGTTATTCCTTATTAATTGGGTGCATAGCTATGCTTTGGATGATGGCCAAGGCCAGAGCGCTCGTCAATAGCGAACTTCCTCCATAGCTAACAAAAGGGAGAGGTATTCCCGTAACGGGGGCTAAGCCAATGTTCATGGCAATGTTGATGATTGCCTGGACTAGGATCATGAACGTTAGGCCGCTTAGCAGGATTATTGTCGGCTGATCTTTGGTGAACCAGATTAGCCGTAGCCCTCTATAGAAAATAATAGCATACAACGAAACAACGAACAGTCCACCCACTAGACCAAACTCTTCAGAGAGGCTAGCAAAAATAAAATCTGTTTGATGCTCAGGGAGAAAGTTAAGATGACTCTGAGTGCCTTGCCCCCAGCCTTGGCCAATCAAACCGCCGGATTGCACAGCTATGACTGATTGAAGGACATTATAACCAGAACCCAACGGATCGGCCGTCGGATTAAGAAACGTAAAAACGCGCTGTTGTTGATATGGCGCAAGAATCGACCAACCTATGATGGCAGCCAATCCTAAGCCGCAAAAGACAGCCGTTAAAGTTTTTTTACTGATGGGGCTCATCCATACCACGGCTAACCAGCCCACTAGCATAATAGTAGCAGTGCCAAAGTCTGGTTGTAGCAAAATGAGACCAATGGGAAGAGCCCCAATGACAGCATATAGGGGAAATAGGGACCAGCTCGACCAATGCTTATGGTGATGTAGGGTGTAGGCATACGCCAAGGTGCACACCATAAAAACTTTCATAAACTCGGATGGTTGCAACGAGAAAGCGCCCAGATCGAGCCAACTTACCGCACCTCGAGTTGCTTGTCCGAAGATTGCTAAGCCTATCAATAGGATTAATGTCGCAGAATATGCTAAAGGAGATGCCTTCCAATACCATGAAGGCTGTACCCAGCTGCCGGCAATGTACACTATTGCCCCTAAAAGGATGAAAAGTAGTTGATTGGTCAGCAGATTGTCTTGCTGACTAATGGCACTTGACGACAGCATGATCAAACTAATTGTCATTAAGGCGATCACTGAGCCTGTTAACCACCAGTCATGCAGTTGCCACCACGCTTTTCTTGGGTTCACACTCTCCCCCCCTACTCTACTACTGATACAGAAAGCTGATCAGCCCGCTTGATGTCTATGGCTAACGTTTGCTGCTTGATGCGATCTGTTTGAGATGCTGGCCAGTCCGGAAGAGACACGATAATCTTGGCATCTAGCTGGCAACCTATCTTTTTTCGCTCCGCTTGGATGCTTCTAATAATTTCTCTGGCCTCACCCATGGCCTGCAATTCAGGAGTAATTTGGGTATCAAAATTAACTTTTAGCTCTTCAGACACTCCCCCAAACTTGACCTGCAGAACGTTAATTTCTTGGGCTACTATCGCTTCTAATTCCTCCGATAGCTGCTGGGGCTGCCAATAGGTTGCGCTGTCGAGAGGCTGCTTCAGTTTTAGTTTTTGTTCATTGCGTTGACTATGGGCATGTTCAACCAGTTGACGGGCGGTGACCATTTGATGATGCAACTCTGAGTCAATGGTAGGGGTATTGGATAAGGGCCAGTCAGATAAATGAACAGATTCGTTATCAGTAAGGTTGCGATATATTTCTTCAGTCATAAATGGCGCAATAGGAGCCATAAGCTGGCACAGTGTTACTAGCACCTGGTGGCATGTCTGGTAAAAGGCTTGCTTATCCTGCGTATCAATGGCTGAAGGGCCAACTCGATCGCGACTACGGCGAATGTACCAGGTTGAGAAGTCAGCAATAAATGCCTTGATGTCTTCAATGGGCTGGGTTGTATTGTAGGTATCTAAAGACTCGGTGACTGCCGTCGTCAGTTGATTGAGTTTGGATAGTATCCATTTATCCAGAATCGTTAGATGCTGCGATGCTTGCTGATCTCCCGCCTGCCATCTATCTAAGTTGGCATACGTGACAAAGAAGTTGTAGCTATTCCACAAGATGAGCATGGTGCCTCTGACTTGATTTTGATAGGTCTGCTCTGAGATGAGAATATCTTCGCCGTTCATGACAGGGCTGCCTAATAAATAGAGCCGCAAAGCATCTCCGCCGTATTTGTCTAGCATTTCAGCAGGATCTGGGTAGTTTTTGAAGTTTTTACTCATCTTGCGACCATCGGTGCCTAGGATAACGCCTTCTACTACAACATTTTTAAAAGCCGGAGATTTGTATAGGGCCGCACCGATAATATGGAGGATTGAGAACCAGGCTCGAATTTGACCAGTATATTCAGCAATAAAATCCGGAGGGAAGAAATCTTCTGCTTTTTCTTCGGAGTTGAATGGGAAGTGGCGCTCAGCAAAAGAGGCAGAACCAGCTTCAATCCAGCTGTCCAAGACTTCCGGAACGCGATGCGCTGCTTGGCCACAGTCAAGACACTTGACGACAATTTCGTCAATATGTGGCTTGTGCAAATCGATAACTTTCTGGCCTGAAGCTTGCTCTAGGTCGGCAATTGAGCCCGGCACATAGCGATGTCCGTCAGGACATTCCCAGACCGGCACTGGACTACCCCAGTAGCGATTCCGAGAGATATTCCAATCGGGGGCGCTTTCAATGCTCTTGGAAAATCGACCAGATTTAAAATGGCCTGGATACCAATTTATCTGCTCGTTTGTTTCTTTCAATAACGGTTTCAGATCCTGAATATTGACATACCAGGCGTCAATTGGAGCATAGTATAAGCGAGTGTGACATCGCCAGCATAGTGGTACACGATGAGGATGATCTGCCATTTTGTATATTAATCCTCGATCTTGCAGATCTAGGTCAACAGCCTTGTTGGCCTTAAGATAATACATGCCACCAAATTGAGGGACTTCCGGCTTGATATTACCTTCTTCGTCGAGATGTGTTTGGATGTGAATGCCTTGCTCTTGCATTAGCTTAAGATCATCCTCGCCATATGCGGCGATAGTGACTACACCAGTACCATCTTCTGCTGAAACAAACTCCGCTGGGACTACCTCAAAAATCTTGCCCTTGGCTTCTATCTCGAAATAATTGTAGTGTGGCGCGTACTTCCGTCCTACTAAATCACTGCCCTTTTGCTTATTTAGTACTGTATAGGATGTCTCGTCTCCAAGTATAGCTGCGGTAGTTTCGGCTAGAATATACTTTTGGCCAGCCTGTTCAACTGTAATATATGATAAATCCGGATTTACTGCTAGAGCGCAGGTAACAATTTTATTCCAAGGCGTTGTTGACCATGCCAGAATATAGGTGTCTGGTTGATCTACGAGCTGAAACTTATAAGTAGTGGCGACATCAATGACCTCTTTATAATTTTCCGCATCCATGGCTACCTCAAAATTTGATATAGGCGTGGAGCAGTGCGGACAATAGAGTGAAACCTTATAACCTTTATAGATATGACCGCCGTCATACATTTGCTTAAAAACCCACATAACCGACTCCATATACGGAGTATCCCAAGTTTTGTAGGCATTTTTGAAGTCTGTCCAACGCCCAATACGGTCAACGTACCACTCCCAATCCGATGAGACCTGCTCAACATACTGCTTGCATTGATCGACAAATTTCTGAACGCCAACTACTTCTTCTATATCGCGCTTACGGGTAATATTCAGCTCATTTTCTACTTTATTTTCGATAGGCAATCCATGACCATCCCATCCCCAGACTCGACGGACCTGGTATCCTTTCATGGTCCAATAACGGCCGAAGAGATCTTTGGGTAAGCTTGATAACAACGATCCATAGTGCGGCATGCCTGTAACAAAAGGAGGGCCATCTAAGAATGTCCACTTCTTGTCATCAGATCGGCTAGAAATAGACTTTTCGAAAATCTGATTTTCTTTCCAGTACTTGATGGTTTCTTTTTCTTGGTCAGCGAAGTTTACATTTGAAATTACGGGTTTGAAGGACATAGCTATTACCTGGCAAAAGTGATGCCAGCATTATACACCTTTTTGCTCATATTGTCTGGAGTATTATGGCAATTTTATATCTAAAACCTTGGCCAAATCTTGGCCGCCAGGTTGCCGACTCAGGAATTCCTGGAGAGCTTTATCCAAAACCTGACCTGCACTCATATGCGATGTGTCAATTGTTACGTCAAAAAATTCAGGCAGGTAAGGATTAGGCACGCCATATAACCTGCCAAATTTGGCATTTAATGCTTGGGTTCTCTGTTGCGAATACTTAATTGCCTGCTCCAATGTCCACTCTTCGCGTGAAGCAATGCGCTCCATGGCAACTATTTCATCAGTAATACATAAAATTCTAAAGGTTCGCGGGTTATCCTTGGCCAGCCAACCCGCCAAATGCGATTCAAAGACTGTGCTACTTAGCTTGGTCATATCTCGCTGGAAACGCTTATCCAACTCACGATCAACCTCTTCGGGTATTTCTTGAGTTTCTTCCAGCGGGACACCATGTTCTCTATGCCAAGTTCTAAAGTATGCGCCGGCATTCACATGTTGCCAACCGAGGGTGGAGGCTACGTTTTTACCGAGTGTGGTAGTGCCAGTTCCCACATCACCTGCTAAGGCGATATTTAAGTACTCAATCGCTTGTCTTGAATTATTTTCAGCATGTGCTTGGTTAGTGCTCATAAACAATTACCGCTATTTATTAATCGCATTATATACTGATTGATAGTCACTATACATCTCATCGAATATTTGTTGAGGGGTTTGAGTGGCATCAATTATCATAAATCGTTGAGGATCGGCTTGGGCTAACTGCAAATAGCCCTGTTGGACTCATGTAAAGAAGTCCTTTTTTCACTATCTAATCTGTCGGCACTTCGATTATCATCGGCCATCCGCTGCCAAATCATATCGAGAGGCGCATCAAGTAGATATGTTCGATCGGGCATAAGACCTTCGGTAGCAAATTGGTTAATGGTTTCAACTGATTCCATATCCAAGCCTCTACCAAACACTTGGTACGCGTAGGTGGAATCTACATAACGATCGGCAATGACTGCAGCACCTTCAGCCAAGCTAGGACGATAGGTTCTATGAACTAATTGGGCACGAGCCGCAACCATTAGGAGCGCCTCGGTGCGATAGTCCATCTCTCCATAATCTGGATTTTTGCTTAAAGCTCTAATTTGCTCGCTGATTGGAGAGCCGCCTGGCTCGCGGGTGGCAATAAACTTCTGTCCCTCATCAACTAATTTATGACACAGGGTTTTGACGGTAGTGGTTTTGCCCACACCATCAACACCTTCAAATGAAATAAATACTCCCCATCTTCTAGCCATCTATTACCCCTTCTTGTTTTATTCATCATATAAGACAGCTTGCCTATCATCAAGTCAGCCATTGCTTGCTTGTGCATCGAGTCATGTTAAGCCCGGCTCATCCAGGGCGTCGACATAACCACCCGTCGATCCTCGGCCTCCACGAGTCGGCGCTGCAACTTGATCAACTTCATTCCAGACTGCTTGGACGACTGGGATAAATATGCCTTGGGCTATCTTGTCGCCACGATTAACTGTGACTTCCTTATCGGTAAAATTATAAACTTGGATCCAGATTTCGTCATCAGGACCTCGATAATCTGAGTCTATAATGCCGATGCCGTGAGGAAGCGATAAGCCTTTTTTCTTTGGTGTTGAGGACCTGCTAACCACCGCTAGCATATAACCAGCCGGAGTTTCTACAATAACATTGCCAGGAATGAGTGCTATTTCTTGCGGTTGCAAAGCTTTATCTTGCCGAGCAACAAAGTCAAAGCCAGCCGCCCCTGCTGTTTCATACTTTGGCAATGGTAGATCCTTGTCTACTCTTTTAATATTAATCTGCATATTTACTAATCCTTCTGCTTTACTATCTCATGTATTATTTTGCGGTGACTTGGGTGCAGTGTGACCGGGAGCTTGTCTATGTCAAAAAACTTAGCTTCAATTATCTCAATTTGATCAAATGCCTGAGGTGTTTGAGAAAAATTTCCCGTAAAATAAACAACTAAACCTCGCTTTTTATTCTGCTGAATATCTACCAAGCTGTCAATGTGAAGGATGACCCCTAATTCTTCGTGTATTTCTCGAACAATAGCTTGCTGTGGCGTTTCGTGAGAATTTGCGTGCCCACCAGGCAGTCCCCAGGGGTACTTAGGCCAGAATCGATGATTTTGTAGCCACACCTGTCCTTGTTTATTGACTACGATGACATTTGCGCCGACGACATACTTGGCGTTCAGCTGAAAAATAAGTGCATTCTGAATCCAGCCTGGCAACATCTTCCAAGGTGTAGCGAGCCATTTAATCATGCATCGCGCCTAGCTCTCGACCATACCTACTCGTTTCTGGTACGGCCCGATCAGCTTGCCTTGTATTATGCTGCAGCTGATTTATCACCTCAACTGTTGCGCTGAACCATTGCTTGGATTTGCTGTATGTATCAGGTAAGATCATGCAGCAATCATACGTAATACAACTACCTGCGTCAATGAAAAAGACAATAGCACCTAGCAAAAGCTAGGTGCTATTGAATTCTACAGGCTAGAACACTAGGACTGTCTTAGAACCAGCGCTTCTTCGCAATCATTCCACCAATAATTGTCATTAAGGATACAGCCACGGCTGCGCCTGGGCCAGTTGAAGGAAGTTCGGCTGGAGGGGGAGGAGTTGGAGTTGTTGATACACCGGCCACAGTTGGAGTAGGTGTTGGAACTTCTGCAGTTGGGGTTGGGGTTGGTTTAGTGGGGGTTGGGGTAGGCTGGGTTGGAGTTGGAGTTGGGGTTGGCTTAGTGGGGGTTGGGGTTGGTTTAGTTGGAGTTGGGGTAGGCTTGGTTGGAGTTGGAGTTGGTTTAGTGGGGGTTGGGGTAGGCTTTTCTTTGCAGACAGGTAACTTGCCCTGTTGAGAAGCATCGCCTGGGAAATACCATCCATCCAGGAATCGACCTTGGCTGGTATACGTGGCATTCTTGAAGTTTTCTAAGACGCTGCCCTGATAAAAGTCAACTTGGTAGGTACAATCAGGCACTGCAACGGTATACGTCCAAGTGTATCCGGGCTTTAAGTCAATGGAGGCATATCGGTATAGTTTTTGGCTCTTCACACTTACAGTGTAATGCTCAAACGCTTTATAAGATGCTATACCTAGCTTATAGATACAATCAGAGCTGGTATTTTTTACATCCACTTTATTCATATTCCAAGTGCGCAAGGCGTGCTCAACACCCAAGGTGTAATTGCCGTTGCCATCTTTGGCCTTCAAGTTAGCCTTCGCTGAGGCTGCATTACAATATTTGGTGGCGGCATTGGCCGCTGGTACGTTAGAGCTCAACATAAAGCTGGAAAAACCAACCAATGCGGCTATGGCTACAGCTGCTACAGTATTTTTCATAGTTCCTCCTAGCCCTCAGCATATAGTATGCCTGCTTGATAATACTATATATTTTACTATGAGTTAGATAAACTTGTCAATAGCATTGTAAGCAAGCGTGGCCTAGTCTTTAGCTCTCATAACAATAAAAAGTGCACCTTAAGTGCACTTTTTATTGTTCTACTTGATGCTGCTACTCTGATACTGGAGAGGCCGTGACTGATGCTTGTTCCTGCTGTTCGTCCTGGGCCAATAACTGATCAATTTTTTGTTTGAGGGACGCGTATGCCCAGCTGTCTTGCTTGTCACCGTTGAGATAGAAGGAAGGCGTGCCTGTTACGCCCAATGCCTCTCCATCTCTTTGATCAGCCCGCACTATATCCTGGACTGTCTGGCTAAAAAGATCATCCGCAAATTTTTGCTCATCAAGACCGAGCTGTTTGGCCATATCTTTGAATTGACTTGTTGGATCGGTTACAGCTGACCAGTCGCTCTGTGTAACAAAGAGCTGGTCATGCATTTCCCAGAATTTACCTTGTAGTCCAGCAGCTTCGGCAGCTTGAGCCGCTAGTTGTGCATGCTGATGAAATGATAATGGGAAGTTGCGATAGACGAACTTGAGTTTGTCACCATATTCTTGCCTCAATTGCTGAACAACTGGCTCAGCCTGACCGCAAGCTGGACACTGGAAGTCTCCAAATTCAACCAAGGTGACGGATGCGTCGACTGCTCCAGTGTAGTGACTATTGTCGCGGACCAATGCCTCTTCTGGGAGTGGCTTTGTCGATGCTTGATGTCTGGCGACGGCTATAAGCACTGCTACGATGGCAATAATAATTCCGCCAATAACCAAAACTGTTTTTAATTCTTTGCTCATGCGTTAACCTTTCTTTGTATAAGCAGGCAGATAATAATAACGGTAAAGGCAAGCAGGGAAAGGAGAGGGATGGTCAAGAAACCAAGCCACTCAATATATTCAGTAGTGCACGATACGCCAGCTCGGCAGGTAGCATCTGATTCAGCCAAGATTTTGTAATACAGCAGGTTGTGATAAAAGGCTATACCCCAACCAACTAAGGCTATTGGCAAGCCATACATCCAAGCCTTGGCGTCTTTGGCTAGGATGCCAACAAGCAAAATAGCCACTAATGGGTACATAGCAATACGTTGATACCAGCACAGCATGCAAGGCAAATATCCTGCAGCCTCTGAGAAGTAGAGGCTGCCAGCAGTGGCTGCCAAGGCAGTGGCCCAGGCTATGTACAAGACATTTTGTCCGAGTAACTGCCCAGCTTTGGTTTGTAGTAATTGTTGAGTCATAATTGCCCTATAGACCTCGTTTGATATCGGCCAAGCTTTATATAGTATATGATAGACAAGTGATGTAAGACCAATCTAAGACATACAAATTACCGCCGGTATTCGGCGGTAATTGGAATTAACGATTTTGGCGCATAAAGGCCGGAATATCAAAATCGTCTTTGTCATCAGGAGCCTGAGATGGTTGCTGTTGTTGAGGCACAGAGAAGCTACGCGAGGCGTCAGGTTGTTGTGACACAGGAGCTTGCTCCTCATATTCATCATGTTCCTCAGCTTCTTCTGTATTAACTGGTGCTTCCTCTTCTACAGAGACTTGTCGAGTCTGAAGACTGATTGCTGAAGGACGCATCCGAGAACGATCTTCGTCAAAACCAGTAGCAATGACTGTGATCTTCATGGAATCGGTTAGATTTTCGTCAATGGTAGCACCAAAGATGATGTTGGCGTCAGGATCAGCGGCGGCAGCGATGATTTGTGCGGCGGCATCTACTTCAGCCATGGCCAGGTCAGCTCCGCCAGTGACGTTGAATAGGACGCCCTTGGCCCCCTGAATCGATACTTCTAGTAGAGGGCTTTCAATGGCAGCCTTGGCAGCTGTTATGGCTCTGTCTTCGCCAGCACCACGGCCAATACCCATTAAGGCCGACCCCGCATCAGTCATAATAGAGCGAACATCGGCAAAGTCGACATTAATTAAGCCAGGCATAACAACTAAATCAGAGATGCCTTGCACGCCTTGTCCCAGAACAGAGTCGGCCACCTTAAAAGCCTCAAGCATAGAAGTCTTTCGGTCAACGATATCAAGGATTCTCTGGTTTGGAATAGAAATAAGGGTATCAACTGCGTCGCGGAGGTTAGCAATACCCTCTTCAGCATTGACTCGACGCTTAGCTCCTTCGAAATTGAAGGGTTTGGTAACTACACCAACCGTCAATGCGCCTAGATTTTTGGAAATCTGAGCAATAACAGGAGCAGCCCCGGTACCGGTACCACCGCCCATACCTGCGGTAATAAAGACCATGTCTGAATCACCAAGATATTCGTGGAGTTTTTCTTGTGATTCTTCGGCAGCGTGCTGACCAACCTCAGGCACTCCACCAGAGCCTAGGCCTTTGGTAAGTTGCTCACCGATTTGGATTTTGATAGGGGCAGGGGAAGATGCTAGGGCTTGAGCGTCAGTATTAACTGCAACGAACTCAACACCTTGAATATTTTGCAAATCGATCATGGACTTGAGGGCGTTTCCGCCTCCACCACCAACACCGACTACTTTAATTTTGGCGAACTTTTCGATCTCTGGTTTAACTAACATGAGGTTATAATTCCTGAAGAGTTATACATTTTTGATAAAACAATGGTAACACAGTATCGCATATCTCGCTACAGGATACTGTGAATAGCAGCGTCATGTATCTTGTCATACGCGCAGCAGCCTTACCGCCATGTATGATACCACGGATAGTCTGATTGTACACTACCTAAATGAAGGGGCAAAGCTACCAGTAAACCGATGACCAGTTGAGACTTACACTGGAGAAGTGCGACTTGACCGGATCTGACCAGTTTGGACTGACAATATGCAGCTTAACGGCTGAAACATCTATCATAGCTAACTGTCCGGTAGATACTCGCCACGCACCTTGCTGGTAGCCTTTGGCGAAAACTGGTACTTGCTGCTGCTGAATATCCCAGCCTCCCCACAACCATTGGCCATCTACTGATAAACCTGTAAATCCTATTCGATAATCGGAGAGCCACACTAACTGACTAAGTGCTACTTGCTTTAACCATAACAGATCTGTTTTATATGGTATCTGGGTTAAAGACTGGTTATTGAGGTCAATATAGGCTAGGCCATGCTGATCTATGATAGCTAGTTTTTGCTGATCAGGGGATAAAGCCATGTCAAAGGACTGGTAGGCAGCTACTGTTGATTCTTGTAGTAGGATGGGCCTGACTTCGGTAATTTCATTGGACCTTAAGGATAATTTGGTTAGTATCTGCGCCGACTGGTTGTCAATTGATTTTGTTTTGACAAAAAATAGAGACTGTGACTGAGCCTGCCAAATCAGAGGGGCTTGGAGCTGTTGGTCAACTGAAGTGATCCCGGCCATAGCTAGCGGCTGAGCGGACTGACTGTCCAGATTATATATTTGAATAGAGGAATTGAGGACTGCTAAGCGGTTGTTGTCTAGCCAAACCAAGGCTTTGGCAATATTTTTAACCTCCAGATTGGTGTCGAGTCTGCGTTGGTTTGTTACATCAATTATCGTTAGGCGACCAAAGGGAAAGGCCTGTGGGGAAATGTCCGAGCTTAATCCTAATGACTGAGCGTATCCAGCAGGATTGTCGGTTAGAGCCTTGGCTTCTGAGTCGGTCAGATAGAGGGCTGCAATTTTAGTCTTATCCGGAGACCAATAGATTTGCGAAATAGGGCCATACCAAGGGTTGTCGGCTTCCAATATGGTTTTATGCTGACCAGTTTGGGGATTGAGTAGCAGCATCGATCCATGCTTCACGCCTACCAACCAATCTTGATAATTTGTCGCCTGCTGCAATAGGCTGCCGAATGTTGCACTAGCAACTTGCGGTGTAGGCTGTGCCTCAAATTGAGTCTTGGGAGGCTCAAGCTTGGTGCTGATAGTGTTGGATTGGCTTACTAAGACATAGCTACCAACAGCCGCCAGACCTAGCAATACCAGTAGCACTCCAGCAATAACTAGTGGCTTCTTCAAGCCTCTTTTGTTCGGGATAGTGGCAAAAATGCTGGCTGCTTGATGAGGGGCAGGCTGCCCTTTTGGAGTGTCTTGTTCGGTTACTTGGGATGAAAAATACATGTTGAACCATGGCTGTAGTCATGGTCGGTCATGGCTAAGGCATAAAGTTTTTAAGCCAGCCCAACAGACCATCGCCCACCTTAGAGATATTGCCTAGACCACCAAAATTGGCTCGTCGTCGGGATTCGCCGCCTACCTTGGCACCATAAATAATAGTCCCCACTGAGGCAGCATAGGCTGGAGAGATGACTTCTTCTATCAAGCCCGACACGCCTTTAGGTTGAGCAACTCTGACCGGCACGCGAAGGCTATCCTTAATCGTCTCGGACATGCCAACAGTATTAGCTGCGCCACCACAAATTACCACTCCGGCTGGTAACAATCCTGCATAACCACTCTTTTTGATTTCCAGCGCCACCAAATCAAAGATTTCTCGGAGTCGTGGTTTAATCACCCCTTCGACAACAAATTTTTTGGAAATAGTTTTTAGCTCTCCAATATGAAGCTCACTAATATCAAGCGCATCTTCCCGCTGCGCTTCTTCTCTCAGGGAACGCAACGGCTTATCTGTCGCATCTGACTTAGCAGCAGGTCGGGCTGCTGGCTCTCGATAGCTTGACACAAATAGCTTAATCTTTTCAGCGTCTTCGAGCGAAACTCTCAGACCAATTGCTATGTCGTTGGTGATGTTTTTCCCACCGACAGGCAATACGGCTGAATATGCCACTGCTCCGTCAAGATATAAGGCCAGATTAGTTGTCCCACCACCAATATCAAGCAAGACGACACCGAGCTCCTTTTCGGTGTCACTCAGGGTTGACTCGGCGCTGGCCAAACCGGCAAATACTAGTTCGCTGACTTCTACTCCAACCTGCTGGACGCAGCGAACAAGGTTGCGCATCGTCATAGCTGCACCTGATATGATGTGTGTCTCGACTTCTAGCCGCACACCGCTCATGCCGGCTGGATCATGGACACCTTCTTGTGTATCAACAATAAAGTTTTTTGGGACAACATGAATAATTTCTCTGGAAGAAGGGATCGATATGGCACGGGCAGCTTCGGTAACGCGAGCAATGTCGTTATGACTAATCTCACCATCGGGAGATGAAATAGCCACCACGCCATGCGAGTTGAGGGAGGTGATATGGTTTCCATTAACTGTAACAAAGGCCGATGAAACCGTGTAGCCAGCCATGCGCTCAGCCCCTTCAAGAGATTCGGCTATCGCTTCGACGGCCTGATCAATATCAACTACAACCCCTTTTTTTATGCCTTTTGAAGCTACAGTTGATACACCGATGATTGATAATAAGCCATCAACTCCTTGAGAAGCGATAATAGTGCAAACCTTGGAGGAGCCAATATCAATACCGGAGATAATTCGATCTTTTGCCATAATTTATAAATAGAGCGCCAAGGATAATAACCGATACCAGAAAACTATATGTTTTACATATCAATCATCAGGCAAGCGAGCGAGAGGTGCTACGATGAATAGAATACAATGTTGTGTTTGCTTCAGTCAAGAGTAAAAATGGTTTTAGGCCTTATTATGCTTGCTTGATATTTTGATCTACTATTGGACACAAGATGTAGTATCTTTAAAATTTCTCCAGCACAATTCTAATATTGCAACACTGGTCTATCAAACCTCAAATCAACAACTTTTGGAGTTTTTTGCTGCTCTTTGAAGGTTTGCAGCAGGTCAATAATTGTAAGGACCACTTGATCGGCTGGCAGCTGGAGTCCTACTAATATTTTTGGGTCCTTATCAAGTAGTACGTCTAGCTGTTGATTATTTAGAGTAATAGAAGCTAGCCCTGGTTCAATTTGCCTTAGCCCGGTAATGAGATGCAGCGCTACATCAACGCCCTGTGCAGGAATCGTGTCGCCGACTTTGAGATTGGCGTTCTGGGTTACAATTTGAGGCAAGTTATGTGATGGCTTGTCTGAGAATATTAACCCTTTTTGATTGACCAGAAAGCGGCCTTGTGGCGCGACAATTTGGGCCAATGCAATATGAGGCTGGAATTGCACCTTAAGCGTGCTGGGGTACTCTTTTACTACATATACGGCGGCTATTCCGGCAAGCTTTTGCGTTAGATCTTGGTTTAATTTAGACTCATTAAGCAGGACCAATGACTGACCTTGATAGGCCTGCAGGGTTTGGCTAACCTGACTTTCGGTAACCACTTCGGGGTCAACCATGACAAGCTGAGTCGCTTGAATGTGCCTGACGACCAACCAGCTGGTATTTACCAGTTGCCATATTGCGACAAGGATACCAATGCCTATTAGACTCGAGATTAGGATCAGGACTAGCTTGTGACGAGCTGCCCATGAACTACTTGGTTGGTTGTAAGTAGGCACCCGAGCGCTGACGGCTCCCTGTCTGGGATTGACTGACTGTGGTTGAAGCGGGTTGGTGCGGCGACGTTTAAACATGGGCAAGCATTATATGAAACTGGACAGCTTTATGATACAGACCGGGCTTGGGCAAGACTAACCGTGATAGATGCTAAGACTTGATCTGCATCAAGCTTGACTAGCTGCTTAGCAGCATCCTTTTGCTGCTGAGTAGGTGGGTGCGCTAGCTGCTGTTCAATTGTATCGAATAATACTCTATCGGACAAAAGACTTTCTTTGACGATTGTGGCTGTCCCCGCCTCCACTAGCGCCTGAGCGTTTTTGGTCTGCTCATCATGTGTCACCCATGGAATAGGGATGCAGATGGCTGGCAGACCCCAATAGGCCAGCTCTAGGATCGTATTAGCGCCAGCCCGACATACCACTAAGCTAGCTGCTTTATAGATATGACCGATTTGGCTGACTGCCAATTGCTGGAGCGGTAAGTAGTCTTGAGCTAATTTGCTTGGCAACCTTTTTTGCAATTCTGTCAATCTTTCATAGTCAGCGAACTTTTGATTGGATCCCGTTTGATGAATAACTCTATACACCGTTAATAATTTTTCTAGATCCTGCTCCACTGCTAGGTTGATAACATGCGAACCAAGGCCACCGCCCGTAACATAAATAAGCGGCTTGGCGGACTTGCGTTGCAGCCAGCCAAGAACCGGATCGGATTTAAGACCATCGCTGGTTGGATTGGCTACCTGCTGGTTGAGCGGATTACCTGTCAGTACGACTTTTTTAGCATTAAAATATGTCGCGGATTGAGGAAAAGTTATGGCAATGACATTGGCCATACGAGAGGCAATCTGATTGGCAAGTCCAACTGCGGCTGTTTGCTCATGAATAACAACCGGTATGCCTTGCATCCAAGCAGCCCAGACAACAGGCAAGGAGACATAGCCACCAGTCGATAAAACTACCTGCGGCTTAAAATCCTTGACCACTTTGAATGCTTGAAAAATACCAGGTACGACACCCCACAGTCGGGTTACTGTGGTCAACGACAAACCGTCTCTTTTTAGCTTGCCTGCAGAAATCGCAACAAAAGGAATATCAGTTGGCTGAACTAAGGATTGTTCAACCGATGGTCCGGTTGAGCCCTCCATGGTCAACGTGCCACCAACATACAATAGTTCCATGTCGGATTGTGCTTGCAACACTTTTGCCACTGCTAGGGCCGGCGAAACATGACCGCCCGATCCTCCGCCAGTAATCAGAATCTTCATACCTGTAGTATAGCAGCTTGTTTAAAAACTTGCCCCCGGTGCTTATAATCTGAAAACATGTCAAAACTTTTTGCTCCTGGTGACAACAGGACTATGCCGGTAGAAGCGTGTTGCTGGAGTATTACTCTTGCTTTTGATACTGCTTTTGCTATATCTGCTTGATCATAAACCATGGGGATAGTTATGCCGATAGTTTCGGCAGCTCCATGAATTGAGTCTGAATCTTGCCCCATAACAACAATGGCCTTGAGGTGTTGACATTGAGATAGATCTTTTAATACCGCAGCCCAATTTGCGTGACGATTCTGGCCACCCAGTAGAAGGACCACCGGCTTATCAAATGCCTGCACGGCTGCCAGGGTAGATTCGGGCGTGGTGGAAATAGAATCATCTATGTACTCAATTCCGTTAATTGATGCTACTGACTCTAAACGGTGTGGCAGTGGCCGATATTGGCTAATAGCTTGGACAATGGTGCTGTCATTAACTTGATTTAAATGGGCTGCCATGGCTGCTGCTGCGATATTTTGTAGATTATGTTTACCGAGCAAGCTCATTTGCGGCAGAGCGATGCTGACTGATCGGTGTTTATTAGTAATCTCCAATGAATCGGCTGCATAGTGGATTCCTTGCTCTACGGCCTTGCCACTCATGGCGAAGCGTTGGGCTGAAGTACTAACAATTTGACGGGTTAAAGAAAAGTCATTGTTGAATATAGCTATGTCGTCGATGGTTTGATGTTGAAATAGTTGACTTTTGGCTTGCAAATAATTTGATAGTCGGCCATGCAGCTCTAGATGTTCGGGCACTATCATGAGACCAATCGCCATATGGGGAGAATACATAGCATCCCATAATTGATAACTAGATAGTTCTGCGACAACAACATCTTGTGGCCCTACTTGGTCAATAATATCTAGGAATGGCACACCAATGTTGCCGGCCAAGTGCACTCTTTTTCCTGACAACTTAAGCATGTCATGTAATAATGAGCTGGTTGTCCCCTTGCCTTTTGTACCAGTAATGCCAATCGTTTGAGCAGCGAATTGCTGGAGAAATAGATTAGTTTGGCTAACAATTTTTAGGGGGTCGATCCCTTGTAGCGCCGAATGATTTGGATTGAATGAAGGGGTGCGAAAGATTAAGTCAAAATGATTTAAATCCAGCTGACCATACTCTCCAACCGTAACTTCAGGGATAGTTTGAGCTTCAACCCGCCTATCAAAAATTGTAATATCTTTAACATAATGTCGTTGAAGAAACTTAACTGTGGATTTTCCTTCTATACCGCACCCTAGCACAGCCACTTTTGGGAAATCATTTAGCAGAGAGATGTATGATTCGTTGCTTGGTTTCACGATAGCTCCTTTGACCACTTCTGCTCTAGTAGATTTGTTAATCGTTGTGGCAGCTGATGGCTGTTAGCCACAGACATAGACAGGAGCACGTCGCCTGGTTGCAATTGCTCTGCTAGTCGATCAAGTGCTTGGTCAACATCCTCAACAACATGAATGTCTGCCGGACTGATTATTTGCCGAGCAATATCTGACGAACTAATGTCGGCAGAGATTGACTCTTCGCGAGCCGCTTCAATTGGTAGTAATAAAATATGGTCAGCCGAGCTAAAAGCCGATGCATAATCCTGCAGCAATGCTTTGACGCGCGAGTAGGTGTGTGGTTGATAGCAAGCCCACATTGAACCATGTCGCCACTGCTGAACAAATCGTTGTTTGGCACCACTGATGGTGGCTTTGATCTCGCTGGGATGGTGAGCATAATCGTCGATAATCGTAATGTGGTTTACTTGGCCCGTTATGACAAATCGACGATCGGCTCCAGCAAAGGTCTGCAAACCTTTGCTAAATGAGCTATCAGAAATCCCCAACAGATTGCAGACAATGTACGCTGCACTGACATTGAGCGTATTATGCTGTCCCGCCAGAGGGCTCTTTATGTCGACATGCTGATGTATAGATTGGAGAGTAAAAGTAGTTTGGGGATGGTATTTTTGACTATTAATTTTCCAGTCAGACTCCCCTGTCTGCCCATACCAAATTATTCGATGGGGCTTCCCGGATAAGAGCTGAGGTAAGTATGGATCATCGGCGCAGGCAATGATTATTTTATCTGAAGGCATAGAGTCAACCAGCTCATCAAAAGCCTTAATAACATGATCGAATGTCGGAAATAAGTCAGGATGATCCCATTCAAGAGAGGTCAGAATCAAAATATCAGGATGATAAAACATGAACTTAGATCGCCGATCAATTTGCGATGAGCTGTATTCATCCCCTTCGATAATTACAACCTGGCTATCTGACAATTTAACACTTCTGCCTAGATTTGCCCCCTTCATGCCGATAAGGTAATCAGGATTATAGCCCGCTTGATCCAATAGCCAGGCGATCAATGTAGTGGTGGTAGTCTTGCCGTGAGTCCCACTTACGACGATTCGTTTCTTGCGGGCGGTTAACTCCTCGACCAGCTGCGGAAATGATTTAATTTCTAGATGAAGTCGCTTTGCTTCGAGTAGCTCGATATTGTCGGCAGGTATATCATTGGCTAAAACAACCATATCCTGATGTTTCAGATGTGACTTATCATATGTGGTATAAAACTCAATACCTGCCTCAATCAAATCGGTGCTAGCAGGCGGGTAGGCGTTAATGGCCACTCCCGACACTCGATGCCCCTCTCTAGCTAACTGCAGAGCAAGTCCGCTCATCACTTGGCCACATATGCCGATAAAATAGTATCCTTTAGTCATAGAAATATACCTAATACGCTACATTGTATACTATATTTGATATATATTCTAGACTTTTTGAATTTTTTGGCGAGATATATTAAGCACTATGCCGAGGGCGACTAACAAAACGACAAGCGATGTGCCGCCGCTAGAGATGAAGGGCAATGGCACGCCGGTTAGTGGGATAATGCTGACCGCTGCCAATAAATTGATAAGGCTTTGGATGGCAATGAGCGACATGACACCGACAATAATCAACCGGCCTTGTTCGTCTGGCGCTTGATGAGAAAGTTTGAAGCCTTGCCATATCAGGTAGCCGATGATCAGAATCACGATCACTGCTCCTAAATAGCCGAGCTCTTCCCCAATAATAGCAAAGATGGAGTCAGATTCAACCACTGGTAACCATTCATACTTTTGCTTGCTTTGCCCCAAGCCCAAGCCGGTCCAACCGCCACTGCCGAGGGCTATGAGCAACTGATTGACCTGGTAGTCAGCATTTTGGGCGTCGCCAGCTCCACCCCTAAGGAAGGTGGCGATGCGCTGCAAGCGGTAGGGCTGAGTAATAATCAAGATCAATCCAGCCAAACCAGCAACCGGCAACAATATCAGGAAATGGCTGAGGCTTGCACCAGCCAAGAAGTACATAATGCCGGCTACAGCCATAATAATAGCGGCTGTGCCCAAATCTCCTTGAGGAACGGCCACTATAGCGGCAATCAAACCTACCAAAACCATATAGGGCACAAAACCCTTCTTGACTGACTTTAAATCGATTTTCTCGCTGGTTAAC
The DNA here is from genome assembly GCA_964554805.1 of uncultured Candidatus Saccharibacteria bacterium. GTDB lineage: Bacteria > Patescibacteriota > CAZHWT01 > CAZHWT01 > CAZHWT01 > CAZKPX01. The sequence continues at coordinate 55,827 of CAZKPX010000004.1, forward strand.
CACTTCGCCAAATAGATAATCAAAGCAATGATCAGTGGATATGACGGTTGAAATGCCGGCAAGGGACCGATCTTTAGCCAACTGGTGGCACCGCCCAAAGTTACACCGAGACCAGGAATAAAAACTGCAAATAAGCCAATGATGGTCACAGCTAGGATTAGCGGGGATAGCTTTAGCCATGTGTGGTACTCTACTCTACTGACAATAAACATCGCTACTAGGCCCAAAGCCAAACTAATTGCTTGCTGACTCACAAAATGAAAATTATGGCCGTAGCGCGACATGGACACCACCACTGAAGCATCGTAGACCATTAATAAGCCGAAGGCGGTGAGGGCCAGGACGGGTGCAAGAATGCGGAGGTCGAGTTTGGAGGAGCTGGTGTCACCAGCGGCTCTTCGACCAGATAGTACTTTTCCATGTTTTAAGCGAATTGTAGACATAATGGGCAGGGTGCTACTAATTTACATTACGGTGGCGCTGTTTATAGCAAGGCTATCCACAAACCGAGAAAAGCGCTTAAGATGCCGAATAGCCAGAAGCGCATTGTAACTTTCGTTTCAGTCCATCCTTTGGCCTCAAAATGATGATGCAAAGGGGCTATGAGGAAGACTTTTTTGCCACGGAACTTTTTGGAGGCCATTTGAATTGCTGATGAGGCGAGCTCAACCATAAAAACTGCTCCGATAAATGGCAGCGCGAAGACATTTTGGCTCATTAAAGCAATGACTGCCAAGGCGGCGCCCAGAGCTAGTGCTCCAGTATCGCCCATAATGAATCGGGCAGGGTATATATTGAAGTATAGGAAAGCCAATACTGAGCCAATAAGGATAGCAATAAATAAAACTACATCAGCCGTTGAAAAGGCTGCGGCTAGATAGAAGAACGCTGCCAAGGCGATTAAAAGTAGGCCGCCGGACAGGCCATCCAAGCCATCTGTAATGTTAAACGCATTTGACATGGTGGCAATAACAAAGGCGGCGAAGGGGATATACCACCAGCCCAGCACAATCTCCGTATCGAAGGGCAGTCTAATACTATCAAAACCCATATAGGTGTAGAGTAAGTACCCAACTACTAGACCAAGCAGCAGTTGGACAATCAACTTACTTCGAGCTCTCATGCCCCATAAACCTGAAGCCGGCGCCTCAAGGAATTTTCGGAGATCGTCATAGAAGCCCAGTGCCCCAAAGGTAATGAGAGTTATGGCCAGAATGCCGATTGTCCAGTTAACTTTGAAACTCGTGAATTGGTAAACGGCAAAACCTAGCGCAAGTACAGTAAAGATAATCAATACTCCACCCGCAGACGGCGTGCCAATTTTCGACTCATGGAGCTGGTCTATTAGATCTACTTGCTTGACTTGTCCTTTAATATATTCCCGCTGTCTCTGGAATTTTAATTTGTACAGAAGGTTGATAAAAGGCACAGCCAAGGCGGCGGCGATACCGGTTGATAGAAGAAGGGTGAGGAAGACTTTAGACATATAGGCCAATCATGATTACATCATATCAGAATGTTTAGTGTTTGGGAGGATCAGGCTTACGATAGGCTTCGAGAGCAAGGGTGGCAGCGGCTTGAGCTGGGCTCATAGTCGGCTTGATGATTCGGGTTTGAGGGTTGATTCTTCTTAGTTCGGCTTCGAATCGTCGATAGAGGTATCGACTATTGAGAATGGTGCTGCCAATAATAACTAGTGAGACTTTGGCGTCTCGCCAATCCAGCTTGGTCATGACAGCATCTACCATTTTCAATAGTTCGTTGACTGAGTGATTGAGTATGTGTTGAGCAACATGATCACCATCTTCGGCTACATCTGAGGCTAAGATAGCCAAGCTGGCTATCGAGGCTTTATCGGTATATTTCCGATAAATTACCTGATACATCTCATTCAGGGTATCTACCTGGAGGTGCTTAAAAACTGCTTTGGTTAATTTGGTGGCATCTGATCGCCCATCGAGATCTGAAGTAACAGCTCGCAGAATGCGCAATCCTATATCATAGCCGCTCCCCTGATCCGACATAATATAATCCAGTCCGCCCGCTTGGACTATTTGCCCACTTTCGGAGCGTGCCAGACAATTAGATCCTGTTCCGGATAGTAAAATGATGCCGACGCTATCCTCTACTCCGGCCCTCAAGGCGATCAAGCTGTCATTAACTACTGTCAGTTGGCCGATCATGGAGCTAAGAGAGCTGAGCTTGATGGCTTTTTCAAGGACTTGGTGATCATGATCAAAATTGTTTCCGGCTAGACCGAAGACTGCTTGATCAAATACCAAGGGCGGGGGAACTTTCAGCTCTGCTATGGCTTCTTGAACTGCCATTTCCAAATTGGCAATGACTGCCTCTAGACCAATCGTATGATAATTAGCGCCGACAGGAAATGTTTGTTGATAGATGGATTGCCCTTGCTGGTCAACGATGGCTACGGTAGTATTGCTGGCTCCGCCATCTATGCCAATAAATAGTTGTTCGTGGATTAGTCTTGATTTATTAGTCATATGTATTCCCATCATGTAATCTAGTCATGTCTGTCTATTTTTGCCCCCAATTTAATCAATCGATCTGCTAGCGATTCAAATCGCCCATCAATGGCGGCCATGTTGTGGAGCGTGCTTTGCTCATTGGCTGCTAACGATAGCAACAATCCAACAATACCGCCTGCAAAATCATTGACTGTATACTCAGCCGATTTAATCTTAGTTGGACCAAATAAATGAAGGTCTTGATCTACTAAATAGCCGTCAACCAAAAACGCTTTAAGGCACGATAAAGCCTGCGCCAATTCATCTTCATGGTCGGAGCTAAAAATGCACTCACCCTGACTGAGACTAGATAGCGGTGTGAATAAAAGTAGCCAATCTTCGCTTAAGCCTGGGAAGGGCTTGGCAACTAATTGAATCGGCTGCCATTCCTGGTCGTGGGTATCTCGCCAGAAACGAATACTGCGACTATCAACTGTATATCGACCAGTCATCTGCTGGATTTTGGCTAAGAACGGCATGATAAGGGCCGATTTTACCCCTTCTATTTGAACATCACCGGCAGTCATATAGGCAGCAGTGGCCAAAAAAGCTGCCTCATAGCGATCTGGGACGATGGCGTGGGTGGTACCGGCCATTTCTGATTGCCCTTGAATTTGAAGTCTTGATTCATCTACTCGGTCGATAACGCCATTCATATGCCTTAAACACTGCATCACATCTTCGACTTCTGGGTTAATGACTGCGCCATCAATCAAGGTTGTGCCATCCGCGGTGGCGGCTAGAATGATAGTGGTGAGGGTTTGATCAGAACCCATACTTTGCAAATCCAGAGATGCGGCATGGAGATGGTTAAGAGATATTACTGTATGAGATTGTTTGGTAATTTGAGCGCCAAATTGTTCCAAAATTGGCCATAAATAGTTAAAATCCGACTGGAGAGGCGGCGGAATATCAATCGTGAGCTGTCGACACCGTACCAGGATGGCGGCCAGGAGGCTAGGCGGCCAGCCGACGACATCCCGAGCATCAACAATGGCGCTCGGCGATGCAACTTGGGCTGCATGGACAGTTATTTCATGACTATGCGTCCAATCTATGGCTATGCCAAATCCCCGCAACTCATTCATTAGTGTATCTAAATCTTTCAGGTGAGGAACATTTGTAATAGTGACCTTGTCGGTAGTGAGCAAGGAGGCTGCCAGCACTCCGACGGCTGCTAGTGGCGAGCCTTTTACAGAAATAATGCCGCGGAGCGCAGAGCCACCTTTGACTTTATAGGTGATACTCATGGCTTCGCCGACCTTTTCTGAGCCTGAATCGCAGCTTGAATGTCGCCTACTATTGGGAGACGATTTTTTGCATGAATGTAATAGATAAGATCGTTAGGCGAGACATGCTTGGCAATAAAACGGGGCAGTTCGTCGACGGGTATAGAGTAATGTATGGGTTGAGGTGGTGATGCGACTGAAGATGACCGAGATGTGTCCGGTGTATCGATTCGAATTATAATATCTGTCTCATTTAAGGCCTTTTTAATAACCGATGGGGACAGGTGGCTATACTCATCTTGGCTGATTAACAGCCACAGCCTGGCATCTGTTTTTGGAAGCAAAAATTGTTGCCTAACTCGATTAATATGTAACTCTAGGTCGCTAGACCACGGCAGGATAGATTCAATAATGTGGATGTCTTGGACCGTGGCTTGCAATGTATCCCAGGTAAGAAGGCCATTGCTGTTGCCGATTTCGGTTAGAGCTTGCGACATATCCACTTCCAGAGCATGCGCGCAGGCTAGCGTAGCCATAACTGCCGCTACCCCCTGCTGGCCAATAAATTGACTGGTTAATAATTCCAATGGTTTGGCCTGGAAGTCTGCGCCAAAGGTACTGTTTTGGGTTGTATATTTAATCTTGGTAGCTCGCCAATCAGCGGCTGAGGTTTGGCCATAGGTGCTGTATTTGAGATTAACCTGTTTGACCAGACGGAGAGATTGTTTATCTTGATCATGGAGAATGACCTGCACTGTCGAGGCTGACTGACTATCTGCCATGTGTTTTAGGAGATGCAGCAGGTCCTTGTAATATGTCGATGATAGCTTGCGCGATGGCTCGTGAGCCAGGATCACTATGCTCGGACTGAGATATAGCCACTCAGCGGCAGCATCTAGGCAAGAAGCTGGTTGCCAATCGGTGTCGATGACAAGTGTTTTTTTGGCAGCATAATGCACCGCAGAGGGGTGCGACCAATGGTTGGTTGTAGCTAGGACTTGATGCGAAATAATATCAGCCGAGTTTTTGGTAGATTGGAGACTGCTGGCTACCAATGCTGCTGTGAGAGGCGAGCCTATGACGACAACCTGCTGCTGCTTGGCTGCTAACTGTTGAATGAGCTGAGCGACCGAAACTACCTCCAGTTTCAACTTCTGAGCTGTCCGTAATTCGGGATTTTGTTTGGCTATCTGAGGACCAACTACAATCAAGCTATCAGGGTTAATATGCTGAGACTGGTATCGACTGTAGCTATGGATGCCTGCTTGGTTGAGCTGCTCGTCAAGTGGTGGGGGTAGCTGGTCAGCTGAGCCAGAGACGGCAAAACCGAGCTGCTTGGTCGCCACAGCTAAGCCTGCCATGATGGGTTGATCAAGGCCAAGAAAATAGAGATGCTGTTTGATCATATGATCAGTATAGCAAGCTTGGGAGCCCGCTGTCTTCTGTCTTAGGTTTGACCTCTACTCGACTGCTGCATTGAGACTGGGAGGTTTGAGGCTGGAGCTGGAGTGATTAATGTTTAGTTCACCGTCATTGCCACTCCGCCAGCTGGCGGAGTGGCAATCTAGCTATGACTGATATATTTTTCTCAAGTTACATTCGGCCAAAAGCCATTGTTTTTGTATGTCATTTTTTCACCTCAAATAAACATTTTTTACTAACCTTTGTGTCTATGGGTAGTATTGAATTTGCTTAGGGGCTCTCCCCGTCAAGCTAGGAGACCAGTATTTGAGGTGAAAGAAATGAATACAAGGGTTTTTATTTAAATGCAGAAGACAGTTGCAGCTACTTTGTATTTTTAACTTTAATCTTTGCCTTTTGACTTTTGATTTTTGCCTTTCCAATACCTCATCAAGTTGACTAGATTGCCGCTCCGCTTGTTGGGGATGGCAATCTAGCTGTGTCTGATACTTTTTCTCAAGTTGCATTCGGCCAAAAGCCATTGTTTTTGTATGTCATTTGTTTCTTGCCACACTGGTGCAGCCAGCTCGGCTGGCGGATATTGAGACAGGAGACGCGAGACGGAAGACACGGGACAAAGCATGCCACATATCAACAGCTATGAATGCGCTACGGAGCCTGCTGCTGGGCGATGCCGTAGTGCTGGAAAATGTCCTTAGCCATGTCCATCCACATCGGTACAACTGTTTCTGCAGAGTTGTCGATGCGGGGTTTGTCGAGTTTGGCTAACATAATAAATCTTGGATTAACGGCTGGGGCAAACCCAACAAAGGTTGTAATAGTATTGTCCTGATCATAACCGCCTTCGACAGCAATCTGAGAGGTGCTCGTTTTGCCAGCAATATCATAGCCTTGAAGAGCGAGGCGTCGAAATTCACCATTTTTGACGACCTGCTTGAGCATTTCTACAACTGTTTTAGTTGTTTGAGTGCTGTAAACCTGACTGATCTGCTCTGGCTGGACCGTGGTGATTTGGTCTCCTTGCTGCACGGACTCGATGATAGTTGGTTTCATCTGCTTGCCTTGATTGGCGATGGTGGCCATCATTTGGAGAAGCTGTATGGGAGTTACTGAAATCCCCTGACCAAATGAGGCTGTAGCCAGCGTAACCGGCAACCAGTCTTTGGCAGGAGGGATATATCCTTGTGTTTCACCCTGAAGAGTGATGCCAGTCACTCGGTCAAACCCAACCCTATGGATGGCTTCTAGGAATTTGTCTCGACCTATTTTGAGGGCAAATTGAGCAGCGCCAGTATTATCCGAGGTTTCAAGCATGTGTGTGACGGTGCTATTGGGGCCTGAATATTTCTTATTAGCGGTTGTAATGGTGTGATCGCCAACTTTGTATGGGGCGCTCAGGTAGGTAGAATTAGGATTAAAGATGTTGCTATCTATGCCGGTGGCTACGGTAAACGACTTTATGACACTGCCAGGCTCATAGGTATCAGAAATAATACTATTTTTAAACAATTTGGCATCATCTACTGCTGCAATGTTAGACGGATCAAAGGTTGGATAGTTGGCCATTGCTAGTATCTTGCCAGTCTGAGGTTCCATCAAGATGAACGAGCCAGCCTCGGCAGAATTCTTTTCTACACCTGACTTGAGTTTTGCTTCCAGCAGATATTGTAATCCCCGATTGATGGTAAGCGTAATAGTTTTGCCATTGACAGCTGGGGTAGACGCGTAATTGCCGACTGGAATTGGATTGCCCTGTGGATCGCGGTCATAGACCGTTTTGCCGTCGCGTCCTCTTAGGTCATGATCAAAATACCCCTCAATTCCATAATATCCTTGATCCTGCCCTTGATCATTTTGACTGACAAAGCCCAAGATCTGGCTAGCTAATGAGCCTTCAGGATAGTAGCGCTTTTGTTCTGATTGAAAATCTATGCCCTTTAACTGCTTGGCCTTTATTTGTTCAATTTTGACTGGATCAATTTTGCGGGCAATGGCCACCCATTTACGATCTTTTTGTTCAAGCTGTTGTTTTATTGTGGCGACAGTGTATTTGGCAGGAGTCGGTATGGGGGTTGGAGAGTTGGGAGTCGTACTTGCGGCATCGGTTTGGCTCGAGTCGGCATTTAGAATGTCAGCGAGATCTGTGGCTGTTTGCTGGCTGTTTTCAATACGTTGAGGTTCAGCGTAAATAAGATAGGCAGGTTGAGTGCTGGCTAGCTCGAAGCCATCGGCCGATTTGATAGTGCCTCTGATAGCAGGGATTTCTCGACTGATACCATACTGCTGCTCGGCTTTGGCTAAGAACTGAGGGTGCATTACTACCTGGATATAGGCAAGTCGGACTAGCAAGGCCAAGCCTATGGCAGCAAATACGCCTAAGATAACAGCATAGCGGGTTTTGTTTGGATTATTGTTTGCTCTTGCCCTGGCCATTATTTTTCGACCTCTGGGCTTGGAAGATACATCAGATTTTTGTGAAGCGGCTCCATTTTTAGCTCCTGAGTCGCCTGCTGATTAATGTATTGTAGCGACTTATACCGAGAAACTTCCTTGGTTAATTGACTTACTTGGTCGGCTAATTGGGATTGTTGGGATAACAAGGCATTGGACTGGCTCCCGATAGCGACTTGAGTGTTAGTCAAAATTGTTTCGGCGATTAACAAAATTGCCACACCCATAGCCAAGCAAATATTCACTAGGCCTAGCTTGGAGGCTTGATTAGTCATCTTGGTAGAGCTTGAGCGGACTTGTCTTCCAATCGCCATTATGAAATACCTTTTTTGATTGCAAATCGAAGCTTAGCTGAGCGTGATCGTGGGTTGCGGTCGACTTCTGGCTGGCTGGCCATAATTGGCTTTTTGGTGACAACTTCTAGTTGGGAATGCTGCAGCATAAAATGCTTGACGATTCGATCTTCCAGAGAGTGAAAACTCATGACTGCCAAGACACCTTGATCGGCCAAGATTTCAGTAGCGGCCGGCAGGGCTTGCGATAAACTATCAAGTTCAGCATTAACTGCGAGACGTATAGCCTGAAAAACTCTGGTAGCGGGATGAATGGGGCCGCGCTTGTAGACCACTGGGCTTGCCTGATAAATAATCTGAGCCAGCTGTTTGGCAGAGGTTATTGGCTTGACTTGACGCTGCGAGTCAATGGCTTGAGCAAATCGGCGAGCATAACGTTCTTCGCCTAAGTTAGAAAAAATGTTTATCAAATCAGGAACTGACAGCTTGGCAATCAACTCTTCGGCCGTGACTCCGAACTGACCGTTCATTCTCATATCCAAGTTGTCAGAAGAAAAACTAAATCCACGCTCTAGGTCATCTAGTTGATGCGAGGATACCCCCAAATCCATCAGTATGCCCATCACCGGTTGGTCGGTGGCAAGTTGAACTTGTTGTGCAATTTGATCAAAATTTGTGTGAATAAGTTTTAATTGACCTGACTGGCGATAGCTGTCTAAGCGGTGACCTGCGAAGTCAAGCGCTTGCTGATCCTGATCGATGCCAATAACCCTGGCTCCCAGTTGCAGCATGGCTTCGGTATGTCCGCCTCCACCAAGAGTAGCGTCAATGTAGGTTAAGCCAGCTTGAACGCGTAGACCTGCCATAATTTCATTTACCATAATAGGAGTGTGGTAGGTGGAAGCAAAGGGGTGGTGGGAGGTTGACGATTGAAGGTTGGTCGCAGAAGACATATTCCGTTTATTGTACCTCATTTTTATTGAATGATTGTGTGGCTGCTAGCTTTTGAGCTATGACTGAACCCTGATCGGCTAATTGAGTTTGCATTGATTGCCAACGCTCCAGACTCCACACTTCTAACCATTGACCTAGGCCAACAAAGACAACTTCCTGATCAAAGCCTGCATGCTCATATAATGGTGCGGGAATAATGCAGCGGCCTTGGCTATCGAGAGTAACCTGATGCGCCCCACCCATCAAGAATCGAGCGGATGCTCGGGTGTTTTGATCGAGAAATGAGCCTTGGCTGATTGGTTGAGTTATGTTCAGCCACATTTGCTGGTTAACGACAATTAAGCAGCCTTCATAGCCACGGCTAATTATGAGAGAATCGCCCAATATTTGTCTAAATTTTTTTGGTATAGCTAGGCGATGCTTCTGCCCAAGCTTGTACTGTTCTTCGCCAACAAGCATACCGGTCTCCTAGTGTAATTTTCAAAAAGTGATGAAGAGGGTGGGGGCAGTGAATAAACTTTAAAATAGGAGGGGGTTTATAATCACCACTCTTCACCACTTGTCACCATTTTGCCTCGTTTTACGAAGAGTGTCAATACTTATTTAGCTCTCAAATTATCGGTCGCCTGATAAAGGTTCTCAGGAGGCCGAAGACGCACCTTTGACAATCATAAATGATTACGTATGTATCTGAGATCACCAAGCTCCACTTTGCGTTGTCATTATTTAACAGCGTTGAAATACTGCATGGGTGAGCAACGAGCACGACTGGCATATGACAAGCTGCGGCTGGCGGACACTAGACAGAAGACACCCGACAGAAGACAATAGACATCTATGGCTAAAACATACAGAGATCAGGTGGTGGTGTTGAAACGAATAGAATTTGGCGAAGCTGATGTTATTTTGGTTGTCTTTGGCAGAAAGCAAGGCATTGTGTCAGCTATTGCTAAGGGCGCCAGACGCTTGAGATCTAGCAAAAGCGGCAATTTGGAATTGTTTACCCAAATTGATGCTCTGTTTAGTGAGGGCAGAAATTTGGATATTTTGAGCGAGGCGGTAGCGATTGACAGTTTTGAGTCGTGGCGAACTGAATTGGAATATATCTCTCTTGCTTATTACGCAACCGATATCACGACTATGCTGCTAGCTGAGGGCGAGCAGTATACTTATATCTACGATAGATTAATTGAATTTTATGCCTGGCTCGGCAAAACACCCAGTGCTTCACTGTTGATACGCTGGTATGAGGTGCAGTTACTGCAGGCGTTGGGATTTTGGTCGAGCCAAGAATTGGATAGTCTGAGTATTAATGCTATCGCTTTATTGGATAGCTTTGCCAGTCGATCGGTTGACTCGCTGGTGAGCCTTAAGGGGTCGGAGGCGCTTGAAGCAGAGCTGGAGCGGTTGATGCGTCATCAGTTGGCTATCGTTTTGGACAGACAGCCGAAGTCGGAAAGGTTTGTTGATCAGGTACGGGAGTTGTAAGCTAGCTTGGCTGGGGGAGGAGGGGTTGGAAGGGCAAAAGGCAAAGGCAAAAGGCAAAAATTAAGGTTAAAAATCAAAGATTACTGACAATCCTCTCCGTCATTGCCATCCCCCAGCTGGCAGATCCTCGCAATGACGAATACTGGCTAACTTGGCACTACTTGTAACCTTGGACTTTGATTTTTAACTTTAATTTTTGCCCTTTGCCTTTCGACCTTTGCCTTTCCAACCCCTCATCAAGCGAACCAGATTGCCACGTCTCCGCCAGCTGGCGGATCCTCGCAAGGACCCAATACAAATACCCCCTCGTCATTGCCATCCCCCAGCTGGCAGAGCGGCAATCTAGCTGTGGCTGATACTTTTTCTCAAATTGCATTCGGCCAAAAGCCATTGTTTTTGTATGTCATTTTTTCACATCAAATAAACATGACTTACTTGTCTTTGTAAGTATGGACGAGGATTTTTTTGTTTTATTACTCTCCCCCGTCAGGCTAGGAGACCAGTATTTGATACGAAAGAAATGAATACAGGGTTTTAATTAAATGCAGAAGACAATTGCGATTACTTTGTATTTTTGCCTTTAATTTTTGCCTTTTGATTTTTGGTTTTTGCCTTTTGAATTAACTTAGGAAATCAGACTAGCAGAAATGAATTGCTGCAGCTCTGCAATCGGAAGGCGGTGTTGTTGTTGGGTGTCGCGATTGCGGATGGTGACGGTGTCATCTTCCATGGTGTCAAAATCAATGGTGATGCACCACGGGGTTCCGATTTCATCTTGGTATAGATACCGCTTGCCAATGTTACCCCGATCATCCCAGGTGGCAGCAAATTGCTTATGCAATGTTTGATAAACTTGCTGTGCTTTATCCACTAGCTGAGGCTTATTTTTTAGTAGCGGAAAAACGGCTACTTGATATGGGGCGAGTGACGGCTTGAGTGCGAGAACAGTGCGCTGATTATCGTCATCCTGACGGTAAGCATCTGATAAAACCATTAAAAATAGTCTGTTTATCCCTACTGCAGGTTCGATAACATGAGGGACAAGCTTGGCACCAGTCATAGGATCGGTATATTCAAGTGTCTGGCCAGAGAACTTTTGGTGCTGGTTTAGATCATAGTTTGTGCGGTATGCTACGCCCCACAACTCTTTCCAGCCGAATGAGAACTTATACTCAAGATCGTAGGTGTCATTGCTATAATGACTGCGCTCTTTGTCGGTATGCTGTCGCCAGCGGAGGTTATCTGCCTGTACGCCGAGCACTTCGGTTACAAATTCCCACATGGCGGCCTTCCAGTCCTCCATCAAAGCCTGCCAGTCAGTTTCTTCAGGATTAAAGAAATACTCGATCTCTGCTTGCTCAAACTCTAGGGTGCGGAATACGAACTGACCAGTGGTTATCTCATTGCGGAAAGACTTGCCGATTTGGCCAATACCAAATGGAAGGCGTACCCGACTGGAATCGATAACATTTTTAAAGTTGGAAAAAATGCCTTGAGCAGTTTCTCCACGGAGATAGACGGTTGATTTTTCACCAGCTACGGCCCCAATCGCTGTTTCGAACAGCAAATTAAACGCTTTGGGGGCGGTAATAGGATTGCCTTGCGGAGATGTCACTTGGTGCTGCTGGATAAAATCAGCCATTTGCTCTAAGGTTAAATCTTCAACTTGAACGCCCTGGGGAAACTTGCTTGGATTGGCTTCAACATAGGCTTCAATAAGATGATCCGCGCGAAAACGATTATTGGTAACAGCATCTTCTACCAGAGGATCGCTAAATGATCCGACGTGACCGGATGCCACCCAGGTTTGTGGATGTAAAATTATTTGCGAATCGAGACCTACCATATCGGGCCGACGAGTAATAAAAAATTGCCACCACTGATTTTTGATTTCTCTCAGAAGTTCAACCCCCAGCGGTCCGTAATCAAATGAATTAGCGAGGCCGCCATAAATTTCACTGGTTTGATATACATATCCGCGACGCTTGGCTAGGGAAACAATTTTTTCTAGTGAATCTACCATATTTTGAATACCCGTTTTAAGTTTTTGGGTGTTACGTTTTTGAGAAATACTACCAAATTAACTAAACTTAAATTATGGGCTTGATTATACCAGAATTGGAAGGATGATTACAGAAGGATTTAAGCTGTCATCTTGACTAAAGGGCTATAAGAATGGCAGGTTCTGGTATACTTAGGATATGAAGGTTGCCTTGGTGCACGATTATTTAAATCAATATGGTGGAGCCGAACGAGTCATGGAAGCGCTCCATGAGTTATTTCCCGAAGCTCCGATTTATACTTCGATCTATGATGCAGCGGCCATGAAAGAGCTGGGATTCAAAGAGGCGGGCAAAGATATTCGAACATCCTTTATGGAGCGGTTGCCGCTTCGACATAAGCTGCCTCGATATTATTTCACCCTCTTTTATCCGTTCGTGTTTAGCAAATTTGATATGTCTGCCTACGATGTGATTATTTCCGATGCTTCGTATGCGGCAAAATACGTGAACAAGCGACCAGGAGCGATCCATATTTGTTATTGTCATACTCCGCCGCGCTTTTTATACGGTTATGATACCGATTCGTCGGCCAAGATGAACTGGCTTGAAAAACAGCTTTCTAGCATCTGGAAAGTGTATCTCAAATGGCTAGACCAGCATAAAGCCAAGGGCGTTGACGTGTGGATCTCTAACTCCCAATCAATACGGCAGAAGGTCTATCAAGCATATGGGGTTCAATCGGAGGTGGTCTATCCTCCTGTAGATTTGAATCGTTTCAAAGACCTCGCAACCACCGATAAGGGTTACTTTTTTGTGGTTAGCCGCCTTGGTGAGTATAAACGGGTTGATTTGATCGTCAAGGCATTTAATCAGCTGGGATGGCCACTTAAGGTAGTTGGTCGAGGGCCACAAAAAGAATACCTTATGTCTATTGCCAAAGATAACGTTCATATCATGGAAGCCTTGCCGGATGAAGAAGTGGCTGAGCTGTACGCAAACTGCCGAGCTATGGTCTTGGCTTCCTATGAAGATGCCGGAATTACGCCGCTAGAAGCCATGGCATGCGGGAAGCCGGTGGTGGCTTTGGGTCAAGGGGGGTACCTCGAGACTATCGTTGATGGCAAGACTGGTGTCTTTTTTGCTGAGCAGACTGTCGAAAGCCTTGTTGAAGCTTTAGAGCGTTTTTCGACCATGTCATTTAAACCGGACGATTGTAGAAAGCAGTCGGCATTATTCGGGCCTGATTCTTTTAAACAGAAAATTATGGAGATTTATACTCGTACGATAGACACTATAGCAAAAGGAGCAACGTCATGAAGATTGGTATCGATGGTCGCTTTTATGGGCCCAAGCATGCTGGATTGGGTCGATATACCAAAAATCTGATCGACTGGGTAGTCAAGCTGGATAAAGATAATGACTATGTTATTTTCCTTAGCCCGGACAATATAGATACATTTGAATGCGAAAACCCGCGGGTCAAAAAAGTGCTGGTGCATTCGAGTCACTACTCAGTTAAAGAGCAGCTAGAAATGCCCAAAGTTTTGGGTGCTGAAAAGTTAGACTTGGTACATTTCCCTCACCTGAATGTGCCGCTGGCCTATACAGGGTCATTTGTAGTGACAATTCATGATTTGATTATGCATAAGTTTAAGAATCGGGCTGTCACCACTAAGGTAAAACCGCTGTATGAAGCTAAGCATATGGGCTATCGGGCAGTAACTCGCTGGGCGGCAACTCGGGCCAAGGCAGTTTTGGTACCATCGCAGTCGGTTAAGGATGAGTTGGAAGATTTTTATCATTTACCGGATGAGCGTGTGTTTGTCACCCTAGAGGCGGCTGATGATAAGGCAGCGGCTACTCAACCTGATAAAAAAACTGCCCAGCAGGTTTTGAAGAAATACAAACTACGTGGTCCTTTTGTTATTTATGTCGGCAATGTTTATCCTCATAAAAATGTTGAGACGCTGGCTAAGGCTATGAAGGGTCTTCATGATAAACACGGTTTAAGCCTGATATTGCCATCTGCTCGCAGTGTATTTTTGGAACGGACCGAGAAGATGATGGAGGAGCATGGGGTGAGCGACTACGCCGTTTTGCCCGGCTTTGTGCCGGATGAGGATTTATCGATTCTCTACTCACAGGCTGTAGCCTATGTGTTCCCTACTCTGGCGGAGGGCTTTGGCTTGCCGCCCCTGGAAGCGATGGCTAGCGGCTTGCCGGTGGTTTGCTCTGATTTACCTGTACTGCGTGAAGTCTGCGGCAAAGCTGCCCTGTACTTTGACCCATTGGACGAAACCCAAATTGTTGATCAAGTGTCCAAACTGATTGAGCAGCCTGGTCTGCGTCAAAGAATGGTAGCGGCTGGCTTTGAGCAATCAAAGAAGTTTAGCTGGCAAAGAATGGCTGAAGAAACTCTGGTTGTGTACGCTAAGGTTTCTGCGAAGTCTTGAGTTTTAAGGCGGATCGCAATAACGCGGCCTAAAGCTTTAGGTCTAGTCGCTTGTCTCCGTCTAGAATTGTCTCAATAGACTGACCATTAAGGGTGGTGGTGTAATTCCAATTTTGGGCACCGGCTTGTTTTTGAATGAGCAGTTTGTAATCTTGCTGAGTGGCTTTGAACGGAAGCTTGTACTCAAAAACCATAGTCTGGCTAGCCTTGGGTTTGACGGTGGTGAAGTTATCAAAGACTGTGTAGTCTAAATCAGTGGTGGTGTTAACCTTTTGCTGTCCACCAGTGGCCTTAATCAGTGTTGAGCCTTTTGGTACATAAACTCGGGTATAGTTGCGGGCTGTGGCAGAAATCCAGCCATCGAACTTGCCGGTATTGGTATAGGTAATGGTTACCTTTTTGGTAACCGTGCCATCGCTGGCAATTGAAATGTCTTGCTTAGTTTTCTGTTTGAGATAAAAGTTAGTTTTTAGTCCAGCCAGGTTAGCATCGTTGATATGGAGATAATCTTGGTTAGCCACAGGCTCACTGATTCGGCCGGCAAAATTGTGTTGCTCAGCTAGTTTTTGGACTTGGTCGTCATGGAAATACAATAAAGCGTTTTTTTCCTGACCTACTTTCATAAACATATCCATATACTCCGGCCATTTGGCAGGTGGCTCGGCCATGACCTTTTCAATAATTAACTTCATCAGATCACCAATAACACCTTTTCTAACGTCATTATCAAGCCCTAACTTTTGAGCTATAACCTCAAGCTGATACACAACTTGAGGAATCTTTGTGCCATTGACGTCAATAGGCTCAGCTGTAAATGGCTGCTTGTAACCTGGGACTGCAATTGGACCGGTGAGCTTCATCAACTCCTCGACGAACTGAGTGTCTACGGCAATAATGCCATCAATGTCGGGATTATTGCCCCGATTGTAGTACAATTCGAAGTCTTCCATGGACTGGACGAAGTCTGGTGACCAGTTGGTATCACGCAATACAAGCGACTTGGCATTGTTGTAGGCCGACATAGGCCAAGGGACTGGCAGGTAGGACTTGCCTGTATCCATAGTATAAATATCTTCGCTCTCGGCTACCTCGAATTTGCCCTGCTTGAAGGTAATATAGGAGGTTGAACTCATAAAGCCGCCGGTCGGTCGGAGTTCTTTGTCGTTTTGAAAAATGAGCAAGTAATGCTTTTCTTGATCAGCGCCCAAAGCAGCCGGCAGAACCTCCAATATTGGCCTGGCATTGGCCATTCCTTCCTGCAGGCCAACCACTTGTGACTGAGCATCGGTGATAGTTTGTCGCAAATCAATACCGGCAATCCGCTGAGGATAGCGTTGCGGATTAATAGCTTGAATTTCTTTTTTGACTGCTTCAAAATTAACATTGGCTTTATCTAGCGATGGCAGAATGGCTGGCATCAACAGAATTAATTGGGCTACTTTTTCTTCATTATCTTTTGGCTTGACGGCTTGACTAGTCTGACCGGTTTTGAGGCCTAATATGTCACCATATGGCATAATGGCCTCAACCAGAATCTTGCCGCCCTCAATGCCCTGATCGGCTGCTACAAAAACCCGCTCAACATCCTGATAATATGCTTTGAGACCGGGGATATTTTGAACAAAACTATATCTGCTTATCTGACCTTCCAAAACATCAAGCTCGTTCTGCAACTCCGGCAGAGAGGTATTAATCTGACCCAAATCCTGCTGGCTGGCTGACTGCTTTAAGACATTAACCTTGGCCATGACGACCCGACTCTGGTCGTAGACCGGCTTGACCGTCAGATAGCCAACACAACCCAAAACAATACAGACAACACCGGTAATGGCTAGTGAGATATGAAATTTGCGATTGGTCCAAATTGACCAATACCAGAATTTATACCAGACAGCTTGGTTGGTGCGCTTAGAGCGGTTGATTAAAGCGGAGGGAGATTTGGCTTTGGGCGTTTTAGGCCTAGCCGAGGATTCAATAGTAATAGTTTTCATAGACATAATTCGACAGGTTTTAGTATACCAAACGAGCAAGCTTATTTATATGGTTAGTGGTCTCGTGTCTCAATATCCGCCAGCCAAGCTGGCTGCATCGGGGTAATGTAGTTCGCTTGATGAGGGGTTGGAAAGGCAAAAATCAAAAGGCAAAGGGCAAAAATTAAAGTTAAAAATCAAAGCCCAAAGTTACAAGTAGTGCCAAGTTAGCCAGTATTCGTCATTGTGAGGATCCGCCAGCTGGCGGAGACGTGGCAATCTAGGAGGATTGATGATTGCCTGTTGGCTTAAGAGTGTCATTATTGTTTGTCCTGGATTGCCGCTCCGCCGGTTGGCGGATCGCAATGACGTTGCAGGGGGGGGCGTCATTGCTTCTGTTCTGGATTGCCGCTCCGCTTGTTGGGGGATGGCAATCTAGCTGTGACTGATATATTTTTCTCAAGTTACATTCGGCCAAAAGCCATTGTTTTTGTATGTCATTTTTTCACCTCAAATAAACATTTTTTACTAACCTTTGTGTCTATGGGTAGTATTGAATTTGCTTAGGGGCTCTCCCCGTCAAGCTAGGAGACCAGTATTTGAGGTGAAAGAAATGAATACAAGGGTTTTTATTTAAATGCAGAAGACAGTTGCAGCTACTTTGTATTTTTAACTTTAATCTTTGCCTTTTGACTTTTGCCTTTCCAATACCCCATCAAGTTGACTGGATTGCCGCTCTGCCAGCTGGCGGGTTAGGCTATCTGCTCTTTTTACCTCCCGCCTAGCTTGCATGGGTGGTTGATTACCTGTATAAAAAGGATACTGATATCACCACTCATGCATACAAAGCTTTATGATAGAAAAATTTTCTAGCCGACTGGCAATTATTATCCCCCATCGACTTAAACCAATCCTAAGAAGGCTGGTTGAGTTTTATAATAGTCACACTAATTGGCTATGGTATCTAGTCTGCCTGATTGCGATTAGCTTGATGCTGCTCAGTGTACATGCAATTCGGCCGTATAATTCCGATGATATTGCAGTGCAAGTCATGCTCCGGCAGATTGACTTGTCTCATCCACTCCAAACATGGGTAGGCCCGCAGACCTTTGTTTTTAAATACCCTCTTTTCTGGCTGCTCAATGAAGTCTTGCCATCGACTCGTGCCTCTATTTTGTTGACCGCCTGGCTGCAGGTTGTGATTGGTTTTAGCTTGTACTACTGGTCAGCCCTCAGCCTGGCTCGAACATTTAAGCTGCATCTACCAATGTTGCGTTTGGCCATAGCGTGGATGCTGACCAGCTCGACGCTACTTTATACATACCTCAGTAATCCTGACTATAGAAATATGGAGATCGGTATTGTATTTGCCTTCTTGGCTTGGGTATTTAGTCGATTAGCACAGGGTTCTTTTGGCAAGAATGGATCATGGAAATGGCAAAGCACCCTATGGATACTTGTCTTAAGCTTGGTGTTGGCCAGCGACGCAATGTTCTTGTTTATGGTTATGGTGCCTTTGGGGTTGTATCTTTGCTTACGATTGTTATTTAGACGGCAGGAACAGTCAAGCCTGATTATGTTAGGTATCATTGCAGGATCAGTGATGGGCATGGTAATAGTTGGCAAAGTTATGGCCTTATACGGCATTACTGTTTTGAGCAACAGTGACAGTCTCATTGCCCGGTTGGAAGATATACAGCGTCACACTGAGATAGCCATTCATTCAAGCCTAGTGCTATTTGATGCCTATATTTTTGGATTATCTGCTTCCGGCTCAAAGCTGCTACTCATACACAATCTTTTGAATGCCTTGACTATAGCTTTGGGGGTAATAGCGATTCCGCTTTGGTTGATTAAACGTCCGCGCAATTGGAAAATTTTATGGTTAATCGCCCAGCCCTGGCTGATAGCAGCTATTTTTATCGTTAGCACTAGAGTCTTTGGTTATTCCGACCAGTCTCGTTATTACAATTCTATTTACCTTATCCTGATTCCTTTCTATATGCCGTTTTTGGTCAGCTACACCTACGGCCACCTCCGACAGATTAAACCACGACTGGCTTTTCTTAGCCTGATGCTAGTAGCCATTATAGTTAGTATAGGCTGGCACATCAGAGTCTTTGATTTTCAAACATTAGGCCAAAATCCCAACCAACTCGAGCTGGACATGATCGAGATAATACGTGAAGAAGGTTTGACTAAGGGCTACGCAGGGTTTTGGGAGGCTGGGATTGTGTCTTATTTTAGTGATGATACTCCACTAGTTATTCAGGCCGTCTGCCAGGATGCTCATGCTAACCCACACCTGTGGTATCTCAACCGAAGCAGATTAATCGCACCTGCCAGTGAGTCTTTTATTATCCATAGCGACAGAAGTAATGAATTTAACTGCAGCCAGGCTGATGTCATGGCTCAATTTGGTCAACCGGAAAAAATAATCCCGATCAATGATCATATTCGAATTATGATCTATGACCGAGATATTTTTATGTGATTTGCTTACATTTTTAAGATGTAGACTAGCCTGCTGGCTTTTGCGAGACAGAAAGAACAGATGTGCCTAGGGGGAAATTTACCTTGGTGAGGAGCTTTGTTTCCAGATCCAGCATCTTGGCAAAGGCTGTATTAATAGGCTTTGGCAGCATCACATAACTGGTTTTTTGTTGGCCTTGGGTGGCTTTTTCTACAACTCTATAGCTGACTACCATTGGAAATGAGAACGCGACAGCATAGGAGCTTTTAAGAATAGTGTAGCCATGCTTTGTGAGTTGATCTGCCAATGGCTTTCGAGTGTAGCGACGGAAGTGGTGGAGACTAATGTCATGACCACTCCATAGCCACTGGTGCGCTGGTACTGTAATAATAAGGATGCCACCAGGTCGCAGGACGCGATACCAGTCTTGGAGAGCTTTATCATCTTCGTCAATATGCTCTAGCACATCCAAGACTACTGCTACATCAAAGCTGTTATCTTTAAAAGGCAGTTTGCTGCCATCAAAGTGAACAGCATTTTCTATACCGCGCTGCTTGCAATACTCAATGGCCAGATCGGAAGTATCGACATTGGTAATAGTGCCATGTTTGCGCATTGTGGGGACTGTCCCGCCTGTTCCACAACCGATGTTTATAATATCTAGGTGATCTTTGCCCAGTTTCTGCCTGGCTTGTTTGAGCTGGGAATCAACTAAAGCTTTTTTGCCAATATGCCACCAGTAACTCTCCTCCATTTCAGCCATTTTGTGATACTCTTGTAAATCCATAAAGCTCCTTAGGTCGGATTTTCTTCTACATTGCACCCTTGCCAGCGACGACTGCCAGCGGTGTCTTGATTAATATTTTTATATCGTAAAAAATTGATTGGCGTTTGGCATATTCAGCGTCCATGGCTACTCGCTCATCAAAAGTTATGCTGCTGCGGCCGCCAATTTGCCAAGGTCCGGTTATGCCCGGCTTGACGGTTAATAAGGCCTTAATATTGGGCTTAATGGATGGATAAACATCCATTTGAGTTAGCAGTTCTTTAGCTAAATAAGCTCTGGGTCCGACCAAACTCATGTCTCCCACAAAAACGTTCCAAAACTGCGGCAATTCATCCAAGCTTGTCTTACGCAGGAACTTACCGACACGGGTTACTCGCGGATCATCAGTTAGCTTGTAAAACTTCTTAAACTCTTCCTGCTTATTTGGGTCGCTTAATATTTCTTTTAGAAATTCCTCTGCTTTATCTCCACCATACTTGACTCCGGCCGAATACTCCAGCTTCATGGAGCGGAATTTTAAGATTCGAAACAGCTGCCCTCTGCGCGTTACTCGCTCATGTATATAAAAAATCGGTCCGCGGGAATCTATTTTTACCGCAATTGCTATGATTAAATATAATGGTGAAAAAATAATTAGCGCAACGATCGATCCTGCAATGTCCAGGATGCGCTTAGAAAGGTCATAAATCATGTTTAGTTTATTATGCAGTAAAGTGGGTGATGGAGCAAGGTACTTGTACGCTTCTTATAGTAAGTCGGATAGCTGCCGACCAACCTTCTTCCAGCTGTGATTTTGCTTAACATACTCTACTCCTAGCTCACCTATTGCTTGGCATCGCTTAGCGTCATGGAGCAAGTCAATGACCGCTTGAGCCATATTTTCGGGAATAGCATCGCATAATACGCTAGCCTGCTCAGCATTTGGCCCCAAACCTTCTAGGGCGTGTTTGGTCAACACCACAGGCACTCCAACTGCCATGGCTTCTATGACTTTATTTTGCATGCCTGACCCTGACAGCATGGGGGCTATTGAAACTTGCGCCGAGGATATCTCCGCAGACATATCCGGTGGATTGGCTACAATGTTTATGCCCTCCCATGAAGCCAACTCTGTCACGTCATGCGGTGGCGTCGCTCCAGTAATTTTTAGACTGGCTTGCGGAATCGCTTGCTTAATCAAAGGAAAAACGTTTATGGCAAACCAAACAATGGCTTCACGATTGGGAAAGTATTGTAGATTACCGCTAAAGACAATCTGATGCGGGACTTTGGTGACATTTTGAGAGCTGACTTCAACACCGTTATTAATGACGGCAATAGCCTGATTGCCAATTACCCGTTTGTCCCGCTGGGAGATAATCATGGTTTTGTCGAACTTTCGGAGTAAGCGTTTTTCATATTTGGCTAAGAGGTGCCATTCCAGCCAGGCCACCCATTTGACCAGGCCTGTTTCGGAGCTGTATCTTTTATACATGTTAAGGGAATAGGCATCCTGAAAATCCAGAATTTTGGCAGTTTTTAAGCCTGAAACATAGGGGGCTGTTCTGACCATCTGGCAGATGACGGTGTCATACCGGGTCTGAGCCGTTAATCTATTGATCTGGGCCTGCATCTGTTTGTTGTAAAAGTAGGCTACCTGGAAGGGTTGCAGGGTAAAAAGGGGCTTGATCAGATTTGTGTATCTTTCAAATCTACCATAGCCACAAATGATTACCTTGTTGAGCTGGGGAGGAAAACTGGCCCAATGGCTATCCGGGCTGACTAAATCTTCGGTAGAGCAAACAAAGTCGACCTGATGTCCCAGATCGACTAATTGCTGCAGGAAATTGGCCACTCTTAGTTGGTCACCCTTAGTGGTGGGATAGGGGTTGCGGGAGGCCAGGAAGAGTATTTTCATGTCGACACCTCCCGATACAGCTTGGCATACTGATCGGCCGTCTGTTGCCAGTCGAACTTTTTGATTTGCCGCAGACCGGCTTTGACCAGCTGCTGACGGGATTCCAGGTTACCGGCAAGCAGTGTCATTTGCTGAACCAGTTGTTGGTGATGACCGGTGTCGATATACAAGGCCGCTGACCCGCCGATTTCAGGTAAGGCTGTGGTGTTGGTGGTTATGACAGGACAATGACAGGCCATGGCCTGGAGCATGGGCAGGCCAAAACCTTCGTAGAGAGAGGGGAATAGTAGGGCTTGGGCTGCGGAAAGCAGCTCGATTAGCTCGGACTTGGCGACGAAGCCGACTAATTTTACTGATGATTCCAGTTGATGTTGCTGGATCAGTTTTTGAAATGATTGGCTGTCTTTGGCGTTTAAACCGGTAACGACCAGCTGATGCTGCCGGCCGGCGTCAGTATTGATAAACTGCTTGAATGCCTCAATAGTGAAGGCTGTTTGCTTGCGGGGATCAATGGCGCCGAGATGGATGAAATAGGGTCGGTCAATACTATATTTCTGCAGAGTTTGATCCGGGGTGGTGGCTGGTTTAAATTCCTGGCCGACTCCTTCATAGATGACTTTGATCCGGTCAGCTGGAATAGAAAAACCTTCGGCGATATCCTGCTGGGAGAAGTTGGAGATGGTGGTGACCAGGTTGGCCCGCTTGATGATTAGGCTTGAAATGAGAGCATAATATTTGCGGCCCAGGCGCTGATACCAGGAGACGGCGGTTGGAATGCGCTGTTTGTCTGACAGGAACATGACGTCGTGGATGGTTAGAATTAGTTTTATTTTGGCAGGCAATAGTAGGGGGGCCGTATTGGTGGTGGCATGGAAAATATCAATCTTGTCACGTCGCAACAGATAGGGCAGAACGATTTGCTCACTAATGACATAGGAGGCAGGAACCAGTCTGATAACGGCTGATGAAGGTAGTTTGACGGCTGACCAGTCGGCCTGTTTGTAGGTGTAGATAACATATTGATGCTGGTCGTCATCAGGCAGATGGGCTATCAGCTGATGGGCAAATTCGCCCAAACCCCTACCCTTGGCCACCAGGCGGGCATCAATACCTATTTTCAAGGTGTCCTCCTCAATGGCCAGTGCAAAATCAGCATGGCTCCTAATAGGGGTGTCAGATCCATCAGGAAGAGAGCGGTATGGCCGGTGAAGTAGCCCCTAATATAAATCATCAAGCCACCGATTGCGGCAGCATAGATGATAGCGGCCCATCTATTTGTGGTGTTGGCTTGCCAGATAGTGTAGGCAAAGCGAGTTATGATGCCCATCAGGAACGGGACCAAGGCTATGCCAAACCAGCCGAAGTTCATATAGGCCTCAGCCAGTAGGGATTGCACTCTGGCATAATTCTTACCTTCATTGAAAATATTGTCCTGATTGGGCAGGGTGATTTCGGGTCTTACTGAGCCTGGAATAGGCTGTAGAGCTGCCTGCAGATAGCCTAGTCCATATTGGTAGCGCAAAATCTGCGGAGTGTTTTCATAGGTCATCATGGTGGTTCTAACTGAGTCGAAATAATTATCAATATACCTACTAGCTAATAATTCTTTATCGGATGCTACTTTGCCCAGTTCTTGGCCAAATGCATTTATATACTGCTGTCGATCAATAGTCGGCGGCTTGATTGGGGCTGCTGAGGCAGTGCTTTGGATAGTGGAATTTTTGTGTCGCAAATACTCCAGACTGGCTTCAGAGGAGTTGGCTTGGCACAGATCCGGGGCCACCCAGCTAAAGTTCCGAAACTCGCCCAACACTCCGATAATCAACACTCCCACCAGAGCAATAATTCCGGTCAAGATAAAAATGTTTATCTTTCTGGCCAGGTAATTAATGACCACTAAAACCTCGAAAATAAATATAACTGCTAGTATTCTGGAGCCCATAAAGGCCACTAACATCAGGGCTGTTACAAGATAGAACCCTGTTATAGTCCACAACCACCAGGGCCTTGTCTTGGCTTTGAGAAGGTAGGCTAATAGGAGGATGGCTGCTGTCTTGAATAAGAGTATGCCCCACAAAAAGTAGGTGTTGCCGACCATCAGCTCGTTGGTTTGGCCTAAGTGAGTAAAGTAATAACAGGCTCCACCAACTCGCTCCATTAACAAAGAGAAGCTGGTTATAGAAATAGCGGTGAAGGCTGCGACTAAGGCTGCCAGTCTTTTGGCAGACCAGTCGGATTGAGGCAGTTTAACTTTCCAGGGCAGTTTTATTCTGTAGCCCAGGTAAAATGCTATCGCTCCAATGATTGCAAAAACCAGAACTATTCGCAGACTATTGTCAAAATCAGTAACATGAGCGAAATTCTTAGGTGAAAACAGGTAGTAGATTGAAGGGATGCCAAAATAAAGGAAGTAAACCAGTCTGAAGATGTGTTTGGCTTCGAACAGGTCAAAATCTTTTTTGTGCTTCCACCACTCAACCAACATGGGAGCAAAGAGCACTGAAAACAGTACCAGCCATAAAAATAAGCCGAAGCCTTGGCTTAGCCAGATTGTATTAAAAAATTCAGTCATATTATTTGCGATAAACGGCTACTGTTTGCTGGGCAATGGTGGACCACTTAAATTGAGTGGCCAGCCTGGCAGTTTGCTTGATCAGCTGACTCATCAGCTGGCGATCCTCTGCCAACCGGTCAATCGATTCAGCTAACTGGTTGATATGGCCAGGCTGGAAGGTCAGGCAATTCTGCGGCGGCTGGAGATAGTCAGGCAAATGACCGCCGTCACTGACAATTAAAGGCTTGCTGGCCACAATGGCCTCCAGCAGGGTTGAATTCCTTCTGGTAACCCCTTTAGTGAAAGGCATAACCACCACATCGACCGCCTGCAGGTAGTCCAGAATCTGCTGGTCGTCCTGCGGATTTATCCATTTTACCATGTCTGAGATGTTGAGTGATTTGACCTGCTGGTCCAGAGTTGTATGATGGGGATTTTGTTGGGGATCGAATCTCGTCAGGAAGTAGAGGTTGACCTTTGATTTTAACTGAGCTGCGGCTGATAGAAGATCTTGCTCTCCTTTGCTGCCGTCCATAAAACCTAAAAAGCCGATGGAGAACTTTGGTAGTCGGGGTGGATTGGGCTTTGCTGAAACCAGCGTTGGGCCCAGGGTGATATGCTGGATGGCTTTTGTTTTGTGCGGCAGCCAGGCGGCATCCTGGGGGTTGGGCAGGATTATTCTGGAGAAGCCGGTGGCGAGGATGATGTTGCGGATTTTGCCGAATAGGCTGGCTTCTGACAGTTCATGAAGGGTTAGTGTTGCTTTAAAGCCGTAGCATCGCAGTATCCAAGGCAATAATACTACCGAAATGCCGCGTCGATTGAGCTTGGTGGGATATTGGAGGTGGACCATGTCAAATTTGCCTTTGTTGGCACGGGCCCACTTAAGATACTGGAATAGGCCGAATTTGTTTAATGATGGGTCGAGCTTGAACTGACCGGCTAGGCTTTGGTTATTGGTGTCTAAGGTGACAATGGTTACCTTAGACCCAAGTTGCTGCAGGGCATTGGCCAGGAAGTAGGCGTGCTTGCCGACACCGCAAGGGTATGGGGGAAGAGTCGCGGAGAAAATGGCGATGTTCATGTTTGGTGATTATACAGTAATTGGTTGGGTCTGGTGACGAGAACGAGTACGGGAACGAGTACGAGGATGAAAACAGGAGGCATGAGATGTTGGATGCAAGCTAGGTTGTTGGCTGGCAGATTGAGGGGGGGGCTTGACTTTGGTATAGACATTGTATATACTTCTCCTAGGAGCTGCCTGATAATGCATGAAAAATATTGTCTGGGATGAGGCCAAGAATGGTTGGCTAAAAGAACATCGGGGCATTTCGTTTGAAGATGTGGCTACCAGAATTGTTCAGGGCGATGTGTTGGATGTTATTACCCACCCGAATCAAAAAAGATACTTTAACCAGAGGCAGTTCATCTTGTACTTGCATGATTATGTTTACGCAGTACCTTTTGTTGAAGATGACAATAACCTATTTCTAAAAACAATAATTCCAAGTCGCAAGGCTAAGAAGAAATATCTCAGCAAGGGCTAGTCTATGAAAGATCCACAATTAACTCCCTATGAACAAGATTTACTTGATAGCTTTGAAAAAGGAGAGTGGGTATCTGTTCCTGATCTAGAAGAAGCCAAGAAGCGCTACGCGGCCTACGCAGCTTATGCTATGCAGAAGCGAGCCAAGACTAAGCCTATCAGTATTCGTCTGTCCGAAGATGTGCTGGATGGATTGAAAGAGCAGGCTGGCCGGGAAGGTATCCCCTATCAGACGCTGATTAGCTCTATCTTGCATAAATACCTGGTCAAGGAAAGACAGGCTGAGTATGGTCAGGTGAACGACAAAGAAGAATCAGCGGACAAGGGATAGACTGACCCGCTAAAGATCGGTCAGCAAGACTCTTTATCACTTACTCGCTTAGACTGATAATTCTTAGCACTCTCTGAGTATATTATTTACTCTTTGTCTGAGATACCTGCTACTGCTAGATGTTAGCACTGTCAGGCTTCGGCTTGGCTTGAAGATGTAGATCGGAACGTAATTTTTGAACAATCAGCTGCCAGGAGTAATGCTGCTCAACCAGAGCGCGGTTATGTTTTTCTAATTGCTGACGGTCTGACAGATTCAGTATCCTAAGAACCTGTTCGGCGAAAGCGGCAGGCTGGTCAGCGATGACCACTCCGTCGGATTGATGCAAACCTTCGGCTCCGATGGTAGTTGAGACAATGACCTTTTCCATGGCCATGGCTTCTAGAATCTTTAATCTGGTACCGGCACCGGATCGCAAGGGAACAATGGCCATGGTTGATTTGGCCACCCATTCCCGGACATCATCGACTTGGCCAGTGACGGTGATGGATGGGTCTTTGGCCATGGCCTGAATCGATTTGGTGGGGTTGCGGCCGACTATGTATAACTGGCATTGTGGCCTGTTTTTGTGAATGATTGGCCAGATCTGATCGACAAACCACTCCATAGCATCGACATTGGGGCGATAATCCATCAGGCCGCAGAAAACTAAAGACTCCTGCGATGGTGTAGATTGCTTTGGTTTTTTAAAATAGTCGGTGTCCACACCATTGGAGGCTACAACGATCTTGGCTGATGGACAGAGCTTCTTCCAGTCGGCAGCCTCTTCTTCTGAGACCGCGACTATGGTATCGATATATTTGTCAGCACTGGCTTCGATCTTCTTTAGGAAGTAGGCGTATAGGTGTTTGTAGGCTTTTAAGGCTGGATTGGTAGCGTTGCTGGCTATTTTGTGGTGTAGTTGATGTTCTATGTTGTGGGCATCAAGGATGAATTTGATGTCGGGGAATTTTTGAGCAGCCTGGTAAATCATGGGCAGGGTGTAGGAAAACTCGACAAAGACCAGATCTGGCTTGGAGTTTTCAAGTACTTTGACAAAGTCGTTGGACAGTTTCTGATTGTGATAGATGGAGAACCATGGCATTAATTTCTGCCAGATTAATAGGCGAGGAGCTTCAATAGATCTGACCTGATCAACTCCAGATTCAGTTTTTATAGTTGAATCTGAGTAGGGATCTGCCTGGCCTAGATATACAACAAAGACCTGATGAGATTTGCTGAACTGCTTGAGTAAGTTAAAAACCCTCAATCTGCCACCGGAGTTGGCGGGGTATGGTTTATCTGGAGTTAAGAAGAGGATTTTCATACCGGAAATAGGTGCTGGCCGAATTAGTATGCCTATTGTATCAGAAATGGCCTGATTGCATAGAAGTGTTGTGGTATCTATGCGCGCAACTATTTTATATAATATGGGAGAGACAGGAAGTCAAACTATGTCAAAACCTACAATCAGTGTTATTGTGCCTGTTTATAAAGTTGAAGCGTATTTGGATCGTTGTGTTTCCAGTATATTAAATCAATCGTTGAAAGATTTTGAGCTACTATTGGTTGATGACAACTCTCCTGACGCCTGTCCTGCTATGTGCGATGAGTATGCCAAACAGGACACCAGGGTTAAGGTAAATCATTTGTCTAAAAATGTCGGCTTATCAGAGGCTAGAAATCGAGGACTGGCCGCTGCGCAAGGGGAGTTTATTTCTTTTGTCGATTCTGATGATTGGATTGAAAATAACTTTTTAAAAACCCTTTTGCATAAGGCCCGAGATACAGACAGCGACCTGGTAGCCTGTTATGTGCATAAAACCACTGGCCCTTCTTTTTCCGGTAATAATTCAGATATGGAAGATAAGGTTTATAGCACAAATGAGGCGCTGGTCAATATCTTTACCTCGTCTGACGAAATTGGCCATGTGGCCTGGAATAAGTTGTATAAGAAATCATTGTTTGATAAGGGAGTGACTTATCCCAAAGGGCTACTGCATGAGGATATTTTGACAACCTATAAATTGCTAGCCTATGCCAAACGAATCTGCTATACCAAAGCCACTGCATACAATTACTTTCAGAATACGGACAGCATTACAGGTGCCAAGTTTAATGCAAAGCGATTGGAGGCACTTGATCGCTTGGATGAAATCGAAACGTTTTTGAAGGATGCAGATCAGCCCGCCAGAGAAGCGGCGAGATATTTTGAGTATTCTTATATCCGCTACTTTATCGAGCTGCTGGCGAGGCAACCAGATTTTGCCAATCAGCGACAAGTCTTGCTTCGGCGCCTATCTGCAAGTCGGCATGAGTTATGGTCAAATGCATATATGAATACAAAAGATCGATTGATTGTGCAGGCCATGGCCTATCCCCCACTCTTTAATATGCTGCAATTGCTCAGATTCAAGGCTTGAGGCGGGCGGGCAGATGTGTACTACCTATTTGTGTTAGAATCATATTGCTTTGCCGAAGCTCTTATCACACCATCCCACAATAATTCCCATGAAAGATCGTTTAACTCTGTGGCTGTTTTTTCTTAATTCTGTCCGATGCACCCTACTAGCTGGCTTTGGGCAGAAAGTTATTCTTCTTGGTGCGCCTTTCCATTGGAATCTGGGCGACCATGCTCAGACCTATTGCACTGTTGAGTGGATGAAGGATAATTACCCGAATAAGAAGCTGTTGGTTTACGATACCCGCTCTGCAATTAAGTTTAACTATTTGTTGATGCGAGCCTTGAAGTTTTTTGCGAATGATAAAGACATTTATATATTGCATAGTGGCTATCACTTGACTGACCTTTATCCACTTGAATTAGATCTGCAGCTAAGAACTATCTCAGATTTCCCGGACTCAAAAATAATTGTTATGCCCCAAACTATCAACTTGACCACAAAGGAGGTGGAGTCGAGGGTGATAGATTGCTTTAACGAGGCCAAGGACTTGACGCTGTTGTGCCGGGACGAGACCTCGTATGAGCTAGCCAAGAAGTTTTTCAGCTGCAAACTACTCCTTTTCCCTGATATTGTTACCAGCATGATCGGACAGGAAATGCCAAGAGCCACAACACGGACTTCAATCAATCTTTGCTTACGCAATGACAAAGAGTCGTTATATCGCCAATCTGGCGAGGATCTTCGCATGGTGAATGAATTATCCAAGATTGATAAAGTGGTGGTTACTGATACCGAGGCAGCTGAAAATCCTTTTTATGTCAGACTAAATCTGGCCAAAGTTTTACAGAAATCCTGGTTTGATTTTAGCAGCTATAAAGTAACCATAACCGACCGTTATCATGGCACTATCTTCTCTTTGATTGCCGGCACCCCGGTTGTTGTTATTGCTTCAACAGACCATAAGTTAATCTCAGGAGTAAAATGGTTTCCCAAGAAGTACTTTAAGGATTATGTTTTTTATGCAAAAGATGCCGATGAGGCAATCTTGTTAGTCGGCAATATTTATCAAAATAACTACACAAACCGACTTGAACCATACTTTAAGAAGAACTACTATAGCTCTCTAAAAAGTAAGCTTATATAATACTTAAGGATAATTCTTTGAAAGACTACGCTGATATTTTTAAAACTGAAATTAGAGAAGGTCTCAGTGTGAATAGTGGTTCGTTCGCCGTAGTTGATGAAAACCTTCAAATGGTTTTGGATGAATATGGCCAATATAAGGCCGTTATTATTGATCCGAGTAAAACTGCTTCAACGCATGACAGAGAGCTTTCTTTAGTCAGTGCAATGTCTGACATAAGCCCTGACGAGGATAGTATTGCAAGAGAGCTTTACTCTACTACGCCAAGGATCAAGCACTCTCAGGCAGTCGGCTATTATTTGGATTTGTACGCAGGCCACGTTACAGAAGGGAACTTCCGAGAAATAGCTAGTTCCGGAGGCTTTGCCACATGGACTTTGTGTAAGCTCCTCGAAGGAGGCTTAATTGACGGTGTCATTCATGTTAAAGAGTCAAATGATGACGATGGCACTCTATTTAAGTATGCCATTTCTAGGACCAAAGAAGATATAATCAACGGATCTAAGTCAAGATACTATCCCGCAGAGTTTTCTAAGACTATTAAGGAAATTAAAAGGACCAAAGGTTCATACGCTATTGTTGGCATCCCCAGTTTTATCATGGAGATTAGACTACTAGCCAAAGTTGATCCCGAGGTTAACCGTGCTATTAAATACACCTTAGGATTAATTTGTGGGCACCAGAAAAGCACTAAATATGCCGAGGCTCTTGCTTGGCAGCATGGTATTCAACCAGGAGACTTGCAAGCTATTGACTTCAGAAAGAAGACTAATGAGGCTGTTTCTTATAAGTATCTGACCGAGTTCACTGGGCAAATTAATGGTAAAAAAACTACATTCACTAAGAAGCAAGATGATTTATTCGCTAGTGACTGGGCTCATGGCTTTTTTAAGACTGCTTTTTCGGACTTTACCGACGATGCATTGAATGAGACTGCTGATCTGGCGCTTGGAGACGCCTGGCTGGATGAGTACTACTCTGATAGCGGAGGGAATAATGTATTAATTGTTCGACATCCCGATATAGCGCAAATAATTAAAGATGGTATTAAGCATAGCCATATCAAAGTCAATGCAATATCTCCAGCAACCGTACTGCGTTCCCAGCAAGGGCTTATTCACCACACCCAAGATGAAATCTCATATCGGTTAAGTAAGATTAACAAATCTAAGGGCTGGAAGCCTATTAAGCCACGCCACTCCCCCAATCGCATCCCATTTCTCCGCCGAAGAGTTCAGGATCTTAGGCGAGAAATGGCAGTGCAGAGCCATATAGCATACCAAGAGGCAGTTGCTTTAAACAATTGGCAATATTTTGAAAAGAAGATGTCTCCCTATATCAAGCAGTATAAATTTTGGTATAAAGTGATTGAATATAATAACCTTGGATTAGAAGGATTTGCTAAAAGAGTTCTCAAGAAATTACGAAAGAAATAAGGCTCGAGTCCTTGCCTTTGCCCGAGAGGCTAGAGGCAGGATCACTCTGTGGGTAAGTAAGACTGCAATAACCAACGCAAGCATAATGCTAAGAATGTTTAATATTGGGTCATTGATGTAGAACAGACTGCCTATTAGCAGATAGGCTCCTGCCAGCTTCAAAAAGATATGCCCCGTATAGTCAATAGTTACATACTTCTTGACATCATAATGTCTCCATATAGCCATGGCAAAAAAGGCAATTGCCGAAGAAGCAGCCGCAGCATATAGGCCAAAGGTCTGAATAAAGATTAAGTTCAGGCACAAACTGATAGCCGCTGCACATATAGAAGTGACTAGTATTTCCCTAGTCATCCTCTTTGCCAGATAGATAACGCTGTACATAGCAACATAAATTTGAAATAGAACGCTTATGACTACAATAGGTATATATTGATATGCTTCTTGATATTGCTGGCCAATTATTACTTTAAATAGTACCGGTGTCACCGCTATTAAACATAATCCAATTACTCCGAATACCCTAAAACTGGCATTATGCACTTCAGAGAAATACTTGTCCCTGTCTTTGCTATTGATATGAGTGGAGGCAGATTCCGTCCAAGCTAAGTCAAAAATTGAATAGATCGCCAGAAAAATTAGAGAGTATTTGCTGGCTGCGGCATAGATACCGTTGGCTGCCGCGCCAAGAACTAAGACAATTATAGTTCTGTCTGAAGCTCGAATGAACCACCATGAAATTGCACTTGGTACAAGTGGCCACGAGAAGGACAGCAGCTGGCCCTGAACTTTTCTCTTGACGCCTGACACAGAGAGATAGTCTAGCAAATTTAGCTTCCAGAATAAAAAAATGAAGGTTGTCGCATTGGAAAAGATAAGCGACCATAACACCCCTGCAGCGCCCATCTTCAAAACTACCACCAATACCAAGGTAAGAATTAAAGTGACTCCAGCCGCCATAATGTTTGCTATGGCATATAGTTTATTCTGCCCAAATCCCCGCGCAAACTGTGAGGCTAGCATTGATAGGATAGTTGCTAATACAGAGATGGCAATCAGATTGGCATAAGGAATGCTTAGGAGGTGACTGATCGCTATGAATATAATTCCAGCTAAAACAACGAGAGGTGCAATGATAGCCAGGGCGCTTGAGATGACCTGGGTAATTTTTTCCTTATCTCCCCTTGCATCAATTAAGTCTCTAAAAACTGCTCTATCCAGTTGAATTATCAGGAGTGGTGAGAGCAATACTATGTATGTTAAGATCAGATCAATTAGACCGTATACTTCTGGCTCCAGAAAATAAGTATAAAGTGGTAGTAAGAGAAATGAGATAAATTGTGATGCAATCCTACCCACACTCAGGATTATAGTATTTTTGACTAGCTCGTTTTTCTTATCCATCAAATACTTCTTCTATCCTGACCGCTATGATTTACCCTCACTGGGATATCACCTTGTCTTCAATAAACATCTGGGCCAGATTTTTGTAATGATTTATAAAGAAGTTTAAGTGCTCTGAGTCTTTGTGGACCAGCCAGACTTCCCAGTAGATACCTTTTTTGCCCCAATCAGACTCGGTAAAGGGTTGGCCGGTGAATTGGAATAGGTGGTAGCCTAATTCTTCAAAATAGGCGAAGAACTGTTGCTTGGTGTATCCGTATATATCCGCGGCGAATTGCATTCCATTTTCGAATACAACGACTGGCTTGTGCTTGGTGAGGATATCCTTGGCACCGAGAAGTGCGTCAAAATCTCCGCCTTCAACATCAACTTTTATAAAAGAGACCCTATTTGCATTCTTGTTCTTGTGGTGGGAAAGTTCTTGATCAATGGTGGTTGTGGCTACGGTGATTTTTTGCCCGATGTCGTTTACATGGGCTCTGGCTTTTATGCCAGAATAGCCATCCTGCTTCGGATAATAGGTGAACTGGATTTCTTTGGTGCTCTTGACTACTTTAGGACTGGTCACGGCTTTGTTGATTAGTTCGATATTGTCTATGGTTGAGCTTTGCTGGATATCTGAGGCATGGGCTGCTACGGCCTCAAAGGCCACCACCTTGCCCTGACTACCCGCCAGCCTGCTCAAGGGGCCGGTATGAATACCATGATTGGCGCCGACATCAATCACCCAGTCCCCTTCTTTAACCAACAAACTGTAGACGTATTTCATGAATATTTCAGATTCATTGCTGTTAGCCGAAAAAAAGCTATACAAATCATCATAATTGCCTTGGGCTGACGGGCGCAATCTTCTGATACTAAAGCCTGACTTTCTGACCGTACTTTTTACTATATTTTTTAGTGCAGACATGGATTAATCCTTACCGGTATTTATTTTGTAATACTTCTACGCCTATATGATGAACCATAGTCACTATATATTTCATCCGAGCCATTCTGGCTTGATCCAGGATTTTGCGATGGAGATATCTCTAGAAATTATACAGAAGGTGGTAGTCTAAATCTACTGGACATTCGAAAGAAATATGCTAACCAATGGCGATGATTAGCTCAAAACTATTGTTGATTGCAGCGGCTAAAGGCTTGAATAGTCCTCAGACAATTGTAATGTGTTTACATGCCTGCGGCAGGCTGATGGTACAAGCGGTCAGTAATATCTACTAGATCGAATAGCTTTTTAGAATCTTTGAAGCCATAGACCTTTGTCTCCAGCGGCGACATGGGGATGTTGAAATATTGATCAAAAACGGTGCGGAAAGCATTAATGGATGACATATCATCTGATAGCCGAGCATAGTCCTGGTCGGGGAAATAGTAGGCGGTTAAGACGTTGGCCCGCTCGTGCAAGGCTTGATCTGAAGTGCTGACCCAGTTGTTACTCTTTTTGACTTGACTGTACTTTGAAGAACTGGCTCCCTCATCGGCTACCATCACTATAATGGCATTACCTTGGGTAGAGGCTTTTATGTACGAGATGATTTCCTGGGCTGTCCTGGTGGCACATTTAAGATGTTCGAGATACCCTTGATCATTACTCAGTCTGTCCAACTGAGTCGGGTCATATTGACAATCCTGGTTGAATATATAAGGCCCATGTGGCAATAGGATGTGAGCCATAACGAACTTAGGGCTGGGCATATCTACGACAGTTTTGTAGGTGCTTAATTGATACTGGGTGTAGACCTTGTGGGCAATAAGGCTGTCGGCGGTGTTATCAGCAGTAAACAGGCTGACGATCGGCATGGCCATGGTGGCGGAAATTATTTCACGGACATAAGGATCCTTCAACCAGAACATTGGCGCATACTGAAAAACCCGGTTATTACCTCCCTCTTGAGCTGTGGGCCAATACCAAGATGCTAATGAATAGTTTTTGTATCCTAGATCATGAAAGGTCTGTTGAGTAGCATTGTTTTTAAAAAGCGGAATAATATCAGACCCCTCAGTCGGCTGGCGGCCTTGCCAATCCTGGCTGTCATGATACTGCATATTAAGAGTGGCAGACATGGAAAATGAGGTTTTAAGATAGTTCGACAGCGCATTTTCCGCTACAAAAAAGTTTTCGCTCCTTAACCAACTATAAAACTGACTGTTGTCGTATCCGTAGCTATCGAGCAATACATTGTTGGCAGCATAGCGATCAAACACCAGATAGTAGACATCTGGTTTGGATGCGGTGTAGTCGGGCAGATCGGTGGAGGCTAAGACATTGCTGGCTGATGACAGGCTGGTATCTGCAACCTGCTCAACTCCCAGTTTGCCGCGCTCCGCCAAGCCTACCTGCCAAACTACCATGACTACTAATATAATTGATACAACATTCATTATGGGTGTCAATATTCGACCAGAGTGAGAGGATCTTTTCCAATACCAGAATCCAGCCATCAGCAAAAGACTAACTACAGGAAAGACTGCTTTATCCGGGCCAATTATAAAATTGCCAACTCTGGCAAGCTCGTCAGGCAATGGATTTACCAAGGACCCATAGAGAGAAAACACAATAACAAATAAGCCCAGAGCTGCGGCAGCTTTGGGCCAGGACTTGTATATAAAATTGGAGATAAAGAAGAGCAGGCAGGTGACGATTATAACAAGTAGTAGTGGAATATATACTACATCGAGGGTCAATTCCTGGACGTTGTGACTGTAGATAAAAATGACGGGATAAATGGCCAGCAATAACGGGTAAAATGGTTCACTACCGACTTTGCTGAAAAATTGCCTAGCTTTATTCATTGGCCTTATCTTTCAGGTATGCTACTAGAGTAACGTCTCAATTTAAAACGGTCAAGCCTCATAGATCAGCCCTATGGCGCGAGATAAAAATCGAACAAATGATCCTTGTCGGGCCAGAGGTAGGTTTGGTCTTCTAGGTTGGGGAGGTCGTAGTTGAAGTATTGGCGGAAGACGGTGCGGAAGGAGTTGACGGGGGTGATGGTGGGGTAGAGTTGGCTGTAGTTCTGGTCGGGGAAGTAGTAGGCGTTGAGGATTTGAGTGCGTTCTTGGATAGCAGTGTCGGAGGCACCATCAAATTTCCAGTGGTGGCCGGTGGGGCTGATCATGGCTTCGGGGCCCTCATCGCTCTGGAGAATGATAATGGGTGGTTGGGTTGAGTTGGCTAGAATAGTGTCGATGGCCTGCATGGCCCTACTGTTGGCGCATTTGACCTGTTCGATGTAATTGGCCGGGCTGATTTCCCAGCGCTGCAGAGGTTGCTGGAGTAGATTGCAATCAGCATCATAGACGTAGGGGTCATGAGGCATAAGCAGGTGGGTCATGACAAATTTTTGCCCTGTTTGCTTGGTTGCTTGCAGGAGTTGCTGCTGGCCGAAGTCTGCCCAGCGATAATGCTGATCAAAGCCTAGCCCGAGTGGGTAATTAGTGGTTAATCCAGCTAATTCTGGATAGTAGGATGTCTCGAGGAGTTGCCTGGTGAAGCTACTGGTGGTTATAAAATCTGACCAGTTGGCCATGATGTTGGTGTCGGCTACCTCGATGTTGCTGGCTAGCTCGTAATAATTGCCAACGTGGAAATAGGTGTAGCCAAGCGACTTGAAGATTTGGCCGGCCTTGTGATTTCTCATTAAGACTGAAGCGGTATCGGTGTCAGAGACACCGTCGGCCTGAGTATCGACCAGGCTTTGCAGATAATCTAGATTGAGGGTTGAGGAAAGTGAAAACAGGGTTTTGGGGTAGTTGGTGTTGGAATCAGTGGCTAGATAGAACTGCTTTTGAGCCAGATAATCGATTAGCTGTTGGTTATCATAGTCATAGTATTCAGCTTGAGTTTTGGGTGAGGCGTAACGATCGAGGACGATGTAATAGATATCGGGTTGACTTGCAGCGACAAGCGATGAGTGATGAGCGACAGGGAGGACTTGGGTGGCCTGAAGTGCTTGCTGTCTGGCCTCGGAGCTGGCAAATAAGCCTGGAACAATTTGGATGAGAGGGCCGACAAGAAGAATAATGCCGACGAGGCTAATTAGTTTAATAAAACGTATCGATGGCCAGGTAGTCTGCCGACCGGCAGATTTCATAGCCATGACGACCAGCACTATTGCCACAAGTATATACAATAGCCAGACAGCGACTTTGGCTTGATCGGCTTCCAGCCACTGACCAAAAATCACAGTCAGGCTATTGAAGCTAAAGAATGTGACAACCAGCGTCAGGCTGATTAGAGCGGCAAAGGTTGGTTTTTTGGTTAAGAATGCCAAACCTATTTGGATAACTACGACGACAAAGGTTGTAAAAAGGAGCGGTTCAATCACCTGGTTTATAGTGGTGCCGTGAATATTGGTGGCGAACAAGCTGAGAATTGCGAACCAGCTGAAGAGAATGGCTGGGGCTAGGCTTAGGAGCGACGAGCGACGAGCGACGAGCGACGAGGTGAATCGGTTGAGCATAACTTACTTCTTTTCTAGTAGGTATAGGATCCGGTGGCTATCTTTGATTGGGGTGGCTTTGGTAATTTTGAAATATTGACCAAAAGCAGCCTCAAATCCCTCCTTGGTGTAGTCAGTGAAAATATCCTGCCGGGTAGCTAACAGAATCTGGACTTGGGAATCCTGTTTGGGGATGAATTCAACGATGGCTCCCTTATGCGACAACTGGTGGAACAACAGGGCAATCTTGGCTAAGGGGATGTTGAGAGGGATAGCCAGGTGATGGACGACCGCCAGTCCCATAATGGCATCGGCTTGAATACGATCCAGAATAGCCCGACGCTCGGTATTGTGCCAGCCAATGCCTGGGCTGGGGTTGG
The DNA here is from genome assembly GCA_964554805.1 of uncultured Candidatus Saccharibacteria bacterium. GTDB lineage: Bacteria > Patescibacteriota > CAZHWT01 > CAZHWT01 > CAZHWT01 > CAZKPX01. Next base: position 93,398 of record CAZKPX010000004.1, read on the forward strand.
CAATGTCTGACACCAAAGGCAGGATACTGCCTTTGGTGGAGCGACTAGCGACGGGCGACGAGCGACGAGCTTCTGATTTGAGGTATTGGTAGAGGCTGTCGACTGCTAAGGGGTCGATGTCGAGGGCGATGGTTTGGATGCCTTGATCTGCCGCAACCATGCTAAATAAGCCGGTATTGGCACCGATGTCTGTGGCTGATTTTGCTTTGAGTTGCTTGAGATAGTCCCCCACTAATTGCTGCTTGTGTTGGAGGGCTTGGTCGACATAGTTGTTGTTATTGATGTAATAGCTGGCCCACTCGGTGTTTTGGCCTTTGGCTTTGAGCTTTTTGACTGCTGACTCTAGACTATCCAACATGCCCAGCAATGATTGCAGACTGACTTGACCAACAGATGTAGATTGAGAAGCGGCTTGGAGATTTTTTGAGGCATCGGAAGCATGACTGACTTGGTTCTTACCGTGAAGATGGATATGGATTAGCAGGCCGGGTCGGAGACGAGAAGCTGGGGGCAGGAGACGGGAGGCTAGGTCTAGAGGGATGCCGTCAATATTCGTCTGGAGTAATTGCTGCAGGCGGAGATCGGTATGGGCCATTAAGGCTAGCGGGGCCAGGAAATGTTGGCAGAATTGTTTGTAGGCAACCCAGGGCTTTGGCTGGTAGGCTTCAAAAGACAAGGTGTCAATTAAAACTGGCTGATTGGCCACAAATTGGATATTGTAAGCCGTTGCATCTTTGAGACTCATGCCATGTTTGAGGGCTGTTTTTTGAAGATGAAGGGTTAGGAGCGCCGCATCTTGCAGCTGGCTAAATGACCATTCATACGGATAGGATATGACCGGAATATGCTCAGGTTTAATAATTTTATAGGCCTGCTGAAAGGGGTGGTTTGTTAACTTGACCTCTTGATGAGCTACCATAGCTTGCTGGTCAACAAGAGTCTGATATAGGCCGGAGCTGTGTAGCAGGTCATAGTTTTTCTGGTATGAATCAGAAACTGCCCGATAGATGGTGTCGTCTTGGTAAAAGACAGTGCCGCTGGGATCGCGGAAGGATGAAGATTCAAGCTTGGTAGTGTCTTTAGGCATCTTTTTTCTCCTGAGATTGGTCAGGAGTAGGCGAAGATTTACCTAGTAACTTAAGCACAAATGTCTTAACTTGCAGCCAGTATATCTTGAGGGCAAATAAGGCACCAAACAATCCGGCTAAGGCCATTTGAAAGAGATAGCTGCCGGTTCCTGGATCGAGATAGGCATAAGCGGGTTGAGTGGCTGCGGACCAAATAGCGGCAAATGCTAGCATAATTGCTAATAGTGAGAAACGGTTCATGTAAAATAACTCCGATTGTGGGATTTGAGGTTGACGCTACCTAGTTTAGACTAGTTTTTAGGATAGGTCAAAATCTTTCTATGAAATACCTTAGATTTTGTCTTTGAGCTTCTGCGGTAATGGTAGTAGGCTGAGTGAGTGTTCGATGATGTCTGATGGAAGAATTTTGGCCCAGTAAATGAGAATACCGTAGATGATCAGGGCCAAGGCGGCAATAAGGCTGAGGTCTAAAAAATTGCTGACTAAACTGGTGTCAGTCGCGAGTTGATTAAGATTGCTTAGGCCCAATAAAACCAGAACTACCGCAGCCAAGCCCATACTCTTGGCCGCCGTGCTTAAATTCAGTTTCATGCTGAAACGATACCAGATGATGATGAGGAGGCTCACCAGGATAATGGTTTCTGTGACAGCTGCTGCGATGGCTGGGGCAAAATAGCTAAGGTTGCCCAAGAGTCCGAGGTTAAGGAAAATATTGATAGCTATGGCTGCAACTAGTGTGTAGACAACGAGTCGCTGTTGCCTGGTAGCAACTAGGTATGATTGGAATAATCCATAAATGAAACTACTAAATATCGCCACCGTTAATACTTGTAGGACTGCAATTGACTGAGGATATTGGCTATTACCGAAGATGGAGATGATCTGCGGGGCGCCATAAAAGGTAATAACACAGATAATAGCGGCTGTCATGACGAGGAAGTTGAAGGATTTTTGGATGGCCTGGCTGAGACGAGCTGGCTCGGTGGCGGCATATCGACTCAATAAAGGGTAGACGGAGGCCAGGAATAGAGGGGGGAGGGTAATGATAACCTCCATAAAACGTCGGGATAGAGCAAAAACAGCCACATCTTCTTCGGATTTAAAATGACTTAGCATGATGTAGCCAATTTGGGTGTGTATAACTATTAAGATACCCATAACCCACAGCGGCCAAGAATCGCGAGCCAATTCAATCAGTGTTGCCCGGTTGGGCCTGAGATCTATCCGAACTTTCATATATTTGGTGGCCCAATATACAAAACAAATCAGGATAATTACGGCGGGGAGAATGGTTGCGACGAGAGCCAAGGCGGAAGTGGTGGCAGTGACATGAAGTTGGCCGGTAGTAAATAGCCAAACCAGAATTATGGTCAGAACGGTGGTGACGACTTTGGCAATAACTTCGGCTGCGGTTAGCAAATAGGCTTTCAGATTGTACTGAATGGCTGAGTAAAAACCTGACTGGGCAGCGCTGAAGAAGACGCCGATTAATGAAATATAGGCTGTCGTTTTGACTATGGCCGAGTAATCGCCAAGCCAAATCCAGATAGACACACCGACAACTACCATTAGCGACACTAGCATTTTGAGAATTGTCGATTGATTGATTAGTAAATTGTATCTTTGCTCATCTTCGGCAATATCACGAACAGCCACCTGCTCGACTTTAATCTCGGTTAAACTAACGGCGGTGATAAAAATAATACTGAAAATAATGCTGAATTCGCCAAACTGGGCTTTTGGCAAACTGCCGGCCACCATAGCTAATGAAACCATTGATAAGGCCATGGTTATCGCTTTGCCTATAAATTGATACATGGTGTTGCGGGCCACTATAGCGGTGGTACTTGGGGTGGATTGATTCATTATTAAAGCTGCTTATACTACAGAGATATTATACGCTATTGCACCATAGATCATGGCCAAGGCGCTGTTTTTGCTATCAACTACGTCTCATGATTGCAACGAGCCGGGTGGTGGGATTAATCGGTTGCGCCATTTACTGGCCGTGGCAAAGATGGCTAAATAGAGTCGGTGAGACCAACGATTGTAAAGAGCTGAGTGACGACTGTGTAATAGCACTTCCAATTCAGCGCGATGCTGAAGGGCTGGGCCATTGCGACCATCACCATGGAGACGGTAGAAAAATAAAACCTGAGGTACATAGACGCCCGTCCAGCCTTGCTCAGCCAGGGATAACCACAGATCCCAGTCTTCAAAGCTAGCTGTCTGATTTACCTCAGTTGAAAATCCACCAACACTATCAAAGGCTTGTTTGGTCATGATAGATGTGATTGATAGATAGTTTCGATAGAGCAACTTGGGGACATTCCAGGAGCAGGCCGGAATAATGGCTTGGCTATGACCAACATATTGCTGATCGCAATAGGCGATGGCGGCCTGAGGATTGGTTTGTTGAGCCTGGATCAAGGCCGATATAAGTTGTTCGACAAACTGCGGATGTATATAGTCATCAGCATCAAGGAAGAATATGTAGTCTGAGGTTGAACGCTTGGCGCCAGCGTTGCGGGCCACCACTACCCCGCTATTGGTTTGCTGCACAAAGGCGACTTGGTCACGGTAGGGCTTAACTATTTGAGCTGAGTCATCAGTAGACCCATCATCAATAACAATTACCTCAATATTGGGGTAGGTTTGGTGTAAGACACTATCGATAGCTTGATCTAAAAAATGGCCATAATTATAATTTGTAATTATGCAGCTCACAAATGGTTGACTGGGCATAGGAATTTAAAGACTGAAGATATCATCATCCAGTGATGGTTGGTCGGGTAATTGGGCGAAAGGTTGTTGGAGTTTTTCCCACCACTGCGGGTTATCTTCGTACCATTTGACAGCGCTGGCAATACCTTTATGAAAATCTACAGCCGGCTGCCAACCCAAGCGATTGAGCTTGGATGTATCCACTGCCTGTTGTCCAGGCATGCCTGATTCTATAACTGATAGTAGTTCTCGCGGCCTATCCAGGAAATGCAGCAGCAAGTCTACAACTTCTATCTCTGACCGAACATGTCCGCTACCAAGATTATAGGTCTGCGCATCAACATCGCCAGCTCGGGCATGGATGAGGGTATCGATGGCAGTGCAAAAATCATCGACATGCAGCCAATCGTGCTCTACTCTGCCTGCCAGTTCCAATTCTACCGGTTGTCGCTGGATTGCTTTGGTGATCCAGGAGGCCATTAGCTGATTGGGGTATTGGTGAGGTCCATAGATAGACGATGGACGAACCATGGTGATGGGTAAGTTGGCTGAGGTGGTGTAAGAGTAAGCCAGACGTTCGGCGCCTATTTTGGAAGCAGCTTGCGGAGAGGCTGGCTGAAGCTCGTCGCCTTCGTAGACCGGGCGTTTTTGCAAGCCTTGGGTTGAGGCGGGACCATAGCCTGCTGCCGTAGAGATATGCAAGAATCGAGAAACGCGATAGGCTTTGGCAGCTTCACATAAGACATAGGTGCCGTAGAGGTCTGTCCTAATAAAGCGCGAGGGGTCTACTTCTTCAGGATTCGGGTATGGTTCTGAGGCTAGGTGAATGACAGTATCTATACCTTGACTCATCAGGGCATCCACTTCAACTTCATTGCAGATATCACCTTGGACAAAGTGGTAGGTGGGGAGATGAGCCAGGTCGGTTAAATTTTCGAGGTTGCCGGAATAGGTCAGTCGATCCAGATTAATGATTGTATAACCTGGATATTTCTTCAGCAGGTAGCGGATAAGATTGGAGCCAATAAAACCAGCGCCACCGGTGACTAGGATTTTCATACACTATTTAGGTTACAGGGGTAATAGGCAAGCGTCAAGCGTCAAGCATAGGAGGAAGGGGTTACTGGTCGTTTCGAATCACCGGTGCTTCGCGCCTTACTATCTTGAACCTATCGCATGAATTTTTAGAACAGGCGACGGGCGACGGGCGACATGTGGAGACCAGTTCGATGGGAAAGGAATGAATGAAGGAGACTGAGGCACCTTTGGTGGCGGATATCGAGACAGGAGACGCGGGACAGGAGGATTGTCAGTAATCTTTGATTTTTGATTTTAATTTTTGCCTTTTGCCCTTTGCCTTTTTCCTTTTGCCCTTTGCCCTTTGCCGAGCGCTTTCTCTACAGCTGTTTGGTCTGACCAGGGGATTTCTTGGCCTTGGATGGCTAGGCTTTGTTCGTGGCCTTTGCCGGTAATTAATACTACGTCTCCCTTTTGAGCCATGGCGATGGCTTGGTTTATGGCTTGTTGTCGATCGTCGAGGCGCTGCCACTGTTTGCCCTGTACTCTACCCTGTTGAGTAAGACCATCGATGATCATTGATTGTATTGTATCCAAAGACTCAAAGCGGGGGTCCTCCATGGTGAGGATGGAGAAATCTGCCCATTGGCCGGACAGCTGACCGAAGGTTGAGCGCTTGGATTGATCACGTTGAGCTGCTGAGCCAAAAACATGAATTAATGCGCCGTTGCCTGTGACTAATTTTTTAGCTTGAGGCAGTACTTGAGCTAAGGATTGTGGCGTATGGGCGAAGTCAATAATGATGGTGTATGGTGTAGTTTGGACTACCTGCCAGCGACCATCGACCGCTTTGACCGCTGCCAAGCCTTGTCTAATGGCTGACTCAGAAACTTCGAGGCATACCGCGATAGCGGTTGCTGCTAAGGCATTTGAAACATTGTATTCACCCGGTAAGAAGACTTGCAAGTCTTGGATCGACTTGGTTTTGCTTAATTTGGGAGAAATTTTACTATTGAAAGTCGTTGATTGATCGGTTTGCTGCGTAATCGTGCCGAGTAAATCGGCTGGCTGAGACTGGCTAATAGTCAGGAGCGAGGGGTGGGTGGATATAAGCTGGGTCAATGGTGGACTGTCTATATTTATGATTGTGTGCTGCGACTGCTTGATAATCATGGCTTTGGCTTGAAGGTATTTATCCATAGTGCGGTGATAATCGAGATGTTCCGGGCTCAGGTTGGTAATTAGTCCAACCCTAAAATTAAGACCAAAGGTTCGATATTGGTCCAGGCCATGTGAGGTAGTCTCAATAACGACATGGCTGACACCTGCCTGTTTCATCTGATGCAACATAGCATATATTTCGGTTGGACCGGGTGTTGAGGTATGAAGGCCAGTTTGGAGATGTTGGCCGTTGATCTGCGCACCTAGGGTTGAGATGTGGCCGACTGTATGACCAGCCTGCTCCAATATGCTGGAGACAAGATGGGTGGTGGTGGTTTTGCCATCGGTGCCGGTAATACCAATCAAAATTAAATGTTTGTGTGGCTGGCGGAAGCGAATCATTGCTGCTGCGCTTAAGAGTATATTGATCAGTCGACGGGCAAGAATTCTGAGATGAATCATGTGCTTGGAAATAACTCAGGGAATTTTCGCTGAGCCATCAGTATAGCTGTGATGGCCTGGCCGTTGGTCAATTGGCCCGATTCAATAAGCTGATTGATTTGTTTTAGGGTGAATTTTTTAACTTGCGATACCTCATTGGTATCGGTGTGAGGCTGTTGCTGCACCTGTTGTGCCACAAAATAGATGGCCTGTTCATCTGAGACGGAGGGGCATGGATGAATACGAGCCAATTTGGACCATTGTTGCGCTTTGAGTCCAGCCTCTTCCAATAACTCACGCTGGGCTGCTACTAAGGGCGATTCGTCTGCTGATTCTATGCCTCCCATTGGAATTTCCCAGGCAAAGCGCTGTATGGGATAACGCCAGACTTCGACTAGATAGATACCGCCATCCCGATCGACCGGCACAATTGCGACCGACTTGGATAAGGATCTATAAGAATAGACACCTGGCCGACCATCAGGATGAATAATCTGATCTTCGACAATGGTCATAAATTGGTTTTGGTACGCTATCTTGCTATCGACAGTGGTATACGGTGAGTCAGGTGCTGGCTTAGTCATGATTATAGCCATTTGGATGTGCTGCATGCCATTGCCAAGCTGATTTAATAATATCTTCGAGTTGACTATGCTGGGGTTGCCAGTTGAGTTTTTGCTGCAGTTTTTCTGATGAGGCAATCAGCTGATCGGGGTCGCCCGGGCGGCGCTGACCATACTCAACTGTAAAATCTTTGGCGGTGACTTGTTTGACCATATCCACTACCTGTTGATTGGAGTATCCTTGGCCGGTTCCGACATTGAATTGATCAGAAACTCCGCCGGCGACTAAATATTCCATGGCTTTGAGATGAGCGCTCGCTAGATCGGCGATGTGAATATAATCTCTGACACAAGTACCATCGGGAGTATTGTAGTCTTGACCAAAGATAGTAATATGTGGACGTTGGCCTGTGGCTGCCTGAATAACTAATGGAATAAGGTGTGATTCGGGCTGATGAGCTTCGCCGCGACTACCGTCTAGCGCTGCACCGGAGGCGTTGAAATAACGGAGGCAGACACTGGTCAGGCCGTGAGCTTGATCCATCCATTTCAGCATGTCTTCCATCATTAATTTGCTTGCACCATAGGGATTGGTGGGGACTTTGGGATCGTCTTCTTGGATTGGCACTTGGACTGGATTGCCGTAGACTGCAGCGGTCGAGGAGAAGACGACATGTTTGATGCCATGATCATGGATGGCCTTGAACAGAACCAGCGAGCCCGCTACATTGTTTGAAAAATACTTGGCTGGCTGCTCGACAGATTCGCCGACTTGAATGTAGGCTGCAAAATGGATTAAACCATCAAATGCTTGGTCTGTTAAAAGACTGTCTAATAATTGTCGATCATCGATTCGACCTGTGACTAATGTAACCGAGTCAGGCAAGGCCTGAGCATGGCCGAATTCTAACGAGTCTAAAACGGTCACTTGATGACCGGATTCCACTAAGTGGTTGACTGTTTCTGAGCCAATATAACCTGCTCCACCGGTGACGAGAATATTCATGTCTTTAGCTTAAATGTCTGGAGACGTAGCGTCAAGGGGAAGGGGGAGGCAAAAGGCAAAGGTCAAAAGGCAGAAATTAAAGTTAAAAATCAAAGGTTGCTTACGACTATGACATTGCGATCTGACGGCAAACGAAGTCATAGCGGCAATCTTGTTTGATTATATTGCTGGCCCGGCAAAATGCATTCGGCCAAAAGCCACGTTTTTGTATGTCATTTTTTCACATCAAATAAACATGCCCTAGTATGGATAGATAATTTGGGTGAGGATATACTTATTTACTAGCTCTCCTTGGTCAGGCTAGGAGACCAGTATTTAATGTGAAAGAAATGAATACAGGGGGTTTATTAAATGCAGAAGGCAGAAGGCAGTCGCAGTTACTTTGTATTTTTGACTTTAATTTCTGCCTTTTGATTTTTGCCTTTTAACTTTAATTGACTGGCCTAGCTGAAGGGGTAGCTGATTGGGTTGACTGGGGGGTGGGGGTAGGTCGGATTTTGTGTTCGCCAAGAATAACTCTATCGGCTTGTTTCTGAAACGCTACAACTTGGGTTGGTTGAACTTGCAAGAGCGAGGTGACTCGACTGCGGATATCGGCATCTGTAACCTTTTGTTCAACAAAGTCTTCTAAGGCTTTTTGGATGCCTATTTGCTGTTCAAGCTTATCCAGATAGGGCTGCATGTCAACATTATCAAGCTGAAGAGTGTTGAGATAATCAGACAACTCCTGCTGTTGTTGTTGATATTTAGTTAGGGCATCGACAGCCGCCTGAGGATTGTTGTCTTGAATAGCCTGATAGCCTTCGGCTAGTCGCTGCTGACTAAAATCAAGCAGCAGCTGAGTGCGACTCTCTGGAGTTGAGGCTAATATATATTGAATCTGCTCAATGATGCTTTTGAACCAGTAGGTAAAGCTGCCGGGGATAGCATAAACTGAAGGGAGTTGAATGAGAGCAGAAGCAGATGACTGAGAGGGGTCGACGGCCACTTCGATACCCAGCGACTGAAGAGTCTCCTCGGCAGTAACAGCAAGGATTGTTGCTGGCTTGAGCGCCAAGCAGGCAATAAGGCCAAAGACAATGAGACAGGATTTTACCATATGTCTAGGGTACACCTGTTGCCTGCTTCTAGTCCAGCCTTGCTACCTGGACCATGTATGACGAACCTCGGAGGTTCTCTGGGATGAGAACCTCCGAGGTTGGAATAGGTCGATTGTTTTTTTGGGCTGGTTTTTTGGCTTACTTGATTGACTCTGTCTTTAGAGAGTCAGTCATTGATTGGGCTGCTTTGGCCAGGTTGTCGCCTGCGCGAAGGCGGCCGAAGGACAATTTGAAATATGAAATTGCACCAATAATAGTTACTGGCACAACCTGAGTGATGTGGAGTATGACGGCATAAGCGGCTGCTTGATTAGTGTCAACGCCAAGCAGGCCCAAACAGATGACAACAATGCCATGGAACGTGCCAATACCAGCTGGGCCCGAGGGGATGCTGGTGCCTAGATTGGACAAAGAAACCAGGAATAACCATTCCATCGGTGAAAGTACCAAGCCAAAAGCTTGGCCAACTAGGAAATAGACTAGACTCTCGCATAGCCATATGAAGATACTATTAGTGATCGTAATGGCTAATAAGCGCTTTGAGCGCAGTGGCAACAACCCCTCACGAAACCGTTGCAATTGAGTTATGCCCCATGCAATAGCCTTATCGGCCCAAGCAGGTGCCAGATTTTCCAGAAATCGTCGGACCTGAGATAAATGCTCATCTTTGCCGATAACAAGCCAAATGAGCGCTGCCATAACCAGGCCGAAAACAACAAATCCGATGGTTAGAATTTGGATTACCCAACTAGGAAAAGGCAGGAACGAGATTGTGAGCAGTAGTATGCTGAGCAGGACTAACCCATCTATAACTCTGCCCAAGAGAGTCACCGCTAGCGACGAGCTAACTGGAATACCTTCGTTTTGTCGAACCACATATGATAACAAAACCTCACCTGCTCGGGCAGGCAAGACATTGTTGGCCATGTAGTTAATAGTAATATATTGATAACTTCGGCCCAGTGAGAAGGCTTTTAATGAGGCTAAAATCTTCCGGAATCTTTGGGCCCTAAATACGAAACTGAACAGAGAAACGGCTATGGCTGGAACAAGCCACCAATAGGCAGCCTCGGATAGTGCTTTGAGGACATTTTCCAGATGAAGCGAGCTGGCCAATAAAATTATAAAGGCTACGCTTAGCGCCATGCCGAGGATAGGAGTAATTTTCGATTTCATACTTGATAAGGATACAGGAAATTATTGAACGATTCTAGATTCCAGAATCCAGACTATAGCTAAGACTCATATGTATATGCTATCAATCGTTATAGGCTTACAGAACCTTGCCTTGACTGTCTGCAGGGAGTTGCTGGCGCAGTATTTGAGCTGGCCCCGAAGCTTGGGGGTGAGTAATAAAATCTTCAACTGCTAATGGTGTAGTGGATGGAATAAGCGGGTTGAGTTGACGCTGTTGCTGTTCTTCTATCTGGCGCAAATCATTATGACGAAAATCCCAAGTCTCTTGCAGGCTCAAGACTGTAGGCTGATTTATAAATAAATAAATTATGATGGCGTCAAAGACAAGCAGGCCGAAGGTAATGGCCCACATGCGCAGCGGCGTAAAGAAAGTACCCATATAGTCTATTATATCATACTATGGGCTACTTGTCAAGATTGTGGGATGCGGATGGGAAGGCAAAGGGCAAAGGGCAAAAGGTAAAAATTAAAGTAGAAAATCAAAAATTACATATGCGCCACTGTGAGCCCTGATTGGATCGGGATAAACTCCGTGCGGCAATCGGGGAGATATCCTAGATTGCCACGTCATTTCATTCCTCGCAATGACGAATACTGGCTAACTTAGCACTACAGCACTACTTGTAACTTTGGGTTTTAACTTTTAACTGTAATTTTGCCTTTTGCCTTTTGATTTTTGCCTTGGTCTACCCGATGTTGGGTGGGGAGCTGTAGATTGGTTCTACGGATTGACCGATGGGCAGACTGTTGACTGGTAGTTGTAAAGCCAGGCCAAGTGCATTGGCTACGGCAACGCCAACTCTTGTGCCAGTGAATGAACCAGGGCCAGGATTGACTTCGATGGCTTGCAGATTATCCATTGATAAATCTTGGCTGCCTAGTAATTCTTCAATGGACGGCAAGAGGATTTGCGCATGATTGCGCGTTTCCATTTTTGTTAATTCGGCAACAAGTTGGCCATCGGGCTGCTGTAAGCGAAGAACGAGTTGTTGTCTATCAGTGGTGTTTATATAAAGTATCATATGCAGATGGCTACCATTCAGCTGGCTATGACCTTTATTATACAACCAACACATGGGCAAAACTACAAGCAAGCATAGGGGAAGGGTGAGAGGCTGAAGGCAGGGGGATTGTGTATCTTTATCTGGCATAGCTGTAAGTGTAGGGCGGCAATCTAGTATGGGTTTATTATTCACACACAAGAATGCAATCGACCAAAAGCCATTGTTTTTGTATGTCATTTTTTCTTGCCAAATAAACACGACTTACTAGCTAATGAATGCCGGGATGAGTTTTTACATGATCTACTAGATCTTCTTGCCTAGGCTAGGAGACCAGTATTTAGCAAGAAACAAATGAATACAGGGTTATATAAAATGCAGGAGACAAGAGACAGGAGGCAGGAGACGCGGGACGCGACGGCGGGGATTGTCAGTAATCTTTGATTTTTGACTTTAATTTTTACCTTTTGCCTTTTGATTTTTGCCTTGTCTTTCCAAGTACTTATCAATATAGCGAGATATTTGCTCGACCGTCTGGTTGATGGTGTTGTTTGTACTGTCGATAACAACTGCCCCTTCGGCCAGACGTAGGGCTGAATAAGCCCGTTCAGTATCGCGTCGATCTCGCTCAGCTATCTCTGAATAGACTTGCTCAAACGAAATATCCTGACCCGCGTCGATATAATCAACATGGCGCCTCTGGGCTCTGACCTCTACTGATGAAGTCAGAAAAAACTTCATATCAGCTTCGGGATACACCGTAGAACCAGTATCGCGCCCTTCCAAGACTGCTCCGTTTTTAGTCTGCTTTACCAATTGGCGCTGATAGTCTTTCATTAGCTGTCGGACTGGCAGCAATGTGCCGGCCAAGGAAGCTGCTTCTGCAACTTGAGAGTTGCGGATATGGTCGGTAACATCCTGATCCCCTACTTTAATATAACTTTTTGGGCCAGTGTCTTGAGGATTGGCAGTGAAGGTGATGGGGAACTTGTTTAACAGTTCAACAAGTTGGGCAACAGATTGTTCGTTTAAACGTATATTGTGCTGCAAGGCTAGCCAGGCTACAGCCCGGTAGCAGGCACCGCTGTCGATATTATCTAAACCATACCTTCGAGCTACCAGATATGAAATAGTTCCTTTGCCCGAGCCGGCTGGACCATCTATCGTAATGACTAAGCGTCGCTGAGTCATTGCGAGGGACATAGGAGATGGGATATTGGATATAGTTTTGTTGTTGTTAGCCATATTCAATATTCTATCTTTTATCCCCACCAGCTTGGCTGGCGGCGGCGATAAAGTCGCGGAATAGCGGATGGGCTTGGGTGGGCCGGGACAGAAACTCGGGATGGAATTGGACTCCGATAAAGAAGGGGTGATTGGGTATTTCGACCATTTCAACAAGCTGACCATCTGGCGAGGTGCCGCTAATTATCATGCCGGCTTCTTCTAATGGCTGTCTGTAGACATTATTAAACTCATAGCGATGGCGATGGCGCTCATGAATAGCACTTTGTTGGTACGCTTGATACGCCAACGTGCTGGGCTTAACTTTGCAGGCCCAATCTCCCAAACGCATACTACCACCGTACTCCTGCTTGAGCAGCTTCTTTTGTTGGTCGGGCATGATGTGAACAATGGGATGCTTGGTTTTTGGGTCTACCTCGGTTGAATTGGCATTTTTGAGACCTGCTACATTTCTGGCAAACTCGATGGTGGCCATCTGCATGCCGTAGCATAACCCAAGATATGGCTTATTGTGCTGACGAGCGAATTTGACTGCAGCTATCATGCCTTCAATGCCCCGAGAACCGAAGCCTCCCGGCACGCAAATACCATCCATTTCGGCCAGTTTGTCAGTCCCTTCTTGTTCAATCTTTTCGGCATCCACCCAAAATAACTGGGGATCTAGGCCATGATGCCAGGCAGCATGCTTCAGGGCTTCGATAACCGATACATAAACATCTTCCAGAACGAAATCTCCGGTAGCAAAGTATTTGCCGATTAGCCCGATTTTGACTGGCTTTTTGGCTTTGGCGATCGTTTTGTTGAGGGCAACCCAATCATCTAAGTTCTTGTCTTTGACCGGTAAGCCCATCTTTTCCAGTAACCGCTCGGCGACGTGCTGTTTGTCTAGAATTAGCGGCACCTGATAAATGCTATCGACATCGGGATTAGAAATGACATCTTCTGCCTGAACATTGGTGAAAAGTGAAATCTTCTCACGGCGGGTTTTATCGATACTGGCCGTTGATCGACCAACGATCATATCTGGCTGAATACCCATTGAATTGAGGGCGCGAACCGACTGCTGAATTGGCTTGGATTTCATTTCTCCCAAGGTACCAGGAATGGGCAAATAGCCAAGATGAAGCTGGAAGACATCATGCGGATTCTTGAGCTTCATAATGCGCGAAGCTTCTAAAAATAACACATTCTCATAATCCCCTACTGTGCCACCCAGCTCGATGATAACGACATCGGCTTTATGACGACGGCCGGCCGCTTTGACTCTGTCGATAATTTCATTAGTAATGTGAGGGATGGGCTGGACCGTTATGCCTTGATATTCAAAGGCTCGCTCTTTTTTGAGAACAGTGTCGTAGAGCATGCCATTGGTGAGATAGTTGGCTCTGTCGAGGTCCATGCCAAGGAAACGTTCGTAATTACCAAGATCTTGATCTGTCTCTAAGCCGTCTTGGGTAACAAAGACTTCGCCGTGCTCTTGGGGTCGCAAGGTGCCAGCGTCCATGTTGAAGTACATATCTATCTTCATGGGCGAGACTGTATAGCCCGAGGCTTTTAGTAATAAGCCGATTGAAGCCGAGGTTATTCCTTTGCCAATTCCTGAGATAACACCACCGGTAACGAATAAATACTTTGTTGGCATAGTTCCCCCTTTATAGTGACGAGCGACAAGCGACAAGAACGAGCATATGCAATGATAAGCACGAAATGATAGAGGCCCGTTCAGGCCCGAAAGCTAGATTATGTTTTTTTGAGGGGATTAAAGAGAAGTTAATAGAGTGCCCTTCTAAGAATACTGGCTTAACGGCTGCGCCGTCAAGCGCGACGGGCGACAAGCGACAGGCGACCAGCATTTGTTCAGTATTCAATTTGAACTGAATTTCCTCGTCGCACGTCGCTTGTCGCTTGTCACTATCGCTAAGCGATAACGCGTTCAATATCAAACATGGGCACTGCGCCGGCCCGGAGGATGCGAGGGCGATCTCCTTGAGTAAGATCAATAACTGTTGAGCCGACTTCTCCACCAGCTTCACCTGCCACTACTCCACCAGTATGACTAATAAAGGCGCCATCGATAGCCTCAAACGTTGACGGGGCAAGTTCGCCACTAAAACAGGCCGACGACTGAATTAGCGGGCCGGTATGGCGAATCAGTTCCATGGCAATAGGATGATTGGGAATCCGGACACTAATAGTCGGCTCAGGCCATAAACAATGGAGTGGCTTGTTGGGCCAAGGCAGGACTAGGCTGACACTGCCGGGCCAGAAAGACTTTATTAGTTTGACCATGGCTCGGTGCTGTTGAGGATGAAGTGCATCAAAATCAATGCCTAGCTCTTCTAAATCGCTGAGCGTTGCAATAAGAATACCTAAGGGCTCTTCGACTGGGCGTTGTTTGGCTTGGTAGAGTGCGCCGACAGCTTTGGCATTTTTCCAACGAGCTCCGACTCCCCAGACCGTGTCTGTGGGGAAGATGACGGCTCCACCAGCTAGAAGGCGGGCCTTGCCTTCAACGATTGATAGTAATTTTTCGCGTTTGTTGATCAACATAGTCGAGATAAAGATGCATTGTTTGGTCTGGTAATAGTTCAGGGGCTCGGTCGGGCCATTCAATAATGATTATACCATCTGCGCGTTCAATTACCTCGGTTATGCCGAGTTGCTCTACTTCGCGACTGTCCGATAAACGATACCAATCGTAGTGATAGAGTGTCTGACCACTTGGTAGTGGATATTGCTTTGAAATGGTGTAGGTAGGGCTAGAAATCTTTTTAGGTATACCAAACGCCTTGGCCAGATGAGAAACTAATGTGGTTTTGCCTGCCCCAAGATCGCCATGCAGAGCCAGCACTTGTCCAGGTTGTAGAGTTTGAGCAAGTCGGGTTGTGAAATACGGCAATTGACTCAGTGTAACAAAAACCTCACCGCCCTGCCAGATTTGCTCGTATTGAGGAGGTTTGGTAACCTGGCGCCACCATTCCAACCATCCGACAACTGCCAGTCCTAGTCCTATGCCCAGGCTATTAATGGCAACGTCAGTAACTACTCCGTGCCGGGTGGGCACCATAGACTGGTGGACTTCATCGAAGATGGCGTAGAGCAGGCTTATTAGGAACGCCCTGATGGCTACGGGTCGACTCAAGGTTAAGCGGGTTGTTTGTTGAAGCCCCAAAAATACCGTTACACACAGGACCATATAGACCAAAACATGAGAGATCTTACGTAGGAAAAAATCTGCTGACCCATAGGTAAAAGCCAGATTGGGGATGGATGACAGAAGAAAGATTACGGATGCCCAGACCAAGGCTGGCAGCCAATACAGGAGACGGATAACGACGGACATAAAGATATTATAGCAGAGGATAGTATGACATATAGCCCACTTACTGCTGGGTTATCTATATCTATACATCACACCGAGAAGAGTCGGATGTTTTATTTAGAAACTGCTCCATTTACATGAGCAAAGACTGTCATTGTGCCATCATTGTGGTAGACCCAGACCTCTTTTTGATCAGTCTTTGCATAAACTTTAACCCATTGACCATTATCATTAGTGTAACCGCACCATCCTTGAGAATTTATCACTGATTTTGGTATAACTTTCAATTTTGCATTGCCTGCCTTAGCATTGTACAAAGGCCTGTTTTCGGCCACTCCTATATCTAACCCGTTATGAGCACCACCATACCATTGGGTAACTATTCGAGACCCTGAATCACCAGGCCAGCCGATTGCACCGCTTTGTATGAGAGGCCAGGGATTAATATCTGATCGTGTATTGCTTGCTGATTGATAGTACCCAAAATGAACATGTGGGCCAGTTGAGCAGCCTGTGCCACCAGCATAAGCTATTAAATCTCCTCTGTTAAAATACCCTAGATTCTGTCCATTAACCCCAGATAAATAAAGCATTGCGGCGACACGAGCCTCATTGCCCGCTAAAAGTCGCCCATACCTTGATTCTTCATTCTTAGATTGACTTAATAAAGATGCTCGCTGTTCCATATTGCTGCTTAATTCATCTTGTTTGACCTGAATTGAATTATTTTTTTCAACTAATTGTTTCTGTAGCGACTCTTTTTCATTTTTTAGATTCTCTAGATTAGCTTTTTGTGATTCATAATTCTTTTTTGCTGTAACCATTTCTGCTAAAATTCGATCGTCTTCTTCTTTAGCTTTTTTTAGATATTCAAGGTTGCGCATCATAGCCTGGAAGTCTTCTGCAGTAAGCACGCTAACTATATTTGAGGTGCGACTATTTTTATACGACTGACGCAATCGAGCATTGGCAGAGGCCTGAGTTTGATCCATAACTTGAGCAAGATTTGAAAGCTTTTGGTTAACATCGCTAATCTGACCGTTAGTTTGAATAATATGAGCTTGAGTGCTTTGGATTTGTCCTTGAATATCTTGAACTTCTAGCTCATTGAGCCGGACCTGATTATCAAGCCTAGCAACTTCTTCATTCAAGGTTCGAGTCTGATTTTTGGTTTCATTTAACTTTTTTCTCAGTTCTTGCTGCTCATTTAATAATTCTTGAACAGACTGGGCCTTAGCTCCTGGCAAAGGGATAGCAAAGGCTAGCCCTAAAGAGACGACCAATAATAAACAGATTATTATTCTAAATTTCATGACTACCTCCTGAACCTCAGGCCTTTAGTGATCGGCGCATAGCTATAGATGAACCCAATATACCCAATAGTGTACCAAACAAGCATAGACCTAACAATAAGCCACCAAAAACCGGCAGTACCGCAATTGGGAAAATGTTGATGTTGGCGAGCCACTTTTGCAAGCTATTTGCTACCCACGGCAGGCTAGCATAGACGATAGTAACTGAGATAATCGCTGAAATAACGCCATACAATATGCCTTCTACGATAAACGGTCCGCGAATATACCAATTACTTGCTCCGACCAAACGCATCACTTCGATTTCATCTTTAAAGGCAGCAATATTGAGGCCGATGGTGACAAGCATGATAAGGAAGGACACTGTCAGCAAGAATCCGACCAATCCAATTCCCACCCATCGACCAGTGTCTATCCACGACGACAGGCGCTCTGCTAGATCCTGGTTGTAGCTGATTTCGTCGATCATTGAGGCGTATTTTTCCTGCTGGACTAGAGTCATCAAGCTGTCGAGATCATCAAGATTGTTGGCCGCAATACCTATTGAAGAAGGCAGGGTGACTTCGGGCAAACTTTCTCGAATCTTGGCATCTTCTTCTTGACCAAGTGTTTGCTTGAACTCGTTTAGAGCTTGTTCTTGGGAGATAAAACTGACTTCTTTGAGGCGGCCGGTAGCTAC
Organism: uncultured Candidatus Saccharibacteria bacterium; assembly: GCA_964554805.1. GTDB lineage: Bacteria > Patescibacteriota > CAZHWT01 > CAZHWT01 > CAZHWT01 > CAZKPX01. The sequence continues at coordinate 111,255 of CAZKPX010000004.1, forward strand.
TAAATCAGATTGGAGTTGATCGATGCTGGATTGGGCGGCGTCATCATTAAAGTAGACGATGGCTAAGGGTTGCTGTTCAAAATAGCGGAGAATCTGGTTAGACGCCAGGATGGTCAGAATGAACAATGACAGCATAAAGAAGGTCAGAGTCATAACAGACAAAGCGGCCAAGGTGTGCCAACCGTGGCGTTGCATGTGTAGAATGGCGGTGCGAATAATGCGTGTCGGTCCAGTAAGCATAGTAGAATTCCCGGGATTACCCTAGGTCGTATGTCCCCTCTGGAGTGTCTTTGGCTATTTTACCTTTTTTTACCACGACTACTCGCTTTTTCATAGCGTTTACAATATCAGCGTTGTGGGTAACCATCAAAACGGTTGTTCCCCAACTGTTAATTTTGTTTAGTAGTTCTACAATTTCCCAGGAGGTAGCTGGATCGAGGTTACCAGTCGGCTCATCGGCCAGCAGGACGGTTGGTTCGTGAACCAGCGCTCTGGCGATGGCTACCCGCTGCGTTTCGCCGCCCGATAGCTCAAGCGGAAAAGCGTTGGCTCTATCTTCTAAGCTAACCATCTTGAGCATATATGGCACAACCTTATTTATTTCTTGACGGGGTTTGCCGGCGACTTCCAGGGCAAAGGCTACGTTTTCGGCCACGGTTAATCGAGGCAGAACACGGAAGTTCTGAAAAATCATGCCCATATTGCGACGGAGCTTGGGCACCTGACGGTTTTTGACTTGATCAACGCGCATATCGTTGAGCCAGACTTCCCCTGATGAGGGCAGCTCTTCGCGCATTAGTAATTTAAAAAGAGTGCTCTTGCCGGCTCCAGAAGGGCCGATCAAAAAGGCAAACTCCCCGTCATTCAGGCGGAGATCAACATTTTTTAAGGCGTACTTGCCAGTGGAATATTCTTTGGAAACGTTTTTGTAATGAATCATGGGCAGAACAGAATTGCACAGAAATGCAACAATGCACTCTTCTAAGTTATCAAACAGGGGATGAGGGGTCAAGGGGGAAACAAAAGGCAAAGGGTAAAGGGCAAAGGGCAAAAGTTAAAGGCAAAAGTTATAAAATATTAACCACCGGCATTCGTCATTGCGATCTGCTTACCGCCAAAAGCCATTGTTTTTGTATGTCATTTTTTCACATCAAATAAACACTACTTACTACTCTTAATGGCTGGGGGTAGGGTTGAATTTGTTTAGGGCCTCTCCCCCGTCAAGCTAGGAGACCAGTATTTGAGGTGAAAGAAATGAATACAGGGTTTATTAAAATGCAGAAGACAAGAGACAAGAGACAGAAGACAAGAGACACGGGACGCGGCGAGGCTTGTCAGTAATCTTTGATTTTTGACTTTAATTTTTGCCCTTTGCCCTTTGCCTTTTGCCTTTTGCCCTTTGCCCTTTGCCCTTTGCCTTTCCTTGTGTCCTTTCGAGTTTTCAGTTTAAGGCTTGTCTGGTATACTGCGGGCTGGAATTTTATACTTGGAACGCTTATGGAAGATTTTCGTAAATATTTTCAATCGCACGCTGATCGGCTTGACTCTATAGGAGAAAAGCTTAATTTGGATACAAAGACTGAGCGAATTGCAGAATTGGAGTTGATGGTTAGTCAGCCGGACTTTTGGGATAATCCCGACCATGCGGGCAAGCTGAGTCAAGAGCTGGGTGATCTGGTAAAAGAAAAAGCTGCTCTAGATGGACTAAGCAATCGCATCAATGCAGGTTTGGAGTTGGCCGCCAGCGATGATGCTTCAATAATGGAAGATGAGTTAACTGCTGAAAATAGTACCTTGTCCAAAGAACTTGACCGATTAGAGCTTCAAACTTATTTATCCGGCAAGCATGATAGCGGAGGTGCGATAATCACCCTCCACGCCGGCCAAGGTGGGACGGAAGCCATGGATTGGACAGAGATGCTGTTTCGGATGTACTTGCGCTACGCCGAGCGTCAGGGCTGGAAAACTGAGATAACTGAATTGGTCAAGGGCGAAGAAGCTGGTATCAAGTCTGTGGGTATAGAAGTTCAGGGCAAGCTGGCTTATGGCTACCTTAAGAATGAATCTGGTACTCATCGATTGGTTCGACAATCGCCGTTCAATGCTGATAACTTGCGACAGACATCCTTTTCTTTGGCGGAGGTTATGCCGATTATTGATCATGATACCGAGGTTGATATTCGATCAGAAGATATTGAATTCGAAGCTTTCCGAGCTGGTGGAGCGGGCGGTCAAAATGTTAATAAAGTTAATACCGCTGTCCGCATCGTGCACAAACCGAGTGGCATAGTGGTGACTGCTTCCAGTGAGCGATCTCAGCTACAGAATCGTGAATCTGCCATGAGAATCCTGCGAGCCAAACTATTTATTATTCAGGAAGAAGAGCGACGCAAATCTGATGCCTTGCTTAAAGGCGAGTACCGTACTCCGGGATGGGGTAATCAAATTCGCTCATATGTCCTCCACCCTTATCAAATGGTAAAAGATCACCGAACTGACTATGAGACTAGTGACACTTCAGGGGTACTGGATGGTGATATCCAGGCTTTTATTGAAGCTGAGATGAAGCGCGTTGACTAGGTTAAACTCCGTAGTTAAGGATTTAGGATTTAGAGTTCAGCTTAAACATTCCCTTGTTCAATATCATTAGGGATTAGGCCGGAGAAGTCATCACCCGCTTCAGCTGTTCCCTCATCAGATCGTCGAGGACCAGCATCATAATCTCGTTGCCTTGATTTCTTTGGCCTGGTGGCTGTTATGTCATTGGCTGTTATGTCATTGTCAGCCTGCTCATCATCAGCAACGTCGTTTAATTTAATATCTGAATCTTTCTTGCGTCCATTTTCCAGAGCAAAGCTCTCTAGTTCATCAAAGCTAATTTTATCCTGAGCTTTATCTGATATATGCTTAAGCACTTGCTCGACGGCTGCTTTATTTAATTTGGGGTACAGCATAGTAATCGTTTGTCGTAGCTGCCTTTGGCTTTGGCTGGCACTCGCTTTGGCTAGGCTATTAACAACAGAAGCGTAGTTATCTATAGTCACTTGGCCAAGATTGCTTGGTTCGGCGGTGGCTTGCTCAGGCTGATCGGATGCCTCCTCTTCGGGTTCGCTAGTTGTAAGCTCAGGCTCATTATCTATGGTGGACTGAATAGCTGGTGAAACTACTTGTTGTGGCACTTCGACCGCATCTATGGCATCGGACTTGACTAGCTTCTTGCGTATTCCTTCAGCTGCTGCACCGTTTGCTAATTGGCGCATGTCACGGAGGCGATTTTCTACCTCTGTGTTCTGCCACTGATCAAATAGTTGTTTCATATAAGCTTGCAGCTCATCTTTGACTTGTGGCCAGCGTGGATCTTGGGCGTTCTTCATTTTTAGAACTTTCCGCGCTTGTGAGTATGCCCGTTTCCTAATATTGTTCTTATCATTAGGGGTCAGCACTTCTTTATAGGCATGTTTCATAAACCTCGTTGGATTGAACCTATCGTCGACAAAGGCATTTTTCAACTCAACACGAGGTAGGGCGCCGGGGCTTGTTAGGGTCTCAGTTGGAGCCGTTGGGTGTGTGGGCTGGGTTGGTTCTGGTTGCGTAGGGGGGGCTGGCTCCGTTGGAGGTGTGGGTTCTGATTCTGTGGGAGGCAATGGTTCTGCTGGTGCTGGTGGCTCCGGCTGAGTTGGGGTAGGCGGCTCTATTGGGGTAGGCGGCTCTATTGGGTCTGGTTCTGGCTGTGTCGGAGTCGCTGGTTCTGCAGGTTCAGTTCCAGTTGGAGTCGGTGGGGCCGTTGGTTCGGGCTCAGTTGGGGCTGGCGGTTCAGGTTGGATTGGTGCTCGCGGATCGGTAGGTTCTGGTTCTGGCTCTACGGGAGGCATCGGCTCTGCTGGTACTGGTGGCTCCGGCTGAGTTGGAGTTGGCGGTTCGGGTCGGGTCGGGGTTGTAGGTTCTACAGGAGGTGCGGGCTGGGCTGGTTCGGGTTGGGTTGGGGTAGGTGGATTTATTGGCTCTGGTTGTGGCTCTGGCTCTGGTTCTGGTTCTGGTTGTGGCTGTGTTGGGATAGGCGGCTCAGTGGGTTCAGACTCTGTCGGTACTAGCGGATCGGTAGGTTCTGGTTCTGGCGCTGTTGGGGTTGCAGGCTCGGGTTCTGTTGGAGCTGTCGGCTCAGTTGGGTCTATTGGTGAGGTTGGTTCAGGTTGAGTCGGGGCTGTAGGTTCTGGCTCTGGTTGAGTTGGCTCTGGTTCGGTGGGTGCCGACGGCTCTGTTGGAGTTGCAGGCTGGATCGGCTCAGGTTGAGCTGGAGTTGTGGGTTCTATAGGCTCTGGTTCTGGCGGCGTAGTTGGGGTGGCTGGGTCCGTTGGTGCTGCCGGCTCTGTAGGCGCTACTGGCTCTGTTGGCTCAGGTCCGGTTGGTACTGTTGGATTTGTTGGCGCCGTGGGATCCGCTGGCTCTGGTTCAGGTTGAGTTGGCTTGGATGGCGAAGCAGGTCTGGCTTCTGCTGGACTTAAGTTTCTTCCCCAACCAAGAGACGTTAGGGGCACAAATGATTCAGAGCTATTAGTCTCCTCGACTGAAGTGGCCATCTCTTCATCCGGCACACCAGTTCCACGCCCACCATCCGCCATCTGCATATCCTCATTGCTTACATCAGCGCCATTGCCTCTTGCTCCGTCTGACATGGCAGGGGTAGCCGGGTGTGCTTCTTGGTTTTGAACCATTTCGCTGTCGATTGAGCGAGCTCTTGAATACTCTGAGCGATCAGGGTTTAAATCTTGAACATTTTCAGGGACTACTGTGGAGCGACCCTGGATAGTTTCGCTGTCGATTGAGCGATTTGTATCAACGACAGCCGGGGCTGAGGGCTGGTTTTGAACCATTTCGCTGTCAAGTCTTGGGGTTGGGTTGTAGTTATTGTTGGCTAGGTGTTGGTCTTGGACATTTTCAGGAACTAGGTGAGAGCGACCGCCTACTGTTTCGCTGTCGATTGAGCGAGCTCTTGAATACTCTGAGCGATCAGGGTTTAAATCTTGAACATTTTCAGGGACTACTGTGGAGCGACCCTGGATAGTTTCGCTGTCGATTGAGCGATTTGTATCAACGACAGCCGGGGCTGAGGGCTGGTTTTGAACCATTTCGCTGTCAAGTCTTGGGGTTGGGTTGTAGTTATTGTTGGCTAGGTGTTGGTCTTGGACATTTTCAGGAACTAGGTGAGAGCGACCGCCTACTGTTTCGCTGTCGATTGAGCGGAATAAGTCTGGCACGTCATCTGATGGAAGTGGGTCTAGTGGCTTCTTATCTGGAGGATCAATTATTTCATCTTCTTGAGAGGCACCTGGGCCAGTGGCTGTTTGTTCTACTGCAGTCGTGCCATCAAGCTCTAACTGTCCCATGAGCTCAGAGTCAATGTCTCTAGCGGGTACGCTGGCCAAGAAGGTTACTGAGCCGTTTTCATTCTGCACTCCTACACCTAAGCGCTCAAAGTCAAATTCTAGTTCTCCAGTAGTAGGGTTTTTGTTGACAAGCTCTGGTGGCAATGTGTCTAGGTCTACTGACAGCGTGCCGTCTGGGTTGAGTGGGATAATAATATCTCGCGCAGATTCGGAACCATATGATTCTGTGCTAAATACAGCTACTCTTTGACCCTCAGGAATATCGCCAGACATACCGCTAGTATCGATGACTAGTTGACCATCATTGGCATCCAGCAGCAACAGCTGTTCATTGGGGCTACCGGTAATAGCTGAGTCTAGGCTAGAATCCCTTTCAATAAAGTCATAGCTCGATCCTCGAATCTCGCTAGCTTCGGGGTTTGCCTGATCGCCGTTCAGCTCAGCGGACTGATTTTCGACACTGTCAGAGGGGCTGGATGAGGCTGGCTGACTACTGTCTGAATCAATGACATTATCAGGATCCCCCAGCTCGATGGTTTGATTGCCCGCCACATCTTGTGAAGATCCCGGTACGTTGCTATAGATATCTGCCGCCGATTGATTCTGCTGAGCAATTGGAGTTTGATTGATTGCCCCCACATCCTTGGAAGAATCTGGTAGATTATCATAGGCATCTCTGGGAGAGGCATAAGGGGGGATGCTTTTATCAGTTGGATTTTGCATACTCAAGTCTCTTGGGGACGGAGACAAACTATTGTATGGGTCGACAACCTGATCGGCATTATTTGACGGAATTGCTGGGCTAAAAATTGGATTATCTTTTGATGACTCAGGTAGATTGTTATATATCTCTCTCGGTGAGACATAGGGTGGGATATTTTTGACTTCTGGTGCTGGGACAGACACATCTTGCGATGAACCAGGGAGATTATTGTAAATATCAACAACAGGACTCTTGGGAGGCAGTTCATGCATTATATGCGGTTGATCTATCTGCATATCTGGTAGCTCGGTAGCTGAAGCAGATTGTGGGAACAGTCCTCCCATTACTACCTTTAACGGTTTTCTTAGTATCGTCGTTACTTCCGGAGACATCTGCTGGGCATGATATTGGGCCACATCAAGACCTAACCGTGCTGCTCGCTGAGCATCTTCAAGATTATCTTCGGCATAGTCTGCGGCGCGATTGGCGCTAGATTGGACTATGTCTGGGCTGGCTTCGAAGATTTGTTTGGCCTGATCTTGAGCTGCATCAATTAATGACGAAGTGTCTGCTTGCAAGTCATCCACAACTCGGCTAACATCATCGCCTGCATAACCTTGAGCTAAGTCCCAGCCGACATTTGCTACTTCAACGGAATCTTCAACAACATTTGCAACGGTATTTATTCCAGAATAAGCTTTTTGTCTTAGAGAATCGGCGTTTCTATCTGCGCTATCTTGTAGGTAATCTCTAGCAGTGCCCAAAGCATCCACGCCATCACCTACCTGCTCTTTAACCACATCCATTCCCTCTTGGGCTCGATCTTGGCCGTAATCTACAAGGGTGTTTAACGTGTCAATACTGCCAGTTGATCGATTCTGGATGGCACCAATTGCTTGGCCAGCTTGCCCCTGACCATAATCAACGACAATGTCGGTATTAGTTCTAATAGCACCAACAGTATCAGCTGCATACTGCTGACCACCGTCTACAATTAAGCCGGGTACCATACCGAGGCCGGCTTTGGTGTCTGTCGCATAATCCACGACATAGTCTTTGGCTGAAACTGCCCTGTCGCCTAAAGCGCCAATCTTGCCGGTAACCGCATCTTGGGCTGCATCAACTCTATCATTGACAAGATCGCTAAAAGCGTCCTTTCCCCATCCTAGTGTTATTGTAGTTACTGCAGCAACAGCGGCCCCCACTATGGCGTGCCTGGTAACATAATCACGGCGGCGTTTTTTAGCATCAACTACTTCTGACTCGGCCTCACGCTGCTTGGCGCTTAGACTATCTTGCAAATCTTGATCCAGTTTAAATTGCTCAATATAGGTCTGTAATTGAGCTTGCTGCCTGAGCAGCGTTAACTCTTGTCGCTGTTTTGTTTCTTTGACGAAAGCTAGTGCTTGGTAACCTTCATTACGTTGCTTTTGAACTGAAACTAGTTGAGATAGATGACTGACCAAAGTTTGTGATTGTTCGGGGGACAAGGATTGATCTGCTTGGATCTCTTTTAACTGCTCGATCAGCTGACTATTTTGATCGATAAGGGTGTTGGCCTCTGTTCTGTCGCCGATAACATGTTCTATTTTTTGGCGTCTTTTATCGAGAGGCTTACTTTCATCTGTATAGCCATATTCTATTTCCTTGCTAACTTGATTAAGAGCTCGGCTAGACCTCATGGCGCCACGAATAGCACCGCCTGCCGTAGCTCCGCCTAAAAATGCCACATATTTCATACCAAAAATAGCAGCTGCCACGCCTCCTGCAAGAATGGGGTTGGACAATGAATCGGTGGCAAGATTCTTGAGGGCATTGACGAGTGGAGGAGCATTTTGATACCATTTTTTAACCTGAGCCGCAGGAATATCTAAGCCATCCAACTTAACGAATTTTTGACTTTTATCTATCTCGCCTTCATTTGCCAGATAGAATTGCTTGGCATTCTCAGCAACATGGACGATGTCGTCAAAGACTAGGGCACCCTCTTTGGCTAGCTGTGGGAATTGATTGGATAATTCGCTAATAAGAGCAGAGCGAGTACTGTTTAACTCATCCAGCGTTATATCATCCATCGCATATTGCTGGACCGCATCTTCGACTTTGCTTAGGAATTCCTGTTTGGCATCAAGCTGGTCTTGGCTTTCTTCAACAGCTGGCTGGTTTTTTGACAGCTCGACCTCTAGCTCTTGGCGTGCCTGCATCTCTTCTATAGAAAAAACCGGACGAGATGCAACATTATCTGCCGCACTACTAACCAAATCCATGCCGAGCATGGTTTGATTTGCCTCATCTTTAATAGTGGCCAGGCTCTCCTTGGCATATCTGTCAGCCGCCCATGTCGGCACTAGCCCCATGGTGGTTCGGGCCCATTTATTTTGTCGTTCGGCGGCTATACGATCCGATATATTGCGTTTTAGATTGAACCAACGACTGTACCAACGTCGACTGGCTTTCATGCTTTTATAAGCCTCTTCGCTAGCCTTGGCGCGCTCGTCCCATTCTTTTTGGCCTTCAAGCTTGGAATATTCTTGAGCCATTTCATCCAAATTGCCAACATGGATGCTGCTATTAAATTCGGGTGAACGTCCGGGATTATTCATTTTCTAGATAGCGTTGGCGAAAATCAATTAATGATTTCTGAGTCAGTTGATCCAGATGGGGAATTTTTTGTTGTAAAAATTGTTGTACTTGGACTACTTCAGGATTTGTTTGGGTTAAAGATTGATACTGATCAAGATCTTCTTCAGAAAGCTGCTCAATGGCTTGCGAAACCAAATAGGCATTGAGTTGTTCCGCCAAAATTTCTAACATCTTTTGGTGCAGCTCTGGAGTCATATCCTGCTGATCAGATTGCTGGATAATTGTTTCAAGATAGGCTGCGATTTCTGGAGAAATATTCATAAGATATATGTAATAGACTTAATAGTAATGGTTGTCTGATTATAAAGTCAACCCATGTTGGGCTATACTCCTTTAACACCCCTTCCGGGTGTGCATCTCGGAACACCTCTGCTTGCCAGGTCAATGCAATTAATTTTCCACAGACTGCTAACAATCCTATCTGAGATAAAGCGGTCAGAAGTATGAGAGAGTGCTAATGTGGAAAGTGAGCCGGATGCCATTTTGCTCGAACACCCGCCAGAGGGCTGGAGGATTTAGGAATAAAACTGAAAAAAAATTACCCGCAGTTTGTGGCTGCGGGTAATTAGGGGGGGGGATGTTAACCTACCTTAATCAATTCGACTTCAAAGAGAAGGTCTGAATTGGCGGGGATTGAGCCGACGCTGCGGCTGCCATAGCCTTTGGCGGCAGGGATGGTGAGCTTGCGCTTGCCGCCTTCTTTCATGCCAGGGATGCCTTCGATCCAACCATCGATCAGTGAGCCAGGATTAAGAGCAAAGGCAATTGGTTCGCCACGATCGTAGGAGGAATCGAACTTTGTTCCATCCGTAAGCGTGCCGAGATAGTGGACCGTTATGGATGAGCCGACAGTAGCTTCTGCGCCTTGTCCGACATTTACTTCTTCAATACTTACTTGATCATTCATAATACTTCTCCTTTATTTGTGTTGTCTGATTTACTATACCTTTTGATGATCGCTTCGAAGGGCTACGGAATGCTGATCAGCTCAATCTCAAATACCAAGTCGGCATTGGGAGGTATGGATCCACTACCTGAAGCGCCATAGCCTTTGGCGGCAGGGATGGTGAGCTTGCGCTTGCCGCCAACCTTCATGCCAGGAATACCTTCAACCCAACCATCAATAAGCTGACCCTTGGCCAATACGAAGGTAGCTGGCTGCCCTTTGTCATAGGAGGATTCAAACTGTGTGCCATCTGCCAAACTCCCGATGTAGTGAACGGTGATGGTGTCTCCTTCTTTGGCCTCAGTGCCTGTACCGACGACAATATCTTCAATCCCAACAGGCTCATTGGTTGTTGTTTGCTCAGTAGTTGTACTGCTGCTCTGATCGCCTTTGCTGAGATTGCTGCCTGCCTGCTGTTTGGCAACAATGACCACAACGACGCAGATAATTATTATGCCCACGACTAGGGCTACGATGGTATTTTTGTTCATGTGAGGTAGTTTACAGAGAATGTCTATTGGGTGTCAAACTGCAACAACCAAGCTTATTGACACTTTGAAGCTGCCGCGATACCATGAATACAGTATATATATCTGAACTGCCCATGCCCGAAATTCCATATACCCCAGGCCAAACCCACGAAGCGTTTGCTTTCAGCAGAGCGAATACTCCAGGAACGATTGAAAGCCCCGGGGCTAGTGCGCCGAGCGAGTCGCAATTTGATTTAACACCTGAGGCAGCGCAAAATTTGCTAGATAATCGAGGTTACATTCTGCATTTGGATCAACAATATCCAATTGGATCTGAGACCACCGTTATTCCAAACTATGCCGCCACCATACAGGAAGACAGAGTACAAATACCACACCTACCAAAACTAACCTAGGACTGCCCATGCCTGAATCATCCGCCACACAATTTAAACTAACTGATGTTGTTTATCAGCAGCAAGATGCAACCGTCTTTAATGGGGCCGTCATTCCTTCCATTGCCGGCAGTGCTGAAGCATTTATTATTTTCTATCTGTCTCGAGAAGACGAGCAGAATGGCTATGGGACCGTTATTCAATTGGATAATGAGACTAAGCAGGCTGCAATTTTTGCAGATCTTAATCCAGAATATAGCTATTTATTTTTCAAAGATGAACAAGGCGCACTCCAAACTTTGTTGTGGTGCATCGAATTTGCTACTCGGACTGCTGACGGGCTATTTGTAACTCAAGCAAAAGTTTACGGTCGAGGAATCAGTGAGCAGGAGCTCAAAAATCTAGCTCAACCTGCTGCTCAGCAGCCGTATGAATTACGCGAGCCGGTATCCCCGATTGCTCAGGCTCCAACGACTGCTCCTCCACCCCAGATGCCAGCTCAACAACCTGCGGTATCGCCTCGCCCGCAACCAACACCGACACCTGCCGCGCCTCCTCTGCAAACGCCTTCTACGCCGCATTCTTCGCCACAACCTCCTCAATCAGTTGCACCGATGGCTGAACCAGCGCGCCAAACCTCAACTCCTCAGCCGTTACCTTCAACTCAAGCGCTACCAATGGAGTCGGCGGCGGCTTGGTCAGAACCTGTCGTGAGCCAGCAACCTAAGCCCCAATCATCAGCTAGCCAAACGGCCAATGCCGGAGAGTTAAATCTACCTCATCTTCCAGAACTACCGTCTTTGCCAGCTATGCCTGCTTCTAATTGGTCGCCCGCCGCAACAAGCACTACGCCAGCCCCAACAATAGATCCATCGTCGCAGAATTCACGGCTCGAATTGCCGCCTCTGCCAGCCCTGCCGGATTTACCACAGGTTCCACCAGTCCAACCAGCTATGCCTCAGCAGCCTAGCCAGCCCTCAGCATCCGCGCCTGCAGCTCAACCTGCGGCTGAATCTAGCGCACCAGTCAATCAATCTCCTCGCCAGCCAGTTGGTCGTCCTCCAAAACCGTTGATCCAAGATCGCTTATGGATGATATCGGCCGAAGATTTTACATGGCTCAAGACTATCAGCCGTGATCCTATTGATGCTAATAAAGAATTGCTTCGCCAGAAGATAATTGGCCAAATTCGACTTAACCAACCAAACTTAATTGAGGACTGGCAATTCTTGGGACAGTTCGAGCAAGCCTTCGCAGCTATATGCATGACTTATGATTTGGTGCCTGGTTTACGCCATGATCTTCTAAAATCACTCCTAAATGGCCGGGTTGTTGATGGTGTAGTTAAGCAACATCAACACCGCGGTCGCTAGGCAGCAACCAGCTTTGCGCCTCATTGTGGGGCAATATCTGGCTATATTAGTCTATCTTTGTTACCATGGCTGCTATGGATGAAATCATAAATCTATCCCCCCAACAACCAAAATCTTCCAAAAAGGGCTCGATCCTTGTCGTTAGTTTGGTTGCGCTCATCGGTATTTGTGTAATGGTGATTGCATTTTTTGGACTTGGCCCTATGCTGGCTAAGCCGGTAAGCCCCATTACCACAAAAAACCAAGATGTCAGTGATGTGCTTGGTCTGAATAAGCCCTCAGAAGCCATATCCGGAGCTCAAGTCCTGACCAAAGAGCAGACCGAACAATTGTTGCAGGCAATTTCTCAGCAGGTTGAGTTGCCACAGAAAAACAGCGTCTTGGCCTATCAAATAACTGACATTAGTTCGTTTCAATCATCTGATTTTTTTAGCAAAGCGGTGATAGGTGATATTTTTATTACCTTTGAGCCATCAAAAATGGCTCTGCTGTATAGCAGGCTGCAAGGGCAGATAATTAATCAAGGACAGATGAGCGGGAAATAGCTGCCTGGGGTAGCGGATATCTGTCCTGCAGCCAGGGATTCGAGACTCGGATATTGGATATTGTAAAATATATAGGCAGAGCTTCATTAAAAAGGAGGGTTGCGCCCTCCTTTTTAATTAGGCCAATGGCAGTTCTTGTACTTTTTGCCGCTACCACACCAACATGGTTCGTTGCGACCTAAGGTGGATTTATCGACAGTTGACGCTTTGGCAGGCTTGCCATCTCGTGATACAGCTATATTGCCAGCTAATTTACTAACGACTGCCGGATCTAGGCCGGTTTCTGATTGGCCGGGCGTTAAGGCGTCTGCCTGAATGGCTGCTGTGACTGAGCCAGTCGGTAATTCCTGATGAACTTCTTGGGTGTTTATGACTGGCTGGGGTTGGATTAATTCCACTTTAAATATTTGATGAGCCACCTCATAATCAATACTTCCCATTAGCCGCTCGAACAACTGATAGGCCTCGTTCTTGAAGGCTACCAAGGGGTCGCGCTGGCCGTGAGCTTGAAGAGCAACTGCAGCCCGCAGGCTATCTATGACATCGATATGATCCATCCACTGTCGGTCCATGGCAGATAAAATAACCAGGTGCATGAGCATGGCGAACTGCTGATCTCCAAGCTGCTTTTGGCGTGCTGCCCAAGCTTGGCTGAATAAACCCTCGACAGATTTAGTAGCATCCTCATGATTATCCAGCTCGGTTATAGAGGTGGCGAAATTCTGTGCAGCCTGAGTCGTTAACGGCAATACTGCTTGGACTTCGGCCACCAGTCCTTGTTGATCAATCCCATGATCACTTAGCTGCGACAGCACAATGTTGCGAGCGGCTTGGGTAAGAACCTGTTGAACGTAGTGATTGGCCTCGAAGTTAAAGTCCGCTGAGGTGAAGTTTGGATCATCTGCCAATATATCTTCCTGATCAGCCTGACGCAATCGACTTAAGCTGGCCAAAATACTGCGGCGGCGGGCGTAGATAATCTCCCGCTGCTTATTAATGACATCGTCATATTCGACCACGTTCTTTCGAGAATCGAAGTTATGCCCTTCTACTTTTACTTGAGAACTTTCGATTGATCGTGTGACTAAAGCGTTTTCGATAGGCATATCATCAGGCAAGTTGAGCTTATCCATCAGACTGGCAATGCGCTCTCCGCCAAATAACCGCATCAGATCATCATCCAAAGCTACATAGAACCTAGTAGATCCGGGGTCACCTTGTCGACCAGCTCGACCACGAAGTTGATTGTCGATGCGACGTGATTCGTGGCGCTCAGTGCCTATGACATGAAGCCCGCCCAAGTCTGCTACGCTTTCGGCTAGCTGGATGTCGGTTCCACGGCCGGCCATGTTTGTGGCAATGGTGATGGCTCCCTTTTGGCCAGCCTTGGCAATAATTTCGGCTTCTCGCAGGTGATTCTTAGCATTCAAGACTTCGTGAGGGATGCGCTGCTTAACCAACATCTCAGACAAAACCTCATTCTTTGCCACTGAGGTCGTACCAACCAGTACAGGTTGCCCGGCTTTGTGGCGAGCAATGGTGTCTTCAACAATGGCTGAGAACTTGGCTTTTTGGCTTTTGTAAACCAGGTCGGCCATATCTTGCCGGATCATTGGCTTATTGGTCGGGATGGCAACCACTTCGAGCTTGTAGATTTTAAAGAATTCTTCGGCTTCAGTCTCAGCTGTACCTGTCATACCAGATAATTTCTTGTAAATGCGGAAATAATTCTGGAAGGTGATGGTGGCCAACGTTCTGGTTTCTTTTTGAATGGTGACAGCTTCTTTGGCTTCAATTGCCTGATGAATACCTTCAGAATACCGTCGTCCAGGCATCAGTCGACCAGTAAACTCATCAACGATAATAACTTCGCCGTCGCGGACTACGTAATCTTTGTCGCGGTGATACAGCCATTGGCCGCGCAAGGCTTGATTGAGATGGTGGGTTAAGGTGAAGTCATCAAACATATTGTCGACGCCCAACCATTTCTCCATTTTGTCAGCTGCGGCTTCGGTCAACGAGGCCGAGCGAGACTTCTCATCAATTACAATTTCATCTTGAGGTAGCTGCTTAACCAGTTTGGCAAAGCGAATATACAATTCATTGCTTTCATCGGCGGGGGCTGAAATGATCAGTGGCGTGCGGGCTTCATCAATTAAGATAGAGTCCACTTCGTCGACAATGGCAAATGACAGAGGTCGCTGAACCATATCTTTTAAGTCCTGGACCATGTTGTCGCGAAGGTAATCAAAGCCCAGCTCATTGTTGGTTGCGTACAGGATATCGGCAGCATAGGCTTGGCGACGACTGACTTTTTTGAGATGAGCCAAGCGATCATCGGTGGCATCCGGATCAGTAAACTCAGGCTCGTAGATGACAGACAGATCGTGATCAATGGCCGAAACACTCATACCCAGCTTGTGATAAATAGGGCCATTCCAACCCATACCGAGCTGGGCTAGGTAGCCATTGGCCGTAACAAGATGAGAGCCTTGGCCAGTTAGGGCATTGAGGTACAAGGCCAAGGTGGCAACAAGCGTCTTGCCTTCACCTGTTTTCATTTCAGCGATTTTGCCTTGGTGAAGGACAATGCCGCCAACTAGCTGTACATCGTAATGGCGCTTGCCGATAGATCGCTTGGCTGCTTCTCTGACATTGGCAAAGGCTTCTGGTAGCAAATCATCCAAGGTTTCGCCATTACTATAACGATCTTTGAATTCCTGCGTTTTCTGGGCTAACTCTTCGTCTTTTAGCTGAGAGAATTGGTCTTCTAAACCGTTGATTTTATCAATAACCGGTTGTACTTTATTAATCTGCTTTTCATTGTTATCAAAAAGTTTTGTCAGAGAACCAAACATCATAACCTCGATTCTGTACATTTATCCAGGGCAGATTATATACCACTTCGGAAGCCATATCAAACCACCTAGGCTATATAACGACTATTGACAGGCCAGACTGCCACCGATACTCTTTGAATATGCATCGTATTTTACACATATCTCGCCAGTGGCTGGCTCGTTTGGGGCAATGGGTAATTGCTCATAAATACACAGTGGCTATTTTTGGCCTAGCATTGTTGTCTTATGTATGGATTTCTGTGTATCGCCATTTGTCTTATTCGTCGAATGCCTTTGATTTGGCAATATTCTCCCAAACTTCCTACTTATTAAGTCACTGGCAAGAGCCGTACTCTACCGTGCGTATGATCTTTGCTCCGGCTGATCACTTTGGGCCAACCTATTATTTGTTGTCGCTTGGATACGGTCTGTTTGATTCGCCTGTTTATTTACTGTTATGCCAAATCGCTTCGGCTTTATTTGGTGGTGTTGCAGTCTGGCTGCTATCAAGGGAGGTTTTGTCTTCAAAGACGGCTGCCAATTTTTTGCTGATTGGCTTTTTCTTTCAATTGGCATTGGTGCGGTCGATTAATTTTGATTTTTCTACAACTGCTTTGAGTGTCGGCTTCACTGCTTGGGCGATTTACTTTTGGTATAAACAACGCTTCTGGCCGTATGTGGCAATGATGGTGCTGGCTATTGGTTGCAAAGAAGATATGCCGGTATTATTTGGGGCATTCTCGCTGTATATGGCGTACAAACGCCAATGGAAGTGGTTCTTGGTGACACTGCTCTACTCTATGGCTTGGTATGTTGGGGTGATTTATATGTTGGTGCCGCATGTATTTAATGAGTCGTACAGTTACGCAAAACTAGCTAATCCTCTGAAAGATTTGGGGATGAAGCAGACTGGCTTGCAGGAGATTATGATTCAAAATCTTGGCCTCGCTTTGGCCAATCCGCTGGGCTTGCTTTTTGCAGGGGCTAATTATGTGACTCGCTTCTTCAAGAATGGCCAGGGGTATTGGTTGAATGAATTTCATTACGGGGCCAATATTGCTGCACCGCTGATCATGTCGACGGCCTTTAGTATTCGCTATTTTGTCAGTCGAACCAACATCGATAAGCGAACCGCCACCATTCTGCTGAGCATGGCCGTAGCGGTGGTGACGCTATATACGACCGGACCGGTACTCGGTTATACTCCAAGACCGGTTTTGGAGCGATCGGTGGTTGACTCTTTCTTGCGTCAAATACCTGAGAACGCTTCGGTATCGGCCCAGAATAATTTGGTGCCGCATTTGACTAATCGCAAAGATATTTATCTTTTCCCTCGCACCAGCCTCAGGTGTTCTGATGGCCAAACCTGCGGTCAGGTTGACTATGTTGTTTTATCTCTAGCCCATAACGCCTGGCCACTGACTAGGGCTGAATTTGCTGAGCGACTGGAGGCGTTGCGCAGTGACAGTGGTTATGAGCAGGTCGCTGAAAAAGATGGTTTGCTGCTGTTTAAGAAACTGTAGGTGACTAGTGCACATTAAAATTGTGATTGTCGTCATTAGCATCGCTGTGCCCTGTCAGTGAATGCAGTCCGTAATAGTCAGCCATGCACCGATTGAGCCAGTGACGAGGATCATCAGTTGCATCTTCCAGGCCATAGATCTTGCCGAAACTATATACTGACACTTGCTCATGTCCCAGATTGCGCTGGTTGATTAGATAGTTGTGCCGGTGATCCTGTTGTTGTGCATATGATTGTAGACGAGGCAGCTGTTGTTGCAGCTGTTTGCTGACTGGGATGGCTTGATTTGCGACTAAATGAACAAAAACTACAAGAACTATTGCAACGCCAGCGGTTTGATGCGAGACTCGATTTGACAGCAGGCGATGATCTATATAATGGCGCGCAAATATATAGCCAAGGTATATGGCTAAGGCAGATAAGGTGAAGGGTATAGAAGAAATTATGCGTTGACCGGGTGGAAAATGCTGCATGTAAAAAGACGGTATGTGCACCACTACGCAAAGACCATAGGCAGTTATAATGGCTGCTATGACAGCGCGAAATAGGCTAGCAGTCGTTGAGGAATTTGTTTTTGCAGCATTTGGCCATACTAGTAAATAAAAAGCGGCTGTGGCTAGAAAAAGGTAGACAAACCAAATATATTGCTGTGATTGCAATATATACTCGTTGGTGGCTGTTATAGCAAATTGAAGCGTCTCGACAAGACTGGGGTGAGGCGGGTAGTTGCTGGCCCTGACAGTATTGCCCGGCGCAAGATACATGATGGTTGTCGATAGTAGGCTCGCCATGATGAGCACACTCATGGCTGCTAGGTATATTTTGGAATACCTGCTTTTCTTAAAAAATCTATACAGCAAGCCCAATAAGCCAGCTAGGAGAAGCATAACCAGCTGATATAGAGCGAAGGTTTCGTTTAATGCAGCCGCCACAAACACTGTTATTGCGGCAGCTATCAGCCATGCCAGAGAAGGTGTAGGCCAAAGCCGAATGTCTTTAGTTGGCAATTGTTTCACGGCGGTTAGATATTTTAAGACAAAATAGATACTCCAAGACAGCAATACTAGCGGCAAGGTATAGGTAATATTGCCGGTTAGCCAGTAAAAGCTTTGACTTGAGCCTGGATTTGCCATCACAAACGCAACTGCCGTACCGATAGCTAAAAATATGGCTGGAGTCAATGCGTGAAGAGAGATGCCAACCAGCTTAGCCAGAGCTTTATACAGAAGGGTCAGACCGACTATCCACACGAGAAGGATGGCCGGCCCAATGATCTGAGCTACTATTAGGCCCAGTGTTTCCAGAGCAGTAATTGCAGCCGTAAAACTGAATCGACCACTCCAGTTGCTGTACCAGTATTGCTGAGCTTGCCACCAACCAAGATCATATAGACTGGCCGTGGTGCAGTAATCATCGGCTACATAGCGAGTGTGCCAACTTACTGTCACGATATAGGCAACAATAGGCATGACCGCCAAAATACCGACCAGACTCAGCCAGTTGCTGGGACGGTAGAGATACTGGCGAATAAGCAGCATTGGATGAGACATTAGTTGATTATGCCACAGGGTTAGCTTGACTGGCCAGACATAAGCCAGCCTTGCTGGCGGATATGGAGCATTGGATATCGAGGCGAAGGATACCAGGCGGCAGGCGGGAGGAATATTTTCTTCTTCTGCCAATTCGAGCGCAGCCGAGAAAATCTTCTAGACCCCTAGAGCCCCAAGATCTCTCCGCTGTGGTCGAGATGACCAGGGTAACGGCTGCAGGCTTGGCTTTTGTGAATGAATCAGAATGGTATTACCTATATTTGCCAATTAGCGAGTTGCTTGCATGCTGCTGGTACAATGAAGGCTATGGAAATTACGTATGTACATAAGTTTTTAGCTGATGCTGGTATGGGTTCACGGCGCAAGATGGTCGAAGCCATGAAAGAGGGTAAGGTTAAGGTGAATGGCAAAACTACCCAAGATCCTCGATTTACCATTGATCCAGCTCAGGATGAAGTTAAATTATTAAATCAGATTGTTGTCGTTCGGCCTGCAAAAATTTATTTAATGCTCCATAAGCCAGTCGGCGTAATTACTACGGCTGACGATGAGCAAAATCGAAAGACTGTTGTTGATTTGCTGCCTTCTCGCTATAAAGAATTGCGGTTATTCCCGATTGGCCGGCTGGATCAGGATACTGAAGGACTTTTGATATTAACCAATGACGGAGAATTGGCTTATAAATTAACTCACCCTAAATTTGAGCATGAAAAAGAGTACGAGGTGACAATTGGGGCAGCTTTGACTACTCAACAGCTAAAGGATGTTCGCATTGGGATGTTGCTGGAAGATGGGAGAACCGCTCCTGCTCGCATCAAACAGATTCATGTTTCACAGCATGTAACCTATTCAATGACCATCCACGAGGGGCGCAAGCGTCAAATTCGACGGATGTTTGAGCGGCTCGGCTTTAGGGTTATTCGACTTAAGCGTATTCGGATCGGCGGCTTGATACTCGATCGGAATCTTAAGGCCGGCTGGGTGCGTGAATTATCCGCAACCGAGCTAGAGCAACTTCAGCAAATTAATGGCAAGAAGCGCACCCTTAAAAAGGCTGACAAAAAGCTGCCTGTTCAATCAAGCCGACAAGCCATCAAAAGTGGCAAGTTGAAAGTAGCTAGCAAAACCGGCAAAACAACTGCTCGGCGCAAAGTTAGCTACAAAGCACGAGCTAAATAGCTCCTTAGCTCGTGCACCTAAAGCCCCACTATAACCGCTATCTGCGAGATTGCACTCACCCCTCCGGACAGGTGTCTGACGGGGTTATTTTTTCTAGTAACGACAATTAATATTATTCGGGCGCAACCTCATCGTCTTCAATCAAACCTTCATCGAGTTGGCTTTCTGCAGGATCATCTTCGGAGTCCTCGGGTAATCCGGCTATATCCTCTTTAGAAATCTGCCCCGAGCCAGGATAGCGTTTGATACCGATCTCCTCGTCCTCTACCCCACCGACAACTTCTAGTTCTGTGTCAAAATCTTGTGGATTCATCAGGACCCTCCTTCGATTATTGATTATGTCTCTATACTATATTGTTATACTCTTACTGTCAATATATGTGCCATGTCATTCCTCACAATGACACTAAGGGGAGATGTCTCGTGTCTTCGGTTTTGTGTCTTGAGTGCGAGATGATTAGGCTAGTTTGTTGGGAGTGAGGGTGTTCTGGCCAATCCAAGGTCGGAGGGCTTCGGGAACGGTGACTGTGCCGTCTGGTTGCTGATAGTTATCAAGAATGGCTGCCACCATACGACCTAGAGCCACACCAGTGTCATTGACCGTATGAGCTAGTTGTTTGGTTTGTCCATCATCGACTTTAATATTTAAGCGACGAGACTGGTAATCGGTGGCGTGGGTATCGGTCATTGTTTCCATATACTGTTGCTGCGAGGGCATCCAAACTTCTACATCAAACTGATCATAGGTAGCTAGATATCCGCAGTCGCCAGTGCATTTATGGATAATATGGTACGACAATCCAAGTTGCTGCAACAGCCATTCGTTATAGTCGAGCAGTTGAGCAAAGATGGCGTCGGACTGGTCAGGAGTCGCGATGACATCCATTTCTAACTTCGTGAACTGATGAACTCTCTTGATGCCTCGAACGTCCTTGCCCCATGAACCAACTTCACTGCGGAAGCATGGCGTGACCGCAAACATCTTGAGTGGTAACTGGTCGGCGGTAAATGTCCTATCCATGCCGAAGGCGAACAGCGAAGGCTCGCTAGACCCCACCAGGAAAAGTTGCTGACCTTCTTCAACATTGTCGCCTTTTATCTCATAGACCTGATCGCGCTGTTCTGGAAAATGACTGGTACCATAGAGGGCCGGTTCTTTGACTAAAACTGGTGGGTCAACCCACATAAAGCCATCCTGACGTAATTTTTGACTGAGCAGTTGGGTAATGGCGTTTTCAAGGACGGCTGCACCATCAACTAGATAGGCGAAACGGCTGCCGGATACTTTGGCGGCTTGCTTCATATCAACGATTCCTAAGCCTTCGGCTACATCGAGGTGGTGCTTGGCTTCAAAGGACGGCTTTGGCATAAATTGGGCCGAGTGAGCGTTTTGGCCCAGCTTATCTTGCGACAAATAGCCTTGTCCGGCAATCCAGGCTTTGGTTTCGACATTATCTTCTTCGCCCTGGCCAATTGGCATATTGGGGGATGATTGATTAGGTAAAAAATCTGTCTGAGATTTTAGGTCAGCTTCGATTTGGGTCAGCTGCTGCTCTTTGTCTTTGATATCTTGGCCGAGTTGACGAAGCTGAACAATTGTATCAGCATCAGGTTTTTGCTTAGAAGCAGCATTGAGTTGCTGGCGCATCGCCTCGACTTGACCACTTACATCCAGGCGCTGATCATCCAGCTGAATAAGTAATGGCAGGTCAACTTTGGCTTTACGATTCATAATATTGGCCGCAACTTCATCTTGGTTTTGTCGTACATATTTTAGGTCAAGCATGATTTTCTCCTGCAACAACAGCCTTATCGCTAGCTAAGACACCGATCATCTGTAAAAGATAAAGTTTAATAAATAACAACAACAGACACAAGCCTAGAATGAGGGCATAAAAGGCATCCCAAGCCAACCAGAGAGCTACTATGCTAATAATGGCGCAGATAATAATCAGTAGATGTCCGGTCTGGAAGATTGCCATCCTACCGTAGCGGCCTAGAGCTGCTTTTGTGTTTGATGTAGCTGCTTGGTCTGCTTGAAGCAAGGCCAAGTCGACCAGAGGGGCAATATTCTGATTTACTACAGTAACTTCAGTCACAAAGGCATGCTGAAAACTCTTTATTTCAATATTTTCTGGGTTGAGAAAACTGGGCTGGTGATACTGGCTTTTGGTAGCTTTAATCAGATATCGCCCCGGCTTTAGGGGGAATCCGTACTGCCCCTTATTGTTGGAATAGGTGGTGCGAAGGACTTTTTGGGTGGTGGCATCGATGAGCTCTATAGCTACCAAGGATAATGGTTTGTCTGATGTTTGGCTGGTGCAAATACCCCAAACTGGTGGAGCTTTTTTCAGACCAAGTTTGGATAAAAAGCGGCTAATGGCATAAGCTGGTAGGTCCCAATAGGATCGAACGGGTAGACGGAGTTCAAGCAGTAGGGCGGCGAAGACTAATAACATGGCTACCAGAACTAAGACCTTGGCTTGTCCTTGTAGGAAAGCATTAAATTCCGGGCTGGTGAGGTAGGTAAAAAGCTGGTCCATAGGATTTAGTCCGCCTGCTGGCGGGTTGGGTCTTGTTGATGGTTGTCTTCTTGATCGTTACTATTTTGATCTTCAGTGACTGGGAATAAGTCTGGATAAATCGATTTGGTTACTTCATCGGTCTCATGACGCATCTGAGGGAACGGCACGCCTTCGCGGGCAGTTACGCCCTCCAAGAGCCAGAAGAGACGTTCGGAGTGACCATAGCCGCAGGCAGGTGGCATTCCGTATTCCAGCATTTCGATGAAGTCAATATCTAACATCATAGCCTCATCATCTCCGGCGTCACGCATGGCCTGTTGCTCCATAAAGCGGTTATACTGATCTACTGGATCATTAAGCTCTGAATAGGCCTTACAAGCTTCGGTTCCGCCTAACATCAGATTGAATTGCTCAGTTAAGCGAGGATCTTTGTCTTGGAGCTTAGCCAGGGGCTGCAGGAAATCAGGTACGTCAATCAGGAAAATAGGTCCGGCAATATCACCCCTAACCAGCTTCCACAATTTATCAATCACCCTAGATCTGTTATCGATTTTGTCAGCGTGACCTCCGTGCTTATGCAATGCTTCGACCGCCTGCTCTAAAGTGCAGGTAAATACATCCAGGTCAAAGTTTTCTTTAATAATTTCAACAAAACTAATTCGTGGAAAGTCCTGACCGTCAGGACCCAAGTCTATCTGATGACCGTTGGCCAGTGTGAATTGGCGGGTTCCCCAGGTTTGATCAGCAATGTAACGAACCATATCCTGAGTTAATTTCATGCCGTCCTGCCAATTAGCATAAGCCCAATACCACTCCATGGCTACGTGTTCGGGAAGGTGTTCGTCGGTGTATCCTTCGTTTCTAAAACGAGGGCCAATGTCAAAGACTTTTTCGTAACCGCCGCCGAGCAAACGCTTGAGCGGCAGCTCGTGGCTGATGCGTAGGTAGAAATCCTGATCTAAGGCGTTCATATGAGTGACGAAGGGGTTAGCGTCGGCTCCACCAGCAGTCTCCTCTAGAACCGGAATATTTATTTCGACAAACGCATTATCTAGCAAATACTGGCGAACTGCTTGCCAGAACTTGCTACGACGAATATATCGTTGGTAAACATCAGGGTTAATATTAGTATCCAAATAACGACGTCGGAGGCGAGTCTCTTTGTCTTTTAGTCCGTCCCAACTATTGGGCATTTGACGTAATGATTTGGTCAATAAACGTACAGCCGTTGTGTCGATGGAAATCTCGCCACGCTTGGTTTTGACAACTAGCCCTTTGGCTTCGATGAAATCCCCTAGATCGAGAAGGTTGAAATCGTCGTAAGCGAGTTGATTCTGGCTATGATCAGCTGTATTTAATTGTTCTTGTTTGAGGTAGAGTTGGACGGTGCCTGACTGATCCTTGAGATCAATGAAGGAAACCTTGCCGTGCCCGCGCATGGCCACAATGCGACCAGCTACGACGACTTCTTGACCTTCCAGTGCATCAAATTGGTCATGAACTGGTTGGATATAGCTGGTGCGATAGCTTTCGGCTGGGTATGGACTAAGTCCTAGTTTTTGGAGGTCTTGAATTTTTTCTAAACGAACTTGGCGGAGCTCTCTGAGAGTAGACATAGTGTTATTCCTGGTAGCTGAGGCCTAATAATACTGCTTCAGGGAGTAATTTTCAACACCCAGCCCAAAACTATACTGTTTTATAGTCGGGTTAAGAGCATTATGTCTACCCTCGTCTCTTGCTAGCGGTGTTATACTTTAGCCAAGTTTTGAGAGATGGATGCAAGGAGAGTGTCATGCCCGTGGTCAATTTGTGGCTTGCCTGCTTGATCTTTGTGACCTTAATGGTGGCGCTGTGCTGCCTGCCGCGTCGGTCAATGTCTGTAGCCATGCGACGATTGGAGGATTCCTTTTGGTTGTCAGATTTTCTGACATTTCCGCTGGTCCCATTGGCTCCGTTCAACCGACGGGCCAAGATGAGCAGGCCGATAATCGAGCCATCGTCTGCCAATCGAGAGCATCTCTCGCTGGTGGAGTTTTATAGAAAGGTGCCTGATCAGGATATTTATTCAACTCGGCTGACAGTTTTGCCGGATCGCAGACTTGACTGAGGAGAATCTTAGCGAGGAGAAATCAACAATAGCCGACGAATACTCGTCGGCTATTTGTCATTTTGCGCAATACTCTATTAGGCTACTTGCTTGATGGTGTAAGCAATAGTGCCTACAGGGGCGTCTACTTCTACTACTTCACCAACTTTCTTGCCTATGAGGGCTTGGCCTAGTGGTGAAGTGTGGGAAATCTTGGCGTTGGATGGATCTGCTTCGGGCTCCCCGACTAAGGTAAGCGTCTCGTCATCGCCATCGATATGGACAACTACTTTTGAACCCAGCGATACGACATCGTTGTTGGTAGGTTGCTGAATAATTTGAGCTTTTTCGATAACTGCTTCCAACTCTTCGATTCGACCCTCGATAAAAGACTGCTGTGATCGAGACTGGTCGTAGAGTGAGTTTTCGCTTAAGTCGCCTAGTTCGCGAGCTCGCTTAATAGCCTCAGTTACTTCAACCCGCTTAACAGTAATCAGTTCGTGCAGCTCGGCCTTAAGTCTATCCAAGCCTTCTTGAGTTATAACAATTGCGTCCTTATTCATATGATAACCATCCTTTTTTGTCGCAGCTGTAGCTAAAAATAATAAGGCGACTACTGAACGCCAATTTACAGCTGTAATCGACTGAATTATAGGCAGTCGTCTCAACCTTGTCAATTCATCAAAGATGGATTGACAAGGGCAAGCGGCGAGCGACGGGCGACGGGCGACGAGTACGAGTATTTTGAGCACCAAATTGCATTATAAATCTTGGGTACGTGACTAGATTAACTTTATTAAAATTACTTAGTGATCTTCGATAGACTGGCTTGGGGCTGCCGATTTTTCGGGTTGATTATGGTCGACCACAGCTGGTTTCCAATTGAATAATGGCTTGTATTCAACTACGGCTCGGTAGGCGGCGATGTACATGGCGGCGTTCCAGCTTTGTTGGGCAATGCCCATTGGGGTAAAAAACTGGCCATGGAAGTATTCGTTGAATTGCCAATCGTTGATGGAGACTGCCTGGGCTAACTGGGTTAATTGCTGTTGAGCCTTGGCCTGATACTGAGGTTGAGATGCCAAATAGCTTACCCAGAAGCCACCGATATAGGGCCAGATTCCACCATTGTGATACTGGTATGGGACATCTTGATTGCGGGCAATCATGGCTTGCTGCCAATCCTGATCGCCTGGATATATGATTGGATGGAGAGTTCGGCCAGGAAATGGGTCATGGTCTTGAAGGGCTGTGAGGTGGTCTGTGACTGATTGGCGCTGAGATGGCTCAGGTAGGTCGGTTAGGAGAGTTAGGGTATTAGCAAACAGGTCACAGCGCCAGCCGTAGGCTCTTCGGGACAACCATTGCATGTAATACGGTTGCTGGACTAGATCGGTGTTGGCCCATTGGATTGAGCGCTTGAGCGCCTGATTGGGCAATGAGTCGATGAGTGCCTTGTGATCATCATACGGCCAGAAGGCTGCTTGAAAATGATTTTTAACTGTCTGAAGGTGACCATGACGAAGTTTGTCTGCTAGGACATGCTGTGAACGCGGAAAGACCGATTGATATTTAGCGAGGGTTGTATACCACAGAGCGTTGCTATACAAGACTGCCCCATGACTTGGCATTTCATCGGCCCAATCTGCCCGTTGCCCCTGCATCAACAATCCTGTTTCTGAGGTGTCTTGATATGACAACCAGGTTAAGGATTTTTCTATATCATGCTGCCAGGATGTTAATAGCTGTGGATAGAGTTCGACTAAACGCAAGCTAGCCAATACCCACCACAAGGTGCTATCCAGATTGCCCGGAAACCAAAAATCCCGATAGCCGGTGGCTGGATTAAGGCGAAATGGCACTTGGCCCATATCTGATCGAGCCTGCCTTAGGGCGTCTAAGCTTATAACTGCCGATTTGTTCAATTGCGGGTCTGAGTGATCAAGGGTTGCCAGGGCGCAGATAGAGGTGTCTCGCCCAAATAGATAGCTGTAATCTGGCTTGGTTGGATTGACGGGAGCTGCTTGATAGCCGAATTGGGTGGCATTGCGCTGCAGCAGTTCAATGGCTTTGACGTAGGCCTGTTCAACAAGAGTATCCATGTATGAAGATTACGGCTAAAGCAGGCAAGCGTCAAGATGGTTTGGGTTTTTATATAAAATGAGACAGTAGGCGATGATGGTTATCTAGGAAACGGAAGGCGGGAGATTGGGAGGTGTTTATTTGGTTAAAAACGAAGAACCCCCTCCGACGCTCTGGCCGAAGGGGGTGTTCTTGGCCCTAGGCCAAGAGTTCCCCTATTAGTGGGCGGGGTGCCCCAGTCGAGGCATAGGCCTCGAATCTTTTCACTCTGGACTCTGCCGAGTGACTTGTACGAGCTTGGCCCGTACCAAGGCGATGGCCTTGAGGTGATCTCGGCCCTGGCCGAG
>CAZKPX010000005.1:0-88772 GCA_964554805.1 uncultured Candidatus Saccharibacteria bacterium
CAGTCACCAGTCACCAGTCGCTAGTCCCCCCGAAGCCGCCCCGGCTGAGGCCCCCTCTCCCGTCGCTCCGCCTCCACCAGTAGCCGTAACAATGCCAGCAGACGCCTTCGATGCAGTCATCGCCGCCGAAAAAACAGCCCAGTAATTCGTTAGCCCGCACCGCGTGCCCGTCACTCGTCCTCGTCACCTATACAGCCTCCCACCTTCTATCTACCAGCAGGTTAGTTCCTCAAACTCAGCAACGAACGACTAAGTGCGCCAAGACTGATCACCCAGAATATAACCAAAATTATCGGTCCCAAAACAGGCACCAGCCAGCAAATACTGGTAGCCAGCACGCCGATAAGCGGCGCTCGCCAATCAAACTGATATCCTTGATTGGCCCGCCCATACCACCATTGCAACAACCACCAGCCAAACACAATCTGGGCCAAAAAGTAGCTCGTTAGCAGCATCAACAATAGGAGTAGCCAACTAGCGATGCCGAGCCAAATCGATGGTATCAAAAAGAACGTTGCCACAAGCGGTGCCAAAAAGATTGTTAGAATTCCCGTCAAAAAAGTTTGGAGAAGGCCTGATTGAATGGCGCTCAGGCTCGAATCTATGACGCGCTTGAAGAAATATGCGAGCGCAAAACAGAAAACCAAACTAGCCAGTGCTCCATATAACAGGCCGCTCGATAGTGTCTGGCGCTGTCCGACTTCGTCCCCGTAGATAGGTTGCCAATCAACAGTTCCTTGTATATCAGCGCCATCAGCTATTTCTGCTTCCTGAGAGCTCTGATAGGTCACATTGCCAACCACCACTGCCTCTGGGCCAAATGATAATTGGCTAACCTGGGAGCCTTCAAAGCTGCCCACAGAGCCATTGATCTCCACCTGACATTCACACCACGCCACTACCTTGCCGGCAACCTGGCCATTGATGACTAGTTTGCTGCCAGTAAACAAAACATCCCCAGCCACTTTACTATCTCTGCTCAACCGAGCGTCGGCCGCCGCCAGCAACACATCCTGACCAACTTCAGCATCCATAACAACCGTAGCCCCAGCCATCCGTACATTGTGTTCCACTCTGCCTGCCAAGTTGATCTCTCTGGCAGCTGCTATAACACCGCCACTGATTTGGGTCTTAATAGTAGCGGTATCAGCAAAAATAACCACGTCATTTGTGACGGGGGTATTTATAATAGTAATGGTGCCTCCCACCAGGTAAGCATTATTTAGCGAGTCTGTTTCTCGAAGATCCAGCTTATCAGCGCTATGTATTTCAGCCGCCCAACTAATAGTAGGCATGGCCAGGTTGGCTATACAAAATAAAGTTAGAAGTAAAGTGGCGAGTAATTTTTGTATCATAAATAAATTTGTCCTACTAAGGATATAACATATATCCTCCAACCTGTCATCTGTAGCTAGCCTACAAGTCATACTACCACCTTATCGGATATTGACATTAACCCTATAGTCTGGTATAGCTAGTATATTATCAAGAAGACAGTCGGTGGACGCTGAACGCTTGATAATCCCTTAGCTAAAGCAGGGGCTACGTATCCAAGTTGGGTTACACATGTGACCCGCCAAGCATAACGGAGCTTAACGTGACTGGAATGACTGGAATACTCGAATCGCCGTTCGGTTACGTCATGGAGGTCATCGAGTTTGATGGGCCAGCCTGCTCTCTACGGACTGGACAGATCTGCACCATCGAAGCGACATGTGCAGTTTCTGGAGGTTCCGCAGGGTATCTGCCCGTCAAGGACATCGATCCCTTGCTGGTTACCGATGGCCTACTTCAGGGCTTGTCATTCGACGACCTATGCGCTGAGGGAAATCAAGTCAAGCTCGAGGAGGAGCAGCAGAGCTGGGCATGTCAATGTTCCGCCCTGAAAACATTATCACCCCAGGATAGAGAAATCTGGGCACCACAGCTGAAACAACTGTACACCGCGGCAAGTATCACTCAGACAAGATAGGAGAGGGCGCCTGTCCTCTATAGTCCACAACATAGGGACGAGACCTGGTCACCAACCAATCTCGTCCCTTCCCTCTTTTTATTCACCATTTCGTAAATATCTGCTAAAATATCCCTGTAATTTTAAAATATACCTCTGCCTCGTCGCCTGTCGCTCGTCGCTCAACAATATGGCCACTCCTAAATACAAAGACTATTTCAACCAAATGTTCGACCTCCATCGCGAACAATTTACCCAGTTTATGCTGCTGTGCAACGACTATATGTCAGACCGTGCCAAATACTCAGAAGAGTTCAACAAGCAAGGATTAGTGGTCAAAGCCATAATGACTGAATGGGAAACCAAATTATGCGGTCGCATGGAGCGAGGCAAGAACTCATCCTACTCAGCCAATCTGTCAGACAAATTCTGGGACGAAAGCCGCAAATACTTCCCCTGCATCGACGAAGTCGGCATCAAAGTTTCAAAAATAAAGTAACTCGTTCTACTGCCTAGATTAGATGCTAATATAACGCGACGCGCAGGAGGTGGGAGATTGAAGGTACAAGAACTAGACAGCCTACCCCCCCGTCATTGCGATCCCCAATCAGATCAGGACACCCCCCGCGGCAATCCAGGCGACACCCCCCGTCATTGCCATCCGCCAGCTGGCGGAGCAGCAATCTAGTCAACTTGATGAGGTGTTGGAAAGGCAAAAATCAAAAGGCAAAAGGCAAAAATTAAAGTTAAAAATCAAAAATTACTGACAATCCTCACCGTCGCGTCCCGCGTCTCCTGTCTCAATATCCGCCAGCTGAGCTGGCTGCAGCGGTGTAATGTGAAAGAAATGACATACAAAAAAGAAGCATCATAACTTCTCTCTTCTATCTTTTCTCTTCTCTCTATATAATACCCATATGGACAAAAATAATTTCACTTACGACTATACTTTTATGATGCAGGATACTGTTGGCGAGCATGGTATTGCCGAGCAGCAGCTTGCTGATTTACAACCTCAGTTAGATCAAGCGCATCAAGACTTTTTATACGCCAAAGACAATGACCAGCTCGGCTACACCGCCCTGCCGTTTGATATTCAAACGCTAAACCAAGTTAAGAAGTTAGCCAACCAAGTACGCCAGCAATTTTCCACGCTGGTTGTGCTTGGCATTGGCGGTTCTGATTTGGGCACCCGAGCTCTGCATGCCGCACTCAACCACGCGTACTACAACCAGCTTCCCAACCAGACCCACAAACTATATTTTGCCGGTGCCAATACTGATCCCAAAGAGCTGGCCGATCTACTGGATATCCTTGATTTGCAACAGACCGCTATCTTCGTCGTCTCCAAATCCGGCGACACTATCGAAACGATGTCGACCTTCGCCTACTTCCGCCAGAAGCTTATTGATCAGGTTGGCTTAGACCAATCAGCCCAACATATTATTGTAGCTACCGATGTCGAGAAGGGTAGCCTGCGCGCCATAGTCAATCAGCAGGGTTATCGCAGTCTAGTTGTGCCAGCCAATGTTGGCGGTCGATTCTCTGTCCTGACCAGTCTCGGCCTGTTTCCAGCGGCTTATGTTGGTATAGATATTGAACAATTACTAGCCGGTGCCGCCGATATGGATGAGCGCCTAGTCAGCTCGCCAACTAGTCAAAACCCCGCCTTGCTATACGCAGGATTACAGTTTTTGGCCAATACTCATAACCATCAGCCAATCTCGGTTTTGATGCCCTATGGTGAAGGGTTGCGAAGCTTTGCCTTCTGGTATCGTCAGTTATGGGCCGAGTCGCTCGGCAAAAAACAAAACAATGATGGTAAGGTCGTCAATACCGGACCAACGCCTATCGCCTCAGTTGGCGCCACAGATCAACACTCTCAAGTCCAGCTATACAACGAGGGTCCATTTGATAAGGTGGTAACCTTTATCGTGGTTGACGAAGCTCCTCGAAGCTTAACCATTGATCAGTCAGCCGATCATCTTGAACAGCTATCATACCTAGAAGGTGTCGAGTTCAATGAGTTGTTGACCACCGAAGCCAAGAGCACTGCCATTGCCCTGACCAAAAATGGTCGACCTAATGCCACTATTCATCTGACCAATCTGGATGAGTACAGCTTGGGACAACTAATCTATTTCTTCGAGGTAGCCACCACCTATTCCGGCAGCTTGTATAACATTGACGCCTATAATCAACCCGGCGTAGAGCTAGGCAAACAAGCCATGTATGCATTAATGGGTCGTCCTGGACACCAAGATGCATTGGCGGATTTCGCAGATCTCCTCAACCCGGCCAACCCTCGACAGGTCTAATAAAAACCCCAGATTGCGTCTGAGGTTTTGATTAAGAACGAGTGACGAGTGCAGGCGACGAGCAGAAAAGCAATAGCGAGTCTAATGAATTATCCCTAAATGCATGCCCTCGTCACTTTGCAAGCTGCCAGCAGCTTACAGTTGGTGATTAACCTGCCAAAATTTACGAACCACTAGCGTGCCGCCAATAGCCAGCACCATCAAGCCGACTACGTCCTCAGGACCAGTTGCTGGCAGATGCTCATTTTGACCCAGCACTTGGCCATTAGCATCAGTCGGTTGGGCTGTTGGTGTTGCTGTTGCTGTTGGAGTAGGGGAGGGTGTTGGTGTCGGGGTGGGAGTAGGAGTAGGAGTAGACTGAGATTTTTCAAAAAACTCAACGCCAAACAAAGTAAATGCTTCAGCTGGAGCTGGAGAATAGACCAGACTAAGACTGCCAATGATAACTAAAGTGGCTACAATACCAGTAATTTTCATACCACGTTTACTCCCTTAGTAAAAAATGTTAGCTAACGACATACACCTCCATGTATTAGTTTCGAGCATACACCGCCAAACTCAAGACTGTCAAGGATTTATCTCAGACAACCAAGCATTTTTTGCTATGCTGCGAATGGTTTTCTCAGTTTAGCAATGAGGCCATAATAAGGCCCGTCATTGCGAGGATCCGCCAGCTGGCGGAGACGCGGCAATCCAGGAGGATTAATGATTACCTGTTGGCTTAGAGTGTAGCTGTGTCTATCCTCGATTGCCCCGCGGAGCTTACCCCGATCCAACCGGGACTCGCAATGACGGCGAGGATCATCAGTAATCTTTGATTTTCAACTTTAATTTTTGCCTTTTGCCTTTTGATTTTTGCCTTTCCAACACCTCATCAAGCCGACTGGATTGCCCCTCTGTAAATCAATGAGTGGTAATAACATAGGGCAAAAAGAGCAGTTCTTTGCCCAGGCCAGGATGCAATCTTTGAATACTATCAAGTGCAAATAGCCCCCTATCATCAGCATCAGCAATAGGCTGCAAGTCTTCGATCTCAACAGCATCTGCTCGATAAACCTGGCAATAGCGAATAGGATAGGGGTATGAGTAATTTTTAGGCTTGTCTCCGATAGCCTGAATGCGTATAAAACCAAGTACAGCATAATGTTCAGCTATCATACCGGCTTCTTCCCTTAGCTCTCTACGAACAGCTTCTTCGGCGCTTTCTCCCGGTTCTATGTGTCCTCCTGGAACTTGCCAGCCACGAATCGGATGATGAGTCAAGGCTAGTTCATTGTTGGAGTTAGTAGCAAAAACAATCGCCGAAGCAGTTAATGTTGAGGGACAGATTTGGTTACTCAGCACCCACTCGGTTTTAAAAGAAGTCATACCGGATGTATTTGTTTGTAACTCTGATCCAAGAGTTTTACTCATCGGTTGCATTATATCACCGAAGAAACGCTATAACCCACTTAAAAACCTGCCGAAGCAGGTTCTTAAGTTGAGCTATTCAGTTGTCTGTATTCAACAATTAAGCGTTTACAGTTGCTTTTTTAGCTCGAAGAGCTAATCCAGCACCGACAACGAGCAATCCTAATCCAAGTAGCCCAGCAGATTCGCCTCCGGTAGAAGGTAGAACCATTTGCTCGTCGCTTACTCCAAGAACGCTAGGTTCGGATGGAACAGGCGAGGCAGGCTGAATTGGCTCTGGTTGAGGCTCTGGTTGAGGTTCTGGTTGAGGCTCTGGAGTTGGAGTTGGTTCGGGAAGCTGAACAGTACCAATAAAAGTAAAGTTATTGTTCAGGTTAGCGATCAACTTGGTCCAAATTGTGGCATCCCCAGTAGTGATCGAGCAGCCGCCAATATTACCAGTGCAGCTATTACCGCCAGTGTTAGCCGAAGCGTTCACTGTCTGATTAACTGTTGCATTGTTGGTATTATTAACAACCACCTGACGATTCTGGGTATTCTCAGCCAAGATGGTGACATTGTCACCACTGTTAACAATAGAAGTATTGTCTCCAGCTGAGGTAGTTTGAGGGTTGTAACCAGCTACAAGCTCCTCCCAGCTCATACCAAGGAAAGCTGCCACAAATTGCTTAAACAGCTCTAGGCCAGTAATGTTGGAATCAACAATAAAGGTGTAGTTGTTATTAGCATTAGTGATAACTTCGGTATGAATGGTTACGTTGCCTGTAGAGATAGATGTATCGCCAATATTGCCATTAGCAGTATTGTTGCCAGTGTTAGCAGTTGCGTTTACAGCCTGATCAACGTCAGCGGTATTGCTGTTGTTAACGGTAGTTGAATTATTTACTTCTGATGATGCGTCGACAGTAAGGTCGTCACCAGTGTTAACTATTTCAGTATCATTAGCGGTCGTTGAATAGGCGTATTCGTTGCCGACAATAGCCGTTTGGTTGCGGTTTACATCAGCCTCAAGCTTAGTCACGATCATAGCCTCACCAGTTTCAATAACGCCAGCATTACCATTGAAGGCGATGTTGCGATTTGCTGTATTTCGTCCAGTGTTAGCTTCTATCACAACTACCTGGTCAACGTCAGCAGTGTTGCTGTTGTTAACAGTTGTTGTGTTATTTACTTCGTTGGAAGAATCAACATCTACGTCATCACCAGAATTAGTAACATTGGTTGAACCGCCATTGCCTGAGTTTGCACTATTAGCAACTACGGTCTGGTTATTGTTGGCAACAGCTTCCATGTCGGTTACCACAACAGCATTACCTGTACGAATCACGCCAGCATCGCCATTAAGATTAATGTTGCGGTTGCTTGTGTTATCTCCAGTATTAGCTGTCAGAGAAGCCATTTGAGCAATAGAAGCGTTATTGGTGTTGTTAACAGTTGTTGAACTGTTGGATGTACTACCGTTATCGAGCGTCGCATTGTCGCCAGTATTAATAATATAAATATTGGCTCCGCTGCCTGGTCCGCCCTTAGAACTTCGACCTCCAGCCAGAACTACGTTGCTGTTAGCGCGAGTCACCAGCATGGTTCCAACTGCAGCATTCCCGGTAGTTATTTGACCAGCGCTACCGCCAATCGAAATATTACCATGTGCCTGGTTGTCACCAGTGTTTGCCTGACCGTTAACCACCTGATTAATGACAGCTCCATTGCCATTAGTTATGGTGGTTGTGCAAGTGCTTGAGTCGCTGGAATCAACGTTCAAGTTGTCGCCGCTATTTACAATCTGGCCGTCGCCATTACCAGCAACTGGGCAGTGTCCGGAGACGCCACTTTGGTTGGTGTTGGCTGCAGCTTCCAATTGTGAATATACGCTAGCATTGCCTGTAGTAATGTTTCCAGCATTTCCACCGATACTGATATTGCGATTTGCGGTGTTGCCACCAGTATTCGCATTGGCATTAACAGTTTGATCAACGTTTGCTTGGTTAGTATTAGTAACCGCAGTCTCTGAAGACTGGCTGGATGAGTTATCAACAGCAGCATTATTGCCGGTGTTGATGATAAGCGGACTAGCAGTTTGAGGGGCAGGGGCAAGGGTCGGGGTTGGGGTCGGAGTAGGTGAAGACTTTTTGGCCAGACCTTCTGCAACTTCAGTAGCTGCCTGCTGGTTAACCTGAGTTTTGAGTTGATTTTGAAGATCGGCATCTGGTAGTTCTCTAGCCAAGGCTGAAGGAACTGTCAAAAACCCAAATCCCAAAATCAATCCACCAAGAACAATTGAGTAAATTGAGTATTTCATATATATTCACCTCCCTTCATATCTTACATATCTAACCTTTTTCTAATCACTCATCAAAGGATAAGTGATTAGAAAAAGGGAGGATTTCACCGACGAATCGAGTGGGTATCCTCCGCTTTCTCATAGCTATCTAGCTTAAATTGGCTCCACCAAGTAACTAGTAATCAATGATTAGTTGATCAGAGTTTGGTTCCAATTTCCGCCGGACATGAATCCTGTCCAAACACCAGCATTGCCGCTGCCAGTTGAACCGCCGCCGATGTTGCTAGAACCGAAGTTTAATCCGGAATTAGAAACGTCAACAGAAGTCTGAGCTGTAGCAGATGTGTTAGTGCTAGTAGCAGATACGACAGTGTTAACAGTAGTAGCACCATTTAGGTCTAGGTTGTTACCTGTGTTAGTCACCTCTAGGTCTCCAGCTGAACCAGCAGAACTACCGAAAGCAAGTCCAGTAGTATTCTTGTTGGCCATAACTGAGAACTCATTACCGACACCTGCAGTGCCACTAGCGATATTGCCTCCCCAGATGTTTCCATCGGTGAAGTTTAAGCCAGAGTTAGCAAGGCCGAAAGAGCTTTGACTGACCAGAGCAGAGTTAACGTTAGCAACTCCCAAAACGGTATTAACGGTATTGCTATTGTCTACATTCGCACCGTTGCCAGTGTTGGTAAACATCAAGTCGTTCGTACCGCCCATAGAAGCTAAATGGGCAAGATTAACAGCTGTCTGGCTAACGTTTGCCTCAACACCAAACTTGGTTGCAGAAGAAGCAGCGCCAGTAGCAATGCTACCGCCACCGATATTTCCATCTGTGCCATTCAGTCCACTGTTGCTCAGGGAAATAGCTTGTTGCTGACCAGCGAACTGGTTAGTATTAGCCACTGTCACTGCAGTGTTCTTTGTAGTTGAATTATTGAGGTCTAGGTTATTACCAGTGTTAACTACTTCAGCAGAATTGCCTGCGGCAACTGAAGCTGGTAGGTTAACAGCAGTCTGGTTCTGATTAGCCTGAACTCCAAGATTAGTTGAAGTTGCTGCTGCACCAGTGGAAATCGCGCCACCGCCAATATTGCCGCTAGTAGAGTTGCCTCCGCTATTGGACACGCTGAAAGATGATTGACTTACCACTGCAGAATTGCTGTTAGACACGTTAACTAAAGTGTTTTGGGTTGTGCTGGTGTTTACATTTGCATTATTACCGCTGTTGACTATGCCGGAATCGGCAGAAGCAACTCCAACGGTCAATACGAATGCTGCAGCTACAGTACCCAAAGCAGTTGTATATTTAAGAGCTTTATTCATTATGTATGTCACCTCCTTTCAAAGAGAGATAGTTTTCAAAATCTATTGTGATACTTAAATTTACGGCATAGCTAGGCTAGGCAATAAGCAAAAGCATACAATATCATTTGTATATATATAGCATACACATTTGTATATGCTAAAACAAGTATAGATACGTTTATAAATATTTGTCAAGCATGTAATCAAAGCAGTATGTATTTACTATTACTACAGTAAGGGCATAACAAGGAAGCCTCGACAATTACTAGAAGCCTTTTCAAAATTAAACCTACAATTTTCGCTACAGGTTGTTATTATTATGCCCAATAACACACAAGCGTGAGTTCAGAATGATATCAGAAGTTAACAAAACATATCAATATAGATATAAACAATGATTAAGAGACAAAAGAAGAAGGAGATGGCTGTGCGACGAGCGACAAGCGACAAGCGACGAGTGGTCGCCGGGATTGACAGTTGAGGATACCGGTCCCAGTGACGTATAAATCAACACCAATGATTATTCGAGACTTTTCTCGTCACCCGTCACCCGTCGCTTGTCGCTCGTCGCCCATGTCTTGCCCTCCCATCCGCTATATGGTCTAATATCCATGGCCCATCCCCATAGATAGCGATGCGCCATATTTAGAACTCCGAGAGGCTTTTTATGTCAGAAATATCCCTTCATCAAAAACTTATAATTATCGGTTCCGGACCGGCTGGATTAACTGCAGCTATCTATGCTTCACGCGCCGGACTCGAGCCCTTGGTTGTTGCCGGTCTAGAACCAGGCGGCCAGCTGATGTTAACCTCCGAGGTAGACAATTTCCCCGGCTTCCCGGATGGAATCATGGGCCCTGACCTGATGGAAAAAATGCGTCAACAAGCAGCCCGCTTCGGCGCCACTATTATCGATCGCGATGTCAAGGCGGTAGATTTCTCCCAACTTCCACTACAAGTAACTGTCGGCGACCAAACGTATTCAACCCAATCAGTTATTATCGCCACTGGTGCGGCCGCCAAATGGCTAGAGCTGGAAAGTGAAAAGCGTTTACGCGGTAAAGGCGTATCCAGCTGCGCTACATGTGACGGATTCTTCTTCCGCGACAAACCAATCGCCGTCATTGGAGGAGGGGACACCGCTCTCGAAGAAGCTACCTATTTAACGCGCTTCGCCAGCAAAGTCACCATTGTTCATCGACGCGACGCCTTTGCCGCCAGCAAAGCTATGCAAGACAAAGCTATGGCCAATCCTAAGATCGAAATTCTCTGGAATAAAGCAGTTGATGAAGTCTTAGGTCAAGACAAAGTAGTCGGACTCAAGCTCAAAGATACTCAAGACGGTTCAACAAGTCAGCTAGATGTTGACGGGGTATTTGTCGCCATCGGTCACAAACCAAATACTCAAATCTTCAGCCATGACCCCAAGTTGGCT
Source organism: uncultured Candidatus Saccharibacteria bacterium (assembly GCA_964554805.1). Lineage (GTDB taxonomy): Bacteria > Patescibacteriota > CAZHWT01 > CAZHWT01 > CAZHWT01 > CAZKPX01. Next base: position 10,698 of record CAZKPX010000005.1, read on the forward strand.
TTTGATGCCATTGGCTACCTCCAAGTAACCGACGAAACCAAGACCCCTATTCCGGGCGTTTTCGCTGCTGGAGATGTCTTCGATCATCGCTACCGCCAAGCCATCACCGCCGCCGGCTCCGGTTGCAAAGCCGCCCTCGACGTCCAGCACTATCTAGAGTCGCTAGAAAATTAATCCCAAGTATCTTCAATGCATTCGTCTAGTCACTCGTCCTCGCCACCTGCCGCTACTAGCACTGAGCCGACCGACTCAGTGCTAGTAGCCTGGGACTTCAACGGCGTTATCGACACCTACGGCTCAGATTTACCCAATATTCTACAAACAATCATTGATCGTAATGGTCAAAATATTATCGTATCCAACGGCACAACAGCTCAAATTCACGATTATCTATTTCAGCGCGAAATGAGCCATTTCTTTAATCATATCTACGGCATGGACCTGCATCATGGCCTAGTAGCTCGCCACAAGGTCGCCGCCATTGCCGGCCACATTCAAGACCAAGGCCCGTTTCAGTTTGTGTTAATCGTTGGGGATAATCTGTCAGATATCGAAGATGGCCGCGATGCCGGAGTCAAAACTTGCCTATTTGACCAACACCATCGCTATCATCACACTGAACACGCAGCCGATTATGTTATCTATAACTTGACTGAAGTGGTAGACTTATTACCGGTTTGATAATAACCAAAGGTAAAAGTCAAAAGGCAAAAGGCAAAAATTAAGGTTTAAAAATATAAAGTATATACACCTTTGATTTTATAGTTTAATTTTTGCCCTTTGCCTTTTGCTTTTTGACTTACATCCCGTATTTTTGATTCATGAAAAACCCAACCCCCCACCAATTCGACGCTCAAGACGTTAAAGCAGACTTTCCCATCCTCGGCCGCACCATCTACGACCAGCCTCTAGTCTACCTCGATAATGCTGCCACCACTCAAAAGCCGGTTGCCGTGCTTGATGCTTTGGATAGCTTTTACACTCAACACAACGCCAATATTCATCGAGGCGTCCATCTTTTAGCCGAAGAAGCTACTTTGCTCTACGAACAAGCTCGGGCCAAAGTGGGTCAATTCATTAACGCGCCGTCTATCGAAGAAGTTATCTTTACCAGCGGCACTACTGAATCAATTAACCTGGTTGCCAGTTCTTGGGCCATGACAAACATAAAACCTGGTCAAAAGATAGTCCTGACCCACATGGAACACCACGCCAATTTGTTGCCCTGGCAAAGAGTTGCTAAAAATACAGGTGCTCAGCTGGTCTTTATCCCGATCACAGATCAAGGCTATTTAGTTGATAATTGGCAAGAATATATTGATTCCAGCGTGGCTGTCGTTGCTTTCCCTCATATTTCAAATGTCTTAGGCACCATCAATCCTGTTAAGCAAATGATTGCCACCGCTCATCAAGCTGGCGCTCGTGTCTTGGTCGACGCTGCCCAAAGTGCTCCTTACGCTGACATAGATGTTCAGGATTGGGATGCCGACTTTGTAGCTTTTTCGGGGCACAAAATGATGGCCCCCACCGGCATCGGCGTCTTGTATGCCAAAAAAGAACTGCTAGAAGCCATGGAGCCATATCAACTAGGTGGCGAGATGATCAAGCAAGTCAGCTACCAATCCGCCCAATGGAATGACCCGCCTTGGAAATTCGAAGCCGGTACACAGCCTATTGCCGCCGCTATAGGTCTAGGAGCAGCCATTGATTACATAGACTCCATCGGCGGCTCAAGCGCCATTCACCACCACCTAGACCACCTGACCGACTATGCCCTCAAGCAGTTAGGGAGAGTAGAGGATTTAACTATGTACGGCCCAAGCGATCCCACCCGTCGCTCGTCGCTCGTCGCCTTCAACCTCCAAAGCATCCATCCTCACGATCTAGCCTCCCTCCTCGACCAAGACGGCATAGCCGTCCGCTCCGGTCACCATTGCGCCCAACCACTAACCGACTTGCTCGGCGTACCCGCCACCACCAGGGCCAGCTTCTATATCTACAACACCTCTCAAGATGTAGATGCATTAGTGGATAGCCTGAAACAAGTCCACAAAAAGTTCAGCTAGCCAGCTCGACATTCTCTGCTAGCCCATCTACCTCTTGACGAAAAAATCTGGCAGTAGTACGATTTATCAATCGTTTTAACTTGCCTGTTGACGAGAAGATAAGTCAGTGGCCAAGCCCAATCAACCGCATCCCGGGTCTGCGGTGGAGACCATAGACACAGCTCAGCAAATTGCTGATCTGGCTGAGGCTAAACCCTTCAGCCACAGAGAACTTTTCGCGGGTGTCTTCCAAAAGCTTGCACCTCCCGGCTCAGCCCTGACCGTTCACATCAAAAAGCTGCACCATTCCGGATCACCGTCACGCAAGGAAGGTAATGGCAACCGAGATACCTAAAAAACCTTACCAGCTGGCGGGCAATCAAATACAAGTCTCCAGTTAGTCGACACACGGCCGCCATCCAACTATACAGGGCACCTCAGGATGATCCGTTTGCCATTTCGACAAACCCATAACAATATTTATAATATTTTAATAAATTGCAATCATCGGGGATAAATACAAATAAACTGCTAATAAATTGGGGTGTTGACAAGACCTATATCATATGTTAAAATGCATTTAACACGTCGGCAATTGGTTCGACTGTGTCAGATCTCTCTTCGTCCATAGGACGATAGAAAGGATTGGTGCTCTATGAGTACCAAGCGTAGTTTTAAGTTTGGAACGACGAATACCATCCCCGATGCCCCCGACCACACCAGGTTCTGATCGCGCCGCGGTCGGCTCCAGGCCTCGGGACTGAAGGGCTGGAGCCAGCAGACCGGACTTTCGCTCTACTGAACGGAACGAGCTAGGCGCCAATGCGCCACCTCGTTCCGGGTCGGAATCGCTACAGGAGCATGAATTGTGTTTCCTCAGCTGATATTCGAGACGTCTTGCCCCTGACGTAATGCGTCAGGGCGTCACAGGAGCGTAAATCCTGTATTGTCCCGTCGACGAGTGCGAGGCCAGGCCTCGCTCGATCTAGTAAGAAAGCTGAAATATTGCTGACTACTAGCCCCTGATGTTAGGCATCAGGGCGTCACCGGAGCGTATATCCGGGCATAGGATCCGGGGTGTGTATCACCCCACACAATGAGACAACTAATTAGGGAGGGGTTAAGTCGGACGCAAGAGCCGTACGACCCCTCCCGAACCCCACTTCCAGCCACTCGGCTGGTTTTTTATTGCCCAAAAAACCAAAAAATGCTATAACAATGTTAATAGCAGCTTATTTATTTTAAATATTAGCCAAGCCCTCTCCCGTCATTGCGATCCGCCAGCTGGCGGATCGCAATGACAATAACGTGTTAATTTTTGACTTTTGCCTTTTAATTTTGACCTTTGCCTTTTACCTTTTGATTTAAATTACATGCCTCCCACATCTCCCCCCAACCCATACCAACAGCACATCATAGATCGTCACAAGAACCCCCTTCATCAAGGTGTATTAAGCAACCCGACTCATCAGCTAGACTTGGCCAATACGCTCTGTGGCGACAACATTCATCTCGATATAATTCTCAAAAACGACCAGCTTGACCAGCTAGCCTGGCAGGGTCAAGGCTGCGCCATTAGTACCACTGCTACCGATATTTTGATCGATAGAGTCCAAGGCTCAACCCTAGACCAACTATCCAACCTCACCGACCAACAATTTTTAGACATTCTCGGCATAGAACTCCGCCCCTCCCGCCTCAAATGCGCCCTGCTCGGACTGAATTGCCTGCGGCAGTTAAGTCCGAGCGACAAGCGACAAGCGACGGGCGACAAGTAGTAATTGCACTTATTCCCCCCCCCTGTCTCCAGCTCACCGCCCGTTCTCGTCGCCCGTCGCCCTGAGCGCAGCGAAGTAGAAATTTCATATGTAACTCATTGCGTTCAGCCCGTCGCCTGTCGCCCGTCGCCCTGAGCGCAGCGAAGTAGTATACTAGAGGCATGCCTCAGCTTCATATCACTCTCTACACCGCCAATACCTGCCAATATTGCCACGATGTCAGGCAATATTTAGCAGAAAACAGCCTCGATTTTCAGGAAATATCCACTGATCAGGATCCACAGGCCGCCAATACTGTTCGCCAACTAACCGGTCAATTGCTCGTACCAGTAACTGTGGTATCCGCCGATGATCGATCTGATATAGTAGTAGTAGGCTACGATATTCAAAAACTAAACATGGCCCTCCAAGACGCCCTAAATCCTAAATCCTAAATCTTAAACCCTATTGATTCTATAAAGGCAAAACTATGACAGTCTACATCGGTGCCGATCACGGCGGATTCAGCTACAAACAACAACTGGCAGAGCAACTTCGATCACGAAATTATCAGGTTGTCGATGTCGGTGCAGATCAGCTCGATCCTCTTGATGATTACCCGGTTTTCGGCCGAAAAGTTGCCGAAGCAGTAGCTGCTGATTCCCAGTCCAGAGGTATTGGTCTATGCCGCAGTGGGCACGGCATGGTTATGACAGCCAACAAAGTTCCCGGTGTGAGAGCTATTCTAGCCACCAATAATACCGCCTGGACCACTCAGTCAGTTGAGCACGACAACGCCAATGTGCTGGCAATTGGTGTTGACTATATTGATACCAGGCAACTAATCGACATTATTGACGCTTGGCTCAAAGCTGAATACGAAGGTGGCAAGCACCAGCGCCGCCTCGACCAGATTGCCGAGCTCGAAAAGTCTATCACTATTACTAACTAAGAGGTATCCATGTCTCTGTCTTCATCTATTCGCATCCTACCCTCGCTACTTTTTCCTGATGCGAGACAAATGGAAATCGTTGTTAAGCAGTATCAAGCAATCGTTGACCAAGTTCACATTGACTTTGCCGACGGCTTATTCGTGCCAAATAGCTTGCCTGGCATCTCTCAAGTCAGCAATCTACGAACCACTCTTCGATTCGAAGCTCATTTAATGGTGATGCAACCAGACCCGTGGGTCAGTCAAGCCTTATCCGACCCCCGTTTTACCACCATTATTATTCATCAAGAATCACGCACTGATATAGAAAACCTCCTACAACGCATTAAAAAAGCCGGCCGCCAGACCGGACTAGCCCTTAAACCGGGCACTGATTTAGCTGTGGTTGGTAAATATGCGCCTCTTCTTGATCAGCTCCTGATACTCGGCGTTAATCCTGGCCAAAATGGCGTACCATTCATCCCCTCCACCGTCGACAAAGTTAAGCAAGCAGTTCATGACTACCCTGATCTACTTATCGAATGTGATGGAGGGGTCAGCACTCGAACAATTCGCAGCCTAGCCCTAGCCGGCGCTCGTCAATTTGCCATTGGATCATATTTTCATCGCACCCCAGTCCAGTCAGGTCTCCGCGCTCTCCGCGCCACCATTGACAATCAATAGGCCTCCGTCCTAAGCTGTCTGTAGACATCCTTACCCATAAATCATGACCGAAGTATTTATTATTCTCGCCATTCTCATAGTCTTCGCCTCAATTACTGGTCTGATCATCGCCTATCTTATTCAACGCGGCCAACACGCCTTCAATTTCAAAACTGTCTTCTTGGCCTATTTCTATGTCGTGTCAATTATTAGCTTGCTCGCTATCGTCATGGGTGGTGCCACCGTCGGAAAAGCCATCCTATCTGACATATTCGGTCGCGACTTTAGCTATCAAACAAGCAATTTTGCTGTAGCCGAACCAATGCCAGATCCGGCGCAAAGCACTGAAGAAGCCGGCTTGATAACCAAAAATGCTCAAGTAATAGCTGATCAAAACAAGCAGCATACTGAGACACTCTACCAAGACGATTTGCTCAATGGCGTTAGCATGTTGGCAGTCGGGTTAATTTTCTTAGTCACTCACGTCCTTGGATGGAGGACACTCGACTCTGCGCCAAAAAGACAGTCATCTTTCCTCTTTCGTGCCTACATTTTCGCTCAACTCGGATTGTATAGCTTGACTACCTTAATTGCCCTGCCGGCCGCTCTCAGTGAGTTGCTCAGGTTCTGGCTCCAATCTTCGGAAGCGACCAGCACTCCACCCGCACCGGGGCAAATGGTGGCATTAGCAATCTTAGTTCTACCTCTATGGCTATTCTTTGTCTGGAGAACAATAAGTCTTGCTAAGACTTAAGAGAGAAGAGAACAGTGAGAAGTGAGAAGAATGCGCATTAAATAGCAGGGTGTTTTTGCTTCTACTTCTCACTTCTCCTGTTCACTTATAAATCCCATGCCTCGTCCATCCCAGTCACTGCACGCCACCCCTCACGCCATTAGTCGCCAGCATCGAGTCTGGCTATATTTTCATAATCAAAACTTAGACGATTATTTATTATCAGCAGATCAGCTAAAAGCCACTACGCATCTACCAATCAGCGCCATCGTCTTGCCCAAAAGCTTGGCTAGAACCTATTCTCAATTAAATATATCAATACCGCTCATCGTACATCTCAATGGCCGTACGGTTAAACCACTAACCGATCAGGTGATCGCGCCGGTAGTTTGCACTGTTCAAGAGGCAGTCAGCCTGAATGCCCAAGCGGTCGTCTATACTATTTTTCTCGGATCAGTCCATCAACAAGTCATGCAAACCGAACTGTCAGCTATCAAAAAGCAAGCGGCTAGAGCCAAATTACCATTGATAGTTCAACCAGTCATGGCCGGACCGAGCAAAAACAATCACAGCCATAGCAATATGCTGTCGTACGCAGCCACCACCCTCAAAAGTTTCAAAGCCGACTACCTCTGTCTGCCAACTTCATCAGATAATCAACCAGTCAGAATAGCTCAAGCAGCTAGCCCGAGCTATCTCATTGCCGATATTTCGCAATCCAATAGCAATGCTGAGTTATTGTCTCAGACAAAGCAAATTATTAGCTCAGGCAATGCCGGCATCTCAATCGATCAGACAGTGCTTGATTATCTCGATAAGACTACTGCAACAAGACTATCCCAGCTAATCTTCGGTTTGAGCTAACAACAAGCGTTACTTCATCAGCCCGATCGCCGACCTGATTCTATTCAATAGTTTGTCGTTCAACCAATTCTGCTACAGGAGACTCATTGGTAGAGCTATAATATAAGTTAATTATCTGCCAAGCGCGTCTGAGAATATTGAAGTTTATTGTCAGAATCCCCTCCTCATGATACAATCTGCTAGCTCTTGCAGTAATAAAAGTTAAGTTGAAGTTTAAGTAGGGAGGTTCTTCTTACTTCTCCTTCTGACTTCTACTTAAAAACGCTGTGCATTTTCAAGGCGCCTTCGTCTAGTGGCCCAGGACATCTGCCCTTAATGGTGAAGATCAGGGGTTCGTAGGTAGGAAGAGATTATTGAAACATCGATTTCAATAATCGGCACTACCGTCACGAATCCGCCACAGGCGGAAGAGTTACCCCTAGGCACCTAGGGGATGAGAAAGCTGACAAATAAATACATGGCGCCTTCGTCTAGTGGCCCAGGACATCACCCTCTCATGGTGAAGATCAGGGGTTCGAATCCCCTAGGCGTCACCATAAAGGACATAGCTTTTAGCTATGTCCTTTATTTGTTGCCACTGAGGGGAATATTGGGTGTTCTGCAGGCCTGGGTACATCCAACGTAGACCTGAGGGGAAAACAGAACACAGTAAAATTTTTTTGACTCGCATATCTCCGTTAATGTACGTTTCTTGTATGTTAGATAGTTTATTTTCTACAAAGCCACAAAGGGCGTCTATATCGTATGCTTTAAGCTGCTTTTGCTTGAGTAATTGATGAGCCTCGGCAATCTGCTTCTCAATAATTCCCATCTGTTCTTGAAAAACCTCGTTTGAGAATATTCCTTCAAGATTCTTCTCGACAATCTTTTGCCTTTTTCCTTTAAGGGTGTCTATTTGATGAGCTGCTTTCACTGCGCCGTACTCCACCTTTTTCATATTCTCGGTGTATTTTTTTCGCAGCATTTCAACGATTGCTCTGACCTGCTGCTTACTGAATGTTTCACCTTCCATAAGCTGTTCTAGCTCTTGGTTGGCCACTTTAGTTGGAATAGATGAAGGTAGGCCGCACCTCTTCGTACAATAATAGTAGCCATACTTTCTATTCTTGCCTTTGCTAAGCGATCCAGTCATAGCTTGTCCACAGATGCCACACTTCATTTGACGCCTTAATGGAAATTCTACATTATCATAGGTGCGAGCAACTCGCTCGCCATGGCTTGGACTACGCCCATTGAGCACATTTTGTACGGCGTAATAAACCTGCTCTGAGATCATAGCTTCATGTTGCCCCTTGGCCTCACCATAGTTTTTAGACTCTAGCATTCCACAATAGAACTTACTCCTAAATACTCCAGATAAGGTTTGTGGCCGCACTTTATAGCGTATTCCATTTTTGTGCACCCCAACCTGCTTACTATTTAGAAAATCACTTATAGATCGAAGGGTGTGAGCCCCAGATGCCATCATCTGCCAAGCCTCTCTCATAAATTCAAAAGATTCGGGGTCTTTGCTAGCATGACCCAGATGATTGATATATCCAAGCGGAACTCTGGTGATAGGTAGGCCTGCCATAAATCTAGCTTTCAACCCATTGGCCGTTCTCTCACTTCTAACATCATTATCTAGCTGCGCAAACCCAGCCAGCATAGTCTCTATGAGCTTCTCAGTTGGTGATACACCTGTAGGCTCCGTTGCAGAAACAATCTCAATCCCGATACGCTGCATTTGTGATCGAATAGATAAGTAATCCGCAGCTTGCCTCGCCATTCTGTCGATGCGATAAACAATGATAGTGCTAATGTCTTTTTTATTTTTGCGACAATAGTCCATCATTTCAAGAAGTTGTGGTCGCCCGTCAATATTCTTGGCAGAGCGCCCTTCTTCTTTAAAAACACGGTCGACCGCTATGCCTCGATTTCCAGCCTCTCTGATACAAATCTCTTCCTGTGTTGCTAGTGAGAAGTTAGCGACTTGCTCCTCGCTTGACACTCTTAAATAGAGGACTGCTTTTCCACTAGCTCGTTGCTCTCGTGCCTTTGACATACATCGCCCCTTTGCACAGCTTCCATATGTAATTCTTCAAATTCTTCAATCCAAGTGTCTAGTAGTTGGGAGATTGCAGCTTTTTGTTCAGTTAAAAACATTTCTTCAGACGATTCAGCCTCTTTCTCGGCAGGAAAAAACTGAGGCAACTCTATTGTAATATTCTCAATAAGATTATCATTATTGTGATACATATGTATCAATAGTAGCATATATGTATCACATGTCAACTACTTAATTGAGTGTGGCTTGTTAGGCTGGGTAGCTATTTTAACGGAGTCTCCACCAGATGGTACCGCGTATGGCTACAATAATTCACGAAGAAATTTAGAGTGTCGTCCGCACACTATTTGCGCTTAGCCTCTGTGTTGAGTTTATTGTTCAAATTTTTAATAGAGGCTCCAACTCTTTCTTTATCTTGACGATTGACTGGCATGTAGTAAAGGTACTGTGCTGACAGCATGGACATTTGATATAGGATTATTGCCTCAGCAATCTGTGCTTGATGAGTGCTATAATCTGCTCTATCTCTATAATTGCTCGTAAAGACTTTATCCATATGGCCTATTGTTACTAATGGTGACAAGTGATTTCTTAGACTGGTCATTCGATAGAAGTTTTTTAAAGAATGAAATTCTTCTTCATCAATCCACGCGCTTTTCTCTAAAGACTCTAGCATTTGATCTACACTTCTATCAGCCCAGTCATTTCTAGTTTCATTTTTGTCGTTTCCGCGCTTGATATATTTCTTCTTGTTCTTGTAGTAATTATTTCGTACAGAACTTAATTCATCTTTATTGATCTTATGTCCAATCTGAAGACGATATTTATACTCCTTCTGCCTTTCTATGTGTCTAAACTGCATGAACCTTTTTAATCGCTGCTTGGTGTCTTCGGCATAAATATAGTTTATTCCAATCACGTTCTCTATTATGCTTCGAGCTATATCCATTGCCTGGTCGCCATAGTCATCAAGTATTAATATATCGATAGCTAATGTCGATTCATAGCACCTCACATAGTTCGCATAGAAGATTTCTTGAAATTTATTTCTTGGATACTCAAATTCCAATTCTAGAATTTCTTTAATAATTTTTATTAAATCACCGTAGTAATCATGTTGATCTGAGGATTCAGTATTCATTCGATTTCATTCCCATATAAAGATACATGCCCATTTTTGCCTCCCAAATGAAATTCTATTTAGAATGATGTTTCTAGAGAACAGCATCCTGGCTGAGTATGTAGTGTTTCTACCATAAATAATACTCTATTATTGCCAGGTGATTACAAAACAGTTCAAAGATAGCTCTCATTCATAACGGACTAAAGCTTATTTTAAACCCGGAGCCCTGCTTGCCTCTTGTCTGACAAGCATCCTCTGTGATATATCTCTGAATAATAAAATAATACATACGCGCGAAGATAATCTAATCTACCACTGCTGCCCAAGTACTTAAAAGTCTGGCGTGCGGTGGTTTTTTGTTTATGCGCGAAGGAGGTTTTCTTCATGAAGTACGCATATCTTGGAGTATTGCTGATGGTTCTATCAGTTCTAGTCGCACCTCCGTTAGTCTTCGCTCAATCGGCTGATGTTGAGAAAGTTCAGTCTTTCGTTCAGTCAATTATCACTATCCTCGTCACCTTTGCTGGCCTCCTATCGGTGGCCTTTTTTGTATGGGGAGGAGTTGGCTATATTACTTCAAGTGGTCAGCCTGAAGCACTGGATCGCTCAAAGCGAACCATTATCTATTCAGCTATTGGGCTCGTTGTTTGTCTGGCAGCCTTTGTTATCTCTAACATTGTGACTGATGTGGCCAAAAATGCTTTCGGATAATAGATAACTAATAAGCCATGAATCCAGACCTGCAACTATTCATTAGTCAGACCCTATCGTCGCTTGTTATGATAGCCGGCATTGCCTGCGCCTTTTTGCTAGTCAAAGCAGGATACATGTATATGACCTCAGTGGGGCAACCTGAGCAGTTGTATGAAGCAAAGAAAACAATTCGCAACACGCTTATAGGGCTAGTACTCGTATTTGCCTCAAGTGCATTGGTTAATATTGCGACAGACACTTGGCGAACTGCTCCCACTTCACCTAACACGCAACAGATTGTCATTGAACAAGTAAAAGAATCTGAAGTGCCTGGGTCGTTATCTCAAATTATCATTGAGGCAACGATAGGATTTATTAAGCAGCTGATTGAATCTAGTCTGAAGCCGATGGTGGATGGCTTGTTTCAATTCCTGACAACCACACCCTTAATGGCGACGAATGGCACCATATTCCAATTCTGGGTTGTTATGCTCGGGATTACGAATGCCTTGTTTGTCTTGGTGGTAGCGCTACTAGGCTTGCATGTCATGAGCGCGTCGAGCTTAGGTCTAGAGGAAATGAGTTTGAGTCAGATGTTCCCCAAATTATTGTTGACCTTTATTGGAGCGAACAGCTCTATTTTTTTAATCGACTGGCTCATCAGTGCAACAAATACGTTTGCGGGCATACTGCTTAATGTCAATAACGGAGGGGATAGGGGTTGGATTTTGTCAGCGCTTGATCCGGTTAATCTGCTTGTTGGTGACAGTACTCTCTTCACCCTCATAATGCTGCTTGTGCTCCTTCTTTTAGTGGTAGCTCTGCTCATTATGTATGTCGGTAGAATCATAACTCTCTCCTTTGGTGCCGCTATCTCACCATTAGTCTGCCTGTTGCTCGCTCATCCCAAGACTCAAAACTTTGGTATGAATCTGGTTAAGTCCTATGTCATTACGACAACGATTGTCATTGTGCATGTGCTTATCCTGCAAATCTCCTCTAGTTTATTAACTAGCCTGTCCTCTCCTGAAAATCCGCTCATGAACGCGCTCCTTGGAATTGGCATTATGCTAACCCTGCTTAAGAGTTCGTCATTCTTGCTTAAGATGGCGCTTATTGCGGGAGGGGCGAGTGCCGTTAAAGCTATTGGTGGACAAATTATTAATGTGGTCAATTCACGGAAAAATACTACCGAACAAGCAAAAACAGCATAGGAGGAAAACCAATGAAACAAACGACCATGCTCTCTCAAATAACAACTCAAGAAGATGTGCTGGTAGCTGGAATCACGATGAAGCAATTAGTTATTTGGTTTATCGGAGGCTTGGGTATTGCTGCAATCTATATCTTGCTGCCGGAGCCTATGAAGCTAAACGCTTATAAAGGAGTGCCTATGTTACTAATTGGTTCAACGACTGCTCTTTCAACGGTAAAACATAAAGGAAGTATGCTGCTAGATATTTGGCTACTAAAAGCACAATACGCACTTAGACCTAAAATCACCACGGAGTAAACCTATGGCGCAAACTATTATTGATCAATTTGGTATATCAGATATTGCAGATAATTTGTTGTACTTGCATGATGGTTCGATTTGTTTGGTACTGGAAACATCGTCGGTTAATTTGGACTTAAAGAGTGAGGCGGAGTCTGATGTGATTATTACGCATTACCAGCAACTCTTGCAGTCGCTAACCATCCCTATCCAGGTTATTGTCAAAAGTAGACGAGTGGATATGAGTGACTATGAACAGGCGATTCAAAAGAGAATTTCTGAATCCTTAGATGTGGCACACCAGGGGCAACTTGAAGAATACCAAGACTTTCTATCTCAATTAGTTGTCGGCCGCAATATGTTGACCAGACGTTTTTTTATCGTTCTTAGTCTTAAATCTGGGCGGGAGTTGAACAAGCAGCAGGTCATTGAACAACTTCAAACCCAAAAAGAGTTGTTATTAAGGCAGCTTCAGAAGTTAGAGATTAAGGCATCTCAACTATCTAACTTGGAGTTAGCTAATGTGTTTTATGAATCATTCCAGCCAGACAAAGTAGCGAGTCAGCCGCTACGGGAGGTGAACGCATGATCCAAGACCTTCTTGAGCAAGTTAGTTTGAAAGTGAAAGCTAGTCCTCATAAAACTGTTCGTGCGCTGCCGACGCCTAAACTTACATCACCGCTCGTTAAAGCAATTCTGCCAGCTGGAATTGCCGAACAACCTCGACATATAGATACGGGTAGTAGAGTAAGTCGGACTCTGTACATCTCGCAATATCCGCATATTGCTCATACTGGCTGGCTTAATCCATTGCTGCAATTTAATGCAGATATGGACATCTCCTTTCATATTGCGCCCTCGGCTCCCGATCAAGCGATTCACCAATTAACCCGCAAGATAACTGAAATGGAGTCTACCAGGCGAAGCATGGTCAGACGCGGTCAGATTGTCGGTAGCGAGTTAACTGATCCGCTGGAATCAGCTATGAGTCTTAAGACGAATATGCTGCGGGGCAAAGAAAAGTTGTTTGGTATTGGATTGTATATCACGCTTCACGCGGACACTTTGGAAGAATTAGACAGAACAACTAGGCTTCTTGAAGGCACTCTTGGGAGAGGCCTGTTTTATTCAAAGTCGGCAGATTTTAGGCAGTTGGCTGGGTTTAAAACAACGCTGCCTATGGCCAAGGATTTACTGCTCAATCCTCACGACTTTGATTCGCTTGGGGCTTCAACGACATTCCCCTTCGCATCGAGCGAAGTTATAGATCCCGATGGTGTACTGTACGGAATTAATGAGGCTAGTAATTCACTGGTTATTATTGACCGCTTTGCCTTGCCGAATGCTAATGCCATTACCATTGCTCAATCAGGGGCTGGTAAAAGCTACACTTCAAAAGTAGAGATACTCAGACAGTTGCTCTTTGGTACCCAAGTCTTTGTTATCGATCCAGAAGATGAGTACCAAGAGTTGGCAAAGAATGTTGGGGGTCAGATGATTGTTATTACTCCAACATCAGGTCAAAGCATTAACCCTTTTGCGCTACCCCTTGAGGCAACAAAACAGGAGCGAGCGCAACACATTGAAGACTGTATAAGTCTTTTATCTGTCATGGCAGGCAGTATGAATGTCGAGGAGCGATCTCGGGTTGATGGAGTGCTATCTAGGCTATTTATGGGTGGTAAACAGGTGGTGCAGCTTAGCCATGTTGTAAAAGCACTGGTCAAAGAACGTCAGCTGGAATCACTGGTAAGCAGATTGGAGCCATATAGTACTGGCTCACTTAAAGGATTGTTCACTAGCAATAAGTCGCTGAGTTTAGAGACTCCGCTTTCAGTCTTTAGCTTAAAACATGTACCCAATACCTTAAAGCCGGTAGTGACTATGATGATCGCCACTGCTCTGCAGCGGCAGATTATGGGACAGAAGAAAAAGCGATTGCTGCTTATTGATGAGGGTTGGTTGCTGCTTGAACATGAGGATTCGGCTAAGTTTATTGCGGGTCTTACCAGACGAGCTAGAAAGTATTACCTAGGCGTCCATATGATTACCCAGCAAGTTCAAGATTTTTTGGATAATCCGCATGGTCGATCAATTGCCTCACAATCGGCGCTACGAATCCTACTTAAGCAAGACACTACAACAATTGATCAAGTAGCTAAGGCGTTTAGACTAAGCGGATATGAAAAAGAAACGATTTTAACTTCTGACAAAGGCGAAGCCTTGATTATTGCAGGATCAAAGCATGTCAAAGTCAAAATTGTAGCCTCAAGTAAAGAGCATCCGCTACTTACAACTGACCCTCAGGAATTATGAACCCAGCACTATTCTTGCTATTTACCAATGATAAAGCCTTGCGCTGGTGCTTAATGGCAGCAGTCATGATTGCTTTAGTGCCGATGATGATTGTGTTGACTATAACTCAGGTCGGTGCGCAAGCAATTTCCGATGTACTACTACCACATGGAGAGAATACAAACCCAACCTCGATTCCAACAATATACGGTTTGATTGAGCTAGAAAATCCAGCGATTTGGCCAGTCGGTGGAGTTATTACACAGGAGTTCGGGACGCCCAACTTTCCATTTCAAGTTGCACATACTGGCATCGATATTGCTAATCCCAATGGAGCTGCAGGAGACCCTGTTCGGGCAATCTTGCCTGGCAAGATTGTGTTTGCTGGCGAAGACTTCATAAGTCGCAATCTAGAGGTGCATGTTGATCATGGCCAAGGCTTGGTTAGTGTGTATGCACACTTATCCAAGATAACAGCCATTAAAGGGCAAGAGGTGCTGCAAGGTCAAAAGGTGGGCGAGGAAGGAAGATCTGGTTGGGCAACAGGAGTGCATTTGCACTTAGAACTCAGATTGTTTCATATACCAGTGAACCCCAGAGTTTTAATCGGACAAGGTTCGCCGCCATTGGAGCTACCATGATAAGGCCGATTACGACGCAAGAGCTATATAGTATGGTGGATTCTTTTGAACAGATAGCTTGGGAAGGGTGGTTGGTAGGGGCAGTGATTGCACTTTTGCTTGCAGTATTATTGCTAGCAGTCTATCAGGGGTGGGTTGTGTATTTAAATAGAGATAAGTCGGTCATTGTATTCACTCCAGCTTTAATGGATACAAATAATTACGAGCGTATGGAAGAGTTCTTTAGCTTTATTGATGCGCTACTCAGGCCAAAGACTATACTTGGCAAGCTCCAGCCTTCACGGCAAATTACACTTGAAATCACAACGTCCTATGATACTGGTCTTCGCTACCAGCTATTCACCCCTCCTCATTTATCAGCGCCGATTGTTCAAGGAATAAAAAGCATATTCCCAGGCTCTAAGGTGCAGCCTGTGGCTAGCAGTGATCAAAATAGTATTGATGGAGTTGTGAGGCACTTTAAGTTAAAAAACCATCCTGCGCTACCACTGCGGTTCGTGACTGCAGAGCATGTAGCTGACCCCTCAAGCTTTGTCGCCAGTAGTCTGTCTGAGTTATCAGACAAAGAGCAGGCAGTGATTCAGGTTGTTTTATCCCCCACCAGAGGATTGAGCCATGTATTGCTGCACCGGGTAAACCCTGATTCATTTGGCAAGCTGGCGGGATTGGCGGAGCAAAAGTTGCGACAGCCAATATTCAAGACAACACTTCGGATCAAAACTTCCGAAGCAAGGCTGCACGCCGTCACTTCGGCGTTGTATGGCGTTAATCAACCCAAGGTGCAACAACTTGTCACGGCTCACTTATGGCCATTGCAGCGCTCACTTGTGGAATGGAGTCTTGCTAACTGTACGCAACTATTCTCACCTAGTCTGAAATTATCTGTTGGAGAACTAGCTAGTTTATTGCACCCTGCGACTGGCAGAGTTGCAAAGACTGAAGATGTATCAACAAACAAGAGTAAGCTATTGCCGCTTCCTACAGAGCTAAAAACAAGAACTGCAGATAGCGGAGTAATTATTGGGTCTGCCATAGGCAGCTCAAGTAATTACCCGATCATCGTCACCGATGATGATCGTTCACGGCATATGTATTTGATTGGTCAAACAGGTTCAGGCAAGTCTACAATTCTATTTCATATGGCAACAAAGGATATACTAGACGGCTACGGAGTAGCTGTCATTGATCCGCATGGTGATTTAATCGATGACATCGTCAGCGATTTAGTCGCAAACGTTGGCCGAGAAAGGGCGAATGAGGCAACTCAAAGAGTTGTGCTCATTGACCCCTCCGACCTGCACTTTCCAGTGGGGATTAACTTGCTGGAGATACCGCAAACATCTAGCGAAGAAGAGTTAGAGCAAGAAAGGGAACTGGTTTGCGAGGGTGTAATATCGGTGTTTAAGCGTGTCTTTGGGCAAGATGAAGATTCGAATGCGCACCGAATTGAATATATGTTGCGCAATGTCATTCATACTGCGTTCCATGTTGAGAGTGCCACCATATTTACGTTATATGACTTGCTCAACGATACGAAGTATCGCAAGCAAGTGGTTAAAACTCTAACTGATCCAAACCTCATCAACTTTTGGAAGAATGAATTTCACAAAGCTGGCGACTGGCAGCAAGTGAAAATGGTGTCAGGTGTTACCGCAAAGATTGGACGATTCCTCTTCTCTCCAACAGTTAAGAGAATTCTTGATCAGCCAAAATCAACCATTGATTTTGATGAGTGTTTAGCAACGAACAAAGTTCTTCTATGCAATCTTTCTGAAGGAAAGATTGGTGAGGATAATGCACACCTCATGGGTAGTGTAATTATTACTAAGATTCATCTTGCCGCCCTAAGGCGGTCAAGACTGAACAAGGATTCTAGAAGTCCCTATTATTTATACGTTGATGAGTTTCAGCATTTCGCTACAAACTATTTCACAAGGCTTCTATCAGGGGGTAGAAAGTTTGGCTTGCGCGTCATAATTGCGCAGCAATCGACCGCGCAGATTAAAGACAAAAATATGCTGCAGGTTATTCTAGCTAATACTGGGACTGTGGTGTCATTTAGAACAGCCAGCTCGTTTGACGCTGACATGGTATTGCCATTGTTTGAACCAATGGTGACGAGGGAAGATATTGTAAACCTGCCACGATATAACTTCTTTATAAAGATGGGTGCTAGTGAGCCACTGCAAGCCTTCTCTGGGAGAACGAAGGCTATTGAAGTCACACAGGATGATAAGGCTATATTGCAGCTCCTAGAGTTATCTAGAGGGCAATATGCAGGTAAGCACCATCAGGCCACTAAGTCAACGACCATTCCAGCGAAGCCTAATGACAATAAGGATACAAAGCCAATGAAGAGCTTAGCGACTAAACTAAATGGCTCAACATAATAGTAAAGATAGTCATAACGGTTATGACTATCTTTACTCATTCTACTTCAGATATACCAATCATATTCCTACCCCTTTATATACATACTTATGCAAAGCGAAATAATCCTACTCAAACAACTCTATATTTTTCGCTACCTTACACAAAAACAGTTCTGCACAATTTTGGGGCTTAGTGGAAACGCTCATATAAGCCGCTCCCTACAATCATTAGAGTCTAAGGGATTAGTGGTTAATTATAAATCTAAGTCAATTATAGAGCCGACCGTTTATGGATTATCCGGTTCAGCAGCTAAGGTTATTAAATTAAACGCAAGCGAATTAGGCATAGATCTTCCGCTTGCCCGGAGTGTTACCAATCTTCGTCTAACTAGTAGTGCATTCAAACAACATTGTATGGAAGTTGCTGATATTTTTTGCCAGCTACGAAGTAGCGCAAAAGATGAGGGTAAATCTTTCTCATGGCTAAGCAAGACTCAGCTCTATGGATTTGAGCCGCTACCGAAGCCGGCTCCTGATGCTTTGATGATGCTAGGTGAGAAGAATACAAAACAATACTTCTTCATTGAAGTATTGCAGGAGGGTATGTTGAGAAAACCGCTCTATATAAGATTGAGGCAGTACTATGACTTTTGGAAAGGTGGAGATTGGGAGGCAGACATAGAATCAGATTGTCCAAAGCTAATGATTATTACTCAGTCTGAGAGGCAGGTGTGGCAAGTTAAAAAACTGCTTGAGGTAATTGATGAAGATTTTGCTAAAGAATGTATAATGCAAACAATTATCGAAGGGGAATATCTACAAGATTAAGAATGACCAATACAAGCAAAGCAGAGGTGGGATATCGCGAGTGCTTGAAGTTAAATGTGAACACTGTGATACCCATTTGGCTTATTATCAAAAAGATGGCCCAGGCATACTTAAGCGTATGTATATTGATCGTTTTATCAACGGACAATCAGAAGGTAAAGAATTGAGCTGCAATAACTGCGGTCGAACGGTAGGAGTCCTTATCTTATACGAAAAGGAAAATCGTCCAGCATATCGATTGTTTGTCGGGGCAGTCACCAAGAAAATAGTAAGCAGAAATACAGCAAGTCTGCAGAATTAAAACGCCTTTATTTATGAACGAAACGTCGCTCCAGCAATTAGTTAATCAAGTCCAAGCTCACTTTAATATATTCTTACCAGTTAGTGGTGGTATGGGTAATTCTGAGTCTGAGCCTATCGTACTTGATATCGATAATGCAAACTTAATTGCACCTCTGCAGCATGCCGTTCTTCACTATTTGTTTTTATTTAGAGATCATGAGTGGGAGTGGCGAGGCTCTGAAATGACCGAGAAGCCCAACCAAGTACTTGAAAAGGTAGTCGCTGTTTATACAGATGAGCCAGCCTATACTTATAGCTATTTCTTTGATATTACACGCCCGTGGCGTAGTAATTCAAAGCCAATGACTATATCAGGTAATCCATATTTCCCAAATAGCAAGGTGCAAATACACTCGGAGAACTAACGACATGGCTAAAAAGCAACGAAACCCAGAGAAGTGTCGCATTTGTGGCAAAATGGAAGTGCTAACTAGGGAGCACATTATCCCGCAAGCAGCTGGTGGTGGTGAAAAAACTAAGCTTTATACCGGAGACGAGCTTATTAAAGTTATTAGCAGAGAAACTCGGACGGACGGGGAAAAGCCCTTCGGTAAAATCCACCAGGATGGGTATTACGACTACACTCTATGCTCAGACTGTAATAGCTTGTTGGGGAGCACATACGATTCAGACTTTTCTGCCTTCTATAATTCAATCAATCACCATGTGGCCAAAATGGTTCATGGCGAGCTAGGCAGTATTCCTGATGGTAAAGAGCTTGATGATTATCTTATGACTAAAGGGGTAGATATTCATTTAAGGAAAATTAAACCCATGAATATCGCTAAAAGAATTTTGGCGTCATTTTGCTCTGTAGATCATCCAGGATTAACAACTCGTAATCCCGAAATCCGAAGGGCGATTTTAGATAAGCATTACAAACCAGACACTAAAAACCTCTCAATTTATATGAAACTACATGTTGGCAGTCGGAGTTCTTTCGGCACTGTAGTAGCTCTTCGTCAAGAGGGTAGTCAGTATGTACCACACGCCTATGCTGGTATTGAAATGGGATTAGTAGCATTCTACCTAACTCAAGGCGAAGAAATATTTAGCTCTGATTGCCTCAATATTACTAATTGGCTAACAGATTACGATTATGATGAACTAGAAGATATGACAATGGGACTAAATTTTCAAAAATCACTGTTCTTGAATATTCCGTCTGAGGCATACGAATAAATTGATACTAAAAATTAACTATTTCTAACCAAGTAAGCTTGAGGGGTGAGATCGACGACTTTAGGAGCAGTCCTAACCATCCTTCAGGTTATAGCGGCCCTACAACAATACATACAGCAACTGCTGGGGCTTAAATGGAGATAGCCAGTCTGCAGTTTACTGAGTCGTTGAGCTTGTTAGCCTAATTGAATAGAGCAGTTTAGAGTCATGCTCAGGACTTTATATGAATGTAACCCTCTACATTCTTTCTTCCTTTTGGAGACTATACCAACCATCACCTATTATCATGTGGTCAATAACCTTGATGCCAATAATCTTTCCAGCGGTTACTAATCGCTTAGTTATCAGCATGTCATCCTCTGAAGGCTCTATATCGCCACTGGGGTGATTATGGATAACGATTATCTTTGAGGCACAGTCTAAAATAGCTGCTCTAAAAACTTCTCTAGGGTGAACTAGAGATGCATCGACTATTCCAGTTGAAATACTATGCTTGCCAATAATGCGATTGCGGCTACTCAAGGTCAGAATAACCACATGCTCCTTTTTTAGAGACCTCATATACTTTACGAACTTATATGCATCTTCTGGCTCAGTTATTACTGGTCTCTTAGGCTTATACAGCTCTTGTGGCTCTGAGGCCTTGATTGCAGCTACTTGATCGTCTGATAGCGCAATGGTTATCAAATTCTTGCTTAAAGCCATCTTCTTAACTTGAATTTCCTTTGGTGTATTATTGCTTGTCATAATTTCTACCTCCTCGGTATATTTAGTGCTTTTGCACATACGAGGGTTGACCTCCACTCGTACTTAGAAAGTACGAGCCAGGGGTCCCCACTCATAGCAAGGTGGAGACTTGTACTACCTTGCTGTGCGTGGGGATGGCCAACAATGGTTATGTTGAGTGGAGGTTAAAACGGTTGGGTCTGACAGGTCGCTAGATGAAATATTCTGATAAGTGTTATGTCATTGGTTAAATGATATAATCATCAGAGATAAAATAATTATTCAACTTCAGAAGAATTATGGCCAAAATAGACGACTCACTACTACAAGGAATCATTACTGGCAGGGTTGAGCCACACATATACTCTTTCGAAACAAATACACTACCTAATTATTTAAAGGTTGGCGACACCTATCGTCCAGTTGACGAGAGGTTGAATGAATGGAGAAAGTACTATAAGGATCTAACCGAAGTCTCAAGGCACAAGGCGATTGCCGCCGAAGGAGTGTTCTTTAGAGATTATTCTGTGCATAAGCACCTTCGCTCGAAAGGTAAGGTGCAGGCCAACTTTGACCCAGTAAGTAATTTTTACTCTGCTGAATTTTTCTCAGACACCAAAAAGACTGACGTGGAGCAGGCAGTCGAGCAAATCGTAAAAAGTTACCCCGAATCTAGTATTTACGATTACTACCACAATCTCAAAGATAGAATTGAATATCGGTTTACCAGAAATAAAGACTTTGCTCCACGAGATAATCAGCAGGAAGTTATTAATAGATTCAAAGAAGCCGTCAATGCAGGCCGTGCCAACTTGTTGATGTATGCCGTTATGCGGTTTGGCAAGTCTATTACTTCAATATGGGCAGCAAAACAAATCGATTCAAAGCTAACTGTAGTGGTTTCTGCCAAGGCTGATGTGCGACTTGAATGGAAGCAGACCGTTGAAAGCCATAAGGACTTTGCCGGGTATCGGTTCATGGATAGTGAAGATTTGCGGCAAAGCCCGGATATTGAGCAACTATATGGTCAAACCTTTAAAGCTGGATCTGAGACAGAAGAAGTGTGCACCAATATTGTGCTCTTTTTAACCTTGCAAGATTTAGCTGGATCAACTGCCGCAATTAAGAAACGGCATGAATTCTTGCAAGAAGCTAATGTAGACTTACTGATTATTGATGAAACTCATTTTGGAGCTAGGGCACAAGTTCTAGGTAAAATTTTGGCAGGCACTGAAATCAGCGATGTTGATAAAGAAATGCTGAGTACGATGGAAGACCAAGATGACATCGGTAAGCCAAAAGAGCTAAAAGCAATAAATGCCAAGGTGAAATTACATTTATCAGGTACACCCTATCGAATCTTGATGGGTAGTGAGTTTGAACCTGAGGATATTATCGCCTTTGTGCAATTTAGTGATATCTATGAAGCAAAATTAAAATGGGCTACGGACAATCTAGAAACTGATGAATGGCATAATCCCTACTATGGCTTCCCCCAGATGGTTCGATTCGCCTTTAATCCTAATGAGAGCTCGAGGAAGCTGCTTGATGGGATACCTGGCAGCAAGCCATCGGACTTACTTGCTCCCATTTCAACCAGCAGCAGTAATCCAAACTACGAGACTTTTCAACATGAGCAGGAGGTTCTAGAGCTTTTTGGAGCGCTAGATGGCTCACTAAGTGATACACAGCTACTTGGTGTTTTGGATAGCCCAATTATTAAGAATGGCAAACTAGCACGTCATATTGTAATCGTTTTACCCTTTAGGGCATCATGCGATGCGCTAGAAAAGCTGCTTGTCTCAAATAAGGATGAGTTTCGGAATATCGCCGAGTATAGGCTGTTTAATATCAGTGGGCACAACAAGGAGCTCTCGACTCCTGAGGAAGTTAAGGCTGCTATCTCCAACGCTGAGGCAGATGGAGATAAGACTATTACTCTGACTGTTAATAAGATGCTGACCGGCAGCACCGTACCTCAATGGGATACAATGATTTACCTGAAAGGCACGGCAAGCCCTCAAGAGTACGATCAAGCCGTATTCCGCTTACAATCTCCCTGGGTTGAAGTGTATGAGGATGGTGAAGGTAATCGCATTGCCTATGATATGAAGCCTCAGACACTCCTCGTTGACCTTGACCCAACCCGCCTATTTTCCCTGCAGGAAGCCAAAGCCTTTACTTACGGTGCCAATGCAGGACAGATTGGTAATGAACAAATTGAGTCTTTTATCGAGCGGGAACTAAAAATATCCCCAATTATTGCGGTCAATACTGAGAATAATAAGCTAGTTGAGATAAATGCCACTAATGTCATGGATCAAGTTCGAGATTACGCCGCTAGTCGGACTATTGTTGAAGATGTTGGCGATGTTGGTGTTGATTTAACCTTATTCGATAATGAAGAGATTCTGGCTATGATCAGCTCTCTGTCAGAGATGGGTGGAAGGAATGGTCTGAACATTAGGCCTGCTGAAGATGAGGGGCAAGAGCTTGATATCACGGAAGAGGTCGATGATCATGCTTCTGGCGATGATCCGACACTAGATCCTACTACTACGGGTACGCCTGCTCCTACTAGCGATTCTGAAACTGCGGCTAGCAATAGCAGTCTGGAGAAGAAATTCCGCTCATACTATGCCCAGATTCTTCTTTACGCTTTCCTAACTGACACCGAGGTGAAGAATTTATCTAGTGTAATTGCAAGCATTGAGGCTAATGATGATAATCGTAGAATTGCCAAAAACCTTGGCCTGAGAGCCAGTGATTTACAGTTAATCAGAGACAATGTTAATTGGTCAGTACTGCGGAGTTTGGACTACAAAATTCAAAATACTGATTATAGGGCAATTGATGAGAGTATTTCTCCAGAAGAGCATATTGAGATTGCCATAAGTAAATTTGGACGTCTGTCTGAATCAGAAATATTTACCCCCGCTATAATTGCCAATAAGATATTTGAAGGTTTTGATTCTGATTTTTGGGATAGTCTGAATTCAGAGATAGTTCTTGATATGGCAAGCAAGTCTGGTAGTTTTGCCCATGCATTCGTCCTGGTAGCAGAAGAAAATGGCGCGTCGAGAGTAGATTTGCGAGATAGGTTTTACTCAATACCCACTTCTCCAGCTGCATACGAATTTACTCTTAAAATGTACAAAGCAATTGGTTTAAACTCTCATAATATTGCTCAACACTTTAATTCCTACGACCTGCTTAAACTATCTGCAGATGATGTCAATTTTCTTTTAACTCAAGATAAGAACTTTGATGATATAAAACTATCAGATCTTGAGAACCGGAATCGTGATAGTATTAAGGGTAATAATGCAGGAGTAAATCAAGTGAGATTCAAAGCAATAGTTGGCAATCCTCCATACCAAGAGAATATCAAGAATCGAGGCGATCAACCGCCTATATACCACCACTTTCTAGAGACTGCCTACAATCTTTCAGATATTGTGTCAATGATCCACCCTGCAAGGTTCTTGTTTAATGCAGGGTTGACCCCTAGGGACTGGAATCAAAAGATGCTTAACGACAAGCATCTTAAGGTAGCATACTTTGAACAGAAATCAATGAATGTGTTCCCCAATACTGACATTAAAGGTGGGATTGCTATTACACTTCGCGATACGAGTAAAGATTTTGGCGCAATTAAGGTATTCACTAGCTTGCCTGAGCTTAACTCTATATTGAATAAAGTCGAGCCTCAAACAATTGATACTCTAGATAAACATATAACTGGGCGCGGTGTTTATCGCCTTACAGAAGATGCACTGCGAGATCACCCGGAAATAGAAAGACTCCAATCTGTAGGCCACAAGACTGATGTTGGCTCTGGAGCTCTTAGAGTCTTAAAGGGTATTGTTCTATTTGAAAATAAACCGATTGATGAAAACGAGTATGTGCAAGTTATTGGGTTATTAGACAATCGTCGAGTTTACTATTGGATTGACCAAAGGTACTTGAGTCAGCCAAAGAACTTCAAGAAATATAAGATTATTGTACCTAAGGCAAATGGGTCCGGGGCAATTGGTGAAATTCTAAGCACACCCCTAATCGGGGAGCCCCTAATCGGGTACACGGAGACTTTCATTGGAATTGGTGAATTTAGTGCTGAAGTTGAAGCTAGGGCAGCGTTGAAGTATGTAAAATCAAAATTTGCACGAACGTTGCTGGGCGTACTAAAGATTACTCAAGATAACCCGCGAGGCAAATGGGCAAAAGTTCCCTACCAAGACTTCACCAGCGCATCTGATATCGATTGGACTAGATCGGTAGCCGAGATCGATCGGCAGCTTTATGCTAAATATAACTTAAGCCCACAAGAAATTGAGTTTATTGAAGCTCGTGTTAAGGCTATGGAGTAGCGGTTATGGCTACGGTAAATGGTGTTGATATTCTTGAAAACAAGCTCAGGCGTAAAGGTTGCCTACTAGATGCGCTTCTTCTCGACCAATCCACTAAAAGAAACTTGATTTGGGGTACCGACTCGTATATGCATTTAGGAGAAAAATATTTACCTGAAGCACAGATTCTTCCAGGACTAGTGACTGGTAAGAATGGGCTTTTAATCCAACCTAGGGCAGCAAAGAGTATTGTTGAGCAAAAACAGCGAACAAAGGATAAGGCAGAGGTTTTTACTCCTTTACATGTCGTTGACCAGATTAATGCACTCACAGATACCATTGAAGTAGATAGCGAAAATTGGCAGGACTATGTTAAGGAATTGAGGCTTGAGATTGCCTGTGGTGAAGCGCCATTCATTGTTAGTCGGTATGACCCCACCTTGCCGGCTGGGGGTACGGTTAAAATTAATCAAAGAGTCGGCTTCTTAGATAAAAAACTAATGGCAGTGTCTAGATTCTGCAATAAGCGAGCCGAATGGCTACATTGGGCTATGGAGGCTTTTAAATCTAGCTATGGATTTGAATGGCAAGGAGACAACGTATTAATTGCGCGAGAAAACTTATTATATACACTCCTCGATTATTACTATGAAAAATTTGGCCATAGGCTTCGACTGTCTGCTCAACAAGAGTTTGCGGAAGTGATCAGCTGGAACATCTTTCAGATGGATGGATTGAAATTTGTTACGCCTATGAGCTGTCAAACTGAGATGACTGCTGAGCAAGGAGCCATCACATTATTCGATGATGAGCCCGACGCTGTTCGAGAGGCTAAATGCGAGGGGTGCAGATTGGACATTCAAGAAAAACATAATGGGGTGTATGCTAAAGTAATGGATTGGGAGCAAGAGAAATCTAGGCGATTTATTGATCTGCTTTCTTATAAGAATCTGCTCCTATCTCCAGTCAAAACAAATGCACTGGGGCGACTAAAAGAGAGCAGCATGATTGCAAGGAATGCAAGTGAAGAAAAAATTTATAAGTTACTTCTAGAAATTGGCTACACTGCAGATATGATTCAAGAACCTGACAAGGTTAATGACCTGAATCCAGAAAAAGCTGTAGACTATGTATTGCCTGAAATCGCCATAGAGGTTAAAGAAATATACAACCCAGATATAATGTCTGACGCCGAGAGGATGAAGAGCGATTTTGACCGAGATGGCTACTCAGTCTTTGTGGCTCCAAATATCAGTCAGAGCATTAAAACTCATCTCGACTCTACCGTTAAGAAGCTAAAGAATTTTCCAGATGTTCAATCATTGCTAATCATAGACATATCCCAGTTGGTATATCCTCCGGATATTGAAGCGGTAGTTCTAGGATCGGAAGCTATAGAAGGTTATTTGTCCGATGCGGATGGCGAGCGCAAGTTTGTTGAGACCGATCGTGGCTGGCTGGGTAAGCTTTTTCAAGAAAAGCAATATACTAGTATTGGAGCAATAGCCTTCTTGTCAAATATTAAATTCTCGGTGTTCCACAATCTTAGTGCCAAGAAGGAAAGAAAATTATCCATCCATCGCTTATGCGATATTGCAAACATAAAGTCACTCTCAGTAGAGCAATTTGCTTTCTACAATATCAATCGGGGCCCGAGCGCTATAAGGAAAATAGAAGTTAGCTAAGGCTAAGAATTAAGGCACTAAATGGAAGATCTTGAAAAGTATATTAATGTTAAAGACCTAGTTACTAACTTAGTGTTTTGGGGGATTGTAGGTGTTACAGGTATACTTGCTACTCTACATAGAAAGCTTATCTGGGATAAAGTTAAACCTTTTATAAATATAAAGGTATCTTTTAGAAAAAAGCCTGAACTCCCAAAAGTAATTTTTACCAAAGATAGTATAAAAATTCTGTTTGTTGACGACCAAGAGATGCCAATTGTTGAGAATTTAGATTCAGCAGGTTGGGATGTAAGATTAATAAAAGATATTACAGATCTAAAATCAGATGAAATTATTAATAGGCAAATAATCTTCGTTGACTATGATGGTGTAGGCAGAAAGTTTTCAGAAGAGCACCAAGGAGTGGAGCTCATAAAAATACTGAAAGATGAATATAAGGAAACTAAATTCGTTGTGCTTTACACTTCTATGGCAAACCTACCCACAGATACAACTTTTACAACATCCTTTGATTTAGCAGATGATAAAATGAGAAAAAATGCAAATACTTCTGAGTTTATCGATAAGATCAATAAGGCTATTAAAAAGCTCAACGGTAATGAAGAAGAATGATTTATTTTGAAATAGTAGACAAAAATGGATATGTCATAGCCGGAAACGTGGATGAGTTTAGTCAAGTATCTAGCTTTAGAGAGAATAAGATTCAGTCCACGCATGTTAATGGAGTTGGCGTAAAATCTACATTTGTTAAAAAAGAAAACTATAGCTTATGGCTAATATTAGAAAATGAAAAGGATTATCTAAGAAGTTCGAGAAGGTTAAAACTACTTACAGATACCTATTTAATAGTAGCTGAAAGCATGTGGCAGCAACAAAAGAAATTACTGGATATCCATGCTCATTCATTAAGAACGATATCTGGACGTATGCAGCAAAAGCTGGAAGGCTTCTCAATGCCTGAGCGATACCAAGCCGCAAACTATAAAGACTCTGTAGCAAAACTGATTAATATTGTCAAAAGCCAGCCAAATAAAGCAGGAGAGCTTATATTCTATCAGAGTAAACGTATCGTAGACTTGCAAATGCATTTATTATCTATTGATATAATTCAAGAAAGTCCATTTTTACAAATTGACTTCCAGCTTGTAGATTTAAGCAAGAGTTTGTTAAATTTTTATACCCCATTCTCGGATAGATTTCATGAGGTTGATGTAATTGTTAATTTCGACTCAAGTCTTGAGACAAGAGTTAAGGTTGACAGAAAAATGTTTAATCTTGCAATACATAATATTATTGACAATGCAGCAAAATACTCAATGCCTGGTTCGAAAATTTACATTACCCTAGACAGGGAAAGTAAGAGACTGCTCTTTAAAATGCAGAGTCTTCGTATAGACAAGGATGAAAGAAGCTTAGTATTTGATGATGGTTATAGAGGACATCACACAAATGCTAAATTCATGGGATCTGGTCATGGGATGTATATGACAAAGAGGGCGCTATCTAAAATGGATATGACTATTTCAGTGGAGGTTAATTACGAGAATTGCACACCTTATGAAAATGACCAATACACTGAAAATACAATAGTTATTTCTGGGCTAAAACAGTAAAGCACTAGCTTTTACAAATAATCATTTATTACTGACTTAAAGCTAGAGTGCATGAGTACTCATCTTGTCTCCAGAAAAGTATTCCGGAATTAGGGGGTTGTATCTAAACCACATATACATTGCTTGTTCTACGAGATCTAAATCTATTTCACCGCTAACCTTGAATAATTTATATCGGATACCCACCCTTTCATCTACATCGCCATTATTGTCGATTAGCTGATAAATTTCGTCGTAATCTTCTCTAGAGAACACCCTAACTGCAGCATCAAAGTGTTCAAATTTCCCTATATTTTGATCATAAACCAGATGTGCATAGCGCTGTATCGCATACTCATTCCCTATTCCTGGAGCCAGCTTTCTCTGAGTAGAACCATAGTAGTTCACTTCACTTAGGCAGTATTCCTCAATTGATATAGACCTTAATCCCGCCCGCTTATCCATCATCTTCGTTCTAAATATTGTGTACTTAATCGGATAAGTAAGATCATCTTGAGGATTATGATGCAATGTTCTTTCTGCCAAGAACCTATCATTCAACAAATCTTGGTTGAACTTTGGGCCATACCAATGATCTAGCTCAATGATTTCTTGATACCACTTTTTATCAGATACTCTAGTGGGATCTATTCTGACCTCTACCTCATGTCCTTTATTCAATGCATTTTGAAGTGGTACATGAATTCCTGCGAAGTTGCCTGAGAAACATCTTCGTAGGAAAGGATGCAAGAATAGGAGCTTTGAATCATCAAGTATTAATCCTTGAGGCAAAAGATCTATCCTCGCTAGACTAAGCGAAATTAGCCCGTTGTTGTGCTGTATATTAAGAGATTCTAAGAGCTCATGATTATTAACTTGTGCTACATGATCATCAATCTTAGGTCTTGAGATCTCCATAATGTTATAAATTGCCTGCAATGCAAATATTTGCATTGATTCATCTTCAGGCTTATCTCTTGCTAGAAACCTTGCATGGCTCACCCAATTATCTCCAGGCGGGCAATCGTTGATTAACTCCTGTGCATTTCGTTCAGCTAATTTTTTTAGTAATCTATCTGCTAGCTCCTTCGCTGGAGTGCTTAAGTCGCTAGGCGAGGTGGAATTCAGAGCTATATGCAAGTCTCTTTTATTGTCAGAATTACGATCAATTAATACTTTATACACCTTTTCTCCAAGACTCATTGTATCTTGGTCAAAAAGGATATTGTTTAGTGCTTTTAGTGAGTCAGACATTCTAGTTATCATACCTTAGTGCACATAAGGTGCAAAGGCTGTGATGCACACCACAAGCACTCAATGCTAGCATGCTATACTTTACCCAAATCAGGCAAAGTTTTGATTACACTCATGGCTGCCAAAGACTACGCTTTAACCTCTACTAGGATTCAGTTATTAAAACTGTTTGAACATAACAAGGAAGTTCTCGAACACGACTTGCTCTCGTATTTTTCAGAAAGGCGCCAAAAGCCTGCTCTATCTGAGATTTATCAGCTTGTTCGCGATGGCCTACTCGAAAGAAGCAACTGGGATCGCTCAGGTGTTTATGTAACAAACAAGTACTACAAGATAACCCCCTATGGTCAAGAAGTTCTTGATACACTACTTTCGAAAGACCACATCATTAATCCATCTCTCTAGCTCCAAATCGATTTAATCCAAGGAGGAGTCATTGGAAGAGCAACCTACAATCCACCACCTTAAAGACATTTCTTATTATGAAGACCTTTACGACCGACTCACTGTAGATAGGTGCCGTAGAAGCGAGGCAACGGTTATAAAGGCATATAACAATGCTAAGCAGCGTGATCTCTCTGAAATAGACCCTGAGGTTGAAGACCCGCAGTTTGAACTCTATAAAGTTTTTGGGCTTGCCCATTGGTTTGCCACTGAATGGGTAGCTGGAGAATGCTGGGAAGAGCGTCAAGCGACAATCAATGAGTGGATGGAGCGAGACAAGATCAGAGATGATCAAATAGAGTCCGCTCAACTCAAACATACCCCTTTATGCAAACACTGCCATTCATCGAAGCTTCGAGTTATCTCTAAAGACTTAATGCAAAGATTGGATGACAAAGAAGAGGCACTTTTCCTTTTCGAATGCCTTGATTGCCAAAAGCGAACCGCCATGTGGCACGACGGAAGACCATGGGAAAAGCGTAAGACGCCTTGTCCAGATTGTAATTCCGCCATGGAAGATTCGGATAGACGGGGAGGTGAAGAGTGCATTATCACAACCTATACTTGCCCTAGTTGCAAGCATAGTTATGAGGATGCTTTGGATTTAAAAGAAGAACCTAAAAAAGCGCCTGATCCAGATTATGAAAAGGATAAAGCTCGGTTCTGCTTTGATGATAAGCGAGGTCAAGAGTTTCTTAAGGCCAAACAGCAGACAATACAGGCAACTGAGCTGATGCGCGAGATGAAAGAGCGCGTAGATAATAAAGACTTATATGATAAAGTCGCCAACATTCAAAAGCCTACTGTCCATGAAGTAGAGCAAAGACTAATTAAAACTACTGAGGCCAAAGGATATGCCAAATTTAGTCTTGATAACCCAACGGATGATCGCTACAGTGCTGCTGCATTTTCTGTCCGAGATGCTAAATCAGATAGGGGTAAAGATGAAAGTGTTAGCACTTTAGAAAAGCTCATAAAGCATGAGCTCAAGGATAGCAACTGGCGACTGATGAGTGATGGTGTTAATTATAGGGTAGGTATGCTTACAGGCAGGCTAAGAATCTACGAGGCAGAGGAAGACCTAATAAAGCTTGTCTCAGCGAGAGAGGGCAAGGATAATCGTGAAATACCTAAGAATAAGCAAAAAGATGCTGGGCAATGATCGCGAAGACCGCCATGGTATAATTCGGCCATGACAGCTATAACATGGACTGATGTCCACGACCCACACAACGAAATTCAAATAAGAGCTACTTTCCATATGTTGCAGGGAAAACTTTCTCCCTCCGAAATCCAGGAGATGATTAATGAGAATGGGGTTCCCGGGATGGTCAAAGAGGTAAACCAGTACCTGAAAAAGAACCATATTCACTGGACGTTAGTTTTACACCAAAATATTGTGGTTGAAGCATTCGCCTCGGAACTCGCCTAAATTTTCGGCGAACCCAGCCTTTTGGCTGCTCCATGGTATAATCCCCTTATGAAAAGCACTGAGCCAGAGCCACTGAAAACTGCAGAAAAATCTCTAGCCATTGAAGTTGGTCTAAAAATCATGACAGCTAGAAAAGCAAAGCGACTGACTCAACAAGAATTAGCTGAGGCTTCTGGGGTTGATAGAACATATATCAGCCGTATCGAATTAGGGGCAATAAATGCCTCTTTAGATAAATACGTCGCAATTCTGCGTGCCCTTGGACTTAAGTTCGAAGATGTTATTGAAATTTAAGCCTAGCCTAGCTCTAGGAACTTAATCCTTAAATCTTTGATCCATTCAAACAAGTGTTCTGCTAACATTGTGTCAGGGTCACCAAAAATACCTCGCAACTTTTGTTACGGGGTATTTTTGTTGTTGCTTCCGGGGAGTCTCACCGCGACAAAGTCGTCAGGTTCGTAGGTAGGAAGAGATTATTGAAACAGCGATTTCAATAATCGGTACTACCGTTACGGATCCGCCAGCCGGCGGAGAAGTTCCCCCTAGGCATCACCATATTAACCCCGAGTTTTTAGGTCGGTGTATTTTATTACTACTTCCCTGAGCCTCATTGCGACAAAGTCGCCCAAGACAGAGCTAGTGATTCGCTTAATAGAGGAGAGCAACTCGTCTAGATATCACATCGAAACGACATAACAATTCACCGCCTCCTTTTTATCTGTTATTGTAGGAGAATGTAATATTCAGTAGGTCAAACCACATCTACGTTTCCTTATTCCTTAGTTTTCAATTAAAATAACTGTACTTCTTATATGAATATAGCTCTAGGCTCTACTTCAAATTATAAATATGAAATCTTAAAACACAAGCTATATGGGAACTTAGCTACTAGTGAAATAACCCGTGTTTTTATTGCAGATAAATCTGTAGATCTTGTGTTTAATAAGGATACCTCTGAGCTGGCTACGAAACATGTAAAGCAGGTGCTAGACGCTCAGCCAGATACTGATCTGGCTGTAGTGCTGGAAGCGGGGCTAGAGCTAGTTGGTAAGATGTATATGCTTGTATGCGTAGCTGCCTTCTGGGACGGCAAGACGCTTTCAATAGGTAAAAGTAAAGGTATACCTTTACCATTTGTGGTGTCTGAGAGCGTTAAACAGGGTAGCAAATATGAACAAGAAATCACTAAATTCCAGAAAATAGCACTTGCCGATGAAAAAGATAGAATAAAAGAGCTTATTACTATGGAGAGCTCATACAATACAGCTATAGAAAACGCATTGCCCGTCTTAAAGAGCTTGTATGGTAATTCGC
Source organism: uncultured Candidatus Saccharibacteria bacterium (assembly GCA_964554805.1). Taxonomy (GTDB): domain Bacteria; phylum Patescibacteriota; class CAZHWT01; order CAZHWT01; family CAZHWT01; genus CAZKPX01. The sequence goes on from CAZKPX010000005.1 coordinate 43,505, forward strand.
TGATTGCAAAAGCACTAGTCTCATCGTCTCCGTATTGGATTAGTAAGGTATCTCTGAAACTAACTTCATTGCTGGCCTTTGTTTATATTACCTATGGTTCTTTTGTGACGCTTGGTTCAGGAGTGCGCTCAGATTTTGCATTTCAGTTAAAAAATTTGCAAATACTACTTCCCGCTATATTGCTCTTATGGCTAATTGGAGTTATATCGTCATTTAAAATACCAAGCCTGCAAGCCAACTCGGTAATCTGGAAAAGTTTTCAAATAGTTTTAACAGCCGCAATTCTTCAGCTTGTATTTGGAATTCTGTTTCTTTGGTTTTATTGGCAGTATGATACTAATTCAGTGATCGACCATTTGTTGAAACTTTGGCTGGACAACTGGCTTATCATGGGGATAGTGGCTGTTTTGATTTGTGTCGCAGCAGTAGGATACTTCTGCTTCAAGCTATGGAAGAATAGGGTTATCTCGCTAATTACTGCGATGAGTCTTATAGTTGGATGGGCTTTACTCCTGCTTAATATCTGGACTCTTATGTACGCTAGACTTCCCGTGCTTCTCATTACCCCCTTTGCTATATTTGGTCTTTCATTATGCTTCGGCACATGGAGTTTTTCAAAAGCTGTTGAATCTAAATTTGTTAAATAGATTGTTTTGTATATTTGATTTGACTTAAAGTAAAAAGCAAAAGCACCCCCAACGCCATCTTTGTGATGGGGGTGCAATGATTTGGTGCGTTGGATCAGCAGTAGGCGAACCACGTATCCTGGAAGTGCACAGTGGGTATGTTGTACGTCTTCGTTGTCGTCGATGGTGGCGAGTTGGGCAACTTCGTGTAGGTGATGTTCAATTGCCCTTCCCACCAAAGGTGGCTTGGATTGACATAGACGCCACCAACACTCGGGCCGCTCCATGTCGTCCACACGCCATTCTGGTTGTACCCAGCGTAGTAGACAGTTCCAGTGATGTAATGACACTCGAACCGGACATGTTGTCCGTTAACTCCAGCTTCAACGGGCGAAGCGGGAGTTGCGAATGAAAACGACGCCATCATGAGAATGGCGACGAGTAACATCGGGAGCTTTTTCAACTGACTCTCTCTTTCTGTTCCAGATGGCTGAAGAATAATAGCATAGCTAACTGAAAGAAGCAAGCGATTTTCTAGTCTTTTAATTTAGAGTAATTCAAAGTCTTAGGTGTTTGCCAAACAAAAATTGAAAGGATAAAATGGTTGTATGCAAGAGAAACCAGTTGTTGAAGTAGTTAGTCTAACCAAAACCTATGGTAGCTCTATGAAGCAAATGATAGCATTGGACTCGGCAACGTTTAAAATCTACTCAGAAACAAGAGTTGCAGTAATGGGTTTAAGTGGTTCCGGTAAGAGTACTATGCTGCAGCTTGTTGGTGGACTAGACAAGCCAACTAAGGGGTCAGTGTCCGTAAATGGGAGTAAAATAGAACTGTTAAATGATGCCCAGCTCTCCATGTATCGCAATCAGTCAGTCGGATTTATTTTTCAATCATATAATTTGCAGTCGCATTTAAATGCGCAAGAGAACGCAGCCTTGCCCTTAATTTTATCGGGGATTAAACCTAATAAGGCAAATGAGCATGCGTTGATATATTTAGAAAAGTTAAATGTAGCTCAGTGTGCAAAAAAATTTCCTTCCCAAATGTCTGGTGGAGAAATGCAAAGAGTGGCAATTGCTCGAGCACTGGTAAAAGAGCCTTCAATTATACTTGCGGATGAGCCGACAGCTAACTTGGACAAGGAAAATGCAGAAAATGTGCTTACAATATTGCTTAATATGCAGTTGCACAAACAGGCAATTATTATTGTGACTCATGATGAAAGAATTGCAAGTCGTTTTGATAGGCTTATTGAGCTGGATCATGGTAAAGTTGTTAAAGATGTTGAGCTAAAGAATCATCAAGTACGAAATGTAACAGGTTAAAAGTATGTCAATGCCCCTGGGATATGCAGTTAAAACAAGCTTAAGAAAATATGATCGAAACAGATGGCGCACATTTTTTGGTATTGCACCATTCATGATATTAGTTATTATTCTTGTTATTTTTACAAATTTAGCATCAAGTTTTGAGAGGTATATACAAGATAAAATCGTCAGCCGCGTAGAGCTAAAAGAAGAACAAATAAGGCTTACTAAAAATGGCGGCGAACTCATAACGGATCCGCTTTCAAATAGGCCAGATCCTCAAGCATATACAGTTCAGGATCTAGGCAAGGTGAGGGAAAATGAACATGTAGTAAATGCGGAGATACAGCAGTCACTGCCACCATTACGAGTGGTGACTACAGAATTAGTTAGTGCCAAAGAATTGCACATACAAAATATTAAACTCGCATCGAAGGGTAGTACTAAGTTATATGCTCAGGAAGCATTTGAGTATGTTACTGGACAGCCTATACCAATTATACTCAGCAAGAATGTATTTAATTATGCATACATAGACATGGGCGGCGCTACCAACATCACGCTCTCGCAAGAACAATTTAATAATGAGAAAATAAGACGAGAACAATATCCACTAAAGAACGTATTTCTGAAGGATGATTACGATAAAGGCAAGCTAATCGGAAAAACATTCTCGGTTAAAATTGGTGGATTCTCAAATATTGCCCAGTTAACTATATCAACTAATGATGATTCAAATACGAGTTCTTTTAAGCTTCGTACAAAAAAAATATTGACGAAGAGATGCAGGCAAGAGTTTCTGCTATTGCACCATACTGGGACTATACTTTTTTGGATAAAGGAATAGAAGCAAAGTTTATAATTGTTGGATTTAATGACGATTTGGATAATTCTGCCAATTTTATTCCAGTTAATGCTGGAACTGAGATCTTCGAGCGTATTTATAATCGACAGTTAGATGCTAGAACCTCCAAGGTGCTTCCTGAAGCAAGTTATGGACGGATGTTTGGAGGTATGCGAGTAGCCTCAGACAGAACCCTGGTTGCGTATGGCGCTGAGAATAGCCATAACGAAGTCGTTCCTCCAGTTAATGAATTCATAACTTCTCAGGTCGCAAATAATTTCTTGCTCGATAGCGCTGGAATATATATTCCAGGTTGGGTATATTCATCAAGCGAAATAGAAGATATTAAAATTCCAAGTGAGGTATCTGACCTTAAAATAAGCCCAGAGTCATTTGCAATATCGGATATTATAGCTATTCTAGATGACTCATCTAATAGGCTAATCGCTATTAATAATTTAATAGATTCTGGATTTCCTGAAATCCAGAATTCGAGTAGCATAGTTGATCAAGCTAGAATCGCCAAGGAGGGGCTGGTTAAGTTCACCAATGTCATTGCTATTATTTTAACTTCTATCTCCGTAATGTTCCTTATTTCACTGGTATGGCGATATGTGTCAGACTCCCATAGGGAAATTGGTATTTATCGCGCTCTAGGAGCTCGAAAAACAGATATTGGTTTTCTTTATATTATTTATACATCAAGCCAAGTAATTATCGGCACTCTCTTGGGCTTGTTGGTTGGCTTAGCATTTATTCGACCGCTGGCTAATCATCTCGTAAATATTATTTATGATTCAAATATTATTCCTAGTTTAAGCCCGGAGGGGGCTTACTTGAATGGCTTACAACTTACACTAGTAAATTCTGATTTATACTTTATTGATTACTCTAAAATAGCATTGTACGTCGCTATCTTAATCATGTCAGGTCTTTTGGCTTCGCTTATTCCAGCATGGCGTGCTGCAAATATTAGCCCAGTCGAAGCAATTCGTAACTCAGAGTAGAAAACATTAGCGTCTTCTGCGATCAGAAGTCTATAAGACTAACTGTTTGATAAGGTTTCTCTATTGTACTGAAGCTTACGCCTAGTATCATTCAACCAGACTAAATGGGGTTCGAACAAATTTGAGTAAGTGTCACCAAAAAGACCTCGTAACTTTTGTTACGGGGTCTTTTTGTTGCCGCTTCCGGGGGATTCTCACCTCCGCCAGCTGGCGAAGTAGCTACCCCTAGGCGTCACCGAGGATGCAAACTAAGTTGCTGCAAGTAGCGAATTGCACCCTCATCTCAAATGCTTGACATGCCCATCTCAGAAGTTTAACTTTTAGGTATGCCTGAATTTTATAATCCTTATAGTCAAGATGAGGCTGTTGGCGCGGATGAGCAAAAGGAAGCGATCCCAGAGTACCATTTTGAAGCAATAGCAGAGCTGCTTCCCTATGCCGAGGATCTGGTCGGCCAACTGAAACAAAATATAGAGCAGAAGAAGTACAATGTGCTGATTAGCGATGATGGGGGTGGCAGAATTCCAACACTTCTGATAAAGAAAATAATCAATAAGGTAAGCCCTGACCAACCACTACACACCTATTTTGTTCAAGGAGGGCAGGCAATTAAGGAGCCTGAGAATCTAGGTCCCTTTTATAAGAGACTGTCTGATATAAATAATCGAGAGGAAGACCCGTCAGTGCTGTTGGTAACCCAGTACATACATTCGGGTGAATCAATCGTAAAATTTGCCAAAGCTATTCAAGAGGTTGGTATGGATAAACTCGATGTGGCAGCTTTGGAGGGCATACCTACAAATACCGAGTATGCTGGTAGCATTATGCCGGAAGGTGCACGTCTGTTTGCATCAATAGCAAAAGGAATTCCCCTGGATCTGGAAGAGGATCATGAATCGTTCTCGGGAGTCAAAAAGCCGCAACCGTATAGACCTTATCCTGAAACTTTGATTAAATCTATTGAAAAGACTGGCCGGGAGCTAGATCTCGAAGAGTTGAATGAAATTTATGGAATTATGCCTTGGGATCAAGGGCCGACTATGTTTAAGAAAATGACAGAAAATGATGAGGCTAAGGCCGAAATTGAGAGGCGAAAACGAGCACCGCTGACTAGTGAGGAAAAAGATCAGATCAAGGAAAACATCCGACTCGCTCGCAAAGATATTGACACCTTAGCCAATCAGGTTATAAGCAAAGTGTGGACAGCTGAAGGAGAAGTATAGATTACAAGTAGCGGTAAATTGGCAAACAACAGTATTTTTGCAATAATCCCATGTCACTTCATCCACCCAAACAAATCTCCAGCATAGAAGGCCTCGGTCTTAACACCACCAAAACCTTAGAACAAATCTCCGACTCTATTTCAATCGGCACTGAAGTATGGAATAAGCTAGAAGAGCCATGGAGGCAAGGTCGGACTGTTATTGCCAAACAAGGCTATGTATGGAGGACCAAGTGGGAAGCTGGCAAGCCGTATATAATCACCAAATTTTATGATGAAAACAACGGATTAATCGCAGTGTATTGTGACGTTTCTCGACCTGTCCAATCGGTAGAAGGCGGTTACACCTTTGTAGACTTATATTTGGATGTCTGGATGCTGCCTGGTCAACCTCCTATACTATTAGATGAAGATGAACTAGACGATGCCGTCAAAGCAGGGTATATAACGCAAGATGAGTCGATCAATGCTGGGCAAGTCGCCAAAGAGTTAATGAAGAATATCAAAATCAACCAGCAGTTTTTAGATTTTTAAATCATCCCTTCAAATTAGCTCAAGCCTCATCCATCTCAGTGATATACTAGCCGTATGACCATCGATAGAGTAAAAACATTACTGGCCTACTACCAACAAGGCCTTATCCCAACCCTGTCAGAACACGAAGTCCATCCAGATGTGCCTTTGGGTAGCCGAGAAAATTATCTTTATTTCACCTTGCCGGTCTGCATAAACTTCCAGCGAAATTCGCCTGCTATGTGGCGAGCAGCCTTGGCTACGTATCAAGATCCTGCAACAAATTATTTATTCTTTCCAGAGCAGCTAGCAGTAACAGATATAGAGAAGATCAGAGTCGACTTACTCAAGCACAAATTATCTCTGCAGCCAAACAAACACACCCTCATTTGGACCACCATAGCCAGCACCCTTCACAGTCATTTTGCTGATGATCCAAGGCAAATTATTGCACTCGCCAATAATAACGTATTCGAATTACTGCAAATATTACAGGTCAGCCACAAAAAGTTATTTCCATTTCTATCCGGACCCAAACTAGCCAATTATTGGCCGTACATTCTGTCTCAATTCACCGATGTACAGTTCAATGACATGCACAATATCTCCATCATTCCCGATACCCACATTATTCAAAGCAGCATCAAACTAGAACTGGTCCCTCCCGCAGCCACCTCCCTAGAAGTAGAAATAGCCTGGCGACAACTTACTGCACGGCACAGACATTAACCCTGTCCAAGTCCACCCAGTCCTCTGGAACTGGAGCCGAAATAACTTCCTTCCTGAAGTATAAATATCTAAATCTGCGTCATGGGCAGTGCATCGCTATATTTAAATTTGCTGCTGCAAATTAATTGGAAATTTCAATAGTGTTGTGCCGGTCATTGGCATGTATATGGCCCAGCGAGATTTCACTGGGCCATATGGCGTGACGAGACTTTGATTCATGTGTGGAGTGACGTTACCACCACGCTCTCAAATCTTCCATAGCCTCTTTCATTGCCTTAACTACTGACAGGTCGAACGGTTCGGATGGCTGTCGGCTCTCCACGTACAAGATTCCGTCTTCCATCGCATCCGCGGCTTCGTGCTCGCGATCATGTCCCAAATAGACTCGCGCCAACATAATTCTCGAGCCGACCCAAATACTGCAGGCCAATGGCATGTTACCGTCGCTCTCTGCATTAAAGGCCAGCGCTTCAGCCGTGTCATTATACCCCTCCAAGACCTCATCAAAGGTCACTGCTCTAGTGCTCCGACCTGGTAGCAACTGGGGAGTAATCATGCAAGCCGAGAGATCAGCTCTCGCAGTTGTCATGTACTCGATTTCGTCATAGCCAGCCTTTTCTGCAAGAGAACTCAAGGCTTTCATAAAGAAATCATCGTCACTGCGCATGATTGTTTCTCCTTTGTAGAGACTTTCACCTATCTCCAGTCGAAAAGGTTCAGCCGACTATACCAGCAGTAGGATAAAATGTAAAGTAAAACCGCTTCATTAACAACCCACCTCACTGTTCGCGGAGCTAAACTCTTGTATATATACTATTGCCACATTATATGCTAATAATGTTGAGCAGAGTATTGCGGATAGGTTGGGTACGTTATGAAATTTAATCTATTAGCGCCACGCGCGCCGTGGGTCAAACTGGAAGGCTCATGGTTGGATGAGCCTCTTGATATGAAACAGACCGGTGAAGGTTGGTGGAGAATCGATGTGCCGGTACCCGATGGCACTCACACCTATGCCTTTCAACTCTTGTCGCAATCACCATTCTCTTTCAACAAACATATAACAGTCGCCGATCCACTCGCTAGTCTAATTTGCGACGCCCAAAGCACCATCATTGTCAAAGATAATCAGGATGCGACCTTGGCCTATGACTGGCAAAAGCCAGTTCAGGGCCTGCCTCAAAATGATGAGCTAAGTATCTATGAGTTGCATGTAGCCGAATTCGGATCGGATGGGTCAAAGCTAGGGACCTTCAAGGATGTCGAACAACGTCTAGACTATTTACAATCACTCGGCATAAACACCATTGAGTTGATGCCAGTCATGTGGTTCCCCGAAGAGCATGGCTGGGGATATAATGTTCGATTCCCTTGCGCCATTCATCAAGCCTATGGTTCTCCTCAGGACCTGCAGCATCTTATTGAGGCCTGTCATTCGCGCGGCATGCGAGTCATTTTGGATATTGTCTTCAATCATGCCGAGCAATATTCGCCCCTGACCCAGATTGATTATGATTATTGGTTCAGACCTGATCGAGAAGGGGAGGAGTCCTTTGGCCCCAAGTTTGACTATGAGACTCTCGATCCATATATCAATGACGTTGCAGCCACCAGATTCAATCTGTTAGTAGCTGCCCACTGGATCCAGCACTACCAGATTGACGGCTTCCGAATTGACGCTGCAGCTATTCTCAATAACTACAGTTTTATTTATGCTCTCCATCAATACAGCCACCAGCGCAATCTTCACAAGCCATTTATAGTTATCGCCGAACAGCTTCCCGAAGATCCAACCATAGTAGGCCAAGAGGGTCCAGCCGATTCAGCCTGGCACCAAGGCTTCGAGTTTGAGGTCGAGAGAGCTTTGATACATGGCGACAATACTAAGACATTAGCCCAAGTCTTGGATCCTGCTACGGCCGGTTATATGTTCTCGAATCAAATCGTAAATTATGTTGAATCACACGATGAACATGCCATCATTGAGCGAATGGCCGAGGCTGGCATCACAGGTGAGGCGGCTCAACGAAAAGCCGCCATGATTGCCGTTCTCCTGTACACCGCTGTCGGCAACCCCATGATCTACCAGGGCCAAGAGTTCGGCGGCTTCCGACCACGAGACAAAGTTGTCAAGCCGCTCCAATGGGGATTGCTCGATAGTCAATCAGGCCAAGCGCTGCACCAGCTCTACCAAAACTGCATCAAGCTGCGAAACCAGCACCCAGCTTTGCGAAGCGATTCCCTTCGCATCCTGTCAACCGAAGATGGCATACTAATATACCAGCGCCAGCAAGCCGGTCAACAAATTGTCGTTGCAGTCAATTTGCATGAACAAGAAAAGACAGCAAGCCTTCCCATAGAAGACGGCCATTGGACTGACCTGTTATCAAAAGACGTCCATCATGTTATAGGCGATGAGGGTTTAAAAATTGAAATGGGACCATCGGGCTTTAAAATAATACAGCAGACCATGGTCTAGATTTAGACCACCAGGCTAGTAACTGAGAAGTAAGATATAGTTGCAATCAATATTGAATTATAGATATCGGCTACGATAGTTGATATCTATAAGCGCTTTGACTAAGTCATCGTGAATTGCTCCGTTAGACACAATAGCACCTTTGATATTGGTATCATATCGCTGCTCGGCACCAAACAAGTCTGTCACTCTGCCGCCAGCTTCAGGAACAATGACAGCCAAAGCTGCGATATCCTCGGGCTTTCCTTGACCAAATAGCAGCGCCTCATAAGCCCCATTTGCCACCAGGCCACCCACAATCACCGCCGAACATAAAGTAGTAAGCTTGGCTCCCGCCTTATTGAGTTTGTCTTTCGGACTATCAAAGGCAATTTGCTCTTCTTCATTAATCCAAAGCTCTTCATCAATAAATGCTCCGCTTAAAGAATTTACAGTGGAGACCGATATGCCTTGATCATTCATAAAGGCCCCCTCACCCTTAACCGCCGAAAAGAGTCTGTCTTGAAATGGGTCATAAATCACCCCAACAACACTTTGCCCTTGCTCATCCACTAATGCTAATGAAAAAGTAGAAATAGGTATTCCTTTGGCAAAAGGTGCGGTGCCATCAATAGGGTCGCAGACCCAAGTATAAGGGGAATTGGCAATAATTGAGCTGCGTTCTTCTCCCCATACACTATAAGTAGGCGTCAACCTGTGAAGCTCATCCACAATATGATCATTAATCCGTGTATCTGCTTCTGTGACGATCGTCTGGTCGCTTTTTATTGAAGAGTTCAGTTTCTCAGACCTGAAATACTCCAGCATAATAGATCCGGCATCTTTGGCTAATCGCTTGGCAATCTCAAGCTCATGTTGGTAATTATTCATAAAAGCATTGTATCAGAGGGAGTCCTGGCTCGCTAACCCCTTCCCATCCCTTTTGGCTCAAAATACCGTCCTCAGATAAATTATTAAATGATCAGAGCCTACTTCCGGAAGTGGGTGTTTGACATCAGTCTCTATTCCATTAATAATAAATTCATGTCCGAATCTCAACCTCAACCCCAGCCTGAAGACGAATTAAATACCAACAACGATCATGATGTTACTATCTCCCGCAGAAATCTTATTTTGGGATCAGCTGGAGGTGCTACCATAGCAGGTATGACCGGCTTCATTGGTGGAGAAGTCGCTATGGGCTGGAAAAAGAACAAGCAACTCGATCAAAAAGATGAGCAAATCCAGCAATTAGAGCAGCAGGTGATTGAAAGTTTAGAAACGGAAGTTGTCCAGAGACTAGAGCAGGTAGGATTAACCCGTAGTCTGCCGGTTCTCGAATTTACGATAGGCAGTAACGATAATAATATTGATCAAGGGCAGGCCCGAATCGTTTTTCAATCTAGACAAGGGGATGCCTTAGAAATCACCTGGCCACTCGATAAAATCACTGTTGGCCAAGACTATTTAGAAATAGCGGACGACGGCATATTCCTTGCTTTTAATCTGGAAGAACTCGTGGGCAGAGAAGGAGACAGGTTGGTATCTCTCAACTCACCGGTACCCGAAGATTATTTCGATGCCATCAGACAAATATACGTCTCCGAAAACTCAAGCATTTATAATCCACCATCAACTCAGATCGAAGAATGACTAAGTCATAGCCATGGACGAGACGAGCATGAGACTCGCATGATAGTTGCTCTTAGCACTACCTCGCCCAATAAATCAAGCATGCTCCAACAAGCATTTGCCTAGACATAGCTGGCCCTGGACTATCCAACCAGCCATCGTTCCATCCAACATAACGCGTCAAGCCATATCAACAAAAGCGGAAACCAAACAATTCCTTAGCAGCAACTCCGGGAGTTGCCTTCTGGAGCAACCTCGGTAAGTTGTCTACTATTTGCTAAATATCAGCCAACCCCCTAATATAGACATATAACAGTTGAAAGAGGTTTATATGTCGATTTCTTTAGAACAAATCAAGGTCAATACTGCTAAGGCTCGTCAGCTCATGGAACGCAGTCGAGCTGAAAAGTTCGCTGTCGGTGCTTTTAATATTGATAATCAGGAAACCTTAATTGCTATCGCCAAAGCAGCCCAAAAGTTAAAATCACCACTCATGGTAGAGCTAAGCCAAGGAGAGGTCGATGTTCTCGGGTTAGAAAATGTCCGTGACATGGTTGATAACTACAAAGAAGAATATGGCATCGAGATGTATATCAACCTTGATCACTCCCCTGACGTAGCTTCCGCCAAAGCTGGTGTTGATGCAGGTTTCGAATTTATCCATATTGATGTTTCCCAGGCCAATCATGAAGCCACTGATGAAGAAATCATAGCCGCCACACGAGAAGTAGTTGAGTATGCCAAAACGACCGGCGCCCTAGTCGAAAGTGAGCCGCACTATTTTGGAGGCAGCAGCAATCTCCACGAAGAAGCAATTGATTACGATACTATCCGCAAGACATTTAGCACTCCAGAAAAAACTAAGGCCTTTATCGATGCCACCGGTATAGACACTTTTGCCGCCGCTGTAGGTAATCTTCATGGCAAATATCCTGTGCCAAAAGTATTGGACCTGGAGCTGCTTCAAGAGCTGCGTGATGCCATTGATTGCAACATAAGCCTCCATGGCGGCAGCGGCACCCCTGCAGAATACTTCGAAAAAGCTGTTAAGATTGGTGTCAGTAAAATTAATATTAACTCAGATATGCGAGTTGCATTCCGCAACACACTCGAGGCAGTCTTGGATGATCATCCTAAAGAGTTTGCAGTAATCAAGCTAATGCCTCAGGTTATTCAGGCAGTCCAAGACGTCGTCGAAGAAAAAATTCAAGCTTTCGGCAGTGCCGGCAAACAACAAGTCTAAAGTTATACAGCGTATCAAATCTAAATAAACATATGCCTACTTCATCAAAGTCAGCTAAGTCTTCACCGGCCAAGAAAAGCCTTTCATCAAAAGAAGCAGCGCTTAAGATGCCTCCTTGGAGAGATCTTCGACTGGTCAGCTTAGCGGTTTTGGCGCTTTGTTTGGCTACAGTAGCCATGTGGGCAGGCTACGCTGCCTTCATTCGTCCGGTAGCGGAAAGCTGCTCTGGCACACATAAGGTCGAAGAAAGCACGGGCGTAATAAAGTATGATGGCAGTTTGGTGTCATTTGAGTATCTATCAACTCAAGCAACGCCTTGGCGAAATTACTATATGCTAGACCATGTTGTGCAGCCTGAGGAAGATAAGCGCTCGTGCCATTTGTCTACCATGCCTAAAACAGAGCTTGAGCAAAATTGGGCTAGATTTATACCGCCCGTCTTGGGGTTACAAGATCAGCTATTAATTTCTGTCTCAGAAAAGCTATCCAAGAAAACATATCTGAGCGTAAATTTCAGCCATCCGAGTGATGCAAAGGGTGAGTCTTTGGAGGAGTTAAAACGAACTTTCACTGAATCCATGGAGCAACAACAACGTTCCGCTGAAGCGGATCGTCAACGAGGTCGGACGACAGCATTTGAACCGGCCCAGTACTCATTTGAAGATGTTGATGTGAATGGCCACCCATCTACCAAAGTGAATATGTCGAGAGCGAGCTCCGAGAGTCTTAGTCGCTGGCAAATATATTATGTGACGACCAGCAACCAGATTGTCGGAACAGTAACCTTCTTTGCGTCAGGCACAAACAAAGCTGCCGTTGATGCTGCATTTGAGGCATCGCAGGCAAATATAAATAGTATGCTTAGTACAGTAGTTTTTAAGTAGCAATATAGCCGTCAACTCCCGGTGTTGCCTAGCTAGGCAACACCGGGAGTTGTGCTGGCTGCCACGTAAAAGCCACCTCAGAGCCTTCGTCCACGCTCGTTGCCACATCAGGCATCTTCCAACTGGCTCCGGAAAATCGTGTAATAGTGTCCCTTGCGGGCTACCAACTCAAAGTGAGTGCCTTGCTCGACCAACCGTCCATCCTTCATCACATATATCAAGTCAGCCTTTTTAATAGTGCTCAACCGGTGGCTAATCGTGATTATGGTCTTATCGGTATCGGCAAATAGCTGATCATATATCCGACTCTCAGCCAAAGCATCAATAGCTGAAGTTGGTTCATCCAGGATAATCACCGGACTATCACGATAGAAGTTACGAGCCAACGCCACACGTTGATGTTGACCACCAGACAGACTTACCCCTTGAGCACCCTCCTCATCATCCATCCAATTACTAATATAGTTATCCGGACCCTTGGGCAGCTTATGAATAAACTCACTAGCCTGAGCCTTATCCATGGCCATGTTTAGCCGTGCTTCACTAAATGGTTTGGACACATCCCCCATGGCAATATTGTCTCGGGCATTGGCAAAATAGTAAGTAATGTAATTCTGATGAAGGACAGATAGATGACGATGCCACGATTGGATGTCATATGCTGTCAGGGTAGTTCCATTAACCAGCACTTGACCAATTGCTGGTTGATACAAGCCGGAAATAATTTTGACCAAGGTCGACTTGCCTGCACCATTCTCGCCCACGATGGCCACATGGCTACCTGGCTCAAAGGTCATGCTCACGTCTTCCAAAACCATTCGCTCTTGATTAGGGTAGCCAAATGTCACATGTTGGAGCTCAAGGTGAATAGGTGTTTTGACCGGTATACCCTCGCTACTGATGGTCGGCAACTCCATAAACTGCTGATAATCATTCAGGTTAACCACGTCGCGGTCAATAGTATCTATGAGGCTAACCAGCTGACTACTTGATGATAAAAATCGACGAATAGTTTGCTGGACGAATAGAAATTGCCCCACAGGTTGCAAATGTCGGGTAATTTGTAAGACAATCCAAACCAATCCGCCCAGTTCTACGATAGCCTCAAGACCATCTGCCAGCAATCGGTAAGCAATATAGCGTCGCTCCAGCTCAATCTCCGCTTTTTCACTCTGATCGCGGAAGCCCCGGTACAACTTAACCAAATGCTGAACCACCCCATAAATCCGTAGCTCGGCAATATCAGCCGCATCCATCAAAATAGTATTGCCAATAATACTGGCTTTGCGCCTGGTGCCAACATGCTTTTGCCAAAAGTTAGCCTGTAGTCGTGAAATGTGTAATTGGAGAAAAATGCTCGGCAGAATAGCCAACAGTAAAATCAGGCCCAACCATACATTAACCAAAACCAGCGCTGCGAAACTAGTAATAATGCCAATCACTACACTAATAACTTGAGCAAAGCGATCAAAGACATAAGGGAAAAATCGACTAAACTGTATAGCTTTATCAAACATGTCGATATTTTCTTTATCATCATAGCGCCAGAACTCAAGACTCAAAAAGCGATCATGCATCTGATCGGTGATGATGGCGTCTAGCTTGTAGCGATTGATTTGATTAATATATTGATCCACGCTTCGCCACACCATAGTCACAATACTAAGAGCAGCCGTAAACACCAATAAGTACAAAGCTCTCTGACCAGCTTCAGCATCGCCCGCATAAGCCTCAGCCAAAGCAGTTGTTGTCAAAGCTGCCAAGTAGGTGGTGATCAAAGGTAGCACCGAACCAATAAGGGCATTGCCTATTTGAAACAAAGCGATGGTAGGTGCAACCTGCCAAACAGTTTTGCTCACGCCAATCAGGCTGCGGACATATTGTCGCCAGCTGCCATTTGAAGGTTGTTTGTTGGGTATCTTGTACCGTCGTGCCATAGATCATTTCTCTGTAGTCGTTAAAGTGGATTATAGCACTATGCCCCTAATTAAGCCTGCCAACAATGCTTGCTATACGTTTGACATTGACACTATTATCAAGCAAGGCTATTCTTGAGCCATGGATACTTTTACTCCCTACATCAAAAAGCAGTCAGGATTCGGTGTTGTTGAATTATTAGTTGCAGTAGCAGTCATCGCCATGATCGCAGTAGCGGGTTGGCTATGGTTCAGCAATAGCCAAACAAAGACAAATGAGTCTGAAGAAATCGTTGCCTTGCCAATGACGTACAATAACAGCACCTATGGATTCTCCTTGCAGTACACCGAAGACTTTGAAGTCAAAGAAATACCCGCCTTTGAAGGCACTCCGAATAGTCAAGATCATCAATACGTAGCTGTTGTTAAAAAGGCGGGATACCAGGATCCATTGACCTCGCCTATTCTTATCTCTTACCAATATCCAACCGGCTGCGGTACATCTGAAGGCCCTGCTCCTACTCAGCTTCCTACCAAGCAAGTCACCTTCAATGGTCAGCCCTTAGAAGTAGCAGCAGTCTGCGGCGACAGCGACTATATGTTCAAGGTCAAAGACAGCAAAGGCACAGAACTCGATGTGCGCCTAACCTACTTAACCCAAGATCTTGGCCAAGAAGATATTGCAGCCTATAATCAAGTCATAGCTTCTCTAACCGATTTAACATTAGTCAAATAACAGATCTACCCCTATCAAATTGAAACGAACGGCCCTCATTCACGAGGGCGGTTTTGCCGTGTTGTATCAGGAGCAGTTGCTTAAAAGCCATAGTATGGTGCGATTCCAGGCAAAAGAATCGTAACCAAAGTTTCCCAAAACACCCCAGTCAAAGCCAGCACAATAAGACCTACCATCGCATTCACAATCGTCTTGCGAGCACCTTCCGTTTTCTTGTCATCGCCACCTGATACAATATAGCGCATGCCGCCCCACATAATATAAAACAGAGCTGCCACCGCAATAATGACGTACGCTGCGCTAATCAACGAAGCCATAGCTTGCTCCAGACTAGTGAAGCCAAATTGTTGAATTGATAATGGTCCGAGTTGATACATAAACACAACCTTCCTATTAATTTGCCTGTGCATTATACCTGATATGACAAGCAATAATTCAATAATATAGTTTTAAATAACCCATAGTGGCATAATATGCATCGTCGAGACTGTATCGAAAGGAAAGAGCATGACTACAGAAAACTCCGGCTCTCCAGCAAAGTTGACTGATGCCGTAGCGAGGGATCTACTCAAACTTGGTGTGGCGCGGAACCTCGACCAGGCCATACAAGACGTCTGGGAATCTGCCGCAGGTCTTCAGGATGAGGAGGCCCGACAAAAGGTGGCCAACTTCTTGAAAAAGGCTTAACATCATCGCCTTCATCAGCAAAGGCTGGGTTCACTCGAACCCAGCCTTTTGTATCTTTCCCAAACATCAGCTACAACTCACATTCCGAACATGAAGCAAATTCATCTGGCCTGCCCAAGTCCGACCCAATGCTGGATTACTGTTCGATATATCAGATAAGAGTGTGATAGACTATCAGGTAATAAATTAACTCTGCTCGGAGGATATTTTATGGGTAGTACTATTGGCAGTATTATTACTGATTGTTCAGATCACAATGCTCAAAGTCGGCAACAGCTTCGCTTTGCCTCATTATTCGGCGCCACCTCAAGCTTTCTTGGACTACGCAAGCATGCTCCAGATCTGGAGGCCGCTGGTCATCTGATCGATCAGCTGGATATCTTATCTCGCACCCCTAAGTCAATTACCCAGTCACAGTCGGTCATTATTTTAAATGTTGCTCCACGAGGTCAGGCAGTTAAAAAGAACTATCCCAATGGCAGCCCGTTTTGCTATGTCAAAGTCAACCAAACGTACATTATTAGCACCTACGAAGGGCGCTCTTTATCCTTGCTCAAGCAGTTCAATTTAGCTGACCAAGTCCAAGTTTTAGATATTCCAACTGTCACGGCAGCCGCCATCGGTTGGGGAGAGCTCACTTTTGAGCAATCGGCAGCCATAAATAATAGTCAGTTCCGTAGCCTTGAATTCGCTCCTCTAGCAGCCTATTGGCTAACCCACAGCTTTGATGTTCCGTCAAAACCTGCCGACATCAGAGCTTTGGAAGAGTCGGGTCTGGTCTGGACCATCGACAATTTCGGCAATGTGAAAACTACTCTTTTGCCGGAAGATATAGATTTTGCTGACGGTAAAGAAATAATTCTCAGCGACGGTAAGCCAGCCATCTGCTGCACCAAACTCGCCGATGTGCCCGATGATATAACAGCCATAACCGTCGGCAGTTCAGGCTACGGCAGTCAACGCTTCCTGGAAATAGTCGTTCAATGGCACGACAAAGGATTCTCCGACAGCCACTCCGCCCACCAACGCCACAACTTAAAGGTCGGCGATCCTGTCTTGCAAAGCACAACAGCATAGCAATTAAAAACCGAATCAGCCATAGGTTTGAAAAACAATCCTATGGCATGGCATAATTACGATGCGTATCAGTCATCTAGTCATGGAGAAACGTCATGAATCTGGATCAGACTTTGCGACTCCTGCCAATGTGTCGCGAACTCATTGACGAGCTATACCGCCACAAGGGGTCGGTCTTCGATACAAACCGATTGTATCCTCCAGGCGAGGAAGAATTTCATCCACGAGAAAGAGTTTCTGATGAGTTACATCCTCGACATATGTGGCCAAGCAGCCAGCTCATTCAGCTTACCGCAGGCAGCGCCTACTCAATTGATAAAGCTGCAATGGGTGATATCATCCAAATCTACCCGGTCATCACCCTGAAAGGCGCCTTTAGCGAAACGAATGCTGACTACACGGAAATCGATCATCTAGATTTCTGGCTAATCGTGAGCATTTCTTTCAACCAAGACACCTTGCAGCCTGACTATCTAGAGCTGGTTATCGGTCGTCAGCGCAACTATTGCAGCATGCATATGTCAGTCAAAGACCGGGAAGACAGCTTGCGCTTCTCCTTTGATACGTATTCCGCGGTCGGCCGCATTGACGGGGCTGACAAAGCAGCCGACTTGGCTGACTTTCAATCGAGGCACAGCTTTTATCGTCACTAGATTGGAGCACCATTCTCAGGGGTAGACATCGGCGAAAAATGTGCTATTATAGTCAAACCTTGCTCGCTTGAGCAGGAGCGTCGGAAGTGGGGGAGTTCCCTGTGTTAGAATCGGCACCTCGGTTCTCTGGTTGGGGCATCATTGCCCCAGACTTCTTCCAGCTGGCGGCAACACCGCCATCACCCACTGGGCCGACAGCCCGTCCCTGGCAGGTTTTGCCAGCCAGCCGCTCCGACCACATCGGCCCGCCAAGCCAACAGGTCGAACGGCGCGCTCGTCCACCACCGAGCGGATAGCGAGACACACCCACTCAAGTGGCGCTGATGAGTTTGTTTTGTGCCCCATCGTCAATTTATTCGCGATCGGGGCACCTTTTTTTTATCCAATTTTCTTACTTCCAGCGCATAGTTTCTTCTATAACCTCTTCAGTTCAGCCATATACAGCTCCTGTATAATTAATATATGGCTACTTCTCAAACAAAAACAATCTACACCTGCCCTATGCATCCGGACATCATGCAGGATCAACCGGGCAAATGTCCTAAATGCGGCGGCATGGAATTGGAACCCAAGCAGGTGCCGCAAGATACACCGAGCCAAGCTCAAGTAAAAGTTTCACCCGTCATAGTCTACGGCCAATTGTTCATCGTCATTCTGCTTATCCTCATCCTAGCCAGCGCCATCAGTCTGAGTCAGCTTGTCGACCATTCCTTCCAGTGGGAAGCGTTCTTCCGCTATAGCATGGCCGGCTTCTTCATCTTCTTCAGTCTCCTCAAATTCATTGATATTAAAGGGTTTGCCGAAGGGTTTTCCACCTACGATCTGCTCGCTAAAAAATGGCCTGCCTATGGCTATATATACCCCTACCTTGAGCTTGGACTGGGCATATTCTATCTCATCAATCTGATTCCGTTGGCCACCAACATCGCCACAGTTATCATGATGGGCCTGGCTAGTCTCGGGGTTGCCAAAGCGCTCTCTTCCAAAAGACAACTTCAATGCGCCTGCCTTGGCACTGTTCTAAAAGTACCCTTATCCAAGGTAACGCTCATTGAGGATATCGCGATGGTGGCTATGGCTGGTATTCATATCGGCCTAATCCTGTTCGTTCATGATACGATGACCATGACCCAGCATAATCCTAACCTCAATCTGCTCGATGGCTTCATCCTCAGCCTCCTGGCAATATCCAGCCTGGTAGCCATTATCTATATTCAGTACACCACCAAGGACTCCCATTCATGACCAAGCCTATCCAGGTATCACTCAGCGCTGTCGGTATTATTCTCTTATCATTAGGCTTGGCTTGGCTTATACAGTCAATGAGCCAGCCAGCCGATGTCTCAAATCTGCATGGCCATGGATTTGACCAACAGTACATTGCTGATATGACCGTCCACCATCAAGGTGCTATCGAGATGGCTAATCTGGCTCTATCTCAAGGTCAGTTCCAGCCTATCAAGGATTTAGCCGCCACCATTATCGCCGATCAAAATGCTGAAAATAAAAAGATGATTGCCTGGCGAACAGCTTGGGGCTATCAGCCAGCCGAATCTTCAATGAGTCACACCATGCATAATACTGCCGCCCAATTAGAAGGGCTTTCAGGCAATGAGTTTGATACCATCTTTCTCCAGCTTATGATTAAGCATCACCAAATGGCCATTGATATGTCCGAGCCAGCCAGAAATCAAGCTCAGCATCAGGAGTTAAAAGACTTAGCCGAGCAGGTTATTCAGGATCAGACCGCCGAAATAGAGCTAATGAAGCAATGGCAGACTGAAGTAGAGTAATAATATCGGCATTATGTCATTGCTGCTCCGTCAGTTGACGGAGCAGCAATCTAACCTAGATAGCTAAATCCAGAATTAAGGATCAAAACAATTGATTACGCATGGTATGATGTCAACCTATAATTATCAGAAAGAAAACACGCATGAGCTTAATTTTTAAACGCACCAAAATTCTAGCCACACTTGGTCCAGCGACCAATTCATCCGAGTCAATTGAAAAGCTGCTTGAGACTGGAACGAATGGCTTTCGTCTCAATTTTAGCCACGGCAGTTATGAAGAGCGCGACGCCCAACTAGCTTGGATTCGTCAGGCTAGTCAAAAACTCAGCAAGCCGGCTGCCATCCTTCAAGACTTGCAGGGGCCTAAGATTCGCCTAGGGGTGCTGCAGGATAATAAGCAGCAAGTTAAAACTGATGAGGTGCTGACGTTAGATTTTGCCGCTGAGCATCAAGGATTAACCCTGCCTGTTCAGTACAACCTAGCCACCAAGGTCAAAGTCGGCGAAGCATTGTACTTGTTTGACGGCAAAATAAAAACAGAAGTCATTGATATATCCTCTGATACCGCTATTAAAGTGAAAGTCAAAAATCCAGGCACTCTCATGAGCAAGAAAGGTATTAACCTACCCGACACCGACTTTAGTGGAGATATTCTCACCCCCAAAGATCTGAAAGATATTGAATACGGCGCTACCAAAGATATTGATTATGTTGCCCTCAGTTTTGTTCAGAGTGCTCAAGACTTGCACAACTTACGATCGATTCTTCACGATTTAGGCTCGACTGCTCATATAATTTCCAAAATTGAAACCAAAGCTGCAATTCAAGATAAAACCCTCGAAGAGATCATCCTTGCTTCCGATGGAGTTATGATCGCTCGTGGCGATTTGGCTGTCGAAGCAGGTGCCGAAATCGTGCCAATTGTTCAGAGGCGTATCATTGCCTTATGTCGAAAATACGGCAAATTGAGCATCGTTGCCACCCAGATGATGGCTAGCATGGTTGATAGCCCTGAACCAACGCGGGCTGAAGTGGGCGATGTGGCGACGGCAGTCATTCTTGGTGCAGATACAGTTATGCTCAGTGACGAAACAGCCAACGGGTCTTACCCATTAGAAACAGTCGCTGCCATGAAAAAGGTTATTCTCTACACTCAGCAACATGCCGATGTCACGCCGGCCGAGTATATTGTCCAAAGCAAAAGCCTCAAGAGCGATGCCATTAGCAATGCCGCAGTCTCCCTAGCCAAGCAGTTAAAAACGGATGCAATCATTGCCGAGACCAAAAGCGGAGCTACAGCCGCCAATGTCTCTGCCCACCGTCCAGCCATGCCTATTATTAGTGTGACGAGTGATCCAAGGGCTGCGCAACAATTAACCTTATGGTATGGTTGCAAGAGTTTTCTTCACCCTGATACTGAAGATGCTGGTCTTGATTTAGCCAAGCAGCTCAAAGACGGCGGCTTCTTCCCTGATCAGGATAGCCTAAAAGTGGTAGTAATCAGCGGTCAGCAACCTGGCGTACCAGGCACCACCGATACTATTAAATTTAGAATCATCGACTAAGCCAATCATTCCTCAACCTCGGAGGTTCTCATCCCGGACAACCTCCGAGGTTCGGTGAGCCATAGCTCGCCATAAGCCAATAATTCTTAATTGCTGTATACTAAAGCCATGCCTGAAGTTTCAGTCCCACCATTGTTTCGTTTTCATTCCGAAGATTCTCATCGCCTCTCTGGGTTAATCTGGGGCATAGTTGGAGTAGGGGTAGCCATCATTGGCGGCTGGTTAATTCTACTAGTAGCCTTCTCCGCCACTTCTTCTGCCAAGCAACCCGATCAAACCTCTCAAGTCCAAGCTATGAGGGTCTTTGGTGATTATGTTCCGCAATCGAGAGAAGTTGACTGGCCAGAATTCGAAAAGCTGTTTTCTACCTCGGCCACCTCCCTTCAGGCTCAAATTGAAAATGAAGCCAAGAAATATCCTGATCATACCTTTGGGATTTCCGTCAGAGCTATCACCGACTCTGAGCATATTGGCTATCAAGAAGATAGTGTATTTACAGCCGCCAGCACCACCAAGCTTATCACTGCCGCTGCTGTCCTCAACCTAATTGATAATCAAAAATTAACCGCTCAGGATAAACTGGGCGATCAAACTATCGACTATCATCTGCAGCGCATGGTCAACCTCAGCGATAACGCCTCCTGGGAACTGCTCAATAACAAGGTTGGTCTTCGGGATCTGCAGGAATATGCCACCAGTATCGGTCTGCACAAATTTACGGTTAATGGCAATACAATTAATGCCCATAACTTAGCTATCTTCTTACAGATGCTCTACCGTTACGAGCTGCTATCTGAAAGCTCAACCAAGAAAATGTTGGGCTGGATGACTCAGACTAATGAACAGCAAATGCTACCTCAGGTTTTTGCCGATAGCCAGTCGGTATATCACAAGTATGGATGGTTCGGCGGCGCAGCCCATGATGCCGGCATCGTTGTTTATAATGATCAGCCCTTTGTGGTAGTTATCATGTCAGAAGGCTCGGACAGTTACACTCAGCGCAAGCAGCTCATCCGTCAACTCGCCCAAGTCATCCAGCAAGCTTTGAAATAGAAATTATCCATAGGATTCCAAACGGAACACCCCCACCAGCGAATCCCAAATTCTAAATCTCTCACTCCGCTAATCGGTTTTCAATTCAGATCCACATGCAATATACTGTAGTCATATGACCCAACTGATTACGAAACGACCTGTTGTTGTAAGCCTATCATTGCTACTTATAGTAATCTTGATTATCGCAGGTCTAATCATCTATTTTATCGGACCGAACCGAATCGGGCAGGTTATTGGCCCGTCATCATCTGCCAATCAATCCACTGATAGCCAATTGACAGTCACCACTCTGGCCCAGGATCTAGAGGTGCCATGGGCTATAGCGTTTCTGCCCAACCGCAACCTGTTGGTCACTGAGCGTGCCGGTCAGCTCAAGGAGCTGTCCATGGATGGTCAAACTATTCACACTATCCCCATTACCGGAGTCCAAGCCAGAGGAGAAGGCGGCCTGTTGGGTCTAGCTGTCCACCCTAGTTTCGACAGAACTGCTTGGATATACCTCTATTACACCTATGCTCAACAAAACCAGCAAACGCTCAACCGAGTCGTCCGTTTTTCCTACAGTAACGGCCAGCTAGCTAATCAACAAACTATATTGGAAGCCATTCCCGGCGCCGCCAATCACAATGGTGGTCGCCTAGCCTTTGGTCCTGATGGTTATCTCTACATTACCACCGGCGATGCTGCCGAACCCTCATTGGCTCAAGACAAGACTTCATTAGCCGGCAAAATCCTCCGTCTAACCGATCAGGGCCAGCCCGTCTCCGGCAATCCCTTCTCTTCAGATACTGCCTTTAACTCAGCCGTCTATTCCTTTGGTCATCGTAATCCTCAGGGTTTGGCCTGGGACAATCAAGGCCAACTCTGGTCCACCGAGCATGGCCAAAGCGCCACTGATGAGCTCAACAAAATCTCCGCCGGCGCCAACTATGGCTGGCCAATCATCAGAGGCGACCAAAGCCAGTCAAGCCTCACCTCACCACGGCTTCACAGCGGTCAAACCACCTGGGCGCCCTCCGGCGTCGCCTTTTGGCAAAACAGTCTCTACTTCACCGGTCTCCGAGGACAATCTCTCTATCAGGTCGACCCAGCGGCAGATAATCCCAGCTTAGTCACTTACTTCAACCAACAATACGGCCGTCTGCGCGACAGCCTGGTCGGTCCTGATGGCAATCTCTATCTGACCACCAACAACCGAGACGGCCGCGGCCTGCCCGGTGGAGGAGACGATAAAATTTTGAAAGTAGAATCCCGTCAGTAGACGGAGTCAGACAGATGGCGCGCTAAGTCAAAAATCAAAAGGCAAAAGGCAAACCTCAAAGCCAAAAGTTTACCTAGCTGGTTGCTATTTTTAATTTTTGACCTTAATTTCTGCCTTTTGACCTTTGATTTAAAGCGCTCGTCGCTAGTCGCCTGGCGCTTGCCTCCCCTTGGTGACTTGACTCGTAAGACTCAGCCGTTCATAATAAAAATCAACCGAGCATGAACTCGTTATGAAGCATTGTTATATGTTCAAATCCTTTGAGTTTTATGTCGTCAATACTTAAAATAGGAGCGGTTATCGTTGGATTATTAGTGCTGACGCTGATATTTTTTCAGCCATCTCGGCAGTTAGTGGCCGGATTATTTGACACCAATGATCAGCCAATCGATGACCAGGCTATATCCCAGCTCCTCCAACAAACCCCTCTCGACGCCGCCACTTTGGTTGGTCAAAACGGTCTCTATTATCTTAACGCCGCCAACTTTATCGGCACCCTGGCCACCGACCGCTACTCAGCCTACGAAGACTTGATTGCCGAAGATAAAATTCCTGTCTGGTCCACGCTTTTAACTGATAAAGACAAAGATGAGATTCTAAAACAAGCTCAGACTGACAAGAGTAGTGGCGGGGTAGGGAATAACGTCACTCCCACCAGCAATGTCATTCTAAATTCGTTTCAGGAACTCAAAGCTCTCTCATCCGGCACCCTTTCCTTAACCATCACCAACAACACCATCACCGGCTCCGTCATTCAATCAGGCTTAAAAACTTCACTACTAGTCAACGATGCCGGTTTTCTGACCAATCTATTAAGTTTTACTACAGACAACCTCACCCAAGGCTCCACCAACAAGTATTCCCAATGGACCAACATCCTCAGCGGCATCTCCTACGGCCAATCCGTTACCATTGCCCAAAACCTGACCCTCTCCCAATTCACCGCCAACGGCGGCCTCCTCTACACCACCGCCTCCGGCCAACTATCTCAACTCCCTGTAGGAACTACTGGCCAGTGTCTTAAATCCAGTGGCACTATCCCAGCCTGGGGTACCTGCGCTGCTACCAACGCCCTGTCTGGTGCAGGCGTCGCTGGTCAAGTCGCTTTCTTTGATGGAGTGGATTCGGTAGCCTCTGATAGTGGGCTACTCTGGAATAACACCGACAAGCGCCTATCCTTTGGTTCAGGAGTAGGCTCAACCTCCAGAATCAATCTACCCGCTGGCACCACTGCCGCAGACGGTATTAATTTTGGCGACAATCTAGCTCTCTACAGAAGCCAGGCTGGTGTCCTGAGGATTACAGGAGGCAATCTCTCGATTGGAAACATATCGGCGGACCCATTGGGTGTTATCTATACTCCAGTAGGGCTCTCAAATAGTGTATCGACCTCAAACGCTCGAGTAGCAGTTTTGGAATTGGGCGCTCAAATCACTCGCAACATCGCAGACGCCAATCCGGCCCTTATTATCCATCAGAAAAATGCCGGTAGCACAGGAGACTTATTGCAGTTAATCAATAGCGCTAGTACCAGACTCAGTGTCTCTCAAGCAGGCGCCTTAACCATAGCCAACTACACCACCAATGGCGGTCTCCTCTATACCAACGGCTCCGGCGCAGTCACTCAACTAGCTGCCGGCGCCACCGGCCAATGTCTAACCGCCACCACCGGCGCAGCCGCAGCCTGGAATAGCTGTACACCAGTCAACAACCTCACCGGCTCCGGCACAGCAGGCCAAGTTGCTTACTGGGATGGCATCAACTCCACTGCAGGCTCCAACACCTTCTTGTGGAACAATGCTAGCGCTCGGCTTAGTCTTGGCGCAAATCCCGCTCAAACAGGAGTTATTGCTCTAAGGAATGACTCTTCAATTAATTTCCGAAATGCTGCTAATAGCGCCGATGTTGTCGGCTTGCGCTTCGATAGCGCCAATATCTTCACTATAGCCAATGGCGCAATTAGTGCAGGCGGGGCAGGAGGAGCAACTACCTTAACGGTAGGTTCGAACAATGGCAACGTCGGCATTGGGACTAGTCCAACTGCCGGCAAACTCGAAGTAGTCTCTACCGGCACCACCACCCACGGCACTCAGATTACCGCCAACTCCCTCACTACCGGCCGCGGTCTCAACATCTCTTCCACCTCCACCGCCCTCACCACCGGTGGTCTAGTCGGACTATCCTGGACTCCAGCCTCAGCCACTACCATGACTGGCGATCTATTCTCAGTCAATGTCGGCCCCAACGGTACCGTCGGCAACTTACTCAACCTGATGAATGACGGGTTATCTGTCTTTAGCGTCTCCCAATCCTTGATTACCGCCAACGTTCCCATCGCCTTCATGGCCGCCGGCGATATGTCCATTGCCTACGATCTCCAGTTCACCAACGTCGCCTCCGGTAACATCAAGTCCAACGGCCCACTCCGTCTCCAAGCCGGCGAACCATTCAATTCTTCCGACTTAACGCTTGGCACCTACGACAATGGCGTTATTATGTTTGATTCCGGCATCGTCGGCACCGCCACTGGCACCAAGCTGGGTCTAGGTATCTACAATCCAACAGCCCGCCTGTCTCTGGCCGCCGGTACCGCCGCCACCGACGGCATCGCCTTCGGCACTGACACCAACCTTTATCGCTCCGCCGCCGACACGCTCCGCACCGACGACTTGCTGATTGTTAACAGCCTGCAGATCGGCAGTGGTGCCGCCTTAACTGCCATGTATTCAGCCACCACCACCTGGGATCCTGCCAGCATTAACAGCGCTGAAACCGACTTCGCCACCCTGACCGTCACTGGTGCTGCAGTCGGAGACCTGGTCACTGTCAGCTTTAGTCAAACCATTCCCGATGGCCTGATCCTGACTGCCCAAGTCAGCGCCACCAACACCATCCGCGTCACCCTGCTCAACAGCACCGCCTCTCCAGTCGACCTATCTTCCGGCACCATCCGCGTTCAAGTCAATAAATTCTAACCCCCGCTGCCTGCGGCAGAGAAGATAGAATATTGAACAGAGACACAGACGACAAGAATGAGTACGAGTCAACACCCTTCGGTCGTGGATATTGAGATGCAGGCGACAAGCGACAAGAACAAGCATAAAAAGTCAAAAACCCAGTCAGCTCGCCACTAGTCACCGACCAGATAATACTGATTCTAGATACTAGTCATCCCATCTTCCCCACATTGTGTCATTGCCATCCGCCAGCTGGCGGAGCGGCAATCCAGGATAGACATAGCTACACTCCTGAGCCAGATGTAATCATTCCTTCCTAGATTGCCACGTCTCCGCCAGCTGGCGGATCCTCGCAATGACCCAATACTGGCTAACTTGGCACTACTTGTACCCTTGGACTTTGATTTTTAACTTTAATTTTTGCCCTTTGCCTTTCGACCTTTGCCTTTCCAACCCCTCATCAAGTGAACTAGATTGCCACGTCTCCGCCAGCTGGCGGATCCTCGCAATGACCCAATACCCACCAATCTCTCATGGAAAGAAAAGAGAAGCACTGCAACCCCTCCCAGAATCCACTTCTCCCTTCTCCTTCTCACCTCTCACTGTTAAAGAGCCAGCCCCACTGGCTCTTTAACAGCCAACCATAATCGCGTATACTAATTACTAATGAGACTCCCGTTCTCAGCTTTAACATTGGATAAAAAACAGGTGCCTCCCATCCTACCTGGATCAAGTGGGCGTAAGTCCCGGATTAAGTCAGGACTCAGACGCCGCCTTCGCACATCAACTGCCATCACCATGGCAGTTATCACCATGCTCGGCCTCGGCCTACCCATCCTCGGCTTCATCACTCCCCAAACAGTCCAGGCTTCCCAAGG
Source organism: uncultured Candidatus Saccharibacteria bacterium (assembly GCA_964554805.1). Lineage (GTDB taxonomy): Bacteria > Patescibacteriota > CAZHWT01 > CAZHWT01 > CAZHWT01 > CAZKPX01. Next base: position 70,552 of record CAZKPX010000005.1, read on the forward strand.
TTGGTGGAACGAAGACTACCGCTATCGCCAGGTTATCAATATTTCCCACGCCACCAGTCAAGACAATGTCTATCACCAGTTCCAACTCGATACGTCCGCCTCTGGTAAATTTAAAGGTGATTGCTCAGACCTCAGGTTTACCACCCAATCCGGCCAGGAAGTCCCTTACCACATCGTCTCTGGTTGCGGTACTAACAATACCCAAGTCCAACTCTTATTCTCCACCTTGCCCGCCGGCAATCAGGATCTTTACCTCTACTACGGCAACCCCCAAGCCTCCATTGTTAGCTCAGCCGATCCTTTCAACAGCCCCGCCAGCGGAGTAACAATTAACTCCACCTCCGCCGAACAACCTTCCCCGGCTCCTGTTGCTCATTGGAAATTTGACGAGGGCTACGGCACCACCAGCAATTCCTCAACCACCCTCACTGGCAACTCTGGATCCGCCGCCACCATGAATTGGCTGGCTGAGGATAACTGCATCTCCGGCAAATGTCTGCGCCTTGATGGTACAGCCAGCACTCAGATTACGACCGCTGATCAACCCTACTTTAGTCCGGCCAACAATGATATGACTATTTCAGTCTGGGCCAAAGTCCCTCGCCAGGCCTTAGCCCAAGCTTCCGGGGATTGCGGTGGAGATGGGGCCTATTTAATGACCAAGGGTCAAGCTTCCAAGTATGAATGGGGGCTTGAGATAGAAAATAATACCAGCGTCTGTTTTACTACCTGGAGTATTGCCGGCAACGATAGTACCTACGTTCAGGCCAATTTCCAGGCCAATGATGACAGGTGGCACCATTATGCGGTTGTTGTTGACAGTAATTACCCCTCGCTCTACATTGATGGACGCCAGGTAGGGGTCGTCACTACCTTCGGTCAGCCAATTAGCGATGATACAGCCCCTGTCAGAATTGGTGGTCGCAACAACGAGTTTTACTTCACCGGAGACCTGGACGAACCCAAAATCTACAACTACACCCGCACCCAGCAACAAATCCAACAAGACTACATAGCCGGAGCTCAATCCCTGGCTCGCCAACAAGCCAATCTATCCAACGGCCTGATCGGTCATTGGAAAATGGATGAAGACAGCTGGAATGGCACAAACGGCGAGGTGAAAGATGTCAGTGGCAATACCAATCATGGCACGGCCGGGGGAGCATCACCGATCACGGGTAAATATGGTAACGCCGGACAGTTTGATGGAGTAGATGACTATGTCGAAACCACCAATACTTTAACTTCAGGCAACAGCACCACCCTATCTGCCTGGGTCTACGCTACTGCCGGCAATGCCCGGGTTATTTCCTGGGCCGACCGGTCGCTCCGCATTGGCTGTACCGATGGCCCCGGCCTAAAGCTATGCGGGATGACGGATAATTCAGGAGATTGGCCCGACCGATCAATCGAAGGCCCAGACCTGTCACTTAATGGCTGGCATCATCTAGTCTTTACCACCCAAGACAACAAATACCTCAAGCTCTACCTCAATGGAGTTGTCGTTGCCAGCCGAACCCTAGCTGATGACAAAATGCCCGGCCCGGTAGTCGACCAAATAAACATAGGTCGCAGTCCTTATGGGTGGGAGAATCAGTTTTTTGAAGGCTACCTGGACGAAGCCCGCCTCTACAACCGCGCCCTCAATCAAACCGAAGTCTCCCAGCTCTATACCTATGCCCCAGGCCCCAGCATTCAGTTAAATTTTGAAGAAAAGACTGGATCGACGGCCTATGATACTTCCGGTAATAATAAGCATGCTCAAGTCAGTGGCAGTCGAACTGTTGGGAAATATGGCGGAGCCCTTCGTGCTCAAAATGCCACCGGCGCCTCTATCGCCACCGGTTACCACTATGGCCAGCAAAACCTGACTATGATGGCCTGGGTCAAATCCACCGATACTCAGGATGAACAATCCCGAATCATGGGCAGCAGTTATGTTGATGGGTATGTCTGGCTCAACTTCCGCAATGGCACACCAACGCTAGAATATCGTTCAGATACCGACGGTGGCTACTGGCTAAATTCTGCTGGAATCAACATTGCCGACGGACAATGGCACCATATTGCCGCCATTGTTGACCGCAGCAATAATCGACAGCAGCTACTTATTGATGGCATTGTCAGAGCCGATGATAACCAGCAAATTTTAGAGCATTGGAACAACTCCAGTGGCACCTACCCCTTCCGCATCGGCTACCAAAACGCCTGGCCTGAATTAGCATTAGATGGTGATATTGACGATGTTCGAGTTTACAACTACGCCCGCACCCCATCCCAAATCCTATCCGACATGCAATCCAGCATGCCTGGTGAATTAAACCCTGTTGGGCATTGGAAGTTTGATGAAAATCAAGGCGCCGTTGCCAACGATTCGTCTGGCCTTGATCATCACGGAACGCTCGGCTGCGTTGGGGTTGGCTGCCAACTGCCTCAATGGGATTCTGATAGCAAAGACAAATCCGGCCTAATCTTCAACGGGCAATCAGCCGCCGATAACAGCATGGTTACTATCCCCGCAAGCCAACAACTCAATCCAATTAACTATTCAATCAGCGGCTGGATCAAGCCTTCTTCGACCTATTTCGATGCCAGTGGAACAATCATTAGCAATGGGTTCTCTGGCGACTTGTTGTATAGGATAGGCCTAAACCCTGTTGAAAAACGACTATTCTTACAGTGGTATAACGGCGTGACGTCTACTGCTATCTATACCCCCAACAACACGCTCAGCTTAGATGAATGGAGCTACATTACAGTTATTAAGCAAGGGGCTACTGGCAGCTTTTATGTAAATGGCAGATATATAAGTAGCGGCACGGTCACGCCAACCACTGGAGCGGGCGGAGATGTTGTGTTGGGTCGCTCAGCCGTCTCTCAAATTCTGGATTTCTCGGGAATAATAGATGACCTCAAAATCTACAACCACGCCCTGACCTCACAACAAATCGCCATCGACTACAACCAATCCTCAGCCATGGTCGTCGGAGCCACTTCAACTGAGCCAACCATCTCCGGAACTGGCCAGCCTGCCACCAAGCCCGCCAATTCCACCGACTCCCGCTACTGCGTCCCCGGCTCCGCCGACTACTGCGCCAAGCCGGTAGCTCATTATGATTTTGAAGAAGGGAGTGGTGTCACGGCTAAAGATATTTCAGGAAATGGCAATAACGCGTCCTTAGCAGGAAATGCAACTTGGAAGGTTGGTCATGCAGGAAAAGGACTATACCTTCCATCTGGTGGATCTAGCGGAACTGTATCGAGTATGGCTGGCCAGCTAGAGTCCGAGCTGACTGTAGAGGCATGGGTAGATTACTCCGCAACTGGCTCGGGTAATTTTAATCGTATTGTCAACAGAGGATGGGTCAACAATGGCTGGCTTTTGGGGGTATATAATCCCGGATCTGGAGATAGGGCTATGTTTGGCATTGGCCAATCAGGTGTTCAATACAACGCAACAACCTCCATTGTCCCAGGGAAAGTTCATTTGGTTGGCGTTTATGACGGGTCGAAAGTCGTACTATACGTCAACGGGATCCAAGTCAGCTCACTAAACCTCTCTGGGGCCACACTCGATATTTCATCCAATATAATCCTCGGCACCTCCAATGTTACTCCTGAGACAGTCGATGACATCCGCATCTACAACTACGCCCGCACCCCCTCCCAAGTAGCTTGGGATTACAACAACGGCAAACCAGTCGCCCATTACAAAATGGATGAATGCCAAGGCGCCGCCATCCACGACTCCTCCGATAACCACCTTCATGCTGCGTTGAATCTAGGATCTTCTGGAGTCACCTCAGCCGGCACCTGCAACACCCCAACAACCGCCTGGTCTCTGGGGAAGATGGGCAAAGTAAATAGTGCTATGAATTTTGATGGAGTGGATGATGAGGTTACCATCCCTGTTAATCCCAAGTTAATCTTTGGCACTAGTGATTTTTCCTACTGCTTCTGGATCAAATCAACCGATAATCAAGGCATGGTAATGGGTCATGAGACCTGGGCTTATTCGGGCTGGGGGGCGTATGCTTGGGATGGTGGATTTATTAGATTTGAAATCAAAATGCCCAATCCGCCAGGCATAGGCTATTTTCTTGATTCGCCTGTAGTATTAAATGGCTCCTGGAACCATTTATGCGCCACGGTAGACCGCGATGACAGAATGATTGTGTATGCCAATGGCAATAGAGCAGGAAGTACTTCTATTGCCGCCAGCCAGTCAATAGCAGTCACTGGCAGCGGTTGGCCCCTATCAATCGGCAACGGCCTACCTGGACCACTCCAAGGCCAAATCGACGACGTCCAAATCTTCAACTACGCCCTAACCCCCGACCAAATCAAAGTCATCCACAACGGCGGCGCAGTCAGGTGGGGACCATGAAACACTTCTCCTTCCTCCCCACCCTCCCGTCATTGCGATCCGCCAACCGGCGGAGCAGCAATCCAGGACAGACTACTACCCCTAATAGATCATCACTTCTTCCTGGATTGCCACGTCGCTCCACTCCTCGCAATGACGAGAGGGGTGGATTGCCACGTCGCTCCACTCCTCGCAATGACATACAAAAAACTACAGCCCTCACCCTCATTACCACCCTCATCCTCAGTCTCTTTCTACCTCTCGTAGGCTTCATCACTCCCCAAGCAGCCCAAGCCTCCAATGATTGGTGGAACGAAGACTATAGATACCGTCAAATTATAGAGGTAGATGCAGCTACTCCCCAAGATAGTGTCTACATAACCCTAACCCTAGATACCTCGGATACTACGAAGTTTAAGAATGATTGTTCTGACCTTAGATTTGTTACCCAATCGGGTCAACAAATTCCTTACCACATTGTCTCCGGCTGCACCACCAACAACACCCAAGTCCAAGTCCTCTACAGCAGTCTGCCAGCTTCAGTCTCCGACCTGTATCTCTATTATGGTAATCCCCAAGCCACCACCACCAACATCCCCGACCCCTTCAACAACCCCGCCACTGGCGTCACCACCGCCTTTGGCACCGAACAACAATCCCCAGCTCCGGTAGCTCATTGGAAGTTTGATGAAGGGTATGGTACGACAGTTAATTCCTCCACCCCAACCAACTACCCCGGCACCTTAACCAATGGCCCCGCCTGGCAGACTGAAGACATGTGCCCCTCTGGTAAATGCCTGTCTTTTGATGGAGTGGATGATTGGGTAAATATAGGTCCAATAAACATACAAACAACTCAGACTATAACTATGAGTGCTTGGATTAATGTCAAGGAACATAAAAGCTGGAATAGTGTTATCCGCAGCAATTGGGGTGGCGATGGAGGCTGGAGCCTTATCGTCAATGCATATGGCAGGTTGACGGCAGGAGTATGGAGTGATGGAATTGGCTATGCAGCTCTTTCGAGCGACTACTCTGTGAAAACCAATACATGGCACTATGTAGCTGGTGTGTATGATGGGCAAAGTCTAAGCGCCTATCTAGATGGAAAACTTGTAGATAACATTTCTTTGATTAATAAAAATATTATTTATACCAATAATGTAGCAATAAGCCATCCTTCTAGCTATTTCGATGGTCTGATAGACGACCCCAAAATCTACTCTTACTCCCGCACCCAACAACAAATCCAGCAAGACTATGTCAAAGGCATCCAATCCCTCAACCAACAACAAGCCAATCTATCCAACGGCTTAGTCGGTCATTGGAAAATGGATGAAGCCAGTTGGAATGGCGCGGCGGAGGAAGTGAAGGATGCCAGCGGCAATACCAATCACGGCACTGCAACCAACGCCACTATCACCTCACCAGCAAAATTTGGCAATGGCGGATCATTTAATGGCTCGACTACCTCAGTCAGCGTTACAGGAAGCGCCAGTCTGTCCCCAGACAAAGTAACCCTCGCAGCCTGGGTCAAACCCGCAGCAGCTACTCAAAGTGGCTATGCTCGCCTGGTCGAAAAAAACTGGCAGAACTCGTATTACTTAGGCTTTGACACCACCGGCACAAAGTTTAAAGGCATCTTTGCCAATAATTCCGCCCCCTACGGCACCCTCGATTCCGCCACAACGATTACTGCTGGAGTCTGGTATCATGTGGTCGTCACTCATGATGGGGTGACGGATAAACTCTATATAAATGGAGCATTAGAGGCAACACAAGCAAACACAACCACCCTCAATACTTCAATTGCTGATGTATTCTTCGGCAAGCAATATAATGCGTCCCCTAGATACAACGGAGTTATGGATGAGGTAAGAATCTACAATCGAAGCCTTGCCTCAACCGAAGTCACCCAACTCTACAACCATGCCCCCAAGCCAGTGGCTTATTATGACTTCGAAGAGGGATCGGGCAACACTGCACATGATAAGTCTGGCAACAACAACCATGGAGCTCTAGTTAACAACCCTATTCGGTCCTCAGGAAAATTAGGTCAGGCCGTCGCCTATAATTCAAGCAATTATACTCAAGCAAGCAGCACGCCTTCATTATCCGTCTCTGGCAGCATCTCAGTCAGTGCTTGGGTTTATCGGAGTGAAGATCCGGCCGGCCAGCGACGTATTATAAGTAAGGAAGGGAATGTTGCTCCTTACGGTGATGGATATAGTCTGTATATTCATGGAGGATCGCTCTCTGCAAAGGTCGGCGACGGCGCTAATTGTTTTCACAACACTGGATCAGCGATACCCCTGAACACCTGGACGCATGTGGCAATGGTAGCCAATGGTTCGACACTCACTTCGTATAAAAATGGAGTTCAAGTAGGACAAAGAAGTTGCGGAAGCCTGACAACTAACGCTTACGATCTCCACCTTGCCAGCAATCCATTTGGCTCAGAGCGTCTCATTGGCTCCATCGACGAAGTCAAAATCTACAACTACCCCCGCACCCCCGCCCAAATCCTCCAAGATATGCAATCCAGCATGCCCAATGAATTAAACCCTGTTGGGCATTGGAAGTTTGATGAAGGACAAGGGACAACAATTCAAAACTCTGGGGTAGCAGGATCAAGCCTTGATGGGACAAGCGCCAACCCTCAATGGACAGCCGGAAAAATAGCTGGGGCTCTAGATTTTAATAACACTAACTCCCACAGCGTAGTTCTGCCCGCAGACTCTCAATTGCCAATCCATAATAATCGCACAGAGGGGTACAGTGTTAGCTTCTGGGTTAAGGGGCAACCAAATCAAACAAACAGGCAGATCTACGCCGAAGGAAACCAAGGATCGGTCACGCCGCTATTTCTTATAGGTACTCGAGACTCCCCTCCGCTAACTGACAAGATACGCATCTTTGTGAGAAGTGACAGTGATGGAGATAGTCTTAACAAGGAGTCCAGTCAACCGGTTCTAGACAATACCTGGCATCATGTAGCTTGGACCGACAGCAATGGACAAGGACGCCTATACATTGATGGTAAGCGCGACTCAACAGATTTTAGCTATACGCCAATGACAACCACTATCAATACGGCCACCATCGGTGCCCTTCGTCGCAATGGAGAAACGGGGAACCCCTTCATAGGTCAGATTGACGATCTCAAAATCTACAACTCCGCCCTAACCCCCCAACAAATCGCCATCGACTACAACCAATCCTCAGCCATGATTGCCGGCGCCACCTCAACCGAACCCACCACTTCCGGAAGTGGTGCCGCAACCACCCAGCCCTCCCAATCCACCGACTCCAAATACTGCGTCCCCGGCTCCACCGACTACTGTGCCAAGCCGGTAGGGGAGTGGAGCTTTGAAGATGGTGGCGGATCAACAGTCAAGGATACTTCAGGCAATAGCAATAATGGTGCCTGGAACGGCAGCTTAGGCAATCAATGGGCTTCCGGCAAAAACGGCACAGCTGGTAGCCTTGATGGTTTAACAAACTACATAGAAGTTGCTGACAACGACAGTCTAGATTTTGGCACTGGAGATATGAGTATCTCAACCTGGGTGAAATCTACTCAACCAGACTCAGGAACCATACTACTCATAGATAAAAAAGGTGGTGGAGGCAACGGTCCTGGGTATAATATTAATTTAACCTCCGACGGCAGGCCTTACCTCAGAATAGCCAATGGCGCCACCCAGTTCAATTCTGGGGGGGCAGCAGTAGCAAGCATCAAAGACGGCAAGTGGCACCACCTCACCGGGGTATTAAGTAGGGCAGGCGGCACAGCCACCTTGATAATGTATTTAGACGGTCAAAGGGTAGCATCCACAAGTAATGGTGGGGCCGCCAGCTGGGACATAAACTCAGCCGGACCATTGGTATTCGGTCGAATCAACACAGCAAACTCAGCTCATTTTCAAGGCCAAATGGACCAAATACGCATCTACAACTACGCCCGCACCCCATCACAAGTTGCCTGGGACTACAACAACGGCAAACCACTAGCCCATTACAAAATGGATGAATGCCAAGGTGCCGCCATCCACGACTCCTCCGGCAATAACCTGCACGGCATACTAAACCTCGGCCTATCAGGTATTACTACTCCTGGCACCTGCAACTCCACCAACACCGCCTGGTCTCTAGGCAAAATGGGCAAGCGCAATGCTTCGATGAGTTTTGATGGAGTAGATGACTACGTGATAGTCAATAGCGGGGATAGTATGAAGAATGCTCAGGCAAATAATATATCTCTGGCCGCCTGGATAAAGATCCCTTCGTACTCGAGCACCAATGCATGGATAGTGCAGCTATCAGAGGGAATCCTTAGCTCTCCGGGAACATCTCATATTGGCCTGTACGTTAGAAACACTGGCACCCTGGGATTCAGAACCAGAGCTACCTCATTTGGGGCAACATCCACTACCCTAAGCAGCAGCATTCTGCCCCTTAACCAATGGCATCATGTGGTAGGCGTGACTGATAATCTGGGGATCATGAGACTTTATATCAACGGGCTTCCGGCCAAATCAACTGAAGAAACAGCGGTTATGCTAAGTAATCTAGACACCCTTAGCGTTGGAGCAGAACTGTCTAGCAGTAACAGCCAAACCTCAGCCCCCGAGGAGTATTTCCCTGGCCAAATCGACGACGTCCAAATCTTCAACTACGCCCTAACCCAAAAACAAATCGACGTCCTCTACAACGGAGGAGCCATCCGCTGGGGGCAATAAGCAAGCGCAGCTCGCTGAACTCTCTAACGCCCAACCTCGGAGGTTCTCTGAGTAGAGAACCTCCGAGGTTGGGCAAGTTCAGCCTGCCTCCAGCCCAATGAAGAGAGATCTGCTCGCGTCTGTTAGCTTCACTGTATCAGGCATGCTATAATACTCCCCGTGATCAAAGGTACAAACATTTCTTTTAACTATAATACGAGACAAATCCTGATTGATACCAGCTTTCTCATTCCGCGCAACTCCAAAGTAGCTTTGGTGGGGCCAAACGGTGCTGGCAAAACTACTCTGCTCAAAATGATTGCCGGTCAGGAAGACACCGATCAAGGCAAAATCGAACGGGTTGGCAGTATCGGGTTAGTCCCTCAAGAAGTCAAGCGCGATCCCTTGCTTGAGGAAGCCTCTACTATTCGTGACTACGTCGATCCGGATGGCAAAAAGCGCGACGATGAAATCCAGCGCCTACTAGACGGCATGGAAATGAAAAAGCTGACCCCAACTTCTCCTCCTCAAAGTTTAAGCGGTGGACAAAAAACCAAGCTAGCCTTCTTGCGCAATATTATTCTTGAGCCGGATATTTTATTACTCGATGAGCCAACCAACTTCCTGGATGTGCCGGGCAAGCGTTGGGTAATGAACTTTTTGTCTCGCTATCCCAAGACCTTGCTCATCATTTCTCACGATATTTCTTTGCTTGATCAGGCCATCACCAAAGTTCTGTATGTAAACACTCATACCAAAAAGATTGATGAATATACAGGAAACTATAGCCAGTATCAAAAACTGCAAAAGCAAGCCAAAGATCTCTTAGAGCGAACCAGAGCTGCTCAAGAAAATGAAATTAAGCGCATGCAAAAAGGTTTGGCTAAGATCCAGGGGTCACAGTCAGATAAAGGTGTGCGCCAAAAGATAAACTTGCAGAATCGTATCGCTCGAGCCAAAGAGAATATGCCGGAATTGCCTCCAGAGATTCGCTCCATGCGAGTCACTCTGCCAGAGCCAGCACCTGTCGGACGAATCGCCCTTCAGTTGACCAACATCGGCAAATCTTACGGCAAGACTCGTATTTTAAATAAGGTCAACATGATGGTCGAGCGCGGTGAAAAGATGGCCATTATCGGTCGCAACGGTGCTGGTAAATCAACCATCATCAAGATTATTATGGGCGAACTACAGCCTGACACCGGTACTATTGTCAAAAACGAACAGCTGGATATCGGCTACTATGCTCAAGAACACGACCTATTTAATCTCGACGACACCCTAATTGATGCAGTCACCAATCACGTACCGGAGCTAAATGAGCGACTAGCCCGGGCCTTATTGGGCAGGTTTCTTTTCTCTGGCGATCGCATTTACCAATCAATCGGCACCTTATCTGGTGGGGAAAAAACTCGTCTTTCCATAGCCCTTCTGACCATTAAAGGGCATAATCTTCTCATTCTTGACGAGCCTACCACTCACCTCGATGTGATGTCTCAGCGAATTATCCTTGAAGTGCTCAAAGATTACAAAGGCGCGATGATTATTGTTAGCCACGAAGAAGAATTTATGAAAGAGCTGGCCCCCAATAAAGCCCTCATTCTTCCAGAAAACCTATTCGACTATTGGCGCCCAGAAATGCTCGACAAAATTAGTCAAGTATAAGCTGCGACAGGCGACGAGCCGTAAATCGTTGCCTAATCTCTGGCTTCAACTCGTCGCTCGTGCTCGTCGCCTGTCGCTTACCATTAGGCTTTCTGCGATTCCAGCCAAGCCTGTTTGCGAGCTAGCCAGTAATCTGCTTGTCGGCACAACCGCTGAGCATCCTGCGGATCAGCCAGCAGTGCCTTAACGGTTTCTTCCAGGAAGATCGTATTCTGCGAGCCTTTAATCAGCACTAAGGCTTTGCTAGGCAAATTGCTTACTATATCTTGATTCAATTGCTCGTAGGTAGCAAACCATTTGACGGACAGGCCAGGTTGGTTGGTCTCCAGCCAGGGCTTAATGTATTTTTGAGTAAATTCACCGACCAAATAAACCTGATCAGCTACCCCCATTATGGTCTGAGCCACAGCTTCGTGCTCTTGCTGCACTGCCAAACCTATCTCCCGCATATCTCCCAATACCAATACAGCCTGCCGATGAGTTTGCTGCTTTAAGGCATGTATCATGGTCACAAAAGCCCTAACCGACGACCCAGATGCGTTGTAGCTCGAGTCTATAATGATCGAATCATTCAGCCCTTTAAATAAGCTGGCTCGGCTCTTGTCTAAATGGAGATGTTTGCCCAGCGATGCGACCAAATCCTCAGCACCAAAGCCCAATTTGATGCCCGCCAATAAAGCAGCCGATAGAACTTCTCGGTACTCTTCAGGCAGCAGATAGTTGTTGATAGCTAGTCGATAATCATTGCCTTCAACCTTTAAGCCAAAAGCACTCCCACTCGGGCCAATCTCATAAGCACCATAACTGATATCACTATCCGGCTGTTGGCCAAAATTATACAACGTAGCTAAGGGTTCTTGAGACAAGTACTGCAACATCTGCTGGCTAACCAAGTGATTATCGCTATTATATATACCAACTGTACCAGAGTTTCGACTAATAATCTTGGCATCCTCCTCCGCCAGACGCTGCAGCGCAAATTCAGCCTTATCAGCATCAGTCCATGCGGCCAATTGAGCAGCTGGCACTTCCTGTAGCGCCGCTTCAAACTGCATCGTATGAATAGGGAATGTGTTGAGTAGGATACTAAACTGGGGCCGCACTATCGATAAAAGATAATCCATATTCTTTGGCGGATACGGCTCATCAGTTGCCATTTCAATAATCAGATGGCTGGTCTGCGTAAGATTAAAAATTCGTGTAGGGCTGGTGATAATAATACGCAGCCAATCTTTGGCAGAGCTATCGCCAATACTAATGTTCAAAATGCCCAATGGCACCCCTGTCTCAGAATTGCCGTAGGTAGCGCGCGGTTTTGCTACTTCAGTCAACATAGCCAGTAGCACATCTTTGGTTGACGATTTTCCCACAGACCCAGCTATACCGACAGTGACTGGATGACCAATGACTAGGGCCAGCTTGGCCCAAAAACGGATATAGTACAGCACACACCACATTGCCAAACGACGAAGTCTATTCATATCTCAAGTATAGCAACACCAGCCAATAACTCAAAAGGCAAAACGTAATTACAATTTAGATATTACGTATTCTCAAGCTTTTAGTTGTAAGTTGCAGTTTTGCCCTTTACCTTTTGCCTTTTGCCTTTTGCCTTTTGCCCTAATTTCAGCGCTTGACTGTAGACAATTAAATGGTTTAAAGTGTCTATATGAGTCAACCTGCCCTAACTGATTTCGCCAAAATTGCTCAGCAATTGGCCGATGCCCTAGACAAACACCGACCCACTCAAGGCAACCAGACCTTGGTTGTCCTTTCTGAATTATCCGGCCAGTTACCAGAAGACAACCCGCTACGCCAATCCATTGAACAGCAGATGGCCAAAATTGCCGCCACTGATTTTGCCTTAGATAATCAGGATTTAAATAAAACCTTGATTATTCTGGGTACGCTCAAGGGGCGCTTGAAACCTACTGATGTAGCCCAAGAAAAAATTGATATTCTGATGGCCAAAATCTTAGCCGCCAAGTTTGATATCGTCAATGGCCAACAATCACCGGCTTCTGTCGAAGTTGCTGCTGAGCAGCCCGAACCACAACCACAACCAGAGGCTGAAGCTGACAAGCCAGTTGAGCCAGTCGAGCCAGTTGAGCCAGTTGCCGAGCCGGCTGCAGAATCTCGGGCAAAATATTCCATATCCGTCCCAGATCCTCAACCAGAGGCACTCTTAGACGCGCCTGTCGAACCTGAGGTGGAGCCAGTTGCAGAGCTACCCGCCGCCGCCTTAGAAGAGTCTGCTTCAGTTGAGCCAATTGCCGAACCTCAGCCTGCCCCAGATCAGGCGCCAGTAACTACCCCCCCATCCGAATCAGCGGCTGCCCCAATTGATGCCTTTGCTGATCAAATCCATACCTTGCAAATCGCTTTGGATCAATTGCCTGCCTCAACTATCCAAGCCTTCACAGAACTCAAGGCTATTGAGGATCAAGGTGGCACAGTTAAAGCATTTGTCGAGCAAATGCTCGGTCAAGCCAACGCTAATGATCAAGCCGCCATTGATAGAGTCAAGACAGAGTTAGAGCGCCTATCAGTCCTGCTGGCTAAGATTGAAGATGCCCCAGCCGAAGCCGATCAGTTCCAAGTTTTGTATGATCAAGTAGATGCCAAGCACAAAGATCTTAAGACAGGCGTCTTTAGCATCTTCCAGAGTGAATACGGCGGCAATGCTCGTCGCTTTGTAGTCGAGCGAACTGCTCAATATGCTAAGTATGTAACTGCCGATGAATCACGCCAACGCATGATTGAAGACCTTCATAAATTGATTGAGCAAGCCCAAAAATCACTCGGCCAAGCAAACAGCAAAGGCAGCGCTTCTAACGACAAGCCCGCCAAAACTAACAACCGAGCTTTCTTTCACGGTTAGTCCAATAGCAAATAATTAGTAATTAAATTCAAACGCCCAGCTTTTCAGGTGGGCGTTTGATGTGCAGAGAGTCCGAGCATCTTCCTTACAGCCAGTCATCAATAGGAATGAGCAACGACTCTGGCTCAAGAACGCCGAGCAGTCTATCCAAGGTAACGGCTTGTTCAATAGCAAAATCACCACTTTTTAAACGACGCAAGGCAGTTAAATGACCGACTGTTCCCAGCTGCTCAGCCAACTCCTCCGCCAAGACGCGAATATAGGTGCCCTTTGAGCATTCAACGGTAATCGTTGCTTTGGCCGGGCCAGCCAAATCAAATGCTTTAAAAGCATCGATACCTATAGATTCGATAGTGATAGTACGGCTCGGACGATTGACAAGCTCCTGGCCTTTACGCGCCAATTCGTAAAGTTTTTTACCATCAACTTTGACTGCCGAATACGCCGGAACCTGTTGTTGGCGGTCACCGATCAACTTAAGAGCAGCCCCCTTAATATCGTCCTCAGCTAAGCGCTTGCTGTGCGCCATCTCTTCTTTGATAACTTCACCTTCAGCATCCCCAGTATCAGTTTGTTGACCAAAACTCACCTCAGCCGCATATGTTTTGTGTTGGTTTAACAGCTTATCGGATAGCTTAGTGGCTTTGCCTACCAGCACAATCAATACTCCAGTAGCCATCGGATCCAAAGTTCCGGCATGACCTACCTTCTTAGTTTTTAAAATTCGGCGAACCTTGGCCACCACATCATGGCTGGTCCAGTCCTGTGGCTTATCAATAATCAAAATACCGCTTGGAGCGGCTACGGTTTCAGTCATAAAAAGATGGTTCAGTCATGTGCATATCTTGTCATTATATCATAATATAGACCTATAGTCAATATTTATTCACCTACCATTCGAACATTAGTCAGCTCTAAGATAGCACTCTGACCCACCTCAATACCCAAGCTTTGACTGCGACCACCAGCAATCTCCAGCACCCCATCAATAGTATCAATAGGTGGACGATAAACAGGCAGATCGCCATCTGCAGTCTTTAATCCCGGTGCAGGAACTTGATGCTCGATACCAACAATCTTTCCGCTCTTTATCCACAAGATATCAATCGATATAAGCATGTCCTTCATCCAGAATGAAACCGGTAGACCTGTCTCCATAGGAAAGTACATACCCTCATCGTCGCCGAGATGAGCAGTGCCGGATAAGCCTTTGACTTGCTTGGCAGGAGTATTCGCCACGATTACGCGGAAGGTATGTGTAGCATCAATGACCATTCGAGCTTCTACCGGCTGAGATAGAGAAGACTGGCTACTCATTCGCAGCCACAACAGCGACCCTAGTCCGACAACCAAAAATAAGCCTAGTGCGACACCTAGCCAACGGAGGCTAAAACGAGGAATAATCATGGCTAATTGCTAGCCAAAAATAATATAACCGCAATCAGGAGCGAAATACCAGCATACTCCAGAATAACTTGATGAGTGAGCGATTTATTCTCGTAATGATGCCAAACTCCCCAGATTATATATAAAGCCACCAAGCTTCCCAAAACAGTCCACCGAAATAAACCATTCTCCAGGCTAAATACAGCTATGCTGCCAGTCAAAAAAATCAATATCAGCAACGTGTAGTGGGGCAGTAAGTGTTTAAGTGGTTTGGTCATTATAGAATCCCTCCAGCTGTGCTATATATCACCACCACCAAGGCCACACCCATCATGCTCGCATGGAGGAGAGAGTGGCTATTGGGTCGATGAATCTGCTTGCGATGTAAAACAGCAAAATCAAGCACGAACAACAGCAACAAAGCACCAATGAGCACGATCACCACCATTTGCTGCAAGCTCCAACCATTGGCTGGCAGCGGATTGAGCAGCTGGTAGGGCAGAGAAGCCCAGCTAAACTGATTATTAGCAGTCGGTATGCCAGCTACTCCAGACACGTTCGGGCTGACGTTTTGCTGATCGATGGTATGTTCGGCTACCAGCTGCTCCACCGCAGGTTGCTGAGTTTGAGCTTTTGGACCTGCAGGTGGATTCTGACTGCTGCCTTGAACCGCTGGATTTGACTGATTAGTGCTATTAGCTCCGGACACGGTCCCGAAATGTTGAACCACTAAGGTCGTTTCATGCCCATCCAGCACACCATTCAAAACGGCAATCCCAATGTCCTTATAAGAACCTGACAACATATTATCTCGATGCGACTTACTATTCATCCAACCATTAATTACACCCTGGCTTGTATCAAAATCACGGGCCAAATTTTCACCGGCGATAGCATACACATATCCCACTTGGTCATACCAATACCAGGGGCTTTTACCAGATGGTGCATAGTGAGCCCAGTAGTTCTCGGCAAACATATTTTGAGCCTTAGCCATGGCTGATTGGTTCAGCTTGGCGTTCTCGGTAACCTGTCCAACTCCAGCCTTAGATCGCTCAACATTGGTTAAGCGAATAACCTCCTGCTGGCTGATTGAAGTTGCAAAGCCCAGCACTTTATTGGAGTGAGCCACAAACACGTTATAACCAACATTAAAGGTCAGTAATACCGCAATATAAAAAGCTAAAGCTGAATAGCGGATAGCGTGTGGATGGTGATTATTATCCTCATGAGGAACAATCGCCAGCCAAGCACGGTGCAAAAATGACTTTTTAGTTGGAGCAGTTCTTTTAGCCATATCAAATATCAGACACAGGTATCCTAGGTATCTAGTATAGGTCAAATCAAACAGACAAACAATATCAAGCTCCGCTGAGTGGCCGGACGAGCACGGTGTGCCAAGCGCGAGACCAACCAACTCTTCAATAATCTATATAGTAACTCGTACTCGTCACTCGTTCTCGCCACTATGCAGGGCAATGTAGTATAATCACCCTACAGCGTTTTAAGGTTCAGTTATTTATTATTTTGAAAAGGAAGTACCATGGCTGTAAAAAATTTAGATCAAAGAGTTGGTGTCCTAGTTGACGTTTCCAACATGTATTATTCGGCAAAAAATCTGCACAATGGCGCCAAGGTGGATTTCGGAGCTGTCCTCAAGGATGCGGTAGCCGATCGCAAGCTTATTCGAGCCCTAGCCTATGTCATTAAAGCCGATATTAAAGAAGAGCAGAGCTTCTTCGATGCCCTAGAGCGAGCCGGCTATGAAGTTAAAAGCAAAGATCTGCAGATATTTGTCGGTGGAGCAAAAAAAGGCGACTGGGATGTTGGTATCAGCGTCGACGCTATTAAATTGGCTGACAAATTAGATACAGTTATTCTAGTTTCCGGCGATGGAGATTACGAGCCGCTCATCAATTATCTTCAAGAGAATAAAGGTTGCTATGTTGAGGTCTATGCCTTTGGCCGAACCGCTTCCGCCAAAATAATCGAAAAAGCTGATGAGTTTCACGATCTGGACGACAAACCTGAAGAATATCTAATCCAACCTCGTCGTCGACAAACCGCGCGGCCATCCACGCCTATCAAGGGTCACGAGTTCGCTGCCAAAGAAGAGCTGTCTGCCGAAGCGATTCAAGAGCTCAATCACGACGATCATCATCCGAGCAATTCTGGAAATACCCAACCAAGTGGTCCCGCCATCGAGACACCTCGCCACACCTTCTTTTCGACAGCTGTAGCCAAGAGAACCAAGCCGGATACAACCAAGTCAGGCACGACCAAGTCTGATTCTTCTGAACCAACCCAGACTCCGGAATAACTGCATGACCTGGTTCCGCACACATTGGTTGCAATATCTATCTATTATTTTAATCGTTAGCGGCCTGGGCCTTATCGGCTTGAGCTACTATCAACAGTTCTCCTCAGAGATTTGGTATTGGTGGAACGGACAACAAAAAACCTACTTTACAGTCGATCCGACGCTACCTGGCACCGAAGCCAGAGTTGTCACCATTCAACCCAAATCAACAGATTTTGGTCTAGTTGTAGAAAAGATAAATGTCAATGAGCCAGTTGCGGCCGACATTGACCCATACAATGAAGCTATTTATGGCCCAGTTCTGACCAAAGTTCCCGTTGCCCATGCCAAAAACACTGTCAAACCTGGACAGCCAGGCCTAACCTACTTATTCGGCCACTCCACCATCAATGCCTGGGAAATCGGTACCTACCATGCCCCCTTTACCTTGTTGAATAAACTGGAAAAGAACGATCGTATCGTCACCTATTATCAAGGTCAGCGCTATGATTACTATGTAACTGAAACCAAAGTTGTGGCGCCCACTGAAGTTGATGTCCTTCAGCAACATCCAGACAAACCCACCCTCATCCTCCAAACCTGCGATCCGCCAGGGGAGAATACAAAACGACTATTGATTATCGCCGAAATGAAATCAGATGAATCTGAAAGCACCCCCTCGGCCGCCCCTATTTTATAGAAATTATATAGCGCGCATCTTGAATCAATTAGATCCAATCTAGCGTCGTAATCCGGTCATCTTATGAGCCTCAAATTGATCTATTGACAAAACCTATAATATATGTTATAGTACATATACATCGATAGCCTAAAATGGTTGTCGATGACTCGGCCAGGGCCGAGATCACCTCAAGGCCATCGCCTTGGTACGGGCCAAGCTCG
>CAZKPX010000006.1:0-88101 GCA_964554805.1 uncultured Candidatus Saccharibacteria bacterium
GGGAATCATAGGCGGAGAAACGCTCAGGGGCGATGATGCCGACCAGGTTTTCGGCTTGGAGGTAGTGGAGGCCGGGCCGACCGTTGAGGGTTTTAGCATCAAGAGGTTGATTGGTAGCCAGTAGTTGCTCGGCAGTCAAACCATTTAGAGTTTGGGCATCTTTGTGATCAAACTGATCCAGAACCATTGACTTTAATGGACTGAAGAACAGCAGACTGGTGACGGTTAGGATTGAGCCTAGGCTGGCTATTATGGTGATGTAAACGCTCTTGGAAAAGACCATTAGACAAATTCGGTTCAGGTTACAGATAGTATTTAATACTTAGGTTTTACTATCAGCAGTGACTCCAGTTTAATTCAGCCAAGCGTGCAATGTCAATCTCAGATGCTTCAGAGAGAGGTGCTAGTGCGTGCCGCTTGCCTTTCTTCGTCAAGGCCTGGATGGCGGTTGTAGCGGGGCTTTGATTGATGTTAGGTATGGGCGTAGAAAATCGAGGGCTAATCAACCAACCAGGGTCTAACCCTGGTTGGTTGATTAGTTAGTTATTTGGTTGGGATGCTAGGGGTGCTAGAGGTATTTTTGCAGGCCTGTCTCTTTGAGTTGTTCGACTATCTGCTTCACTTCGGAGGCGCGGTCTTTTGGCATAACCAACAAAGCATCAGGAGTGTCAACTACTATCATGTTTTCTAAACCGATCACGGCTATCAGCTTGTCCGCTCGTCCATAGATTAGGCTGCCGGTGGTATCTCTGAGTACTGTTTGACCTTGAGCTATATTGTCATTAGCGTCTTGGCTTAGTTCATCTTTGAGAATCTCCCATGTACCGATATCATTCCAGCCTAAGTCAGCCGCTATAACTGCCTGGCCATCTGATTTGACATGTTCGAATATGGTGTAGTCAATAGATTTTTTGATAATCTTGGCATACTCTTCGGCTGTTACACTTTGTTCCTGGTCTGTGCCAATAGCGCTTTGAATTGTCATTAGGGCTTGATGGGCGTCTGGTACGTGTTGTTTATATAAATCAAGCAATGTGCTGACATCCCAGATGCGATAGCCGGTATGCCATAGGTAGTTGACTGAGGCAAGAAATTTTTTGGCTGTGGCTAAGTCTGGCTTTTCGACTTGCCGGACGAATTGGTGAATATTGGCCCCGTATTCTGGGTAAATGGGTTTGCTCACCTCAATATAGCCCAGATTATTGGTTGGGTATGTTGGACGAACGTTTACCTGAACGGTTAAATGCTGCTCTTCGGCTAATTTATGGGCTAATTGGAGAGAGTCAGTAAAAGCTTGCCGGTTACGCACCAAGTGGTCGCCTCCCCATATGGTTGCCATCATGCTGTCAGGGAAGTGTCGTGCGATATGAACAGCAGCATAGCCCACAGCAGCGGTAGTGTCTCGCAGTTCAGGCTCTGTAATAATATGATCGGCTTTTAGCATGGGCGCCTGTTCGAGGACGGTTTTAGCGTAAAGTGGTGATGTTGAAATAAAAATATCTTCTGGCTGATAAGCAGAAAGCAAATGATCGATCATTTGCTGAAACATAGTTTTTTCGCCAACTAGGGTCTGAAATTGTTTTGGGGATGATTTGCGACTCATGGGCCACATGCGAGTGCCTGAGCCACCGACAAAAATTGCGAATTTAAGTGATTTATTCATATCTCCAGTATAGCACTGTAGAGCCTACTATAAAACTTAAAAGTTGTTTGGTGGGTTTTTAGAGGCTAGCAGTTAGGATTAGACGCGAAGTGTAATCCCCTGCTGTTTCAGCTGATCAACAATCTTTGTGCGTGTTTCGGCTACTTCTTGGCTAGATAAAGTCTTGTCCGGGTGGCGGAAGACGAGGTGGATGAGGGGGGATTTTTGATTTTTGCCGAGTGAGTCGTGACGGTAGGTGTCAGTGAGATAGGCTTGTTGCAGGAGTGGTTGGCCGGCCTTGATAATTGCATCAATGATAGGACCGATGGGTTGTTGTTCATCAATCAGCAGCGACAGGTCTTCTTCCAGGCTAGGATATTTATCTAATGGAATGAAAAGTTGATGGTGGGTCGAATTGATGAGCTGGTCAATATCTAGTTCGGCAATCAAAACATGAGCAGGAATGTCGAAGTTCTGGCAGGTTTGAGCATCTAGGTATCCCAGATTACCAATCAGGCGGTCGTTGGACTTGATCCATAGGTAGTCGTCATGGTAAGGAGCTTGAGGCTGAGTATTGGCTGCGAAATTAATAGCGGGTACACCAAGTTGGT
This sequence comes from uncultured Candidatus Saccharibacteria bacterium, assembly GCA_964554805.1. Classification (GTDB taxonomy): domain Bacteria; phylum Patescibacteriota; class CAZHWT01; order CAZHWT01; family CAZHWT01; genus CAZKPX01. The sequence continues at coordinate 2,254 of CAZKPX010000006.1, forward strand.
TGAGAATACTGATGACGGTAGCCTTGAGGGTGGCTAGGCTATGCTCTGCTGAGATTTGGTCATGAATAGCCAGTGCTAGGTGAGTTTTCTGACTAGGTAGGTCGGAAGTGGCCTCATAGACGTGTGATAGCTCAAATAGGTTGAGAGTTGGTTGGTGGTGACGGCTATAATTGTTGGCTACAACCTGAATTAAGCTGGGTACCAGGCTGTCTCTGATGTGAGTCCATTCGCTGGACAGTGGATTACTCAGGCTGACGCTGGGTAGCTGGCGAGCTGCCTTGGCGTATAGGTCTTGACCAACCAGAGAGATAGACATTGTTTCGGTCCAGCCGCGTTGAGCCAGTTGCTGCTTGATGGCTTGGGCATTGCGGTAATGGGGGCTGATGGGTAAGCCTGTCATTGGACCTGATGGTAGCTGTTTGGGAAGTTCGTCGTAGCCTAAAATCCGGGCTACTTCCTCAATAAGATCTTCTTGGCCCTGGATGTCATGCATGCGCCAACTAGGTACTCGAAGTGCAATCTGCCAGTCGTTATCTTTGCCGATAGTTGAATTGACGCTGAAGCCTAGAGAAGCTAGGATATCGCGAGCCTGGAGTGGGTCGATGGATCGTCCTAGATATTGAAACAGTTTGTTAGAGCTAAGATTTAATTGCTTAGTTTCATAAGGCTGAGGGTATAGTTGGCGCTTTGGTCCAGCCACTTTGGCTTGGGCATATTGGGTCAGTAACTCGATAGCTCGATCAATAGCTGTAGCTGATTGTTCGCGGTCGACCGACCGTTCAAAGCGCTTAGAGGCTTCGGAGCGTAAAGCCAGGGTGTTGGCTGTCTTGCGAATAACCACTGGATCAAAGACAGCTGCCTCAAGGACGATAGTTTGAGTCGTGTCTTCGATGGCACTCGCTTGTCCGCCCATGATGCCGGCGATGCCAATCGGTTGTTGCTCGTCGGCAATAATCAGCATGTCCGGGGTTAACGTGCGTACTTGGCCATCTAGAGTGGTGATAGATTCGCCCTCCATAGCCAGGCGAGCGAGGATTGATTGGCCTTGCAGTTTGGCAGTGTCGTAGGCGTGGAGTGGTTGGCCAAATTCCAGCATGACGTAATTGGTGATGTCGACGACGTTATTGATGGGACGCATACCTGAAAGCTCTAGGGCCTGCTGTAGCCAGTATGGGGATGGACCGACTTTGACTTGTAGAGCACGGGTAATGAGGCGGTAGCAGGCTGGATCTTGGATGGCAGGTTCATAAACGAGATTTTGATTAGCAGCCTCTTGACCAATAGTTGGCTGAGGCGAGTTCAGTTTTTGGCCCAATAAAGTTGCTACCTCTCGAGCGATGCCGATGACTGATAGCTCGTCTGAGCGATTGGTGGTGATTTCTAAATCAAGAATTGTCTGAGGATAGTCGAGCGCTTGATTAATGGCTGTGCCTGGTTGAAGATTTTGGTCCAAGACTAAAATGCCGTCGTGGTCTTGACCGAGGCCCATTTCTGCGGTAGAGCAGATCATGCCATTGCTGACTACGCCGCGAATAGTGGCTGTGCTGAGCGTAAATGGTTTGCGCTGCGGATCGTGCATGTCAACCGGAATACGAGACCCTGGACGGGCAAAAACTATTTTTTGACCAGCGGCTAAGTTGGAAGCACCGCAGACCACCTCAACAGTTTTTTGACCGTCATTAACTTTGGCTAAGCGGAGTCGATCGGCTTGCGGGTGTGGGTAGACTTCTTCTACATGTCCCACCACCAAATCGTCGAGTCCCTGTCCCAAGCTATACACATGTTCAACAGATGTGCCGGAGGCGTTGAGCTTGGCAACTAGCTCATCAACTGAGACTGGAATATCTACATATTTTTTTATCCAAGATAGTGGTACGAGCATAATATAAGTGAGAAGAGAGAGGTGAGAAGGGAGAGGTTGACTTCTTTCTTTTCTCTTCTCGCTTCTTTCTCCTTCAAAATTGTTCTAAGAATCTGAGGTCGTTATCATAGAGGGGTCGGATATCTGGTAGTCCGTGGCGAATAGCTAAGCAGCGTTCTACTCCCCAGCCCCAGGCATAACCACTATAGATATCCGGATTCAGGCCGGCTTCTTTGATGATTGACGGGTGGGTCATGCCGGCGCCGCCCAGTTCTAGCCAACCATCTTTGCCTAATTGGCCGGATGGGTCATAGATGTCGACTTCAAATGATGGTTCGGTAAAACGGAAATGGTAAGGACGGAGGCGAGTCTGGACTTGCGGGCCAAAGAAATTATGCACGAAGTATTCGAGCGTGGCCACCAGGTTGCCGATCGACAGGTCTTTGTCGACGACTAAGCCTTCGAATTGGTGGAACATGGGGGTGTGGGTGCTATCAGCTTGTCGGCGATAGGTTTTGCCCAGAGTCATGGCTCTGACTGGCGGTTGCTGTTGTTGCAGAACATGAAGTTGGAAGTTGGTGGTGTGGGGTCGCAAGACAACCTGACCGAGTTCGGGGCTGGTGGGGGCATTGACGAAGAAAGTTTCCCAGTCGTCTCTGGCTGGATGGGTTTTTGGCATATTGAGCGATTCGAAGACATACCAGTCGTAGTCAATTTCGGGTGCTTCAACAAAATCCATGCCTAGATGATTAAAAATAGTTACGACCTCTTGGCTAACCTGTGTCATGAGATGAAGATGACCAGCTGGTTGGTGTTGAGCCGGTATGGAAATATCTAAGCGATGTAATTTGCTTTGTAAATTTTGGCGTTGTTGAATAATAGCTTGATTGAGATTGCTCTTGGTTAGATTGAGCGATTTGCCCAAGGCTACTTTGTCGGCTTGATCTAGTGTAGCCATAGATTGCGACAGCTCGGCCAGTTGGCTTTTGCGGCCCATGAATTGTTGCTCAACTTCGAGCAGCTGTTCTAGGGTGTCGGTAGTGCTGATAACAGCCAGGGCTTGTTTTTGGATATGGTCGAGATTGGACATAAAAAAGTGAGAAGCGAGAAGGAGAAGTGAGAAGTTTTTCTTTTAGAACTGTTTCTTCTCTCTGTTTTCTGCTCTCTTGCTCTATACTATCGCACCTAGTCCAGATAAGACAAGTTTGACAATAAAATAGACAATAGCAGAAATGACGGCCGGCACTAAATAGGCCGGCCGGAACATTTCTTGGGCAATACTAATAACATCAGGGCTCTTGCGATACTGGAAGTAACCGAGGATGAGAAGAATGGCGGCGAATACGAGCAGGGATTCGATCCAAATATTCATGGCGTGTTATTTCGCAGTTTTGGTTTGGGCAATGATGACAGAGAAAGTAGTCTGATCGGTGGCAGCAATTTCGGATAGAACTTTTCGGTCCAATTCGATATTAGCCTTCTTTAGACCGTCAATGAAACGGCTGTAAGGAATGCCTTCTTGACGAGTCGCAGCTGACAAACGAGTGATCCACAGGGCTCGGCTGGTACGCTTCTTGCGACGACGATCATTGTAGGCGTGCTGTCCAGCATGAAGCAGGGCTTCTTTGGCAGCTTTGATATTGGTGCCACGTACCGAACGGAAGCCTTTGGCTCGTTCGAGTATTTTTTTGTGACGTTTCTTGACGGTTGTTCCTCTTTTAACGCGCATGGTAGCTCCTTGATAACCTAACTGCCCTTAGGCTTGAGGCTTCTTGTATGGTAATAGTTGCTCAACTCGTCGTGTGTCGGACTTGCTGAGAGTCTCCAAAACGTTCTTGCGTCGCTTGGTGCGGGCCGATTGCTTGGTTTTCAAATGGGATGTATTTACGTGACCGATAAGCATTTTACCACTGCTGGTAATTTTAACGCGCTTGGCGGCGGCTTTTTTTGTTTTAACTTTGCTCATAATGTTGTACCTGGGTTTTGTTTGTCATCTTGACTGCGACTGCGCTTGAAATGACGATTTGTTGCTTTGTCATCCTGGGGTGGAGCGATAGGATCTTTGATTGATGAATAAGATTCTATCGTTGCACTCCAGAATGACAGCTAGGATTATACCACGGAGATCCTTCGGCTTGGCTCAGGATGACAAGCCATGGTGTATTTTACCACGGAGATCCTTCGGCTTCGCTCAGGATGACAAGCCATGGTGTATTTTACCACGGAGATCCTTCGGCTTGGCTCAGGATGACAAGCCATGGTGTATTTTACCACGGAGATCCTTCGGCTTCGCTCAGGATGACAAGCCATGGTGTATTTTACCATGTCTTGTCATTTTTTGGGCTGTAGGATGGCGATGACGCTTCGGCCTTCTTGGTAAGGGCCTCGCTCGACTTCGGCCAAGTCGGTTAGCTCTTCAAGCATGCGGGCAATTTTGGCTCGACCAACCTCAGGATGCGTGATCATTCGTCCTTTAAATTGACAGTTGATCTTGACCTTATTGCCGTGCTGCAAGAAATCTTTGGCTCGCTCGATTCGGATTTGTAGATCGTGATCGCCAATATTAGGGCCAAAGCGAAGCTCTTTAACTTCGACTTCCTTGGTGTTCTTGCGTTGTCGCTTCTCTCGCTGCTTCTGATCGTACAGGAATTTGGCGAATTCCATGATGCGAGCTACAGGAGGCACAGCACTGGTTGATATAGCAACTAGATCCAATCCGGCATCTTGCGCTTTTTGAACCGCTTCAGCTAACGGCAGAACGCCCAGAGGCTCACCATCTTCCCCAATGACGCGGACTTGATTGGATCGTATCTGGTAGTTTCTTGGGTAAAACTTTTTGGCTTCTGGTTTTTTGTAACGTCTTACTATGGCGTGTGCCTCTTTCTGGGTTCTAGAGCTCGATCGATCTCTGAGCTATTTGCTGGCCTATTCTATCAAGAAATTGGCCTACTTGCAATACCAAGCTGTCTTGCTGCTGGCGAATTCTGACGCTAACAGTCTGATCAGCCTGCTCTTTGTCTCCGACCACTAGAGTATAAGGGGTTTTTTGGGTTTGGGCTAGGCGAATTTTATTGCCCATGGTTTCATTGCGAGTATCAATGTCGACTCTCACATGAGCTTGGCGAAGTCGATCGGCAATTTGATTGGCATAATCCAGGTGTTTATCTGAGATAGGAACGATGACGGCTTGGACTGGGGCTAACCATACCGGGAAGGCGCCGGCATATCGTTCAATTAAAAAGCCCATAATGCGCTCAATAGCCCCAATTGATGAGCGGTGGATAACGATCGGTTGCTTGACCTGGCCATCTGAGTCAGTATATTCCAGATTGAAGCGACCGGGCATTACAAAGTCATATTGGACGGTGAAGGCTGTATCTTCTTTGCCGTGGACATTCTTCATTTGAACATCGATTTTTGGTCCGTAAAAGGCGGCTTCTTGAGGAGCCTCGACATATGGGGCTTGCCGCTCTTTTAAGACTTGGCGTAGTGCTTCTTCGGCAAAATCCCAGGCTTGGTCGTTCTTGAAGTATTTTTTATCATCTACTCGATCTCCGAGTGACAGTCGGTAGTGATAGTCTGTGCCTAGTTCTAGGCCAAAAATTGTCGATACGTACTCAATCAGCTCCAACACCTCATGGATGACTCCGTTAGCTTGGTCCGGTTTGGCTACGATATGGGCATCGGCAAGACAGAAGCTTCGGACACGCATTAGGCCTGACAATTCTCCTGATTTTTCATACCGATATAGCTTGGCCAGTTCGCCGATTCTCATCGGTAGCTCTCGGTAGGAACGGGGCTTGGCTTTGTAGATTTCGAAGTGATGAGGGCAGGTCATGGGACGTAGCATAAAAGCTTCGTCGTCAATTTGAATGGGGGCGTACATTGAGTCTTTGTAGTATGGGTAATGCCCGGATGTTTTGTAGAGATCCAGCAAAGCAATGTCCGGAGTATAGACATGAAGATAGTTGCGCTTGAGTTCTTCATCGACTACGAATCGCTCGAGCTCGCGGCGAATAGTAGCGCCCTTGGGTAGCCAGAGTGGCAAGCCTTTGCCGACCAAAGGCGAGAAAGTGAAGAGATCGAGATCTTGACCAATTACTCGATGATCGCGCTTTTTGGCTTCTTCGAGGGCTTGTAAATGATGGTCGAGTTCTTGCTGGGATGGCCAGATTGTGCCATAGATGCGAGTCAGCATCGGATTTTTTTCATCACCACGCCAATACGCGCCGGCAATAGACAGTAGTTTGAAGTATTTGAGTTCTTGATCGGGATGCTCAACATGCCCACCTCGACATAAGTCGCTAAAGTTGCCAGAGGTGTAGAAAGTTAGCTGTTCGCCGCGATTTACAATCTCATTAATCAGCTCTTTTTTAAACGGATTGTCCCCTACTCGCTTGAGGGCTTCTTCTTCAGAAATAGTTTCAGCCTTGAATTCAGCCCAAGTTGGAGCAATGTCATGCATTTTTGCTTCTAATTTGGCTAAGTCATCTTCGCCGATTGGCTTGGCAAAATCAAAATCGTAGTAGAAGCCGTTTTCAATAGAGGGTCCAATAGTCAGCTTGGTATCAGGCCACAACTCCATAGCTGCTGCAGCCAGCAAGTGGGCTGTTGAGTGGCGGAGGTTGTTTAGTTGATCTGACTGTGATGAATCGGACATTTTGTGCTCCTTGATACCAAATAATATGGGGTATTATAGCAGACAATTAGCAGCAGCGAGCAGAGACTAGATGGCAGTGCCGTGTGATGACTACTGAGTAGTTGAATTCATGCTCTTATTTACCTCTTCGGCCAGCTTGTGGACGAAGTCGCCAATGACAGGGATACCCCCTAGGGTGTCTACCAGAACAATAATTCCTGCCACAATCAGGGTAGCGCCGATAACCGAACCAACACCCCAGGCCATGCCACCTAGCATATTGGCCCACCAAATCTGTCCAGCACTGCGATAAACTGCCACGACACCATGGTTTTCTTTGGTGGAAATAGTCTGCGGATGATCTTGTTTGGTGATGGCGGAGACTTTGGCTTGGTCGGTGTTTTCAGTTTTTGACATATGTCTAGTCTAACTCTGTTGAGATGATTTTACAAACAACCTATAGTATGTTATAATAGATGGGCTGCATACTTTGTGCGGCTGCATGTACCATTCCAGTGTTTTTCGTGAAAGGCAATGACATGTTCAGTCGTTTCGGGTTTGGTCGGAAAAGCCCAATCGAAGCATTTCGGGCTGCTTTTTTCCCGCGCAGCGAGGATGATGCTTGGAAGCTCTGGGTCGATACGTCGACCAGGGATTATCAAAGCCTGGTTCGCATATTGACTTATGGTGGTAAGGAAAAGTCGTTTAGAGCCCGAGCTCTAATCGTGCTTCTTGCCGCCGATGAAGGGGAAGTTCCAATTTACTGGAAGTCAGATCGGACATCTTCGATTCGTTCCATGTTGGAAGTATTGCCAATCGATTTTCGCAGTTTGCCTCGAGAATTATTGCCACTGGCTGCTGAACTAGTAGCCGAAAGCCACGCAATTCTGCGAGTCCGAAGAGCTGATAAACCAAGCTTGCGTTTTGATCGTGCTCTCAACAACTGCAATCAGTACGTATTGCAGCTGCTTGAGTTGATGGACGTCAGGGAGGCATATGCGGTCTGGGATCACTTTGACATAAACGACCCTGCTGCGTTTCAAGGTGAGGATGGTGAATCAGGGTACAATCCATGGCGCCAGCTCATGTCGGATGACCAAATTCCAATGTACTGGAAATACATGGCAGATGATGTGTTTCGCAAAGTCATTGACGATGAGATGGCTGGGATTCGTGGTCCAAGAATGGAGTGGGAGTCGGCTTTTCGAAAATACATCGACAAGGTCGGTCTCATTCTTCAAGACGCCGAGGATAGCCTCGAATTGGCGTATGATCTTGAACTTCTGGCAAGCCAGCTTGACTACATTATGAGCAAGGGGCCAGGGGTAATCGGTAATGACCGGCTCATGGAGGGCCAACTGGCCACCGCGATGCAGCTTTTGGCTGAACATCGATTTCGGTCGACGAGGCAAGCTCTGCTGCAGTTCGAGATCAATCACCCCACTCGACCATCCCGAGTTCACGATGCGGACAGTCTTCGATTGGCGGAGCAGATGCTGTTGTCTTGCAACGGTGCACTCAGCTATCTGTCGTATCAGTTGAGAGGAGAAATTTTGGCGAACCCCCAGCTGGTTCAAGCAAAGGAACGGGAGGATATGCTGAAGAAGCAGAGACTGGAGAGTATCTGCGAACAGCTACACAACTAGGTTTGTTGTTGTTAGTCCGTGGACATACGAGCCGTTTCTCCGACAGGAGGGGCGGCTCAAATCGCATTTATGCGTATAAAACTATGGAGAAATAGTGCTTACTTGTTTGAATACTGGGTTGTCTGATTTATGATTGGGTTTGTTCAGGAGACGAGGTGTGAGGGAGAGATGAAATGGTCTATGCTTGTCGATTGCCCGTCAGGAATTTGATCTTGCCTGGATTTGAAGGGATCTTGGCTTACAGTTCTATCCGGATGATTGAATCTGAGATCGCCGAACAGCTGCTTGGCGATAGGTTGGGGATGATGTTTAGTGGGGCAGGCCGTCAAGTCAACTTGGAGGCCGATGAGCCAGGCAGGCTGATAGTCTACTTTATAGGTATACGAGAAACCTCCGAGTGGCTGTACGCCCCAATCGGCACTACAGATAAGCAGTTACCAGGAGGCTGGTATACTACACTGGCCGCCGATGGCTGGACATGCTGCGGTTGGGGTAACGGCTCATTTAAGCTTTATCTCAGCCAAGAGTTGTACGATGAATTATTGAAATTCTCGTACAAACCTCCATATGATCGGCGGTTGGTGCCAATGATGGCGCGTCATTTGTGGGAAAGACCGAGTCGATGATAGGTTTGAGGGGCGAAGTATTTTTACTTTGCCCCTATTGTTTTTTTACTGGCTATCCCCTATCCCAATCAATAGCCTGTTTAATGTAATAAGACATGATGTCTGGGTCGAAATCGTTTAGAGATGATAGTCTGATATTTTTGGCGGTGTTGCCTAGGCCCTCGAGGAGGTTGTATTTGTCTTCAAATTGGGCGCCTTTGGAAAAAGCGAAGGTAATCCCCTGCTTGGTGGGGCTAATTGTTATGACAATGCGGTTGAGGCGATAGATGGGTACGCCAGGATAGGCTTCAGTGCCGCCTCTCATGTCTTCTGTTAATTCGGGAAAGTTGTTGGTAATTAGCTGTCTAAACGCGACCACCAGAGGTTGATATTTCGGTAATACTTTTTGATCTATATATTGTTCAACGGTTAGCGAGTTAGGCGATGTCATCGTGCTTACCCAAAACTAATTAACTAAATCTTGCCCTTGTTATTGATTGGAGCCAAGCATGTCATCTAATTGTGAGTCAAGACCAAGTGGTGCCAGGAGAGTGCGCAGAGCTTGAATGGCTTGAGGATGCTCGGATAGCTGAGACAGTTCGGCGTATGAACAATTCAGCTGACCGTCGTCAGTAACGGATACTTCGATCAACAGCTGGCCGCCTTTTTGAAATGATCGTTTGCCATGTGCCACAGCTATGTCAGTTTGGTCGAGTTGGCTTAGTCGGTATGAAACTTCGATGGTCAGCTCACCGAGATAACCCCAAATAGCCTTAGCTTCGGTATGAGGGATGCTGACCCAATTAGAAAAATTGGATCTTTTAATACCTAATCGGGTTAGTCTTGGGTTAAACAGGTCTTTTCGCAACCGCTCGGCTTGGTCAGGTCTGATTTTTGCCGGCTCAACTTCTTGGGACTGGAGAATTTTATCTAGCGCAGCCAACTCTTGTCTAATGGCCTCGGCTAGCTCATCGGATTGATTGGCAATGGCGTCTTGAAGATTGTTGTTGAGCCATTCAGCTAATTCGTCTAGTTCTGATTCGTCGGTTGTAGCTGTTATTCGAGCTTGGATTTCTTTGAAGCGCTCCCATTCTTCAGCCAAGGCAGCTGCTTCAGCAGCTTCAGGGCTTTGTGGTTGGCCTTGCTCTGGATTGTAACCGGATTGTTCGGGACTTGGCATACTTTAAAGCATATCAGATATTTGGTGATATTAAAAATTTTCGGTACGGCTTGATCGAAATTGAATGGGGCTAATCTTCTTCTGAGCGTTCGTCTAGGCGCATCTGGGCGATCTGGGCGACGAGATTGGCGGGTATAGGTTGATCTAGAGGGAAGCGGATGGTGCCTTTGCCGGATTGGTCATAATTAGCTGTTTCAGGAAGGGCTTGCGCCATGGCTGAAGTGAAAGGGTACATAGCCACATGCTTTTTGGCTCCTGAGAAGTAGATGAGGAACTTGTCGTCGACTTTGAAGGCTGGTATGGCATAGCTGATACCTTCGGTGGCTTGAGGCAAAGCTCGTTGAATGGCTTGGCGAACCTGCTGAAGCAAATCCTGGGTTTCTGGCGGGAAGTTTTGGATATATTGATCGATGGTGGTTGGTTTGGACATATAAGAAAGAATACTCCTAGATATGTTGTCTGGCTAGGATTTTGGAGACTTGGCTAGCCGTTCTAGTTGACCTTTGCGTTTGACGATGTTTTTGTAGTCCCATTGAATATTTGGCGATTTGACCAGCCAGCGCTGTAAGCCTTGGGAGTTTATTTCGGCTGCGGCATTGTGTGGGATTGAGGCGTCTTTGAATTTGCCGGTTCCTGAAGCTAAACGATCTGGTGATCTGGAAGGTCCGACCTTAACCCTAGCCGGGAAGGTCGGACCTTATTTAGCTTGGTGTGATTTTATGTATGACGTGAGTAATGCTAAGATAGGTAAATGGATGATAAACAATTTCTGCAAGCGGCATTAACAAAAGCGAAGGAATCAGTGGCTCTCGGCGGTTTTCCGGCTGGGGCTGTTGTTGTCCGCGATGGCCGGATTGTTGGCGAAGGAATTTCTGTTGGCAATAAGATGCATGATCCGACTAGCCATGGTGAAATGGCTGCAATTCGGACTGCCTGCAAAAATCTGAAAACCTCTGACTTATCTGAATCGACCCTGTATGCTTCGATGCAGCCATGTCTTATGTGTCTGGGTGCAGCTATGTGGAGTGCCATCCCAAGAATAGTTTTTGCTTGTCCTCAGAGTAAAGTGTCGACCGAATATTATGGTGGGCACTATAAGCCAGCTGTTATAAATGCGGAATTAATTCGCCCGATTGAATTAGCCCATTTTGCTCAACTAGAGGCTGATTCCTTAGCGATTGTTCGCCAATGGGAAGAGCTATTGTCAAGCAGCCAATAGCATGCCATGATTGATGTATTCGTTAGCGCATGGAAAATTGAGTGCTAACGTGGAAAGCCTTCCTTCATCTCAGATAATGAGTAATAGATATATTCAATATGGAAATTATGGAAAGTGACACAGCATGGTACAAAAACCATGCTGTGTCATCCTGATGAGTCAGCGAAGAAGGATCTTGGGCACAGAACCATGCTGTGTCATCCTGATCCGTCAGCTGGCAGGTCAGGATCTAGCGTGTTGATTCTATTGACAGCGTCTCCACAATGATAGCGTATTTTGGATACTTAAAACTATGACTAAAGAGCAGTTGAAAAGCAATCTTGACTGGAGGGGAAGCTGCGTTGTGGCTTCCCCTACTTTTATTTTATAGGGCTAGCCCGTTTGACGGTGTTTTTTCTGGATTTGTTTGTATAGTTCACCGCTACCATCCTCGCCAGCTTTTTTGATGGTGTCGGCTGGATATTTAAGGCGGGTTTTGGTGTTTTTGTCGATGATAATTTGGCTGCTGTCTAGTCCGAGCAGGACGGCCATTTCGATGGCGTAAATCATGACATCGGCCAACTCTTCTTTGATTTTGGCCATCTTGGCCTCATCCTGCTTAACTTCTTCCAGGCTTTGATTGGTCCACTGGAAGACTTCCAACAATTCAGCCCCTTCAATCATAATTGATTTGGCTAGATCGGCTGGCTTCAGGTTATCCCAGTTGCGTTCTTGTAAATATTCTAAAATGTACTGTTCAAGCTCTTTCATAGCCCTCCGGTGTAAGTACGGTTAATATAGGGTTTTATTTCTATCTTGGCAACAGTTGGCGCTGCCAACTTGGCGCACTTTTGCTTAACAGGTACTTTCCATGTTAGCACTCTACCCCATTTTCAAGCCTATTATCTGAGATAAAGCTATTAGCACTCTATGGAAAGTTGACTAAAACCTATGAGCGGCATTGGTGCGCCCAGTTAGACTCGAATTGTTAATCAGTTAAGTTAATAACTTGGTCGCTCTTTTTGTGGAGCAAATACCAAGTGACTGCTCCGCAGATTAATATGGCCCAGGTTATTAAGAAGTATTCTAGCTTGCCAATGGTATTGAGATAACCAATCAATGGCGCCAAGACAATGTATGGCAAAGATTTTATCATTGAGGCAATTGATAAGACTGTCGCTCTCTGCTGTTCGGGTGCGTGGTAGTTTAATATTTCACTTAAGAACGGTTGCAAAACTTGCTCGCCGGCATAGAGTGTAAGGATGATCAGGTATCCCCACCAGCCTATATTTGCCACAGCTAACAATAGGCTAGATGCGGCCGATAGACCGATGATTGTTAGAACAGTTTTTTCGCTTAGTTTGTCAGCATTTTTATGGATATATGCCAATAATCCGACAGAGATTAGGCTGCTACTGGCAATTGCTATTGATCCCCAAAACGGATCGAAGTCAAAGCGCTCTAAGAGTATTAGCTGTAATAGACCGTAGCTAGTGGTGTAGAAAAGCCCTTGGACAGTAATAATGAATGGTACGTAGAGCCGTAGTTGAGGGAGTCGAAATTGGCTGAAGCCGATTTGAATATCGTGGAGATAATTTTTTAGTTCAGGTAGTAATGCTTGCCGAGCCTTTTGTGCTCGTTTGTCCGTAATGGACCAAATTACTACTGCGGATATGATAAAGGCAAGTCCATTTAATACCCATGGTATGCGGGGGTTAATTGTATGTAACCAGCCGCCCAGGACAACGCTCAGCAATGTGCCGATTAAGGCAAATTGGGAGCCGCGAATTAATAGTTTGCGCCATTCTTTGGAGTTTCTATCAAATCGCAATTCATCAAAGAATAAGGCCTCGTCAGCGCCCGATATGAGAGATACCCCGATCATCATTATTGTTTGCCCAGCAAAGAATGGTACAAAACTACTGCCTACGGCTTGGATTAATAAGCCGCTGCCGGCCAGTATCTGACCTAGTCGCACTACTTTATCCCGACCAAATTTATCGGCCAAGGCGCCAGAGGGGATTTCGGCTAACAAACCTATGGCAAAGGCTAGTCCATCAAGGATACCAATCTGCTGGTCGGTTATAAAAAGTCGATAAAAGTATAGCCACACCGCATTGACGAACCATAGATTTGTCAGTGTTCGGTATAAAATAAATTTATGTGATAGCCACTTTTGTTGCTGAGTCATAGTTGCAAGGATACTATACCGCAATAGTCTTCTGTATATAAAGTGGATTAATAACAAGCTGCTAAGAAATGTAGCTTACTTGTCTTCGGCTATCTTGTTGAGCTGAGCCAACAAACACACCTCCGAGGTTGGAGACATTTTAAGATTCTATATTGGTGGGCGATACAGGACTTGAACCTGTGACCTCTACAATGTCAATGTAGCGCTCTACCAGCTGAGCTAACCGCCCTTGAAGGGATTTATCTGGTTGTGATATTGCGTTGACCTTGATGGATAGGGTGATCGCGGCTGGTAGAGCGCTTGTAGCGCAATAGTTGATTGCCGGTCTCTGGTGAGGCCTATGCAGCTGAGCTTAGCTATCCATAGAGGTTGACGGGAGGTATTGTATCACAGAGTTGGGGCTATGAGTAGTCCTCGATGGCTGGTTGTTGATTTGTGTGGTAACGGTGCTATATTTGGTTTAATGGTGGGGGCTTAATCTTCTATGTCATTGCGAGGAATGAAGTGACGCGGCAATCCAGGACAGGGTATGTTTACATTTTATTCAATAAACGAAACGGAACGCTCTATACTGGGGTTACTTCGAGCTTGTCTCAACGCGTCTACCAGCATAAAAATAAGTTAGTTGCAGGTTTTAGCCAGAAGTATAGTACTGATAAGCTGGCCTATTTTGAAATCTATGATGATATGAGCAGGGCAATAATTCGAGAGAAGCAGATTAAAGCAGGTTCGCGGGAGGATAAGTTGAGGCTGATTGAGGACAACAACCCTGACTGGATTGATCTTTATGATTGGTTGGGGTGGTAGGATTGTTGGTCATTAGTTAGCTGTCCTGGATTGCCGCTCCGCCAGCTGGCGGAGCGCAATGACGTTGCAGGGGGGGTGTCAGGTGTTGGGCTAAATCAAAACTCAAAAGGCAAAAGGCAAAAATTAAGGTCAAAAATAAAAAGTCGGCCACAGCTAGGCCAAACTTTTGACTTTTGCCTTTTACACTTGTTCTTGTCGCTTGTCGCTTGTCGCTTGTGTTTCGATATCCGTGTCTCGATATCCACGACCGAAGGGAGTTGTCTTAGTTCCCCCAGCGAACGGCTCCGCCATTGTAGAGGACGTCGATTTGTTTTTGGGTTAGGGCGTAGTTGAAGATTTGGACGTCGTCGATTTGGCCATTCCAATAGCGACCGTTGTTATTGTTGGTTCGTGTCCCGATTTGGATGGAGGCGACATTATTCAATGTCGGGCCGGCCTGAATAGCAGATCCGTCCTTGAGGCCATTAAGATAAATCGTAGCGGGTAGCCCTGCTCCATTTTGAACTGCGCAAGCATAGTACCATTGGTTAGTTAAAATAGTCGTTGCTCCACTCACAGATACCGCTGTGCCTTGACTGGGAGTCATGGTCCAGCTCAGCCATCTGAGCACATTGCCCTCCACAGATAGACCCCACTCCCGCCCGCTAGAACCACTCGACCCAGCTCCTCCATAGCCATTCTGTTTGATAACGATGTTCTTCGATGCAGCGCCATTTAGCAAAACACTGTTATTGAACCAGGCACAAACGCTAAGCTGGTCACCGTAAAAGACATCTCCAATATCCACAAAGTCATCCACTCCATCAAAACTCATCGAAGCATTGCGCTTGCCCATCTTGCCTAGAGACCAGGCGGTGTTGGTGGAGTTGCAGGTGCCGGGGGTGGTTATTCCAGAGGCGCCAAGATTGAGGGTGCCGTGGAGGTGGTTGTCGGAGGCATCGTGGATGGTGGTGCCGGAGCATTCGTCCATGCGGTAGTGGGCGATGGGTTTGCCTTTGTTGTAGTCCCAGGCGACTTGGGCAGGGGTGCGGGGGTAGTTGTAGACTCTTATGTCATCTAGGCCACCATTAAAATATGCGCTGCTCGCATATCCTATTAACATTTGCGCTGGGCCGGGCCATGGAGTGTAATTATAGGAGCTATCCGTAGCCTCATGTTGGCCGTTTACGTATAGCTTCACCTCCGAACCATTGCTGTAGGTAGCTACCACATGGGTCCATTTGCTTTCTGGGACATCGGAGCTTGATAACACATATGGCATCATAGCGCCAGCATTGTTCTTCATGCGGAATGCTAGCTTTCCGTCATGAATCCTCATTTGATATGTTATCTGTTCCCAGCCAATAATATCTCCGTTGCCTCCAGGGTCGCGGTTTATCCATGCTTCTAAGGTGAAGTCAGCTGTAGGGGCAGGCGCTGAATTAACAGTAAATCTGTAGGTTGGTGGATGAATAGATACGGCAGTTCCATTCTTTCCAGGAATTCTCGGCACTGATCCTACTTGCGATGCTGTAAAGTTGTTACCACTAGTGTCTCTCGGATTGCCTGATTTTTCTTCAAACAGCCACTCCCCTACTGGTTTGGCGCAGTAGTCGGTGGAGCCAGGGATGCAGTATTTGGAGTCTTGGGATTGGGAGGGCTGGGTGGCTGCGGCACCACTTCCGGAAGTGGTGGGTTCGGTTGAGGTGGCGCCTGCAATCATGGCTGAGGATTGGTTGTAGTCGATGGCGATTTGTTGAGGGGTGAGGGCTTGGTTGTAGATTTTGACTTCGTCGAGGGCTCCTATGTATGGATTAG
Organism: uncultured Candidatus Saccharibacteria bacterium; assembly: GCA_964554805.1. Taxonomy (GTDB): domain Bacteria; phylum Patescibacteriota; class CAZHWT01; order CAZHWT01; family CAZHWT01; genus CAZKPX01. Next base: position 18,178 of record CAZKPX010000006.1, read on the forward strand.
AAGCTGCATATCCTGGATATAGAAGGCCTATGGTTGTGTTGTTTCCGTAAGTGCTTGATAAGGCGGATGGGTGAGTGTTTCTGGTGATAAGCTGTCCGTCGCGATAGAATGATATAAATATAGCCTGGGAGGTTTGCTCAAAAGTGTAGGTATAATAATGCCACTCGTTTAGGATGAGTGCTTCATTTGCAGAGTATGATGCGACCTGACTAGAATCATTGCTATAGGATACCATCATCCTATTGCTGTTACTAAGACCCGCATACCAATTCGAATGATTTCCCATGGTAAAGAGTGTGGACGTACCGCCGACTGAAGCATCGGGTTTGGCCCAAAAAGACACTGATTTTTGAATGACTTTATAGGCTGGGACATCACCTATCGATACATTAGCACCGTTGCCATTAAAATGTACCGCACTGCCACTAACTCCATTAACCCAAACCGTGTCTGTCATGGAGCCACTTAGTTGAGTAGCCCCAGAATCTCTAGTTATAGAGCCTTGATTTTCATCCAACTTCCAGTGGCCAACAGGGTTTAATTCATTGGGCATGCTGGATTGCATGTCGGCCAGGATTTGGCCTGGGGTGCGGGCGTAGTTGTAGATTTTGACTTCGTCTAGCTGGCCGTGTAAGTAGTAACTATTTACCGCATCATAGTGAATTCTGGATCCGAGCACTAATGGCACAGGAGTATTGTTTTTGGTTATGCCTGGAGTGCTTGAGCCCCTCAAAACTCCATTTACATAAATTGATAAGACTGTCCCATCCCAGCTTCCGACGACATAATGCCATTGGTCGGCTGACAATGTCATGCCTGCTGATACCTGGTACGACGCAATACCACTAAAAATACTGAAACCCAGCTGACCACCTATTATGCGTAAATTGTAATCCTTGTTGGCTCCGGCATCGTATTTGCCTATCAATACTTGATCGTCAGGGCTGCCTTGATCCAGTTTTACCCAGGTGGATACTGTGACAAGACTTGACTCGAGCATATGAGACGAAGCGGCCTCAATGTAATTGTCCTGACCATTCAACTTAGCTGATTTCCCTTTTTTGCCTTCAGCGTATTGGTGTCCTGTCCCATTCCAGGATCCTGAGTGGTTATTACCAGACTTGTCATAGGCAGTACCGCCAGAGCCTTCTTCGAAATCGTAATAGGCTACAGGCTTGGGGGCGGAGGTGTAGAGTTGGGAGATTTCTGGCTGGCTTAAATGCCTTGTATAGTAGCGGAGCTCATCTATTTCTCCATTAAATGCAGATGTATCAGCTTTCTTGCTACCAATCTTCATATGAGTTGGTGAGGTTGCTGGGCAAGTGGAGCCGTCGGGCAGAGCTATGGTTGAGGTAAGTTGTCCATTTAAATATCCTTTTAGGACGCGCTCTTTAAAGTTGTAGGTAAAGACTATATGATTCCATTGATTTATGATTGGTAGAACCGAAGGGCTTAGCGCAGGGTCGCTCGAACACAAATGCCCCCACTGCCTAGTCCCAGCTTCCCTAGCTCCAAATCTACCTTCGTTACCTCCATTATTTGGTGAAAATATAGTGCCCCAAGCTGAAGTTCCATCAGGATATATCCAAGCGCTATAAGCTCTCTCTTGGTTTTCTGCTAGACTGACACTTGAATTAATGCGGACATGCTGATCGATCATTGAGTTGAAACTTCCAGCACTGCCATATTTCCCTACATCTATACTTGCCCCATCAACTGCTTGGCCATTGTTATTATTTCCGCTACTATCTTTAACTTCCCCTATTGTGCCGTCCCAGCTGGGTTCATCCATTTTCCAGTGGCCGACTAAGCCGTTCGATAGGTTGCCTTGCTGGGCTTGCATGGATTGGATGCCTTGGATGTAGTCTTGTTGGATTTGTTGTTGGGTGCGGGGGTGGTTGTAGAGTTTGGCTTGGTCTAGGAAGCCTTGGTAGAAGGAGTTGAAGTTGGTGCCGGTGCAGTCGTTAAAGGAGCCTAGGCTGGAGCAGGTGTCGATGGTGGACAGGCCGGAGTAAGAGCCGGTGGCGACTTGTTGGCCGTTGGCGTAGGCATGGTAGGTGCCGTTGTCCCAGGTTAAGGCTAGGTGGTACCAGGTGCTGCGGGTGAGGTGAAAGTTGGTGTTGACGGCGGCGGCGGTGCCTAGGCGGATGCCCAGGTTGCCGGAGGAGCCTAGGCGGAGCAGGTAGATGCGGTGATCGTTGCGGTTGGCCATGACCATGTATTCGTCGCTGCCGCCGGTGGCTCGGGTGGGTTTGGCCCAGATGGAGATGGTGCCGGTTTGGGCGGAAATGTGGGTAGAATCGGCGCCGATGGCGTCGTCGGTGCCATCAAAGTAGAGGCATTTACCAGCCACACACATGTCCTCGGTTTGCCAGGTGGGGGTGTTGTGGAAGGTGCCGTGGTTGGCGGTGGTGGTGGAGTCATGGGCGGTGGTGCCGTGGCCTTCGTCCAATTTCCAGTAGGCAATGGGGCCGGTGGATTGTTCTTGGGAGCCGATGTTGCCGGTGGTGGTGTCGGCTAGGTTGTTGAATGGTTGGGTGGCGCTGGCTTGGGGTGCTTGGGGATTGCCATAATACATATAAATAGTGGAAGCGCCGGCGGGGAGATTGGTGAAAAGGATTTGGATTTGGGTGGTGCCGGTGCCGCAGCCGGAGGCGAGATGATAAGGGATGAGTTGGCCAGAGAGGCTAACAAAACGGAGGTCAGAGCAGTCGTTGTTGAAGGTGGTGGTGCCGGCGGTGTCTAGGGTTAGTTCGAGGTAGACATTGGTTTGGGGAGTGACGGAGGTAATGTCGACCGGGGCGCGGTAGCGGTAGTCTTCGTTCCACCAATCATTGGAGGCTTGAGCTGCTTGAGGGGTAATGAAGCCGAGGATGGGGAGGGCTAGGCCGAGGATGAGCGAGGTAATGATGAGGAGGGCTGTTCCCCTCTTAAGGTCATTGCGAGGAGTGAAGCGACGTGGCAATCCACCCCTCTCGTCATTGCGAGGAGTGAAGCGACGTGGCAATCCAGGCAGGAATGATGACCTAGTAGGGGTAGTAGTCTGTCCTGGATTGCCACTCCGCCGGTTGGCAGATCGCAATGACGGGAGAGCGGGGGCTGTGGTTTTTTGTATGTCATTGCGAGGAGGCAAGGCCGACGTGGCAATCCAGGAGAGAGGGTGTTTGTGTTTAGGGTTGGTTGTTTGTCCTGGATTGCTGCTCTGCCTGCTGGCGGATCGCAATGACGGGGAGTTAAAGCCTGCAACCCAAAGCCTAAAACCTTGCCTCTTTGCCATCTTCATCAATCCACCCTCGCCACCACTATCCAGTTGGTTCCATTGCTGACTACAGTTAGGCTATGATACTGGCCGGCTAGAGATTCGCTGGCTTGACCGCTGATAGTTTGGGCAGAGGTGGTGGCGATATTGACGGTGTTGGAGGCGACGGCTTTGGCGATAGTGTATTGGCGTCCGGCTTTGTCGACTGCGCTAGGTAGGGTGATAGTTACGCTGCCGCCGGTGGTATCAACATTGACTACGCCGTGGCTGTTATTGAGAGTAGTGTTGGTGGATAGGCTGGTGTAGGGTTGAGTAGCAGAGCGGCCGCTAGTTTGGATGTCGGCGTAGGCGTCGGTGTTTTCGGAGACCTTGAGGGTGTTGGAGGTAGAGTCAAAGTAGGTGCGAGCAGTTCCGGCAGTCGATAGGCCAGGCGCAGTAGCACCGGTCCATGCAAGATAGTTGCCAATTGTTTTGTTTAGTATAGTTTGAGTTTGGCCATTGGTTGTTACAGTGTGTCGACTAGAATTGCTGGTGAAATATAAATTTACTCCGTCGTATTCAATAGCACCTGGTTCGGGGGTAGCCAGGCTGGTTCCAGCGGTTAGCTTAAGGGGTGCAGTGCCTGCAGCGGCAGTACCGGCTCTAATGTGTAATCCGGCGGTGGGGGTGTAGATTCCGCCTAGGCCGAGTCTGGTGTTGTTGGCGGTGGAGATGATGCCGGAATCGAGCATAATGGCGCCATTGTTGTAGGTGGACAGGGTTAGGTCAGATGAGTTGTAGCTCTCCCCTGCCTGAATACGCAAGGGTCCGGCCGAGGTGATGTTGCCTGAGGAGGAGTTGTCGAAACGTAGGTCGTGGGCGATGGACATATCTCCAGCAGCCATGAAAGCGACGGGGACGTTGGCGGTGATTTGGGATTGAGTGACTTTGAAGACGGATAGGCCGTCGGTCATCAGATTCATCAGGCTGCCGGCAGTACCGTTGGGGCCGATGTTGAGGCTGAAGAGATCACCGGTCATGGTGGTAGCGGAGCCTGGGGTCCAGGATAGGCCAACTAGACCACCGGTGGTGAGGGCGGTGGAGGTGGAGGAGATGTTGAGGCCGCGGCCGGTAGTGAGAGAGTTGGCGGTGATCTGAGTTCCATTTTGGGTTGTCCCAGAAGATGCAATATCTAGTCGGGCACCAGGGGTGGTGGTTCCTAGGCCCAAGCGATTCAAAGAGTTATCCCAGAAGAAGTCATTATTGGAGGTTTGAGTGCTACCACCACTCCATACTACAACTCGCCCCACAAGGCCAGTTCCCGTGGCGTTGTTAGCGGGGACACAGCTATTCCAGGAAGCAGCTGCACCTGTAGTGGCAGTTAAGCATTGGCCTGTAGTGCCGGCTCCGAGTTGAGAGACGACGCCGGAGTCGTTGGTGTAGAGCAGGCCGCCGGTGGTGGTGTAGTTGGATAGAGTTGTAGCGCCGGTGGCCCGGAAGGTTCCAGCGACATCTAATTTGGCGCCCGGACTTGCATCTGCTGTTCCAATGCCAACATTTCCACTGGATGTCTCAAAAAGCACCCGAGTATTACCACTGCCATTTCTAAAGTAAAAATTACCGCCAGATTCCAGCCAGAATTGAGAGCTCGAGGAAATAGTTAGGAATGCAGTCGAAGTGAGTTGAGACCCCCCATGGCCTGTTAATCGTAGCCCCTTGCCTGGGCCAGCAGTAAGCCATGTGTAGGATACATCGTAGTTAATTGATAAAGCGTTTTCTGAGTTTTCTGCGTCATAAATTTGAAGAGCGCCACTTGGATTATCGGTACCTATTCCGACATTTCCTTGGTCGCTGATAATCATGGATAGGGCTGGGCCTGCGCCGCCGGTCGTGACCTGCTTAGTGTAGAATCGCAAATCTCCCATCGAATTGCTGCCTGTTCGCTGATGAGTAATGGCTGCGCCTATGTTATTATCGGTGTTGGTTACTGAAAAACCGAGTCCGGCAGCCAATCCATTCTGAGCATAGGGGTGGCGCAGTATTTGCAGATAATTGATGGATTGACTTAAGTCTGCACTTGCGTTGCGTGGAGCCACTACCTCAAGTTGAGCCTGCGGGGTAGTGTCGCCGATGCCAATGCGCCCCAATGCGGAGACTGTGAGCCGCTCTTGATTTCCAGTCTTGAGTCCAAAGTCATGATGACTAATGTTGCCAACCGAAGAAAAGAAGACGGAGCCGTCATATTCCTGAAATATTCCTGTATCTACCCCATATGTGGTGTGGGTTAGGCGTATGCCGCTGAGGTCTGGTCCAGACAGGTGGAGCATCCGTCCCAAAATTGCTGAACCGCCAATCCTTGCTCCTGCTCCAGAAGGGGTCGTTGTTCCAATTCCTAAACTCTGGCTAACATTATCCCAAAACAACCCACTATTTGAAGACTGACTATCTGCTCCAGTAAAGAAGGCAATCTGCCCGTTAGCTCCAGTGCCGGTGATGGCATCGGTAGCAGCGCAAGCTCCCCAGTTGGGGGTAGTGCTGGTGGATTTGAGACATTGACCGGTGATACCTACTCCTAGTTGGGCTAGTTGTCCTGAGGCATTGGTGTAGAGGAGGCCGCCGTTGGTGGTGAATTGAGTTAAGGCTAATGGTCCGCCGATGGTTACTTTGCTAGCATAGCTAATGTTGCCGGTGGCTATAGTCCAGGGCGAGTATTTATTGGTGTTGCCCTGGGTCAAATTATCAGTCGTAAAGCCAAGTAGATTAGTTAAAAAGCCGGCGTCGTTGGTGATGAGTGAGGTTTTGAGCCCTGATTGGGTAACTGAGCCAACGATAGTGCCGCTGGTGATGGCCAGGGTCAGGGTGGAAGTGCTTAGAGGTTTGAGATCTTGGAGCGAATTTGGAATAACGTTGCTATTTTGACTGGTGTCATTCTGGGCTGGGGGACTTGATGGTAAGTTGCTTAGGATCCAAGCCTTATCTCTGTCAGTTAGCAGTTTAGAGTTGGCAGGAATTTTCCCTTCGGCTATTAGATCCTCATAAGCTGAGAAGCGGTCGGAGACCATAGTGGAAACCATGGTGCCAACATTTAGATACTGTAGGCCGGATTTTCCCAGTAGCGAAGACATATCAACCGCACTGCTCTGGGCCAGTACTTGCTCAAAGTTGTCTTGGGTAACGGGTTGATGTTGCCCCTGTAGGCCTAGGATGACTTGCCTAGCAGGGTTGAAAAAGATGAAAGCTAGAACGACGCATGTGACTCCAGCAATCAGATAAATGGGTTTCATAGCGAATAGGCCGGATGGTTGTAATTCGGCGTATATACATACTACGGGAACAGCAGGCAGGCGTCAATATTTATCTTTAATGAGGGGTCTAGTTGTAGTATGGTGTTTGTATTGAGGCAAGTTGTGTGACTGACAAATTAAGAGCTAATAAGTATCTTCTCGTCATTGCGAGGATCCGCCAGCTGGCGGAGACGTGGCAATCTGGTTCGCTTGATGAGGGGTTGGAAAGGCAAAGGTCGAAAGGCAAAGGGCAAAAATTAAAGTTAAAAATCAAAGTCCAAGGTTGCAAGTAGTGCCAAGTTAGCCAGTATTCGTCATTGCGAGGATCCGCCAGCTGGCGGAGACGTGGCAATCTAGGAGGATTATGATTATTAATCTGGATCAGCGTTATTTCAAGACTTTATCGATTAAGCCGTATTCGACGGCTTCGGTGGCGCTCATGTAGTAGTCGCGGTCGGTGTCTTTGATGATTCGGTCGCGAGACTGAGTAGTGTTTTCTTCTAGGATGTCGGTTAGGATTTCTTTGAGACGGAGAATTTCTCGGGCGGTGATTTCGATGTCACTAGCTTGACCTTCTGCTCCACCCAATGGTTGATGCATGTGGATGCGGCTGTGTGGGAGGGCTAGGCGCTTGCCTTTGGTGCCGCCTGACAACAGAATGGTGCCCATGGAAGCGCATTGGCCGACACAGATGGTCGACACGTCGCACTTGATGTGTTGCATAGTGTCGTAAATCGACATACCCGCAGTTACGACTCCGCCCGGGGAGTTGATATACATGAAAATATCCTTTTTAGGATCCTGAGCTTCAAGATACAGCAGTTGGGCTACCACGATATGTGACATTTCGTCGGCGATGCCGCCACCTAAGAAGATAATTCTATCTTCGAGGAGACGAGAGAAAATGTCATAGGCTCGCTCGCCTCTGACATCCTTTTTTATTACCATTGGGACTAAATCCATGCTTGGTTCCTTAATCATGTAGTGCTCCTTTATCTAGCGGCGGCTGCTTAACTTACTGGCCGCTCTTGTTGACTGCGTCCAAAATATGCTGGAGTACTTTTTGTCGCCACAGAGAGTAGGTCAAGTAGTATCGTTGCTGAGGATCAGCGAAACGAGCTTGGGTTTGAGCATCTACTTTAGCCAGTTCGGCTTCAACCTCTGATTCCTCAATCTGAATATCCTGCTTTTTTGCTACTTCGGCTAGGGCTACTTCTAGAATGGCTTGTTTTTCAGCTTGTGGTCGCCACTGGGCTTCCATTTCTGCCTGATCTTTGCCGGCTTGTTTGAGGTAATCTTCCATGGTGATACCAAGAGAAGATAGTTGTTGCTGATAGTTGGCGCGCATCCGAGACAGCTCATCTTCGACAAAAGCCTCAGGCAGCTCGACCTTGGTCATATCAATCAAGGCCTGCATGACTTCATCCTGCCACTTGTTTTCAGCTTCGTATTTCTCGGCTGATTCTAGATCGGCTTTGACCTGATTGCGCAGGTCCTCCAGGTTTTTGGCACCCAAGGTTTTGGCCCAGTCATCATCCATCTGCATGTCTGGCTTGGCCTTGCTTGACAATGGCTTGCCATCAGCACCGACTAGTACATCCTGATCTTGATGCGTATGGTCATGATCGTGATCATGCTCGTGAGTATGGCCAGGCTGTTGTGGGGCAGAAGTTGAGCGCTCAAAGATGGTCTTCATGGTGTCATTGAGCTTGTCTTCGGTCACTTCAGCTACATTTTTAGTGGCTTTGATCTTGCTGTAGTCCCCTACTTCAGCTTCCGGGCGGATTTGGACAATGGCGGTAACGGCAATTGGTTTGGAGTAATCGACGCTTTCAATATTAACCTCTGGTTGGGCAACTGGTACGATATCGTGCTCTTTGAGGGCTGCTTGGTAAGCCAGATTCATGACCACATCGAGGGCTTGTTGCATGGCGGCACTTGGGTTGATGCGCTCTTCGATCATCTTGCGAGGAGCTCGCCCCGGACGAAAACCAGGCACCTTGACCTGATCGGCTAATTTGGAAAAAGCTACTTCTCGTTCTGCTTCTAGCTTGGCGGGATCAAGACTGAATGAAATCTCGACTTGGCTTTTGGGTAATTTTTTGATAGTTGAACTCATAGACGATTCCTGATGTTTTCAAATGGACCACAATTATTTCTGGCCGTAGTGCAAGGGATATTATAGCAAATGGAGACAAGAGACGAGCGAGGGAAGGATATAAGGCAAAAGGCAAAGGGCAAAAGGCAAAAATTTGCATAAAAACTATACGGAGAGATGACGCAATAAGTGAGTGGCCTGAATGAACGATGCGGTTCGTTCATTCAGGCTTGTCTCTTGCCGTCATCATTGACGGGGGTCTCCTTCATGGTTGATCAGACTTTGGCAGCCTTGGTTCGACGCGAGGCCTTCTTTTTCGCGCCTTCCATTTGGCGAATACGGTTCTCAATTTGTTTGAGATAGCGACTCTTCCCTCTGGAGTGGAGCGCTTTAAGCTGCTGCAGACTTAGATGATGAATGCTGCAGTCGTTAGCCATGGTGTCTCCTCCTGGCTTGTATGTCTGCTGCCTGATCCGCTTCAGGCATGGTCACCCATACAGGACTCGAACCTGCGACCTCTTCTCTTTGGGAGAAGCGCTCTGCCGCTGAGCTAATGGGCTGGTGCCGAAAGGAGGATTCGAACCTCCATGACCTTCGCTTTTGAGAAGGAGCCGCTTCCAAGCTGCACTCTTCCGGCATAAAACATAAAAACTAACAAAAAGCCCTCCCGGTTTTAAGGGGAGGGCTTTGAAGTGTGCGATGTTTTGAAGTTAACTTACTTGTTCATCGCCAAATGCAGCCTTCCCACGACCTACGAGGAGGACGAGGACGACTGTGAGAATGGTGATAATGGCTACAGTTAACATGGGAGTATTATAGTAAGTCAAAGGTCAAAAGTCAAAAGGCAAAAATGCAAATCTGCAGGCAAGCTGCGAATAAATCCGAGCAAAAGTCAAAAGTTCGGCCTAGTTGTTTTTAACTTATTATTTTTAGCCTTAATTTTTGCCTTTTGCCTTTTGCTTTTTGACTTAACAACTAACCCAGCCCTTACTAGTTCCACGCATCAGGGTGGGTATGCTATAATCCTTCCGTCTAGTTTTGAGATTTGCTTTGATATGCAGGTTAAAACTACGCACTAACAAATTTATCGGCCGGGGTGGTGGAATGGTAGACACGCATGCCTTAGGAGCATGTGTCGCAAGACGTGGAGGTTCGAGTCCTCTTCCCGGCACCAGAAAAAAGAGGTCATCTTCGGATGGCCTCTTTTTTCTGGTTTGAGGATCGGAGACCCCCCAGCTTCGTCTCTAGCCAAAGGACTGCCAACCTCGGAGGTTGTCTGCGTAGCGAACCTCCGAGGTTGGGGTTTATGGATTAAGGCTTTTATAGTTCGTAACTGTCACAGCTTTGGTGGTGGGGGGGTATTGGATTTATTGTTGATGCCTTGTGGTGGGTAATGGGATGGGAAGATGTTGGCGCGGGGCGCAGTGGCCAGTAGCTGGCTGGCTGGCTGTTGGGCATACAATTATGGCTTCGGGGTTCTGTTTGTGGCGGGCACAGCCCTCAACGCCTGCCAGACTTAGTCCTTGGCAGCACTGCGACTGGCGATGTATGTTTCAAATGCCTAGCTCCTTTAGCTAGCGGCCACTATTGTGATTGCTGTAGATCCGATTTTTGGGAATAGTAGTTGTATCCTTGGGTCCGATAAGGTTGTGATAGGTCAAATCACCAAGAGTGATGATACGGTCGAGATTGTTTTGGTGGATACCTAGAGGGAGGTCGATGCTGGGAGGGTTTAGAGTCGGTAGTTCTCTAAGTCTTCCATGAACTGGCTGACACCTCTGACCCAGGGGTGATCTGGTTGAGCTGCACTGGGTGGGGTGTAGCGCTTTTCTATTTTGAGCAAGGTATCGTGACCCTTATCGAAGTAACCGCGACGCAAGCCTCGAGCTACCGTTTCAATGCCAGCATCCCACGAGGAGAAGGCTATGCCGCTCTGGGCACCGGTTGGGATACCCCAGCCCCAGGCGTTGAAGGAGTTCTTGGGAATTCTTTTGCCAAAGCTACTCTCTTTACCGGCGATGGCGACCAGTAGGCGCCAGTCTAAATTGTACTTATCGGCAATGCTGACAAAGGTGCCAGCGCTGCCAGCCATTGGTGAGCGATGGCTTTTGAGGAAGCCTTCAACCATGGCCACGCGAGAATCGCTACCAGCTACAACTGAGTCACCAAGAACGGCGCCTCTCAGCGGAGCTGAAGCGTATAGGCCGGCATCAGCCGCAGATACTGTATCTATTTGATCGAGCTTTTCGGGGATAGCTCCTTCATTGGCGATTAAACCGCCAGCTGCCATTAAACAAATGGCGATTGAAGGGAACCATAGAACTAACAAAGTTTTTCTTAAATGAACACGTTTGAAGGGCAGTTCCATAGATGTGACTTACTGTTGGTGCGTAAGTTGAAATAATAGTAACTAATTGGATGCTTGGTTGTCAAACCGTCCGCCGTTGGCGGAACCAGGCGGTTTGGATGCGAGGGTTGCTTGCCGCCGCAAGCTATTTATGACTTTTCCTGCTTGGCTGGAGTGCGTATGCAATCTATTGGGCAAGATTGGATGCCATCTTTGTTTGCTAAGCAAACAATGTTTCACTTTCCAACTGAGTTGGACTGGCATGCAAACCGTCCGCGGTTGGCGGAACCAGGCGGTTTGGATATTGGGGCTTTTCGTCTCGGAGCACTCGTGCTTGCACCGTTTCTCTCGACAAGCTAGTGCTGGATTGCCGCGTCGCTCCTCCTCGCAATGACGGGATGGCTAGACTGGTGTCTGTTGCTGGTGTACGTATTGCAGTATGGGAATGCTTGGCTGTATACTGGTGATACCTGGTATATGGTTGGGATGTTCTAGGGAGTTCGCCAAATTGACCCAAAGGGGGTGAACGAACAGTCTTATGGATTATCAAGATAAAACTTTGCAGTGTACTGACCCAGCTCATGAAGAGAATACTTCTGAGATGGATGAACAATCCCAATCAAAAGAGTTTGTATTCAGTGCTGATGAACAAGCTTTCTATGCTGAAAAAGGTTTTAGTGAGCCACAGCGCTGCCCAGCTTGTCGAGCTGCTAAAAAAGCTCGCTTCAACAGCCGTGGTCGCGGTGGTGACCGACAAATGTTTAGCGCTACTTGCGCTCAGTGTGGTCGTGAGGATCAGGTTCCTTTTGAGCCCAAAGATGGCCGACCTGTCTATTGTACCGATTGTTTTCAACAGCAGCGGGCTACAGCCTAAAGCACAATAAAAACAGCTCCGAAAGGAGCTGTTTTTTGTTGGGCAGGTTTTTGGCAGACTGGTCTACTCTACCCAGCTGAGAGTGGAGCTGCCCAGAGCTGGTTTTAGGATCTCCAGATATTTGGGCTGGAAGCGGATGGTTTCTCCGGGGTTATTGTTGCCGGTACCAAGGTCTCTCTGAAGGCCGGTGGTTGCTCCGTTAAGGAAGTTTCCAGAGTTGCTAGTCGGCTGATTGCCAGCCAGACCTATCAGTGAGCCATTAATGATTAGAGGCTGGCCGCCAGCTTGAGTAACGAAGCTGCCACCGAAGATATAAGCGCCGTCCAGTCGAGTGACTGCTGAGCCGATGGTGATGTTGCCACTGACGATGAAGACTATGCCGGAGGAAGATGTGTCGTCGGTGATATTTTGATTAATAGCTAGATTGCCTTGGACAAAGTAGATTATTTGACTGTTAGGGCAGTTGGCATTGGTGATGGCGGTGGAGGCAACTGAGCGGGTCATAGTGTTGTTGGCGGCATCCGGAGGAATAATGAGGAAGGCTCTGCTTACTTGAGGGACGGGATTGGGGCTGCATGAGCTGAGGATATGGTTGCTTGTTGTGGCTGTGGCAGTGTCGATAGTGGTAATTGTGCCCAGATTACCGCGAACTGTTTGGAGGAGGCCTTGATAGGCTGGGCTGGTAATAGCTGGTTGATAGACAGGCACTTTCCATTGAGAGGTGGCTGCCAGCTTGTTGCTAGGGAGGTTTAGGCCCTGGGCATTGGCGGAATTGGCACTGACTAAGCCGGCCACGCTTTTGAAGAAGTATTGGTTGAATGGAATATTGAAGCTTATTCCTCCGTTGGAGTGAACGTCGCCGGTGTTTCGGCTGGCGGCATTGCTGTCGATTTGAATCCATTTGGCGTAGCGGACTTCAAAGGTGGTGTAGGCAACTGGATTGTTGGCGCTACCGGCGGTTGATCGTGAGCCGACACAGATGGTGTAGATGCCTTGTGGAGTGCTGTCTGAAGCAGCTAGGAAAGCGACTAAGCTGGTTCGGCTGCTAGCTGGGAAAGTCATGGTGCCGACCAGAGGAGCTGCACTATTATCCAGATCGGCAGTTATGCCACTGGCCCCCCCTGAGCCACTCGTAACGGCTGGGCTGTTGCCATTGTACGGTGCGCACAGAGCGGCTGAGTTGCTGCCGGGGTGAATGCCGACTACTGAGATGGTAATTGGATCGTTGCCCCAGGTAGCTTGCGATGGCAGGTAGTTCATATTGATGTCCTGAGTGGCTGAGTCACCGCCTGGTTCAGCGACGGTGCCGCTTGGAAGGGTGGTGTTGAATGATTGGCAGCTAGGGGTGGTAAATGGAGCGCCGGTTTGGAGATCGGGGCTGTAGCCATTGGTGGTGTTAGCCTGTAGAGTCCAGGTGTAATTGGTATTGCCGACTAAGCCGGCGGCGTTAGCGTTGGAGACGTTGCCAGCTAGGTCGAGAGTTTGAACTGGGTTGCCACCGGTAGAGATAATTAATCGATAACCCGTGATGTTGCCGCTACCGGCCGTCCAGGTGAAGCTAGCTGAGGTGCAGGTTGGCGTGGTGGCTGGGTTGAGTACGGGTTGGCGAATAACTGAGTAGTTGAAGCTACGCTGGTTGTCTGCAGGGTAGGTGCTTTCAGTGGTGCTGTTTTGGAAGTTGGCAAAGACTCGAGCGCTATAGTCAGCAGCATTGCCTTCCTGCCAGAAACTTGGCGCACCTACAACGCTATTTGGCGAAGTTGAATTTTGATTGTTGGCCCAGTTAGCGCCACTCCATGAGCTGTAGGTGCGAGTTTGACTGGCATTAAATATGCCGTGGTTGAGAATGTAGAATGGAATATCGGACATTTCGTTGGCATTGACTTGGCTAGGACGGTTCTTATAGATAGCAGTTTTTGTGCCGGCCGGAAGAGTCGAAGGCCCGTTGTTCTGCATGGAGGCATAGAAATAGATATTCTCGTTGACGTTGAAGACAGACCGAGATGCCCCAGCATTGTTGGCTAGATTGAAGGCGGTGGCGACTAGGTTGGGTGGGTTGGCGATGGTAATGCTGCCTAGACTAATGTTGTCGGTGGCGATGACGGCGTTGAAGAGGTTGTAAAACCTAATACGCTGATCGGGCGCAGGGACCGAGGAGTTAATGCTTTGGTTTCCGGTTGGTGCTCCTGATCGCACTCGAGCTGTGAATCGAAGACAATATTCAGCAGTGCTGTGACTGTAGGGGACATTGGCATTAATCGTGTCGTTGCTGCCCGAAAGGGTTACGTTAGCTGTCCCAATTTGAGTATTTGTACTGCAATCGTACACACCAGCGACGGCAGTGATGCTGTTATTGCCGAAGACGCCGGTATTGAGTTGGTCTGTGACTGTGAAGTGAGTCGGGGTGATAGTATTGCGGATAAAATTTAAGGCAGAGGTCATATCGGGCTCTTTTGTAGCAATGCGACCTGAGTTAATTGCAGCAGTGATTGTATAGTCTATAAAATCTATACCAGTAACATCATCTGTATTTGAATTGGGATAGTCTAAAATATAACCGCAAGGAGATTGATACCTATTGGCTACTGGCGGGGTCATACCAAATGAACCATCAAGCTCATTGCCAAGTTGGTCGCCTCCGGGTATCAGCATTAATTGATTGAATCTCTGGTTTGCGATGTTTAATGAGCCAGGCACTCGTGACGTACTCCCTCCGGTAAATACGCACTGACCATCCCAAGCGGTTAACCCATAACGTCGGCTACCAAAGGCAGGATAGTTGTGAACACCGTCAGTTAGGGCAACGAGAAATCTGCCACTACTTGTGCCTGTACTAAATAAGTTATTTCCATCTCTCAGACCTCTGTGCAAATCTGAGTATGCTCCTCCAACAGAGGCCTTTACGCCGTTTGTGGCATTTGTTCCTATGGCGTTTTTTAAATTTGTTATGTCAGTATTACCAGAAATGGTTGTAAGAGGAAAATGTGTTTCAGGGAAGTATCCAATGTCATCGTACAAATTTTCATTATAGCCGAAAGAAACAATACCAACTTTAACTAAGCCTGGGTAATTGATCAATGAATCTGCAAAACTGCGCATCGGTACTTTCATATTAGTGATTTCAGTTGCCATTGAATATGAGGCATCTACCACAAACACGACTTCAAATGGTGGGAGGTTAATGTTAGTCGGCTTAGGAATTCGTATTTCTAAATTGGCAGTTTGGCCGGGAGTGTATGAGGTGGCACTGCTTGTGACAACTTTGTTAGCAGCAGCCTGGATAGCCTGAGGGCTTGAGCTAAGGATGATGGTGATGGCAATTAGTGATAGTGTGCTTAGACGGAAAGCCTTTTTAGAAATGTTCTTTATCTGACGACTGGAAAGTTTTGACATAGTGTTATTTGGCTTCTGTTAATTTGTACCCTGATTGCTTGAGCTGGTCTAGGCTTTCGTTGAGGGTATGGACATTGCGGATATTCTTAGCTTTTAAAATAGCGACTGCTTTGTCTAGGTCTTCTTCATTGGGGCTATAAACAACCATGTCGACATCGGTATTTAAGTAGGCAATCTGTAGTCCGCTTAATGGAACGTTTGTTGCGCCTACAATATGTTGTTTATCAAAGTCCTCTGTGGGCCGGATATCCATAACTATAAATCCGTCTAGAGCCCAGGCGGCTTCGTCTTTGTCTTCTTGGATTTTAGCTACCTGATCTTTGAAGTCGCTTTTTAAATTTTCTGCAGTAGTCTGTTTAACTGAAGTTTGACTATCTCGATTTTGGTTAGGGAGTAGTTTGAAGTAAAAAAGAAGGCCGATGGCTATAAAAAAGGTTACGGATGCCAGAACAATAATATGTTTTCTGGAGTATGGTGGTAACAAGAATTTCATAAGAATAGTTCTAATACATATCATTGTGTCTTTTACATGCTTGCTTGTCAACCCTGATTTAGTCGGGGTTGGGTGTGTTTTTTGTGTGCCACTGTAGGCTGCGACGATTCTTTCAGCATGACTGGAATGCATATGCAACTAAACTTTGCTAAACTCTGGCCCCCCGGAGCAGGACCTTATTTGGCAATGTGATTTTCACTTGTCCTATAGATAAATATTTAACTCAGATATAGAATAAATATTGTAACCTATAGCCTATTGACAGATGCTTATATATATAGTATAAATGAGCTATAAGACATCGCGACTATGAGGTCTATGCACGTTTCTTTTAATATGCTATAGTCCTCATGACGCAAAGTCTTTTGTCGTACCTTGACAGGCGCATATAGTGTAAATCTTAAACTTAGTCCCCTACTCTTTTCTTTGATAAGCAGCAGAACTAGGCCTAGCTACCAGTGGTAGTTGGTCTGGCTCTGCTGTGGAATCAAGGACTGTAGGGAATCCAGTCTTGAATCGCAGGAGGTCGAAGAGCGACCTTGGGATCAATTGCCAACTCAATGGTATTGATCACTCCCAGCGGAAACTCAGGCTGGGAGTTCCAGTCAATATTCCATTCAAGGAAAGGAGACTGGCAATGTCCCAGTCTAAGAAGTTCGTCATCGTTCGTTCGCTTGTCGTGTTTGTGATGCTGATGGTCTCGCTCGCCGGGACTCAATCGGCACTCGCTGGTCCGTCGTCTTCGATTGATCCGTGGGTCATGATGGCCCAGGATCAGGAGGAAGGCTCGACAGAAGCGCCCGCCGAGACCGTCGCGGTCGCGGATGAGCCGACGGCACCAGAAGTGGTGCAGCCACAGAATGTTGTCGTCAATGAGCCTGCTGTTCCGGAAACGGTGCAGCAGGAACCGATCGTCGAGCAGCCCCCTGCGCCGCAAGCGGTGCAGCAGGAGCCGATCATTGTCGACGAAACGACTGAAGTCGAAACCGAGGAGACCGTCATGGTCTCCGAAGAATCGACCGAGGTTGTCACTGAGGAGGCGACGGAAGTCGTCACCGAAGATCCGACGGAAACGCCGGTGACGGAAGAACCTGGTGGCGCGTGCGATTTCAGCGCTTGCGTTGAGATTGTCAGCACTGACTGCGAAGCAGGCACGCTGACGTTCTCTGTCGAAGTCCGTGTCGGTGGAGCCGCGAACGTCGAAGCTTACGCTTACGATGCTCGCGGATATGATGAAAGCGCAATCGTGTCTTTCACAATGAGCACTGGGTCTGACACGGCAACCCTTCCTAATGGTCCTTTCGAAGGATCCACAACCTTTGCAGTTGATGCTGGCTTCAGCCATGCGGAAACTACTGTGGTGTGCGGGGGGACTTCAACCGAAGAACCTACGGAAGAACCGACGGAAACGCCGGTTTCAGAGGAGCTCGTCATCGATGCTTCTCTGCAGGGGTGCACCGGGATCAACGTCGCGCTTTCCGGCGCGGTTGAAGGCCAGGTCTACACGGTCAAGGTCTTCGTCTCCGAGGTTCTCATTGCCAAGTTCGACTACAGTTCTCCTCAGCTGGTTGAGCATATTCTGCTCACCGGTGATACGGTGACTGTCAAGGTCGAAGGCGCCGAAAAGTGGACGGAGCCTGTTGAAGACTGTGATGCTCCAACCGAGACCCCGGATCCGACAGAGGAGCCGACGGAAGAGCCAACCGAGGAGCCGGTAACCCCGGAGCCCACGGAGGAACCAACCGAGGAGCCGACTGAAGAACCGACCGAAACGCCGGGCCCGACGGAGGAACCGACGGAAACGCCGGATCCAACCGAGGCTCCAACCGAGGAACCGGTTGAAGAACCGACCACCACTCCTGGTGGCGGGTCGACAGACGGTCCGACCCAGCCTGGCTCCGGCCAGACTGGCGGCGGTATCACCGACACCGGGAGCGGAACGGCCTCCAAGTCGACGACTTCGTCGCCGACGACGGAAACGGTCGACCCAGTCACTGGCTTGCCGGTGTCTGGGTCTGGACCGTTCCTCGTCACTTCGAGTGGCCTGGCGATCTTGGCCGGGATCATGGCGATGGTTTTTTGGTGGCATGCGGATTTCTTCCGTTCTGCCTGCAACTATCGCCGGAGGTAAGGTGAAAGGTTTACACTAGTGCTACCGTCACAAAACGGTATGACAATAGTGTGAGAAGACACCTGGGGGTGGTTAGCAGCAATGCCGACCACCCCTTTCTCATTTTAAAAATATAAGGGGTGAGATTTGAAATTTTAGAATCTGTTTGGGCGAGGATGACAAGCCGTGTTTATTTTTAACACCTAGATCCTATACTTCAGCTTTGCTTGCGTGCTTCGGGCTTTGCCCTCCGTAGCGCCTGCGGCTCCAGGATGACAAGTCGTGTTTATTTTTAACACGACTTGTCAATTTTCTTGCCAGGATAGGCTGCTGCCGCCGAGGAGGCTGTTGACTAAGTGCAGGTACTTGGGTTGATAGATGATGGATTCGGCGGGATTGTTGTTGCCTGTGCCGAGGTCTCGTTGGAAGCCTGAGGCTGAGCCGGTGTGGAATCGACCAGTTGCGTTGGATGGATTTTTGCCGCCTAGGCCAATCAGTGATCCCTTGGTGGTGATGGCTTGGTCGCCTACTCCATTGCTGAATGACCCGGCAAATATATACATACCATCAAGTCGGGTGACATTGGGCTGGACGATGATGTCGCCTTGAACGATGAAGGTTATAGATGAAGCATTGGTATCGTCAATGATATTTTGGCTGACAGTTAGATTGCCGTCGACGAAGTAAATGGTGCTGGCGCTGGGGCAGTTGGCATTGGTAAGACTGGTGAGCGAACCTCTGGTTAGATGGCCGGCGATGCGGAAAGCTTTGGTCTGACCAGCTGCACATTGAGCCATGGTGTGAGGCTGACCACTGCCGGCAGGAGTAGCGGGTCGGACTTCAGGTGCACCGGCATTGTTGGTGGCTGTTTCTAATAATTTGGCGTATATAGGCGAGTTGATGGTTTGATTGTAGGCGCCTATTCTCCACTCTACTAAGCTAGAAAGTCTTCCTGAAGTGATGCTAAGAGCACTAGCTGTTGAGGATGATGAGCTGACTAAACCAGCCAATCCTGAGCTAAAGAAATATTGTGTTGGTGGAATACTGAAGGTAATGCCGCCATTGGAGTGAATATCGCCACTATGTCGACTAGCCGAGGTGGCGCCAACTTGCAGCCAAGAAGCATAACGGACTTCAAAGGTGCGAGCGACTATCGGGTTATTGGCTGTGCCAACTGCTGAGCGGGAAGCAATACATAGTGTGTATGTGCCTTGAGTGGCGGCTGAGGTTGTTAGTTCTAGACTAACTTGGTTACGTGACGAGGCTGGGAATGTATAACTGCCACCCGTGGCACCGTCATGTGGTATATGTAAGTTTATGTCGCTGCCCGAGCTGACAGCTGGACTGGCATTGGTGTAGGCTGAACAATTATTTGTACCTGACAAAATAGCGACTACTGATGTTGTGAGCTGGCCATTGCCCCATGTTGCTAAGTCGGGTAGGTACGTAAGGTTGATATTCTGGATAGCGGCTGCGCTGCCTGGTTGAACAATGGTGCCTTGAGGAGCTTCGGTGTTGAAATTTGGGTTGGGGGTTGGGTCAGTGATAACAATCGAACCCGGAGCGATGGTATCAGTTCTGATGATGGTGCCGTTGTTATTGCGGTGATTGATACTGTTGTTGATTGTGTTAATAGTGGTGCTGCCGGTGGTTGGGCTATCTTTGACAGTGGCGGTAAAGCGAACGCAGAAGTTGGTTTCGCTGCCGAGATTGGTGATGTTGCCCGAAATAGTTAGGCCAACGGCAGTTAGAGCAATGGTGCCAATTGGCGTGTTGGTACCACAGCGGTAGACTGCAATATTATCTATGCCCTTGGCAATATCGAAGACGTTGCTGTTGAGAACATCGTTTAGCTGGATGGTTTGGACTTGCTTGAGTAGTGTCGCTTCATCAATGATGCTGTTGAGATCTGGGCTGATGCTTGAAACTAAGGCAGAATTTGGATAAACACGGCGAGGCCAGTCTGCCATATCATCAAGAAGGTCGCAGGCAAGTGTGGCCCAGCCTCGTCCACCTTCGCCTGGCCTACAGACTGATTCTATAAGCGGAATGTTGTGGTTGAAGCCCCAGCTAACATAGGCGTTTCGGCCGACTTGAGCTGTAGTGCCTCCGCAAGGCCCAGTGGTGCTAGTATTGAGGGTGCGAGTATAATCGGTGCCAATTTTTAGAGGCAGAATGCGGAACGTTGATGATTTCAGAGTAATTGCAGGTCCCAGGGTGGCTGAAGGTGCGGTGGCAGTGCCATTGACTATGACCGGACAATTGCCGGATGATCGCAAGCCAGTGCCGGGATTGACTGGATTGGGAGGGGTGTTGGCGTAACCATCTGTTAGCAGGAACATATACTTTTTGGCTGTACTGTTAGTAAACAAGGCATTGCCGTCCTGCATACCTTTGACGATATCTGAATAAGCACAACCAGGACAGCCAATATACATATTATCAATGGCTGCTTTAAAAGAACTAGCACTGGCTGCAGTAATAACGGACGGACCAAATGAGCCGTATCCTTGACCGAAGCTGCGCAAGCCTATACTCACCATGCCGTAGTACGGAGCTAGGTCATCGGCAAATTTTTTAAGAGCGGTTCGGGCAGTATTGACTTCGCTGCCGATCGATCCTGACAAATCCATGACCACCACAACTTCGATTGGATCAACTGAGCTGGGAGGAGTGGTGGGCTTGGTGACTTGAATTTCAATTGGCACTTCATCGCCCGGGGCGTATGGTCCGCTGTTGGTGGTATTTTTTGGAGCAATGTCAGCCTGAGCAGGTAGCGGTACCCACAGACTAACGACTACCAAGAGGCTTAAGAAGATGGATAAAAATTTACTGCTCATAGATTACAAAACCTCGTTCGGAAAGGGCTGTGAGTGGATCATTGAGAGTATAAATCTTAGTAATGCTCTTTGATTTGAGGATGGACTTGGCTTGATCGAGTTGCTCAATTGAATCGGAATAGACTACTACGGTGGCTCCTGAACTGATTGCCGTGCGGTCCAACCATGCAAGCGGCACGGATATGGCGCCTTCTATATGAGATTTGGTAAAGTCCTCAGTGGAGCGAATATCGTACATGACAAATTGGTTATCGCCCCAGGCAGCTGATTGATTGCCTAACTGGGCTAAAGTGAAAGGAGCAGTAATGTCCTGGTTATTGCGGAGATCTTGGGCTTGAATGGTGGTGGCTGTGGTTGTATTGGCTTGACGATCTGCCTGCATTTTCCAGGCAAACAATACGCTAATGGCTATAAAAAAGGTTAAGCTGGCTAGGACAATGATATGTCGTTTGCCGTATGGGGGCAGAAAAAAAATCATACAATGGTTGGTCGATTTGATCGATGTATAGATTTATTGTAGCTTGCCTGTATTAGGTTGGCAAGCCGGTGATGGTTGCTTGTAGGAATTGAGCGGGATGTTTGGGTATAATTGGGGTAATGCCCAGTTTATTTGATGGCCCTTTATCGATTGTAGATGTAGAGACTACCGGAACTTCCTATAAGAATGGTGGGGTAATTGAAGTGGGGATCGTGCGGGTCGAAGATGGGCAGGTGGTAGCAACATACGATCAATTAATTAATCCTGGCAGTCAGTTGCCGGCATTTATTACTAACTTAACAGGCATTCATGCTGATGATTTGGTCGATGCTCCAGCCTATGCTGATGTGGCTGATGAGGTGTTTGACATCTTGGATGGCAGTGTGTTTGTGGCGCACAATGCTCGGTTTGATTATGCCTTTATTAAAGAGGAATTTCGTCGATGCGATTATCGATTTAACCCTCAATTGTTATGTACGGTTCGCTTGTCCCGTCAGCTCTTCCCTACTATTTCAAGTCACAAGCTCAGCTCGTTAATAAGTCATTTTGGTATTCAAACACTTGATAGACACCGAGCCTATGCCGATGCGGTGGCAACTTGGCAACTATTGCAGATAATGGCCGATCAGAGGTCTGAGGCCGTTTTTGATATGGCGGTTACACAGCAACTCAAGACGCCCAGTTTGCCAACTCAACTGCCGTTGCAGGCGATGAGCGAGCTGCCTGAGGGTCCTGGTGTTTATCTATTTACCAATAGTCAGGGCGCCACCTTGTATGTTGGCAAAAGTATCAATATTAAACAGCGGGTGTTGTCGCATTTCAATGATGATCACCGCCTGGTTAAGGAAATGAAGATTGCCCAGGAGATTGCCGATATCCAAACAATTCCTACGGCTGGCGAGCTAGGTGCTTTGCTGTTGGAGTCTAAGCTGATCAAAGATATGTTGCCGATACATAATCGGATGCTGCGCCGTCAATCAGAAATGGTGGTGGCCATAAAGGGTCAGGATAAAAAGACCGGCTATCCGACAGTCGAAACCCATCGAGGGGTGACGGCTGATGAAGTGCAGCGGATTGGCTTTGAGGCAGTGCTGGCCGTGTATAAATCAGAACGTCAAGCCAAAGAATCGTTGTTGGCTATGGCCAAAGATAATAATTTATGTCAAAAGTGGCTTGGATTACAAAAAACTACTGGGGCTTGTTTTGCTCATCAATTGAAGCATTGCCCCGGGGCCTGTGTGGGCAAGGAGTCCGTTTTGGATTATAGTCGTCGATTAGATGCAGCATTTGCGGCCAGTCGATTGGCTAATTGGCCATATTCAGGGCCGGTTATGGTGACAGAAGTTCGTGATATGGAGTGGAGCGTCAGCTATATTATTGATCAATGGGCGGTTGTCGGCACCATAGAGCAGAGAGATCAGGATATTCAGCATCGGTCATATGCAGGGCGATTTGATTTGGATGAGTACAAGATTTTGAAACGATACTTGAGTAATCCACGACAGACAGTACAGCCCTTTCAGTGGTCTCTGCCGCTGAAAGAATATTGAATATAGGATATGGAATATAGAGTGCGAAGGTGATGGAGGCTTGATTTTTGAGTTTTCTATATTCGATATCCCATATCCTATATCCAACCTGTGATATCATATATGATATGAATATACCAGATGTGAAGCGAAATGTAGCTCTGGCTCCTTATACCACCTATGGTATAGGCGGTCCGGCTGATTATTATGTTGAAGCTATATCACAAGATCAGTTAGCAAAAATCGTTATTGATGCTCGTCAGTCAGCCCTGCCCTATTTTATTTTGGGAAGGGGAGCCAATATTTTGGTTGCCGATCAGGGTTTTCGAGGATTGGTGATTCGAAACATGGCTCAGCATGTCGCGATGCAAGATGGGTTATTGATTGTAGAATCCGGCGCGGTTATTTCTGATCTGATCGCTTTGACTGCCGAGCAGGGTTGGTCGGGTTTGGAACATTTTGCGGGCATACCATCGACGGTGGGCGGAGCGATGTGGCAGAATCTTCATTTTTTATCCCCTGATCGAAGTAGAACTGTGTTTATATCCGAAATTGTCGAATCGGCCAAGGTGTTGATGCCAGATAGTTCTATTCAACAAGTAGGTGCTGAATTTTTTGAATTTGGCTATGATGATTCTTTGCTCCATCATCAAGAAGTGGTGGTATTAGAGGTAGGTTTGAGGTTAAATCCAGGCTTGAAGTCGGAAGTTCTTCAACAGATAGATAAAAATTTGCTGTGGAGACGACACCGTCAACCGCAAGTCGAGGACTGTCCGTCTTGCGGTTCAGTTTTTAAGCAAATTGAAGGTGTTGGGGCTGGTCGATTGATTGATGAGGCTGGTTTAAAAGGTAAACGAAGCGGTGGGGCTCAGATTTCTGAATTGCATGCCAATTTTATTATAAATACAGGCGGTGCAACTGCTCGTGATGTTCTTGATTTGGCAGCGCTGGCACAGGGCGAAGTACAACGTAAGCTTGGTTATGATTTGGAGATGGAAATAAATCTAGTGGGTGAGTTTTAATGTGAAGGCTTTTGCTGCCTCCAGAAGCCCGATAAAGGGATCTTCTGGAGGCAGTATTGCTACTAGAAATCCGGCTTGCCACCACCACTCAATTCACCGCCCGATCCACCTGCTCCTTCACTGGAATCAATAGTAGGGGTGCTTACATTTGCTGGCTCCACGCCTATCTCGACGGCAGAGCTGCCGGTGCGGGGATTGTACCAGCCGGAGCACCCCTCCCGCTCCCCTACTCCGCTGAAGAAATAGAGCCCTGTATCTTGGTCGAAGGACAGGGATGTAACAGTAAAAGGTGTAAGCTGATCAGTCCGAGTTTTGACGTTAAGGTAAATAGGCGACTCTCTGCTTGCCGGAGCGAGGTACGCTTCTCCTAGGCTGCGTTTAAGCGCACCTAAGGTAATGCGGAACATTTGCGGCACTCTCCTCTTAATCGCTGGTCGATCTGGCATGGTCTTTCTCCTGAATAACCGGTTAAGCGATCTATCGATGGTGACTTGGGTAGTATATGATAAAGGTCTCCCCTCTTTCAATGCTATAAGGTGTATTTTTGAAAAGACCGGCCGCGCTTTGACCTTGAGGGTTAAATGGTGTATTATCCTATAGCTATGAAGATTTATGTTGGTATGAGCGGTGGCGTCGATAGTTCATTGACGGCAGCACTGCTTAAAGAACAAGGCCACCAGGTGACTGGTGTATATATGAAGAACTGGGCCGAAGAATGGTCTATTTTTGATTGTCCTTGGGCTGATGACCTGGAAGATGCTAGCAAGGTGGCTGAGCAGCTAGGTATTCCATTTAAGGTCTTTGATTTGCGTCAGCAATATCACGATACGGTGGTCAGTTATATGCTGGCCGAGTATCAAGCTGGTCGGACTCCCAACCCTGATGTGATGTGTAATCAGGAAATGAAATTTGGGGTGTTTATGGATTTGGCTTTTGAGGATGGAGCTGAAGCGATTGCTACCGGGCATTATGCTCGAGTCAAAGAGGGTAAGTTGTATGCCGGTTTAGATACAAACAAAGATCAGAGTTATTTTTTATACCGTGTTCGCCCTGAGATTTTGACTAAGGTCTTTATGCCGATTGGTGAATATAAAAAGCCAGTGGTTCGGCAAATGGCAGCAGAGCGTGGTTTGATTACTGCTCATAAAAAGGACTCTCAAGGCATCTGCTTTATCGGCAAAGTTGATATGAAGGACTTCTTGCGTCAGTACATTCAGGCGGAGCCGGGTGAAGTGATTGATGAGCATGGCAAGGTGGTCGGCTATCATCAGGGGGCAGTTTTTTATACCATTGGTCAGCGATCAGGCATGGGCGTGGGTGGAGGCAAGCCGTATTATGTGACCGGTAAGGATATGGCTAAGAATCAGGTTTTTGTAACGACTGATAAGGAAGACAAAGATTTATGGGCTGTAACGATCACCATCGATCAACTGCATTGGTTGACCGAAAAGCCTGCGGCGGGCCAAAAATATCAGGTTCGGCCACGATACCGATCGCCGTTGATGTCGGCTGAAATTGCAATTGAAGACGAGCGGGCTCAGATAAAGCTTGATAAACCAGCCCGAGCTATCGCCGAAGGACAATCGGTGGTTGTTTATGATGGAGATTTGGTGGTGGGCGGGGGAATTATCGTCGGCAGCACTTCGCCTGACAAGTAGGGTTGCCATGTAGCCTGGCAACTATGCAAAATGCCCGGGTCGACGACTCGGGCATTTTGTCTCTCTATGGACAGAAGTCTTAGCGACGACTTCTCTATCTGCCAGGTAAGAACGAATTGAGGTAGTTCTTGGCAGCCCAGTATATCGATTGGGGGCGATCATCTCCATGGCCGGAGCTGAGGGTTCGTTGCCGATGCCTGAGTTGACAGCGATATCGTGACCCCTCTCTGGTTGTCTGAAAGCTGGGCAGGCTGCCATGTCGCTGCTTGACTTTGTAATTGGCCAGCAAAGCAGGCTGATCCAGCTCGGTTGGAGAGAGCTTGATAAGTGATAGCGGTATAACCCAACTTTCCACCACTCTTTGAACCGCAGGCATGCCTTGATCTCTGTATAGTGCACCCAGAACGGCTTCGTAGGCGTCGCCATTGAGCCGAGCAGTCCAGTCCTCCTTGCGGTATCTCTGGAAATTTGGTAGGTCTATCCTCAGCCATTGGGTGATGTTGAGCAGTTGACCTTGCTGGCTGAGACTCTCGTTGCTCTTGAACCATTTCAGCAGCCTCTCGACCACTTCGTTTTTGCCAAAGTTGGCTTCGAGGATGTCGCAGATGGCTAGCTGAATAACAGCATCACCAACCCACTCCAGACCCTTGTTGAATGGCTCTGGTGGATTTCTCCAATCCATAAACGACGAATCGTGTGTCAGTGCTTGCGCGAGGAGTTCGATGTTGCGAAACCTGACCCCCAGCTTTTTTTCAAGTTGATCGAGCGGCCGTTGCCCCTTGGCAAAGTCCCAGGTTGAATCCTTGATTGGCTCTATGTGAGGCAATGTATAGTGCGACATGTGCTCACTCCTGTGGTTGTCGACAGTACAATGGCCGGATTATATCACGGTTGTGAGCCTCTGTCTGCGCGCTATGTCTTTAGTGATGGTGGGAGTGGTCTTCTTTGGCGGTGAATTTGTTGAAGATGGGTTTTTGCCAAATAGGCCAGTCGATAGTTTTGGCAGCTAGATAGGTGGTGACGGGGACGGAGATGACGATACCGATGCTGACGACTAGGGTGCGGATTATTTCTTCGGCTACTATTTCGTAGTTAATAATTTCCATGAAGGGGCGTTCGGTTTGAGTGAAGAGGAGCAATAGTGGCATGGCTGCGCTGGTGTAAACCAAGATAAGCGTGTTTACCAACGAAGCGATATGGTCCCGGCCAACCGACATGGCTCGGTCAAAGAGTTCTCTGGCGGGGATGGTTGGCTGAGCTTGTTTTAGCTGTTGAATAAAGCCTGCCTGAGTGATGGTGACATCATCGAGTACGCCGATTAAGCCAAGGACGATACCGGCTAGGATGAGTCCCTGAATATTTATTTCGCCGGGATTATTGGCGGCCAAGAAGCCGGCTTCGTCTGAAGCATAGCCTGTTAAGCGAGTTAGGTTAATGAAGTATTGAGCCAAAATGACAGCAATAGCCAATGAAGTTAGGGTGCCAATGGCGGCTGTGACAGTTTTTCTATTGAAGCCATGAGCTATAAAATAGGTAAGCGGTATCATGATAACTGACGCTAGCAGGGCTATTAAAACCGGATTGTGGCCTGCCAAAATCAGCGGCAGGATGACGGCGAAAATGATAACAAAGGTCAGGCCCAGACTGAGGAGTGAGGCAAGGCCTTTTCTTAAATTGATCAGAAGGATGAGTCCAATGAATATGGCAGCCAGCCAAAATAAGGGCGCTCGTCTGACATAATCTGAAATCTGATAGCTAGCCTGTCCTTGCGGAGTGGTGCTGGCTAGGATTTGAACTGTATCTCCTACTTTGTATTGTTGGATATTAACCGAAGCGACTGAGCCGTGATCGATGGTGATGGTTTGACCTTTATTTTGGCCAGAGGTAATCAAAACTTCTAGAGTTTGAAATAGTTGCTGATGGCCCATTATCTCGGTTTGTTCTTCTGAAACAACCTTGGTAATGGTGCCTTCAAGGGTTAGGGTTTGACTTTGAGTCTGAGACACCGTGCCTGGTTGCTCTTGAACGAGCGGCAGGTCAATGGCGCTGGGGTTGACTTGGTCTGTGGTTTGAGCTTGGACTGAATTGAGACCAATCAGACCGTGCAGGGCGGTTAATCCAATAAAACTGGTTGCTATAAAAAGAAAGGTTAGGCGGGTGAATTTAGTCATGGCTCGTTATGGGTTGGACGGTGTGTAGCCGAAGAATATTGTGAAAAATGGCTGAGCCGCTGGTGTAGTTTGGGAAGACTTCGGGATGAAACTGCAAGCCATAGAGAGGCTTTGATTTATGTTTTATGACCTCGTGGCCGTTGCTGGAAATGGCTAAGCTTTGTAGTTGAGGTCCGAGTTGATCAATGACCCAGAAGTGACTCTGGTGAACTTTGAAATTTCTTTGAGCTCTAAAAATGGGCGAGCTGCGCGTTATGGAAATGTGCTGCTGCCCCCTACTTCGATTGGCTAGTCGTCTCATCCGGCTACCATAAGCAGCGGCAATTATCTGTGCTCCCAAGCAAACGCCAATAACGGGTTTGTTTGTCTGTTGAACCAACCTAAACTGGTTGTCGTAAAATTTGGGATCGTATGATACTGATCGGCCAGTGCTACCGCCCGATAGGATAATCAAGTCTGACATATTGGCTAGTTGCTGTAATTGATCAAACTCAGTCCGGCCATCAATTAGGGTGATGGCATGGTTGTGAAGACCGGCTAATTTGGCTAGCCTTTTGATATGGATGGTTCGATTGTTGACCAGGAGAATATTCATTAGCTCAGCACATTATAGCAAAGCTGGGGAAGTTCAATAAAACCCAATATTGATGAATGTCACTATCAGGACTATCAAGTGCTATTAAGCCACTATTAAGGGCTATTAAGGTCCGACCTTGGCACGGCGCAATAAGGTCGGACCTTAATTCTTGGCAATTCTTGGTAATCGATTTTGATAGCCTTAAATTTCGAGTCTTTTTGAGGTATATATCAACCTGGTATCGTTAAGGTCGGACCTTGGTACGGGGAGCTAAGGTCCGACCTTAATTTATTATCTTGTTTACTGGATCTGTTTCGACGTGGCAATAAGATGGTATCAGGAGTATGCTTTATTCAAGTAATAACAAGAAAGGCCTTTCCATGGCATTGCCTCCACAGACAATCTCTCCGAACTATAGTTTTCGATTTGATGGCACAGATTTAGAAATTTATCAACTAAAAAATGAGGACTCTCCCGAAGTGGTATCGCTTGAAACCGGTAATTCGTTTACGTGGAACGATGGTGATGACTACGAATTATCATTAAGGAAAGTAATTGTGGATCAGGATTTAAAAGAGCGCTATGCAGAGAATGCTGGTATGGCA
Organism: uncultured Candidatus Saccharibacteria bacterium; assembly: GCA_964554805.1. Classification (GTDB taxonomy): domain Bacteria; phylum Patescibacteriota; class CAZHWT01; order CAZHWT01; family CAZHWT01; genus CAZKPX01. Next base: position 46,895 of record CAZKPX010000006.1, read on the forward strand.
GGTCCATCTTCAAGCGGAGGTTTGTTTGAGCTCAAAACCACCAATAACCAAGGCGAGCTTGTGACAGAGATTGAATTAAATGCTTAGTCTAGCAATTAAGAAACTATATTGATCTTTTTAGTTTCTATCTATATTGGCTTACTGCCTTGGGAAGTATGTAGTCTGAGAATATTGTTGAAAATGGCTGATCCACCGGTATGGTTTGGGAAGACTTCAGGATGAAATTGTAAGCCATAGTGAGGCTTTGATTTGTGTCGGATGACTTCGTGCCCGTTGCTGGAAATGGCTAAGCTTTGTAGTTGAGGTCCGAGTTGATCAATGACCCAGAAGTGACTTTGATGGACTTTGAGATTTTTCTGAGCTCTGAAGATGGGTGAACTTTGTTGGACCGAGATATGTTGTTGCCCTCTGCTTCTTTTGGCCAATCGGCTCATTTTGACTGCCATAAGCTTTGGCGATTATTTGGGCGCCTAAATAGACACCAATAACCGGCTTGTTGGTTTGCCTGACAAGACCAATTTGGTTTTGATAAAAGCCGGCATCGTAGGCGACCGATCGACCATTGCTGCCTCCGGACAAAATGATTAAGTCAGCTTGGCTGGCCAAAGCCTGAAGGTCGGCAAAGGCAATCGTTCTGCTGACGGCGGTGATGGCATGATCGTGTTGACCAGCCAATTTGGCTAGGCGTTTGATGTGAATAGTGTGATTGTTGAGCGAGGAGAATGTTCATTAACTCAATTCATTATAGCAAAGCGTTGTTCAAATCGATGGATAGGCATCTCATGGTACGATTTATGCCAATTATAAATCACATTTCTGCAATATACTTGGTTGATTAATGGTATTATAGAAGCATGAATTCTCAATTTAGCCGGGATGTGGATCGGCAGGCGCAGGCTGTTGAAATTACTCCGGAAATACAACAGAAAATGGATAATCTGCCGATTGTTGATATGCTGGCAGATGTCACTGAATCGGTCAAACGAAACCAGGCCACGGTTATTATTGGGGCGACTGGTAGTGGCAAAACAACCATGACCGGCTTGCATCTATTGCGCCAAGGGCTAGCTGTTAATGGCCGTATTGGGGTAACTCAACCTCGTCGATTAGCGGTTATCTCGTTGGCGGAGTTTGTGTCGGGATTGTATGGTTGTCAGCCGGGGCAAGAGGTTGGGTATCAGGTTCGGTTTGATGATACGACCATGGAAGGCACCAAACTGAAGTTTATGACTGATGGTATCTTGCTGCAGGAGGCCAGTGTTGACCCGCTGTTTAGCCGGTACGATGTGCTGATTTTTGATGAGGCTCATGAGCAAGGGTTGAATACAGATATTGGCCTAGGTCTGGTCAAACGAGCACTGAAAGATCGACCCGATCTGCGAGTAGTGGTGATGTCGGCTACTATCGATACGGGCCGCTTCGCGGAGTATTTTGATAATGCGCCGATTATTACTATTCCCGGTCGCAGCTATCCTATTGATACCGAATATCTGACAGAAGATGAGGCCGTGTCGGCCATGAAAACTTTTAGCGAAGAAGGAGATATGGCTTCGGTGACTTCTCTGGCGGCCTACAAGGCGCGGCAGGTTCACTTGTCTGGTCGTGAGGGGCATATTTTGATATTTATGCCTGGTAAAAAGGAAATTGCCCAGACTATTGAAAACCTCGAGTCATTTAATATCTCCGAAGATCAATTCCTGCCTCTGGCGGCTCACAGCGAAATGGATTCATGGGAGCAGCAGCGTATTTTTGAACCAACCACGGCTCGCAAAGTGATTGTGGCGACGAATATTGCCGAAACATCAATTACGGTGGACGGTTTAAGCGTGGTTATTGATAGCGGTTTGATTAAGGAAATGACTTTTGATCACAAGCATGGTATTGGAGCGCTTAAAACGATTGAGCATTCCAAAGCTGGGTTGAAGCAGCGACAAGGACGAGCTGGGCGCACTCAACCGGGCTTGTATTTGCCTTTGTTTACCGAAGAGGAATATCATAATGGCCGCCCTGAATTTTTGGAGCCAGGTGTTAGTGGTCGGCCTGACTACTCTACTCCGGAGATTCAGCGCGAAGACTTATCCAGCGCGGTACTAAGAATGACTGAGCTGGGTATCCCAGATGTGGAGAATTTTGAATTTATGAATCAGCCGGCTAAGGGTGCTATTCATAATGCGTTGGTGTCGCTAAAGGTGCTGGGTGCGGTTGACGATCAAAAACAGGTAACGGAGTTGGGTCGACAGATGGCCCGTTTGCCGGTTGAGCCACGGATTGGTCGATTGATTCTGGCTGCTCAGAAATATGGATGTGTTAAAGAGATCTTGATTATCGCCGCTTGTCTGTCAACCGGTCCGGTATTCACTCGTCCTATTGGTGAAGAGTCGGCGGCTGATGCGGCTAAAGAGCAGTTGCAGGATAAGCGTGGCGACCTGTTTACCTTGTTAAAGATTATTCCTTTGTATGAGCGTCAATCGACAGAAGATCGCTTGCAATGGGCTATGCAGAATTATCTTAATCAGCATATTTTGGAAGAAATAATCAAGATTCGCGATCAGCTGACTGATTTGGTTAATTGGTTGGATATTCGAATTACTTCGGTGGCTGAGCAGACAATTAATCTGGGGCGCAAAGAGGCGCGCAAGGAAGAATATCAATTACTGGGACGGGCTATGACGGCCGGACTGATTCAAAATATTGCTGCCCGAAGTGGCAAGTATGAATATACCCGCCTGAATGGCCATACCATGAAGCTGCACCCATCGAGTGTGTGGTTTAAGTATATGCCGGATATTATTGTGTGTACTGAGATCTTGGAAATAAATGGCCGCAGACTGGCCATTGATGTGCAGGCGGTTGAATATGATTGGGTGCAGGAGATTGCGCCACACATGATCCGGGTTCGCAAAGAGCCGTTGCAGAGTAATTTTAAGGGTGGAGTGTCGGGTACGTACACTGTGACTTATTTGAATGGTGTGGAAGTGTCGCGTAGTTTCAGTCGGGGTAAGAAAGGTGAGTTGGTTAGTTTGGAGCAATTGGACTCTGAATTGCGGGGGAATGCTGGACAAAGTCATGGCAGCAGTCACGATAATAATCGCAAGGGCCGCCGCAGTCAAAAAGGCAAGGGTAAACATAAAGACCGTAAGCGAGATCGCAATGCGCCAGTTTCTGCTAGCGGAGCTGGGCAGAAATTTTTTAAAGGTGGTCGAGGTAAACGTTAGAATAAGTGCTTAAACGCAAATCGCCCCGCACATCATGTGATGTCCGGGGCGGATGAATGAGCTGTGGTACGACAGTGTCGTTTAGCCCGGTGCAGTGTGGGCGAAGTTCGGTCCCAGGATTGCCCTGAGGAAGCCGCAGGTTCCGCCGAGCGTGTTGTATGAGTAAAGTATATTCCCAATATTAACTATGGGGTTATACTTCACCTCTCGCTGATTATCGAGGGCATCCATCCAAGTGACCAGGATGGGCTCTCCTTCTGTGATCTTGAAGGCGATCATGTGGTAAGTATACCACGCTATCGGCTTTTTTTGTAAGCCAAGCCATCGCCAGTCTTTGGCCCATTCGGTCTCTTTTGTCCAGGATTCGTGAGGGCTATAGAAGCCGACCTGACCCCTTTCCAGTTGCTTGTTCGGGCCTGTCGCCATTAGATAGCCGCCCGCCAGCATCCTTGCCTTGACCGTTTCGAAATCGATTTCGAAGTCCAGCGGCCGATTGGCGAGGGCCTCAATCTCTCGCTGGCGGTCCTTTTCGGTGAGCATCAAGGTGCGTGACATTGCCGTGTCTCCTGCTGTCTATGACAGCTGTTAAACAATGACGATATATGAATTATACCGCGCTATAGGCTTTATGTCAATAACGTTTGTTATGATTTGATATTTATTGGAGTGAATAGTTCAAAAAGGGAGTTGAGGGGATGACGCCATGCCCGGGCATGGCGTCATCTTAGTTCTTATCTTGAGAGCCGGCTAGACTGTCGTTGGCTAGGCGAAACTCCCAGCTTGGAATCTCAATGATTGCTCCCCTGAAATAAAACCTTGCGTTGCGCTTTGACTGAGGTTGCTTTGCCTGTCGCAAGAAACAAAAGTAGGCTGCTTCCGCCCGGTCCGGATTTGACTGGTTGACTGCCTCGTCTAGATCCGGCTGGCCGAATGGCCTAAATGACTCAAGGTTGGGCATTACCCCTACTGGTGGTTTGTGTTGGCCGAGGATGATAATGATCGGTAATAGCCCAAAGCGAGCGCTGAATTCTCCTACCAGCCAGAGCAGCTGCCGAGCTCATAGTCCTTCGCTTTGTAGCCCTGACTGTCGACGATAAAGCTGACTTAATTTCCTTTCCAACACCCATCTGTCCCATGCGTTGAGTTGGGGATATGTTGGATAGCATAACCTGTGAAGTCTGTCCACTTTTTTATCCAAGTTCTACCAGCATGCGACTGGAGGTAAAACAACAATCCCCGCCTAGGATTGACAGGGATTGTACTCTCTTGAGCTTGGGAGTTCAAGTTAGGTGTTATTAGCGGGTGAAGGTCGAGGTAGGAGTTGGGGTTCGGCTTGGGGTGGGGGTGACTTTGCTGGTTGAGCTTGGAGTTGGCGATGTGGGCGCAGTGATGGTCGGAGTAGCTCCGCAGACAATTAAACTTTGCCCGGTATTGGAATAGTAGCTAAAATAAGCAGGACTGCCGGAGCCTTTTTGACAGGCGACGGTATTGGCGGATAAGGTTGTGTAGGCGACGACTTCTGATTTGTCGCTGGCTGCTTTGATGGTGACGTCAGTAACGCTCTGTAGTGAGGCTAGATATTTTCCAGATGCCAACTTGGATAGGTTATCGCAATTTGTATAGCTGCCAGTGGCTTGTTCGGTGTAACAGTCTTCCAAAGCGCGGGCTACTTGTGCTATCTGGTTTTTTTGACCGGAGTCATTGACTTCATTTAGGCGAGATTGAGGATTGATCATGATTAGACTGAGGGTTGCTGCCAGGCCGATAAGGCTGGGGACTACTATAATTACCAGATATATCTTAGCCCACTTGCTCCATTTGCTCATATTTTGTTGATACGACTCAAAACTATCCCAGTAGTGAGATTGCCAGGCGATGCGGCGGGCACTTTTTATATAGAAAACGAGCACGACTAGGTTGAGAATTGGAATACTTGATCCTATAAGAGAGATCGCGCTATGACGAAGAGAGTTTTGGGCAATCAGGAATATTGAGCCCCATACGCCAGCCCAACTAGCACCGTTGATAAATATCTTTTGCTCTTCGTTGAGGCTATCGATGACTTCTTGGGGAGGACTAAAGCTGTTGCCTGATCCGTTGGAGGCCGATGATTGATTGACGACTTGTGGGGCGGCTTGGGTTGGGGGTGGATTGAGACTAACTTCGTTGGCGGGCGGAGTAATATCAGAAAGAGCTGATCCGGCGGCGACCGTAGCGGCTTGGCCTGGTTGGGTGCTATTTTTCCGCTGCTCTTCGAGGTGAGCCATCAGCTCTTCGCTGGCTGGCAGATAATTTGGTTTATTATTTACTGAAGGATCAGCGGGCGCCGGAGTAGGTTCAGTGTTGGCGTGAGCTGCCTCTATCTCAGCCGGAGAAGCAATCACCTGATCGTTTGCTGCAGGCTGATTATCTGCCTGATTATCCGGCTCGGACGGGGTATTTGGGGTGTTGTCTGGGGCTGGTGTATCTGCCATAGAAATCTCCGTTATGTGAAAATTGTATAGGTTATATACTCACTCTACACGATTATGCTTGGTTGATGCAAGAATGCTTGACTGATTTGTAGTATACTTTCTAAGTGAACAGTGAACAGTGAACAGTGAACAGTGAACAGTGAACAGTGAACAGTGAACAGTGAGTAGAAGCTTTATGTCTGAATTTGGAATCGTTACAGCTTTTGATAGTAGTGTGATCGCCTTTATGAAAAAGGTTTATCTGCCAGCAGCTCGTCTGGCTTTGTTTGTAGTTTTTGGTTGGTTTGGAGTTTTGAAAATCTTTGGTTTATCCCCTGCTACGCCGTTGGTGCGGGCACTGTTTGATCAAACGCTGCCATTTCTACCATTTAATGAGTTTATGATGGCATTTGGTATTTTTGAGTTGGCGATTGGCATAGCTTTTTTGATAAAAGGTTTTGAACGACTGGCCATTGCCTTGCTTCTCCCGCATATGGTGATGACCGCTATGCCATTAGTGTTGCTGCCGGGTATGGTTTGGACGAGCTGGTTTGTGCCGACTTTGGAAGGGCAATATATTATTAAGAATTTGGTTCTAGTGGCTGCAGCTATTGGTATAGCAGCACAGTTAGTGCCCTTGCGTAAGAAAAAGGCTAAAAATAGTAAAGAAGAAAAATAAAAGCTAAAATTCTTTACAATTTGCTTGACATGAGACCTATAGCTGAATATAATATTGCCTGTCTAATTCTGGTGGCCAAGGTGGCTGCAAAAGAATTTGGCTAGATAGATAGGTGGGTGTCATGCGCAGGGTGGTGTCAGCTTTGATTTTGATGTTTGGATTGATGGGGCTGGTGGTCTCGTCTACTGCTGCACAGGTGCAGCCGGTGCGCTTCATGCAGGCTGAAATATTCACCTGCAAGCCGGACAATCGGACCACTGAGCTGGTGGCTGATACCATTCGCATTACGCAATGCGAGGCCTACGAGTTGGCCTCAGAGGATGCCTTCGGCCGAGCGCTGCAGCATCGGTGCTTCGGTGAGGAAGAGGTGATTCGTATGGCCAGCATGGACGGCGAAATTCATGTCCAGCTGACCGAGATTTACTCCGAAGGCGCTGGTGCCTGGGAACTTACTCGTCTCGACGTCACATCGCAGGATGTGCGCGGCTACGATGAGCAAGGCCGCGCGTACCCGATTGAGCTCAACGCTTCATTCGAGCCAGGGATCAAGGGGCCGGGCTTCGGTCATTCCCATATATCAGTGGCCGACGCAGACGTCACGTACGAAAAGTTCGAAGGATTTGCTCAGACCGAGACGGGCTGGAAGCCAAATGCGTCTGCGCCGTGGGGATGTATCTACCCAAGATAATCTCGCAACAGACATCCTAGGTTTTGCTGCTATCCCGGCGCTTCGGCGCCGGGTGGCTTTCCCTTGTAACGCGTTTAAGGAATTTGCTTTGGTGTGGTAATATATTCAAGTCTATCCCGATTTGATCGGGGGTCGAGTTTGCTTGTTAGTTCAATGTAATATGGGCCGGTAGCTCAATGGTAGAGCAGTTCCCTCTTAAGGAATTGGTTGGGGGTTCGAATCCCTCCCGGCTCACCAAAAATCCCCCATGACTGAATGGTTGTAGGGGATTTTTGATTCGTTATGGTTGATTCTCACTACGCGCACCATTTTCGTTAATGTATCATACACTCCCAGTAAGGTGTGTTTTTGCTATAATTAGATTATGCAAAAAACAACTACTTTCTTAATGTTTGTCGGTGATCAGTGCGGTAAAGCCGAAGAGGCAATTAATTATTATGTGTCGCTTTTTCCTGACTCAGAAATAAAGTATGTTGACAAATGGAAACAAGATGAGCCAGGCGGTGAAGAAGGTTTGATAAAACAGGCTTCATTCTCTATTGCTGGTCAAGAGTATATGGCTAGCGAAAATAGAATGGACCACAAGTTTTCATTTACTCCAGCAATTTCAATTTATGTTAATTGTGACAGTGAAGACGAGTTGCACAAGCTATTTGAAAAACTATCTGAGGGCGGTCAAGTCATGATGCCTGTGGATGGCTACGGATTTAGTAAAAAATTCGGCTGGGCTGCAGACAAATACGGAGTATCCTGGCAACTTAATCTCGCATAATACTAATAAATTATTAGAATAATCTTGTTCAAAGGCGGTAGGTGACTTTTGGCATTTCAAACGTGCTGTCAATAATTGCTTCTATAAGCTTAAGAGCATTCTATGACTCCTCGGTGCAAGGCTCGCAGATAGGAAATACTATTACTCGAAGAGTAAAATAGTATTCTCTATCGTCACAAAGTTATCTCTACTGGCTCACCAAAAGTGGCATCATGAAAGTGATGTCTTTTTTGTTATAGTGATAGACAAAGTTTTTGGATAGGTGTTCGATATTTTGATACCCTAATGCACTAATCGAACTCCATATTTTGTGTTTACTCCAAAACAGCGCCATTGTGGCGCTGTTTTGGTTTGAGTGACCATAGAAATCAAGTCGGTAGCTAAGCGCTAATCATGACTACTTCTTTGGTCCACCGAAGCCATGGCGACCTGGGCCACCAAATCCGCTGCGGAGATATTCCAGGGGAATGTCATTGTCTTCAGCCCATTGTGCAAGTTCATCGCGTTGTTGCTCCATAGCTTCACGACGCTCTTCACTCGATACGTCTTGCATTGAGTCGCGATTTGTCGCACTCTGGTCTTTCAATTCTTGCTGCTTGGCTACAATCAAGTCTTTTTGCTCAAACGTAAGTTCGCCATCATCAACAGCATCTTGTAGTTTATCTTCTTTGCGTACCTTTTAAAACAGTAGGCCTGCAGTCACTAATTGTGTCATATTGGCTCGCTAGACTCCTGTCTGTTCTGCTGTGTTTTTTGGGATATTCATAGGTGAATAGGGAGCGTGTGCATGCTTCAGGCAAGCTTATTGCTTTCTCTTATCAACCGAGTTACAGTATTGATATGAATATTTCTGAATCTACTGCTAATACCACTGCTAATCAAGATGAGATAGTTAATAGCCCTACTCAGGATGCCAGTTTGGTGCCACCGGTTAAACAAAGGTCGTCTAAAAAGAAATACTGGATAGTCGGCAGTAGTCTGTTGCTGACCTGTTTGTTATTGGTTGGGGCTTGCTACTGGTTTATGGTGAGAAATAATCAGGATGAGCAGATTGCAGAGCAGACGGGATCTAGTCTCATGCCCACTCCACAAGTACCGGCTATAAGATTTGATCAATTACTAGCCACTCCAACAGCTTCTGTTACCCCTACTCCTACCATTTCGTCTCCTTCTATTGATCCGTCAGCATTATTTAAGGGATTATCAAGGGCTACCTTGCCGACGGCCAGCTTGCAAAATATTAATAGTGCTGAGGCGCGCAAAATATCATTACAAAATTATCGACTGCGTAGGGCTTCGATTGTCTTAGCCTCTGACCCAGCCGAGTTGCCTGTGTATGGATGGAATAATCCTATTGCTAACGCAATGAGTAGTTCACTTGCCAGTGATCGCGAGCAAGATCGGAAAGTTATTTTAAGCATGGCCGCTCACTATGGCTTAACACTCCAAGATCGAAAATCTGAGGTTTTACAGCCATCGACAACCTATGCCGCTACCTTTAGCAAGAATGGCAAAGAGTACGAATTTCCTGATGTGCGAATAGGTACTCCTAATTTTCGGGCAGCATTGCAGAAGTCGGGATCCTTTACGATGACCAAGGATCAGGCTGCTATAAAGGCCAAAGAGTATGTGTCCGTATCTGGGTTAGCGTACCCTAATATTGACTGGGATAACGCTGTGGTAGGTAGTCTGTTCAGTCAGTCGGGTAATGGTTCGTACATGGAGGTTGTTGTGCCGGTTCATTTGGGTAGTTATAAAGTGTTATCAACTAATATAGCTGATGATATTAGAGTACTTTTTAATAATCAGGGGGTGTGGCAGGTGCAGTCGATGAATGGAACGGTATTTAATACCTATCCAACGTATGATACCTATCCATTAATTACTTTTAATCAGGCTAGAGATGAGGTAGCTCATATGGGCGGCTATCTGAATTGTGTGGATTTGGAGTCGTCTTCTCTGGGAGATGCCAGTTCTGATTATTACAATCATCACTGTAATCATGTAGCGACTACCAACAATAACAACACCGCATTTGGAAATTATGGCGGAGTGTTTCAAGATGTATCTTTAGCCAGAGTGGAGCTGGTCTATGCTAAGCTGCCTAATCCAGACTATTCTTTTGATAAGCCAACTTCCTCGGCTTACTACTTTTTGCCGGTATATCGCTTTACAGGTAGCGCTATTGCTAACTATGATTTGACTAAGACTACCCCTAACTCGGCGGGGCAGCCAACTAATGAATGGTCCAGAATGCGTGATGGCAAACGACACCTATTCAGCATGATGGTGCCGGCAGTCAAGTTTGATTGAAGCCTGACTTTTTCGTAATTTTTGGAGACCATCTACTCAGGAACACAAAAGATAAAACATGGCTTTTGTAAGATCATTTATCCAATAAAGCAAGTGTTCGAACTGTGCATCATCCGGCTCACCAAAACACCCCGATTGTCTTAGCGACGGTCGGGGTGTTTTTGTTAGTCTTGATGATTCTAACCGCGCACAGCGCCAGGTTCGTAGATAGGAAATACTGTTGCTTGAATAAAGCTGAGTAGTATTCCCTATCGTCACGCAGTTATCCCTCCCGGCTCACCAAGAATCCCTCATCATCTTAGCGATGGTGGGGGATTCTTTGTGATCTGGTCGGTATTTTGAATACTGCGTAGCATAGGGGGCGAAGCTAGGAAAGCACTATTTGAACAACGATTCAAATAGTGTGAACTAGCGTTACGAATCCGCCAGCTGGCGGAGGAGTTACCCTCCCCTACCCCGATTGTCTTAGCGATGGTGGGGGAGTTTTTGTTGTGTCGGTTGGATTCTAGCTGCGCGAAGCGCCTAGTTTGTAGATAATAAATATTATTCTTAAAAAGCGTAATAATATCCCTTGTCGTCACGGAGTTATCCATCCTTGCAATAAGAAATTGAATGTTATAATTTGACGATGAAAACAGAAGAAAAACGATTTCAAAACATTTTAGAATCTTTTCCAAAGCTTGAGCCTATTATGGTAAAACTTGATGAAGCTCATATTCCATACGCAATTAGTGGAAGCGCTGCGCTTTATGTTCAGGGGCATGACCGAATGCCTAATGATGTGGATTTTATGTTACCAGATGAGGCGTTTTATAAAGCAAATAAGTTGTTTGACATAGAGCCGCAGTATATAGAGCGACCTTACAACAGTATGAATAAATCCACTCCCGTCGATGATGGTTCAGTAGAATTTCTTAATCGGTATACGGCTAGAGCTGATGGTCGTTCTTATTATTCCCCTCCATTAAAAACGATTCCTGTTGTATTTAACGGTAGAACGGCAGAGTTTATTCTTGCTGAAGAGATTGCCGCGTACAAGCTCATCAGTCGCCGCAATCACCATGGCGATATGGAGGATTTTAATAAATTATTTCAACATCCAAACTTTAATATGAGCTCTTTTTGGAAAATTGTGGATTCGATTAATGCACGCAAGATAGTTGCTGACTTATTACTGGATAAGCATTAATAGCAGATGATGACTTTCTGCTCAAGTGGCTTTTATGCAGCCGTTTAATCTTCAAGTTCGAAGACTAGCTTGCTTCGCATATCTTCCAACCACTCCAGCAGGTGTTCGAACTGTGAGTCATCGGGCTCACCAAAACACCCTGATTGTCTTAGCGACGGTCGGGGTGTTTTTGTTATGTTGGTCTGATTCTCTCGTGGGAAGCGGTGAACCATAGATTTTTGGATTCAAAAAAGGCCCGGACAGCGCGGTATGCGCTGCTCGGGCGAGGTTGACTTAGGGATTATGGGAACACATAGGTTCCGGCATCCCGGTGTAAGGTTCAATAGTGAAGGCCGAGTCTCCCACCATGTTGGCCATCAAGCCATCAGCGGAGTAACTAACCCACATAAGTCCGTCTCCAGCGATAGACAGGAACGTGGTGACGACGTTGTCGGGCGGCATGCTGTTTACCGTTTGAGTGGTGCTCTCGACCACGTGAAAAACTTGGCCGTCGTCACTTACACCATAGACGGCAATCGTTTGAGTAGTAATACTAAACGTGCCGGGCTGGTCTGGCGAACCGGTTTGGGTAGTGACCACATAACCGGTCAGCTGCAGGTGCAAGGGGATGTCCATGCATGGTACATTGTAAGACCGTTCGGCCTCCACCATGGTCAAGCAAGTGATCTGCGTATTTTGGGCCTTGTCAAAGATTTGGCTACAGTCTACCTCCTGCAACGCTGCCGGAGGTATTGCTGCCGGATCTTCCTTGGCATTGGCTACTGAGACCGTTGAAGCCAAGGTCATCAAGAAAATAAACAAGAGTCGCCTAAGCATGACTATCTCCTACCGAAGTTCTAGCCGCGTCAGAAACAAGCGCATTATATCATACTATGGGATTTATTTAAAGACATAGTAATGAGGGATTGAATTATGTTCATCAATGGTGGCAATGTATGTAAATGCTTAGACTTTGTTTGACTAAAAATAAAGTATTTATTTAGCAGTCAGGGAACATCCTGCTCACTTTCCACTATTAGCGCTCTACTCTGCCTGAGACCATTGTATCTCTAATGGGTGGCAAGCAGTCTATGGAAATTCCCAAACAGCAGCATCTTTTGCAACAATTCTTTAGGTTGTTTGGGATGCTATGCGTAAACGGAGTCAAAAGCTTTGACTTACTATTAAGCCTCACGAGACTGGTAGAATATATTGCTTAAATAATATAGCCATTCCACTAGGTGTTCGAACTGTGAGTTATGCGGCTCACCAAAATACCCCGATTGTCTTAGCGACGGTTGGGGTGTTTTGTTGGGCCGGTCAGAAGATCAAATATGTGCGGAGCACTAGGTTTGAAGATAAGAAATATTATTGCTTTAAAAAGCAAAATAATACTTCTTATCGTCATGAGGTGCAGCCGAATTCCATTCTCCTGGCCCGATTGTCTAGTTGGGAGAATACTATTTAAATAAACGACTCAAATAATCAAAGAATTGTTTTAGGTTTGATATCTGATTTTATTGGTCTAATCGATCTAGTATGCTTACTTGTAGCATGGTCCGATGAAGTATATAGTTGAGATATGAGTACTCCTGAACCCTCTCTAGAGCAACAGCCTATTGATCAAGCTGAATTACCCGCTGATATTATTGAGACGCCAGTTGTAATTACTGCAAAACGAAGTAGGAAATGGCTTATTGTTATAGTCATTATGGTGCTTTGTGTGTTCGGTGCCGCTGCGGCTGTGCTGGTATATAAGCCTTTTAATATAGCTAGTATTACGCAAAAAAATAGTTCAACACCAATACCCACCCCCACCCCGCCAAACGATAAACTCCTCAAACCTCTAGATATCGCCTCTGTCCAACCTAAGCTTGTTATAGATACTAGAGACCAAAAAGTCTACACCATTGACCTAAACGGTCAGAACCGTCAACCAGCCAACTTCATTAATTTTGATAATGGCTACGGCAGCAATATGTATATTGTCGGTGGCAGTCGTCAATGTCTCTATTACTTCAAAGACAATAATGTTCACCGCAGCCTCATTGATGGTACGAGCGATAACCAAGTCACCTCTTTCCCAGAACAGTTATTTACCGGTCAGACCACCAAGCCAGACAATCTTACCCTAGGCAATGCCACTAAAACACCAACCCGAGTTCTCGGAACAACCGGAACAACTGCCGCTCGCATTGGTCTGCTAATGGTTAACCATGATTGTAGCCAAGCAGTCATTAGTTTCAATAACAAAGTAGGGGACACCTCACTACCTGCCTCAGCCCTCTATCTGATTGCCCCAGAAAAATTTGACCAACCGCAACTCTTAGATGACCAAGATCGCTATCAGGCCATTGCCTATGACACGTCCAACATAGCTCACTTCATAACCAAGGACAATTCAGGATCCAGTTATATAAAATTTGATGGACAGACTTCTCTCTATAAACTAGACGGAACTAAGATAGTCCAAGAGAATACGCTATCAAACAATACCACTACCGCTACCTTTGGTAAATACATCAAAGAAATGACTGCTTCTAAGCTATTCATCACCATGCAATACAATGACCTCCAGACTCCTCAAGCCACAACCCAGCCCGCACTCTATGATGCCAAAGCCAATAATATAACCACCATCAGCACCCCTCGGAAGACCAACTCCATTAATAGTGCCTCCCTGCAGCCAGGAGGAAAGTACGTTGCCTACAGTCTCACTAGTAGCACTACAGATGGCTACAGTTATAATCAACTGTATCTCTATAATGTAGCAACAGCCAAACAGGAAAAGGTGAACATAGGCGGCGAACAGCTTCGCCTAAATTACAATGGTCCTCTTTGGGTTAGCGACCAGGAGTTTATTATTCATACCGGTCAGCCGCGAGGTAATGTCTTTGACGGCGATATTAAGACATGCTCAACCGTGTACCTAAGTTGCCGCACCATCTATAGCAAAGCCGACTTTAACTTCTACGGCCACAATCCATAGTTGGTCAGTTTACATTAGGGGTTGTTATGGATCATGCTCTACGTGCTGGGTGAAAGATAGGTGCAGAGTTACGAAGCGAAGCTCCCCTCCCGACCACTTTTCGTGACTGAACCCTACTCTATATTTCACCCGTTGGTGCTATACTCTGTGTGGTCCGATTTTTGGCTGCATTGCTGTTTATGCCTACTATAATGCTCTTTTTTGCTGTCGTTCTACTTTCAATGGCACGATCCTTTTGATTAAACTACGAAATCCTAATACCGATGCTTTGATATGTTAGTGCAAAAGATATGAGCGAGAAGGAAAGAATTAAACTGTCTGAAGAAACAAAACTGTAATTTTCAAGATTGCATTTCATGCACTATATCCTTCAGTCACTCCAAGTGGTGTTCGAACCAAATTTCACTAGGCTCACCAAGAATCCCTCATCATCTTAGCGATGGTGGGGGATTCTTTGTAGGCTGGTCGGTATTTGAATTCTGCAAAGCATGGGGGCGCAGCTAGGAGAATACTATTGTGCCAACGAGCACAATAGTATGAACTAGCGTTACGAATCCGCCAGCTGGCGGAGGAGTTACCCTCCCCTACTTTGATTGTCTTAGCGACGGTTGGGGTGTTTTATTGTGTCGGCCGGATTCTCGCAGCGCGGAGCGCTAGGTTCGTAGATAGGAAGAAACTATTGCTATAACGATTTTAATAATTGGTACTACCGTCATGGAGCGAAGCGTAATTACCCTCTCGGCCTACCGCTATGCATATGCTTGTTTGTTGCTTTTTAAGGATTAAGCGAGTATATAAAAGATAGCTCAACCTGAGCGTTGCCCAGTCAGAAGGAGAAAGACTAATGGGCATTGGTAATGGCGATGGTCGTGAGACCTTCGATAGCACCGTTTTCGAGTCGAAGGAGACGGACGATCCTCGAGGCGATCGTACCGATCACTACTTCAACTCGGGCAGTGGCCAAGGAGCAGAGCATGGTCATGTTGTAGAAATCCGCCACGATGATGGCTCGGTTTCTTACCCATACGTGCGTGATGCTGATGGCAATGTTTACGCCGACGACTGAATATCAATCTCGCAAGTCCTGGGCACGACTTTAAAAACTGCCTACCCTTCCCCGAGGACTGCTTAGAACATTGAGGTGCAAGTATGAAATATGAAGACTATCAAAACGAAGTGAGCGAAAAAGCCTTTGGCGATGAGCTAGATAAGGATGAATTGTTGTCTTCCCTAAAAACTTATATTTCTAATTACGAACAGTCTGGAGATATTGAGTATCGCAAGGGAATGGCATATCGGTTTGCTGGGATTATGGCGTCGGATTTGTTCCGAGACTCCTTGTCACAGGATGCCCAGATTGCAGAAGCTCTTGAGTTGTGTGGGCGCCTAGAGATTGATTCCCAGCCAGAATCTGCTGACTGGGAACAATTGAAATCAGTTGTGAGTTAACTGTGCTGAATTTTTCTGTCACATAGCTCGGTCATTACTCTGACCGAGCTATTTTGCTTTCAAAGTCACATAATAGATGTAAGTTGCTCCGACTCACTAAATGCCCCGATTTTCTCAGCAATAATGAGGATTCGTTGTGAGCCGGCTCGGACTATCCACGGATAGTACCGACTAAATCGGGGTTAATGCTCTCCCCTCCCCTTGACCGTTTCATCTCAGATAGTATGATTAGCAGTCTATGGAAAATGAGCACCATTGACCTGGCAAGCAGAGGTGTTCTGAGATGCACGCCCGGAAGGGGTGAAAAGGGGATACTACGAGGGGAGGTGAGAGGCATTGCAAATGATGTGGACCCGGTGGCTGAAACAGCCACCGGGTCCATGATCCCTCCTTATACATCCCGTTGAATTCCGAAGTCCAATATCCCCAACAGTACGTTTCTCATAGCGCTCTCTGGGAATACGTCGATCAACATGGACTTTGCCTCTGCCACAAGCCTTTGCGCTGTAACTTGAGCGTAGCGCAGTGACCCGCTTTTCTCCAGGATGGTGATTGCTTCAGCGTGGTGCATCGGATCTTTGGTTTTTAAGGCCAGGATCTCTAATAGACGTTGGCTGCCAGGCGAACTAGCCCCTACAGCATGAATGACTGGCAGGGTCTTTTTGCCCTCGGCTATATCCGCGCCGTAATCATCCGCGCCAGAGCGTAGGCAAAGCATGTCATCGTGCAACTGAAAGGCGGTAGCACTCAGGTGGCCTGCCTGGACTAGTACCTCTAACTCCCTAGAGTCTATTCCGCCAGCCAGCGCACCCACCACAATGGCAAACTCAAATGCAGCACACTTAAGCTTACACATACGCAAGTACTCTTCGGTTGAAGGGATGTAGCTCTCTTGAGACCACGCTAAGTCCAGTGTTTGACCGAGGCGGGCCTCTGCGGAGAGGCGCTTGTAGTGGGCAAGAAGCTCGATGGCTAGTATGCCATCAACTCCATCCGTCTCTAGGATGAACCGAGGGGACTGATAGAGTAACTGAGCAGCCTCACTCGCCACCGCTATGCCATGCTCAAGATGAGCTGGCAGTTTGCCATCGCGCTGCTCAGCCTGATCATCCATGTCATCCTCAATCAGGGATCCTCGGTGAGGTAGCTCTGCCAAAAGAGACAGTTGGTCGATCAGAGGAAACTGTCCGGCGGCTAGATCGTGGACTAGATAGACTAGGACTGCTCAAACCCTTTTGCCTCCACCTGCAATCGCTGATACACGGATTGCTTCAAGAACCTGATCATCTACCGAAATTCGGTAATGCCCATCACGCAAACTTTCCCAAAAGGTCTGGAGATTTCTCTGAGACCTTTGGTACTTCTCTATGTAATAGGGCGTCCAATCAAAGGCAATGTGACCTACTTTTGCTATTGCTTGAGACTGGCGTGCAACGACGACTGTGCTCATCTGTCCGTCTCCCTGCGATTGTCGATTCATCTCCTGGGTGCATTATGCCATATAGGTCAACCTTGCTGCGAGATTTTGTAGTCTGCGAAAACATATAAGTTGTCATATGGACAAATTACGTACAATCCAACTTGCGTCGTAAGTCCTCTAGTTACTCCAAAAGCAGTATGGGAATTTAAGTATCTATTCATAATGAATATTTATACGGTATTAACGGCAAACTGTATAAATGGTATACAATTGACTATACTTAGTGTATAATATATCATATTATTTATACAGTACTTAATCAAAGGACTAATATTCAATGAGTATAGATAGAGACCAACCATACAACGAATTACCATTATTGCCTCCAAAAGATATACCCTACAATGATTCTAAAATCTTGGAAGCTTCATTATTGGCATCTGATGCGATAGGGGCGCTACGAGCTGGTATGAGATCTGATCAACATAATGTAATAAGGGCAGTGAGCATGATGAGTCCTCTTTTTGTCCCAGAAGCAGTAACAAGCTCAGGAATAGAAAATATTGCAACAACAAATGAGTTGGTATTGCAAGCACGCTCAGAGCAGCGTAACGATGTAAATCCAAATGAAAAAGAGGTTCTAAATTACGTAGACGCCTTAATTCATGGTATGGAAAAGATACATGAAAGAAAAATCCTTACAACAAATGATATTATTGATATTCAATCAATTCTTGAACCTACCAAGAGAGGTTTAAGAAAGGTGCCAGGGACATCGCTTCAGAATCCTGTTACAAAAGAGGTTTACTACACTCCACCTACTGGTGAAAGATTAATAAGGGATTTATTACAAAACCTTGAAGTTTATTTTAATGAAGAGGCACCGATTCAGGAGATATATGCAAGAATGGCAATTTTGCATTATCAATTTGAGGCCATTCATCCGTTTAATGATGGAAATGGAAGAACTGGACGAATGTTAATGCCATTGTACTTGATGCAGCAAGGCCGCTTAAGTCTTCCGGTTCTATTCATAAGTAAGTATATATTAGAAAATAGAGATGAGTATTATCAAAAGCTGAGGGCGGTAACGTATGAAAATGCATGGGCGGAGTGGATTCTATATATCATCACAGCCACAACAACTCAAGCGAAGTACACTTCTGATATTCTAGATCGGATAAGACATACGATTGAAGTTACAAGCAAAAGATTAAAGCAAGAGCTACCAAGCATATATAGTGCTGAACTAGTAAACTTTATTTTTGCAGAACCATATTTTGATGTTGCAAGATTTCAGCATAGCCTTGGCATAAGTTATGCTACAGCTAGAAAATATCTCGCACTTTTGGAGGAGTCTAAGTTATTGGTGAAGAAAAAGCAGGAGGGTAGAAATCGTAATTTGTACGCAAATCCGCAATACATACAAATCTTAAAACAAACATAGTTTTGCGAATAAATAATTATGGTTCATATACAAGCTGGTAGTTAAGATATTGTAGATAAAGCACTCCCCTCCTCCATCACCTTAAGCAACTTATTCCAGTCATTCAGGCTCTGGAGTCATTGATTCCATTGCGCCGAAAGTCGGCTCACCAAGAATCCCTCATCATCTTAGCGATGGTGGGGGATTCTTTGTAGGCTGGTCGGTATTTGAATTCTGCAAAGCATGGGGGCGTAGCTAGGAGAATACTATTGTGCCAACGAGTACAATAGTATGAACTAGCGTTACGAAGCGAAGTTAAGTTACCCTCCCGGCTCACTTCTCATCTCAGCGCTCTCCCCTACATTAAGTCCATTTATCTCTGATAGCAGAGTTGACAGTCTATGGAAAATTAGCCACAGCGATCTGGCAAACAGAGTCGTTCTGAGATGCACGCCCGGAAGGGGGTGTTAGCGGGGTGTTAATCTGTATCCTGCTTGTTGGTTGTTTTGCGTCAGCTTGACTAAGATTGCCGAAGTATGGCACACTGTAGGCAATGAAACGCTTGCCTGTTCTATTTTTGAGTAGGTTCGGGTTGGTGGGATTGGTTGGGCTGTTGGTAGCAGTCCCCCCTGCTCTGGCGGCCTCTATCTCTTTACAAGGTCAGGCAGTATTCTCCAATACCGGAGGCTCTCTTCACTTTAGTGATTTCAATAGCAATGTGACTTTGGATACCGACACCGGTCATCTATCCGGCTATTCCTGGTCAGATGATAGCGGCTGGGTAGCGTTTGGTACGCAAGATAATGAGCAGGGTCCAGTTATAGTTAACCTAACCACGGGAGCCATTACCGGTTCGGCTAAAGTATTGGCTACCGACACCTATATTACCTTCACCGGCAACAGTAGCAACCTAAGCCTTGACACCCAAACAGGTCAGTTTACTGGCTACTTGTTTGACCCGGATATGGGTTGGGTTGAGTTTGGATCTTCCCCGCAAACAAGTGTAGTATTGGCGGCCGCTCTGCCGCTCGCCCCTACTCCAGCGCCTACTTCTGCCCTGCCCTTGCCTGAGACCGGAGCAGCTTTGGGGTTGGCGGCGGTAGTGGGCTGGATGCTTTTGGGAGGCGGTCTGATGAGCCGTGTATTACGGAAGAGGAATCTTTAGTATGACTATTTCCCTTGAATTGAATAAAAAGTCTGGAGTGATAGTTGGGGTGAGCGTGATAGGGCTGATTGCTTTGGGCATGGCGGTGCAGACATTTGTGTCTCCTATTTTGACAGCTCAGGCAGATCAAGTAGGCGGCTCTCCCGATTCCGGCGTCGCCTCCCGCCTCACCCAAGCCTACAATTCAGTGGTTGACCAAGGCCACGGCGCTAGTGCAGTTCCGGAATGGACGCATGACTGGAGTACACAGTGGAACAGAATTATGCGTGCTGCCAGCTGGACGCCAGGCGGAAGTGCTGATCCCAATCAGGTACTTGCTGGTAAAACGTTTACGGCTGGCAGTCGCGGTTTGCAAACTGGCACCTATGACCCGATTGATACCATGTACGGTGGACTATCGTTACAAAACACTCATAATGACACCATAGGCAACGCCACCTGGACAGAAACTAGCTCTGGTGGCACGCCAGCCAGTGTAATCCTGCGGACGGTGACTATTGCCCTGTCATCAAACAGTGTCATGCAAGACCAGCGCACCGGGTTGTATTGGACAGACCGCAGTGATACGGCTGTATCAAACAACAGCTTTGCCAATACTGCCGGGCAGACTGACCGGGTTAATCCGGATACTAATCACTGCAACTTTAACAGCCCAGGAGATGCTAATGAGTGGTGTAATACCGCCGACACTGGTGTATCGGCCAATGAGCTTTGCCTGAACTTAGAGCTTGATGATGGGACAGGCCTTAAAACTGACTGGAGGCTGCCTACCCAAAAAGAGTTGATGATTGCTTTTGTTAATGGGGCAGCTGCTAATCTAGCTAGCACCGGTGTCCACTACTGGTCTTCTACCCAGGGTTCGGCGACGGTTGCCTGGGGCGTGCTCTTGTTTAATGGCACCGCGGGCTACGGTACTAAAACGGAGGCCACGGTCCTTGCTCGGTGTGTCCGGGGATAAAGGATGATAATCCGACCCAGTAGGGGCGGATTTCTCTCTCACCCCTTCCGGGTGTGCATCCCGGAACGCCTTCGGGCAAGCGTGTGTTTTTGGTGGGCCGGGAGGGGAATTCCACTTTGTTCCATAAAGCTAGTTCATACGATTGAGCTCTTTGGCTCAATCGTATTCTCCCAGCTTCCAAACCTGGCGCTTCGCGCGGATTCGATGGCGACCAGACGCAACAAAAAGTCTCCAGCACAAAAGTCCTGAGGGTTCTTTATTGTGTTTGGTTGGATTCTCACCTCCACTAGCTGGCAGAGAAGTTACCCTCCCTTGCTCCGGTCAGGACAACGATACCCTCTCCCGGCTCTTACTTTCCATGCTGGCGCTCCCCTATACTTTTGACCGGTTCATCTTAGATAAGATTGTTAGCAGTCTATGGAAAATGAGCACCATTAACCTGGCAAGCAGAGGTGTTCTGAGATGCACGCCCGGAAGGGGTGAAAATTGTTTCAACTATATCAACTGGTATGTATTCAGATTCTAAAATCGATCGACAAATTTCTGATGTCTGCTGTACTCTAACCTTATTGCTGCGAATAAGCACCACCCCACCAGAGTATTGATCGCGATTGGCTAGATAAAAATCCCGTACATCTAATCCTAATTGGGCTGCTTGCTCTTCTCCTTCGCGGGTTAGGGGTTGGTTTCTATCATTCTCTAGGTGAGGCTCATTTTCTGCGTGCCTGATGGCAATAATATGCTGCAGGGTGGGAGCAGGCCCTTTATTATTGTAGAGTCTTTGATAGCTTGGTTGGTGCGCTTCTTCATTTTGGATTAGGTTATTTTCATGCGGACCAGGGTATTCATTGGACATTATGTATGTAACTCCTTAACGCATCCCATAGGCTTATTATCGCTTATTCTGGCAGATAGATGCAATCCGCCTTCTGTGCGAGCACCTTTCCCTATTTTAGTCCGGTTATCTCCAATAATAAGATTAGTGGTCTATGGAAATTCGAGACCTTAAATGGGCAAGCTAGGTAGTTTGAGTCGCTCACTTGTAAGGGGTGAAATAACTAAGAGATATCAGGATCTTGTGTGGGAATTGATTGACGCTTGTCGGACTTGAGATGTTTTATGGATGCTTGATGGTATGTAAGCATTTTAATGACTCTTATGCTTTGGGTGGTGCTGTTTATTGCACAACAAGCCGAAAGCGAGTATGGGGAAAATAGAAGTAGAAAAGGTTAAATGCATAATAAAAAAACTGGGTAGGTCAGATTTTGATTAGGTTTTTATCTAGAGAACTTTTTGATTTAGGATTGAACATCTTTCACTTAGTCATTCCAGCTGGTGTTCGAACTGTGAGTTATTCAGCTCACCATAAAAACCTCAAGTCTTCCGACTTGGGGTTTTTATGTTATTCGGAGGGTAGAACTGCCAGGTTCGGGGCCATAGGAAGTCATTATTGCAAATCGATTGCAATAAGAAATGCACCAGGCGATAGTACGAAGTGTCAACTCTCTACTCAATAAATATGTATTAAAATATATATTTGTTACATTTAACCCTGATAAATTTTATATACATAGGTAGTTGTGGTTAAGCGTCAGAGGCAACCATTTGGTAAGTGTGAAAGGTGTCTTGAGACATATTTATTTCTGAATAACTTGACTCATGCTTGCCCGTAAGCCTAAAATAATGCTGATGCTTATTCGGAAGTCGCTTCTTAAAAAGCTAACTTTAATTGCACTATCTACTATTGTTTTGGCTAGCATAGCTCCTTTATCTACCACCCAGGCTGATTCGGATCCATCATTTCAATGGTCGGAGTCTTCCATGCCGCCCATCGGTCGATTGGCAGCGCAATGGAGAGGGCTCTCGGTTAGCAGTGATGGGCAGGTGATTATCGCTGGTGCGGCTTATGGCAGAGTCTATGTCTCTCGTGATCGAGGTGATACCTGGAATGAGGTTCGGCCTGCTGGAGACACAACCAAAGAATGGCAAGGTATTGCTACTAGCGGTGATGGGCAGACGATGATGGTAGGCGTAGCTCACGGCAGTGGTTTGGGTAGACTTTATCTTTCTAAGGATGCAGGCGCTAGTTGGATAGACCAGCCGTTGGCGGGAGATATAGACAGAAAGTGGCGGACAGCTTCTATAAGTTATGATGGGCAAACTATTTTTGCCGCTGATAGTGGCGGTAGGGCTTATTTATCTAGGAACGGCGGCGATGACTGGGTTGAGGTTCAGCCCAATGGAGATGCGAATAGAAGCTGGTACTCTTCGGGAATGAGTCGAGATGGGCAAATCATTGTAGCTGGGGTAGCTAGCGGCCGAGCATTTTATTCGAACGATAATGGAGTTTCGTGGATTGAGGTGCAGCCTCACGGAAATTCTAATCAAACATGGTATGCCGCCTCAGTGAGCGGCAATGGCCAATCGGTTTTGTTCGGTGGCAATACTGCGAGGTTGCACATTTCAACGGATGATGCTCAAACGTGGGCACCAATCCCCTTTGATGTGGATACGGGTATGGCCTCCCTAGCTGTAGATATCGCTGATAACGGCACGATTCTAGCTGGTAGAGATGGGGGCATACCTTATATTTCTTATAACTTTGGACAATCATGGGCAATTGCTCCCGACCTTCCGTCGAGCTCTTGGCGAGCAGTTGGCATAAGCGATGACGGGCAAACGCTTGTAACTGGTGGTACAGCAGGATACCTTTATATATCCAAAGATGCTGGCATTAGCTGGCAATCGACTGGTCCTTTGGTACATGATTCTGGCTTTATCTCAACTGCTGTTAATCATGATGGCCATGTCAAGATTGCTGGAACAGGTGGGCGCCTTTATCGCTCACTAAACAGAAGCAATAATTGGGCAGAGGTTAGGCCAGCTGGTGACAGCAATCAAACATGGTATACCGCCTCTATTATGACTGATGGTCAAACCATATTAGCTGGAAGTAACACGCGACTGTATCGCTCAATCGACGGCGGGGATAGTTGGTCTGAGATGCAACCAGCGGGTGATGTTAATAGAGTCTGGTTCACAACTTCTTTAAGTAGTGATGGAGAGACTATATTAGCTGGTGTCAATAGTGCCAGTAATGGTCGCCTGTATCGTTCTGTTGATGGTGGAGTCACTTGGGGCGAAGTTAGGCCAGGAGGAGATACTAACTATACCTGGCGGACCACTGCCATGAGTAGTGATGGACAGGTCATGCTGGCTTCAGTGACTGGTGGCCACCTTTACCGCTCTGTTGATAGTGGAGACACTTGGTCTGAAATACAGCCAGAAAGCGATGCTGCTCAAACATGGAGGACCACCTCTATAAGTAGTGATGGGCAAGTAATGCTGGCTGGTCACACTGCTCGTTTATACAGATCTGTCAATGGTGGTAATGCATGGAGTGAGGTTCAACCTGCAGGTGATGCGGATGGTAATTGGCGAACATCTATGTCCTCCAGTGGTCAGATTATGGTGGCAGCCTCTTATGGTGGTCGGATATACCGTTCAGTTGATGGAGGCGACACATGGAGTCAGGTGCAACCAGGCGGAGATATCAATTCTAACTGGCATCCTATTTCGGTGAGTGGTGATGGCCATACAGTCTTGGCTGGGGTAGATGGTGGTGGATTGTATCTAGGCGTCACAAGCCCTGCATCTCCTGTACTAATGATTGTATCTGGCGCTCAATTTATTGCTGATTCAATGATTGCGCTGACTGGCACTGCTCCTGCTAATGCTACTGTTGAAGTTGAAGTCCATTCGACTCCTCAGTCTGGCACGGTTGTAGCCAATGGTAGCGGCCAATGGTCATGGATTCCTCCGCTAAAACTTGAACCAGGCTCTCATTCCTATAGGGCTAGGGTGATTGATGGTGATGTTATTGGCGCTTGGAGTGTGTGGACGGAATTTCAAGTTTTAGCTGCTATAACCAACAATCCCTCTAATTCATCCAGTCAACAAATACCTAATACGGGATCTGATTCTTTGGTAATTCGCTATAGTGGCCTTGTATTACTGGGACTTGGTGTAGCTAGGTTTTATGTGATTTTAAGGCGCAAGCGGCTAGATGCGCCTGAATTATATTAAAGGTTAAGCCTACCTGCTGACTATGGAGTATCAGACTTACCACTAAGCATTGAAGATACCGCACAAAGCGCAGTCAATAGAGCAAAGGAGGTACCCTAGTGACCAGCTGCTCTGGTCTGATGCGTTAAGCCGAGCAACGCAAAGCCATCACTGAATCTGGATCTATGGCTTGATCGGCTTTAAATATCTTTGAGGGACGATTTTCCAGACTATACTAAGTGTGAGGCTGTAGTTTTTTGTCGTAAATCTTCCAGCCACTCCAAAAGGTGTTCAAACTGTGAGTCATCCGGCTCACCAAAAGGGACATCGCGAAAGTGATGTCTTTTTTGTTGTTATAATAATGAAAACTATGTCTGACCGAGTTCGATAATTTGACACTAAGAGGGATAATATCGAACTCTGCCAGCTATTCTACAGCTCATCTGTAATTTTTTGTAATAAATACTGTACATTATGAGTACAGTATTATTGACATTTCTTTATAAATATGTAAAATGAACTTATGGCTAATATTACCTATGTAATAGAAAAATTAATAAAGCTTCGAGAGCAAAACAGCTATACTCAAGAAGAGATTGCGCAAACTCTCGGATTGAGCAGGCAGAGTTATATCCTCGTCGAAAAAGGTCAGCGAGATCTAAATACTCAAGAACTAGAGCTTCTTGCCGCCAAATACGGTATTGATATCGCTGATCTCTTTGATGAAATTCCTAACCTAGAAAAGTTTAAGCAAATGTATTTTGTATGCTTGGAGTTCGCTGCTAATAGTCATGGGAATGTTACCAAAACTATGCTAGCGAAGCTCCTCTATCTTGCAGACTTTGCAAATTTTTATGAAGCACTGGAGCCTATGAGTGGGGTTAAATATCGTCGCATGGAATATGGGCCAGTAGCAGATATTTTTTTCTCAATGACCGACGACTTGCTTGAATCGGGTAAGATTAAAGTGCAAGTGCTCGACCGAGGGGCACAAATGATATCTCTTAACACCAGAGAGGCGAAGACTAATCTGCTTTCCAACGAAGAACTTGATCGCATAAAGACTATTTGTGAAGCATGGAAAGACAAGCCAACTCAAGATATCATTAACTTCACTCACGAACAACTGCCCTGGAAAATGTGTCGTAATGGTGAGTATATTCCATACTCTCTTATCATACAGGAAGATCCAGAGCATGTTTACCAACCGCTTACCAGATAATATCGATTACAGAGTAGTGTTTAGTGATTTTGCTCAAAGATACTTCATTAAACAATTTTCTAAGAATTATCCTGGTAAGCAGTGGACAATAACGCAAGATTCTATCTTTGAGCAGCTGAAGCGTGTTCATGCGATACAGAGCACTCAGCAGGTGGATGAACTAAAGAATTGTGCTGATTGCCTGCTCTTTAAATACGATTTTGCTGTTGCCAAGACTAATGTATCGGCAAAAGCCTCTGGGAACCGCTGTGTAATCTTCTTGGATAAGTTGACTCAACAACAAACAATTCTGGTCCTGTATCATAAGTCGCATTTACCCAAGAATAAACACGAGAATCAGTATATTGATGCTGTCCTTAAGGACGAATTCCCTCAATTTTATGCTCGACTTCATGTTTAATGAGTGGGTATTGGTGGTGGATCAAGATCATCTTTGTTGATCTGTAGGCTCTCATATAAAATCTAGTCTCTGTCTTAAACTCTCTAGCCACTCCAATAAAAGTTCGATATGAGCATCACTCAGGTCACCAAAACTCCCTCATCATCTTAGCAATAGTGGAGGAGGTTTTGATGTGTTGGTCAGTATTTGAATCCTGTGAAGCAAGGGGGCGTAGCTAGGAAAGCCCTATTTAAACAACGATTCAAATAGTATTCCTTATCGCCACGAATCCGCCAGCTGACGGAGAAGGCACCCTCCCCTCTCCTTGACCATTTCATCTTAGATAAGATTGTTAGCAGTCTATGGAAAATGAGCACCATTGATCTGGCAAGCAGAGGTGTTCTGAGATGCACACCCGGAAGGGGTGAGAAGATACAAGTGCGGGATAAACTTGGGTAGGAATGGTGGGTGGAGTGGTTGAGAGCGTGAGTGGAGGGCTTGGACAGGAGTGCTCTGGATGTGTAAACTGTATACTAACAGACAAGCACGCGCGCTTCTTATGCTTTCTTTTAGATCTTTTTCACATGAGGCTCCTGGGCGAGTACGTCAGTATTTGTTTCAGAAAAAATACCGGTTTAACCGGCTAGAGCTTAACGGTTTGGTTGTCACTGCACTGTCTATTGGTGTGGTTATTGGCAGCTACGCCATTTTATCTAATCTTATCCCCCGACTTTTTGCTTTAAATGATACCGCTAAGGTGTGGCAGTTCGTGTCTGCGACAGCAGGTGATTACACAGCCTCATTGGTTGCCGTTAACAATGACGGGGCTAAGCCAACTGGTGGTGTGGTCGGAGCGAATCATATTTCTAATCCTAGCTTCACTTCTGATGTTTCGTCTTGGACTCCTGGGGCTGTGCCTCCTGAGGGTTGGGTTGAAGTGCCAGGTGACCCGAATTATGGTACTGATAACTTCCTAGTTATGCAGTATGAAGCTAAGTACGACTGTACCGGGGATGGGATCGGTGACACTGCTGCTGCTTGTTCTGCTGCTGCAGATAGTGATCTTGGTCTGGACTGGCGGGACACTGATCAGGATCGCAATAAGGTAGTCTCTACTCCTGAAGGCGCGCCAATTGTTCACATGACTTGGACTCAGGCTTCAACTGCTATTTGTCCGGTCGACACTCATTTAATTACCAATGATGAATGGATGACCATTGCTCGCAACGCTGAAGCACAATCTCAAAATTGGGCTGATGGGGTGGTGGGCAGTCTGGTTTCTAATGGTGGCGGTATGTACCGAGGCAACAGTGGTGAGAGCAGTTCGGTTGGCTATAACGGGGCTGATCCTGAGCATGGCACGGGTCGCGATACACGGGCGCGGTTGACGTTGTCTAATGGCACTCAGATTTGGGACTTGGCTGGAAATGTCTATGAATGGGTCAATTTTGATGCTAATGGCAATGGTATTTACAATGAGCCAGCGGATCAGATATCTGAGCAGGATCAGCCAGAGGCGACTGATGGGGCTGTAACTAGGACAGGCTATCAGTGGTCAGGCTTCACTTCGGCTGACCCGGCTAGTGATGGCGCTGGGGGATTTTGGTATTTGGCTAATAACGGTAGTGGTGATTGGGGATATGACGACTTCCGACCAGCAAATAACACCTATTCTGCCTTGAACGGTGTGGGGCGTATGTATCACAACTCAAACTCTGCTAATGCCACCAAAAACCGTGTTGTTCGCCGTGGTGGGTACTGGACGACTAGCTCCAGTGCAGGTGCTTTCACAGCCCATCTGCTTTATACAGCCGCGATCCAGACCAATACTGCAGGCCTGCGTTGTGCCAGTGATCCCGTAGGAATCTCCCAATCTTATTCTCCGTCCGTTGGCCGTCAGGCAACTCCAGCGAATACAGTCAACGCTGGGGCGTTGACTGACGCAAAAATTTTTCAAACGGTTAATGTTGGTTCGACCAACAGCTATACCTTGTCTGCCTATGTGTATAACAATACGGTAGGCAATGAAGGTGGAGTCGTGAATGGTACGGTAGCGGGGCTTCGAGCTCATGGTAGTCAGGTGGCAACTACTTTCACTCCTGTGGGAGATGGTTGGTATCGGTTGTCAGCTACTATATCGGGCGTGAATTCTCCTAGCGAATATGGGGTGACTGTTCGTAAAAATCGACAAGTTGTCATTGATGATGTGACTCTAGCTCGAGCTGGGGAGCACAGCGTCTACACCACTGCCAGTTATAACAATGGACTGGTGTCTAGTTGGGATACCTTCTGCGAGGGTGTGTTGACTGGTTCGATTTGTGACGAGGATATTGTGACGGGTAACAATAGCTCGATTGTGTACCAGTTGTGTACGGATGATGGGGCGACTTGTCAGTCGGGGAGTGGCTGGCAGTATTGGGATGGGGATTCTTGGGAGACGGCTGCTAATACAACCACTGATGTGAATACTGGAGCGGAGTTGACGCAGACTGCGATGCAAGCGTTAGTTGCGCTTGATCATGAATTGTCGGTTAAGGCTATATTTAGATTTGAAGGTGAGGATGTACCGACTCTGCATAACTTGTCGATTGGTTTGACTACCGATACAACTAATCCTGAGGTGAATGCCTCGAATATTGAATTGATGCGGCAAAATGGTGGAACGACTATTGCCAGTAACGCTTGGACGAATAATCCTAACCTGTATATGTCTTGGGACGCTGGAGCTGACGAATCCGGTGGCTCTGGAATTAAGGGGTACTGTGTTTATGTAGGGCAGGATGCCAATGGTGATCCGGCAACCAGCAAGGGATTGTTGGGAACTAGCCCAGTGCCAACGGCTGGGACTACTTGTCAGTTTATTGTGGCGACTACTTCACTCGACCTGTCCCCTGCTTCGCTTAAGGGTAATCCTTGGTTGACCTCTTCGTCGTCTAGCTATTACGTCAATATTAAAGCTATTGATTACTCGGGTAACCTGTATGGCGATGGTTCGGAGCAGGCCGTTTTCCGGTATGACGATACGCCACCAACGAATGTCGGCTATATCGCCTGTGCGACAGGGCCATTCTCCAATGTGGCAGACATGAACTTTAACTGGCCGACTAGTGGAGGTACGGCAGCCAATGATACTAACTCAGGTATTTACGGCTGGCAGTATCAGATAAATGGTACGGGTGGTGCTTGGCTGGGAACGGATAGCGAATCAATATTAGGTGTGGGTAATTATATTCCAACTGGCTCCAGTTCTTATCCATTGACGGCTGACCAAGATGGGGACGAGATTGTGACTGGCACTAATATTATTTACCTGCGGGCAGTGGACGCAGCTGGTAATGTGTCGGTTGATGGCACGATTCGCACTTGTAGTATTGCCTACGGTGGGGCTGCGCCTCACTTTAATCAGGTTGATTCGGTGACTGTTAATCCATCAGCTTCCTCTACTAACACATTCAGTTTGTCATGGCCTGCTGCTACTGCAGCTGATGGGCAGAATGTAGCTGGGTACTATTACATGGTTAACACTACTCCTCCAGCAACGCTTGCTACCTTGCAGGGGAACGCAGCAACCTATATTCCAACTGGCATGAATCGCTCGGTGACTAATGTGACGCTGCCGAATGTAAATAAGGGCAGTAATACTGTGTATGTGGTTGCTATTGATAACGCTGGTAGCCCTAACTATTCACCGTCAAATGCAATTTCTGGTACTTTCACTCTTAACTCAACTGATCCGGATAATGTGACGAATTTGGTGGCTACTGACTCCTCTATTAAGGCGCAGTCTAAGTGGAATGTGACGTTGACTTGGGTTGCGCCTGGTTATCAGGGTGCGGGTAATTTGACCTATGTGGTATCTCGTTCGACTAACGGTTCTTCGTTTAGTCAAGTTGGTACGACTTCTGGACTAAGTTATGTGGATTCTGCGCCTGAGTCTCGGCTGTATTACTACCGAGTGATGGTCAAAGACGGGGCTAATGCGCAATCGACTGGCAGTAATACTGTGACTATTACCCCAACAGGTCGTTGGACTGAAGCGCCAAAATTGGTGGGGCAGGTAAAGAGTTCTAATATTACTCCACGACAGGCAGTTATTAATTGGTCAACTGATCGACCATCTGATTCCAGGGTTCAGTATGGGGTGCAGCGTGGGGTCTATGATCAAGGCACTTACGCTCCAGTTGATACGGCCATGCCAACCATGGTGACAGCTCATGCCATTAAGATGACTGGGCTTAAGCCGGATACGACTTACTTCTACCGGGTGTCTTGGGCTGATGAAGATGGTAATCGGGCTGTCAGCGAAGAGCAGATGTTGACCACAGCTAAGCCGCCAACGGTTAAGGATGTGTCGTTGCGCCGGGTTAATTTGGATGATGCGGTGGTGCAGTTTACTTCAACAGGAGCCAAAGGAGTCAAGATTTATTACGGTACTACGGTGGCCTTTGGTGGTGTTAAGGAAATGGCAACTTCTCAGAGTGAGGCAAGTTACACTGCTGAGTTGAATAGTTTGGCTGATGGCACGAAGTATTACTACAAAATAAATACCATTGATGTGGATGGTAGCGAGTATGAGGGTACTGTTTTGGACTTCACTACTCTGCCCCGCCCACGCATTGGCGAAGTAAGGTTGCAGCAAGTAACTAATACGGCTCAGTCGACTATTGAGGTGACTTGGACTACTAATACTGCTATCTCGTCGATTATTACCTACTATCCATCGGATGAGCCAGATAAAAAGCGGGATGAAGTGGATATAGAAATGGTTGAGGGTGCACACTCTATGCGATTAACTGCTCTGGAGCCACAGAAGACCTATATTTTAGTGGTACGAGGTTTAGACCGATTAGGCAATGAGGCAACTTCAGATACCCAGCAGTTTACCACCGCCACCGACACTCGCCCGCCAGCTATTACTGACTTTAAGGTTGAGGCAAGTAAGTCTCCTAATCAACCTAATCAGTCGCAGTTGATTATCTCCTGGAATACCGATGAGCCAGCTACTTCACATGTTGAATATGGTCAAGGTCGAGACACTAACTTTGCTTCTCGAACGCCGCAAGATACTGCTTTGACTACTAATCATGTGGTAGTTATCCCAGGATTAGCACCATCGCAGGTCTATCGCTTGCGGGCAGTGTCTGCAGATAGTGCAGGTAATATTGCTCGTTCATCGGATAGTGTCACTATTACGCCAAAAGCTACCAGTAGTGCCTTAGAATTAGTGCTGGAGAATCTATCGGCTGTGTTTGGCTTCTTGGGTAACATTAAGTTGTAATGTATGAGTTCTAAATTATTTTCTCTACAACAAGTCTCAAAGTCGTTTACCGTTGGATTGCAGACCTTTCCGGTCTTGAGTGATGTGTCGCTGGATATAGAGCAAGGGGACTTTGCGCTTTTATTTGGTCCGTCAGGTAGTGGAAAGTCAACTCTGCTGCATATTTTGCTTGGACTAGAGCAGCCAACCACTGGTCGGGTATTGGCGGGTGGTGCAGATTTTTATGGTGGCGAACCGGAGGATGAGCGCTCGGAGTATCGCAAACAACGTGTGGGCATGGTATTCCAGCGGCCTAATTGGGTGGGAGCACTGAATGTGCTAGAGAATGTAATGTTCCCACTGTATTTGCTTGATGTTGATGAGGTAGAGGCGGTTAAGCAAGCTAGAATAGCTTTAGATAGAGTGGATATGGTGAGTTGGGCTAATCATTTACCATCGGAATTATCCTCTGGGCAGCAGCAGCGAGTGGCGTTGGCTCGGGCACTGATTAATGACCCTGAGTTAATTGTAGCTGACGAGCCGACGGGTAACTTGGATTATGAGTCCGGCAAGCGCTTAATGTCGCTATTAGTTGAACTCAACAAAGAAGGCAAGACAGTCTTAATGGTTAGTCATGATTTGGAATATTTGTCATACGCCAAGACGGGCCTTCAGTTGCAGGACGGTAAGTTGGTAGGAGTGTACCGAGGCGGGGATGTCGTTAAGCTAGCTGGAGCTATGGAAAAGCAGCGCAAACAATTACTTAAAGTTTTAGATGAAGAGGCTGGCATAGTGGCTGATATTGAGCCGGTTAGCTCGGAACAAGGGGAGGCATCATGAGGCAAGGATTTGGTGGTCGAGTGAGTGATATGGTCGTTGTGGTTTTGCAGTCGGCGTCGTTTGTATTGCTACTACTGCTCTATCTACTGTTTAAGGCGACTATTATTTGGGTTATTAGCTGGCGATTCTGGGGTCAGATGGGGCCAGTGCGAAAAGCTGTGTTGACCAGCTGTTTAGCTATTTTGCGAGCTTTAGATATTCACCCCAAACACTCAATTAGCAGATTAAGGCTCATAGATTTATCTATTCGTAACATGAAACTCAAAAAAGCCCGATCGTTGGTGACAGTTGGGGGTATGGCAATAGGAATTGGCTTAATTGTGCTACTTATATCTCTTGGCTATGGACTGCAGGAGGTAGTTGTATCTCGGGTGGCTAGACTGGAAGAGTTAAAGCAGACTGACGTATCGGCCCAGCCAGGAGGTCGAGTAATTTTGGATGATAAGGCAGTGGCTGATTTTGGAAATTTGTCTAAAGTAAATAAAGCATTGCCGCAGATTGCAGTGGTTGGGGAGGTGAGTTACAAGTCGGCGGTGTCGGATATTGCGGTCTATGGGGTGACCACAGATTATTTAGAACAATCAGCAGTCAAGGTTAGTCATGGAGCATTATTTAATAGTCGGGATTTGGCCGTAGATAGCAGCCAGATATCTCAACCTACAGCAACTCCAAGAGTAGGGGAGAGTACAGAGGAAGCTACTCGTAGTGCTACGGTATCTGTGCCGCTATCCTCCATTGCTCAGCGACAAGCAGTGATTAATCAGTCCATGGTCGAGGTTTTGGGTCTGATGGCCGAAAGCGCAGTAGGTGAGACTTTTAGCGTGTCGTTTGTAGCCACGCAGCCGCCAGAAAAGAAAATTGAGGGAACTCTATCTTCGATACCGGCTGAGTATACGGTTGTTGGAGTGGTGTCTATGGATGAAGCACCTTATTTTTATGTGCCTTTCGTTGATCTGCGTAGCATAGGTATTGATCGCTACGCCCAGGTACGGGTAGTGGTAGATAATCAAGATTCTTTAGCTGGTGTGCGGGAGCAAATAGAAGTAATGGGCTACTCTACCGCTTCAGCTGTTGATACGGTGGAGCAAATTACTAGCCTATTCGCTATTTTGCGTCAGGTCTTACTGGTGCTTGGTCTAGGGGCTTTGTTCGTGGCCAGTTTGGGCATGTTTAACACGCTGACCGTGTCGCTGCTGGAGCGAACCCGGGAGGTAGGATTGATGAAGTCGATGGGTATGCGCTCCTTTGAAGTGCGAGAGCTGTTTTTGACCGAGTCGATGATTATGGGACTGGCAGGGGGAATTTTGGGACTTGCCATGGGTTGGCTGGCTGGTAAGGCGGTGAGTGTGGTGATTAGCCTGCTATCTTTGACCTATGGCCAAGGAGTTATTAATGTAGCAGTCGTGCCTCTGCCATTTGCTTTGTTGATTGTGTTGGTAGCGGTAGCTGTAGGATTCTTGACTGGCTTCTACCCTGCTCGACGGGCAACGAAGATTTCAGCCTTAAATGCTCTTCGATACGAATAGATTATTGTATATAATAGAGGCATACACTTTTACCGGAGGGTTTTGTGTGCGACCGTCTACCCCACTAAAGATATTGGGTCAGGAAGTGAGTGCGCAGTTAGATAAGGGTGTTTTGGTTTTCTATCGTGATACCTTGATTCATGCCAAGGAGGGTAATTTGGTGACGTGGCTTAAGTCTAGCTAGAGGGCTTTGATCCATCTGATTACTTTGGCGCACAGGAACTAGCTTATGCAAATGAGCGAATGCAAGTTAGTTTCAGTGTAACGAGCCCGAGTGAGTATGGAATTGAACATAATGGATTGGCGGCTATTGCCGCTGCTTGTTTTGAGGATTTAGCAAGAATAGCTAACGCAACTTCGTAAAGAATACGACACTCACTTGGGGATTGCACGGTGGTTATTGGCAATTTAGACGGTAATCATGAAGGAGTTTACCGAATTGGGAAGAATAGAGAGATTGTTATTGGTCAGGCGGTCATGGCTTATAGGTACAGCTTTGACTACCACCTGATCAGTATCAAGGTCTATGCAGATGGTCTGATTGATTGTTTAGGGCTGGTGGATGTTACAACTTTTAAAGAGCGGGTGCGATCAGGTTTGATTACGACACAGCTGTCGGATAATACCGACTTATCTGTATTTTTGTTAAATACTCACCGCTTGATTGCTTTCTCAGATAATCTTGTTCAGCCCGAGGATTTAATACTGCAAGTTGAGGACATCTTGGATAATTTGAATAACCGGCCAGATTCATTAAAACGCTGTCGGGATAGGTTTAGGGAATATCAGAGAAATCCTAGTCTTGACGCGCAAGAGGAGCTGCGAGAAGTCTATTTTGCTGTACCTGCTCCTATGCGGCGGTTTATTTTAGGTGACATAGAGGCTGAGGACGATCCGATTATTAAGGCGCTTGGGCTAGAGTTGGAACATCGGGATTTTGGTACGGTTCACTAGGATTTAGTGGTTATTCGAGGCAAGCGTGCTCCTGTGATATAATCCGAAGTATATGGACAACACCATCTCGCAAGAAATTGGACAAAAAATAAGAACGGCCCGCAGGGCAAAAGACCTGTCGCAACAACAGGTGGCAGAGCTTACGGGTATGAAGAAAGCCTATTACTCTCGTATTGAGCGTGGTGAAGTTAGCGCATCAATTGATAAGTACATCAAGATTCTCAAAGCACTTGGCCTAAAGTTTGACGACATTATTGCGCTTTAGTTTGGGTTGTTTCTTGAAATATCTGAGTTAGATTCCCCAGCCACTCAAGCAAAAGTTCGATATGAGCATCACTCAGGTCACCAAAACACCCCGATTGTCTTAGCGACGGTCGGGGTGTTTTGTATTGTATGGCTGACATGCAATCTTAATGCTAATCCATTGAGTAATTATAAGAGGGTATTGCCTGAGTTCGAGAGGTTGATGTATTCTGAAGATATGAAAAGTGAAGTTGTAAAAATATTCTTGCAGTGCTTGGTGTTGACTGGCTGCATGGTGATGGTTAATTTGACGTGGCTAATTGTGTCTATTATGGTGGTCAGCGATATGGATATGTGGCCGCCACAGATTTCGGAGCAGATGTATAATCTATTGCGTATCCCCATTAACATTATTGTGTGGTTGGGTGTGTTTTGGTTGGTGTGTGAGTTGGCTTATAGGGTTATGCGGCGAATTGGTCTGATCTATGATCAAGCGAGAGTTAGCATGTTCTTTATGGCGGGAGCGCTGGCGGTGTTCCTCTTTATCCCTACAATGCTACTCTATCTTGGACTCTTCTTTTTTTCTTTAGCTCGGTCTTTTTAATTTGTTCGGCCTTTCACCCCTTGCGGTCCCTCTACCCCCTGGTGATCATACAGTTTATATCTCGGCAACCTTGAATGGGCAAACTACACAATTAGATTCGTTTGAGCGATCACACACCCCTTCCGGGTGTGCATCCCGGAACGCCTTCGGGCAAGCGTGTGTTTTTTTTGGTGAGCCGGGAGGGGAATTCCACTTTGTTCCATAAAGCTAGTTCATACGATTGAGCTCTTTGGCTCAATCGTATTCTCCCAGCTTCCAAACCTGGCGCTTCGCGCGGATTCGATGGCGACCAGACGCAACAAAAAGTCTCCAGCACAAAAGTCCTGAGGGTTCTTTATTGTGTTTGGTTGGATTCTCACCTCCACTAGCTGGCAGAGAAGTTACCCTCCCTTGCTCCGGTCAGGACAACGATACCCTCTCCCGGCTCTTACTTTCCATGCTGGCGCTCCCCTATACTTTTGACCGGTTCATCTTAGATAAGATTGTTAGCAGTCTATGGAAAATGAGCACCATTAACCTGGCAAGCAGAGGTGTTCTGAGATGCACACCCGGAAGGGGTGAGAAGATTTCTTTTTGTGAAATAAACTATAAGGTTAGGAGTACGCTAGAGTGAAGGTTGCGTGGTGTTGTTATAATGCTAGCAGGTATTGAGATTCGTGAGAGGGAGTGACAGTGTCAGCTGCTGTGCCAGATTTACGTGTAGGAGCTTGGGCGACGACGACCATTGCTACGGATTTGCAGTCAATGCGAGCGCGGACTAAGGATTTCTGGGCAAACTGTCGTTGGGGCCAGCTTGGCGTGGTGGTAGAGATTGGCAGAGATGGCAGCTTGCTGGTTCGTCATCTTGACGGTCAGATAGCAGCCTATGATCTCTGTGAGCTGGAACCGACTCAAGTGCGAGAAGGTGTTCGAGCGTTGATTCATCGCTGGTCCGAAGTGGGAACGCAGTATCTGCTTCTTGAACGGTCTGATAGCGATCCCTATCGACCTGGTGCCTGTGAGCCTGCTGGTGGTGCGCGTGAACCTGGGGAGAGTCTCCTTGAAGCAGGATCGCGTGAAATAAGGGAGGAAACAGACCTTTCTGTGCGGGAGCTTAAGCTTTTGAACCGCACATATCAGCGCCAACTGCCCGAGGACGGCGGTAAGTATGCTGGTTGGACTGTGGTCGAACACCTGATGTTTGGATACGTCAGGACCAATGCTCGTGTTCATTTGAGTGATGAGCATGTCTCGTTCCACTGGTGGACTGCGGCCGAAGTGCGACAGCATTGGTCTAGCCTGACGGATTCAGGCAGGTGGGCCTTGCCTGAGTTGTTCAAATACTGGGCGGGCTGATTCGCCACTGAGGACAGATATCGATGGTTACTTTGCTGGCGTTCACTTGGAGGAGTGAACGCCTTTTTCTGTAAAATTTAATGCTTGCTTGACTAAAATAGGTAAAAATTAGTATAAGCAAGGTATGTTGGGTATTTTGCTCAAAGGGTTTGAGTGAAGTGTGCATAAGGAGAGATATGATATGCCCGATGATCGCGCTCTCTTTGAGAGAAAGCTTGCCAATGGAACGCTGGTCAAGACCTTCAGACCAAACTATTCTCAGAGAGATATGTGGGAGAATGAGGATGCCTGGAGCAATCGTCGATGGGGAGAGATAGGAACAATTGTAGGTTTTGACCCGCAAGGCGGAACTTATGTTGTTCTTCACCAGCGAGATAATCATGTGGCAAGTTATGATTTAACAGAGATAATTCCTGCGAAGGAGTCTGAAAATGTCGCAGGCTAGTATGTTTGTCTCAGGCGCCTATTCTATTATTTTAATGAGTAGGCGCCAATTTTATACTAAAAAATTTGACGGATTCTAGCCAGATTAGCCTAGGGAATAGTGATTTGAACTTGGTTGGAATAAGCACTATTGGTTACTTTGCTGTCTATCCATGCCCCGACTCTGAAATAATATGTGCCTGATGGAAGATCCTTGAAGGTGGTTGAGCGATCTGAGGGTGAGGCGTAATTGGCGGTGTGCTCTGGATAGGTTGGATTGGGACTAGTGCTGTAGACAACTTTCCAGCCTCCGACTTGATCTTGGTTGGTGGCTGTCCAGTTGAGGATAACTTTGGTGGCTTCTCGTACAGGCGCGCCAAGTGAAATGTTGCCTGAGTACGATACTGAAGATGGTTTAGCCTGGGGAGTTATGTTGATCGTATTGGAGTATAAACTGATTCCTGAGCCGTTATAGATACCAATCCGGAAGTTGGTGGCTTTGTTATCCAAATTGGCCCAGGTATAGCTGGTGGCCTGGCTGTCTGAAACATAGACGGCTTCGTCTTTGCCAAATGCGGGATTGTCAGTGTGGGATTTGATTATTTTAAATCCCTGTGGAGCACTCGTGCCATGTAGCTTCCATTTTAGTGTGGCTTTGCCTGGTCCGACTGAGCCTGTCAGTGTAATTGCGGCAGCTTGGCTGGAGGCTGGAGCAATTGTCTTGGTCGGCTGTGGAGTGGATGTAGGCTTGGGAGTAGCTGATGGCATGGGTTGGCCTTTGTCGAGAGCACTATTCCAAAGGTAAAAGTCATCTTTGAGGCTGTCTTGATCGATGCTGTCTACTTTTAGTTCAGTCGGATTAATAAATGCTTGTTTGCCAGTCGCAACTTCGACCTGATTGTTGTCCAAGTCTTTGAGCATTGCTTTTGGTTTGACCCTGACTTTACTTTCAAGAACATGGACAGTGTCGGTGGATTGGTTGCTGCTGGTGCTAAAGATTGTGCCTAGGGCGGTGGTGGTGGCTTGAGGAGTATTGACTTGATAGGTAACTTGACCAGGCTCGACCCGGTGATAGGCACGACCTGAAATCTGCGTAATGGTAATGGTTGAGTTGTTTAGGGCGGTTAGGGTAATTTCTGATGATTGATCAAGACGGACGGCCGATCCATCATCCAGATTGATGACTGCTCTGGCGTCCGGACCGGTCTTGATTGCAGTTCCTTGTTTAACTGATTGTCCGCTGGTGACAGCAACCCAGCTTGAGTCTGACTGATACTGCACATTGCCCTCGGCTAAGGCAATTTCTCCAGACAGGGTGGCTGTAGGCTGATTTGTATCGGGATCTTGCTGGTCCGTACTATTTGTTTGTGAATTAAGGTTGAGGAGATAGAAAGCCGCTATGATGACGAGAATGGCGGACATAATGAAGCCGACAATTAGCCACAGCGTTTTTTTGGTTAGCCTTAGCCGTAATTCAACCAGCGTACTGCTGGCTTCGGCTGCCAGTTGAACGGTTGACGGTTGTTCGGGCGTGGGTGGCGATGGCGGCATTTGACTGGAGGTGGCTTGTTCTGCCTGGTTGGGATTGGGGTAGTCTGGAGCGCTCATAGTTTTGAAGAGGAATTAATAGGTATTAAAACCATAATATGCCAACTGCGGTAAGCAGACAAGCTTCTTGATCAGATACTGATTCGGTGTTGAAGAATAAGCCAGTGGGAATGACGGGGGCTTTGACGGGGCAGTTTGATTCAGCTACTTCTGAAGTGGTTGATAAGTATATGGAGGCTTTTGGCTATTGGGCAAAGAGGATGTCGGGCTAAGCCTGATACCCTAGTCAGCCGACCAGCCAGCCCTCGACACCAGGTAGCTCGTATCCGGTAGCCCGCCGTCACTGCGATCCGCCAGCTGGCGGAGCGGCAATCCAGGACAACGATGGTCCTCTCCCGGCTCTTGCTTTTTATGCCGACACTCTCCCCTCTCCTTGACCATTTCATCTCAGATAGGATTGTTAGCAGTCTATGGAAAATGAGCACCATTGACCTGGCAAGCAGAGGTGTTCTGAGATGCACGCCCGGAAGGGGTGAGAAGAACCTCTGGCGGGGTTATAGTTTATGAGCCTCATAAAAACAAGTCTAAATGGTTCTGCTTCGCACCAGCTCTTTCAAAAGAGGGAGATCTCCTTGATTAAGATGGATGAAGCGGTGTTGGGTTTTAAGATTATGAATATCGATGTGTTGCTGGATTTTATACATTGTCCAATTGCAGAATGAGTGAGTAGGTTGAGCGGCTAGCGGGAAGGTGTTGTGTGGCGGGATATATAGGTGTAGCGTCGATGGCCCATTCGGTTCAACAAGACCATTGTTAAAGCGATTGATAGCAATTGGTTCTGCTCTACTGGTCTGCTTGGTATCGGCAAACCCAATAACATGGGCGGGTTTAGTTTGAGTGAGGATTAATTCAAATACAGCAAGATCCTGCTTGAGTTTGGAGAAGATAAATATGTCTCCTGATTCTTGATTTATTTGATCAAGATATGGATACGTGCGGAAGGTATAGATAAGCATAGAGAATCCCTCATTAACTATGGAACGTTTGTGTGATTGTAGTTTTCACCGGATTAGCTAGCTGCTAGAGGGTATGTTTCGAGGACTTGATATTCCTGTAAGGGCGGAATAAGGGTTTTGAGCAGTTTAAACTGGGCGATTTCCTCTTCTATGACTATAGAATGTCTGGCTATAACTCGTTGGACTTTGTCCAAGTCTACTTCTTGGAGGTATCTGGCAATTGAACTATGGGTGATGTCTGGCGGGGTTCTGGTTTGGCGAGGTAGTTGTATGTTGGCGACCAATTTGGCCCGGATTGAATTAAAAGTGCTGGAATCACTTGCTCTGACAATAATTGCTTGAGGGCTGGCTTCAATTGTATTTAGGGTGACGGTGAACTTCGACGTATCCGCTAGTATTTGACTGAGGGTGTTTTCGTACTGGGCCTGGTGGAGTTTGTAGAGTGCTTCTTTATCCTGTGAATAGTCTTTGGGCTGAATTATTTCACATAAAGTCAGGTGTAGTTGTTGGGAAGGCATAGGCCAAATTATACCTGGCAGTTGCCGAGATAGTTTATCCAGCAAATCTGTAATCTGCCTCTGCATGTTGCCGGAAGGAAGGGCTACTAGCACATATCCAAGGTTGGGCTGACCAATATATTCGGCTATTTGGGTGTTTGTCATAATTTTAGTATAGCACTGGAGATGTTGGCCTGGCACTCACCCCTGGCACTCACCCCTTCCGGGCGTGCATCCCGGAACGCCTTCGGGCAAGCGTGTGTTTTTGGTGAGCCGGGAGGGGAACTCCACTTTGTTCCATAAAGCTAGTTCATGCGATTGAGCTCTTTGGCTCTTACTTTTCATGCTGGCACTCTCCTATACTTTTGATCGTTTCATCTTAGATAGAATTGTTAGCAGTTTATGGAAAATGAGCACTATTGACCTGGCAAGCAGAGGTGTTCTGGGATGCACACCCGGAAGGGGTGAGAAGAACCCCCTACCGGGTATCGGATATAGAATATAGGCTATGGAATATAGTAAATCTCAATCCCAGTCTCCAGCTACAGACCAGCCGTGCTTGCCTGCTTAAGAAAGATGGTGGTAGACTAAACCTATCTCCGA
>CAZKPX010000007.1:0-65521 GCA_964554805.1 uncultured Candidatus Saccharibacteria bacterium
CACACCCGGAAGGGGTGAGAAGACTGCAGGCTATCCCAGACTTCCAAGTATGTCAACCTTCCGGCAAATTTATATGGAACCAGCCATTCTTACCTGCACAGCTTTCGCTCGACAGCGCAGAAAAAGTGCCCTGACCGTTATGGTCAGGGCACGAGTAGTTCTGAATGGCTGTTACCGTTAACTTTTCTGCAGAGATTGTCGACGAACATCCACGGAGTCGGCATCAACCATGAGTCGCCACCCCCATTTGGCCGCACGGAGTTCACCGGACCGGACCAGGCGCTTGACATTGGAAGGACTGCAGCCGAGACGATCAGCCGCTTCGCGTACAGTCAAACCGGAAACTCACACACCCCTTCCGGGTGTGCATCTCGGAACACCTTCGGGCAAGCGTGACTGACATCCCTCACACACCCGGAAGGGGTGAGAAGATTATAAGTTCTCTGCCGATGGTTGGGGGTGTCCCTTCAACTGGTCGGCTATGTATTGGTTGGTATACTGTTGTTGGTGCAGGATTTCTATCTTGCCTCGCTGCGCAGCCGTTATATGTGTCATAATTCCTCCTAGAATCATGGATTCAATGTAACGGTTGCGGTTGGTATTAGAAGTCAAGTAGTCCTGATTACTGCACCTCTGTGCTACAATATGGTCAGGAGGACAGTTTATATTTATGTTCTATTTTTTTCTCGCCGTGGTCGTAGTCGGACTACTACTCAGCTTCTTCACCGTTAAGCAGCAAACAGCTGCCATTGTCGAAAGGTTCGGCAAATTTAATAAGGTCGCCAATGCCGGCCTTAATATGAAGATACCCTTCATAGATCGAATCTCAGGCCGCTTAAGCCTGCGCGTTCAGCAGCTTGATGTAAAAGTCGAAACCAAGACTAAAGATAACGTATTTGTCTTTATCGTCGTCAGTGTTCAATACCATGTCATCCCAAACAAGGTTGTGGATGCTTTCTATCGTCTCCAAAATCCTCAAGCGCAAATTACGTCATTCGTCTTTGACACAGTTCGAGCCCGAGTCCCCAATGTCATTCTTGATGACTTGTTCCAGATGAAAGATGATATCGCCAGCGCTGTTAAAACTGAATTAGACCAAGTTATGGACGATTTTGGGTATGGCATTCTCAAGACTTTGGTCACTGATATTGATCCGGATGCCAAAGTAAAGTTAAGCATGAATGAAATCAATGCTGCTCAGCGACTCCGAGTTGCCGCCGTCGAGCAGGCTGAAGCCGATAAAATCCGAGTCGTCAAAGCTGCTGAAGCAGAAGCCGAAAGCAAGGCCTTGCAGGGTAAGGGTATTGCCAACCAGCGCATGGCTATCATCGACGGACTCAGTGATTCTGTTGAAATGTTCAGCAAAAACGTTAATGGAGCTTCTGCTCAAGAGGTTATGAACCTGGTTTTAATGACCCAGTACTTCGACACCATCAAAGATGTCAGCGCTTCTAGCCAAACCAACACTATTCTCATCCCGCACTCTCCTGCCGGTATGAATGATCTGTCAGAGCAAATTCGCAATGCCATGATTACCGCCAACGAGGTAGATAAGAAATCCGGCCACAGAGTTCCGGCTGACATCCCCCGCCCCAAAGCATAGCTGGCGTCACAGCACTATCTCACTGCAACACAGCCCTCCTCAGAAGGGCTGTGTTGGTAAATAACACGTATTGCCTAGGTGTGTTCTTGATCTAGCCGTTGACTCTGTTAAACTGTCACTATGTCCGATATCGTTGTAAGCGTCAAAAATTTTAAGATGCAATTTGGTCAGAAGCAAGTTATCAAAGATCTGTCTTTTGATATTAAACAGGGTGAAACGTTCGGTTTCTTGGGATCAAACGGTTCGGGTAAAACTACCACCATCCGAGCTCTAATGGGGATTTATAAACCAACTGCCGGCCAACTGCTGATAAACGGTCAGCGATTTAGCCCTTCCATGGGTGGTTATTTGGGCTATCTTCCTGAAGAGCGCGGTCTGTATAAGAAA
The DNA here is from genome assembly GCA_964554805.1 of uncultured Candidatus Saccharibacteria bacterium. GTDB lineage: Bacteria > Patescibacteriota > CAZHWT01 > CAZHWT01 > CAZHWT01 > CAZKPX01. The sequence continues at coordinate 1,991 of CAZKPX010000007.1, forward strand.
GAGTCAGTTTTAGATATTATGGTCTACTTTGGCCAGCTCAAAGGCCTGTCTAAGGCGGAGGCTCGTCAATGGTCGCGCAGCTATTTGGAAAAAGTAGAGCTGAGCGATAAAGCCAATCAATCACTAGATAAGCTATCCGGTGGCCAGCAGCAAAAGATCCAACTCGGCGTCACCATTATGAATCGGCCCAAGTTGCTAATCCTCGATGAGCCAACCAAAGGTTTTGACCCGATCAATCGCCGCCTCATGATGGATATTGTCCAGCAATCAATCAATGATGGCTCAACAATTTTACTGGTCACTCACCAAATGGAAGAAGTCGAGCGACTGTGCCAACGATTAGCGCTACTCAAAGATGGCCAGCGTCGTCTCTACGGTACTGTAGAAGAAATCCGCCAGCAATATGGATCATCCACTATTGTCCTCGAATTTAGCGGTCAACTGCAGGAAAATGACAAGCTGTTTCATATAGTCAATCAGACTTCGAATACCGCCGAATTAAAACCGATTGGCCAAACTGACCCCCAGCAAATCCTAGCCGCTTTAGTTAAGCAGACTAAACTAAAAATTATCAGCTTCGCCATCAAACAAGCTTCGTTGGATGATATTTTTATCGAAATATATCAGGATCAACAGTCGCCAGTGCCGGAGGCTTCACATGCATAATCTGTGGACAGTCATCACCTTCGAATTCGTCAGAACCTTGAAAAAGAAATCATTCTGGCTGAGCGCCTTGGCTTTTCCGCTATTAATGGCAATTATTTTTGCTGTAGTATTTATTTCTCAAGATAGCGCTGAAAAAGCTACCCAGCGAGCAGCTGAGCAAAAATTCTCAATCGCCATTTATGATCAGTCACAGCTAATTCAGGCCCAGCTTCTACAACAGTCAGAAATCAGCACCGTCGCCTCGAAAGACCAGGGTTTAACCAAGGTTAAACAGGCTCAAGTTGAGGCTTTTTTCTATTACCCTGCCGATCCTTCCCAGCAGCCAATTGAGATATATGCCAAAGATGTCGGCCTGATTGATAATAACCGTTATCAAGCCGTCGCTCAGCAGTTGCTCAGCTCCAGTGTGGCTCAAAATATTAACTCTCCTGTTCAAGTTGCTATTATGCAAGGCCAAACCGTCACCAATTTGACTACTTTTACCGATGGTCAGGCTCAGCCCGGCTTTGAACGGGTGGTGGCTCCAGGCCTATTTCTGATTTTATTCTATGCAGTCATTGCCTTGCTAGCCAATCGGATGCTAGCCAGTACCACTGAGGAAAAAGAAAACCGGGTCATCGAAATGATCTTAACCACCGTAGAATCCAAAACGCTCATCTTAGGCAAGATATTGGCTATGGTCTTGATCGGAGCAGTCCAGATTGCAGTCATTATCATACCGGTTTTGGCGACAAATTATTTCTTTGGCCAGCAATTAAACCTGCCCAATCTCAACCTGTCAGATAGCTCAATCTCAACCCAGCAATTTGTTATCGGACTTGCCACCTTAATGCTTGGTTTCTTCCTTATGACTGGTTGTCTGGTAGCTATTGGAGCAGCAGTGCCTACCGCCAAAGAGGCCAACAACTTTTTTGGCATAGTTATCTTGGCCATGCTTATCCCGCTGTATGCATTGATGGCCATTATTTCAGACCCCAACCAACCGCTCGTTCAAATCATGACCTACGTCCCCCTCACCTCACCTGTCACCCTTCTGCTTCGCAATGCTGTCGATAATCTGCCTCTTTGGCAGGCACTGATTAGTCTAGCCATCTTAGCCGTATCAAGCGTCGCATCCTTAGTTATCGCTGCCCGAACATTTGGCTACGGCACCCTCGAGTATAGCCGCAAACTGAGCCTCAGAGAAATATTTCGCTAAACAAATAGGGGACTAACAATTAACAGGGATTTTTGGGCAGCAAGCACAAGCCATGTCGCTTGCTCCAATTAGCCATTTGTTCAAGAATAGGAATGAGGTCTCGCCCTTTATCTGTCAGACTGTATTCGCAGCGAGGTGGAACTTCGGCAAATGATTGACGAGTAATGATGCCATGCTCTTGCAGCTTATCAAGTCGAGCTGACAATGTACGCGGATTAATGCCACCCACAGCCTCCTGTATCTGCCCAAATCGAGCTGGCCCACTGCCGGATAAATATTGCAGCAGCAAAGGAGTCCATTTATCTCCCAAGATCTGAGTGGCCGCCCCCACGCATGTGTCGCCTTGAATATCTTGGTCTGTGCCGAGAGTAGTTGTAACTGTCATAAGTAAATCCTATTATATGCGATTACCCCTTGCTTTCTAAAACTATACAAAGTATAGTAAGTATATAATATATAGTAAAGATAAAAGCGACAGGAGATTTTTATGAAAATTCAAATAATAGTCGGTAGTACTCGGCCTAATCGATTCGGCATTACGGCAGCCGCCTGGTTTAACGGTCTGGCTCAACAGGCCAATATTGATGGGGTTGAGTTTGAGCTAGTAGATCTAGAGCAAGTTAACCTGCCGATGCTTGACGAGTCTGTATCTGCTTCCCAAAATCAGTATACCAATAAGCACACCAAGGATTGGTCAGCCAAAATTAACCAGGCAGATGGCTATATCTTTGTCACAGCCGAGTACAATCACTCCTTCCCAGCCTCGCTCAAAAACGCCATCGACTATCTGTATCTTGAATGGAATCACAAGCCGGTAGCTTTTGTGAGCTATGGTGCTGGACAGGGTGGTTCTCGGGCCATTGAGCATTTGCGCGGCGTGGCTGGACAGCTCAAAATGTATGATCTGCCAGAATTTGTCAGTGTTCCTAACTATTGGACTCAAATCACAGACTCGGGGTTTGTGGCGACTGATGACCAGATCAAAGATGCTCAAGGCTTACTGAGTAGCATCGCCTTCTGGTCAGCTGAAATGAAGTCATCTCGAGCCAAGCTGGCTACCAAGTAATAATTACCAGCAGTTGAATTTTAGATAGCATCACCATAAGAGGCTTCTCGCTGAGGCCTCTTGGTCGGTATTATATGTCTAATCAGGACATACAACTGTCCAAAAGTCTCACAAATATGAGCTTCAAATTTTGGCAGGCAGCCGCTTGTGTGATATGCTATATAGCCTAGACGTCCGGCAGTATAGCCATCGGACGCAGGGCCTTTCATGGACAAACCTGTCTTACTCAATCGACTCATTTCCATAGATATTCTGAGGGGATACTTTCTTCTTGTCATCATCATAGATCATTTTGGTCGATTTCCTAACTTTCTGGAGTGGGTCAGCGGCAGAGGAGCCTTGTGGGTGACCGCCGCTGAAGGATTTTTCTTCGTTTCTGGACTCATGCTGGGCTTAACAGCGGTCCGCAAGCTAAATCAGCGAGGCTTTTGGCCAACTGCCAAAAAAATGTGGCGGCGCAGTGCATTGCTATACATCCTATCTATCGCAACCACCCTAGGTTTTACCTATATTGCTTTTCAACTAGGCTGGGCGCCCAAAGGAGGATTGATCGAGACACAGCATTGGCCAACCATCATTAGCCAAACATTGTCGATGAGCTATGCCTATGGCTGGGCCGATTTCTTGCCTAGGTATGCTCTCTATATGGCCGTCGCGCCAATCGCAGCCTACCTATTAATTCGTGGATACTGGTGGGCTGTTGTCTGGATGAGCGGCCTGGTCTGGCTAGCCATCGGTCCGACCAACTTTACGTATGCCTGGCAAATTCTGTTCTTCCTCGGCATGGTATTTGGCTATTATTTACCCCAAACCAAAGCCTGGGCTTCATCGTGGAGCCAACCAAAACAAACCATGATGTACCGATCGAGTATTGCTCTGTCTGCAGTCCTTCTGGTAGCTAGTGTGGTTGTTTGTCTTTTCCCCATGATGGTGTATGATTACAGCCGGTTTACTACCCCCATCATCACCTCCTTTAGCACCTTAGCTGAGCGCGACAATCTAGTTAACTATTTGACTTCCATCAACACAGACTTATCCGGCTGGTTGAGTCATCAATTTATGGGCCCTGGTCGCATTGCCCTATTCCTGCTGTATTTTGGAACCGCCTTTGCAGTACTGCAAAGGCATGGTCAAAAGGTTGCTCATGGCTTGGGTTGGCTACTTTTCCCCTTAGGTAAAAATTCACTCCTGACCTACATTACTCATGCTTGTGTCTTATTTGCACTTGATATATATGTCCTCCGCCAGCCTGGCTTTAAGTGGAACTTTTTGCATACTATACTAGCCATCGGCTTGGTCTGGTCAATGGTAGTCATCGTCTCAAACAAACATCGACTATTGCCAGCAGTTAAACAAGCCCTAGTCCAGCTCCCCGCAGCACGACAAGTCCTAGCCAACCCGGCTGCCTCATTCAAGTACCAGCTATCTACCAGCAGCTCTCTTTTTAGCCATCAAGCAGGGTCAGCCACCAAATCCGTCGCCGTTGCGGTGCCATTAATCGCCATCTTTGTCCTGGCCGCCATTCTGACAGTTAGGTCTTTGTTGTAGAGAGCGCTTTGCCATTACAGATAGTTCTGTATAATGATGGTATGAGCCAAGTCGCGCCACCTATCATCGGACCACAATTGGCTGGACTCACCTCCAAGCAAGCCGCCCAATTGTTGCAAGCAGGCAAAAACAATATTCAAACTACTCGATCAGCTCGGCCGTATTCTAGAATTATTCTAGAAAACGTTTTCAGCTTTTTTAACATTCTATTGTTCTCGTCTATTGCTGTAGTGGTGTATGCCGGGGGGAGTCGAGATGTAATCTTTCCGACAAGTCTGCTGCTATTCAATATCAGCCTGAGTCTTATCCAAGAGATTAAAGCTCGTAAATCGCTCGATAAACTGTCTATGCTCAGCCAGCACTCGGTAACAGCCAGGCGTGATGGGCACGATCTAGTAATTCCGATTCAGGATATTGTCAGCAACGACCTGGTCGTCATCAGTCCTGGCCAAACCATTGTCGTTGACGGGCCAGTATTGCTATCCAACAATCTAGAAGTAAATGAGTCATCGTTAACAGGAGAGTCGCATGACATCGCCAAGCGGGAATCAGACCAGCTAACCTCCGGCTCCTACTGTACGGCCGGATCAGGTATCATGCAGGCCGGCAAAATCGGTCCAGCTAGTTATATAAATCGCATGGCTCAGTCAGCCAAGATATTTCAACGCCAGCTGACGCCTGTCCAAAAGCGCCTCAACGCCGTACTGCGATATATGATCATCGCCATCGCCATTTTTGCCCCACTCACCCTTATCTCAGGCATAAACATCAACCTAGGCCTGACCAACTCCATAGAGAATATGATCAGCCTACTAACCAGCTTAGTCCCACAAGGTTTAATTGCTAGCGTAGCTATCTTGTACACCTATGGCGCTATTCGTATTAGTCGATCGCACACCTTAGTCCAGCGCATCAATGCTGTAGAGTCAATTGGGGCTGTCACGGTTCTGTGCACCGATAAGACCGGCACCTTAACCGAGAATAAGCTAGCAGTTCATCAGCTGATTCCACTTCACCAAGATACCCCGGAGCAACTCCAGCAACTTATTGGCAGTTTTGCTGCCTCAGTCTCCACGCCCAATGGCACCACCACTGCCATGGCTGCCTATGCTCCTGCTCAGTCGTGGCATATAGATCACGAGGTAGCATTCAAGTCACAGCGAAAATGGAGCGGAGTAACTGTCACTCAAAACAGCAAAACCGTCTCCTACATACTCGGAGCTCCTGAAGTAATTCTCAGCAAGCAATCGCTCCATGATCATCAAGAGATAATTAATCGATTAACCTCCACTGGCTTGAGAGTCATCGCCCTTATTCAATCCAGCCAAGCTCTGTCTTCGACCAAGCCTCAGTTGCCAACCAAGTCCCAACCAGTGGCTCTTATAGTCCTGGGAGATCAGGTCAGAACAGACGTCCAAAAGACCCTGGCCGATTTTTATCAACTTGGTATACAAGTTAAGGTTATCTCTGGAGACAATCTAGCTACGGTCCAGGCAATAGCAGCCCAGTCAGGATTGACGGCAGCCTCGGCCTTGACTCAATCTGACCTAGAGGTGCTTGACCAAGATCATTTTGACCAAATTGTCAGTAAAACCGACATCTTTGCTCGGATTACCCCTGATATGAAGCAAAAGATAATCGAATCGCTCAAGAAAGCTGGCGAGCATGTAGCCATGATCGGCGATGGTGTCAACGATGTGCCCGCCCTCAAACAAGCCAATGCCTCAATCGCCATGAATAGCGGTGCTCAGATTGCCAAAGATGTTGCCGATGTGGTGTTGCTCAATAACGCCTTTTCTACATTACCCAAGGCTATCGCCGAGGGTCGGGACATTTCACAGCGGATTTACGCCATTGCCAAGATATTTCTGACCAAAGCTATCTACCTCATGATCCTATTCGTTCTGGCTGGCTTTGCGAGCATTCCGTTTCCGATCGATCTGCGCCAAACCACCTTGCTGGGCTTCGTCATAACAGGCTTGCCAATCGCCTGTATCGCTATCAAGATCATTGATGTGTCCAAGCCAAAAGACCCTGCCAAAGATTTTCTTATTTACACCATTCTGGGTGGCGTTATCGGCGGCTTGGCCCTGGCCTACCTAAGTATCGTTACCTTTTCTGTCTTCAATCAGCCCATCGAGGTCAGCAAAACTATGATTACCATCTTTGCCATCATGTACAGCAGCTGTATTCTATGGCAAGTAAGTGGCATTACAATTTGGGATTTTTTATTAGTCCGGCGAACAACACAAATCTTCTTGCTCTGCACGCTAACAGTCATTGCCATCGGCGTACCAGCTCTGTGGTTTCCAAGCGTCTTCCATCTGGTGCCGCTTGGTTTTGCCAGACTGCTATTCTTGGCAGGTCTAGCCTTATTGTGCGCCGTATTGTTGCAGTACTTCACCGACAAACTATCCCAGAACAGTTTTTTGGCAAAGCTGCATCAAAAGTAGTTGACGATGTTTTAAGTCCCGTGTAAGCTTCTATTATGTATGGCTGATTTTTAGCCCCAGGATCTTACTATGGCCAAACAAGAACAACTCCAAATCCAAGAAGAGCGATCCCGGCGTCGTCGGCATGTCATCAAAAGCTATAAGCAACGAGCCAATGCCAAGCGATCTTTTATTGACATCGTGGCCGATTGGATGACTAATAAGTTTGGTACGGTTACCTTCCTTATAGCCAATCTGATAGTTTTTGCAATTTGGTTGGCCATTAACTCTCAGACGTTTCCCTGGATACACTCCTTCGATCCATTCCCTTATGGTTTACTAACCATGGCTATGTCCATAGAGGCCATTATCTTAGCCATTATTGTTCTTATATCTCAGAATCGAGAAGCTCGTATCTCTGAAATCAGAGAAGAAATCGATCTGCAGGTCAACCTTATCTCCGAAGAAGAAAATGTCAAAATTTTGGAGCTGCTCAGTCGATTAATGGAAAAAGAAGGTATCGACCTCAGCCAAGACCAAGAGCTGCAAACCATGTTGAGACCTATCAGAAATATTCGTATCGAAGAGCGCATCGAAAAACAATTATCAGACTAGTGGACTCGCATCAGGTATGATATAAACTGCAAGATAGTCAGTAAGACAAATATAAGCTACCGCAGTGACCTCAGCATCTTCCAAGCCCTCCACCATTACCATATCTCGCCAGCAAGCTGTTAACTTTTTGCTCAGACACCATGGCCTCAATCAAGCTCCTTCGGTATCAAGCTGGCAAACAATTGATCAAGTCTTCCAGCATCTGCGGGCAATTCAGTTTGATCCGCTTAAGCCATGTGGCAATAATGTCGACCTAGTCCTCCAGTCGCGATTGCGGGATATCCATCCGGGCGACTATGCCAACTGGCTTTATCAGCGTCGACAAGGAGTAGAGTACTTTGACAAAGTCTTATGCCTGCTACCAATTGAAGACTTGCCATATACCTACGCCAAGCGTTTACAAATTGCCCAGAATCCTCGACTCAAACAGTTTGTCGATCGACATAGTTCAGAGATGGTTGCCATAATACAACGCATCGACCAAACCGGCCCTATCTCATCGCAACATATAATTGATGACCGGATTATTGATTGGTCGTGGAGTCAAGCTAGATGGGGCAGAGCGGCTCTTGAGGCACTATGGGAAACCGGCCAAGTAGTTGTTTCGTATCGAAAACAGGGTCGCAAATATTACGATTTACCAGCCAAAGTTTACGGCCAGGCGTATAATTCTCTGGGTTCAGCCGTTATCGATCATGGTCATATCCTGCGCCGACTTCAATCAACAGGCTTTCTGCCTGCTTCAGGTGCAGGTACGGGCTGGCTTGGCCTAACTCCCGGCCCACTTAAGCAGCAGGCCATCAAACAGGCGGTGCAATCTGGTCAAGCCCAACTGATTACCATCGAAGGTTTAGCCAAGCCATTCATTATCCAGACCAAGCATCTGGATCAGCTGCAAAACTCACCAAATCCCCAACAATCTCTTCAATTCATCGCCCCCTTAGATAATTTCATCTGGGATAGACTGTCAATCAAAGCTTTATTCAAATTTGATTATAAATGGGAAGTCTATACACCAGCTCTACAGCGACGTTTTGGGTATTATGCCCTTCCCATGCTGTATGGCTCTCAATTAATCGGACGCATCGAGCCTGTCTTCAAGGAGGGTCAACTAATCATCAACAACAAGTGGCTAGAGCAGGGAGTGGTCTGGGATAAGCATCTGCGGGCAGCCTATCAGCAGGCTGTCGAGCAATTTGCAGCGTATCTTCAGACTCAAGTCATCATTGATCGCTCTCAGTAGATGGCGGCAAGGAATAGTAAATTCATTTCCCTCCTTGCATCTTTGTATATCTAGCTGTATACTCATGCCAGCTGCAGGATAGTGCTTTGTGTTCTTTTAGTCATTTCTGTTACAGATTTGCGCCGTACGTAACATAAGCCATCAGGAAACAATTTCCCGGCTTGTGGGTATCAAAGAAAACTCTTGCGCGTATCTTTAACAGAAATGAGGTGACTTACACATTTATGGCAACTAAACTATTTATTGGTGGAATTACTTGGGGCACGACTGACGAAATGCTAGCTGAAGCTTTTGCACAAGCTGGCGAAGTAGTATCGGCACAAGTTATGAAAGACCGCGAAACCGGTCGATCACGTGGATTTGCTTTCGTTGAAATGGCTACTGATGAAGCAGCTCAAGCAGCGATCGCTATGTGGAACGACCAGGAACTGGACGGCCGCACAATTATCGTTAACGAAGCTCGCCCACGCGAAGACAGCCGCCCTAACACTAATCGCGGTAACCGCTATTAACCGTTAGGTACTCAGTGATTTGGTTATTTGTATTTGCAGCCTTGACTTGAACACACAATAAAAACAGGAGCGAAAGCTCCTGTTTTTTGTTGAGTATCTATATAGCTGATAGCCTACTGAGCCATCGACTATCTAGTTAAGCTAGTTACTATTTTGCCTTCAGCGACTTTTTTATTGGCAGAATAATTGAAAAGCATGAACCCTTACCAAGTTTGCTTTGAACAGCAATTCTTCCTTCATGCTGCGCCACAATCTGCTGACTTATGTACAAACCGATGCCCAAGCCTGGGTAAGATTTCTTATTAGGGGAGTTAGCTTGGAAGAACAAATCAAATATTTTATTCTGATCCGGCTCAGCGATACCAATACCCTGGTCAATCACTTTAACGATTGTTCGTGTTTTTGTCTGGCTGACCGAAATGGTAATCGAAGAATCATGAGCTGAGTACTTGACAGCGTTGGCCAACAAATTAGCAACCACCTGCTGGATCTTTGGCCCATCTATCAGCACTGGGATAAGAGCCTCGCCTTCAATTTGTATCTTTTGACTAGCGGATGGTTGAATAATCTCCACCGCCTCGCATACAAGTGGGCCAAGTCGCTGCTCTTTAAAGCTATATTCGGTCTTATTTGATTGAAGCCGACTCAAATCCAGCAGCTCGGTCATCAAGCTAGCTAGCCTTGTTACTTGTCGATTTGCTTTATGAATCAAATCCAATCGGCCAGCCTCATCGAGGATATTTGCTTGCTTCTCAAGCAATTGAAGATAGATCTTGAGGCTAGTGACCGGTGTTTTTAATTCATGGCTGGCAATACTTATAAATTCATCCTTGCGCTGCTCAAGCTCTTTAGCCAGGCTTATGTCTAATATGGTTGCGATAGCAGCGATTGGCTTTCCTTGCAGACTGTAAACTGGAGCAGCATTTATTTTTAGGTGGGCTGCCTGACCATCTACGCGCATGTAGTGGACTTCTTGATCGGTGATTGTTTCCAAACTCTGTAGTGTTTTGTGCAGTGGCCAGTCTGATTGAGCCAACTCGCCTTCCAGATCAATAGGGAATGAATCAGCTAGGGTAGAATTTTTATCAAAGGAGATTCCAAGCAAATTCTCGGCCTGGTGGTTGCTATAACTAATATGGTGATCAGCCATATCAACAATCATAACCCCAACTGGCATATGCTGGAGGATTATTTCAAGCTGCCTCTGTCTGTCTTCTGCTTCGGATCGGGCCAGTCGCTCCGAGTCCAAGGTGGCATCCAACTTTGTCCGAAGCCGGCCTAGCAATATAGCCATGATGAAATTTGCTATACCAAAGACAACGTTTATTCTCAAACTTTCTTCAAACGATAGGTTGTCATAAGCAAAATAGCGATAGGCTATATAGGCAGTTGATATACTAGCCACAGTCAATCCTGCTTTGAAGCCAAAGGCATTAGCTGAAATAGTCACTAGAGCCAACGAGCCAACCAGAAGCAGCAGTCGAATCCAAGAATTAGCCTGCAAGTCAAGGAGAGTTAAGAGTTCGGCCACAAGGATAAAACAAATACTCAGTACCGTGGCTCTAGTCACCAACATCCCTGCCGAGCGACGCGGCAAAATAGTTCTTTGGTCCAGTTGTAGGTATCGCATTGAAGGCATGCTATGTTCCGTAACTGGGCAGTCAGTTACTTCAGTTATACAGGCAAGGCTGCCAGTTCGCAAGACGGCAAAATTAAGTTAGTGTACGGAACGCGCTGGAGTGTGTACAATATCTATATAAGCTTGCCTGCTAACAGGCAATAGTTGTACAGGACGTTTTTCTATGGCGGATACAAGAATTGTTATCGTAGGCGGCGGATTTGCGGGCGTAAAAGCCGCTCGACAATTAGCCAACCGGTCTGGATTATCTGTAACCCTAGTCAGCAATAAGGACTACTTTTGCTACTATCCAACCCTATATCATTCAGCCACTGGGCATCCGGGGTCTGAATCATCCATCCCACTAGCAGAAATTTTTAAAGGCACGAATGTCAATCTAATTATCGATACAGTCACCGAGCTTCACAGTCGCAGCAAAACAGTAGTCACCCAATCAGCGCAAAAGATCGCTTTTGACGAACTTATTTTGGCCCTGGGAGTAGTGACAAGCTATTTTGGTATCGCTGGACTAGAGGAATATTCGTATGGTGTCAAAAGTATTGATCAGCTTCTTGAACTAAAGAATCATTTCCATCAATTGATGGTCGATGAGCATCAGCCGGACACAAGCTATTTAGTCGTTGGAGCTGGTCCAACCGGTGTCGAACTATCTGCCGCTATGGGGGCTTACCTCAAGCAGGTAGCCAGGCACTACAAGCTACGCAAGACTCGTATTAATATCTGCCTTATTGAAGCTGCCCCAAGGGTGTTACCTCGATCATCAGAGAGAGCGTCCAAGTTAGTTACTCGACGCCTACGTCAGCTTGGCGTCAAGGTTATGACAAACCAAAAAGTCGAAGGCAGTACCGCGGAGTCATTGACGGTAAGTGGCCAGAAAATACCGAGCCAGACAGTTATTTGGACTGCCGGTGTCACCAACCACCCCTTCTTCAAAGATCACCCCAATGACTTTTCATTAAATGAGAGAGGCAAGGTCGTCGTCGATAAGCATCTTTTAGCTGCTCCGCATATCTATGTTATTGGCGACAATGCTGCCACCCCGTTTAGTGGTCTGGCTCAGATTGCCGTTCACGATGGATCATTTGTTGCCGACCACATTCTCCGTCTAGCTGCTGGCCAGCAACCCGTAGAGTACCATAGCCAAGCTCCAACCACCGTTGTTCCAGTGGGGCACAATTGGGCGATTGTTGAAATGGGCAAAATAAGCTTTGGTGGGTTGGCTGGACATTTGTTGCGTCGAGCCGCAGACTTGGTAGGCTACTGGGATATCCTGCCCGCCTCAACAGCTCTCAAATTGTGGTTGGCTAGACATGATCATCAGGAAGACTATCTGGCAGTCTCCAAACATAGCAAGTCGACAGTTGCCGTTAAGTAATAAAATTTAGTGGCCATGATAACAGTTTGGCAAAATGCTTGCTACTTGCCAAAAAACATCCAAGATGATAGACCTGGCATATGCCAACTTATTATGCCATTTTGGGTGTTGATCCGACGGCTGACCGGGCAACTATCAAAAAGGCTTACTTAACACAAATCAAAAAGTATCATCCCGACTCTCTAGTCCATCACGGGGCTCACTCTTCTGCTGAGCAAAAAGTAGCAGTCACCATCAATAAAGCCTACGCAATCCTTAGTGATGATCACCTGCGGTTAGAGTATGATGCTCATCTCCAGTTACTTAAGCCAAAAGCCAGGCCTGCTAGCTCGCCTCCAACCAAGCCGGCCAAGAACCAATTGAGTATCTGGTCTAGTTTGGTGATGCTCGGTTTATGGTGTCTGGCGCTGCTCCTTGTTTATTTCTTCCAAAGTTTCACTATGCCCAATCAATTCTCCAGCCTTCTCCGTTTTGGACAATAAGAGCTACTGTCTCCTAGGAGCACAGCTTTGCCAAACAAAGCGAATATCGAGACAGGGATATCTGTCCTACGGCCAGGGATTCGGATATCGTAAAAACCACCAAAACCAAAAGTCCTGGATTCAGCCCTTTCCATATCCAACATCCGTGTCTCATGTCTCCATATCCGCCACCAAAGGTGGCCCACTCTACTGGCATTCAATACCAGATGAACGAGACTGACTCTCGCATGGCTCATCTTGCTCGCTTAAGACCCGCTCAGAAGCAGTCGGTTGAGTTTGATAGCTGCTTTGTCGGTGCCAAGCAAGCCCAAGCACGCTTATTCCAATCACCAATAACACCAGGCTCAGTACGCCCGGCAATAATCGGCTTCTTTCAATAGAGATATGGGCAGTTTTGAATGACATGGAGGTTTAGGCTATTAAAAACACATTTAGTATGTAGCTATGCTAAGGCAATCTATTGGCGACTGCAAGTCCTGGCAACCTCTCATAATATTATTAGGCTATAAAAGGTATAATAACTGCATGAGATTACTTTTAGTTGAAGACGAGATCAAATTAGCCAGCTCCTTGGCCAAAGTCCTTCAAGGCCAGGGATATACAATCGACGTATTCCATGATGGTCAGCAAGGCTATTTTCAAGCTGCCACCGAAAACTACGATCTCATCCTGCTTGATATCGGACTGCCTTCAATGGACGGTCTGGGAATATGCGCAGCTCTTAGAAAAGAAGGCAACCAAGCTCCCATCCTCATGCTAACCGCCCGAGATGATACCGCCGATAAGATTTCCGGTCTCGATGGCGGAGCCGATGATTATCTGGTTAAGCCATTCCAGGTCGATGAGCTGCTAGCCCGCATACGATCTCTGCTTCGTCGAGGCAAGTCTGACCCCTTGATCCTGCAGGTTGGTTCGCTAGAGCTCAATCCCGCCACCAGGCAAGTCACTCGCAGCGGCCAAGCTATTGAGTTGTCTGCCCGTGAGTATGCGTTACTAGAGTTTTTTATGCGTCATCCCAAGCATATTTTATCCAAACAACAGCTCCTTGATCATGTCTGGGGTGGAGAAGTCGACCCATTCTCAAATGTCATTGATGTATATATGGGTTATTTGCGCAACAAAATCGATCGACCTTTCCCAGATCAACCCGCTCTCATCACAACCGTCAAAGGCTTAGGCTATAAGATAGATTTCCTAAATCCTAAATCCTAATCCGCCAGCTGGTGGACTAAATCCTACAATACCTATGATCAACAACATCTTCTTCTCGACGCGTATCAAGTTAACCATCTGGTATATGGTTATTAGTTATGCCATGCTCGCCTTCTTTACCTTAGCGGTCATAGCCGCTCACAACCAAACCTTCAAAGTAGTTGAACAAGCCATTGAAGAGCAAGGCAAAGGGATTGTTTTTAATGTTGCCTTACAGCAGCAGATTAGCAGTTTCACGGTCAACTTCATCCAACGGCTGATTATTTTTGACTTGATTATTGCCGTGGCCGCAGGTTTGGCAAGTTATATCTTAAGCGGTCGAACCCTCCGACCCATCGAACATATGTTGACCCAACAGCAGCAGTTTGCTGCCGATGCTTCTCACGAGCTTCGCACCCCCTTGGCCAACATAACTATGGAGATAGCAGCCTATCGCCAAGACGGGCATCGCCTATCATCTCAGCAAGCAGAACTCCTAGACAGTATAGAAGCAGAAACTCAGCGAATGACCTCTATAGTGGCTGGCTTACTCAGCTTGGTTAGAGCCAGCCGACCCACAGCAGCGCCACAACTCCTTGATGTTGACCAGCTTATCCGATCAGTTATGTCGGCCATTGAGCCTCGATACCGACAATCAGCCATTAATCTGGAATACCATCAAACTGACAAGCGCAGTCCTCAGATAATCGCTCAGCCGGATGAACTCCGTCAGCTACTACTTATACTACTCGAAAACGCCTTGCTCTATAGTCATCCCCATACTACAGTCACCATCAATCTTGATACCCATGCCAACCAACTCAGATTAACCGTTAACAATCATGGCCCCGTCATTCCAGCCAGAGAGCTGTCTAAAATTTTCAGTCGTTTTTACCGCGGCTCCCAAGCCACAGCCAGCGGCACTGGCTTAGGCTTAGCCATAGCCCAAGCAATTGTGAATCGACATCAAGGCACAATTGCGGTCGCCAGTAATAGCAAAAATGGCACTACTTTCAGAGTTTTATTGCCCTATAAATCACTCTCTGAAACGTCGGACTCACTATAGTCAGTCTTTAGCTGATTAGCTGCGTGAGCGCTTTGCTGAAAAATTTGGGCAGTTTTGGTTGATAATAAACTATCGCCAGCCCCTTCAACAGCCAAACTTCTCATGGTAAAAGACAAAACCTCGGCTAATTTAAGGGTCTCTCGCACCTCTCCATCGAGCTCGACTGGGTGAGTGGTTCTCTGGAGATCAAGAATAATACTATCAACAGACTGCTGCAGAGGTTGCAGGTCTCGGGCCATCTTTTCTTTGGATTGCGGTTGATTCGCCGCCTTATAGCATAGCTGGCTAGCCGCTTCAGCCGCTTCAACCAGCTGCTGTTGATTCGCCTTTAGCTCAATACTGGTCAGCATTTGTTTGCTATTTAGAAAATAAGGCACAAAAATGACAATGTTGGCCGCTACTATGAGAGTCACCAGAATGGTCAAAATTATCAGATTACGTCGCGATGCTATATGGGTCATGCTATGAAGTCCATCGGCAGCTATTACAGCCATAGTATAGCTCCTATAGGCAAGATGCAAGTAGCTAGAAAGCTGCGTTGCTTGAAGTCTAGGCAACAACTAGGCATAATGGAGAATAAGAATCATCCTCAACTGTCTTTTTTAATGCGTATTCCTGCCCAGCTGTTCCAACTCAATCACAAACCACTTTGGCAAAAAACCATCCTTGGCATTGGAGTTATTGCTTTGCTCTTCGTGGCGTGGCCATTAGCGGTGGCGGCTGTGTATACTCTTGTCGTGCTGCGGACTATGCGTCAACCTCAAACCAGAATAGCCCTAATCGCGGCCATGATTATTCCAGCCTTGATCATGGAGTTTGCCTGGGGGAATGGAATTATTAGCAGCCTGTCAGCGCCAGATACGACCAACCAGCAGGCTCAATCCCCGGCCAAAAAGACAACCGCCTCAGTCACGTCCAATCAGGTCAAAAGCGCTACCGCTACCCAGTTGACGGTCAAAGTTTTGCAGGCTGTCAGTGGCGATACGCTAGATGTTGACCAAAATGGTCAACCATATCGAATTAAGTTGATTGGTCTTCTGGCTCCAGCCATGATCAGCAAATCAACAACCAAAGCTGAATGTTTTGGTCCAGAATCACAAATGTTCCTTGATAGCTTGCTGCGCGGTCGCCAAGTAAAACTAGAATTCGATCAAACACAAAGCGAAGATGCGCAGTCTGCTGTCGTTTCAAGATATGTCATGATGGATGATGGCACCCAAGTCAATCGGTTAATGCTTGAGGCCGGACTGGCTCGTCCTGACACGAGCGCAGATTTCGACCTGCAAGCTGAGTTTAAGGCTTACGCCGAGTCGGCCAAAGCGGCCAAGAAAGGTCTTTGGCTCAATTGCGATAAACCTGCCGCAACTCCAACTCCTACCCCTCCAATTACCCCAACTAAGTCGGTAGTCACTCCTACGCCCACCTTTGTTAATCCAACTGCTGTGGCCCCTATCATCCCTTAGCCCCCATCAGGCCCTGTTCATAAAAACTAAAATAAGTATTTTGGCTAACAATGAGATGGTCCATGACAGGAATACCGACAATCTTACCGGCAGTCTGTAGCCGTTTAGTAATCAATCGATCATCTTCCGAAGGTTGACAGTCACCAGATGGATGATTATGACAAACAATGATCTTGGCTGCTCGGCGACGGATAGCCATCGCAAAAGTCTCTCTCGGATGAACCAATGCGGCATCTATAATTCCCACCGACACCGCGTCAATGGCAATAACATGATTACGGCTACTCAGACTTATAACCCAATAATGTTCTTGGTCTCGAATAGCAAAGCCGTTCCTTAGCAGTTCTGCCAGCCGTGACGGATTGTCGGCTGACGCTTGGGTCTCTCCAGCCAACCTCTCTTCTTGATGAACTCGCCGAGCAAACTCCAAGCAAGCCAATAGTCGACAAGCCTTAGCCGGACCTAGGCCGTCTATGCTCCGGAGTTCCTCCAACGAAGTCGCACCCAAACTGCGCAAATCACCAAAGTGTCGAAGGATAAGCTGGCTGGTCATCATAACCGGCTTGCCAGCGGTACCCATACCTAAAATTATTGCCAACAATTCACTGGAAGACAAGGATTGTACCCCATGCGACTGCATCCGTTCTCGAGGCCTCTCCGCAGCAGGCAGATCGTGTAGGGTTGGTATTGACTGAATAAATGACATAGTTCCCTCTGGGCAGCCAATAATAATCACAACATACTGTTTAGAGATCAATCCGTCAACAAACAACCATAACTAAATAAAAATACCGCCTCTCAGCGGTATTTTCATTGTCAACAAGACAATGACTTTTAGTACAAGTTTTCGTTAACCCAGCGATCAAGGTATAAATTACTCATCCTGGTCCTTGTGCTCGTCACAAGCGAAGCCCTTAGCCTTCCTTGTTAAATTTCTCGATCGCCTCTTGAATCATCGAGTAAGCCTCTTCGCGACTCTTCCAGCCAGCAACTTCGGCCCACTTGTTTTCCAGATCCTTATAGCGAGAGAAGAAATGACCAATCTCAGCTTTTAAATGCTCATTAACGTCATCTAGCTCTTTGACGTTATGGAAATGAGGATCCTTGGCAGCCACCGCCAAAAGTTTAGGATCGTGACCCTCTTCATCCTTCATATCCAAAATGCCAATTGGGCGAGCCTTTAACACGCAACCAGGAAAAGTTGGGTAAGTTGTTAATACCATCACATCCAAATGATCACCATCGTCACTGCGAGTACCTGGCACAAAGCCATACTCAGTTGGGTAGAACATTGGTGAGTGAAGTACGCGATCAAGTACTATCTCATCCAGTTCTTCATCATATTCAAATTTATTGCTGGTTCGAGTAGGGATTTCGATGACAACATTAATGACTTCTGGGGCTTTATCTCCCAAAGGGACTTTTGCATAACTCATACAGGTACTCCTTGATAGTTCATTTTGAGGGCAGACAAATTCATAATAACATACCCTGTCATCTGATATCAGGGATTGATTTAAATCCGTAAAGGCGGTAAAAAGTCATTAAGCGGCCAAGCATCGTGCAAGTGCCGGCAAAAGGGAGTAGGGAGTCGTGTTGTTGGAAACTGATCAACAGTTACCCAACCTGAACGATAGACGGCTGGGCTTGTCATGCCATATGTGTGGCAGGAAGTCAGGCTCCAAAGGTCAAAATGACAAACCGGTCGTTCTGAAGCCGCATCACGTCTTACTGCGCAAGCATAGACAGGATGCTCATCGAATGTTGCGGCATCAAATTCGGGTTTACCGGCTACCAAATGGCCAGGAAATTCAAATTGACGAACTGGTCCCGGTCTGCACCTGTTGCCACAACAAGTACCACACTGCCATCAACGAGTACGAGGCCGGCCAACTGGGCGGAATATCTCTGGATGAGTGGTTTGAGCTCTATCCAACCTACGCCTACCTCATCTACGCCGAGCCGCCCAAGGGTTCGAGGGCCAACAAGTCACGCAGCCATATTGAGCAGCGCCGAACTCGCAATGCCGTCGCTTCCGTGCCACCCGGACAACCGCGAGCCGCCTTCCTGGCCAGACAGTTACAGTCAGTCTAGAAAGAGAGCAGAGAATAGGGCGCAGCAACGAAGCTGCGCCCTACTTCTTTTTGCTAAAACACAAGTTTAATGATCTTTCGAATTTTTTAGTAAAAGACACAAGTATGCCATACCTCAGGAATATGGAGTACTAATGGTTGTTATCACTCGAGGCCAATTTTGACACTCCTATACATATCTGTGTATGCTGGATTTAATATATATTCAGGAGTTTACTATCACATGGGATTAAAAGAGCAATTCAGTACTATTTTTGGTGGGAACAAAAACGAATTTGACGCCAACGGTAACAAAATAGTAGCCGGGTCGGATGCAAATGGTGAAAGCACTGTCAAGCGTGATAGTCAAGGCAATCCAATAGCTAGTGAGGGTCCAATTGATGCGGATGCTTACTTGGCTGATGCCAAAAAACCAACAGCAGACTTAACTGCAGAGCAAGTACAAGCTAGGCAGCAAGTGGTTCAAGATGCATCAGTCAACGGCAATTTAAATATCGATAAAAGGTCATACCAAGAGTCTGTAAATGCAAATTTTGAACAACCGAATAACATCGTTGAATTTCCCACGGTATCTGAGGCATTGCCGGCAAGTATTGTTGAGCCATCTCAGGAACCTACCCAAGTTCAGGTTGAGTCTAGTACCATCAATCCAAATATTGAGTTTGTAAATCATGCTCAGCCAGAACAAGATTTAACAGATAATGCACAAACGGCAACAGATACAAGCCCTGATCTGAAGTCAGTAGAAGAAGAATTAGCTGAAGGCGGCATCCAAGTTATTAGCGGGCAGAACTCTGATCAAGTGAAGCCTGTAAATAGTGAAAACCAATCAGACGAAGCAGCTTAAAAACTGACCACAGTGAAACAAACTAAAAACCCGGCTATATGGCCGGGTTTTTAGTTTGTTCGTGGTTCAAGTTATGCTGTTGTTGAATCAGATAGTTAATCGCCAGCAAGATTAAGATATTGGCAAACAAGATTGTCACCGCGCTCAACTGCTCCATATAGAAGGCAAAGAACTGCGTCAAGAATATATTGACCAACAACGAACGTTGGAATAACTGCAACGCTTGGATGCGAGACCACCGCAATCGAAGTACGCCAGCCACAAGCAGCGCGCTACCCACCAACGAAGACAATAAATATCCCCACGCCACCACGGTCGGCATATCGGTAAAGAGTATGCCCAGGGGCTCTTCGATAGAAAAAGATACAGATAACACCACAGCAGCTTCAGTCAAAACCAATACTGCCTGAAAAATAAAATACAGACTCAGTCCAGTATTAAACCATTTCGTCTGCAGTATAGCCGTAACTCGCTGGCTCCAGTACGCCTTTTGCATATCCAGCCAATTCGGATCTTCCGATACCAATCGACTAGATTCAACAATTGCGCGAAGTTGATTAGTCAGCGGATGCCTTTTGTCCGAGTTATCAAGATAATCCAACAGCTTCTGTTTCTCTTCAGCATCCATGCGCTGCAGAGCCGTCTCTTCCAGCAGATGAAGAGCATTCAGCAAGTACTCTTGCTTGCTGTGATTCCGTCGCTGCTCAATAAAGCGGAAGCACAGAAAAATACAGATAAAAATGATATACACCAACGCAATAGCCGGCTGGAAAAAATAGTTTGCATCATTCGTCACAAACTTGCCCAACTCATCAATAAACAAGCCAAATCCCACCCCACCGGTCAAGGCCGCCCACAGCCGAACTTCGCGCCCCAGATAGGCCAAACTAATAGTGATCGAAATTAACATCAGCATGCCACCAAATAACACATGAGCGATATGCAGGCCGCCTCCACCAATCTGCGGATAGCCGGTCATGTAGAGGTATAAACGAGTAATCAATAGCGAACCAACTGCCGAAATCAAAAATAATTCCAACCACTGACCAGCTTCCAGATTCACAACTAACCGAGGAGTAATTTTACGCATACCAGTATTATCGCATACTCGCCAACCATGCACCTCATTTAAGCCTCGGAATTGACACTATATGATATAATACATAGCATGAATCAAAAGAATTTGCTTCTACAAAGCCTAGAATATATATTCAATCAACCCAAGACCTACGAAATATTATTAGCCACCAGTCTCGTAGTCTTTATCATGACTATTTTATCGGCCCTCTATACTTTTAACCAACCACCCACCCCCGCTGTTTACTACAATATAAATAGTACTGGCCACCTCCAACCAGCCCAAACCATCCCCTCCACCGCCTGGTCCAACCAAGACAAAGCCGTCCTCGGCGAGCAAATCGAACGCTAGATGTACCTTTAATGGCATGTATAAAGCATTGACAAAAAGCCTATAGCGTTATAGAATGAAAAAGTACCGTTAGGTGATGCATAGAAAGGTCTTGCAGTGGGAGCTCAATTCCTGGTCCTAGGGTCCTTGCTATTCGGAGCACTGGTTGCTATGCTCATCAACTTGGCTGCATTGTGGCTAATCTTCACCTACTTAACCCGGCCATTGCCGCGGCTGAGTAAGAAGTGGCTGCGACCGAAGATCGAGGAGATATACAATCCGTACAGCATACAAGTCGGGCTGTTGGCACCTACTCTAACAGCCCTAGTAGGTATAATAGTCTCAGTATTGCTGGCTTTCGGGGTTGTGTCGCCTGCCTTCGCTGTATTTGTCTGGGCAGCTACATTTCTCTATCCGGGCTTAGCATTGCACGCATTCTGGCGCGACGGTTGCAATTTCCGCAGCCACTTTCTGTAGACTCTGTAACACAAACAAGGCTTTTCAATCCGTGAAGTCCACGGAGGAGTTTGAGTCAATCAAACTTTTCACCTGACTTAATCAGCCTCAAGTTGGTAGATTCAGGAAAATAAACGACCCAGCAATAGGTCGTTTATTTTTTCTAATCAACCTTGTGCATCACAAGTCTATAAGACGCCCAGGATACGGATATCTTGACAAAGAGACCTATAGTGTGATACATTGAATAATGTAATATACAAGAGTGATCGTTTTCTTAGGAGAGAGGCGCAATCATGGGTAGGACTCCCTCGGTTACAAAACCACACGGACAGGCAGGACAGGCAGTAGTGGCTCAGCTTCAGCTTCAGGTTCTGGCTATGTTGGAGCCGCTATTGATTGCTCCGGGCAGGCGAGTGCGTCTGCTTGACACCCAACTAACCGTTAGCCGGCTCGCCTTGCTCATGGCAGCCTATCAACACCATCTGGCGCCGCCTCAGTATTTCAAGCCCAGTCAGATCTGGCAGCACTTGATGACTGCTGAGCCGTTGGAAGTTGAGACAGGCAATCTGTCAGCCTCAGTCAGTGTCCCATCCTTACAGCAAGTCTACATTGATGCCGGTGTTTTACGGCAGAAAGGCTTGCTCGCCCTGATCGACGCTGATACGAAGGGGCCTACCTACTCCATCACCCAATTTGGCGCAGAAGTTATGACCAGCGCCCTAGTGAGAATCGCCAGGCCGCTGGTCGATCTGCTGTCTCAGATCTCGTCTAGCGATCTGGATCTGCCCACACAGCCCAAGTCGTAACCTCTATTCGACACCCAGGCTCCCGCCTTAAGCGGGAGCCTGATTTCGTTTTAAGAACCATCACATAAACAAACAGATAGGCAAGATAGGCAAGATAGGCAAGGTCCGACCTTGCTAGGCAGGGCCAAGGTCCGACCTTCGGCAGTTTAAGTAGGCCATTGCTGTGTTGTGCATGAATTAAGGAAAATTAAGGTCCGACCTTATTGAGCACAAGGAAGGTCAGACCTCCTGTTTTTTATCCGTGGCCTTGCGCATCCAATCGTCCTTTCTTTGCATCGCGTTAGGCTATATAATGCCTCCATGTCAGAAGACCTTTTCCTCCAGCGCTATTCACAGCTGAATTCCAAACAAAAACAAGCCGTCGATGCTATCGAAGGGCCGGTTATGGTGGTTGCTGGTCCCGGATCGGGCAAAACAGAGCTGCTTAGTCTGCGCGTTGCCAATATTTTGCGCAATGCTCCTGATATTACCGCCAGCAACATACTTTGCTTAACCTACACTGAAGCCGGCGCCACAAATATGCGCCAGCGGCTAGCTGGGTTAATCGGTCATCAAGCCTACAAGGTCACGATCAACACCTTCCATGGCTTTAGCTCCGACATCATTGGTCGCTACGGCGAATATTTTTACAGCGGCGCCACCTTGCAGCCAGCCGACGATCTAACCAAAATAGAAATACTACAGAATATTCTCAATCAACTATCTCACGACGATCCATTAGCCAGCCAATTCCTCGGCACCCATACTTATATCAAAGATATATCCTCAGCCATTGGCGATCTCAAAAAAGCCGGACTTACCCCTGATCAATTTGCCTACCTTTTAGAAAAAAACCAAGTCATGGTTCAAGCGGTTAGCCATGATATTCAAAGTATCTTTAGTGGCACAGTTGATCAAAAAAGTCTCCCCGCTGCCCAAGAGTTAGTTGCCAAAATGCGGGCCCTCAGTCTCGTAGACCAAGAGCAATCAGCTATTCAGCTGGGGCAATTTGATAACATTCTGACCATTCTTGCCGACAGCCTCGAATTAGCCATAACCCAATCGCAAGGCATCACCAGATACGCCCCACCACTTACCAAATGGAAAAACGACTTCACCAAAAAAGATGCCACCGGGCTAGTTCAGCTCAAAGAGCAAGACCGCTTACCCAAACTTTTATCATTAGCTACTATTTACCAGCGATATCAAGAAGCAATGACCGTTCAGCGCTTCTACGACTTCGACGACATGGTTCTTGATGTGCTCAACGCCTTAGCCAGCCAACCGGCTCTGGGCTATGCTTTGCAGGAACAATACCAATATATCTTGGTCGATGAGTTTCAAGACACAAACGACGCCCAAATGAGATTGCTGGCTCATCTGACTAGCGCCGAACTGCATGAAGGGCGTCCAAATATTATGGTTGTTGGCGACGATGACCAGGCAATCTACAAGTTTCAAGGTGCCACCATCAGCAATATCCATCAATTCACCCAGCGCTACTCTGATCCTCAAGTCATCGTCTTGACCGACAATTATCGCTCCAGCCAGCGCATCCTAGACGTTTCCAGGCAGATTATCATTCAGGGTCAGGATAGGCTCGAGACAATTCAGACTGATATCATTAAAGAACTAACTGCCCAAGGTCAGCATGCACGCCACCAGCATCAGCCTCAGTTTCACCTCTATCAAACACAGGAGCAGGAATTCTCAGCCACCGCTCAAGCCATCAAAGATCATCTCGATAGCATCGGCTGGGACAAAGCAGCACACATTGCCGTTATCTGCGCTCGTCGCAAGGACCTTGAGCAGTTTGCCCTCCATTTAGGGCTACTTGGGGTACCGGTGCGGTACGATCGTCAAAAAGATGTGCTACAAGAGCCACATATTCATCAGCTCATCCAAATGGCTCGGTTTATTGCCAAGCTATCTCGTCATCAGCAAGCCGAAGCGGATGACCTGCTGCCGGAAATCCTCAGCTATCCATTTTGGAATATTGATCGCCAGACCCTATGGCAACTTGCCGTCAATGCCAGTTTGGCCAAACAGCAGCAGCGCTTATGGCTAGACCAAATGGACAACTCAGACCATCCTCGCCTGGTTGCCATCTCGCAGTGGTTCAAACAACTTCGCCTCCTATCCGAAACCGAATCAATAGAAACCATACTCGAGCACCTCATCGGCGCCCATACACCATTACTCCCCGCCGACGAAGACTCCGACATCGACTGGCTGACCGATAACCCGTCGCCCGTCGCCCGTCGCCCGTCGCCCGAAGGCGAAGGATTCGCCTTCGCCTCACCCTTCAAAGACTTCTACTTCGATACCTCATCAAATCAGGCCATCGATCAGGGCAGGTATGTCAGCTTTTTATCTAGCCTCCAAGTCTTTATCAAAAAACTTCGTGCTTACAGGCCCGGGCAAATGCTCAAGCTCGATGATTTGCTAACCTTTGTCGACTTGCACTTGGCCAACGATATCAAAATTACTGACACCTCCGTCTATGCCTCAGGCTCGCAAGCCGTTCAACTCTTAACTGCTCATGGAGCCAAAGGTCTCGAGTACGATACCGTGTATTTATTGTCCTGCGTGCAGCCAGTTTGGGTATCAAAAGGCTGGACAAACAAGCTAACCTTTTCGGACAACATGCCTATCGCCATGGATTCAGACAACCTCGACGATAAGCTTAGGCTGTTCTTCGTTGCTGTCACTCGGGCCAAGCAGCAACTCTTCTTAAGCGCATATAATCAGCAGTCTGATGGCAAGGAAGTCCAACAGCTCGGCTTCTTGGTGGAAGTTCTAGCTGGCCAACAGGTGGATTCGCAGGCAGCTGCTCTGGATAAGCCAGCTGAAGTTCTGGCAGAATCCTGGAAGACCTACCATCAACCTCCTGTACAAGTGAGTGAACAAGCCATATTGTTGCCGTTGGTAGAGAATTATCAGCTCAGCATCACTCACCTTAATGACTTTCTGGATGTGACAAGAAATGGTCCGCAGGACTTTTTGCAACAGCACTTACTAAGATTCCCACAGCCAAAATCAACGGCCCAAGCTTACGGAACTGCCGTCCATGAAGCTCTTCGCCAGCTCTTCGAAAAGCTTCGTTTTGACACGACCCTACCCTCTATTGATTTTCTTCAGCAAGCTTTCGTGGCAGCTCTCGAGTCAGAGCGGCTCAACAATCAGGATCATCGCAAATTGCTAGAACGCGGTCAACAAGAATTAGACTTGTACTACCAATCGAAGAGCAGTGCCTTTAATCCCCAGGATATCGTCGAACGAAATTTTGCCAATCAGCAGGTCATAATTGGCCAGGCCTGTCTGGGTGGGAAAATTGACCGCATTGTTCAGCTAAGACCCGGAATAGTTAGTGTTCACGACATTAAAACCGGCAAGCCTTCTGATAAATGGACTGGAGCTCAAGATTATCAAAAAATCAAACTTACCAAATATCGTCGACAGCTTCTATTTTACAAACTGCTTGTAGAAAATTCTCGTGATTTTGGTGACAAAATGAAAGTAGAGCAGGGCATCCTCGAGTTTATCGAACCTAATAGCGCTGGGAAATTTGTCGAGCTACCTCTTGAGCTCAATGATCTCCAATCAGATCTTGATCAGCTGCAACAGCTTATTCAGGTAGTCTATCAGCACATTCAGCAGCTCAATTTCCCAGACACATCTCATTATTCACCAACTTCAGCCGGGGCAGAACAGTTCATTGAAGACTTACTTCAAGGCACTATTTAAAAAAATTCATAGATTGTTGTAAGCAGACAAGCTTAGCACGAACCCGGCACGGGTCTTTCCCATATCAGCTGGCTTCTATGAATATACTGTGGAATGAATAACGTACCTAAAATAAACAATCTCGCCCTGCACGAAACTTGGAGGTAATGATTGTAGCAACCTGATAGTACTTTTGGATTACTTATTGTAAAGCGTAATCAACGAAGCATAGCACGAACCCGGTTCGTGTTTTTGTGTTTTTTGGGTCTAGACAAAAGGCTACAAAAATACCCGCCAATGAGCGGGTTAGGTACAAGCTAATGATATCATTCTTCCATCCATCCTGTCAAATTTCAGCCAAAATAGACTAGTTTTATTTGCTCGAATTACACACCATCAAAATCATTCCAGATAGAAAATCCTAAATACCGTCCGCCTCCGCCAGCCAGCGAATCCTAAATCCTTCCGCCTCTGCCAGCCGGCGGATCCTAAATCCTATATTCTTCCCAACCGTCTTGCCAAAACAAACAACCATGCTAGACTAATACTATGATCAGTGATTCAGTTAGAAATTTAACCATCGGCATGAACGATGCCATCAAAGCTTTTATTGCCTCAGAAGTACTGCTGTGGTCAGCCTGGAACTTAGTTATCCCCATTGTATCAATCTTTGTCATCGAGAATATTCCCGGAGGCAGTATCCAGATTGCCGCCTATGCCTTCACCTCGTATCTTGTATCCAGGATGGTATTCGAACTCTATGTCAGCCGACGCATAAGTGGGCTCAGCACAGCGCAGAGAGCTATCATTGACATTGCCGGCATGGCAGTCCTCAGCATTGCCTACCTAAGCTTAGCCTTCCAGCCAACCGTCATGATGCTATTTCTGTTCTATATTGCGGTCGGTTTTGGCTTCGGCATCTCATCCCCCGCCAAATTATCACTTTTTTCCAGCAACCTCGAGCGCAAAACCGAGGCTCGCGTCTGGGGAGTCTATGACGTATCCATTCTATCCGGCATGGCTGTCGCCACCAGTCTGGGTGGTATTATCGCTGCCGAATTTGGTTTTAAAACTCTCTTCCTCATCTCCGCCGCCGTCAACATCATCGGCGTCACTCCGTATCTGATCTATATTCGCAATTGGCGCAAAAAACATCACAGCCCTTCAATCAGCTAAATTTTATCTCAGATAAAATAGCCTGCATACCAAAACATATTTGTAGTAGTAGCTATTGTTTGCCAAAATTTGCATTCCGCTCATCAATCTGCTATAATACTTTCATATCAAGTCGCTCCAAAGGCGGCTATTTTTATACCTTTTTACAGTAACATTAATTCCATAAAAACTACTATAAGCTTGACTAAGCAAGCATTTGCTGCTATTATTCAATGCATCTTACTGGTACTTACCTCGGAGGATATCCATGGTTAGGCGGGTCAGTCAAGATTTTTTGCGAGAGCTTTCATCGCCACATGAGATGCCCCGCAACGTCGGGCAAGATCGCTTTGAG
This sequence comes from uncultured Candidatus Saccharibacteria bacterium, assembly GCA_964554805.1. GTDB lineage: Bacteria > Patescibacteriota > CAZHWT01 > CAZHWT01 > CAZHWT01 > CAZKPX01. The sequence continues at coordinate 29,315 of CAZKPX010000007.1, forward strand.
TTGATGCGAAAAACGAGACGACAAGGAGATCCATCACCGCGGCATGAACCGGCAGCAGCTAGGGCTCGACAAATCGGCATACATCTGCTTGGTGCTGTCGAGGCACCAAGCCCAGAGATATCCGATGAGTTCAACAAGATTCTCAAAGCGCGAGAGCAGCAGCGCCTAAAGAGCTTCCAGCCACCTCCGCTTCCCGAAGGTCTGCTGGTCGATATCGGAAGGGACACCTTCGATATCTTCGAAGGGCTGATTATCTGTGGCCACGAAGTGTATGCTTTAGAGCGGGACAGGGGCACCATTCGTCGTATCTGGAACACATATGTTCTCTCAGATGGCGGCGATGAATTCCCCAACAATCTTGAGAGGGTACTTGCCGCCCAATCTCTGTACAGCGACTACCTGTTTGACAGGGACAGCTATTTGGCTGACCGTGCAGACATTCAGATCGAAGCCGCCCACCCCAATTCGGGGTAGGGCGGTTTTTTGCATCTTGGAGGTTTGATTCCAAAATGTAAGCATCGATCCTCAACTCATCTGGTAATCGTGCATTGTAATAAAATAATCCATTCTAAATTAAACTAGCACGCTTGCCTGACATATGCTAAGATAAAGTTATATAACGGCCAGGCATGGTCAGAGATTTCTGTTGAGATTTATTATGAAATACCTTTATAGCTTAGTTTTTGTGATGCTCTTGTCGGTTGGGTTCTTGCATCTCTCTAGTCAATCCGCTCAGGCTGCGGTTTACGGCACTCCCAAATCAAGTTGTGAGTACAAAAAAGGCATGCTGACTGCATATGTTGCCAACCTAACCGGTCGGACCACTATTACCAACAAGACCACCAACTGTACTTTTGAAGTTGGCTCCGCCTCATATCGAGCCTACCTGCCGTACTCCAACGATCCCAAAAATAAAAACTGGATATATACTCAAACGTATGTCGATCATAAGACTTACACCCTTGGGCCAGGTAAGACTGTTACCCTCCAACCCAAGGTTGATACAACCTGTGCTTGGCAAGTAGATGCCTATGTTGGTCCAGTTATTAAGAGTTTTCCTAATCATGAGCAGACATATACTGGCCAAGGCACCTACCTGTCGGGCTGGTATGAAACAACCCTGCCCATGTGCAAAAAAGCCACCCCCACCCCCACTCCTACCCCCACCCCAACTCCATCCAAAGAACCAACCACCACCCCAACCCCCACACCCAGCCCCACCGTTTCGCCCACCCCTACCCCAGTAGTGCCAAGCCTAACCCCAACTCCATCACCAACTGTCCTTGGAACGACGCCTGTGCCATTAACTGAGCTGCCATCCACAGGACCAGGCGCAGCCGTAGTTATCACCATTCTTGGCTTAGCAGGCATACTAATAGCTAAGAAACACCATCTTTTCGACAATCTCGGCAAGAAAAAGAAGACGCCCGCTGAGCCAAAGCCTGAAAAGTATAACCATCACTCTTAAACCTTGACTGCATAGCTGCTCTTACAGCCTCAGTCCGACAGCACAAAAACTGGCTCTCATCGTGAGCCAGTTTTTGTGTATAATGAGTCAGCGCTAGCCACTAAGCGGATCAGTGCGCATTTTATTGTCCAGATGAGTGTATATATCCATGACCCAAGCAGAAGCCCTGACAATGTTAAAAAACGGCCACAATGTTTTCCTGACCGGCCCTGCTGGAAGCGGTAAAACCTATGTCCTAAATCAGTTTATTGACCACCTCAAGCAAAACAAACAAGAAGTAGCGGTCACTGCTTCGACCGGTATCGCCTCTACTCATATCGGCGGCGTCACGATTCACTCTTGGTCCGGATTGGGCATCAAGGATCAATTGACTGACGATGACATGATAACCTTGTTGGTTCGGTCTTATCTGCGCCAAAGATACATAAAAACCAAAGTATTAATAATAGATGAAGTATCGATGCTCCATGCTCATCAGCTCGACTTAATTAACAAATTATGCCAAGCCTTCAGAGACAATACGCAACCCTTCGGTGGCATTCAAGTTGTATTGTGCGGTGATCTGTTTCAGCTCCCTCCCGTTTCCAAAGGTCGCCAAGAAACCTTTTTTGTTACTGCTTCACAGTCATGGCAACAGGCTGATTTTAAGGTCTGCTATCTAGAAGAGCAATTCCGTCAAACAGACAGTCAACTTGAATCAGTGCTCAATTCGATTCGCTATGGCGAAGTCGATGAAGACGTCTATCTAACCCTCCAACAGCGTTTCGATGCGGCCATCGACGGCTTAGTCGCACCCACCAAACTTTATTCTCACAATATCGACGTCGATGCTATAAACAATCAACAACTAGAAAAAATTGAAGGGACTGCTCGCAGCTTTGATATGCGCTTATTGGGCCAACCGCAACTCATTCAGTCCTTGGTCAACAGCTGTTTGGCCCCTCAGAGGTTAAACTTAAAAATCGGCGCCCAAGTTATGTTTGTAAAAAACAACTTTGATAAAGGCTACGTTAACGGCACTATTGGCGAGGTGGAAGGCTGGGATAGTGAAGGTTTGCCAATCATCAAGACTCTCGATGGCCGATCAATTTATCTGGAAACTGCCTCCTGGAAGGTCGAAGAGGAGGGGAGAGTCAGAGCCGAGATTATTCAAGTGCCACTCCGACTAGCTTGGGCAATTACCATCCACAAAAGTCAGGGCATGAGCTTGGATGCAGCCGAAATTGATTTGTCTAAGAGCTTTGTTCCGGGCATGGGTTATGTGGCATTATCTCGAGTTAGAACGCTCGATGGTTTGACCATAAAAGGTATGAACAATACTGCGCTTCGGATTAATGAGCAAGTACTCGAACTCGATAACCAACTTCGTCGTCAGTCCCGCCATGATTCTGATCTAGCCATCTAACTCAAAAGTATGTAGGGGCAGCAAAATAGACACGCCGATGCTAAGCACCATAGTGTCTATTTTGAATCGAGTCAAGGCCAGTAGATGTTACTCAGCTTTTTTACGAGGCTGATTGCGCTGCTCTTTAGCCAGCAGGAGGGCTGCGCGCTTTGCATCGCGGATGATCAAATCTTTGTTCTGCTTATCTTGGCAATCTTGGTCTGGACAAACCATTAAGGTGTGGCGGGTTGGTTGTCCGACAGTGGCTGATTCAGAAGCTTCTTGCCATTGCTTAAGAATAATTCGTTCTTTTCCACAACGTGGACAAGGGAATGAGTTACTAGTTATTGGCATAAGACACATCACTTTCTAAACTACTTATATGGGTTTGAATGCGTTGGCGTTACCTAACCTGCTGCTTCAACGTCTAGTTGAAACTGGTATTCTTCGGCAATACTTACCGGCTGCGGCTAAACTGACCGTCAGTCGACAGTGATTTTGGAGATGATTTGCGATCATTCCGTCCACCAAACTGACTGCGCTGTCCGCCACCAGCAAAAGCCTTAGCAAAAGGTTTGTGGGTTGGGCCAGTATGGCTGCGAGGTTGGGTCTGCATTCGAGGGTTGGGGTATTCATCGCTTGGTGCTCGACCGACCACAAAGGTCAATGCGTTGCCTGAATTACCTGCTCGACCAGTTCGGCCAATACGATGGGTATAATCGTCATAAGACTGAGGAATGTCATAATTAATAACGTGAGTTACGAGTGGAATATCAAGTCCACGAGCAGCCACGTCAGTAGCGATCAAGGCACGAGCCTTTTCTGCCTTAAAGTCATTCAGGGCCCGCATGCGCTGACCTTGCGTCTTGTCGCCATGAATAGCAGCGGCGCTAACACCGGCCTGCTCTAGCTTGTGAGCAAGTTTCTGAACGCCCCACTTAGTCGCACCAAAGACAATCACCTTTGAGAATTCAGGCTTTTCTAGTAGTTCTATCAACATTTCTGCTTTGGCATCTTGAGATGCAACATATATGACGTTTTGCTCAACATGATTGCTGGTTTCAGAAACTACCACTGAGATGGTGACAGGATTCTTTTGGAAGGTATGCGCCATGCTTTCAATTTCTCGAGTCATGGTAGCTGAGAAAAATAACGATTGACGATCATTCGGTGTCATCCCGACAATAGCTCGCATATCATGGATAAATCCCATATCAAGCATACGGTCTACTTCGTCCAATACCAAAACCGACACATCATCCAGGCGCAGCTTATTCTGGTTATGTAAATCTTTCAGTCGACCAGGCGTACCAATAATGATTTGCGGGTTACGCTTAAGCTGAGAGATTTGGCCGTAAATATTCTGACCGCCTACACATACAGCCGAGCGAATAGCAGTACCCTTAGTAAAGGCAATACATTCATCTTTAATTTGAACAGCTAGCTCGCGGGTTGGGACCATAATCAGGGCCGGTCCAAGGCGACTATTCTCAAGGTGAGAGTTAATGATCGGTAGCAAGAAGGCAGCGGTTTTACCGGTACCGGTGTTGGCTAGTCCAATGACGTCCTTGCCTTCCATAACCACTGGGATAGCTTGATCCTGAATAGCAGAAGGCTGCTTGTAGCCTTTGTCTGCTAGGTTAGTGGCAATCTTAGCCTCAAAACCAAAGTCAGCAAAGGTGTGTTTAGAAACATATGGGGTTTGCTCAGATAGAGCCTGAGCCTTGTTGATAAATCGGTTAATATCTAGCTGGCTAGATTTCTTAGACGATTTTGGTCCGAGAGCGCGGACTCCGCGAGAGTTACCACCACGATTATGTGGCTTGTTTGAGAAGCTATACTTCATAAGATATGGTTTTCTTTCTGCTGACTGTCATAAAGTATGAACAGATGAGCATCAAGGCACCCCATTCACAACATGTGCGTTCAGCACGCACCAGACAAAGCGGTTATATGTCTTTTATTGTAACATAAACCAAATCATAAGTCAAATGCTATAGGACAAAACACCTAAGATTGACCGTAAAATGAGTTCGTCCAGCAAGTCATAGCGACCTAATTTCTAATCCGCCAACTGGCGGACTAAATCCTTTCCCTCCTGCCTCAGCCCGGCCACTATGTCATACACCGCCTTAGCATCAGCTGCCTCCATTAGCCGGCTCCGTAGTTCTGTTGCCTTTGGTAAGCCATGAACATAGATCTTAAAAAACTTCTTCAGCAAATTAAAGTTCTTGGTGGTTCCCCAAGTTTGGTCAAACAACTCAACATGATAGTGAAGCAAATCCATCCTTTGATCAAATGTGGCCTGTTCTAGGCTCATGGCCGGATTAAAAATCCACGGATTAGCAAAAATACCACGTCCAATCATTACCCCATCGACTTTATAGCCAGCTATTTTGCTCAAGCCATCCTGGTAGCTGCTCACATCACCATTACCGATAATCTTTGTCTGTAATTGTTTAGCATCACGCATGGCCACCGCTTTGGCAATCTCATCCCATCGAGCCGGGAAATGAGACATCTCCTTGGCGATTCTGCCATGGACTGTTAAGGCAACTATGTTTTGATTAAGGATATGGTCAAGCCATTCCTCGGTTTTCCAGCTTGAAGCGCCACACCGTGTTTTGACACTGACAGGTAGGTTTCCAGCACCTTCTTTAGTCGCTGCAATAACTTCGGCAGCCTCAGTTGGATGGTTAATAAAACCCGCGCAGCAACCTCGCTTGACAATGCCACGCTCCGGACAGCCCATATTTATATCGATCCCAGCAAAACCCATTTGGCGCAACTCGCCTGCTGTATGATAGTAATTATCTGGATCTTTGCCCCAGATTTGAGCAATCAATGGTTGCTCAGCGCTCGTAAATTGCAAGCGATGAATAATCTTGTCGCGCCCAATTGAGCGTAGTCCTTCCACATTAGTAAACTCAGTAAAAAAGATGTCCGGAGCACCGCACTTCAATAAGACTCGGCGGAACACCGAATCTGTAACGTCTTCCATGGGAGCCTGGATAAAGAGTGGTTTATCAGTCACCCAGGGATTATTGGGTTGTGGGTTCAATGTATCGCTCATGAAGTTTAAAGTTGTGTAAATTCGCCAGGCAGCTTCTCACAAGTCACTTTTGTCTATATACTTAATCTATGCAATTATCTATCGGCCAAATGGCTCCAGAATTCAACCTGCTCGACCAACAGGGTGTTCAACATCGCCTATCAGATTATCTTGGCAGGTGGGTTATAGTATTCTTTTACCCCAAAGATGACACGCCTGGCTGTACAGTAGAGGCCTGTGGCATGAGAGACACTTTACCACATTTTGACAATAGCCAGGCAGTGGTTCTGGGTATTAGCACGGATTCAGTGTCTAGCCATGCCAAATTTGCTCAAAAGCACCAGCTCAATTTTACATTGCTGGCCGATCCCGACACGCTTGCCAGCCAACAGTATGGTGTGTGGACTCAAAAGTCTATGTTTGGCAAGAAATATATGGGGATTAATCGCCAAACCTTTATTATTAACCCCCTAGGTGAAATTAGCCACATCTACAACAAGGTGAACCCAGCCAAGCATGCTGCAGAGGTCGCCAAAGATTTAGAGCAGCTACAGTCAGTCTGATTCCATTATGTATTACCAATCTGAGCAAAACTTCCTTCATATTCTTCGGCTTAACAGAGGCGAGCAGGTAGTGGTATCATTAAAAAAGTTCTGTCAACATCAAATGATCGGCGGCGGCTTTTTTTATGGTTTAGGTGCTGTCGATCAAGCAGAGCTAGCGCTCTATAATGTCGACACCAAGCAATACAGTAAACAACAATTCTCAGAACCGCTTGAAGTAGCCAATATTACCGGCAGCATTGCCCTTGATCAAGATCAAACTCTCATCCATGCTCACACTACCTTGGGTCGTGCCGATATGTCCGCTCTGGCTGGCCATCTGGTTGAAATGCGCGTTTCTGGCACTCTTGAACTGATAATTCACGCCACCCAGCCATTGATCAAAGAGGAGGATTCCCAAACCGGCCTCAAAGTCTTCCAACTCCAGGAGTCCCTCTAATGCTCCGTCGCCTGGTTGCTTTTTGCATAACCTTCTCACTCCTCACCTCTTTCTTCTCGCTTTGGGTCACGCCAGTGGCCAAAGCCGATAACTCATGGCTGATTGACAGGTTTCATTCCAACATTGTCATTCAGGATGATGGCCTCGTAGCCATAACCGAGACGATACGAGTCGATTTCAAAGCCAATAAACATGGCATCGTTCGGCATCTGCCATATCGTTATCAGGCAGCAGAAGGCGATGATATCTACACAGATATTGAGCTAGTTTCGGTGCAAAAAGATAATATTAATGAACCCTACACCATTGAAGAAGATCAATATAATTTGCGCCTCAAAATAGGAGATGAGCGAGTTGGCGACCTTAAGGGGGTCTTTACGTATAAGATTAATTACATTGTCGAAGGTATTTTGAGAGGCCATACTGGGTTTGATGAGCTGTACTGGAATGTCACAGGCGATGAGTGGGGAGTAGGGATTAATCAGGCGACTGCCAGTGTCAAATTGCCTCAAGCCGGCGTGGTTCAGCAATCATGCTATCAGGGTGTGTCAGATTCAACCGAAGTCTGTTCCGCGACTGTATTGGCGAATCAAGAAGTCAGGTTTGCGGCAAGTCGCGCCTTGGGAATGGAACAAGGCTTAACAATTGCCGTTGGATATGACAAAGACATGGTGTCGCTTTTAACTGTTGCACCGCCAACGGTTAAAGATAGTCTGATTAAGTATTGGGAGGTGCTGGCAAGTGGGATTGCTGCGGCCCTGATTGGACTAATAGCCATAGTGACGTTATGGTACAAGCGTGGACGAGATTGGTGGTGGCAAACGCCTGGCAGTCTGCAAAATAATCCCGAACAGGCCATCCTTAAGCCTATCGGTGCTGGACATCCTGCGGTTGTAGAATTCACACCGCCTGAAAGCTTAACTCCAGCCTTAATCGGGCTCATCAAAGATCAAAAAGCAGATACTCTCGACATCACTGCCACCATCATAGATTTGGCCAGTCGCGGCTATCTCACCATAACCGAATTAGATAAAACATGGGCATTCGGTAGCAAAGATTATCGACTCGATCGATCGACTAAGACCGCTACAGATCTCTACCAGTACGAACAGTTGCTGCTTAACAGTCTATTTGGTAAAAAGCTGCAGATAAAGTTGTCTTCACTCAAAAATACCTTCTATCAGGATCTGGATAAAATCAAAACACAACTATACGAGGAGGGGCAGCGACAACAATTCTTCGTCCAATCCCCGCCGCAGATTACAGCTCTATATATCGGCTTGGCTTTTGCTCTCATTATCGGCGGATCATTCGCAGCCTGGTTTGTTAATACAGTTCTCCATAACGGTATTCTATTAGGATTGAGCCTCGGTCTTATTTTGCCTGGTGCTGTGTTGCTGATCGTAGCCAATTTTATGCCACAGCGGACCGCCCATGGTCGAGAGTTATGGCGAAGAATTCAAGGCTATAAACTATTTATTAGCACTGCCGAGCAACACCGCCAACAATTCTTCGAACAGCAGAATCTATTCAATCAAGTCCTGCCTTATGCCATCATCTTCGGTTTAACTAAAAAATTTGCCAATGCTATGGACCAGATAGGCTACCAACCCGCAGATCCAAGCTGGTATTCCGGCACCTCAGCCTTTAATGCAGTTCTATTTGCCAATAATATGGGAAATCTTTCTCAAGCTATGTCAACCACTATTGCCTCAGCCCCCAGCAGCAGCGGCTCAAGCGGTGGCGGCTCAAGCGGCGGCGGCTTCGGCGGTGGTGGAGGAGGAAGCTGGTAAGCCCTAAGCGTAACTGTATAGTCAGTCTCAATAAATGACAAATTCCCTGGCCATGGCCGGGGAATAACTGTCTCGCTACGCTTTCTATGGCTGTGTCTAGGCAGAAAGTGCCGCGCTAAAAGCCTCTGCTTCGCCTACTTGGCTGCCGCTTCGCCACCCATCGCTTCGGTAATCGAAGTGGCCAGCCACTAGACAGGCCCTATCAAATTGCTGCTGATGGTGACTTAGTTCCTGAAGCATCCAGTGAAGAAACCTGCGATCGCAGAATTTGGCCCCTTGTTTGGCCTCCTCTACTTGACGCCACAGCTCAGACAAGCATAAGTTTATCTGGTGCTGTAGGTCCGGGTCGCCGATCTGTGTTGGGTACTGACCAAAGAATCTCTTAAAGTCACTCTGTTTCTGTTTTTCGTTCCCCAGATAAAAGCCCCGGATAGCCGCTGCCAGGCCAAGCGGTATCAGCATGCCGCTAGCCCCCAATGAGTAGGCTGGTGCATGTGATGATACAGGGCCAATGGTCAACAGCCATACGACTGCCCAAAAGTAGCAGGACTTTTCTTCGCCTTCACCGATCATTATTCGCTGCTTGCGAGGGTCCACCGTCGTCTCCTTTATCCATCTGCAATGATCGAGTAATGACAGTATTATATCACATAAGACCTATAGTCAAGTTATAATAGCATCGGGTATGGTACTATTGATGGAAGGATAAGGAGTATTTTATGGCCATCAAGATTAGCCAGGACCAAGCCCCCGCAGAATTAGACGAAGTTCAACCAGTTCAAACCATCTCTGAAGATAAAGCTGATCAAATGGCGGCTCAATCACAGCAAGACCAGGATTGGCCAAACAAAGTGTTTTGGGCAGCTTTATGTATCGGCGGCGGTCTATTGTTGGTAGCTATCAATCTTGGATACTTGCCATGGCCTGACTGGATGTATCTGTGGCGACTTTGGCCAATTCTGCTAATTTTTGTGGGAATTAATATATTCCTCGACAAAAAACAGATTGGCAAATGGACGATGACCGTCCTAAGTCTAGTGCTGATCTTCGGCGCCTTGTTGTATGGCATGCTCATGACCGATGCTCAACTATATCGAAGTGCTCGGCAATACGTCCCTTGGTTGCCTGCGGCAGGACAGGATGCTGATCAAAATACTGATCGTCAGTCACTCAAGAGCCAGCAAGTCATCGATCATAAGTCGGAGTTCGACCAAGCAGCTTCTAGAACCATAAATGTTGACATGGGTCTCGGCTCTATCGATGTCCAGCCAGCTGACATTGATAGTCAAATTGAACTGTATAGTCAGGGCAATGCCGACAACACTCAAACCTCATCGCGAGTCAATGTAGATAACAACAAAGTCGTCGTTGATGTTGAGATAAACAACCAGGGATTTGGTTTTCTGCATATGGGTCGGGATACCAAGTATATTCTCGATATTGGACAGGTCCAACAGCTGACTGAACTGAATGTTGATTTAGGAGCAGGCAATGCCACTCTCGATCTACAAAAAGATTTCAAATTAAGCGGCGGTAAGTGGGAAGTCGGTGCTGGCAATATGATTGCCAAGCTAGGCCAGTCATCGCTCCCAACCAGCACTCTAAAGTTGGATGTAGGTGTTGGGAAAATGACCATCTATGTCCCAGCCAATATTGGCCTACAGATAAAGCACAATGTTGGTGTTGGTAGCTTGGAAGTATTTGGGAGTAAGTTAGAAAAAGAGGCAACCTATACTTCGACAAATTACGATCGATCCGCGCAAAAAGTAACCCTCGAGGCAGAAGTGGGAGTTGGCAATTTAATTATTACCCAGTTGTAAACCGCTCAGCTTTGATGAAGTCAGCGATATTTTCGCATAAAAAGGAACTGCGAAAATTAACTGTGCACTAAAATTTAAAATCAAAACAGGTTTCCCCGCTGTCAAAGCCTTAGCTAAGACAGCGGGGGTGATGAATTGCCACCAAATGACTCATCCGATGAAGATCTTGCCCCCCTTGAAAGTGATAGGAGGTGCCGATGTACCGTCGGCCATGGCTACCTTTTTGATCAAGATGACCTTTTTCATTGCACAGCCCCTTTCAGGACGTTATCCACACGAAACATCAGGACGCGACGACATCGTGACGCGTTTTTCGGCACGAAGAATTGCTTGCACTCAGTCAACTTCATGTGCGGGTTGTTGTTCAGGTAGAGCTGAATTCGAGCAACACGCACTTCTTGCTCGTCAGGGCGCACTTCAACTACAGGCATCTCGCGCCTACCTCGAATCCGATTCCACAGGTTAGGCTTAACGGACTTCTTCATCTGTCTCTCTTCCTCGCTTAAGAGTTCGAAAATGACCGACTTTGCTAGGCATTCTCAAGCTCTCAAATCCAGGATCACTCGTTTTGTCGTCTCTTAGTAACTCGCAAGTCGCGACGACATCGTTGTGTTCCATTGTCTTCTCAGTGCTCAGGTGAGCTTTTGCATAGTAACTCAGCACCCCAAAATCTGTCAACCCCTCAAAAGTATCAAAATATTATTGTCATAACAAGCAAAACAATTCACAGCAAAAACGCGAAAGTGCCCGGTTGAAATATCCAACCGGGCTACTCTCTCCTTTGATTCTGCGCTCCTTCTTGTAAGCTATGGCCAGATCTGCGTTCAATCTAACGGTAGCTCAAAAGCATATGTACTTAGGGTGCATCTGCTGGCTTTTCACCAACGTATGACACGATAATGCTGCCATCAATGTAGTAATTAGTGGCACCAGAAACTGCTTCTGGGCCAGGCTCGCGAGTAGCCTTGCCACTTTGCCACCAGTGAACAAACCTCTGCCATATGTTGGCAACCAAAAAACTCATGAGAATCCCCCTCTCAGTTTTTCGTGGAATAAATGATGAAATGTCGGATCCAGCAATCCAATCAGTAGTGAAGTTTTGCACTACTCATCACCAACAAGCCTGGTTGCTTGTTAAACATATACTAAAACAATAGTTTTTGGCTGTCAAGTCAACCAAATGTAATTATATTGATTTTTATGATGGTAATAGGAAAAATTGCCGATTATGTTCAAAGTAGCTATTAAAAGTTGGCAGCTGGCTGGAGATATTCCTCCAGCCAGCCAGTGCTGACAGCGCCTAGTTGCCGTATTGCGGCCGACCAAGCGGCTCCGACCCGCACTTGCCGCCAGGGCTGATGCGATTGAGGCGGGTGTGGGTTTCCTCCCTCACTCGGCAGTTTTTGACTGCCTGCTGACGGAAGAACATACTCCTGGTGGGCTTTGTCACCTCTTTGGTGTCAGCCGCGATTCTGGAAGCCTGGTCTCCGATAACTCCAAAAAACTCATCCGGTCTTGCCACGTCTCGCCTCCGTTGGCGTTTTGGGGCACAATTGCCCCTCTCTGGTCCATCTCTCCATTGCAACCCATGGCTGCGGATAGGCCGTCGGCCATTGTACCAAACCATTACTTTACAGGCAAGCAAAAGAGCCCTACCAACCAAACACTTCCGGAAGTAAGCTTCAAAGTTCAAATCAGGGGCAGATTGACATCTCTGGGGTTGTTTATTTGAGTAGCAATGCAGTAATGTCCATGCGAGTTTGCTCAGGATTTGAGGAAGTGAGCCGTATTTCTTGTGTCGTGCTGTTTCTCCGAGCAATCAGCCGAATATGGCCATCCGGTGCTATGTACTGGATTTTAATAGTCAGTTTTTCGGGACCACGACTGCCTCGAACCGAAGTAATAACTCCCGGCATGATAGTTTGTACTTCAAGCAGGGCCTCAATCGGCTCCAGGGCGGCAATTAAGTTTTCAATAGGGTGGTGTTTCAGGACAATCTTGCCATACTTCCCACCTCGATGTTGATGAACAGGCATGGAGGTATTATAACGTAAAACGCAAAAGGCAAAAGTCAAAACTGAAACGAAAAGCTCAAAAGCACTTCTAGGCATAGTTTCAAGTTTCAAAGTATAGCTGTGAGCTTTTAATGTTAAGTTTTGAGTTATCCTCCTATTCCAAAACAGCCTTGCCATTAAAAGATACAAAATCTGGAACACGCTTAACCGGATAATCTTGAATAGCTCGCGCGGAACTAATAGCATGAGAGCCGTAGCCAGCTTGAATATCTTGGATAGCTAGTCGCAACTGTCGACCTCGATCGCCATGCCACAGCGTCATCTGCCCATCATCTACGTCCTCCAGCTCAAAGCAGCCTACCGACACCTTGCGAATTGGCCAGCCAATATCAACATACGGATTCGCCTCAGCTTTGCTTATCAAATCCCAAATATACTGATACAACCCATCCCACCCTACAATCTTGGCCGGACAGCGAGCTTGAGTGTGCCAAAACTGCCATTCGCCCCACATCACATAGACAAACACTCCATCTGCTTGCAGAGATTTTCTGCTCAATCGGGATCCAAGTTTATGGCACAGTTTTGAAACAACCGTCTGCAACTCTGCCATATTCCTGGCCGGCTTTGGAAGCGAGTACTCGTGACTCAATGTCCGTCGTTGTTGAAGGTAGTCATCAACCTCATAGCCATGCATCTTGGCTGCATAATAGAAGCCCAGGATAGATTCAAACGATTGACGAAGAGTGTCGATATTCGCCCGATACATGTCCAGGGGTGTGTAAATGCCATGTTTGCGTAATCGGCTGGCATTTGCTTTAGCTATGCCATGCAAATCTTCTAACTCAAGGCCTGATAGCACCTCCTCAATGTTCCACCATTGCAATTCTTCTAAACCATCTGGCTTGACCAACCCAGCTGCTTGCTTGGCCAGCCACCGATTAGGCCCAATACCAATTGATACACTCATCCACTCCCCGATTTCTTGGCGAATACGTCTCTTCATCTCTTGACCAACAACCAGTAATCCCTGTTCCATCGCAGGTGTATGACCTAAATGAAGTGCAATTTCGTCAATGCTTCTGACTTCCATGCGGGGTGTATAGCTATAGCAGATCTTAGCCAGTTCTTTATTGATCCAACGGTATTTGGCCGGATCAGTCTGCACCACAATAACTCCAGGATAGATCTTTTTAGCCTCACTGACCGACATAGCTGTTTTAATACCGTGTCGCTTAGCCTCGATGCTAGGAGACAAAATGCAGCTATTGCGTCCTGTGTAAGCTGCCACTACGACGGGCCTACCTCGCAGCAGGCTATTGCATTGTTGCTCAACCGTGGCAAAACACGAATTAATATCAACATGCAGCACATCAGACTGCTTGTCAATAAAAGGTAAATGCTCTAGTCCGGGTTGAAGAAGATGGGCAAGAGAAGACATAAAGCTTAGCTCATAGCTACCTGCGGTAGCGGATATCGAGACACGGATATTGGATATCGTAAAACACTAGCATCCAGCATCCAGAATCAAGCTCTCGCCATATCCCATATCCGCCACTGGAAGTGGCCCAGTCCCGTGTCTCTATATTCGCTTTGCCAAGCAAAGCTATGCGATTACCCCGCCAGCCCGTCATCTATTTGACGAAGAGTGAACTTCATATTGGTCAAGTCCAAGAGCAGCTCAAAATATTGTCCAGCAGCCACACAGCAATACACAATACAGTCTCGCGCGTCTTGGACCATATTAAAAGTATGGTCTAGCCTGTCGACCTTATAGTTTTTATTGCGCCACTGTATATACAACGGCATAGCCGGCTGCTTGGCTTCCGATAGGAAATAGACTGATACCGGCTCGTCAATTGTTTGTCTCATATTCCTCCTATGAATTAAAAACGTATAATTCAAACGGCAAAACTTCAACTTTAAGCTATGCAACTAATCACCAAAGCCTAAAATTCTGAGTTTAATTTTGACTGGTAAGTTTTAACGTTTGAGTTGTATATATAATACCCAAACAATACCCGAATATACAAGAGGCAAATTAACCGAGCTAGATTAAGAGATAAAACTAGCGCAAGTCGTCTTCAGACTCAAAAAACAAAGGCGGCAAATCTGGTATGGAAGCGTGAGCCGCAGGAGGCGTTTCAGTAGACTCTTCGGCTGCCGGAGCAGGAGAAGGACTTGGCAGTTGAGTATCTAGCCGAGACTCAGAAGGAGCAAATGTAAGCTGTCGTCGCGGGGCAACCGCGTTGGTCGGACTAGGGCTGATTTTCTGTAACGGCTCGACAGTTTCTGCCGCTGACGATTCAGCAGAAGCCGACTCAGGCTTCATAGCAACTGCCGAGCCCTGCGCTAATCTTACATCCAGAGGTAGAGTAGAGGATTGAATTATAGGCAAGTCTTCGTTTGTGGCTTCTTCGGTTGCAACGGGCGAAGTTGGGAGTGACTCTCTTCGGATAGGGGCGAAAGTATACATGGAAGCCTGCGCAGGGCTAGGCGCAGCAACTGGTGCAGTCTGCGTTTTAGGCAGCAAGTCTCGTAGGTCATTGTCCATATTGGTCGGCGTTAATACCGGAGTATCTCCGACTTCCGGACCATGAACCCCAGCAGTCTCAACGGCTTCAACTTTCGGAAAGTGGGTGCCTGCATCTTCAACAGAGGCCTGGCCTCGGCGACTCTCTTGTCGAAGGTTGTAGTAGGCAAGCTCCTCGGGTAAGCCGTCTTGTTCAGCCACTGTTTTGGGCCCTTGATGTCGCTCTAAAACAGCGTAGAGGCGGAAAGATTGCCCATGTTTTTGTGGGTAATACAAATAATTACCTCTTTGATCAGGGTCCGATATTGAGATGCTTGGGTCGCTGATAGGCCATTTTGGCAAGTAGGTTTGCATAACTTCGGCAGCCGGCATATCGTAATGTTGCCATTCATTAGTTAGCGTAATGGCGGTAAAGTAACCTTCCTCGTAACTGCTGGATAAAGGATAGTGACCATAGCCATCGTAGTAGGCTTCAAAGGCCTCTGTAATCAAGGCCAGATCCTGTCGTCGACGATCATCTCGATGACGAGCCCGTTTGATCATTATCAGATTGAAGCTGGCCAATGCTCCAGCAAAAAGTAACATGCCGCCCACTGAGACAAGTATCGGTAGCCAAGCCGTGCCCGACTCCCCACTTTGGGTATCTCCCGATGCCAGCAGCTCACCATTTGGCAAGCTCAAAACTGGGTTGTCCGGCGCAGCTGGATTGGCTTCTGATACCTGAGAAAAAAACCATAAGCTATTAAGCAAAACCAAGATGATGAGCAAGCTGCTTGCTAGCCAAATAATGAGACGCCGATGTTGATCAATAAAGGTTCTAATCATAAAGGTTAGTAGCAGGCCAATTCAAAGGTATAAATTGCATAGCCCCAGCCTGGCCTTGCTGGATCAACAAACTCTTTTAGTGGTTCGGCGTTGGCTGGCTGAGTATTGAGCTGACTCCCATCGTAGGGGGGCCGTTGGCAGTAGGCATCTGGCTGCGCCTGGCTATTAAGGCCGGTCCGAGGAGTGCACCAGTTAAAGACTTTGTATCCAATGCCCCCCGAAAGATAAATGTAGCCTGATGATTTGCAGCTTGGCGATGCGCCTTGCAGGGGATCGAGTGGCAAGCTCGATAGATATTTTTGTTCCACCAAGGCAGGAATCCAATTATCTTTTGTATAGGCTTGATTAGTTTCTGACTCCATCTCCGCCCCATCCCATCCGCAGTTATAGCAGCTATAATAGCCTGCGCCGCTCGCCACTGGTGGATATTGGCCATCGTGATCGTCAGCGTACTTTTGAAGAGCTTCTTTAAGAACTGTTAAATCAGCTTTGCGTTGAGCGTCTTGATTTTCTAGGACAAGCTGGGCTGGGCGACTAGTGGTAAAAATTACGCTAAGTACTAAGCCAATTGCGCAAAATAGTAATAGCCATTCAGCCAAGCCCAGTCGGCCATAATTAAACGATTTCCATGTTGGAAAACCAGCTTTCATTGCTGAGAGCCCTCGGGTAAAATATCGGTAACAGGTAGGTCCATATTCTCATGAATCGCTTGCTTGGTCGAAACTGCCTGACTTAAAACGCCAAATTGATCCTTGTTGGTACTAGGTACAGCTGGGCTAGGAGCACTCATGGTATCGGGTAGTGGAGGTTTGACATCAGCCACCACTTCGTCAGCCAAAAAGTTAATCTCAGCATTGATTTCGTGACTGTCGCTGGGGATAGTCTGCTCGACGATCATTTGCTGCATAGCTGCGCTCTCGGATGCCATATTCTGTTGGGAGGGTAGGGCAATACTATGCGGTTGCGATGTTGAGTTTGAGTCTGAGCTAAGGCTAGAAATTTTATAATTATATGAACCCCAAGCCCGAAGTAGGTTATCTAAGACATTGTAGTCAGTTTGTTCGCCTGGCTTCGGCAACTCCAAGTGAGCATATAGATCAAACGAGCGACCGGTGTTGCGTGGATAGTATAAATATTGATTAACCTGATTGGAGCCATGGTAGTCAATTGACGGATCGCTCAACGGCCAGTCTTTAATAATCGTTTTCATCTGGTCAGCATTCGGCAGTCCGTAGTAATTCCAATCCTTGGATAGATTAATACCCGTGTAATATTCCGGCTGATACGTTGATGACATGGGATAGTGGCCGTGAATAGATTTATAGGTCTCAAAACCTTGGCGAAGTTGCTCAAGATCGCGGCGTCGACGCTCATCCCTTTCAATCTTTTGATGCTTCATATGACCAAACAAAGAAAAGCCAGTCAAAGCCAATAAGGCCAGGATAACTAACAGGCTAATACCAATCAGACCACCCAAATTAGTCCCAGATTCAAGCAGCTCAGATCCATGTACCTCTACACCGCTAGCCAGAGGCGGCATGACAATACTACTACTATCCAAGACTGGCCGATAATTGGGTAGTATTATATAAAACAACACCAAAAAGACCGTCGAAAAAGCAATAATCGCCAGCGAAATAGTTAAAATTAAATTGGTGTATCGCTCAAACAAATGGTTCATATAAAACTTATAGGCAAGCTAAACCAGGGGTGTAAATTGCGTAGGCGTATTGGTATCGTGCGGGGTCAACATACGGCTTAAGCGCCACATCTCTGAATGGGTTGGCAGCTAGTTTGGAACTGTCGTAAGGTGGTCGCTTGCTGCAGTAATCACTCTTCGGCTTGGCCGTTCCTTGGTTTAGAGCGTATCCAGGTGGAGTGCACTGAGCGATAACTTTGTAGTCAGTGTTGTATGGTGGGGCAGGGGAGTAGTAGATATAACCAGCAAATGAATTATTGGCGCTAGGCTGGCAGACGGTGCCTCTAAGATTGGCAGGGTCTTGAGGCAAAGCGTCAATATAGCCATCCTTAACTAAGCCAGGAATCCAGTCATTGGCTCCCTTAGCCTCATATTCATCATAGGTGCAGTTTTCGCACCAATACTCCCCATTCGTTGAAGGATAAGTGCCTTGGTGAGCAGCTGAATATCGTTCAAGAGCTTGCTGTAAGTCAGTCAGTTGTTGCTGGCGCTCAAGATTCTCAGCCTGCACTTGCTTTTGGTGAGGATTTATAGCCAAGCTAACCAGAGCTGCTACCAAACATAGCCCAGCCAAAACTGCGCTAATTTTTGATAGCGTAATGCGGTCGAAGCTAGGAGAGGGGAGCTTTGTAGTTGCTGCAGTCTCCTGATCGGGGGCAGCTGCAGGAGCAGATTGCGTTGTATCTCGTGCTGTTGGGGCAAAATCAGCCATAGGAATAGTCTACCTGTATGCTTGGCTGGTGTAAAGGTATCGCCATCAGCCATGTTCCGCACATCCTCATAACTTGCTACGCAACAGGCAAGAGGGTGGCCTCGGTAGGGCCAATGTTGGCTACAGCAAGCGAACCAAATTTCAGTTTTGCCTTTTACTCTTGGACTTAGTACCATATATAGTATGCCCGTTAAAACAATCAATCTTGACCAGCCCGCTCCTCCGAAAAATAAGCCAACCAAAACAGTTTCTCCCAAATCAAACACCTCAGGTTTCAAAATCTGGCTTACGAAGCATCGTCGACTAGTCACTAGCTGTGGTCTTATTTGTATGGTCTTGGCCGCGGCGACTGCCTATGTGGTGATTAATAGTCAGGCATCTTCACCTGTGCCTCAGCAAACAGTCAAAACTACTCCCACCCCAACGCCAGAAATCCCTACTATCCCTAATCCGCTAAATGGTGTGCTCTATACCAAAGCCGAAGCTGAGATTCACGCCAACCGTCGGCCGCTGGCTGTGATGGTGGAAAACCATATCGAATCCCGCCCTCAAGCCGGTCTATCCCAGGCTGAGATTATCTATGAAGCAATGGCCGAAGGCGGTATTACTCGTTTTATGGCGATGTATCTTCACAACGAGACCCCACAAATTGGGCCAATACGATCGGCTCGTCTCCACTATGTTAATTGGGCAGCTGAATATGATGCTGCTTATGCTCATTGGGGCGGCAGTTCGGAAGCCTTGGCCTACCTACAGAACCACAATCGACCTCAAGACATTGATCAATTTTACAATGCCGCAGCCTTCTATCGAGACTATGCTGGTGGTCGCTCTCTTGAACATACGGGCTACAGTTCAACCGAAGCGCTGCGGCAAGTCGTAAATGCCAAGGGCCTAGAAGAATTACCTACGTTCAAATCGTGGCAGTTTAAAAATGATATTGCTCAAGCTGACCGGCCAGCTAGTCAGGCAGTGACAGTCGACTTTTTGGGCAATAATGGTTATAAGGGGTTATTTGATTATCGCCCGCTGACCAATGACTACGCTCGTTCAACTGCCGGCGCTCCGCATTTAGACAGCCAAGGACAGCAGCTCTCTGCCAAAGCCATTGTTTTTCAGTTTCAAAACGTTCTTCAGTTCACGGATAACTCTGGTCATCCAGCTGTCGATGTCACCACCACCGGTTCCGGCCAGGCTGTTATTATTCAAGATGGTGCTGCCATAGAAGGGACCTGGTCCAAGACTGCTGCCAATGTCAGAACAAGCTTCACCGATGCCAATGGCAAAGATATCCCTCTAAATCGTGGTTTGATCTGGGTAGTGTCTGTCCCTATCGGCAGCAACTACAGCTACTAACCAACACGCTTCTGGCAACTCGCAAGCACAAGTGACGAGCACGAGTAAGGAGTGTTTGTATTGAACATTAGTGAAATATACTCGTCCTCATCATTTCTTCAACCTCCCACCTTCAACCTCCCACCTCCCATCTAGTGCCATTGTCGACCATCCCGAGCCAGCAACTCATCAGCCTCCGCCGGCCCCCAACTTCCCGCCTCATACAAAAATGGCTCAATATGTTGGTCATCCCATTCACCGAGCGCCGGACTAATTGACGACCAACTGCCTTCAACCTCGTCGTTGCCTAGGAATAAAGCCTGATCTCCATTAATGGCATCGAGCAAGAGCCGCTCATAGGCATCAGGACTGTCACCAAAAGCATCTCGATACGAAAATGACATGGTAGTTGGCTGCAGCCTCATAGCCAATCCGGGTTCCTTGACTGACATTCGCAATGATATGCCTTCGTCCGGCTGAATCCGTAACCGCAACACATTAGAAGTAACTGTGTGCATAGCCTGACCAAAGATGTTAGCCTCCGACTTGCGATATTCAATTGATATTTCAGTCACCCGATCAGATAATCGTTTACCTGTTCGAATGTAGAATGGCACATCCTGCCAGCGAGAATTTTGCACCTCTAGCTTCATAGCGACATAAGTACCAGTAGTTGAACCGGCTCGCACCTTAGGTTCTTGACGATAAGCAGGCACCACTTGACCTTTAATCAAGCCGGCTCCGTATTGTCCTCGAATCCATGGTCGCTGATTGTCTTTGGCCAAACTAAGTTGATTCAGCACAGCCATTTTTGCCTTCCGAATATCTTGTGCCTTTAGGCTGTCAGGCTGCTCCATAGCCACCAGCGCCAGTAGTTGCAAGACATGGTTTTGGGCCACATCCCTCAAAGCCCCCGCCATATCATAGTAGTCACCTCGGTTTTCCACGCCCAGAGTTTCGGCGACTGTAATCTGAACATTATCTATATAAGCAGTGTTCCAAGTCGGTTCAAACAAATAGTTAGCAAATCGGAAAGCCAGAATATTCTGAACAGATTCTTTGCCTAAATAGTGGTCAATTCTATAAATATACTCCTCATCAAACACCTCCAAGAGCAAGCTATTCAAAGCGCGAGCTGTTGGCAAGTCATGACCAAACGGTTTTTCAATAATAATCCTGGGGTTTTGACTATCCTGCTGCAAAGGCCGATGAAGGTTAGCAGATTTAATACGCTGCAGAATTGAACTGTAAGCAGCCGGAGTAGTGGCCAGATAAAAGAGAACCGTATGATCAAGACCTGTTTGAGCATCCAGGGCTTGTATGGCTTCAGTTAATGTTTCATAACCCGCTTTTTGGTCAAAGTCGCCCTGAATATAATTAATATGATCAGCAAACTCCTGCCACGACCGATCATCCAGATCGTGTCGATAATGCTCAGCTATAGCCGGACGAATATCTTCCGCAAAACCACTCGAGCTAAACTCGCGCCGGGCAAAAGCCATGATCTGATAGCTGTCGGGCAACGCCTGGATGCGCGATAAATGATAGAGAGCTGGCAGAAGTTTTCTCTTAGTCAAATCTCCTGTGGCTCCCATAATCACCATAATAAATGGCTGGCTGGTCAGGTTGCTGGTCAAAGAAGTATCCATATATAAGGTAGTATAGCAATCCTGGCTCAATCTGTGTGTTTTTGGAAAGTAGATCCGTACTTCTATACACAACAACCATCTCTTTTGTATAATGTAATATATATGACCAAAACTGCCCGAATTTTGTACTGTCTCAGCTGCCTAGCGCTGGTTGCCGCCACTTTTGTAGCCCCTCAAATTATCTGGGCTGACAATCCCTCTAGCACCAACTATGTTCTGGATAATTATGGCTTTGGCTCTGGCGGAACAGATGCCGATATGAACTCTGGATCTTTTAGATTGTACGGCATTGCCGGAGAGGACAATCTCCTGAACGCGTCCAGTACCAACTATACCTTTGGTGGTGGCCTTGTCTACAATATGCAGTCACCCATTCCTGATGTACCGAGTCTGGAAAATTTAGCTAATTATTACGATCGCTTAAAAGCCACTCTCAATCCCACTTCCGATATTGACTCACATACCTACGCTATGGCCATCAGCAAAGATGACTTTGCTACGATTCACTATCTGACAGATCAGGGCACTCTCAAATCCAATCTCGAGCCCACCGATTTTCATACTTATGATCAGTGGGGTGGAGAAGATGGAATTTTAGTCAGCGGACTGGAAGCCAATCAAGACTACAAGCTCAAAGTAGCTGCTATTCAAGGAACCTATACCCAATCAGAGTTTAGCCAGGAAGCTCAAGCCCAAACTGATTTACCCACCCTAACCTTTAGTGTTGATGGCAATGCCAATATGGGTGTCTGGAATGAAGATAATAACTACAGCTCAACCGCCGTTTCCACACTTACCACCTCAACCAACGCCTATAACGGCTACAGTGTGTACGCTTTTGCTACCCAGCCTCTGACTCGCCAAAATGGCAACCAGACTATCGCCAATTACAGTGGCAGCTACAGCAGCCCCGGCTCATGGATGAGCGGACTCGGCTTTGGTTACACTACCAGTGATACATCGGTTGGGGGATCTCCAAAATGGAACTCTGCCACCTGTCCGGCTGATGACGGCCCTCCTCTTTGTTACGCAGCCTTTAATCAATCAGCACCCGGTGACGTAGTTGTTGATCATCTCGATCCACTCAACGATGGGCCGATTGAAGATCAAGAATTTGAAGTAACCTATAAAGTGGTCACCCAATCCAGCCAGCCCGCCGGAACCTACAGCACCTCAATCATCTATACTATCGTGCCTATATATTAAGATATGCCAGAGATGTTGAGTCTATTGCTTGCTTGCTTCTAAAGATGTAAACTAGACAGGTAAGCAATACCGTTACTTTAATGCCATGCTGCCCAGAAAATGTATCTCTAGCCCAACTTTATTCAAAACTTCCTTCTCGGTAATTGCCGTAGCAGTCCTGGTTCTGGCTGGCTCTTTATTGGCCGCGCCAGATGCCCAAGCCGCTCCGGGCATTAATCAGACTATCAACTTTCAAGGGAAGCTA
Organism: uncultured Candidatus Saccharibacteria bacterium; assembly: GCA_964554805.1. Classification (GTDB taxonomy): domain Bacteria; phylum Patescibacteriota; class CAZHWT01; order CAZHWT01; family CAZHWT01; genus CAZKPX01. The sequence continues at coordinate 52,052 of CAZKPX010000007.1, forward strand.
GCCAATCCCAATGGCACCAACTTAGCCAATGGCACCTATTCGGTTGTCTTTGCTCTCTACACCGCCAGTTCCGGAGGTTCGCCCATTTGGACTGAAACCCAAAATGTCACCACCACTGCAGGCCTATTCAGAATTTCTTTAGGCTCAGTCGATACGTTATCGGGTGTCAATTTTAATCAAGATAGCCTTTATTTAGGCATGACCGTCGAGTCTGATAGTGAAATGTCACCCCGGCTTCAGTTCAGTGCCGTTCCATACGCCTTTAATGCCAAGCAAGTCAACGGCTTATCGGTCACCAACAATGGAGGCAACTCATTAAATATCGCCGCCAACAAAGGGTTAACTGTATCCAACACCCTGACGCTTACCGGCGTTGACAGTAGTAGTATTAACTTTGGCTCTGGCGGCACTGTTTGTTACACTGATGCGAGCTGTGTGACAGCTGATTCGCTCGATTTCAGCCACTTGGCTGATTCAATGTCTTTGGATGTCTCGACCTCAATCAACCTCGGATCAAACAATCTCAGTCTTGCAGGCACCGGTCAAGTCAATTTTGCCCATACCGGTCTAACAACATTTGCTGGAGACGTTTCGATTGGTACGCACACCGCCACCACCAAACTCGATGTCGACGGTTTGATTCGAGTTCGTAACCCTCAAGGTGAGACCGCTGCTCCGACCCGCACCAACAATGGCGAGTTTGCCTTTGCCAATGTCAGCTCTGAAGGGCGTCTCTACTTCCGCACCAACGGCGCTGATTATTATATCAACAGCTCAGGCACCGGTGACTACTCAGAGTATTTCCTTAAGTCCGATCCGGCTGAGAAATTCCCTGTCGGCATGATCACCAGCCTAGAGGACGGTCGCCTCCGCAAAACGCAAGCCAATAGCCAGGTCTTAGGTGTTGTATCAGCTTTTGGTACCAGAGGCAATGATAGTCTGGATGGGGAGCGACACCAGGACAAGAAGTACGCCAATGTCGGTCTGATGGGTCAATTACCCGTCTTGGTTAGCTCAGAGCAGGGAGCGATACCTGTCGGTCAGAAAATCGGTCATCCTCAGGCTATTGCCGGTGTAGGCGTTAAGTCTCAATCAGACCAATCCTGGCTGGCTATTGCTATGCAAGCCTTCAACCCCTCCGCTAGTTGTCCAACTGTTTCATCAATAGCAGCCATTAATTGGCCCAAAGAAGTCAAAAACCATAATCCTGACAATGTATGTTTCACGCTGCCAAGCGGGACCGTTATTGGTCGAATTATGGCCTACATCTCGCCTTCAACAGCCAACGGTCAGGCCGCCACCACTCAGGCCCTGGTTACGGCCATGGGGCTCAATGCTGATAATACACAGCTAAGCACTAGTTTGGATCTGAGTGTCAATGGCACGCTTCGAGCCCAAGGAGGCCTTATCGTTGGTGGCCCAGCCGAATTCCAGGGCCCAGCCATCTTTAAGGCTATAGCTGAGTTTATTGACACGGTTATATTTAGAAACAATGTTACCTTTGAACGTGACGTGGCTATCGACGGCACGCTGTGGCTAAACAAAGACACTGCTGGCCTAGCTCGCATCAACCCAGGACAAAAGACCGTTCGAATCACCTTTGATGGTCAATATGAGGACCAACCGGTTGTTAGCACCAGTCTTAACGACACAACCGTAACCACCGAAGCCTACCAAGCTTACATCACCTCTGGCTTATGTGATATTGCGAACGGACCAGCAGGTTGTCAAGACAAGCTCCGACAGGCACTGCTAAGCCAGGATGTACGATTTATCATTGCTCATCAGGACAATACCGGCTTTACGGTGGAATTAGAAAAACCTACTCAACAGCAACTTACCTTCAGCTGGATAGCCTTGATGGTCAAAGATAAAAAGACGGTTACTAACCCGTAGAGTATTCTTAGATCGTTCTTATATCAATCAAGCATACTAAGCTTATAAATCCATGGTCTTGCATAGACTATCTATTATCAGGTAACATATAAACTAATCAATTAAGGGAGCTATCTTCTACATGTTTACAACAAAAAATATTATTATTGCTGTTATGGTTGTGGTGCTATTAGGTTTGGGCGGAACAGCTGCTTACTTCTATATGCAGTATCAACAGAGTCAAGAAAAATTAAACAATCCGGAAAAGGTAGACAAAGAAGAAACGCAATCGTTGATCGACCGCATGTCCAAGCTAATCACGTTGCCTGAATCCAATCTTGATGAGGGCGAACCAACCTTAGCCACTGTCTTAGACAAAGAAAAACTCAAAGAGCAGGAATTCTTCGCCAGTGCTGAAAATGGCGACAAGATGCTTATCTATACCAAAGCACAGAAGGCATATCTTTACCGCCCTTCAACCGGCATTATTATTAACGTGGCCCCCGTTAACCTAGGTGCTAACTTGCCTACCACGGTTCTACGTAACGGCACAACTTCTACGGCTGTTATCGACAATGCCAAGACAGAGCTAACCAGCTTGGCCAATATCACTACCAGCGAAAATGCTGCTCGTACCAATTACACGGCAACCATCGTCGTTGATGTAAATGGCAACAAAGCTGAGCAAGCCAAAGCTATTGCTGATCAGTTAGGCGTTGCCGTCACCAATACCCTCCCTTCTGGCGAATCCAAGCCTGAAGCTGATATTCTAGTCATCGTCGGTACCGATCAACAGTAATCAAGACTCCGCTCACATATAAAAAATCCCCGCTCAACCGGGGATTTTTTATGCCCGCAACGCACAGCCACCAAAGATGGCGGATATCTGTCCTGCAGCCAGGGATTCGAGACACGGATATCGTAAAATGCCAGAATCTAGCTTCCTCTATATCCTATATCCAAATATTCGCCAGCGCCACTGACTCCATCCCCATCTCCCGCTTGACGCTTGTCTGCTATAATCTGTAAACTAATCACTGTAGACAAACTTGTTTTGCCATCATTTTGAAGTCTTCACCTTCATCTAGGACATCTGCCCATGTTCACCGTTGTAGCCGCTATTGTTTTTATAGTCATCGTTATTATTCTCGTCTCCTTGTACGTAGTTCTTCATCGTCGCGAGCAAAAACTAGTCAAAGAGCTCAAAGATACCAAGCAAAAAGCTGCTGATGGCGGTTTCTTAGAAAATAGACTCCAAGAAATCCAATCCAGAGCGCTGCAGCAAGAGCAAAAAATCCTCGAAGATGCTCAGGTTCAAGCTAGTACTGTGGTTACCCAAGCCCAGCAACAAGCCAGCCAAGCAATCGCTGGAGCCCAGGCTCAAGCGGAGCAGGTGGTCAGTCAAGCGCAGACTCAAGTTCAGCAGTCATTGACCCAAGCTCAACAGCAAGCCACACAGTTAACAACCGCTGCCAGTCAGCAAGCGCAACAATTAGTTGAGCAAACCGCTACTACCCTCAAAACCATTGAGACCGAATTTCAGCAGAACGAAGAGCAGCAATTAGCGCCGGTTTATGATCAGGCGGCTCAAAGTGTTACCAATGTCACTAGTCAGCTTGAAGAAAAAACCCAGCAGCTGTTCGACAAGATGCAAACCGAGATGACCGCTCAGATCCAGACTCGCTATCAAGAAATGGATAGCAAGATGGAAGGGGAGTGGGCTGCCGCGCGAGCCAACATTGAAGAATACAAAAAGCAGAAGCAAGCAGAAGCTGATCAGTGGAAGGCTGACTCGGAAAAGCGACTTGAGGACAATATTTTAGAACTACTGTCAGAAACTCTCAAAACCACCATCCATGTTACCCTTACTCCCAAAGAGCACCAAAAGCTAGTTTTTGATGCTCTGGAACAAGCCAAGGAGAATAATGCCTTTACAGCCGCAGATCCAAAGTGATGTCATGGCATTGATTGCCACCATCCCTACAGTCAAAGAGGCTGTTTTAACCAAGCAGGGCTTGCGTAGTTTGCGTGATGAAATTCTCTACCGCAATGCCAAGAATCCGCTTAAGGCCAATGACAACGAGCGGCTGCAGTCGCTTGGGCTAGGGCAGCTTGTCATGGACTGGTTGGTCTCCGAAGGCGGTCGGACTGCGTTTGATGATATTAAAAACTGCGGTCCGGACGCCATTCTGCAGGCCTTTGACGCCGGTCTTAAACAGGTTGAATTGGTCCAGCTAACACTGGCCTATGTCGCTTCGGTCGATGATGCTGTACGGTACCATAAATGGTTTAATCAAGTCTTAAATCGCCCGGTTATGCTTGATTTGCGTCTCAACCCTCAGCTTTTGGCAGGCGTCATGTTTGTTTATCAAAATCATCTCTATGATTACAGTCTGCGTCGCCAAATGCCCCAACTCCAACAAGCTCTATTAGAAAACTACAAACAATTCACGGCTAGCCAATCTACGCCTGCAACAAGCGACGAGTCACAAGCGACGAGTCAATTAACTCAAGATGTAGACAAAAATACAGAAGTCGGTACTAATACTCGTCGCCAGTCGCCAGTCGCCAGTACTCTTCATGACGGAGCAATTCCGTCATGAAGAAGACGTACCAAGAGTACATTAACGAAGGTCACGAATCCGGCGCCATTATGTCTGCTCAGGGTTTTACAGCCATCGCTCAAGGCTTGCCTTCGATTGCAGTCAACGAACTGGTCCAAACCGAATCAGGTGCCCAAGCCATCGTCAACTCCCTGTATGAAGATACAGTTGAACTACTAATGATCGACAGAGGCAGTGCCTCAAAAGGTGAGCCACTAGTAGCCATCAATCAGATTTTATCAGTACCATGCGGACCGTCATTAAAAGGTCGCATGATTAGCCCATTAGGCGAACCATTGGACGGCAAAGAAGAGTTGACCGATGTCCAAATGATGCCCTTAGAGAATGAAGCCCCGCCAATTTATAAACGATCTAAGATTAGAGACCAGCTTATTACCGGCATAATGCTATCAGACCTATTGGTTCCACTGGGACGCGGCCAACGTGAGGTTGTAATGGGAGACGCTAAGAGTGGTAAGACCAGTTTCTTACTGCCAATCCTGATGCATGCCAAAGAAGAAAATATGGTCGGTGTCTATGTTGGCATTGGTAAAACTCGCTCCGAATTGCGTCGTATCGCCACTCAATTAATCGACAACAATCCTGGCAGCGATATTGTGGTGGTGGGTACCTCATCATCTGATTCAGTCACCATGCAATACTTAGCTCCTTATGCCGGCATGACTATGGCTGAATATTTCCGCGATCAGGGGCAGGACGTTTTCTTAGTTCTAGATGATCTGGGCAATCATGCCAAAGCTTACCGTGAAATCTCACTATTAAATAATCGACTGCCTGGTCGAGACTCCTATCCTGGAGATATTTTCTATGCCCACTCTCGATTATTGGAGCGAGGTGGGTGCGTGGTCGGTCCTCAAGGTCAACCAAACACCATCACCCTTATGCCAATCATCGAAACTATTGGCGGTGATGTGACTGGCTATGTCCAAACCAACCTCATTTCAATGTCGGATGGACACACCCTTTTTGATCTCGAAACCTTCTACAAAGGTATTCGCCCAGCTATCAATATTGGTTTGTCAGTCTCTCGTGTTGGTAAGCAGACTCAAACCAAGCTCCAAAAGTTCGTAGCTAGCGAATTGCGGGTCATGATAGCTCAGTATCAGGATGCCAAAAACTTCGTTCGTTTCGGTGCCGAACTAACTGACAAAACCAAACTGCTCTTCTTACGAGGCACCATTTTCGACGAACTGATCAAGCAGGACCTCAGCACTCATCTCAAGCGTCATGAGCAGTTACTGGTCATGTTGGCTCTCCTGGATGGCTTCTATGACCCATTTCCTCTCAAGGAAATACTGCAGGTCCGCAAAAAACTGCTGGAAATCTTTGCTCAGTCTCAATATGAGCAACTGCGCCAAGCCTTATTAGACAGTGCTGATCCAGAAGTCCGTCAGCCTCTTTTGGATGCCATTTACAAGGAGGTCGCTCAGGCCTACGGGCTAAAAGATGGCACCGCTTCACCAGTAGCAGCCTCCACTCAAGCCCAGCTCGGCCGCGGCCAGGACGCCACTACGCCAGAACTAGAAGGTGGAACTAGTACTAGTGCCGACACCATGCAACCACAATCACCTTCTAGTTCTAGTTCTAGTTCTAGTCCTAGTCCTAGTCCTAGTCCTAGTTCTAGTTCTGAAGGAGGTACTAAATAATGCAAAAACTCAAACAGATCGAACAACAGTTATCCGATGTCGGCCTACTCCAAGAGCTAACATCTACCTTCGAATCAATCGCTGCTCAGAATCTGGCCAATACTCGAGACAAAGTTTTGTCAGCCAGACAATTTCTCGAAGAAGCGCAGCAAATCTACACTGAAGCCCGCGATATCTTCGTCGCCCAACATAAGCTGACCGAGAAAAAGCTGGAGTATCACCAGCAGCTTTCGATTCGTCAAGACAACGGCAAGCATCTGTCGATTGTCATCGCCCCGAACACCAAACTCTATGGCGCCTTGCCTGACCAGCTGCTCAACTCGGTAGTCGAATCGATTCGCAAAGAGCCGCGCGATGTCTTGGTTTTAGGTAAGGTTGGGGTAGAGCATTTTGCTCGTCTCAAGCCTGCTATCCCATATACAACGCTGGATATTGGCAACGAAGATTACTCCATGGAGCAAGTCCGCGCTATTGTGCAATTTGTATCGCAGTATCGCAAGGTTACGGCCTATTACAATCACTTCAGAACAATCCTAACCTCGGAGGTTCTCGAAGCTTCACTCAACCTTACCACAGCCCCGAGTGTCCAAACAGACCAGCCTGCAGAGCCAGAAAAACCAGCCAAAGGGCTCAACAAGTTTATTGCCAAGCAAGACGCTCTAGTCGAGCCGTCGCTCGAAGAAGTACTCAACTTCTTCGAGACAGTTATCCTCAAAACCATTCTGCAGCAAAAAGTCCGCGAATCGCTGCTATCCCGCTATGCGGCCCGTATGGTTGCCATGGATGTAGCCACCGAGAATGCCAAAGAGGAGTCCAAGCGATTACTCCAAGCCAGACGTCGAGCCAAGCGAGTTAAAGCCAATCAAAAAATGCTCGATAGCTACTCAGGTTTAAGTTTATGGATGAAATAGGACATGGATAAAAAGTTTATGGATGAAATCAACCCAACCACCACCTCGGATACAACCACCCCAAATCTTGCAACGAGCGACGAGCAACAAGCAACAGCACCCCAGCCAGCAATCGCTGACTCTACCAGTCGCCCGTCGCCCGTCGCAAGTCGCTCCGAAGCCCCCCCGGCTGAGGCAGGTACAGTCCAAAACCCCTCCAACACCGACACCTCCAAGTCTCAGGGAACAATCATGTCCATTAGGGGTCAGATTGTTGAGATAGCCTGTCTAGATCAACAACCCAAGCTTCAAGAACTCATGACCAGTCCCGAAATTCCCAACCTACGCATGGAAGTAATTCGATTTGCTCCAACCGGCAATGTGGTTTGTGTAGCCATGGGAAATCTTAATGGTGTTCGCCGAGGCATCAAGGTCGTTGGCACAGGTCAGACCATCGAAGTGCCTGTCGGCGACAACACAAAGGGTCGAATTATGAACCTGTTTGGCGATCCAGTTGATGGTGGGGGAGAGATTGATCGTGGTCGAACCGTTTCAATATACAAAAACGCTCCGGATTATACCCAAATTAAAACCTCCCTTGAACTGCTCGAAACAGGCATCAAAGTTATCGACTTCTTCACCCCATTCGTTAAGGGTGGTAAAACGGGCTTCGTTGGTGGCGCTGGTGTGGGCAAAACGTTCCTTATTACCGAGCTGATGCACAACATCTCCAAGTTCCATTCCGGCGTATCAGTCTTCGGCGGTATCGGCGAACGTATTCGTGAAGGCCACGAGCTGTTCGAAAGCCTAGGCGAATCAGGAGTGCTCAAAGATGTAGCCTTGGTCTTTGGTCAAATGAATGAAAACCCTGCCATTCGTTCTCGTGTTGGCTTGAGCGCTGTCACCTTGGCAGAATATTTCCGCGATGAGCAAAAGAAAGACGTGCTGCTATTCATCGATAATGTCTTCCGTCTTATTCAGGCCGGAAATGAAATCTCCACCATGACCAACACCATTCCTTCAGAAGGTGGATATCAGGCCGAACTGGTTAGCCAGATGGCAGCTTTCCAAGAACGAATTGTCTCAACTGTCGATGGGTCTGTAACGTCGGTGCAGGCTATTTATGTGCCATCCGATGATGTCACCGATCCGGGTGTGCAGGTTATTTTGCCCTATATGAACTCCATGGTTATCCTGTCTCGAAGCGTAGCCGAGCGCGGCATATATCCTGCGGTCGATGTTTTTGAATCCACCTCCTCAGTCCTCACCCCAGAAGTGGTTGGAGACAAGCATTATAATGCCGTGCTATCGGCACAGCTGTTGCTGAATAAATATACCGAACTATCCCATATGGTAGCTATTATCGGTGAGGCTGAATTGTCGGCTGAACAAAAGCTGGACTACGGTCGAGCCAAAAAGCTAATTAATTATATGTCACAGCCGTTCTTTGTCGCCGAAGCCCAAACCGGCCGACCTGGATATTATGTTGAGCGCGAACAAGCCGTTGACGATGTTCTGGCTATTATAGCCGGCGAATACGATGAACGAACCGAAGATGAATTTATGAATATTGGAGATCTTAGCACCATCGATACCGCTCACACAGCCAAACCAGCCGGCCATGACACACCAAGCGAGACCCCCCCGTCGCCCAGCCAGCCCACCACTAATCTTGCGACGAGCGACGAGCCACAAGCAACAGCACCCCAGCCAGCACCCAACACCTCACCCGCAATCGCTGACTCCACCAGTCACCAGTCACCAGTCGCCAGTCGCTCCGAAGCCGCCCCGGCTGAGGCCCCTCCAACCGATCCCTCACCAGCAGCCTATCAGGTCACTGTGGCCGATGGTACTCCTGACACCAATCAAGCACAAACCACCCTGCTAGATGCGGCTGTGGCCACCAAAATCAGTATGTCCACCACAGCTCAATCCGGTCCGGACTTGACTTCAACTCCAGCACCCACCCCCAGTCCTGCGACGAGCGACGAGCCACAAGCAGTAGGAGCACAGGCAACAGCACCACAGGCAGCACCCAACACCTCATCAGCAATCAGTGATCCCCCCAGTCGCCAGTCGCCCGTCGCTAGTCCTCCCCCCGAAGCCGCCTCCCAAGCCAAGCCTCGCAGTATCCTCCGCTCAGCTCCGGCCCCACAACCGGTCCCAGTTAGCCAAGCAGATCTCGATGATGTCAGCGGCTCAGCCCTAGATGCCTTGGCTGCCGCTCAAGCAACGACCGACAAGCGACAAGCGACAAGTAAAAATGAAGCCCCATCGCCCGTTGCCAATCCAATAGATGCGACAAAGGAGAATAAGTAATGCTTCAAGAGCACAGATCCTCGTCGCCCGTCGCCCGTCGCTCTGATTCTCCAAAGGAGAATAAGTAATGCCTCACGTCAAACCAACTTTCCATCTACGCATCAGCAATCCGGAACGGGTATTCTTTGATGGCAACGCCTATAGTCTGTCATCAAAAAATAACTCCGGCCCTTTCGACATTCTCCCTGATCACGCTCAATTTATATCGCTCCTCAATCAGGCCGAAGTATCTGTCCATCAAGAAGACGACAAAACCCAAACCTACGCCATCAACCGCGGTCTCATATCAGCCAAGGGCAATATTGTTAGGGTGTTTGTAGACATCTAGTATTGGTAAACTGAGAACAGAGAGCGGAAAGCGGAATAATTATGTTTGCTTGTTGACTATGGCATTACAATATAAGTTATGCAGCAGTCAAAGGCTTCATACGAAAAGCTAATTGTATGGCAAAGATCAATAGCTCTTACCGTAAGGGTTTATAAACTAACTTCTAGTTTTCCCGACGAAGAAAAGTATGCATTAAAGAATCAAATACAGAGAGCTGCTGTATCTATAGCAAGCAATATAGCCGAGGGCTATGGTAGAAATAGCACTAAAGAATTTTCAAGATTTTTACTAATTGCAAACGGGTCAGCAGCCGAATTAGCCACACAATTAGTTGTAGTTAAGTCTATTGGCTTATTGTCATCTGATGAGTGTGATCATGTGTTAACAGAAATTAACAGCATTAAGGCAATGATATTTAGTCTAGTTAAAAAATTAAAAGCTACTAGTTAAATTTAGCCAACAACCCTCTGCTCCCCGCTTACTGCTCGCCGCTTTCCAATTTTTGACTTATAAGTTATGAGTTATGAGTTTTTGAAGATCCCGTCAGCCTCTTTAATCGATAGTACTTTCGAGACAGCAAAAGTCCCACCACTACCACTGCTATTACTCCTACCACCACTGCAGCTTGCCATGGGAATGCCCAAAAGCTAGCCTGAGTCTTAATCGAATAATTATTGCTACCAAAGACGAGATTCAACTCGGCTTGATAGGGGCCAATGATCAGATTGCGTTGCCACTCTGAAGCAAACTGTCGTTGACTATTCGGCAAAACAGCTCGATCCTCAACCGGGATCTTGGCTATTTCTCGGCCAAATTGACTGATAGTAATAGTTCCCTTGGGTCGCACATGAACATTGCCGGTATTGCTAAAAATAAACTGAAATGGCACCGGCCCTTTATCCAAAAATGATGGAACGCTAAAGCCGCACACCACCGCCGTACACCGACCATCGCCGCTATCACCCAGCAACTGACCTGCCTCAATAATATCTCCGCTAACCGTAAAGTAGAGCAGAGACACCATCCGTGACGTCACCACTACCTTGGAATCACGAGAACTATTCATATCTGGCTGACTAATCTGCTCAAACATCACGCTGGCATATTTGCCACCCGGCTCAGCTTGAGGCGGAACAATATATTGGACTGTCACCGTAGCACTATCATCAGCCGGAATAAGCAAGTTGCTAGTCGACAAATGCACCCATTCCGCCGCCGCGTAACTCATACTATTATCATCAGCAAAAGTCAGCTCGCCATTAGTTCCCTTGGCTGAAAAGTTGCGAACATACACCCTAACCGCCTGCGCCTCACCGCTCTTATTAAATAAAGAAATATCAAAATTCCCCTGATCCCCCGGATCAACCTTAATCTCTTTGAGGGCAGGGGTAATTTGAAAGGTCGTAGACTGGGCAATGGCTGGAGCCGTCACAGCCAGTATTGCAGCAGAGGTTAGAACAAATATACTTAGCGTTATTAATAATGGACTACCTTTTAAATGGGGAAGTGCGCGGAGCATACTTGGTATTATAGGGGAGAGTGGAGATATAAATCAAAAGGCAAAAGGCAAAGGGCAAAAATTAAAGTGAAAATTAAAAAGTTTCTCACTTAACCCCCGCATAAGCTATGCTTGGCTGTTGACGTTATTATGACTTTATTGTTATATACTCTATATGCAAAATGCGCAGAGGGATGACCTGAAAAACCGAGCTTATCGATTTAGTTTGGCTTTGATCCAGATGATTAGTATAGCGAACAAAGGTATGTCGAATGAAATTATTTGTAGACAGTTACTGCGATCGGGAACGAGCATTGGTGCTAATCTGGTGGAAGCTCGAGCATCAACATCTCGCCTTGAATATAAAAAGTTTCATGAGATAGCACTAAAGAGTGCCAACGAAACAATCTACCGGTTAGATCTATTAAGAGATTCAAACAACAGAGCGCCAAGTACTATTGATACTCTAAGAAACGAAGTAGATCAGCTGTCCAGGATGATTGGCTCCGGAGTTATAAAACTTAAGTCTAAATAAGACCCAGCTTTAAATTTTTCACTTTAATTTTTGCCCTTTGCCTTTTGCCCTCTAACTTTAACAGTTCAAAAACAACACCGTTTCATCCTCCCCTCGCAACAGCATAAACGCACATTTAACCTATTGACATAATCATCCAACCATTGCATCATGGAACAAGCAGGCATTATGTTTGCTAATTATTCAGTATCATTTGAGCTGCTCCATAGCTTCAGAAGATTATTGAATCAAGTCGAAAGTGAGGTGGTAGCAAGACAGAACATAATTTACTTTATGCTAGTAGGCGCTAGATTGCGCCTGGTTTCCAGCGGTACTGGAGCCTGCCTTATTCGGCATCTAAAGTTACCATCAAAATTCGCAATAAAGCAGGCGTAACCAAGCGCCTATTCGTTAGAAAGACCGTATTTAAACGGCAAATTATTAGAAACTCATCGGCTTCGTCCGATAGAAAGAGGAAATTAGATATGCATATATCTTCTGCCCACAAAAGTAGCCTGGCAAAAGTTGCTCGTATAGCAACTGCTGGCGCCATGGTAGTCGGTTCTTTGACTGTATCCACAGCTTCCGGCGTTGATGCAGCTCAGCTAGCATTAAACTCAACAACAATTTCTGACTCTCGTTTGGGTGCAGTAACAACTTACGCAGTATCATTTCAACCACCAGCAGCTTCATTGACTACTTTGATTGCTCGTGCTGATGTTAAATTCTGTCAAGAAGCAGGTAGTTGGACCGATACTTGTAACGCCCCAGCTGGCTTGAACGTTGACGCAGGTATTAACGTAGGCAACGTTACTATTAACGGTGGATTTGGTGCCGGTGGTGGTACAGCTGGTTCAATGGCTGCAGTTACTCATGATTCAGCTAACAGCTTCCACTTCACCATTACTCCTGGCACTGGTACTGCTGAAACAGCTACAGCTCATACTGTAACCTTGAGTGGTGTTATGACCAACCCAAGTGGTGCTGGTACTTATTTTACTCGTGTTCGCACCTTCTCTGATGCTGGTGGCACCGCCCCAATCGATCAAGGCTCTTCTGCCTTTGCTGTATTGCAAGGTACGACAATTTCAGGTCGTGTTGTTGAATCTCTTACCTTCACAGTAGGTTTGGTTACCGCAGCCTCTGCTTGTGGTACTTATGAGAATGCAACCGTTACTTCTACCGTAAACACAGTTCCATTCGGCAACTTCACCTCCGGCACACCTCGTGTTGGCTGTCAGACCGTTGCTACAGCAACTAACGCCGATGGTGGATATGCAACAACCATCAAAGAAGTAAATGGTGGTGTAGCTCCTCAGGGCGGTATGTGCCGACAGACTGCAACCAACTGTAACGCAGAAGGTGGTCAGTCGGGTGTATCAGCTGCTGACGTTATCGGTGACACAGTTCTTAACGGTACTCCAGCTGTTTGGACTCCAAACACAACCTTCGGTCTAGGCTTCGGTGTTAGTGGTTCTCACAAGGCAGTTGCCTTCACAACCAACGACACTTACCGCTCATTGTTCGGTGCATCCGCAATCCCAGTATCAACTTACGATGACCCAACAACCGCTATTGCAAGTGCAGTTCACGTAGTCTTCAAAGCAGACGTATCTCCTGTACAAACTGCAGGTCTATACCAGAACGCTATTGAGTACGTAACAACCCCTCTATTCTAAGTTAAGTTAATTAACTGCTGAATTACAAAAACAGCTCCTCCGGGAGCTGTTTTTGTAAGCTTTGTAGCGACTTTCCATGGCTTTCCATATTGAACAT
>CAZKPX010000008.1:0-37192 GCA_964554805.1 uncultured Candidatus Saccharibacteria bacterium
GTTGGTACTAGATGATGGCTATGGACCGTTTAGTGATCCGGTTTATTTTGAGGTTCTGGCAGCTAGTGATCAGATTCCTAATACTGGGTCCAACCAACTGGCTGGATTATGGACAGGCAGTCTGTTGATGCTTGTTGGTGTGGCTGGCTTGGTCTATCGTCGTTGGCTTGTCTAGCTTGTCTTTGTTGCCCCTCTTTGCACGGGGGGGCAGGCTGTGTTTTTTATTCACCCAACCATTAGCATGAAAACCGCTATTGTCACAACAATGACAATAGCAGAGAACTACGCGCAAGCCTTTATAAAAGGCTTTAGAATAAGGAAGCGATATTGGAACAGCGATTCCAATAGCAGCGAACTATTCGCAGGTTTCCATTAGCGTTAGGAAGCGCTATTGTCACAACGATGACAATAGCAGAGAACTACGCGCAAGCCTTTATAAAAGGCTTATAGTATGATATAATATCAGTATAGGATTGAAGATTTACGTAGGAGAGGACACTTGTGGAAGACGACCTCAAGGTTGTCAAATCGCCGCAAATTCGAAGGCGTCGTCGAGTTGTAATCCGAGCTAAAAACATCGCTCACAATACAAAAGACAACGGCCTCAAGCTGCATCAAAAGGTCGATGAGTCAAAATACAGCCTCTACTTGCGAATGGAGAAGTATCGCTGGTTGGTCATGCCAACATTTGTGGCAGCCTGTCTTGGCTATAGTCTCCTTCTGCAAAGTATGGGCGTCCCATACGCCTTTACTGTGGCACTCTGCGGACTAGGAAACGGAGTTGTTCAAGAACATGCACATGCCTGGATGATGATTAGGCTCAAGCACCCCACGCATTCGCTTGTCTTATTTTTCCTCAACCTGCGCATGCCGCATGATAAGGAACGATATGCCCAGGCAACGCCCCAGGAGCTAGCAGCCATTTATTTATCTGGGCCGTGCGCAAACTTCCTGCTAATGCTTGCAGGGCTGGCTATGCGCTATACGCCCGACCCTCAAATCCAGTTGGAGCTATTTTTCAGCGACTGGAGCAGGACGCCGGAGTGGCGCACAGTCAGTCATATCCTAATAGCAACCAGCTCGGCAATCACTGTCATGAGCTTGCTGCCGATACCGATCTTTGATGGAGGCCAGTTACTCAAGCTGATCTTCAATAGCAACAACAACCAGCAAGATCGGATGGTGGCAGCTTTGTTCAGCCTAGTAGGCCTCGGTTTCACTGGCTGGATGCTGTGGAGCGGCCGATTTAGCCCTCATGCTGTGGTGCTGGCCGCAGGTGTTCTATGGCTATTTGCCTGGCACGACAAAGAGGCGCACCAAAACCAGAACGCCATCCCAATCAAGCCTAGGCTGGCTATCATCTGCATCTGGGCCATTGTTCTCATCAGCAGCATGTACGTCATGGTCAGTATTCCGCCCGCCATCGGCCCGGAGAACATCCAAAAAGGCTGGCTGGTATCGCAACAGAACTTCTGGAAAACTGTCATGTTCGGATATCATGGCTGGATGATCGCTGCCATTCTGCTGGCTCTCTTCTGGAAAACATCCTTGCGCATAGCCAAGTATGGATTCCTCTACATCTGGCGCTCAGTCATCAACTGAGCGCCAACTCTATTTTAAAAATTATTTGCCTGCAGACTGCTTGCCAATTAAGAGATAGGCTGCTATAACTCAGATAGACTTATCTAACTTGAGCAGGAGAAGACACATGACAGCTTTAAACAGCATGCCAGGTCCTACTGTTAGACTCATCATCAAAGATTGCTTTGTTCGACTGGCAATAACCACACCTCACAATCCCGACCTCAGTCCAGACGATCTTGAATATATCGAAGATCAGCTGGAAGTTTTTGGTGCCGCCCTAGCAGACAAGTTGCATCAAGTTTTTCAGTCAAGCCATAGGTTGGTTATCGATAGCAATCTTCAAGTACTCACTGAGTCGCTCGATACACCATTTATCGAGTCCAACGAGGAGCTGCCAAGCCCACCGACCATCATGGATTTTACCAAATCTACCAAAGGGTCGAATATCCTCCCTTATGACTCAAAGATTTTGCAGTTCTCTGCAAAAGAGCCCAGAGACCCCACTACTAAGTGAGGGTCTCTGCCCCCCCTCCATTCGAATCTCCTTGCCAAGCTTCAGTACGTACTATACAATTTGACTATCATTTTATAACCTAGTCCTCCGTCAAAAGAGCTATTTTACACAGAAAGAGTCTCAATGTCCGAACCAGTCATCCAGGTCAACGCCATTAGCAAGATTTATAAAACCGCAGGCGAAGAATTCGCTGCTCTCAAAGATGTTTCGCTCAGCATAGCAGCAGGCCAAAGCGTCGCTATTATCGGCAAAAGTGGTAGCGGCAAGTCCACGCTCATGCATATCCTTGCTACTCTGGATAAACCAACCCAAGGCACCATGCTCCTCAATGGTCAAGATGTCAGCAAATTCAACCCAGCCGAGCTAGGTCGATTCCGCAACAAAACCTTTGGCTTTGTCTTTCAGCAATTTTTCCTCAATGCCCGAGATACATGTTTAGACAATGCCGTCCTGCCCCTAGTAATTATGGGCATCTCGCCCTCTGAACGCAAAAAACGCGGTCTGGAAATACTGGAAATGGTTGGTCTAGGCGATAAGGCCAAGCAAAAGGCCAACGACCTATCAGGCGGTCAAAAGCAGCGCCTGTGTATAGCTCGAGCCCTCATAGCCCACCCAGAAGTCATCTTCGCCGACGAACCGACCGGCAACCTCGATAGCGAAAATGGCCGATTAGTCACCGATCTTCTTTTTAAACTACAACAAGAGCAGGGAATTACCCTGGTTATGGTTACCCACGACCCTGACATGGCCAAGCTCTGCCAACGACAAATCACCATCAAGGATGGGGCTATTATGAGCGATACCACAACCAAAGTGACTGAGTCTGCCAAACCAACTAGATCTACCACAACCAAAACTTCCACAACTAAATCCGCCAATTCCGCCAAGTCTACCAAGGAGACTAAATAATGCGCATCGCCGACTCACTCAAAACCGCTCAAACCAATCTCCTGCGCTCCAAACTGCGTACCAGTCTAACCGTCATCGCCGTATTCGTCGGAGCCTTAACCATTTCATTAACCAACGGCGTCGGCAATGGAGTCAATGCCTATATTGACGAACAGCTGGGCAGCCTTGGAGCAGAGAACACCCTTATTATTATGGCCGAGCAAGATACAGCCGCTGCTTCCGGACTTCCCAGCAGCGACGGTATCAAAGAATTTGACCCGGATAAAGTAACCGGTGCTTACAACCTCGTGACTTTGACCAGCAAAGATCAAAAAGTCCTGCAAGGCATCGACGGCATCACCAATGTCACCCCTCAGATTAGTCTCAACCTAGACTATGTAACAACCGGAGACAAGAAGTTTGTCGTTACTGCTCAGCAATTTACTGATGGGCTAAACTTGCCGCTGGATGCTGGTCGGGTGGTCAATCTACAATCCAGCAACGAGGTCACCCTGCCCAATAGCTACCTAGAGCCGCTCGGTCTTGGATCTGCCCAAGAAGCTATTGATCAGCAAGTAACATTTGGCTTCAAAGACGTCCAAGGCACCTCGCATACTATTAAAACTACTATCGTTGGAGTTCAGCAAAACACCATTATGGGCGGCGGCACTTGGTATATAAGCGATCGCCTAGCCGAGTCCATTCACACCACTGCCACTGCTGGAGTTGCTAGCCTTCAAGATAACTATATTGGTTTTACGGCTCAGTTTGATAACAACTTAACAGATCAGCAAATTACTGACCTAAAAACTGAAATCACTGAAGCAGGACCATATCAAGCCATGACCGTCCAGGATCAAATTGGTATTTTCAGCACCGTCATCGATACAATTATCTTCACCCTCAATGCCTTTGGCGCAATTGCTTTGCTGGCAGCCAGCTTTGGAATCGTCAATACATTGCTCATGGCCGTCAACGAGCGGACACGAGAAATTGGACTAATGAAGGCTCTCGGCGCTAACAATCGAACTATTTTTAGCATTTTCTCAATCGAGGCTATTAGTCTTGGATTCTGGGGAGCAGTGCTTGGTATCCTAGTTAGTATGGGAATCGGCGCTATCGTAAATCCTCTTATTTCTCAGCTATGGTTCAAAGATCTAGAAGGCTTCACCTTATTAGCCTATCCTATTGATTCCAGCCTGATCATTTTGGGCATTATCATGCTAATCGCTTTCTTAGCCGGCGCTCTGCCTTCCATCAAAGCCAGCCGCCTCAACCCAATCGATGCCCTGCGCTACGAATAAAGTTGACCTAAACACCGCAACCATAAGACCCGGGCTCAGATTGACAACCCGGTCTTATGGTTTCTACAAAAGTACCAATTTATTCAGTCGGCACAAAAACCAACGAAATCGAGTTGATACAGTGCCGAGTATTTTTAGCAGTAAAACCCTCCCCTTCAAAAACATGCCCCAAATGAGCCCCGCAATTGTGACAGGTCAATTCGATGCGCTGTCCATCCGCATCCACAGTTCTCTCAACCGCACCTTCTATCTCATCATCAAAACTCGGCCAGCCACACCGAGCATCAAACTTATCATCTGACCGATAGAGTGACGCAGAGCACCGCTTACAAACATAGACGCCTTTCTCATAATGGTCTTCGTATTCACCAGTAAAAGGCCGCTCTGTAGCCTTTTCTTCAATGACATGTCGCTCATCTTCAGTCAATTGTCGGTATGTATTCATAAAAATCTCCCTACATCTTTTAATTAATAATTAACTACTCTGTTATAACAATACATGGTATTATAGTATCATATACATATCGGAGGTAACACTATGAGTCTTGAATCAGATATCCTAAATGTGGAAGAAATGGTTGACCGTCAACGTGAAAAAGTGGCTGTGCTTCAAGAGCAGGTTGCAAAAGAACAAATTGAGTTAGCTAATTTAATGAAACGCCTCGGTGAGCTCCAGCAGCGCCAAGCTCAAGAAATTCAAGACAATCTATAACCCAGCGATCTGATATATGCAGAGAGTCTATCGCCAATAAACTATTGCAAAAGACTGGCAAAGGAGTTGCCCTAAGCAGCTCCTTTAGACTTATATTGTCAGCCTTCACCTCTGTGATATACTCAGCCTATGCTTAAAAATATGACAGATCGCAATCTTTTTGATAAGAAAATTCTCCCCAACGGCATCACCCTCTACACCAAAATCGTGGATACTGCCTATAGTGCAGTTGAGCTGGTTATCCCTGTCGGCTCTCGCCACAACACCGGCCCATATCTTCCTGGAACATTTCACTTCTTAGAGCATATGTGCCTGGAGCGTTCACCGTTGTTTCCCGATAGATATGGCTTCACCCGGTTTTTGGGACTTAAAAGTGCCCACGTCAATGCCACAACCAGCTATGACTCGACTAATTTTTACTTCTCAACCCCCAATCAGCACCTCGATGCGCTTGTTCCAGGATTTTTGGCATCTATATTTCAACCAATATTTTCTAAAGATGAGGTTGATATTCACCGAGCTATCATTAGTAATGAGCGCAAACCACAAGAGCGGTGGTTCCCGTCAGCCAATGAGCTAAGCCAGTATATATGCACCCAATGGCAATGGGACGCGCCTGTTAGTCTCAACCAACGGCTAGGCTCAGATAAAGACCTGGCAGATATGACAGTGCCCAGACTCAAGGATGCGCATAAACAATATTTTAATTCCGATATTATTGTGTTTTATATCGGTCACCAGCCAAGTCAAAAGCTGGAAGATCAGCTATCTCGATTGAAAGTATCAAAACTGCCAACGCTCGAAAAAACATGGGATCATCAACGATGGGTTAATAAAGACTATCATATCAAAGCCTTCCGGGATGTAAGTCAATACAAGCTGCACTTCGGCAATTTTCAGCGTCATCCACGGCCTGATTTTAGCCAAATGGTCGGCAAGCAATTTATAATTAACTACCTAATAAATCCAGTGCATGGACCGCTTTTTCAATGGCTGAGAGAGGAAAAAGGCTGGGTCTACAATATCAACTATACTTCCAATACTGACTGGTGCGTCACTGAATGGACCATGATGGTTCCACTCAATAACCAAGAACAGGTTGACATTGTTAGGCAAGAATTCTGGCTAAGAGCAGAACAAGCACTGCAGGATCAGCCAGCTATCGACCTTGAAGTTGATCGGGCTCTTGGCATGCGCGCCTATCATTATCAAACCACTTCATCTATCATAAACAGCGCTGTCAGCGACGTTGACTCATTCGGCAGGATTATTTCAGAGACAGAGCATCGCCAAGCAATCAACATGTGCCGCAGTCGAGAATACTTGCTAGAAGTGTATCAACAACTTTTCAACCCCATCGATATCGGCTCATTCTGCGCCATTCCAGAACCCAAACAGACCTAGACAGTAAGACTTTTAAAACTCTGGTTATCTAAGCCAAACCAACGAGCTTGTTTGTTGTAATACTAACAACAAGGGACTAACATAGTCATACAATCGTTGGGTGTCACTATTTGGGAGGTTAACATGCTGGCACGCGCTCTTCCTCTGGATTCACATCGGTCCAACGCTGCAGACAAGCTCATCGATCGAGACTCATTGGTAGCCGTGACCGTCCACACGGTTGCCGACACCAAGTCCGGAGTAGTTTCGTATGTGGTGCCCAGTCAAATAGGCAATGCTCCAGCCCAACGACTTGAAAATGCTGCTTGGGGCAAAATAACCCAGCAGCACAAGTCTGACGGCATGATCCGTATAGTCCACTTGCGCCATCAGGTTATTTTGCCCGGCCAACAAATCATCGTGCAGATGATCAAAATCAAATCGGGTCGATTTAGCTTTTGGCGCGTCTACGAAGATTCGCTGCTCACCTTTGTTGCCTGAAACGCAACAAATAAAGCAAACCCTGCCTCAAACGAGGCAGGGTTTGGCACCTTATTCCACCACCTTGGATTTATATTTTTCTAACAATTTCTTTAACTTAGGCGCGATGATCAATTGACAATATGGGTAGTCTTGATTCTGATTGTAAAAGTTTTGATGATACCCTTCAGCCTTATAAAACTCACCGGCTGGAACAATCTGGGTCACAATCGGCTGGGTATATGTTCCAGACTGATGCAACTCATCCCTCAACTCCTCCGCCACAACTCTTTGGTCATCATTTACATAAAAAACTGTTGACCTGTATTGAGTTCCCACATCATTGCCTTGTCGATTGAGCGTAGTCGGGTCATGAGTATACCAAAACACGTCCAACAAAATTCGATACGGCAATACTTCGTCATCGAATATGATGCGAATTGCCTCAGCATGTCCGGTTTTGCCACTACTAACTTCTTCATAGCTTGGGTTAACCACCATCCCGCCGATATACCCAGACTCAACAGACTCTACCCCTCGTAATTTTTGAAAAATCGCCTCCGTACACCAAAAACACCCGTTAGCTACAATTGCAGTTTGTCTCATATCTATCTCCTTTGGTTGTGCCATCCAAGTATACACTGAGGGCCCAGCTAAAAGCTGAGCCCGATTGAATCCACCACATTGCGGGAAATGATGAACATAATGCCAAACAGCACCAACCAAACAAATTCCAACTCCCAAATCACACCAATCACCTTGTCGTGCCATTTGACAGGTCTTCTGTTCCAGTGATTGTTGTGGCGCGCCTAGTCAATAGCTGTCTGCACGTCGCCAGGACAAGCAATCCTGCCATCAACCAGCTCTGAGACAATAACCACCCCAGGCAGTCAATGATACCCAGAGACAGCACGTCAAGTCCCCGATTCGCCCATCTGGGCAAAGGGCTGAGCAGAGCAGCGTAGGGAGACATCAGCGACATCGCCCCACTCACTGATCCGACCAGTACCACCAGCAGGCCGATACTGACCAAGCCCTTGCCAATCAGTCTCCATAATCACCGCACAGCTCACCTCCTAGATGTGCATAAAATCACAAAGGCACAACATCGCTGATCAACAAGCCACATGCTGCAGCCAGCATCATACACACCGCAATAATGGCCGCCTTCCAGTCAAAACGGCTATCATCCTCCACCGCATCCAGATTTTGCGAGTCAAACCCTTGGTAGATCAACTCGGGGTTCTGGATGCTGCTCGACGGAAATGACATGCTTACTCCTTACCAAACCTCAACTCAATCCGCTTCTTATAGGCTATTATACAATACTCAATCAACTAGGATAAGATCTCGTCCCAAGCTGGTTAATTGATAGCTTCGTCTGAAGCGGTAGTTGGGCCAAATATGATATTCTTAATGTATGGACGTTGTCTATTTTTTATTGTGGTGGCTAGGTCTGGCAGCATTGGGTTGGATTGCCTTGTTCCTTTTTCAACCAACTCTTAAATCTTTATCTGGT
This sequence comes from uncultured Candidatus Saccharibacteria bacterium, assembly GCA_964554805.1. Lineage (GTDB taxonomy): Bacteria > Patescibacteriota > CAZHWT01 > CAZHWT01 > CAZHWT01 > CAZKPX01. Next base: position 8,385 of record CAZKPX010000008.1, read on the forward strand.
CAAGGCTATTTCGCAGCCAAGGCTATTGGCTTACTCTTACTAAGCTGGCTAGCCTGGATCGCTGCCGCCACACCGGTCATTCCATTTACAAGCACCACCGTCATTGCCATCTCCTTATTGTTAGCTGCTCTGGCCATCTATCTAGTTAACAGCCGACAAACCAAATTATCAGATATCCCCTGGCTCTTATTTGCCAAGCAAGAAGCTATATTCTTTACCGCCCTAGCTGCTTGGAGCATTGTCCGCTCCTACAACCCCCGCATTGAGGGAGTAGAGAAGTTTATGAACATCGCCTTCATAAATGCCATTCTTCGAACAGACCATTTTCCAACCATTGATCCGTGGTACGCCGGCGAATCTATCAACTATTATTACTTTGGCCACTTGATGATGGCCAATCTGATCAAACTAACTCAGGTGCCAGCACAATTTGGATTCAATCTTGGCGTTGCCACAATCTTCGCTTTAACGGTTACCATTTCAGCCGCCTTCGTCTTCACTCTCAGTCGATCCAAGATGGCCGCCCTAACCACCGCTTTCCTCATAGCTCTATCCAGCAACCTCGACCCGGCCATCAATCTCATCAAGCAAACCAAAGATTATATTTTCTTCAGCGCCACCCGCCTCGACCCCTACACCATAAATGAATTCCCGCTTTACTCCTTCGTTATTGCCGATTTGCATGCCCACACGCTCAACCTGCCCACAACGTTGGTTATTATCTGTTTATTGTATGTCGCCCATCAAAGTATTCGTCTCAGCTGGGCCCTAGTGTTCCTCCTAGCCTTGACCATTGGCGCCACCGCCCCCACCAATGCTTTTGACGCTCTCATTTACGGCGGCTTGACGGGACTAGTCCTGGTTCATCGCAGCCTCAGTCAGCATGGTTGGAACTTACTAGGCCTAAGGGTTGGATTGCAGAACACTATTCTGATCGGCTTAGCCTCAGTTGTACTATATTTACCGTTCTACCTCAATTTTCACAACCCAACCGGCGGCGTCGGTGTCGATCTATTCAAAACACCTCTCAGTCACCTAGCCATAAACTTTGGCGCCATGCTGCTCATTAGCCTGCCACTCTTACCACATCTCATACCACAACTAAAAAAGCTCCAACTCATTCCATCCAAAACTACACCGAAAGATGCTTACATTATCTTGCTCTTTATTTGCGCCATAGGCTTCATCGTTTTCACCGAATTCTTCTTTATGAAGGACATTTACAACTATGAGAACCCGCCCTACGCTAGAGCCAACACCATCTTCAAGATTTATTATCAAGTCTGGGTCCTTCTGGCAATTGTAGCTGGCTATGGCTTAGCCATTGGTCAAAAGTATACGCTCAAGCGCGGCCTGACCGACATCTATATTTTCATTTTTGCCATCACTATTTCCCTCACCGCAGCCGGCACCTGGTCAGCTTACACTTCATACCAACAAGGCAAATCCACCACTGATCCAACCTGGACATTAGATGGTTATGCCTATCTGCAAACTCAAGATCCGGATCAGTTGGCCACTATTAATTGGCTAAATACTAACGTACCCGGGCATCCGATTATGGTGGAAGCAGCAGGGGACAGCTATACTCAGCAATCTCGCATATCCTCCTATACCGGCTTAGCCTCGCCGATCGGTTGGGCCTCCCACGAATGGGGCTGGCGCTACAGTCCCACCAGCTGGGCAGATAATATTTCAACCCGCGTCGGCTTTATCCAACAAATCTACGCTGCTACCGATCCTAATGAATTATCACAGCTGCTTCAGCAATACAACATCACCTATATCGTTTATAGTCCTGAAGAAGCTGCCCAATACATGACCGACGATTCAACCATCCAATCTCTCACCGGCCAACCAATCTTCACCTCCGGCGAATACAAACTCTACCACATTGCAAACGCACCATAGACCAGCCGATATAGGACACTAGTAATTACACCGATTTATCTTCGATATTCTTCGTCGTCGGCAGCAAAATGAATCCTATAGTATTGACAAATAGACTCAAATTTACTATAATCAAGCAATAGGCAGAAGAGCGACAGGCGTCGCTCAGCCTCGAAATACCAGGGAGAGAAACCATGCCCACGAGCTTCATCGCACTTGCTCAAGCCTACGCTCCCAGCGGGGTGGAAATCGCTGGAGAAAACCTTGGGGGAGGAGGAGTTATCATTCTCCTAGTGGCGCTGATAATCGCAGCGCTCACCGCTACTGTCGCCAGGCGTGCCAAGAGGACAGGCTAGGATCTTCATCATCCAGGATCGCAGCGCCTGTCGTACCCGATTTCCGGGACCACGACAGGCGCATTCGCATTTTAAGTTTTAGCCCTATCTGATATTCATTATCCATCTGTCATAGATAAAGAACCTATAGTACTTGACATTTGACCTAAGTAATGCTACAATACCTATAGAAGGGTGTCCCTTCTTCAGCCCCGCATATACCTCAAAGTTCCCAGGAGGGAGCATCATGAGTCGCATAGGTATCATCATTTGCGTAGGGCTGTTGCTAGCCCTGATTCTGGTCGCCGCCGTGGCTGACCAACAGGGTCAAAAAGCTGGTTGGATACTGGCCTTGGGACTGCTTACCATTGGCGTAGTAGCTCCTCTGGGCTACCACTTCACCAATCAGTCTCCCAAAGCTGACCCAAAGACCACTTGCCGCCGAGATTGGAATCTCTAGAATCTTCCAAGTCTCCCCAGATCACACCTTTCCAATACGCGCTCGTTCTTCATCTCGGAGAACGAGCGCTCCTCGTTTCACCGCAGCCTCCCGCTTCCTGTCCCCATCCTCCTTCTCCTTCTCCTTCTCCAATTATGTTACAATATTACTATCACATTACTCAGGAGGGCCACCCATGCCATTTACGTTACCAGAACTTTCCTATTCCTTTGATTCCCTAGAGCCACACATCGACGCTCAAACCATGCAAATTCACCACGACAAACACCACCAAACCTATGTCGACAAGCTCAATGCTGCCCTAGAAGGCACCGACTGGGCCGACAAGTCCATTGAAGAGGTTATAGCGAATATTTCTAATCTACCTACTGACAAACAGAAAGCCGTTCGCAATAACGGTGGCGGCCACTTCAATCACAGCTTTTTCTGGTCTTTACTAAAATCGAACAATGGCCAACTGCCAACCGGTCAATTAGCCGAGGCCATAAATCGTGATTTGGGAAGCTTTGATGAGTTTAAAAAGAGGTTTACCGACGCCGCCGTCAATCAATTCGGCTCCGGTTGGGCTTGGCTAGTCAGCGATAACGGTCAGTTAAAAGTTGTAGCAACGCCAAATCAAGATAACCCACTCATGGATAATCCTAGCCTCAAACTGATCATCGGTCTCGATGTCTGGGAACATGCCTACTACCTCAAATACCAAAACCAACGTCCCGCCTATATCGAAGCTTTCTGGAATGTCATCAATTGGGATGTAGCTGAACAGAATTTTGCGGGATAAGAATATCTCTTGATCAAACTAATAAAAAAGCAGACGACAGTCTGCTTTTTTATTAGGCGGTCTTAATCGCTGAAGTGCAGAATTTACACTTCTTAGCTTTAAGCGGCACTTCGCTCAAACATTCAGGGCATAATTTGGTTGATGGATCAGCTGGTTTTTCACCCTTTTTAACTTTGTCCATAATCTTGTTCATAGGCAGCACAATCATAAAATAAATAACAGCTGCTACGATAACAAACGAGATCATAGCATTGAGTACCGCTCCAATATCAAAAACAGAACCATTGACAGTAAACTCAAACCCTGAGAAATCTGGATTGCCACCCAATGCGCCAATCAGCGGTGTTATCAATCCGGAAACTACCGAATTGACCAAGGCTGTAAAAGCCGTACCAATAACAACAGCCACAGCCAAATCAATAACATTCCCCCGCACAATAAACTCACGAAAACCTGCAAACACTTCCTTCATAATAAGCCTCATTTCTATTTCAATTCGTCCACCTATTATGCCACATCGGATAGGTACGCACCACTGATCCTCACATTCAAGCTATTCAGCTGATACATGTCAAACCTATAACATCTGATTTATTAATTATGAACAAGAACCGCTGCCTCTCCGTCGAGTTTTTGACCCATGCCTTAGTCATTCCTGGGCCTCAGGAAGCACCCCTTTTGACTATGGCAACAACCAGGAATCTACCTCAGAAGCAATCAACGCCTGCATGGCAGCCCCAATGGATGCTCAACAATGAAGTAGCCCCAACCAAGGACTATTGGCTGGAGTCTAATCTAAGCGATGCTCTATATCAAAACTATGATCAATTAATCAAGCAAGCAAGCAAGCAGCGTCCTTGACCCAGGTAGCAAGAGAGACTATTCTGCCTTTTTAGCGCCGAGCCCAATGCCATGCTGAGCATCCAACCAATCCCCCTCAATCCATCAATGATCAACTTTCAAGCTCCTGCCGACAGAGTCAACAGGAATGTAGCAACAACTGTTTCAGATAATAACTACAACCTCCAATTTGGCGATTATTTACTAATGCATAACGCTCAAACCACTAATAATACTTCAGAATTGGTACATTATAACCAAACGGCTGCCCAGCACCATCATTGACGGCGCAAACGCTCGCAGCTACCTATATACCTGGATTCTTAGCCATGCCAAAAATAGATAGCCATATAATACCTAGAAACTATGTTTATCAAAAAAAACAATTTAAAGAAGATTTAGCTGCCCTATCAAGCAATATAGGCCATCGAAATAGTAGGCCTATACAAAACTATAGGCAAGTTGTGTTACAATGCGCATAATTATCAAGTAACCATTCAGTAGTATCTGTTGTTAGTAGAGGATGATCCATTATGAATATAAGAACTTCAGCCATCAAGTCGCTTATCAAACCCGCCCGCCAAGCCGCAATTATTGGCTTAGCCGTAACTCTTTCTCTGCAAAGCCTCTTAAGTGGTGTTTTAGACTTTCCCACCTCTACTGCGGCTCCCAATGGTGATGTAATAGTCCGAAGCTCTCCCTCGCAAGGATGGAACTCCGGTAGCTCAGGTGGTGGAGCCACCAGTTTTGTCGCAGACCCAACGGCGCCATACGGAACTGGTGCACTTGAAATGACCACCAATTCTGGCAATCCTTCTCGCGCCCAGCGAACCAAAAGCATTAGTCCATCTATCAATGTGGCCGACCTAGCAACTCTTTCATACGCCACCAAATATGTTTCAGGCCCCATCCATGCTGCAGCCGCCCTGCAGATTACAATCAATGGCCTGACTGGCGCATCCAGCTTTAGTTCAACTACTCTTGTATATGAACCTTATTGGAATGGCACCGTTAATACAGCAGGGGATTGGCAGACCTGGAACACCTTAGATGGTGGAAAATTCTGGTCCACTACTACAGTAGCTGGTTTTACTAATGGTTCTGGCGGTGCTCCTTTCTATACCATTGATCAGGTAAAATCTGCTCACCCAAATGCCAAAATTACCAGCGTTAAACTTAATATCGGCACCTACAATCCCGACTGGGTAGTCAGAGCCGACGGCCTAAATTTCAATGGAACCGTCTATGACTTCGAGCCTGCAGCCAACCCCATTGTCAGCGGAGAAAACTTTAATACTCATAACGATGCTGATTACAAAGGTATTAATGTTGGATTCAATATTAATAATGACTTCGGCACAGTTAGCGCTATAAAAGTTGAGTTATTCAAAAATGCCGACCTACTAGTCACCAACAACCATAACTCAGCTCTCTTGAATCTGGTTAATGTCTCGGGCGAACGCACCTTAAGCACTCCGTTTATCATCACCCCTGGCACCTACACCGAGACCTATTGGAACCTCGGATCCAGAGCATGGGCTCCTACCGATAAACCAACCAAGGCTGTCGTCACCGTCACCGGAATCAATGGCACTCGCACAACCGAACTTTCACCGCTTACAGAACCGAATAGCTGGCTATTTGAAGGATTATTCCCTCCTCAGGCTCCAATCAATCTCAGTCTCAAAGAAACCGTTAGCGGCACAGCTATTATCAACAACGGCTACACCAACAAAGATCAAGTCACCGCTGCTTGGCAGCCAGCTGCTGACGAAACTCCAGATTCTTATAAGTATACCTACTGGAATGACGTCGCCACTTCTTCATACAACTCAGCTAATCCATGGATTATGCCTACCGGCGCTACGAGCTATGCTGGCACAGTCAATCAAGGAGAAGGCCTTCATCACTTTGCTGTTCGCGCTGTTAAAGGAAGTGATGAATCTGAACTGAGCTCTACCCATAGCTTCACCTATGACATCACCAAGCCTCAGGTCGAGCTAACTACACCTAGTGTAAATGCTGTCAACCCCACAACTCTATCAGTCCAAGCCACTGATAACTTCGCCCTCAAAACGGTTACGGCCAATATTTATAACGCCACCAATACTGGCAGCGTTATCAAGTCTTGTAGCGCCACTGCTACTCCGGCTCAGACCAACAACTACACCCTCAATTGTCCAATCAATGGGTTAGCAGAAGGCACTTACACCATCCGCTTCAACGCTCGCGATATGGCCACCAATATCTCAACCACCAAAACCAGTACCTTCATCATCGACAACACAGCCCCCGTTATTACTGTTAAGAATGGCGTTAACTACACCCCAGCTTCCATCGGTAATGGTACTATCTTCAGCCTTGTCAATTTCAAACTATATGATTCAAACAAGGTTTGGAAAACAACGCTCAATGGAGTAGAGAAGACCTACGCACCAAACAATTGGAGCGACCTCAACAATGTGAAGCCGGGTCAGTTTGGTGGCGTCGAAGGCTTAAACACCCTTGTGCTCTTCGATCTAGGCGGCAATTCAACCAGCTATCAATTCTATCTTGACACCCAAGCTCCAATCATCACCACCAATGTTCTGGCTGAAAACTACTACAGCGGCGACATGACTATTGACGAGTATGTCGATGAAACCAATCCAAAAGCTTACCACTTCTACCTCTACAACCAAGACGGCTCAATTGCCCAAATCGATGGCGCTAATACTGGAGCCTATGCGTGGATGCCTGCTTCAGGCGATGATCTCAGCAAAACCATCGACACTACCAAGCTGGCTGACGGTCGCTACTATGTCCTATTCTCAGCTCGAGATCTAGGCGAAAACACCGCCAGTCTCAAGGTTTGGTTCAATATCGACAACACCGCTCCAGCCATGCCAGTTCACCTGTCGCCAGCCGATAATAGTTCAATCAACATCAACGACTTTTACTTTGACTGGACTTCTGTTAGCGACGCGGTTGCCTACGAATTCCAATCTTCGCAAAACCCAACCGTTGATGGGAATGGCGTGCTAGTCAATGGGGTATGGAACAATATCGCCCATGGCGGACCAGACCGAAACAACCTAACCGATTCAACGATTCACTCCTACGGGGCTAACGGCACCTGGTATTGGCAAGTTCGCGCTATCGATGCTGCAGGCCATAAATCAGCGTGGACGAACACCTGGAAGCTAACTATCGACATGGAAGCACCAGCTCCCTTGGTAGAATTCACCAATCCGGGCATTTCCGGTAGCGAACATACTGTATCAGGAACAATCACTATATCAGGTAGCGTACAAAGCTTCCGCGATAGCCTAGAATACAGCCGCTTCTGGATTCATAAGCTCGGCGACCATGCTGACAATGTTACTGAGTTGCACCGAGTCAATGGCAATCATCTAACCACATCCTTTGATTTGGATACGACTACCCTAGAAAATGGTGTCTACCGCATCTACTTCATAGCTGAGGATGATACCGACGAAATCAACCGAGTGAGTTCGCCAAAATTCATAGATCTGACAGTCAACAATAACAGCGAAGCTCTTCAAACCAACACAGGCCCGACTCCCACCCCAACACCTGGAGGAAGCATTCTAGGCGAATCCGTAGTCGCCCAGGCAACTCAATCGACCCCAACCCCAACCCCAACTCCAACCCCAACCGCCGCCGACACTGGCAATGTCCTAGCTGCTACCGGCTCTACCTCTAATCTTCAGTGGTTTGGCTTGGCTACAATAGCTCTGGGCATACTCGGTGCAGCAGCCTATTATCGTCGACGTCACCTTAATTCATAAAAAGCATACGACGATAATAAAGCAGCCTCAAATTAGTACTAACCGCCAGAGAGCACTTCTTGGCTGGCAATAATTTTACCCTCTAACGGTCTTTTATCAAGATAGTCATGCATCAGCTTCATATTTCTGATGTTGGAGCGAATAAAAAAGTCGCCGACCCACCCAATAAACGGAATAAACCCCAATAAGAAATCGACGATTACATTCAGCACCATTCGCTGACGGATGCGCCAAGATACACCCTCCTGGGTTGCGATCCATAAAATATAAGTCGCAAACATCAATCCAATCATATTACCGCCAACTGGGATGAAGTTGAGTAGAGGGTCTATCCCAAATCGTACCCCAATCAACGAAAACTTATTGTCTAACAATTCACTCAGCAGATCAGCGTTGCGTATATGGTCCATGTATTATTTACTCCTATACGTTATAACCTAATTATAACATTAGTATCATAAATCAATACAATACCTTATCATAGATACTAAAATACCCGCCAAGCGACAGGTATTTTAGTATCTATTCTATACAACCAATCTAGCTGAACCACAACTTGCGAAGTCGATGGGCTAGTAAAGCCAAGCCACCAACGGAAGCAAGGCCGATTCCTGATCCTAGCAGACTAGCATTCGCACCAGTATTGGCCAAGGTTTGACCTTCAACAGTCTGAGCGTCTCCGGCATTATTACTATCCTTATCAGCCTGGCTATTATCCGCAACAGACGCTAGCACTATCCCAGTTGAAGTCGGGGTAGGGACTGCAGTTGCTATAGGATTTTGGGTAGGAGTAGGGGTTGGGGTGAGCGTTGGAGTCGGGATAGAGGTCGGTGTTGGACTAGGAGTTGGTGTCGGGGTTACTGAAGGCGTAGGCGTGGAAGATGGAGTCGGTGTAGGCGGAGGAGCCTCTCCTCCCATTAACTCCCCAGACAGCGCCACACTATCGATATAAAACAGATCATTGCTGCCATTTGCATCGCTGATAACACGCAATCGCAAACCAGACTGATTGGCCGCCTCAGCAGGCAGATGCCATTGAGCTGATTGCCAACCCAGCTCCGTGTTAAGAGTATGAGTCGCCAATACCTGCCAAGCATGACTTGGGCTAAGCTGATATTGAACTGTAGCAGAATCACCGGTCTCATAGCCAGAGATCTTATAGTTATAATCTAAGATAATACTTGTGTAGTTAGCAGTTGATACAGCTTTTAATAACTCTGCATCTTTGGTCTCACTACCAGCGGTCCTAGCCTTTTTACCATCACTATCGGCGCTGCCATTAATTAATGACCACTGATAGCTACTATCCCATCGGCTAAGATCGCCGATCTCAAAGTCATCACTAAACAAAGTATGTCGCGGACCTGTAGCCAACACTCTGCTTACATCGCCTGACGCAACATACATCGTTCCAACAAGCACACCAAATACTATCACACGACTCACCACAAACCAGGGCAGGATGCTGACTTGACTTAATTTCATCATAATCATCCTTATAATTGCTGCCGTATTAATTTTTATGTCTCGCAGATCTACGTAAAATCATTGTATCAGCACCGTCAACAAGCAACCATAAAAAGACAATATATAAACACCCCACCCACCCAATCTAAAACCCCAAGGTTGAACCCCAACATGGCGAGTTAAGGTTGAACCCCTACGGGCTTATAAAAGCTAAAGAAACGGTTTATACAAAAAATCTTCTGGCCTAACTTTTTCTACAAAGTCCAAGTAGGCTTCTGAACTACTACCAAAGCTGCTTAGGACCGCTGAGCTATCACAGATTCTATCTGGAATGGAGGTCACATATTCATTTAAACTCGACCATTTGTAATCCATTACAGACTCAGACAAGCCCGCCCTCAAAGGGTTAAGATGAATATATCGACTTTCCTGAAGTAGGGAGGATTCGGTTGCAACCTCTACTGCTCGATAGCGTCCATGCATCAATTTTGCTCCTGCCCCATATCTCAAGTAGCTATGACGAGAATACGCAGATTGCATTTTGTGCATTAAGCAAGGGATACCGTGCTTAGCCTCATTCTTCATTAACAAATGAAAATGGTTCGGCATAATGCAATAAGCTAAAATAGAAACCTGGCCAAACATATTTTGCTCCATCAAGTTAGTCCTAAGTTTCGGCCAACGACTCAAGACTTTATGTAAAGGTAAAGTATATATTGCCAAATACCTAAGATAGGCCAGTATGTCTTGATCGTCAATGAATACATCCTGTTTATTCAAACCACGATTAAGCACATGATAATAACCCCCTTCATAATAATTACGCAGAACATATTTTGACGGCATAGCGCAGATATTATCAGATGTTTTTATTTCGTCAACAGACAAGCGTATAAAGTTAAGGTTCAACCCCAACACGGCAGGGTGGGGTTCAACCCGACAAATCCCCAACAAGCTTCTTAAAAACAAAGCCCTCCAGAAGATTCCTAAAGATCTGCCCAGTACCGCCCCAGGAGGGCCTCAGTGGGCCCTATATGGCTTTAATGGGATAACCCTCAATACCTTTTTCTTGTTGAGAGGGTTTGTGGCGAACAGAAGTAGTACGCAGATCCTTGCTGTTTTCGATAGAGGGGGGGGCAGATGAGTAAATCCACCATCAGGTCCTGGTTGCTTGACTGAATACCACAACAAAATATCCCCATGTCTTACGACATGGGGATATTTTGGCGGAGGGGGAGGGATTCGAACCCCCGGTGAGCTTGCACCCACATTTGTTTTCAAGACAAACGCACTAAACCACTATGCGACCCCTCCAGGGTTGCTTAAGCTGTATAAATTTTTACTACCTTCAAACAAACATTGCTCCCATAGCACCGTGGTTTAGTAAACTAAACCGAATAAATGATCTGAATTTTACTTCATAAAATTCAAGGCGACCCAGGATAATCATAGAGACAGTCGCCATTAAACCACCGACAACGAGCATCACTCATTCTTAAGGCTTCTTGGTCGGACCACTACTAACATGGAAATGGAGGTGCTTAGAATCTCGGTATTCACCCAAGTTAGTTAACACCCGAGCGGCTCCGTGCTCTTTTTCCACCTTCGCTGCTACAGACTGTAGTACATTCACCATTTCCATAAACACCGGCATATCCTCAGCTGCCAGCATGGCAAAAGAAGGAGTGTGCTTTTTAGGTATAACAACAATATGAACTGGCCAGAATGGTTTAGTGTGATGATAAGCCAGGACCAAATCGCTCTCATACTCTTTTTGCAAAGAAAGAGCACCTGTCAAAGCCACATCGCAATAAAAATCATTCCCTGCGTAATCCACATTCCACTTGCCTGACGATTAAAATCTTACTGGTGCACTCGGAGGGACTCGAACCCCCGACCCTCTGTTCCGAAGACAGATGCTCTAATCCACTGAGCTACGAGTGCATGTGACACATCAAGACGAGCAGCAAAATACAGGCGCTATTATAACATATCTCAGACAATATCCATATAAGTGTCGACGCATTAGCCTTTTATATACACATCTCCCAAAGCTGCAACATCTAGACTAGCTTCAGCTACAAACTGATGGTAGTCAACTGCAGACATACGACATTCTTGTAATAGCCGCCTATAAATAAAGGGGCGAAAGCGCCCCTTTTGATAATCTGCCATACTCGACCATTTATATGTATCGGCTTGGCTAGCGAGACCTTCCCTAACTGGATTATTATGAATATATCGAGACAAATGAAGCAGCTGAGCTTGATTTTGCAGCTCAACAGACTGAAAATCCTCTTCCATCAATGTTCCACTTCGGCCATATTTGACATTAAAATAGTGAGTATACGCACTCGTCACTCGCTGCACCAAATCTGACACGGCACTCATCCAATGCAAACGAACCAACAAATGAAAATGATCGGGCATTAAACAATAGGCGATCAGATCAATATCGCCAGATATGTTCTGGGCTCGGGTCTTGCTAGGAAGATTGGGATACTTGCGACTAACGGTCGACCCAGGAGCTAGATACACAAATAAGTAATACTCAAACATTTGAAAATCTTGTTGATCAAGAAAGATCTTCTGCATATTTGCACCACAGTTAAAGACATGGTAGTGGCCACCAATTTTGAAGTCTCTGATAAGGTATTTAGAAAGCATGCGCTTAAAATATCACAAAATTCACAGATAGCAACAAACAAGCGTTGAGGTGCGGTGGTGTTTTCAACCCAATCAAGCCCTTCATATGTCAACAGTTGGACCAAAAGTCTCAGCAATAGCTTCAAAATCAAGCCCATTACTATAAATGGCAGTCTATTCTTAGAATGCCGCTGCTGAGAGCAGGGCAATAGGCGATCAGATCACTAGAGACACATATATCCACGTGAATAAATAGCGTACGCGTAGGTAGGCCGGGCTGGATCCACCATCGGCTTCAGCTTGGTCGCCGGGACTGTCGAGTCAACAAAAGAGCTTTCAGTGTATGGCGGGCGCGGAGTACAATAAGCAGAACCTTTATAATCGCCACCATTATTCAAGTCTGTAGTGGGCATGCAGTGAGCAAAAAGCCTATAGTCAACACCATTCGACATATACATATAAGTTGCGTTAGCAGCCGTACAGCTCGATAAACTTGGCATACCATTTAAAGGGCTGGTGGGAAGATACTTGATAAAACCTTTCGACACGAGCTCAGGAATCCAGTTATTTGCTCCTTGAGCCACATAAGCGGTGCAATTTTCACACCAATAAGCTCCCGCCGTGGAAGGATACCGACCATTATGCGCCACGGCATATGCCTCAATTGAGCCTCTAAGTGTAGCCAAGTCAGACTTCATATGGATGTCATGCGCTTCAGCAATGCGCTTGGCAGGATTAATCCCAATCATCACTATCGAAGATAAAACTCCGACGACAGCAATAACAACCAACAACTCTACTATTGCAAAACCTTTAGTATCATCCTTGAACACCAACTGAGATTTAAAGAGAGATTTAAAATTCATGGTTAACTCACCTTATCATTAGTGTCTTGCGGCGGATTAGAATCTGCCGAATTATGAGAAGAAATTATCGGAGCAATAGACGAATTATTCTCTGAGACAAGGCCGCCTGAATCAGCTTGTGCCGCCGATTCAGACGCCTCATCGCTCTGGGCAGCTGCTGGCAAAGGAGTTGCCATAGCTGAAGGTTTAATTGTCTGCGAAACACCAGGGGCTGCTGCTCGCATGTCTCCGCCAGATTCAAACCCTGCGCTGGTCAAACGATAATTAAACTCGCCCCAAGCCTTAGGCAAATTATCCTCCACATTAAAGTCCCGCGATTCATCTTTGGGCAAAGTTTCTATCTCCGCATACAAAGCAAATCTTGAACCCTGCTCTTTAGGGAAATAAACAATCGTTTTTAACTTGGCTTGATCAACGATAGGCCAATCAGCATCAAAACCCTTCATAGTCTGATCATTGGGAAACTGATAATCGCGCCATTCTTTATCCATGTGAATGCCAGTATAATGCTCTGGACTATAGGCAGCGGATAGAGGATAGGTTCCATTTGCTTGACGATATTTCTCAAACACCTGAGTCAATCGAGATAGCTGGTCTTTATATTGCACATCTTGCTGCGTCCGCTTTTTGGCTAGTACTTTAGCTACCAAAACAATAGCAACCACACTCAACAAAACAAATCCAAAGGTGGCTCCGGTAAGAGTTAGGCGTTGCAGGGAAAGGCCAAATCCCATAAATGTTGGGGCTTGGGTGAAAGTGCTAGATCTAGATTCAAAGCCAGGTAGACTATTATTTATTTCGTATGAGGTAATAACCGGATCATTGGAGCCTGCATTTGAGTATGGGGCAACCAACAAGTAGATATTAAAAGATACGGCCAGCAAAAGAACTACGATAGAGCCGATAGTGGATGCTAGCCGATGTTGATTAAAAAATGGACCATAATGACGCTCTATCTAGACAAAGTATACTAAACCGCTCAGCAAACAAGCAAGCGTGCAAGAGAATCCTTATCGGGAAGAAATAAAGGCAAAGCGAGGCATCGACTGACCATTGACGACTACCTCCTCTGCAAACATGTCCATTGGGCGGACCCACAACTTAGCATTCTGATTGTCATATAAAGGAATATAACCAACTTCGCACGCAAGTGTTTCGCTATGGCCAGCCAAGCCGAGGGCTAAATACTTCATACCCTTAAAATGCTGCTAGATGCCGGTTTTAAAATCTTGGATATCCATAAAAATCCTCGTCTAATCCGCTAACTGCAATTTACCGCCAGCACACTGCACCAGGCCTTCTCTTACCAAATCGTTTAACGCCCTATCAAATCTTTCATCAGCAAACAATAACTGCTCCAATTCCACTGGCGACAAAGCTGTATCCGTCAACGCTTTGACGATCTGACCTCTCACTTGCCGCAAACTACCCTCCAATTTAGATTGTTTAGTATAGTGCTTGCTCTGAGCTACATTTTTCACACCCTGCCTTTTTAACCATGAACCATAATCCATCACAGCCCAATAAAACCTCCGTGGATTGTCCTTATCAATTGTTCTGGCTAAGATATCTAGGACCTCTTTATCCTCAACTGTGTCAAAACTGGAGAAGAAGTGATGGAAATAAACTGTCCGCACATTAGTCTCAACATAAAGTACGGGGCGATTATAGGCATAGGCCATTAGCGCACCCGCCGTATTCCTGCCTACCCCGGGCAAAGCAATCAATTCTTCGACCGATGAAGGGAATATGCCATCCATTCGTTCAGCAATCATCTTGGCTGCAGCATGCAGATATTTAGCTCGCCGGTTGTATCCCAGCCCTTGCCACATAGTTAAAACTTCAGCCAAGCTTGCGCTAGCTAGGGCTGACTCGTTAGGAAATCGGCCAATAAAGGCTTCGAATTTAGGCACCACCCGATCGACCTGTGTTTGCTGTAGCATCAACTCGCTAACCAATACATAGTATGGCCGAGTATCATTCCGCCACGGCATTGGTCGGTACAATCTCCGGCCTTCATCTAAAATAAACTGCCTAAACGTGTCAGTCTTCATCAATCAAGTATAATCAATCAGCAACCACACGCCAACACGGTACGCTCAGACAATATCAAAACTGGCTTCAATCATTCGCAAGGCCTTAGTATAAAGTCTCTCCACCACTGCCATTTGCTCAGGACCACTTTGCATAAAATGATTCAGGCCTGGCGAGCCATTTACTTCCAGAACGCACCATTCATTCGGCTCCTCCGAAATATCGCCAGCGATCAATAAATCAACTCCACAAAACTTCAAACCCATTGTTTTGGTTATCTCTACAGCTAGTTCTTTATATCGAGGATGCATTAAATCACTCACGTCCTCAGAGTCCCCGCCAGCTGACAAATTGGCATTGTCCAACAAAAATATCTGCTGATCATGCTCTGGAATATACGAATATTCAAAGCCTTGCCGACGCAGCTTATGGATAATCCTTTTGTCTTCAACGTCCAATGAAACATGCCTGTCTTGCAAACGTAGTTTTTCTATTTTGGCCAAAGTTAAATCTCGAATAGTGGATCTCCCGTCACCTTGTATGCTCAATGGTATGCGTTGGTATGCTGTAATAAACTCATCGCCTAGCACAACGAGTCGGTAATCATGACCATAAAAAGGCTTTTGAACCAAAGCTCGACGATATCTCTTAAATATTTCACGCAAACTGGTATAAAATTGCCGCTTATTATGTACCAATGCCACGCCTACACCCAAGCTACCATCATTAGGTTTAACAATGACGGGCCAGCCCAAGCTTTTGGCATATTCATACGCTTCATCTATGCCTCGACCAGTCTCACTGATTGATTCACCATACAGCTTACTAAAGAAAATCTGGCTGTGTGGAACAACCGGAAATCCGGCTTGTCTGAGGAAGAAATCGGCCGAATCCTTGTCAGTAGCAATCCTCTTGGCAGGAACATAGTTAATGGTAAAGTTGCCTTGATTCAACAAAAACCTACCCCCATTTGGAAAAACGATAGCATAGTGTTTATTCCAACGAGGCTCTTCAATCAAAGTCAAACCCATTTCAAGAGCAACTTGTCTCAATAATTGATCAGTAGTCATAGAGAAACCTTATAATTTGGCCCAAAAAAGCAAGGCTATTTCAAGAAATTGACCTTGCTTGTTTGTTGTTATCACAGGCACAATATAGCAAATACGCCAATTACGCAATATAGCAATTTTTACTGTGCTACAGGGCCATTCTCAACGATAACAACTATAGCCGAATTGGCAGTAGGTGTGACCGAAACTGTATATCGATAGCCGTCTTCAATAAAAATACCTAACGATTGTGCTTCATTGATTTGCACATTATCAAGCTTACTTACCACCGCCTCATTGATTTGCATTTGAGCCTCAGGGTTAGTTTCAACAGTATAGCTAACTGTGGCCCCAGACTGATCAACGGCTGGATCAAAAGACAACGCAACTGGATATTCACTTAAACTGTCAGGCATAACCTTGATAGCCACGACCGACAAGCGGCCTAAGGCCTGCTTGTCATTGTTGCTTTGCCTTTGCAACCCAGGAATATGAACTGCTGCATATACTATCACTGCCACCAATGCCAACAGAACCAAAGCAAATAAATACGTCCACTTTTTACTCATAATCATCTCCTCAAAGGTACACACTCACTATAGTCCATCCGTAATTAACAGGCAAGTATACCTATGGCAAGCTATTTATTACAATAACCGTGTGAATTGCCATAAACCTACCAAAGCCGAGCTGCAATCGGCTATCAACAAGACTGTCCCAGATATCATTGCTCCTCATCTAAAGTTGTTATTTGTCGGCATTCATCCTGGCCTTTATACAGCCTGGGCTGGACATCATTTTGCCCATCCCGGCAATCGCTTTTGGCCAGCTCTGTATCATTCAGAACTAACACCGACCCTGCTTCATTGCAGCCAAAACCGACAGCTACTCCAACTTGGTTACGGCATAACAAATATGGTAACTAGACCAACGGTCAGAGCTGATGAATTATCTAAACAAGAGATTATCGACGGCGGGCAGCGTGTAATCAAACTAGTCCAACAGTATCAGCCTCAATGCCCACTTCACTCCCACTAAGCTAGCTGAATCTTTTCACCAACTTAAGTTAGCTTTAGAAGACCCAAATATTCTATCTACCCAGGAGGACTAACCATGTCTGAAAAAACGACCACTGAAGAATTTAAAATAAGCAGCCAATCACTTGTCGGCAAAGTCAAAGAAATTATCAACGAAGGCAATGTCCGCAAAATATCTATCAAAGGCAAAGACAGCAATGACTAACTATTTGCTTATTTATTCAAAAAGGAGTATACAGATCGTACGTCGTCGATGTTATGGAGAGGACACACCATGAATGACAGGCTCTTGATGCTGTTTTTTCTTGCAATAGCTTGGGCAATACCCTCAGCAGGGGTTGCCTATGTTGCCAGCAGCCACGGCTTGAGCCCACTCATAACCGGCTGCGTGACTTTTATCGTATTTTGTGGAGGCATGGCGCTTTTCTACCAAGCTTCAAGTCAAGACCAACCGGCCAACATCATCGACACCACTCCGCCGTCCAAGTGACGGCGGAGTATCCTTTGCAATACTCAAATGAATTAATCTTACTTGGCGACTGGTTGACGTAAACTGTTTTCAGTTTATCTGCAGCCGTCTTGCGGAAATCACTCAGATAAATTTCATGCTGCTTGCTAGACAGAGCCAAACCGTGTTGTGGAATAAACTGGTGATGCAATCTATCCAATACTGAACCCTCATTATCAAAAAATCCCACGTGAAGTGTTTGGATGACCAATCCTTCAGCAAGCAACTCTAACCGCCCAGTGTCAAAATCACGACCGGACTTTTTATACGAATTTTGACGCACCATCTCAAGCTAGTCCTGACTCAACCAATCCGGAACCATCAGCATCATCGTCCAATCCCAGGCAGATTTATCCCGTGTCACAAAAGCATCCATGTCATCCGCCCACCACAAACCCTCCAATGGCGGCACTCCATAGCCTCTGCCCAACTCATTCTTACTCAAAAATTGTAAACCATAAGCCCCACAGGATATAGCAATTCAACTGCACCTTTAAAATCGTCAGAAGTATTGGGGTCTCCATGCCCGTCAATCGCACGCTCCCGGAGCGCCTAACTCTTTGTCTCAAACTCATCATCTTGAGCCGCAACCAGAGGACGGGCAAACAGAATGGGCCAGAGAAGACAACATGTGCCCCGTGTCCCCAAGCACCTACTCATACCGAAGCGCATTAAGAGCCGAGATGCGAGTGGCTCGTCGTGATGGATAAATACCAGTCAAAAAGCCCACAAAAATCGAAGTCAGGATAATCAGCAAGGCAAATTCAATCGGCACACTCGACACATCTACAATACCGCCACCCTGACTAATCGAGATAACACTAATAGCCAGACTCAGCATTTTACCTCCAACAAAGCCCAATACTACACCCAACAACCCGCCAAATAATCCCATAATCATCGACTCAGTCAAAAACAACTCCCGCACCTCGAATGATCGCATACCCATCGACTTCATCAAGCCCACCTCGCGGGTCCGCTCCAACAACGACACCGTCAACGTATTAAACATACCCAATGAGGCCACAAACAAAGCCCCCAAACCTAACACCACCAGTATAGTGCGAAAAGTAGAGAACAGGCTATTAACCTGAGCCACCGTATCAACCACCGATTGAGTGGCGTAACCCAAAACTTCGATATGCTTACGAGCCGCAGCCAAATCACCGGCCTGATTAACCGTCACCTTAACTTGATTATACTGACTCACCCCCAGAGACCGAATATCAATAAACGGCACATAAAAATACGGACTACTATCATCACTAACCACCCCCACAATGGTGTAAGAGGTAGGCAACGAGGCAATTAAGATGGACTGACCGCTGTCATCCGTATCATTCATCACAAAAGACACCTCAAACGTTTTACCCGACGCTTCCTCAGCCTTAATGCCAAGCACCTGTAACATAGCCCGATTAGCCACCGCCTGCTTCAGAGCCGCACTGGACATAACAATCGACTGCGGCTGATTAGTATCATTGTCATCCTCATCAGCTAGCTGATCAGTCGGCATCTGAATAGTTGAAGCTTCGATTGGCTTGGACACCTGACTAGCCGGCACCGACAAAGCATGACTGTCAAACAATTTCCCTTGAATGACCGCCACGGCCGATTCCTTGAGGTAATTAGCGGTCACCGCATAAGCTGCCATATCAGTTTCAGAAGCATTATACCGAATCTTACCAATCACTGAAATCTGCGGCAAAGCGTCCGCTACCCCCGAAATTCCCTTAAAATCTGCCAAAGCCTTATCATCCAAGACCAATTTTCCGCCCGGCTCGACCGTTACTTCAGCCTGCTTCATTTCATTCAAACTGGCAATCCTGGAAATAACCAACCCTTCCAGACCATAACCCACCGATACCAAAAAGACGATCACCGCAATTCCCACCGACATACCGCCCACCGTAATCAGCGACCTGGTTCGCTTGAGTTTTAGATGCCGAATCGACAAATCAATCAGATCCAACCGGCTAATAGACTCGGGCTCATGCAAATCAATCCGCCGCAAAAATTTTAGCCCACTGGCAGTAATAAAATTGCGCACCTTACCCTGATGCCAATAACCAAAAGCCGTCCAGGTACACAACTTTTGCACCGTAAACTTATATAGTAGATAGCTCATCAACAGCAACACAAAGGTTGATCCATGAACCAATGTCACCGCAATGGCTCTAATATTAATCCGGGGCAATCGCAATCCAGTCATCAGCTAGCCTCCTTAGTTTTGGCCTTAGACTCGGGCTTAGCTGTATCCGTCAAGCTCGGCAAACCGCTAGTCTTGATCGATGATTGCTGTCGCAACAAACTACCACTGCTAACCGCCGCATCTTCCTTAACCTTGGCGGTAGGCGACGTTGCGGCTGAAGAGTTGCCTGCCGAAGACTTTGACCCGACAGCCTTATCCGTATCCACACCCCGCTTAAACTTAATCCCCTTACTCAAAGCCTCCTTCTCCTTACCTCTAAAGACACCCAAAATCGAACCATTAAAAACCTGAATAGCGGTTTTGGCATATTTCAAATATTCCAAGTCATGAGTCACCATAATCACCGTTCGCCCCTGATTATTAAGCGTCACCATCAACTCCATCAAAGCTTTGCCGGATTCATAATCCAGATTACCGGTCGGCTCATCAGCCACAATCGTCTTGGGATTGGTAATGATTGACCGAGCCAGAGACACCTTTTGTTGTTGACCGCTGGATAATTCAGTCGGCGAATAAGTAGCCCATTGCAGCATGCCCACCGTATCCAACGCCTGATTAGCCTTGGTTATAGCCAGCACCTTGTCCTCATTAAGCAAAGTCAGCGGAAACATCACATTATCCATCACATTCAAAGCCTGGATCCAGTTGGGCTTTTGAAAAATCATCCCAATATTATGCTTACGATAATTACTCCGATCGTCCTCAATGCCACTGGCATAAAAATCATCCCCCTCAATCAGCACCTTGCCTTGGCTAGGATTTTCCAGTCCCAACAACAAATGCAGAATGGTAGATTTACCGCATCCCGACGGCCCTAACAAAATCACAAAATCCCCCTGCTCAATAGTAAACGACACCCCTTTCAGGATTTGAACCTCCTGAGCTCCCACCATGAAGTGCTTATGAACGTCTTTTAATTCAATGAGTGGGGCAGTAGTAGGCATAGATTTGGAATGGTTGACCGCTATCGGTTGTCGGTTAATAGTTATTGATTGAGAATATTGAGGAAGCCGAATACTTCTGACAGGTTGGCTAGAACAAGGCTAAACGCATCATCGGCAGCTTTGGGGGTAATAGTAGCCATATCAACCGAAGTCGATATATTGCCGGCTGCATCCTTAGATATAACCCGCAGATGATAGACTTTGGACGGACTAAGGCCCGGAATAACCACCAAATGATTAGTTGTCAGATTAGAATCTTCCTGTGTTTTTTGGCTATAAGTATTACCGGCTCCATCGCCAAATTCAATCTGAGAGGTAGTTGGCTCATCAGTGTTCCAGGAAATAACCAGCTGAGCCTGCTTATTGGCACCCTGACTCTTGGAACCCTCGATCTTAATATCAGATATTTTGGCCGGACGAGTGTCAGTTGAAGTAGTAAAGCGCTGCGGATCAGACTCCGCCTCATTGCCCATCCGATCCCGACCTTTGACGATCAGAACATACTCCGTTTGAGGCAACAGACCGCGCAAAATCAGCTTATGCGGACCGCTAACCAACGCCACTGCCACCTCATCTCTGGATTCGGCCGGCCGATCACTCGGATAGTAGCTGACAATACTGGAAGTTTCGGTGTTAGTTGACCAAGTCACCTCAACACTAGGCTGAGCACTATCGGGCAATTGCTGCAAGCGAACCTCGCTGATTTTGGGCTTGGCTACAGTGGTAAAGGTCAAAGTATTGCCGCTGTATTCCGAACCTTCCGTATCAACCGCTGAGATTTTATAGAAATACTTGGTTCCATCCTGCAAACCATCCAACACCGTCACATAGGTCGACTCAACAGTTGAAGTTTGACTTTCTTTCAGTCCGCCAAAACCGGCCGTAGTGCCGTAATAAATCTTAACCGAACTGGCCCCCTTAGCGGTGTATTCCAAGGCCGCTGTATTCAGGCTAACCGACTTGGCTTTGGGATCACTAATAGTCGGCGCCGGGGCCGTGGTCAGCTGAAACTCCTCTGACATACCGGTATTGCCATCTTCATCCGTCCACTTAACCTTATAGTAATAAGTAGTACCCGGGCTGAGATTAGACAGACTGACTTTGTGATTAGTCACCTGGCTTGGCATCGAAGGCTCTTCCGGATAATAGCTGTTAGGCGCCAGACCAAAAGCAATCTTGCTATCCGAAGCCCGATCAGTAGCCCAGCTAATAATTGCCTGTTTGGTGGTAATGTTGCTGACTTCCGGTTTGCTGGTCAACTCGGCCGCTTCAGTATATTTACCATCCGGAATCAAGCTAACCGCCGGACTAAAAGCTCCACAATTATTAGTACTGTCACAAGCTCGAATCTTATAATAATGCAGCTCCTGGCTCAAACCGGTATCAACAAAAGCAATCCCAGTGGTGCTGGCCTTCCTGGTATACGAAGCACCATTCAGGCTGTGATAAATCTGATAGTTAGCCACCGACTGAGCCCCGCTATTGGGAGCCTCCCAAGCCAAAGCCACTTTCCATGACTGAGTACTCTTGACCGATACATCAGAGATATCCTGATTCTGAGGCGCTCCCGGAGCTGTAGTTTGCGAATTAAACGTCACCTGACCGTAAGCCCCATAAGAAATATTGCCGGTCTCATCGCGAGCCACCACATAAAAGGTGTTATCACCCGGCTGAGTAGCGTAAGCATCCGCTGATAGCGCCGTCACATTGAAACCGGTAAAGGCACAGGTAGCTGGCGAGGGCAGCGTATTAACCGTGTAACAATAGGTTAGCTTGGACGACTGTCCGGTATAAGCGGCCGGCAAAGACCAGTTGAAGCCGAAGGAATTTTGAGTATTGCTGGCCGGATTGACCTGAACATTGGTCGGAGCTGTCGGAGCATTACCGGCATAGTAGTAGTTAGTCTGCACTGCCAGAGAATTGATATTGCCGGCATTATCAATCGTTCGCAAAGAGAAGGTATTAACACCTTCCTGATAAGCTGCCTCACTTATCGTCACACTGCCCTCAGTCACCGTTTCGGACCAGTCAGACAACGGCCCGGACGACGCCCCTGTTTTATACTGATAACCGGCCAGTCCGGAGCTAGTATCAGTCGCTGCTGCCCCACCGGTAGTCGGCCAGACAAAGGTAAAATTGTTAACATTGGTATAACCGGAAGGCGAGGCCGACACCACCCCAGGATTGGTCGGCGCAGTAGCATCATACTTATAATTAAACGGCGCCCAGGCCGAGCTGGCCGTGTTATTGGCCACATCCCGAGCCTTAATCCGTAGATAATAGGTCGAGCCGCTACTCAAATCCTGACCGCTATAATAGGCTTCTGTCTGAAAAGTTCCGGCTGTCACCGGATCGGCTGTCTGGTCAGTGCCAAAGTAGACATAATAACCAGCCAATCCCGAACCGTTATCTGCTGCCCCTGACCAACTGAAGTAAGGCTCATCATAGTTATGCCAGTCATTAGTGGCTATGGCAATCGAACCCTCCTGGCTATCCAAAACCTGTATCGTATCCGGATTAGTCGGCTCAGTCGTATCAGAAGTAGCCCGCATTTCCACCGAGCTGATAGTCGGCCGCTGACTACCATCGCCATACAAAATAGCCTGCCATAAGAAACCCTGACTATTAGGCTGCAAAGTAGCCAGATTATCAGCCAGCACTGTCTGACTATTAGCCTGATTCAAACCCTCTGACGCCACCCATTGACTACCATCCCAATATTTCCAACTGGCTCCACCATTATCAGATACCCGATAGGTAGCCGTTCCGCCATCCAGGTTAGCCGCCACCTCAAAGCTATCCCAACTCAACACCCCGCTAGTCTGAACTGCAGTAGCCGGCCGCACCGTTTGGGCGCTAGTGCTATACGGATAAATATTAAACGAATTACGGGCCACGCTACTAATCCGCACCTCATCCAGGAGACCCTCCCAAAAACCTTCCACCCCACCTGAGTCAAATGACATCGAACCATAACTACTGCCCAGCAATAACGGCAAATCGCCATCAGGGAGAGTCTGCAGCACAGCCTGACTAGCCACCTCATTGCCGTCAATATACAATTTAACCGTCGCTCCATCATAAGTGGCCGCCACATGATGCCAATCAGTATCCACCCCGACTACCGAAGACTGCAGGTAGGCATTATGCCCCCACGACCAAACTGCCGCGTCCACATTGCCTGACTGACCGGTACCCGCCATCAACGAACCCCGATAAACAGTCAAGGCCGAAGCCGTCTCCACCGCTGACGACCAACCATCATTGACCCCGCTGCCGGCAATTCTGGTCCAAGAGGTCCCATTCCATTGCCAGACTTCACCATCACCGGTACCGCTACCCAAAGCAATATGCAGCTGACCATTATAAGCCACCATTGATCGAACCATTTCATACTGACCATCCGACCACGAACTATTCAATTCATCGCCGCCAATCTTAGTCCAGGCATTGCTACCATTCCATTGCCAGACTTCACTATCCCCGGCCGTATTGCCCAACCCGGCATACAGCACTCCATCCAAAACCGCCAACGACGTCACTTCTTCATAATCAACATT
Organism: uncultured Candidatus Saccharibacteria bacterium; assembly: GCA_964554805.1. Taxonomy (GTDB): domain Bacteria; phylum Patescibacteriota; class CAZHWT01; order CAZHWT01; family CAZHWT01; genus CAZKPX01. Next base: position 32,805 of record CAZKPX010000008.1, read on the forward strand.
CCAACTGGTATTAACCCCATCGCCGCCCAACTTGGTCCAGGCATTGCTACCATTCCACTGCCAAACCTCACCATCGCCCACCGAACTGCCCAAACCGACCGTCAGCAGACCATTAAACTGAACCATCGAAAAAACTCGCTCAAAGCTATTACCCCAAGCCCCACCAAAACCATTGTCAGCAATCTTAGTCCAGCTACTACCATCCCACTGCCACACCTCAGCTTCATTGGCACTACTACCCAAACCGGCATACAAATGCCCACCAAACCCGGCCAAACTCCACACCGAGTCATAATTAACCGTCCAACCGCTATTCAAACTATCGCCACCAATCTGACTCCAACTGCTGCCGTCCCACTGCCACACCTCACCATCATTAGCCGAAGTGCCCAAACCGACATACAAATTACCCTGCCAGCTGGCCATACTGGTTACACTCTCATAAGTCTGAGCAGTCCAACTGCCATTAATCCCCTGACCGCCGACTATCAGCCACTGACTACCATCAAACCGCCACACCAGGGCATTGCCAGCCACCGTAGTGCCCGTTCCGGCATACAAATACTCACCCGCCACCGTCATATTCTCCACACTCTGCAAGTTATAGTAGCCCCAACTCTTATTGACATAGGATCCGCCCAGCTTAGCCCAAGCCTCCCCGGTCCACGACCACAGCTCAGCCCCGTCATTGCTGTCAATCAAGCCGACATACAGCCGGCTATTGGCGAAGGCCAGACTCATCGCCCCAGTATATCCGGCTCCGAACCCACCGTTAGTGGCATCACCACCCACCATTGTCCAAGCAGTACCGTCCCAATGCCACACCTCAGCATCCCCCTGACCATTGCCCAGACCAGCATAGACACCGCTGCCGCCATCTTTTTGCAAACTATAGACCACTTCAAACTCACTATCAGCCCAACCGGCTCCGTCGCCACCAATCTTAGTCCAGCTACCCGAACTATAGCGCCACACTTCAGCATCCCCAGTCGTACTGCCCAAACCGGCATAAATGTCGCTACCCGATCGCTCCAGACTATAAACCATCTCATAGCCTGCATCCCAACTACCATTGACCGCGTCGCCACCCACCTGCGTCCAAGTAGTGTCGGTCAAAGCCCACACATCAGCCTCGCCACTATCCAAACCCATACCGGCATAGAGAGTAGTGCCGTCATTGACCAAACTGTAAATAGTATTGTAGGTAGTACCATAACTATTGTAAGGCGCCGCAATGCCGGTACCACCAACCTGCAACCAACTACTGCCATCCCAACGGAACAATCGGGCATCATTATTACTAGCACCCAAGCCCACATACAAATGACCGTCCATGACCGTCATACTCTTAACTTCTTCAATAATCGACACCGGCCAACCGACTCCATCGCCACCAAGCTTAGTCCAACTGGCACAGCTGGCAGCCATATCACAACTCCACACCTCACCATCGCCGGCCGTACTGCCCAAACCGGCATACAAAACCGTACCATTAGAGATCAGCGAGGTAACACTCTCATAAATCGAATCCGGCCAGCTGCCATTCAGCCCGTCTCCGCCAATCATATTCCAAACCGTACCGTTCCACTGCCAGACTTCGGCATCACCCACCGCATTGCCCAGCCCGGCATAAACGTTATTGCCGATAGTGGTTTGACTGGTAACGGCCAATTTACCATTCAAATCCCAGCTGCCTTTAGTATCGCTGCCAGCTTCCTGAGTCCAATAACTGCCGCTGCTAGTAGCCATTTCATAAGTCAACTTGGCTGTCCCACGGTCATAATACAAACTATAATCACCCTTATCTACAATAGTCTGCTTGGCAGCATGACTGGACGGCGACAGAGCATTGTCCAGCTTAGCCCAGGCTTCAATCGTATGAGTTTGACCCAACGATAAGGCCGCCGAATCACTAACTGAGCCTCGCTGATTGGAGCCATTCAAATCCAAACCATTATGCAATTTACCAGCCGCAAAAGCACCATTAGTGGTGCCATTGTGAGCCTGACCGGACGAATCAACAATCACCGAGCCGGAACTGTCATTCAAATGATACAAAGCCACCGTATGATCGTCAGATTGATATTCCCGAATTTTGAGCCGCACCTGACCGCCCGCTACCTCAATCGAGTTACCATCAGACACCATGTAATCACCGGCTGAGCCAAAATCCCAGGTCTCAGTAATATCAGAAGCCGCCAAAATACGGGGAATAAAACCTGACAATACCCCATAAGCCCCCAACACCACTCCAATACTAATACACACCACTCCAAAAGCATTCAGCTCCCATTTAGCAATGGTTATCTTCTTGGTTAAGGCCTTTTTTAGGTGGTGCTTGCGGGGCCTTAATCTACTAATTTTTTCAGGTAAACGTTGAGTCATATATCAGGAGAATTACTTATAATCCTCCATAACCAGCATACACATCAGACTACAGGCAAGCAAGATGAAGTCATGTTATCAGAATTACGGCGGCTTCATTACAGATAAGTCTGACAGAATACTATCAATAACCCATAACCTAATTGGTAGCGCGGTCTTGTATCAATATATACCGAAGGGCAGCATATGTCAGCAAGACTAGTCCGTGGATTAATCAATAAGCTAGTCAGTGAGTTACTCAGCTTTGGTACGATCAATCCAATCAGTCAAAGCCTGCATATACTTCTTGACCACCTTAGCGGTTGCCTCATCAAGCTGTCCGTCAGTCAGTTTATTCTCAACCATAGTCACCAATACCTGAGGTTGGGGCATAACCAAACTTCCCGTGTGAGCCAGGATCCGTCGCAAATCAAATTGGGCTGTAATTGTGCCAAATTGGCCAGGCGAAGCACCCATGATTCCCACCGGCTTGCCTGCCCAAGCTGACTCTTTGCCTGATCGTGAAGCCCAATCAATAGCATTCTTCAATACTCCCGGTATCGAGCGATTATATTCTGGAGTGACCACCAAAATGCCGTCAGCCGATTTCAGCGCACCCTTAAAAACCGCCACTTCTTCCGGCAGCGGATTCTCAATATCTTCATTAAACAGAGGCAGCCGACCAATATCGACCACCATACAGTCTACTCCTTCAGGAGCCTGCTCCGCAGCCAAGGCCGCCAATGTTTTATTAAACGACTCCTGCCTCAAACTACCGATTAGTACCGCAATTGTCATAATTTACTCCTTGCTCCTTGTCGCTTGTCGCTTAAAGCACCGTCTGGCAGGATTTCGTGCGAGCAGATAACCAGCCCAACTTTATTTGCCTTGGCATAATTGACCCAGCCATTAACAGGAGCTGCGGTCGTATCCCGATAAGCATTATGTGTTTTGATAGTATAGGGATTAAAGGTAGCCGGAGCGTTATATCCCACATCAATACTGCGATGCGTTGCATAATATTTCTTTTTCTCATTAACCACTGTTGTATTGTAGGCTCCATATGGGGTGGCAAAATTCTTCGGCGCAACACCTGTTAGCTGAGTCAAATATGACCTGGATCGGGATAGCTCGAGACATATAGTACCCACCCGACCATTGCTGCTAAACAGGATCGGACGCTATATACTGAGTACTTTTAAAGCCATCCTTTGTTAATAGCGGTAGGGCGTTCTGATGAATTGCAGTGATGCTGTCATCATATGACGACTATTAAATATTGCCTAGAGACAAGCATGCAAGATCCTGCCGACAGTTCACAGTTCACAGTTCACTGCTCACCGCTCGCTGCCTAACCCAAACCAACCCTCCGCCACCCACCAAAATCATCACCCAGCCAATAGCCTGCAACCCCAGCTGATTATAGCCCGTATCAGGAATCTGATCACTAGCTCCCAAAACCTCAAAATAAACCGGATCACTAAACGGTCCATAGCCATCATCTAGCACCAATCGGGCTATATAATGATGCACTCCAGGATCCAAGGGTAGTGGCGGAGTCCATAACCACTGACCACTGCTGTTGGCTACAACGACACCAATCTGCTCTGTTGAATAAACCCGCACTTCAACGGTGGCTCCAGCTGGGGCAGTACCGGTTAAGACAACGTCTGAAGTCTTGGTAAAGGTGTGATTGGCAGCTATGGTTAAAGCTGGCTTGGTTTCCTGGGTTGGGGTAGGTGTTGGGGTTGGGGTTGAAACCTCAGCCAGTACCCAATTATCCGTCACCATCTGATTACCTGGTCCAACATAGAGACCATATTCCTCAACTGCCCCTGCTCCAACCAAGCTAGCCTCCAACAAATACCAATCATCGCCCAAAGCTACATATTCTGTATTCAACTGATCATCTCCCGCCATTAAATACAACGCATCTTCATCTAATCCACCTTCAGCTTTGACCATCACGCTCATGGTGTGTTGTTTGCCAGAAACCAGATTAAGTGATTGACTGACCAATCCGC
>CAZKPX010000009.1:0-15782 GCA_964554805.1 uncultured Candidatus Saccharibacteria bacterium
GCCTATCGGTTTGGGTCTACTAATGCCTGGGAGACGGTGACGACTAATTCTTCGTTGGCGGTTGATACGGATGGGGATGTGACGGGGTCTGCTTCGTCTAATTTGGGGGAGTACTGTGACGGGGATAATTGGACCTATTGGCGGGTGTATCAGCAGTCGGGCACCAACACCCTGCACACAGACCTGTTCAATATAGAATTAGCCGGCGATGGCGACTCAGGCCCCACTCCAACTCCCACTCCCCAAATGAACCAACGCCTCCAAGGCGGCAATTGGTGGAATGACAACCTTCGCCAATTCCTCCACCTGGACTAACTCTCCCGCCCCCGGAGGGGGCGGAGGTATATTGAATATTGAATATAGAATATCGAATATAGGGTGCCTGGTTTCAGATGTCGGTGGCGGGTAGGTTTTGCATTGCGGCATTGCCAGCAATGAAATGCTGTGGCAATCCAGGAAAGAATGGTTGATTTGGCTCAAAGCGTAAATGTTTCTATCCTGGATTGCCACGCATTCGCTCGCAATGACACAATGGGAGGTGAGCCGCCAGAAACGAGAACCAAGCTACCTGATGCTGGGTGCTGGGTCTAGAGTTTATACCTGTTCTGGTCGCTCATGTCCCCATATTCAATATTCTATATCTATATTCCGAAGTAAATCCCGCCACAGCGGGATTTACTTAACCATAACCACCACCGAAGCCGAAGCCTCATTACCATTACTATCCGTGGCCCGGGCAGTAATAGTCCGTTTACCCTTACTCGAACTGGACAGATTGAAAGTATATTCATAAGGCCCCGACGTATCCTTGGCCACCAGCACCCCATCCAGCAGGAACTCAACCTGCGCAATCGTCCCGGCCGAAGCGGCACTAGCTTTAACAGTAAAATTAGTCCCCACCTCAGCCCCGTCAGTCGGCGAAGTGATTGTCACATACGGCTTGTCTCCCACCGTATGGTACAGAGTCGAAGTCTCAGTCGGACAGCCATACGCCGAGCCTTGAGCCCGCATCCAGGTATCGGTATAAGATTGCCACGATTTTATTAATTCTTCCAAATAAGTACAGGTCCGCTCCTCAGAATTACCGGTAGCGACACTAACTGCATTAGCCAGCAAACCGTTGGTCCGATCGACTTGGACTTTTTTATGGAAGGTGTCTTCCTTAGTCGGCTCAGTACCCTTAACAAACAATTCTGTCCGTGTTTTTGAAGCTGGCCCAGGTAGCATGCCGGATACAGCATCTACCGTTACAGCCACAATAGACGACGGCCGCTTAAACTGTTCGACCTTAGTCCCTTGTAGAGCCCGTGTCATAAAGCCATTCCAGATCGGTGTAGCACCCGTTGAACCTTGAATACCTCTCATTGAACTGCGGTCCATATTGCCTACCCAAACTGTCGTCGCCAATGACGGCGTATAACCAATAGTCCAAGCATCCCAGTTAGCATCGGTCGTACCGGTCTTAACAGCAGCCGGTCGATTGCCCAGTTGCAGCTTATTGCCGGCGCCAAATAAACGTTGGCGAGTTTGATTATCAGACAATACATCACTAATCAGATAGACATACTTTTCGTCGATAACTCGCTTACCGGCACTTTCGGTATACTGCTCCAAGACTTTTTTACCGGAGGCATCTTCGATTTTAAGAATGGTCGTTAATTCCTGTTCCAATCCGCCATTAGCTAGCGTATTGTAAGCCTGAGCCATCTCATATGGCTTAATCTCGGCAGCTCCCAAACCAATCGACAAGCCATAATCAGCTCGGTTATTCAGGCTGGTGACTCCAAGTGATTTAGCCATTTCGATAAATCCGTCGACACCAATCAACTGAGTGGCCTTAACGGCTGGGATATTCCGAGAGTTGGCCAAAGCTTCCCGCATCATAACCGGCCCCCAATACTTTCCATCAGAGTTGCCCGGACAATAAGCCGGCGTACCACCAAAACAGGTCTGGACATCACCAAGGTAAGTAGCCAAAGAATACCCCTTAGTCAAAGCAGCCAAATAGGTAAACGTTTTGACCGATGAACCGGGCTGGCGAGGTCGTTGAATAATATCAACCTTGCCTTGCGTCTCATCATTATAAAAATCGCCCGAACCAACATAGGCTAACACCTGGCCAGTCTTGGGATCGGTAGCCACTACTCCGGCACTGGTAGCATTAACTCTATTCTTAGCCAAGGCTTCCAACTGCTTCTTAACTTCTTCTTCAGCTATCTTTTGCTTACCCAAATCAAGCGTGGTCGTTACCCGCAATCCGCCTTGCTCAACCAAGGTGGTCCCATACTGCTCTTCAAGCAACTGCTTAACATACAGCACAAAATGAGGGGCTTTAATGGTGGATAAATCACTGCCACTCGTGAAGGCCAGCTTTGCTTCCTCGGCCTCTTTGCGCTGTTTTTCATTGATCATGCCATTCCGTTCCATTTGACCGAGCACATATTGCTGTCGTTCAATAGCGGAGTCAGGATTTGTGAAAGGGCTGTGCATGGTTGGGTTCTGTACAATGCCCGCTAATAATGCAGCCTCAGGCAGAGTCAGTTCCTTAGCCGTTTTACCGAAATAGTGTTGAGTAGCCGCTTCAATTCCATAGGCTGTACCACCATAGGGAATCTCATTAAGATAAATCTGCAAAATCTGATCTTTGGTGTAGCGACGCTCAATCTGAATAGCCAAAATTAACTCTTTAATCTTGCGCACTGGCGTCTGTCTGCCATCTTCCAAAATTGCATTCTTGACTAGCTGCTGAGTAATAGTCGAACCACCACCTTCAATCGACCGAGACGAGGCCAGCTTAAAGAAAGCCAAAGCAATACCAGTCGGACTAAATCCCTGGTGATTATAAAAATCTTTATCTTCGGCAGCGATAGTAGCATCTTTCATCACCTGCGGCATTTCGTCAAAGCCCAGCAAAGTTCGATTATGCTGGCCATCATAGACGTCGTACAACAATTCACCGTTACGATCAAATATTTTGGTCGACTGAATCCACTCGCGATTGGTTAACTGGTTAGGCGACGGCAAATCACGAGAGAAGTATGCGACAGTCACGACCACTCCCACCGTAGTCAATCCAGCTATCACCAAAGCGGCGGTGGCCACAATAGTTAAAATGCGAGCTTTTTTTGATTTCTTTTGCCAACTATTACGCACAGTCCGACGACGACTAGCAGAAATAGCAGAATACGTGCCAACTTGGCGTTTTTTAGCTTTGCTTTTTTTAGGGTAGGGGAATGAGGGGAGCTTTACAGCCATGCAGTTACAAATAGGGTTGTATTCAAGGTCATAGATCTACCTCAAACACTATACATAATCGCCTATAAGTATAGCACAGAGCTAAGTCTAAACTCAAAAATCAAAAGGCAGCAGCACGACGTGCGGTGAGCAGTGAGCGGTGGGTAGAACAATAGAGGACTAAGGATAGTTCCTATCGTCATACATTACCACCTCCATAATCCTTATCTCAACATCATTTTTTTACCCTCAGGCATCACTAGTCTTAGCAAAGACGAGAACGGTTGGAGTTTTAGTATTAGCCTTTACCCCTGCCTGAGTCTGTCCTGCACTCCGATATGAGGCAGGGATGTCGAAAGGGCGTCAATAAATTGACTGAACAGAACATCCAAGTATGTCAATCTGACATAACAGCTTTGCGCCAAGATAGAACTAAGCCAGTCAAACCTAAAGCCACTAAAGACAAACCAAATATTTTAATACCATCCGATTCATAGCCAGTGGCTGGTATTTGCTGCTGAGATGATTCAACTGTATTATCGTTGTTGTTATTACCGTCCACTGCATCCACATCTGCTAAAACATTAAATTGAATCCAGTCGCTCCAATCTCCTATAATATCTCCATCCACTACCCGAGCCCGATACGAGTGACTACCAATGGATAGGCCTAAAGGTGGCAGCCAGGTCCAAATCCCTTCCGAATCAGCCAATACCAACCCGGACTGTGGCGTCGAATGAACCTCCACCTCTACAGCAGACTCAGTTGGAGCCAGCCCAGTCAAAGACACCTCCGCGCTCTGACCAGAAGAGATGAAGCTAGTCTGATCAGCAATGGTCAATATCGGGGCAGTTGGGATCAAAGTTGCCCTTAAAACCAGACTGGCTGGACCGATAACTCGTGGAGATTGAGCTATTAACAACCTTTTGCCACTATTACTCATTGCTATTAATTTAGTACTACCATCTGACGAAACAGGCACTCGTGACCAAGTTTGACCTCTATTGTATGAAGAATACGCCTGATTTAGACTATGCCCATACGCTAAAAGTAAAGTATTACCATCTGCCGATATTTGACCAGTAGTCCAGTTCGTGGAACCTTCAATATTCTGCTGAGACCATGTCTGACCAGCATCAGTAGATAGATACGTGCCCCAGTTGGATATAGTCAATAGGGTTTGCCCGTCTTCAGAAACATCTACCTGGTACCAGGCTCTATCAACATTGCCTGCCGGCTGAGCCTCCACCCATGATCCACCACCATCAACCGAGCGATATAATCGACCACTATTAGATGCTACTAGCAGCACTTCACCGTCACCCGAAACAACTCCAGCATACCAATTCATATTTGAATTACCCGCCGGCTGCAACTCAGTCCACGTGTCGCCACCATCTACTGAGTGATATAGTCGACTACCATACGCCCCGGCAAATACAGCCTGACCATCTGCTGATATAGACACAAAGCTCCAATCTCGACCAGTATCGCCCGCCGGCCTTACCTCTATCCATGTATCTCCACTATCCATAGAACGATACAGCCTGCCACCATAATCTGCAGCCGCCATCATATTCTGACCATCACTAGAAATATCGACACTGCTCCAATTAACATTCACATCTCCCATAGGCCGCACTTCAATCCAACTCTGACCAGCATCATCGGTTCGATACAACCGACCCTTTTTATCAATATCAAAACGACCAATTCCAGCCAAGCCAATAAGGCCATCACCTGACAAAGCCATACTTCGCCAAACATCGTATTCCCCTAGTCCGTTAGCATTAGCTACGGACCATGATACTCCACCATCTGTAGACAAATAATGTCGCCCCAAAGGGTCAGTTGCCAGAACAAAAACGACTTGCCCATCACTCGACTGTGAGCCGCTGAGATAATAAGCATTAATATTCCCTGCCGGTTGCGCCTCGACCCACACATCACCACTATCAATCGATCGATACATTCGACCATTCGAGGCACTACCCACCCCAGCCAACATAGACGTACCGTCGACTGACACTTCAGCTATTCGCCAAGATCGATTTACATTTCCAGCCGGTCGAACTTCGGACCAACTATTCCCACCATTTATGGATCGATACAATCGACTACTATTGCGACCAACCAGCATTACTTGACCATCGTCCGACATACCAGTCGAGTACCAATTTGCATTAATATTGCCCGCCGGCTGAACCTCTGTCCAGGAATCTCCACCATTAACAGTTCGGTACAACCGTCCATTCGAAACCCCAGCTAACACAACTTGGCCATCTTCTGACATAGCTCCTGGAAACCAACTAGCATTAGCATCTCCAGCAGGCTGTGATTCACTCCAACTATCCCCACCATCCACCGAACGAAAGATCCGGCCTCCTAGGGTAATCCTCATCATAATTGAGCCATCTGCCGAAACGAGACTGACCCCTGCTCCGCCAGTAGTGGCTACTTGAGCCCAACTCTCCCCACCATCTAAAGACCTAAATGCGCCCTCATTGCTTTGCATAGATCCCACCAGTATGACCTGCCCATCATTGGACAAGCCCGCTCGACCCCAGTTAAGTATTGAGCTGCCTGGAGGCTTAAACTGGCGCCAACTCCTACCACCATCCCTAGACAACCCTAGGCCGCTATGCCCAACCCCAGCCAGAATTGTCATACCATTGCCTGACATAGCCACATGGCCACTTGTCGTAGCAACACCGTTTCCGGGCAATCCGCTCTGGGCCATCTGCCAACGAGATTCTCCTGCACTAAGCGCCGCCTCAACATTAGCAATGCGCACGTCAGACACAATTATTACTAGTAAGCTCATCGCTGCCACAAGGCTAGCGCGTAGATATGTCATTAACTCCATCATATCAGGCAAGCAACTCGATCAACAATACCCCTATACTATACATATGCGTGGCTACAACCGCTAGAGAGGGCAGTCAGCGGTGAGAAAAAGGTATCTTCCCCATCAAAGCAGTCGTCATCTTGACTGCAGTAGACATCGCTTCTGTTATCTAATTAATGAAAAGATTTATCGAGTATGCCAGGTATGGCAATTGGCGGGATATTTTACTATTCTCCTACTCGTCAATTGTTGCCGGTCGCTCCAACACCCTCTAGCTTATAGACTGTCATTTTCACTCTTATATAGTTTCAGTTTGCCTTTTGCCCTTGGCCTTTTGTCCTTTCCTTTTGATTTTACTGTTCACCGTGTATAATTCACCTCAGATAGCCATTAAATTTTAAAACCCATGGATACTCAAACTCTTCTCCATCGCAGCGTCGATACTATTTTACCTACTACTGATCAACTCGAGCAGGCTCTGGCTCAGGCTGAAAAAGAAGGTCGCAAATTACGTGCCTACTTGGGCATCGACCCCACCTCGCCGCACCTTCATATAGGCCACTCGGTGGCTATTCGCAAGCTAGCTCATTTTCAGCAAGCCGGCCATCAAGCCATTCTTTTGATTGGCGACTTCACCGCTCGCCTAGGCGATCCTGACAAAACCACCACCCGGGCTCCACTAACCAAAGAGCAGGTAGAGGAGAATATGGCCTCTTATCTCGATCAAGCCGGCAAAATTCTCGATCTCAATCACCCCACCAATCCTGTCGAGATTCGCCATAACTCCGAATGGAGCGATCCGATGACCTTCTCGGAGATTATTAAACTGGCCGCCAACTTTACGGTCCAGCAGATGATTGAGCGGGATATGTTTGCCAAGCGACTCCAAGATCAGAAACCAATTTCGCTATCGGAATTTTTCTATCCGCTCATGCAAGGCTACGATGCAGTAGCTCTGGAGGCCGATGTCCAGCTGGGCGGCACCGACCAAACCTTTAACATGTTAGCCGGTCGAACTCTCAATCGTATTCTGCGCAATAAAGAAATGTTCGTTCTGACCACACCCCTTTTGGCCGACGGCAACGGCGTCAAAATCGGCAAAACCATGGGCAATGCCATCAATATCGACAATCCAGCCAACGAACTTTTTGGTCAGATAATGTCTTTACCTGATGAAGTTATCGTCCCCGGATTCACACTACTTACGGAAGTTCCACTAACTGATATCGAAACAATTGATCAGCAACTCAAAGATGGCGCCAATCCGATTGACTTTAAGAAAAAACTTGCCCTTACCATCACCGCCCAATACCATGACCAACTCCAAGCAGATATGGCTCAAACCTACTTCGAGCAAACCGTCCAGAACCGCCAATTACCAACCGAACTCGATCAGGTAGCAACTGACCAAAACCACTGGGACATTCTCGACTTGCTAGTCAACTTCCAGCTTGTTGATAGCAAATCAAAGGCTCGCCAGCTATTTGACCAAGGCGCCCTGGAGCTAAACGGCCAGAAAATAACAGATCGACAGCTGGACATTCCTCAACCAGCCATCCTTAAGTACGGTAAGCACCAATTTGTTAAAATAGTCGTCAATTAAGTAATATATAGTGTAATTATTCTGGAGCAGTATTATGAGTATGCCACGCAAACATCGCATCTTCTGGGGAGTCATTACTTTGGTTATGATCTTGGCCATGGTCCTTTTCCCCATCTTAGCCACCATGCCCCTGCCTTCGTCGTAACGAAGGCAGGCAAGGAACAGTAAGAAGAAACAGCAAGAAGAAATATCCAAATTGACTTCAACTTCTCACTTCAACTTCTCACTTCTCCTTCTCACTCCTCACTTCCCATGACCTCCCAAACCCCCGTCAGCATCTTACCCTTCATTGGACCTAAATATGTACAGCTGCTCGACAAGCTCGGCATCAAAACTGTTGGTGATTTGCTGTATCATATTCCTCGCGGCTACCAGGATCTATCAAAAATAACCACTATCGCCGATCTTGAGGATGACGCCTTACAGGTTATTGAGGCCAGAGTGGACACCATCAAAAAAGTCCGCATTCGTGGTGGCAAGATCATGGTAACTGCCAAAGTTTTTGATGACACCGGCAAAATCACTTTAACTTGGTTTAATAACCCCTACGTCGAACAGTCAGTCAAAGCCGGTCTACGCTATCGATTCGCCGGCGAACCTGAACAGAAATACAACACCCGCCAAATCCTCAACCCCACTTCAGAGTCAGCCGACAAACCACCTCTCAACACAGGCCGACTAGTGCCCGTTTACAACCAAACTGCCGGCATTACATCCAAATGGCTGCGCGCCAGACTGGCTCCACTAATGAGCAAGACTGGCGAGATTATGCCAGAATTCTTACCGTCAAGCACCATCGCCGATCATCAACTGCTCGATCTAGGCCAGACCCTGCGCTATATCCATCAGCCGGAAGATATGGATCAAGCCAATCTAGCCAAACAGCGCTTAGCTTTTGAAGAGATGCTGCTGCTCCAACTCTATAACCAAGCCAATCGTCTCCAATGGCAGAGCCAAACCCAAGCTCTAAGCTTAGCAATCACCGATCAGCAATTTGCACACTTTATCGACAGCATCCCCTTTGCCCTAACCGATGATCAGCTCCATGTAGCCACCGAAATCCGTACTCAACTCAGTCAAACCATCCCCATGAATCGTTTGGTTCAAGGAGATGTAGGCTCCGGCAAAACCGTCGTTGCCTACCTAGCCGCTCTCCAAGCCGTAGCCAATGGCCACCAGGTAGCTTTACTAGCTCCAACATCAGTATTGGCTCAGCAACATTACCAAACCTTTCAAGCGCTGCTTGAGAGCGCCCAGCTTAACTCAACCAATCCCGTCGCCCGTCGCCCGTCGCCCGTCGCCCTTGCTCTTCGAACCTCGAAGAGCAAGATGCCCCCCGCCGACATCACCATCGGCACTCACGCCTTATTATCTGAATCAGTTGCCTTGGATCGATTAGCCCTGGTAATCGTCGATGAGCAGCATCGCTTCGGCGTCGAACAGCGAGCCCACTTACTCAACAAAGCCAAACACGGCGTTCATGTTTTAACCATGACCGCCACCCCCATCCCTCGAACCTTAGCCCTGACAGCCTTTGGCGATCTCGATGTTTCGACTATTACTACCAAGCCAGCCAACCGCCTACCAATCAAAACCCATATTGTTCCGCAAGCCAAGCGTCAGGATATGTACCCCTATATTAGCCAGGCCATTAGCAGGGGAGAGCAGGTTTATATTATTTGCCCGTTGGTAGAAGAATCTGAGACGTTAACTGAAGTCAAGTCAGCCACAGCCGAATTTGAGCGACTCAAAACCATCTTCCCGCAGCACCGCCTAGCCTTGCTCCACGGTCGGATGAAGCCCACTGAAAAAGACACTGTCCTCGGAGATTTCAAAAAACACCTTTATGATATTTTAGTCGCCACTCCAGTCGTTGAAGTAGGCATCGACGTAGCCAACGCTACTATTTTAGTTGTCGAAGGTGCCGAACGCTTCGGCTTAGCCCAGCTTCACCAACTCCGCGGCCGAGTGGGTAGAGGAGACCAACAATCATTCTGCTTCCTGCTCAGTGATGCCAAAGACGCCACCGAAATCAGCCGCCTTCAGCACCTCACTCATTACGACTCAGGCATTCAATTAGCCGAAATTGACCTCCAAGAACGCGGCCCAGGCGAAGTCTACGGCACCCGCCAATCCGGCATCCCCACCCTCAAAGCCGCCTCCTTCTTCGACCTAGACCTCATCCAAAAAACCCAATCCGAAGCCCAAAAACTCCTAGCCTCCGGCGAACTAGACCACAACCCAGTCCTAAGAGAGCGCCTAACTAAATTAGCTACTCCAAGCAACTAAAAGGCCTGGTAGCATTTTGCTACCAGGCCTCAACAATCAAACAAAGTGACTTGTCACTGGATGAACAAGAAACAGAGCAGTATATACCACACCAATTCTTGCCCAAGTTTGTACACGAAGGATTCGCTCGGGTCGATAAGCCCACCAGAGAATAGTCAAACCGATTACAAATCCAATCACCGCCACGCTGACGGTGATAACCTTGTCCCAGTACGACCCAGACTCAATGCTAAGCGACAAGACAATGGCCGTCAAAAAAACCCATATCAGACACCAAAGAGACACAATCACTGCTGCATCGCTTATACGGTGTGTTGGATTGGCAATCGTCATTCTCCGCCAACCATGATCGTAATCGAGATAGGCGATTACCAAGAAACAACATGCACAAATCAATGCTGGCAAGTAGTACATCTCTCAACTCCTCATTCTACCTCTGTACCGGAAATGCCAATCGACAGGCGGATTATATATAAAAATATTCCTTAACACAAACCTAATTTCAAATACCGCTCAATGCTCTCTAAATTTCCACAGACTGCTAATCGTACTATCAGAGATAATTGCCGTCAGAGCAGGGGAGAGTGCTAACCCCGATTTAATCGGGGTAACATGAAAAATACAGAAAATTGGTAAAAACGAGATCCTATCGTTTCACTCCAGGATGACAACAAAAGGTCCACGTACTTGTCGCCTGTCGCATGAGCCTGCCCCGATGCAGATCGGGGTCGCTCGGCCGCAGCGAGCCCGCTGCGGCAGTGTGCTATACTACCAACCATGCGAATTGCTGGAGGGACAGCCAGAGGGCTGACATTAAAGGTTCCACAAATACATGATATTCGACCCGCCCAGGAAAAAGTCCGACAGGCGGTCTTTTCTATACTCGATGATAAAGTCGAAAATGCTGATGTCCTTGACCTATATGCCGGCTCCGGAGCTTACGGTCTCGAAGCCCTGTCCCGTGGAGCAGCCTTTGTGACTTTTGTGGATAGTCATCCAATGGCTATCAAGGCCATTGAAGAAAACGCCGCCAAGGCCAGATTTATGGATCAGGTAGAAATTATCCGCCACGATGCCATGAAGCAACTAGCCGACGGTCACCAAGGCTTCGATCTTATCTTTGCCGACCCACCATATAGCTATGATGTACTCAAGCCACTTCTATATCATCTAGCCGAACACCTCAATCCCGAAGGCGTGCTGGTCTTCGAACATGCCAAAGCTGCCCATATTCCTGACAGTTCTAGCCTCGAACTCCTGGACCGCCGCTCCTACGGTGCCACCACCATCTCCTTCTTTGCTAAAACAGCCAAATCACAGTAGCTAATCGCCAGCGACGAGCGACGGGGATGTTTTTAGCAGCAACCTGTTATTTACTCTCGTCGCTTGTCGCCCGTCGCCCGTCGCTTGGCAACTATTGACTTCAGACAATAGTTGCCATATAATACGCTGGACTTATTTATAAACATTAGTAGCACTACCAAAGAGCTAGATAACTCCAGATTATTGTTGGAGTAACCTCTAGCCTTATTTATTGCGGTTGTGATAAACTATTTATTGTATAAAGGCAGGTACCCATGGGAGCCCATCCAAAGAAAAAAATCAGCAATGTTCAACAGGCAACTCGTCGCGCAGCCAAGCAATTAACTTTGCAGCAGCTGATACGCTGTAGTCACTGTCAGGCACCAACGGTGTCTCACATCGTATGCAAAACATGCGGTTACTACAAAAACAAGCCAGTTCTCGTTGTCAAGCAAGCAGCCTAGTTAGCAAAGCCGGATACATCTGTATTCGCATTCACAGTACCAATTTTGCACCTTTTGCATTCATCACTTACCCGTTGAAGGCTTATGAAAACCAAACACGACCCACGACATATTGCTCGCCAAATAACCCTAATGTCACTCTTCGAATGGAGTTTCCACTCTGACAACAGCCAGATCATCATTGATCATGTCGTAGAGTCATTGGAAGACGAGCAGGAACCAGTCGATAAAGAACTGGTTCGCCAATTAATGGAAGGTGTTATCGCTCATCTTGACGATTTGGACGGTCGCATCACCCAAGCAGCCCCTGAGTGGCCCCGAGATCAGATAGCTAAGATAGATATTTCTATACTGCGCTTGGCGGGATACGAGTTATTCCATACACGCACTCCGGAAAAAGTGGTCATAGATGAGGCGGTTGAGCTAGCCAAAGAATATGGTGGCGACACCTCATCAAAATTTGTAAACGGTGTCTTAGGTACCTTAGTTAAATCGCGTCAAAAGGCGCAAGTAGCAAGTAAATAAAGCACACGGCTGTCCATGCAACACGACATTAAAGACGAAATCAACCAATTAATCGCTGACTCTCTTGGAGTTGAAATCGAAGAGGTTCAACCGGACTACCTACTTTTAGAAGATTTCAATGCTTCAGAAATTGAGCTAGCCGAATTAATCGGCTTACTCGAACACACCTTTACTATTGAAATGAGACCCGAAGAAGTTCGCCAGCTAGATACAGTGGCCAGCCTTCAAGAATTACTGCTCGATAAACTTAATGAAGTGAGCTAATAAATATATGGACTTAGAGCCCTTAGAACAAACCCTAGGTGCAGCGTTTACCAACAAAGATATCCTCCGCACCGCCCTTGTTCATCGTTCCTACCTCAACGAAAATCCGAAATTTGACCTGCCTTCCAACGAACGCCTCGAATTCCTAGGCGATGCCGTGCTGGAGTTAATTGTTTCTGATCACCTTTACCATACCTATCCTGAATCTCCCGAAGGAGACTTGACCAATTTCCGGTCAAGCCTAGTCAATACCACCTCGCTAGCCGAAGTTTCTCAACGCCTAGAAGTTGGTCAGTTCCTGTCTCTATCCAAGGGTGAGGAGGGGAGTGGTGGTCGCCAAAATCAGTATATCTTAGCCAACAGCTACGAAGCACTTCTTGGAGCGCTCTACCTAGATCAAGGCTATGATGCCGCAGCCCGATTTGTTCATACCACATTGATCATCAAGCTAGAGGAGATTATTGCCAATCAACTCTACAAAGATCCAAAAAGCAGCCTCCAAGAATTGTCCCAGGACGAGATTTCAATTACGCCTACCTACCGCGTATTATCGGAAGAAGGTCCAGATCACAATAAACTGTTTACTGTTGGCGTCTATGCCGGCTCCAAGCTGTTAGCCAGCGGTTCTGGTCGTAGCAAACAGCTCGCAGAACAACAAGCCGCCTCAGCCGCTTTAACCAACTGGAAAACCACGTAAGCCTGCTGGCTCAAGTGACTATAGAATATGGGATATGGAATAAAGCCAGCCAGCCATAAACTATATCCGATATTCAATATCCGTCATTTGTCAGCAAAGCTTGCAAATGACCTACCCGCATGGTACAATCTGGCACTGACAGACAGGCTTCAAGACCTGCATAATGAAGGGATTTAACTACTACCAATGACTAAGATTCGTTTGGCCCGCATGGGCAGCCGCCATCAACCATACTACCGCATCGTTGTTGCTGATAGCCGCAATCGTCGCGATGGTCGTTTTATAGAAATTTTGGGTTCTTTTAACCCTCACAGCGGTACCGTTCAACTTAATGCTGAGCGCGCTGAGTACTGGATCTCTGTTGGTGCGCAGCCAACCAACACAACTATCTCTCTTTTAACCAAAGGTGGTGCCAAGCACACCTTCCAGGTCCAGAAGAAGCCTTTTAAGACCGTAGAGGTTAAAGAAGAAGCAGTAGCGGAGACTCCTGAAGCTGAAGAAGCGACTGTCGAGTCAGCTCCAGAAGCTGAAATAGCAGAAGAAGCAGTTACTACTGAATAAGCAGGCTAAGCGCCCTAAATCCTAACCTAACCCAATGAACGAACTTATTGCCTACATCGCTCAGTCCATCGTCCAGCACCCAGATCAGGTTGTTGTTACCGAAGATCTGAGCGAAGACAATAACACAACCACCCTACATCTGACAGTCCACCCAGACGATATGGGCAGTATTATCGGTAAGGATGGCAACATTGCTCGAGCCTTGCGTAGCATTGCCAAAGCACTTGCCATCAAGCAGGGTCAGCGAGTCTATATTGATATCGTCGAAACCGCCCAGCCTGAAGCCTAAACACGCCGAACACACAAGCTTTATTAGACCTTAGTCGTCTATAATTAAACCTTCATTCCAATAAATAACCCCAGTCACTAACTGGGGTTATTTTAGTTCTGCGCCAGCAATCTATCTAGAATGGACTACTCTTGCCTTGGATGGTACTTGGATCAATCTGGCTGTAGGTGGCCTTGCTCATAGCCTTAAGCTGAGCCATTAATGGCGATGTAGCGCTGGTGTCAGCAGTAGCCAATGGCAATTCTGCAGCACCGAGGTTAGTCAGGCTAGGCACATAGATAGAATCAACGGTCAATGAGGCGATAATATTGCCAGAATTCACCTCTGACTGATCGAGGGTCAAGTTAACCGAGGTAAAGTTAGTCAAGCGGATAGAGTTTTCAACTTTGGTGATAAAGCTAGCTACGCGGTCATAAGGACCAACGACTGACAGAGACACAGTCACGGACTGAGGGACTAGCTGAGTTGGATCAACTTCAGCAACCGGAGCCACAGCTGAAGCACCTGTAGCGGCGTCGACGCTAGAGACATACCCAACTACTCGAGTCGATACATCAGCCTCTTGAGCCAACTTTTCCAAACTACCGAGCAAACCAGCAGCGTCTGGTTCTGATGGCACAGCCACCAAGAGCGGATCGGCCAACAAGGCATTTTGCTGATCAACATCAATAGCAGCCAAAGTCTGCACTTTAACGTTTAAGTCATCAACTAATTGTTGTCGTTCTGCCTGGGTAGCCAGGTTCTTTTGCAAGCTTTCGTAGCCAGGCAGCAGCATCAGAGGAACACTTACACCTACCACCACTAGGGCTGCCAAAGGAATAGCATATGTTTTTAAGCTGGATAAATCAAGTGAAGAAGATTTCATGCTTTAGTTCTCAGTAGTAGTTGGCCCAACCACCAACGTATTATTTAGGGTAAAGGTGGCGCTAAAGGTAATAGGCTTAGACTGAACCTCACGATTAATGGTAGTCAGAGTTGGATCAATAAAATAGCGAACAGTACCGTCACCAGCTGTCTTAAGCTTAGCCAAGAATCCAGCCAGGTCGCCATATGCCGAAGCATTGCCAGACAAAGTCACAGCTTTATCTGAGGCGATAGCCAGTGTATCTAAGCGAATACCGCCTGGCATAGATCGATTAATTTGGGTTAAGGCGCGCGAGTAATGGTTTTGGCTATTGAGGAACTGTTCGGCAGCTTGCAGTCGGGCAGCCACGCTACGTTCGATGCCTTCAGCTTCTTTGTACTGATCAACCACGGCCTTTTGCTCGGCAACTTCATTGTCCAGACCGCTAATAGATTGAGAGATGATGAAGTTGTATCCAAAAACACCGGCCACAGCCAGGATAGTTACAACTAAAATAACAGCGCTGACTTTGTTTATCAGAGCATTTTGCTTTGACTTACTGTCAACGACTTCGCTTTGTTCTGGGAGAAGGTTAATATTATCAGCCATGGGCAGTAAATGGTCAATCTAAAGGTAAAAACCTCTTAATATACCCATTGTAATGACTTGCTTGGCTGATTGTCAAGCCATTTGTCCAAAGGACAAAACCAGGTGGCTTGGATGCGATAATAGCTCGCCGCCGCGAGCGATGAACATACTCCGCCTTCGGCTCGACGCATGCAACCAAAGGGCAAAACCGGATGGCTGGGATGCGATAATAGCTCGCCGCCGCGAGCGATGAACATACTCCGCCTTCGGCTCG
>CAZKPX010000010.1:0-13379 GCA_964554805.1 uncultured Candidatus Saccharibacteria bacterium
GGAGCTGTTTTTGTAAGCTTTGTAGCGACTTTCCATGGCTTTCCATATTGAACATATTTACTACTCAGTACAGGGATAAAATGACTGACTATAATTTGCACTCACATTGTATTGTCTGCTTGATTTCTGAGCTGATATATTGATCAAAAGGGAATACTGGCAACCAAACGTCAGGGAGTCCAAGCATGTCAAAACATCTCAAAGTTTCTCTCAACTTAGTTCTAACATTCGGTTTAATCCTTACTAGTTTTCCGACAGCCCAAGCAGCCGACAATCTTGATTTTGAAGACTTCAAAGACGCCCTTTCCCTCGACGCCAACACATCCATAGACTTCGGTTCCTATAACCTTTCAATATCCGGAGCTGGTGCTCTAAGCTTTAGTCATACTGGAGGCAGTAAGTTTGCCAGCGGTATGCAAGTGGGTAATGACAGCATTTCTTTACAAAAAGTATTAACCCAGCCGGACTACAAACAAACAGTCCAGTAACAGATGCTGTGTTCTCTCCAGACGGGAAATTCATGTTGCTGACCCACATCCAAATATCACCTGATATACGCGCATCATATTATGAAAAATAGATGGCTCATATACAAAAGTTTCAAGCTTCTTGCGGTTGGACTTAAGTGGTGGCACTCAAAATATACTGTTTAATTTTATTTCTGGCTGCCATAACATCTCTGCCAACTTCCTTCGAGACCATATCTGACCGGCATGCTTGCCCCAGTAGAATTAACCCAGGAATTATTTGAACAGTATGTCCTGGCTGGGACATGCACCAATGCAGTACATGGTCCATTTGCTGACTACCTAGAGAAAGTAAGAAATCACGCTTTAAGTCTCAACCACACCATTGTGCCTCAAGGAAACCATCAAGTTAACTTATATTTAAGTGCACCTGCATTGTATAAGATGGAATACACTTAGCGCGCATTTGAGGCAGATTAGACCAACTGTTAACTTAATCTGAGTAATAAGTAAGTGAGAACTTGCTAAGCAGCGACAATTTTAGTGGTCGTTTACTAAGTTCTCGAGGCGATATTTTGAATCTTGGCCGGTCTTTGATATTATTACTAGGTGATTATGCCTAGAAGTCGGCGATCGAAAACAGTTTTATATCCCATTTTTACCTTCACAGTGGTCATTATTGGTTTTGTAGTAGGCTACGCTATCGGTCAAGGTGCTCAGCCTGTGTCAGGCACAGCCAGCAGAGATCTGCGTTCCCAAGGCTACAGTTTTGTGAACCCGATTTTATTTGGTGACTTTGGCACAGACATTACCAGCCCTAAGTTATTGGATGAAGAGGCTAGACTAAAGGGTTTTATTAATAACTATAAGTCTACAGGCCAGCTTTATGAAGCGTCCGTTTATTACAGAGATTTAAAAACTGGCATGCAAATTGTTGTAAATAATGAAGAGAAATATAACCCAGCAAGTCTTATAAAACTTCCCTTGGCTATGGCTTATTATAAATTAGCCGAGACTAAGCCAGAGCTATTAAATGTAAGTGGGGTTATTAGTTTTGATCAGGATAAGAACCTTGGCCAAGAGATTAAACCGTCTGAGTCCCCAGTATCTGGTCAAAGCTATTCTGTTCAAGAGTTGATAAGTATGATGCTAAAATATTCTGACAACAACAGCTTTAATTTACTTATGACGAACGCTGAAGCCGTAGATGAGATGAAAAAGTTATTTGCTGATATTAGATTAAATTATCCCCAAGAAGACGATTCCGAGAAGCAAATATTCACAATTAAAGAGTACGGCCGATTCTACAGGGTGCTTTATAATGCCACTTATTTAACTGCAACAAGATCGGAGCAGTTGGTTAAGTTGCTTAGCGAGGTGGATTATCAAAAAGGAATTATCGCTGGGATACCAAATGGTGTACCAGTAGCCCACAAGTTTGGTTTAGGTACGGAGCGCAATGATAGTAATGAATTAACAGGCAGGCAACTTCATGACTGTGGGATTGTGTATGCTAAAGATAATCCTTATATGTTATGCATAATGACTAAAAGTACCACCAAAGAATTGTCTTCAAGTGAGAGGGTATTAGAGCAATTATCCCGGGATGTGTACAATTATCATGTCAGTTTAGGAAGAAATTAGTTTGCTAGAGTTCATTAATAAACATACACCAGTGTTTCATATTGACGCTTGTCTCAATACCTTGCTACACTGAATCAGATAGGTTTTGTCAGCGCCGTTCTGCTTGCCAGTTGATTAGTAGGGTGAGTGGATATACTATGAGACTATTACTAATGGAGAAGTAAGAGACACATTAGATAGATAAGTACATTTTATGAAAAAATATTCTTTCCAAATCGCCTCAGGATCTCTCGCCTTGCTTATTATAGGCGTCGGTGTTCTACCACTAAGTGCAATTGCTCAGACAACTGACCAAACAACCAAAACTTCTATTTCGCCAGTCACCTTCAACTTAACAGCTAATGGGGGAGATGTCCTTCAGCAGACAGTTAAAATTAGAAATGATGCCGCCTTCACCCAGACTCTCGAAATGAATGTTGAGAACTTTACTGCCACAGATGAACAAGGGACAGTAGGTTTAACAGAAGAAGAAACTCCATTTAGCCTGGCAAAATGGGTTAGATTCAATAAGACTGAGTACACTTTAAAAAGTGGCCAGGAAACACAGGTGCCATTTACTATCACTGTTCCAAGAAATGCTGAGCCTGGAGGTCACTATGCCTCTGTCTATGGTCAATTAACTCCAGATAGTGGTGAAATCGGTGGTAGCTCTGGTTCAGCGATTGGTCAAAAAGTTGGTGCTCTTGTTTTATTGCGGGTTGCAGGAGATATCAAAGAGGATGCCAATATTGAAACCTTCATAGTAAAGGACTTCTCTGCGGGAGAGTCAATACCATTCTCTATTCGAGCCAAGAACAATGGCTCAGTCCATATTCGTCCTCAAGGTTTCATCACTATTACTGATATATTTGGCAATAAGATAAAAGATATTCAAATCGAAGAAAAGAATGTGTTCCCTGGTGCAGTTCGAGAGCTTGTAAGTAGCTGGGAAGATCCTGGGTTTATGGGGTACTATACTGCCAATGTCCTTATGTATTATGGTCAAAGCAATCAACAAATGACTGCTTCTACAACATTCTGGGTAATTCCTTGGATGCAAATCGCCATCTGGGGCGGCGCAGCAATAGTCATAATACTCATACTCTTCTTCGCACGAAAGCGAATTGGTAGAGCCTTCAAAGCCCTAGCCTCCGGAAACTAAACTTTAGGATCATAATGTGCTTGCTGCCCCATCGATTAAACCACCGCATCGATCGCTAAAACATTGCATTGTACGCTTGCTTGCTGTTGTTGTCCTACTGCAGCTCGGGTGGATTTCATCTGCAACCATCTCTCCAGTTAACGCTGTAGATGATCCTTGTACGGTAATCACCCTTACAAGCTGTACTATTAAAAAGGATGTAAATAGCCCTGGATTCCCCAACATTACAGGCAAATTATCTACTTCAGTCTCAGGTATGGTTCCTGAAACAGCAGTCGCACTTGAAGGTTACGCACCACCTAACGCCTTTATAATTGTTAGTGAGGGGACAGACGTAGTGGGCGCTGGAACAGCCGCAGCAGATGGGACTTTTAGTTTTATGCTACATGCTCTTCAGGCAGGATACCCGCATGCAATAACTCTAGTTGCCGCAGGGGGGAGCCAAGTTACTCCTGGAACAGGATTTGTTGTTACACCGGTTGTTAATAGCCTAACAACCGTCAATAATATACTGCTACCGACATTTATTGATGTTGCTCCTACCTCTCAAAACCCCGGTCAACCAATAACTGTATCAGGCACCACAGTGCCAGGAGGTACGGTCACCTTATTCATAGAAGACCCTGGACTCACTCAAGATACGCAGGTTATCGCTAACGGTATCGGCGAATGGAGCGTAGAGCTAATCTCAGAATTCGGCGTCTTGGCTGAAGGCACATACAAAGCGTATGCGCAGGTTAGTTATACTGGAGGCCTGCAAAGTGAACTTTCTAGGGAAGTAAGTTTTGAAGTCAGGCCAGTGGCCACTACCACCTTTTTATCAATAAACGGTTATGGCCCCCCAGGCGCCTTTCTCAGCTTTAAAAGCAACGGCACACCGGTCGGCACAGATATTGTCCCGGCCGATGGTCAGTTTGTCAAAACGTTATCATTCCCAGATGCCAATGCCAACCTCTTTATCGAAATCACCGCAGACAATGGCGACCAGACCACACCTGTCACCGCCTTCTACACTTCAGTCATAGCCACCCAAACCACCACCGTCAACGACATCCTCCTGTCAACCTTTATCGAAGTAACGCCCAACATTGCCGAAGTTGGTGATCCGCTGATTGTGGCCGGCTCCGCTGCGCCGAACGCCACCATTGATCTGCGAGTCGAATCACCTCTTCAGACTACCAATGTAACAGTCGATGCTAATGGGCTATGGACCGACAACCTAATCGATCTATTCGGAACTTTTCCGGTCGGTACCTACAAAGCTTATGCCTACGTCAATCTAACCACCATCAATGGACCTCAAACCAGTGTTAAATCACGTGAGTTTACATTCCAAGTCCACACCACCGAAACAGCCACCGATTTAGTCGTCAAAGGCTTCGGAGCACCAGGGGCCTTCGTCACCTTCGTCGAAAACAACCAGGTGGTCGGCGCCACCACCATCAATACCATTGGCGAGTTCGATCACACCATCAAATTCCCCGACCTCAGCCTCAATCGAACTGTCAGCGTTATTGCCGACAATGGCACTCAGCAAACCCCAGCCACCACCTTTACCGTCAACCTGCTAGCCTTCAACGTCACAACGGTCGCCAATATCATGCTACCCACCTTCATTGATGTTCTGCCACGTCAAGCCCCCTATGCCACCACTATCACCGTTTCAGGCAAAACAGCCCCCAACTCCATGGTTCAAGTCTATGTCCGCAACCCCATCATCGATTACCCCGTCATCAGCGACGCCAACGGCAATTGGACTATCACCACCAGCGATATCAACAGTGGCAACCACCTCAACAAAGGCAAATACCTGGCCTATGCTCGAGCCCAAAAAGTTCCTCAAGGCTACATGGCCGGTGTTTCCAAAGAAGTAGAATTTGAAGTTGTAGACAGCGACAACTGTGCCACCCGCAGGTCAGACCTTAACTGTGATGGTTTAGTTGATATTACCGACCTAGGTATCCTCATCTTCTACTGGGGACAAGCCGGCAGCGGCCAAAAAGCCGACATCAACCACGACAGCATCGTCGACATCTCAGACGTAGGAATCTTGGTCTACGATTGGACCTACTAAATCCGGCCTCGGCCGGATTTAGTAGAGAAAAGTGAGTAGGAGAAGTGAGAAGAGATTTTTAATCTCGGCTTCTGAGTTTTTGTGCGAAAACATGGATCATAGATTTTATTTCCACTATAACTGCCAAGATTGAGTCAGTCTCCTCCTTATCTAAATAGCCAATGTTACTAGCAAGTAGCAGCTGAGTTTCTAGCTCGCAGGCAGAACCCTTAGGAATCATCAAAAACCGAGCAAAGTCATTTTTGCTATTGCGTCCATAGCCTTCAGCGATATTACTAGGTATGGATATAGCTGACCTTCTCATCTGGCTCGTCATGCCATGCGCTTCGTGCTCGGAAAATGTTTAGTAAGTAAATAAACCTCTTTTGCAACCTGCATTGATTTCTGCCAAACAACCAGCTTTTCGTAAGTCATCGGTTCTTTATTCATATGAAAAAGGTATACTGTTAAGTATTAATATAGTCAACAGACAACCAAAAATACTGTTCCTGTTCACTTCTCCTCCTTACTCCTATATAATAGACTCAAGCTTGCTTGCTTATACATGAAGTTCTTAAACTCGCTCACAACCAAACGAATCAGTCTGAGGCTAGCCACTCTTGTGGTGGGTGTAGCCATCATACTCACGCCGGTCGCCTTCGTATCCTTACTCGCCCCCAATTTAGCCGAGGCCAATCCTGGTACGCTCAGCTTCCCGGGCTTTAGCACCAACGCCAAATCGGCTGGCGTGCCGTTTCTCATCACCATCCAAGCCTCAGACATCGGCTTTAATCAAAGTGTTCAACTGTCAGATACCACTGGCACCATCAGCCCAACCCAGACTGGCAACTTTGTTAATGGTGTGTGGACAGGCAATGTCGTTATCACCAAAGCCACCCCAGCCACCGCCATTACCGCCATGTTTGATATATCGCATCAGGCGACCACTAGCTCATTTGTAGTCCTAGCCAATCAATCTTCGGCACAACTTTCTATTATTAGCGGTAATGGCCAAAACGCTATCGCCAACACCAACCTGGCTGATGATTTCATTGTCCGCACAGTTGATCCATTCGGCAATGTTCTATCTGGAGTAAATATCGCGTTCTCCATCCAGAGTTATCCGGCTGGGGCTAGCGGAACCATGCTGTCCGCTACGGCAGATACTTCCGCTGGAGACGGTTATGGCAATACCAAATTAAAGCTTGGCACCAAGTCTGGCTCATATGCTGTCCAGGCTTCGGTCAACAATGGAGCCTCCTCGGTGACCTTCTTTGCCAATGCTACGCCAGCGTCCCTCAGCTCTATGAAGATAGTCCCCTCAGCCAGTGTTATGATTCAAAGCTCTATCCAGCAGTTTAGTCTAACCGCCAGCGATACCTTCGGCAACCCGATCAACCTTAGCTCAGTATCCTGGCGAGTAGTCAACGGTGGCGGATCTATCGATTCTAATGGTTTGTTTAGTTCGGGCACACAGCTAGGAACCTTTGCCAATACCGTCGAAGCCACGGTCGGATCTGTTAAGGCCTCCTCCTCAGTCACGGTCATGTCCAGTACCAACTTTAGTCAGTCCGGCGGAGGATCGACAAATGATCCTGAAGATGAGAGAAACGTCGGCTTGCTCAGCCATGTGGTTATCACCCCTGCAGAACTAACCAGTCCAACCAATACCCAGCAACTCCTAACCGCTCAAGCTTATGATGTGTTTAATAATGCCTTAGCCACCATCTCCTACACCTGGGAAGCAACCGGAGATATTGGCACCTTGGCTACCGGCTATGGTCCAACCAGCCTGCTCAAGACTGCGGCCGTCCCCGGTAGCGGATCAATTCAAGTCACCGCCATTCAAGGAGAAGTAAAAGTTACCGCCCAAGCCACAGTCTCTATTCAGGCTGGACAAGGTGGCAATATCATCTTCGGTGAGATAGCATCGCCGCAAAAAACCGGCACCCCGTTTACCATCAGCGTCACTGTCAAAGATGCTGCCAATAACACCATAGACGGCACACCGACCCCCATCGTTCTATCAGATTCCACCGGCACCATTACTCCGCGAGTTATCACCAACCTATCAGCCGGCGTATGGACCGGCGAAGTCACCATTAATAGCGGCGACGACAAGGTGGTAATTCTGGCTACCTCAAGTGGCTTCTCCGGCTCCAGCAACGTCTTCAAGGTTGAAGGTGAGTCTCAGATAGTGGGCTCAGCCAAAGGCGGCAATCAGGTGCTGAGCTTTGTCGACAATAATAAGCTTGCCTTTGCCGTTGTGGCGGGCCTTGGCATCCTCGGTTCAGCCATGGCTCTCGGCATCCTCGGCAGCAAAGGCTTGCAAGCTGTCGGCCGAAACCCTCTCGCCCGCAAGCAAATCTTCCTCAACCTCTACCTCAACGCCGGCATCGCTGTCCTGGTCGGATTTATTTCAGTCGCCCTGGCCCTAATGCTCAAAAACCTTTAGTTCTTGAGCATGGATGTTGAACTAGGAGGTAGAACTAGTTGCTCTGGAATGAGTTGGAAGCTTGGCTTTCATAGCATTAGGTTTATAGCCTTTACTTAAGCGTTTTTCTTCAAATGATTTGATTAATCCCATTAGTAGCTTGCCGACTAAGTTACACTTGTCGTTTAATGCATTAAAATCCTCAGGAGATATATAGCCCAGGTCTCGGCATAACAAAAGCTGGCTCTGAACCTCCTTAGTTGAGCCAAGGGCTATATAGAGGAATTGTATTTTATCAGGATAAGTTTTTCGCGAGAAACCTTCGGAAATATTGCTACTAATCGATACGACAGCTCTCTGTAACTGGCAAGCTAAGTTATAGCGCTCGCTTGATGGCAGCGCTGCAATCTTAGAATAAACAAGGATGCATAATGCGTGCGACTCCTTCCATGCAATTAAATCGGTAAATGACTTTAAGTTACTATGCTCCATTAAGTTGCCCTTTCACTAGGTATATATGACAGAGTAAATCAAAATATAACAATACAGTCAACAAACAAGCATCATCCAATCTCTTCCTAATTCTAGTCCTAGTTCTAGTCCTAGTCCTAGTCCTAGTCCTAGCCCTAGTCCTAGCCCTAATGCTCAAAAACCTTTAGCGTTTAAGCTCATAATTGCAAATGACAGAAGCTCTTTAATCCGTCATTGCGATCCCTGATTGGATCAGGATAAACTCCGCACGCCAATCCAACTATCACCCCCCCCTGTGTCATTGCGATCCGCCAGCTGGCGGAGCGGCAATCCAGGACAGACATAGTGACACTCTTAAGCCAACAGGTAATCATCAGTCCTCCTAGATTGCCACGTCTCCGCCAGCTGGCGGATCCTCGCAATGACGAATAATGGCTGACTTGGCACTACTTGTAACTTTGGGCTTTGATTTTTAACTTTAATTTTTGCCCTTTGCCTTTCGACTTTTGCCTTTCCAACCCCTCATCAAGCGAACTAGACTACCACGTCTCCGCCAGCTGGCGGATCCTCACAATGACCCAATCAAGCTATGCACCTGAATAAATATGTAGTCAACAAATAAGCATCAAAATAGAGTAGGGTCTTTCATCAACCAACCGTACTCTGGTACTATAGATAGGTAACAGATGGCTTTATTAATTAGACAGATTCAACATAATTTCGGTCGTGTCGCCGCTGCTCTTGTAGTGGCTATTGGCATATACGCTATTCATAGCGTGATGCCGGTTGTCAGTCAAGCTGCCACGCTCAATTTCAATCCCTCAGTACGCACCATTGGATTATCCGAATCCGCAGAGATACAGCTTGTTGCCTCATCTTCCCAAGCCATCAATAGCGTTGAGGTGACGGTTAGTTATCCTACCAATTTAGTCCTGGGAGTCGAAGCCACAGCCAAAGGCTCAGTCTTCAATCTGACTGTCTTTCCTGCTACTGTAGATAATACGCAAGGTCGAGCCAACTTTACCGTAGCTGCTACCTCCGGATATACCGGTACCAGTGGCGTTGTTGGCACCATTTTATTACGGGGACAAAAACTAGGCGAAGGCGAGATAAAAGTGGTCTCAGCCAAGATTATTGCCGCTGATGGCTCGGGAACTAACATCTATACCGGCTCGACACCTGGCAAAATAGTCGTAGATACCACTGTCACACCAAAATACACCACCTCTGGAGAAAAAGGCCCGGTACCTATTGTCAATTCTCCTAGCCACCCCGATCCGTCCAAGTGGTATGCCGAGCGATCAGTGCAGTTCGCCTGGACAGGTGGCCGGGGCAATTATTCCTGGGTCTTTGATCAAAACGCTGACACCCTAGCCCCCGCGTCTTCCAAAGGCACCGGCACAAGCACCACTATCGGCGGTGTAGCCGACGGTGTTTGGTACATGCATGTCAGAGCCGAAGCCGATGGCAACTGGGGTCCAACCACCACTTTTAGAGTTCAAATCGACGGCTCTCCTCCCGGATCGTTTCAGTTAAAGCTAGATCCAGACAACGTCGCTAATCCGTCAGCCTTACCGCTCATCACCTTCGAAGCGCCCGATACTCCCGGCGGCATAGATTACTATGAACTCAGCCTGGATGGCGGAGAATTTGTTAAAACCCGCTCACCGTACCAGGTCCCTCAGCTCAAGGAGGGTCAGCACACCATTGAAGTCTGGGCTGTTGATAAAGCTGGCAATCGAACCAAAGCCTCGGCCACTATAAATTTGGTGCCTCTCAGCCCAAAGCCCGATATAACCAACCTTGACCAAGACTTCACTCTCGTCATGGGTGAAGATGGCAAAATCTCAGGGACAGGTCCTGCTGGTAGCACTATGCAGCTGTATGCCAATGATCAGTACATCATGTCGGTTGAAGTCGACAAAGATGGCAAGTTTGAGTTTGTGCTGACGGATCAACTGGAAGCAGGGGAGTATACGTTCAAAGTCAAAGCCGTTAAGCCTAGCCATCTCGATTCAGCTTTTTCAGATGGAGTCAAAGGCAAAGTTCAAGGCGGTGGATTAATAGGTGGCTTTGGCAGTGATGTAAGCTTCGGCAACTTCAAGGTGCCCTTTTGGGTTACTATGGTCCTGTATGTATGTATTTTGTTGCTGCTTATTGGCCTGTTAGTGTATCTCTATATCCGCTGGCGCAAAGCACGCCGCGATCAAAAACTGGCCATGCAAAAATTAGAGTTAATGACCTCCCCAGATCAACCAGCCAGTCCAATACCGACCGATGTTGGACAAGATGGTCAAGCCAGTACTGCTGCTATCCCCGTCATAGCTCCTGTTCCCACCGATAATTCTCAGCCAGCCACCCCTAGCGCATCGGCTGATCCACCAAAAACATAAAGGAGTAAAAATGTTTTCACTTAGATCCCAACTACGTCATTTTAATCGCGGTCGCATCATAGTTATCACCTTGACACTGGTTGCTATCGCTTGGATTCTTATTCAGCAATTCATCCTTCGCGGCCCCATGTGCGCCAATAAAATGTGCCCAGTCAATGACTACACCTATCTCTTCCGCTTAATGCTGGTTGTAGCCATATCCGCTATCGCCTTCTGGTTACTCAGAAACCAAAAACCAACTACATGAACAATCTTAGTGTTATTAATAGACACAAAAAAATAGTACTGGCTCTCATCATCATCCTGGTTATGGTGGCCGCGATGCTATGGCTCCCCGGGCTTGATCGCCGCGGAGCTACTATTGCGATTGATCCGCCCAATACGCTCAATCAAGCAGGACAACTTTGGACGGCTTCGGTAGCAGTCAAGAGTAATCAGCCAGTCAACTCGGTTGATACGACTATTAGCTATGATCCGAGCTTAGTTGAAGTCCAGAATGTCGACATCTCTGACAGTGATTTTGAGATGAAAGTTTTTGAGCCTATTGTAGATACGAAAGCCGGTACAATTAGATTCGTCCAAACAAGTTTGCAATCACATGAGGGCCAAAGCACAATTGCCACCATAGATCTGAAAGGTATAAAGCAAGGCCAACTCAAGTTTGGCGTCAATCAAACCAAAATCGTAGCTGATGACGGCCAGGGCACCGATCTATTTTATCCAAAATTAAACCAATCCCTCGGCAGCTGGCTGCTGAGCCTTATCAAGCCCTAATATGAAACGATTCGCTGCCCTTTCTTTGTCGATAATTATAAGTCTAGCCGCTCTGGCGATTCCTCAATCTGCTTGGGCCGCTGCTAGTCTCTATTTCTCAGGCAATGGTACGGTTGCTGCCGGACAAAATTGGTCAGTCACTGTGTTAGTTTCTACCACCCAACCGGTCAATGCGGTCGATACCTTTATAACCTTTCCCAAGCACCTACTAGAACTAACTTCAGTCGATGGCTCCGGATCCAATTTCCCGACCGATGGTCCTGGTTCGCCCGCTATTGATAATGGTGCAGGCAAAGTCCAAATCATTCGCTATTCACTAGGGGGTTACAATGGTGGCGCCGGCAAGATCGCAACCCTCGTTTTCAAAGCCAAGTCAACCGGCAGTGCCAGCCTAGGTTTTGGCGTATCCAAAGTCATCGCTCACGATGGTCAAGGTACAAATGTCTATTCTGGCGGTGGTAGCGCCACCATTACCGTCAACGCTCCGGCTGCAGCAGCCACTCCTGCTCCAGCCGCCAACAACCCAGCTCCCAAAAACTCAAGCCAAAATACACCACCTCCAACCTCCAGCCAACCTTCCACCAACCAGGTTGCAGCCCCAGCTATCAGCTCTAGTAGCCACCCCGATCAAAACGCCTGGTACCAAGCCGCAGCAGTTCAATTAGCCTGGACAGACGCAAGCGGCAAAGCCAGTGGCTATAATGTTGAGATTAATAACGACCCATCAACCCAATTGGCAGAAAAAATTACCCAAACGCAGACCAAGCTAGATGCTCAATTGGCCAAAGATGGTATCTGGTATACCCATGTTCGCAGTCAAACATCTTCTGGTTGGAGTCCTACCTCTCATTATAAAATACAACTCGATGCCACTGCTCCAAGCCAACCGACTATCAGTATTTCTCCCGACAAAGACATTAAAGTTCGTCCAGATTTCACCTTCTCGGCTACTGACAGTGGCTCAACTATTGCTTCGTATCAAATAAAGCTCGATGATGGCCAGTGGCAAACCGTTACCAGTCCATACAAACCCACCACCATCTCTACTGGAGAGCATACGGTAACCCTCAAAGCAATCGACAAGGCCGGCAACTCGTCTCAGGCCAGTCTAAAGTTCACCATTGCTCCGCTCGATGCGCCAACTATTGCAAGCCCGGATGGTTCAGCCTTGTCAGCCGGCCAGTTCTTTAAGGTATCCGGCAAATCAGTGCCCGGTGCTAAGGTGGAAATATATATTGATGGGCAATTATCCGAGACAGTCCAGGCAGATGATCAGGGAGCCTATCAAGGACAGACAGTTCACTTCCAACTCAAGCGATATGCAATCACCACCAAAGCCATCAATGCTGATGGCATTGCCAGTCAGCTATCCGCCGAGAAGGTGGTCCACATCGGAGGAGTAGCGGTTATGGGTATCACCCTACCCAACTGGATGACCTACGGCGCGATCGGCCTATTATTGCTAGCCCTCTTGGGCGTAATTGGCTTCCTGATCTTTAAGCTGAAAAGATTACGACAAACTTCTTCAAAGGCCGATGTTGAGGCAGTCAATACTAAACTCCAAGACTTGGAGCAATTATTAGATACCACTATCGACAGCTCAGTAGCCGCTTCCAACCCTCAAGCGGCTGCTCAAATCAAAGAACAGCTGGCCGATCAAATCGACAAAATAGAGCAAACACTTATTACTGAATCAGTCAAAACAGAAGCGGAATCTGTCGTCGCAACTAGTAAACTTGCAGCCATCAAATCGAAAGTAACCAACATACCAACCACAGCCAAAGCCCTAATTAAAAAAATAAAGAAGCCCTCTACCAAGCAGTCCCAAGTTGCCAATGACATCAACCATACAAACCAACCCACCCCTAGTCTTGCGACGAGCGACGAGCCACAAGCAACAGCACCCCAGCCAGCACCCAACACCTCACCCGCAATCGCTGACTCCACCAGTCACCAGTCACCAGTCGCTAGTCCCCCCGAAGCCGCCCCGGCTGAGGCCCCC
>CAZKPX010000011.1:0-9480 GCA_964554805.1 uncultured Candidatus Saccharibacteria bacterium
CGTTTGCGGTAGCCGCTTTTCTTGAACCTGAGATTTTAATTATTGATGAAGTACTCGCTGTTGGCGATGCCGAGTTTCAGAAGAAGTGTATAGGTAAGATGGAGGATGTGAGCAAGAGCGGTAGAACGATTTTGTTTGTGAGTCATAACCTAGGCGCGGTAAGTAAACTTTGTAACAAAGGGGTACTTTTAAAATCAGGTAAATTAGAATATACGGGATTAACCGATGATGTGATTAACCGGTATCTGTCGGGTTTTAATGATAGCAATTTAGTTAGTTTTAATCATCCGGTGATTAAAACAGCATCAGCGGTACAACAAGATTCAGGTATTGTTTTAGAAATTGAGTACACATCACCCGATACCCGGCCAATTCACCTGGGGTTTGTATTAACCGATCAGCACGGGAGCAAAATTTGTGGTTCAAATCCGAACTTGGCCGAACAGGGTCTGCCGGAGACTGTTCCGCACACAGGAAAGATACGCCTGAAAATAACTGAGCCGAAATTAAATGACGGAACCTACAATTTTTCTTTATGGGCCGGCCATGGATATGAAAATTTTTTTCATCAAGAAAATTGTTTGTCCGTTAGAATCGAAAATATGGTAAAACGAAAACGTCAAATGAGTACTGGCATTGTGGGGTATGTTATCCCACAGGTTCAATGGGAGTTCCTGTCTGCGTGAGTATACAAAAACAGAATATGCAGGAGTTAGAAAAAATATACGTTCATACCGGGGATATCCATAATACAAAAGCGGCCGAAGAGGTTTTGCCTGTTGTGTTGGATTTTTTGCAGGTCAAAAGTGTGTTGGATGTTGGCTGCGGAACAGGCACGTGGCTGAAAGTGTTCAGTAAAAAGTATGGGGTAACTGATTTCGAGGGCATTGATGGTGCATACATTGACTATAACCAATTGGTTATTGACCGAGTGCATTTTAAAGAAATTGATTTACGAAACCCATTTGACCTTCAGCGAAAGTTTGACCTTGTGCTTTGCCTGGAAGTGGCCGAGCATTTGCCTGAACAATCTGCCGATGCAATAGTAGCCTCGCTATGTAAGCATGCAGATACAATTCTGTTTTCTGCTGCCATACCCGGCCAGGGTGGACAAAACCATTTAAACGAGCAATGGCCGGAATATTGGCAGCAGAAATTCCTTGGGCACGGGTTTTATTTTCACGATGTAATCCGCCCCTTGATATGGAACAATGAGAAAGTTGAAAGATGGTATAAACAAAATATGTTTTTAGTAAACAAACAAAAAAGTAACACAGGATCCAACCTGTCGTTAGTTCATCCGCAGCAATTGATTAAAACCATACATGATAATGAGCTTTATAAAAAAAGTCTTTTAGATGGTAAACAGGGACTTCGCGTAAGTTCAGCTATTTTTTTTAATGCGTTGTTTTTTAAAATGAAAAATTTATTCCGTTAACATGGCAGCAGGTGTTTCTGTTATCATTTGTTGTTACAACAGCTCATTGCGCATCACCGAAACATTGCGTCACCTGTCGTTGCAGAGAACGGTACCGGCATTAGCATGGGAAATTATTGTGGTGGACAATGCATCAACAGATGATACTGAAGAAATTGCCCGAACTTATTGGGATGCTTTAAAGGCAAATATCAAATTATCAGTTGTTAAAGAGTCAAGGCCGGGCTTATCGCATGCCCGTGAAAAAGGAATAGAATCGTCAGCATACGACATTATACTTTTTTGTGATGATGATAATTGGTTGTTTAAAGATTACATTCAGACATCTTTTGAAATCATGCAAAATCACCCCCACATTGGGGCAGCAGGGGGGATGGGGATAGCCGTTACCGATGGAACATTGCCCGACTGGTTTAAGGAATATAAGTTGTACGCCAGCTATCCGCAGGCAGAAAAGCCAGGAGAGTTAACAGGAATCTATGCTGCCCTTTACGGAGCAGGTATGATTGTGCGAAAAGGAGCCATTGAGTATATAAACTCACTGGGGGTAGGGTTTATTTTGAAAGACCGTACAGGCAACAGTTTGGTTTCAGGAGGCGATTATGAACTGTGTTACTTATTAAAATTAACAGGGTATAACCTTTGGTATGACGAGCGATTAAAATTCCATCATTATATGCCACCACAAAGACTAACACGTGAGTACCTTATTAAATTAATTAATGGTGTAGCGTATTCAGGAATGTATCTTGTTTTATACCATTATGCCCTGACAGGCAAAAAAGTTACCCGGTTTACCTGGTTAATCGATGTTGCGTATCGCGTAAGAATTTTAATCAGCACAGGAATTAAAACTTTTTTTTTACGTGATAAGTTTAAGAGAAGAATTGCTATTTCAAGTTCGTGGAATTCCTTAAAAGGAATTGTTCACCAAATTGGAACGTACAAAAAAACAAGTGCGCGTATTGAACGTATTTCTCAGATTAAGAGTACCTGAGTTTTTAATTCGGTTACATAATGCTTCTGCAAAAACAGAAAACATTTATTGGTCTCAATCGTTAGTTGAAACTATGCGCTTTCAGCGCAAGACTTTCCAGTGGTTACACAAATGCCTAACGTAAACCTGGGAATATAAATACGGATTCGATAGTAGTTGGAGGAGTAAGAATTTCATTTTTTTTCTTATAACCTATTGACTTACAATCGATAGTGGTTTAGTTGGACAAAAGAAGAAACATGGTTTCCCCCTCTCAAACTGTAAGTAAGTTCACCATTTTATGTGATTTTGGCTAATATGGAGTTGTATTCCTGATTAGCTGTGATTATATTTGACTCCATGATTTACAGGCATTTAACTGAAAAAATCAAGAAAAATTCAACGCATTATCCGGTGATATTGGTAACGGGGCCCCGCCAGTCGGGCAAAACCACCCTGGTGCGAAACCTCTTTTCCCATTATACCTATCACAATCTGGAGTTTCCCGATGTGCGTGAGTTGGCCAGGCTCGACCCGCGTAGTTTTCTGAGTAAAATTGATGAGGGGATGGTGATTGATGAAATTCAATACGTACCCGAACTGCTTTCCTATATACAGGGCTTAGCCGATGCCCGCCAGTTGATTGGTAAAGTGGTGATTACCGGGTCGCAAAACTTTGCTTTGATGGAAAAGGTTACGCAGAGTTTGGCCGGACGGGTAGCTGTTTTTGAGTTGCTCCCCCTGAGTTTTGGTGAAATTAAAACGACACAAAATTTTGATGATGTAAATGACATAATTGTAAAGGGTGGTTACCCCCGTCTTTATTCTCAACCCAATCTGAATGCTGTGGAGTGGTTGAGGAATTACATTCAAACGTATATCGAAAGAGACGTAAGGCAGCTATTGAATGTAAAAGATATTGACAAGTTCAGTTTGTTTTTGCGTTTGTGTGCAGGCCGAACGGGACAGTTGGTAAACTATGCTGCTTTAGGTAATGAAGCCGGTGTAGATGCCAAAACAGCACAACAATGGTTAGCCATTTTGAAAGCCAGTTTTATTGTTTTTACAGTCAATCCTTATTATGAAAACTTCAATAAGCGATTAGTAAAAACACCCAAACTGTATTTTTACGATACGGGGTTAGCGGCTTTTCTGCTTCAGGTGCTCGTCCCGTCTGATTTGCAAAGCCATCATGCAAGAGGAGCATTGTTTGAAAACTGGGTGGTTATGGAACTTATGAAGTATAAAACTTTTATACAGGACGTTGCTCCGTTGTACTTTTGGCGCGATAGGTCGGGGAACGAAATAGATATAATTCACCGTTCGGCCAACCGCATGAGTTTAATTGAAGTGAAAGCATCACAAACATTTAATTCATCATTTTTTAAAGTGAAAACCTATTGGAACTCATTGCATTTATCTATTCCTGCCGATTTTAACGTAGTGTATGCGGGCGAACCTTATTCCGACCCACAATTGGTTTCATGGAAAGATATAGAGCAGTTGGCACAAGTTGTTTTTTCAAACAAGTAAGTTGAGATAATGCAGTTGCAAAACAAGAATATACTACTCATCTCTCCCGAACCGTGGAGTTATCTTTTTGTTTCCAAACATCATTATGCTATTCATTTAGGAAAAAAGGGCAACAAGGTTTTCTTTCTCAACCCACCATCACAGACAACGGCAATAGTTACAACCAATTATGAAAATGTTTATTCGATAAACTATAAAGGTTTTCCTAAGGGGCTGCGGTTTTACCCTTCGTTTTTTCAAAAGTTTTTTATCCGAAAGAAATTTGAAGAACTGCAAAAACAATGTGGCGCTACATTCGATATTGTTTGGTCGTTTGATAATTCTGTGTTCTTTGATTTTTCAGCATTGCCGGAAAAGGTTTTTACGATTAGTCATATTGTGGATTCAACGCAGGATTTTCAATTTGAAAAAGCATGTTCAACGGCTAATCTTTGTCTTTCTGTTACTTCTTATATTAATAAGAGACAGAAACAATTTAGCAAGAATTCATTTTTTATTAATCATGGATATTCGCTTGTAATAAATAAAATCCTAGTATCTAATAATGTATTGGTAGAGATGAAAAGCAACAGGGTAAGCGCAGGATATGCAGGAAATTTATCGATACCTTATATTGATTGGGGGTTGCTGGTGAAAACAATTGAACAAAATCCTAATGTTGATTTTTATTTTGCTGGTTCTAACCCTGAGATACTTCAAATAAAGTCATCGAATTATAAAAATGTTTTTTATGTAGGGGTATTGAATAGTGAACATCTGCAGAGGTTTTATTCACAGGTTGATATTCTTATCTTGTCCTACAGGCATAACGATTTTCCAGAACAACTTTCTAATCCTCATAAAATGATGGAGTATCTTGCTTCAGGAAAAATGATTGTTGCGACATGGACGGAAGAGTACACTGAACTTCATCAGCGTAAGTTGATTATGATGAACCGCACAGAGGAAGAATATGTAAATGCTTTTCAAAAAGTGATTCGGAATTTAGATGGTTATAATAATGAAGCGAGGCAGCAACAACGAAAAGATTTTGCATTGGAGAACACTTATGAAAAACAGGTAAATAAAATTGAACAAATATTAATCAAGCTAAATGAATGATTTAAGTTTTATAGGACTGATAACTAAGTTGTGGATTAAAGTGCTCCTGAAATTAAACTTATTAAACAAGTTTAATTTCATCATAACCCCCTTTAAACATTCTAATCTATTAATACCTATTCAAAATGGAATTGGTTATGATCATTTTTATGAAAAAGAGAAATGGATGGGGTTCCTATTGGAAAAGTTAATTCCAAAGTATTGTTTGAAAAATTACTTTATTGATGTTGGAGTCAACATTGGTCAAACACTTATAAAAGTTAAAGCGCATGATTCTCAAGTACATTATATGGGGTTTGAACCAAACCCCAATTGCCTGTTGTACTTACATAAGCTAATTCAAATCAATCAATTTAAAAATACAACGATATATCCATGTGCGTTGTCAAATAAAGATGCAGTATTAGATTTAGAGTTTTACCATAGAACGTTAACAGACTCGAGTGCAAGCATCATTCCAAACTACAGAACCAAAATAGACTCCATTAAAGTAGTTGGTTTAACATGGGATACAATATTTCAAGAAAACGACATCAAGCCGGGTATAATTAAAATCGATGTTGAGGGATCAGAACATTTAGTTATGAGTACCCTGGCAGGGATAGTTTCACAACATAAACCCATTGTCATTTGTGAGGTTTTGCCAGTCTATCATTATAAGAATAAGGAGAGATTAAACGCTCAGTTATTATTAGAGGAAATACTGAAATCGTTAGATTATGTTATAGTGAGAATAGGAATAAATGGGGAAATAGAACATGTTCAGGAAATAGGGATACATGGAGATATCGAAAAAGTAAACTATGTCTTCTATCCCCGTGGGGAAATAATATTTTGATTGAATTTCTATGGAGAGGAACCCTCTATATGTAAGCATAGTTATACCCGTTTACAATGCCGAAAAATATATCGGACAAGCTATTCATTCCGTATTAAGACAATCGTCTACAAACTGGGAATTGTTAGTTGTTAATGATGGAAGCAATGACAAGTCAAAAGACATTATTCATTCTTTTTCCGACAGCAGGATTAAATATTTTGAACAAGTCAACAAGGGCGTGAGTGCTGCCCGCAACGTTGGCCTTGCCAATATGAAGGGTGAATATTTTTGTTTCTTAGATGCCGATGATGTGTTGCCGCCAGACAGCTTGCAAAACCGCTTGAAAGTATTTAAGGAAACAGAAAATGTTCACTTTGTCGATGGGAGTGTAGATTTTTATGATAATACACTTACTCAAAAAATAAAATCGTGGACCCCCAATTTTAATGGTAATCCTTTGCGGGATTTGCTTTCGCTTTCGGGAAAATCATTTTTAGGAAATACATGGATGATAAAAAAACATAGTTACATGCACTATGCTTTTGAAAATGGATTAACGCACGGTGAAGATTTATTGTTTTATATCAATTTGGCAAGGTGTGGTGGACTTTATAGTTATACAACTGAACCGATATTGTACTATCGTACAGGACATACATCCGCTATGAGCGACTTAAAAGGATTAGAAAATGGATATAAAGAAGTTTATAAAGAACTTCAACAAATGAATGATGTGCCTGACGATTGGAAAAAAATGTATTACAAAAAAATGAAGAGCATTATGCTTAAATCATACCTTGGCAAAGGTGAACTGTTTAATGCAATGAAAATGATTTTTAAATGAATATATTGTATTTAGGGTATTGGTCAATTAATGAGGGCTTGTCTCATGCGGCTATTTTTCCACACCTCATATTGTTGTCATCTTTTCAACGAGTAAAAAGCATTCATTATGTAAGCATTGAAAGAGATCGGGAAAAAGAAATTCCTTTAGTCAATATTTCAAAATGCGTGCATCACCCTTTATTCTCGTTAAATATATCATTACCCATTATTAATAAGTTTGTTGATTACAATACATTCCCCAAAGCTTTAAAAAAAATCATCAAAGAAAATAAAGTGGATTTGTGTATTGGCGCAGGTACACATGCCGGAGCATTACTGTATATAACATATAAAAATACCAACGTTCCGTTTATTGTCAGTTACTATGATCCTCATGCAGATTATATGAGAGTATTAAGGATCTGGAAAAAGTGTCACATAAGGTATATAATGTTACATCATTGGGAAAAACAATTGAAAAAACACGCGAAAGCAATTTTTGCCGTGAGTGAAAAGTATAGGAATGCGTTAATAAATGATGGCGTTAATGTTGACCGTGTTTATATGGTGCCATGTGCAACGGATTTAACACAGTTTGTTATTGATGACTCATGGACAATTAGCACACGAGATAAATTAAAATGGCGGGATAATGATATTGTGGGAATATATGTTGGCAAGTTTGGCGATATATATTATGAAGATGAAGCCTTTGAGTTATTCAAAGCACTTAAAAAAGCTATTCCCGATTTTAAGATTATCATTTTATCGTCTGCAAAAAAAGAATGGATTATAAAGAAATTAATCAGCGTAGGTTTTTCAAAAGAAGAATTTTTTATTGGCCTTGTTGCTCACAGCGAAGTGCCCAAGTATCTCAATGCTGCTGATGTGGCATTTTGTTTACATAGACCACATGAGTATTCTTTTGCCTATTCACCCATTAAAAATGGAGAGTATTGGGCTTGCGGCTTGCCTGTTATTATTGCCGATAATATTGGCGATGATAGTTCTATCATAAAAGAAACAGGACTTGGTATTGTATTAAAAGATATACGAACTATAGATGAGAGTGTGGTGATACGGTTGCAAACGCTGTTAAAAAAGGATAAAAACGAATTTAGACAGTTGGCCTTTTGCTATAGAAATCCTGAGGTAGTGCAAAACGCATATCAAAGGATATTGACAGTATAATTTCGCTAAACTGCTCTAACTTTGATACAAGAAATTAGAAGAATGTTAAAATTGAGTTGAAAACGCTATTTATTATCTTATAGGGAATGAAGCAGTTGTCGGGATGTATTTTTTTTTGCTTTGCCATTGTGGCAGCACACGCACAAAATCCCATTGCTGATTTTGATATTCCTGCTGATGTTTGCCGTAGTCAAAATATTGTGTTTCAAAACCAATCCGAAAACGCTACTTCGTATCAATGGGATTTTTGTCCGCATGATTTTGACAGCCTTTCTGTACTTCAAAATTTAGTTTCAATAAGTGGGTTTTCCGCGGGGTATGGATATAAGTTAGTGGAGGATAATGGTATGTGGTATGGTTTTGCTGTTCAGCGAGCATTAAATGGAGTAATATACAGGCTCGATTTTGGGGATAGTCCATTCAATGTTCCTACTGTTTTTAATCTTGGGAATCCTAACAATACATTGGCTCTTCCAATCAGTATTGACATTTATAAGGATGATGATAGATGGTATGGTTTTGTAGGATTAAATAATACTGATGTTGGCATTGTAAGACTTGACTTTGGCACATCACTTACTAATACTCCTACGGGGCAAAATATCGGCACATTCGGTATAACAGGAAGATTATGGGATGTAAAAGTTGTTAGCGAAAATGGGAATCTTATCTTGGTAATCGTAAGACGGACAACCTCTTCATCTATAGTACGAATTAATTATAGAGATTCTTTTAATAATTCTATTTCAAACTCTGAGCATGTTTATAATTCTGAGCCTAATGCCAATATTGGTATTGGTGTAAGTTTAGATGTAGCCAAAATAGGAAATGATTGGATTGTATTGACCACATCAAACTCAAACAATTCTGTCGTTCAATTTCGATTTACACCCAGTATATTATCATCTCCCATTCAAGAAACCATTTATACTAATGTATCCATTAATCAGCCACTTGCGGTAAGAATTCTACAAGAAGGTTCGCGTTATGTGGCTGCTATTACGAATCAATTTGCAAATGTTCAATTAGTTGATTTCCATGATTTCAACCCTACCAATACACCCACTAAGATATCCCATAATAGTCTTCCATCATTATTAGCAGTATCGGTGTATAGATACCAAGGTAAGAGTCTGATACATGGGACAGGAACTAATAATATTGTGCGTGGTATGGTGTTTAAATCATATTGTGATGCTTCTTATGATTTTTCACAAGGGGATGTGCCGTCATATCTTCAATATGCAGAAGTTGGAAATAAAGATATTGAGTTACGAGCATATGATGAAGATGGATTGTTTTCTGTTACATCCCACGGAATTGAAGT
The DNA here is from genome assembly GCA_964554805.1 of uncultured Candidatus Saccharibacteria bacterium. Lineage (GTDB taxonomy): Bacteria > Patescibacteriota > CAZHWT01 > CAZHWT01 > CAZHWT01 > CAZKPX01. The sequence continues at coordinate 9,212 of CAZKPX010000011.1, forward strand.
GTCATCAAGCATAGCCCCGGACATAAGTTTTTCTTCTCAAAATTTCTGCGTTCAATATGATGTTAATTTCACATTTTTAAATCAATCAGCTGATATAGTAAATTACCAATGGAACTTCGATGACTACACCACTTCATCCGAAGCCAACCCGGCTCACATCTACACAACCGCATCCACTTATTACCCCTCACTCACCATCACCTCCACCAACGGCTGTCAGAATTTTGTTCGTAAAACACTTACGATTTATAATCAACCAGTTGCTGATT
>CAZKPX010000012.1:0-7249 GCA_964554805.1 uncultured Candidatus Saccharibacteria bacterium
AGGGGGGCGCAGCTGAAGGCCTAAAGGCACCGGTTGCGTCGCTGCAGCACTGCGGTGCCTCAAGGTGGCGGGCGGTTTCGCTTCGCTATTGGGGGGGGCACAGGCTCCGATCCACGTCCGCCGGATTACCGATGCTTCGTAGAGCAATGCCACGGACACCGGCATCGCCCGCCCGCAACGTCGCCCTGCCTTTCTGTAGGAGCTCCCTTCAGGGGCGACCCGACGACGCTGGAAGGTGCCGGCTTGTACCACCGGATCCTCCGGAGCCCTGGCGTTGAACGCGCCTGCGATCCGGCCGCCTCGGGTCGCCCCTGAAGGGAGCTCCTACAAAGAAGCGCCAGCGGTGTCTGGAGGGTTCGTCGCGATGCCCCCTGACGGGAAGTAAAGGAGGAGGTGCCGGCCGCAGGCCGGCGCCGGGGGACATGAGCGGCAGGGGGCATCGCGACGAACCCGCCCCGCCACCTCACCGCCGCTCTCACTGCGCGCCGCCCCGCCACCCCGCCACCTCACCGCCGCTCCCACCGCCCGCCGCCACCCCACCGCACGCCCTTCCCACACCCCTTACCCGACCTAACGCACCGCCGTCAGCACAGATCCCCGATCACCACCTGCGCCGCGTTGTGCCCCGGCGCCCCCGTGACCCCCCCACCCGGATGCGTCCCGGATCCACACAGGTACAACCCCGCAATCGCCCCCCGATACCCCGCCTGCCCCAGCATCGGCCGCGCCGAGAACAACTGGTTCAGGCTCAGCGCACCATGGAAGATGTCGCCGCCGACCAGGCCGAACTCCCGCTCCAGGTCCAGCGGACTGAGCACCTGCCGCCCCAGCACCGAAGCCGCGAACCCCGGCGCATGCCGGTCGACCGTCGCCACCATCAGGTCCGCCACCTCCTCGCGGTGGTCGTCCCAGCTGCGCCCGCCCGGCAACTCCGGCGCCACGTGCTGGCAGAACAGGCTGGCCACGTGCATCCCCGGCGGTGCCAGCGAATCGTCCAGGGTCGAGGGCACCAGCATCTCCACGATCGGCGCGCGCGACCAGCCGTGCTCGCGCGCATCGCGCCAGGCACGGTCCATGTAGTCCAGCGACGGCGCCAGGATGATGCCCGCGGTCAGGTGCTCGCCCTCGCCCGGCAATACGCTGAAATCCGGCAGCCGCGACAGCGCCACGTTCATGCGGAAGGTGCCCGAGCCGCAGCGCCAGTTCCGCATCCGCTCGCGTGTGGCCTGCGGAACCGCGGCGGCCGGGAGCAGCCGCTGGTAGAGCAGCTTCGGGTTGACGTTGGCGACCACCGCGCGTGCGCGCAGCGTCTCGCCGGCTTCGGTCACCACGCCGCGGGCACGGCCGCCTTCGACCAGGACCTCGCGCACGCCGGTGCCGGTGCGGATCTCCACGCCGGCCTTCCCGGCCGCGCGCGCCATCGCCTGGGTGATCGCGCCCATGCCGCCGATGGCGTGGCCCCAGGCGCCCTTGACCCCGTTGGCCTCGCCGAACACGTGGTGCAGCAGCACGTAGGCCGTGCCCGGCGCGTACGGGCTGGCGTAGTTGCCGACGATGCCGTCGAAACCGAACAGCGCCTTGATCGGCGCGCTCTCGAACCAGCGGTCCAGGTATTCGGCCGCCGAGATCGAGAACAGGTCGAGCAGTTCCTGGCGCAGGATCTCGTCGAGTGCGTGCAGGTGCCGGCCCAGGCGCGCGGTGCGCAGCAGCTCCGGCAGCGCCTGCCACCAGCCGCCGTCGGTGATGTTCGGCGGCGGCTGCAACGCCAGCGCACGCAGCACGTCGGCGATGGCGTCGAGCCGCGCTTCGTACGCGGGCAACCGTTCGGCGTCGCGGCGCGAGAACTTCGCCACTTCCCCGGCGGTGCGGCCGGCGCCGGTGAGCAGGTAGCCGCCGCCCTCCTCCCGCGGCAGCGGCAGGAAGTTGTTGCGCTTGCGCAGCACCACCTGCAGGCCATGACCGTGCAGGTCCAGGTCGGCGATCACCTTCGGCTGCAGCAGCGAGACCGTGTAGGAGGCGACCGAATTGCGGAAGCCCGGATGGAACTCCTCGGTCACCGCCGCGCCGCCGACCACCCCGCGGCGCTCGAGCACGGTGACGTCCAGTCCGGCCCGGGCCAGGTAGGCGGCGCAGACCAGGCCGTTGTGGCCGCCGCCCACGAGCAGTACGTCGCGCTTTTCCCGCTGTTTTCCCATCCGCACAGGTATACCACTGTGCCTATACTTGGCGCGCAGGGGGCCGGCGCACGGGGAGTGGCATGGCCGAACAGACGGGTCGATCCGCGGTCGCCCACCGCGGCGCGTTCGCGGCCGCGGCCGGGGCACTGGCGGCCGTGCTCGGCGGGCTTGGCGTGGCCGCCGTACTCGACGACGCCCTGTACCGGGCACTCGCGCCTGCGGCCACGCCCGCGGCTGTGGCCCCCGTGGCGGTGGTCGGCCTCGACGGCGCCGAGCCCTGGCGCAACGGACGCATCGCCGACCTGCTCGAACAGCTGCAGGCCGCCGGCGTGCGCGGCATCGCCCTGGACCTGCCCCTGCGCAGCCAGGCCGGGGATCCGGAAGGCGATGCGCGCCTGGCCCGCGCCCTGCTGGATGACCGTGTGGTCCTCGGCGTCGCCCTGCAGGCCGGGAGCGACGGCAGGCCGCGCGCGGTGATGCCGCCGGTCGAGTTCGCCGACACGGCGCGACTGGGCCATGCCCGGCTGCCGGTCGACCGCGATGGCCGCGTGCGCGAGCACCTGCCGCACGTCGTCGGTGCCGACGGCATCCGCTGGCCCTCACTCGCCGTGGCGCTGGTGCGCTCCGGCGATGCGGCGGGCGACGGCCGCATGGAAACGCCGGAGCGCTGGCGCATCGCCTACGGCAACGGCCGCGCTCCGCCACCGCGCACGCTGCACGCCAGCGACGTGCTGCGCGGACGCACCGGCAACGGCCCGCTCGGCGACCACTGGGTGCTGGTGGGCGTGACCGACCCGACGCGCCAGGCAGGGATCCGCGGCCCCCATGGCAGCCCCGCGCTGTACCCGGTGGAACACCAGGCGCGCGCCCTGGCTTCGCTGCTGGAAGGCAGCGTGGCCACTCCCTTGCCCGCCACCGCGCAGGCCATGATTTCGCTGCTCCTGGCCGGCGGCGCCGTGTTCATCGGCCTGGGCGGTGGGCGGCGCGGCTGGCGCACGCCCGTGGCCCTGCTGGCCGGCATCGCCGTCGCGCTGCTGCTGGCGACCGCACTGCTGCACGGGCAGCGCTGGTTCGGTCCCGGCGGCGTGGTCGTGGTCCTGGCCGCGGCGCTGGCCGGCTGTTGCGCGATGGCCCTGCGCCAGCGCCTGCGCGACCGCCGGCGCCTGCCCGGCCTGGCCACGCGCGGTCGCCTGGCCGCGGCGGTGCACGCGGCACGCGCCGAAGGCACGCCGCATGCGCTGCTGGTGCTGGAAGTGCCGGACGGATCAGCCACGGGAACACCGCCCGGGCACGACAACAGCGCCGCCTGCCGCATCGCGCGGCTGCTGCAGGCACGGGCGCGCCGCCCCGGCGACCTGGCCGCCGATCTCGGCGGCGGCCGCTTCGCCCTGCTGCTGCCGGGCACCTCGGCGGCGGCGGCCGAACGCATCCTCGAAGACATCCGTGGGCAGGCCGGCGACACCGAAGCGCCACTGCACCTGGGCGGCAGCCTGCATGCCTGCGCCGGCGGCGACTGCGACTGCCTGCGCCACCTCGCCGTCCGCGGAATGCCTGCCCCGGCCGGGCAACCGGCGCGCTGACCTCGCTCAGACCTGCAGCCGCATCCCCGGCCGCGCCAGGATCACCCGCGCACCGCCACGCTGGCCGATTTCGCCGGCCAGCGCCTCGCTGGCGCGATCCTCGCCGTGGACCAGCGCCAGCGGCGGCGCGCCGCGGAAGTGCCCGTACCATTCGAGCAGGCCCTGCTGGTCGGTGTGCGCCGACAGTCCGCCCACGGTATGGATCTGCGCGTTGACCCGGTAGTCGTGACCATGGATGCGCACCCACGGCGCACGCTCGACCAGGCGCCGGCCCAGCGTGCCATCGGCCTGGTAGCCGACGAAGACCACGTGCGTGTCGCGCCGGCCCAGCCGGTGGCGCAGGTGGTGGAGGATGCGCCCGCCGTTGGCCATGCCCGAGCCGGCGATGATGATCGCGCCGCTGGCGATGGAGTTGATCGCCATCGATTCCTGGGTGCTGGCGGTGATGTGCAGGTTGGGCAGGCGGAACGGCGAGGGCCGCTGCCGCCACACGGCCTGCGCCTGTTCGTCGAACAGGTCGTGGTGCCGGTCGTAGACGCCCACCACCCTTGCGGCCATGGGGCTGTCCAGGAACACGCGCCAGCGCTCCAGGCGCCATTCCTTCCAGTAGCGCGCGAACCAGTACAGCAGTTCCTGGCTGCGGCCCACGGCGAACGCCGGGATCAGCACGTTGCCGCGCTCTCGCCAGGCGTGCTCGAACACTTCGCCGAGTTCGGCCACGGTCGCCTGGCGGTCGCGGTGGTTGCGGTCGCCGTAGGTGGATTCCATCAGCACCAGGTCGGCGTCCCCGATCGCCACCGGGTCGCACAGGATCGGCGTGCCCTTCGGGCCGAGGTCGCCGGAGAACACCAGTTTCCTGCCGTCGGCCCACAGCTCGACGATGCTCGAGCCGAGGATGTGCCCGGCATCGCGCAGCGCGATCTCCACGCCCGGGGCGATCGTGGCGCGCGCGTCGTAGCGCAGCGGCCGCAGCAGCGGCAGCACCGCGGCCACGTCCCCGCGGGTGAACAGGGGCGGCTGCGGCGGACGCTCGGGATCGCGGCGGCGGTTGGCGCGCGCGGCATCGGATTCGGCCAGCGAGGCGGCGTCCTCCAGCATCACCGGCAGCAGGTCGGCGCTGGCGCGCTGCAGGAAGATGGGGCCGTCGAAACCGCGCGCCACCAGCTGCGGCACCCGGCCGATGTGGTCGATGTGGGCGTGGCTGAGGACCAGCGCGTCCAGCCCCGCCGGGTCGAACGGGAACGGGTCGAAGTTGCGCGCCTCCAGCGCGCGGCCGCCCTGCAGCATCCCGCAGTCCAGCAGGACCCGCCGCCCTGCCGCCTCGACCAGATGCATCGAGCCCGTCACCTCGCCGGCCGCGCCGTGGAATTCGACCTGCATGCCCGTCCTCCCGGTGTACAGGTGCCATTGTGCCCGGCATGACCTCCGGCAGTCCCCCGCTCAGGCACCCGCGCGTACAGTCGCCGCCACTGCCCCGGCCGGGGCCCTCACCATGCCCGCCATGCCGGGCCGGAGAACCCGCAACGTGAACATCCGCAAGTCCCAGACCCTGCTGCTGCCGGTGGCCGTCGCCATCGCCCTGGCGGCCTGCTCGAAGAAGGAAGAAGCCGCCACCCAGGTGCCGACGGCGACCGAGTACAGGCTCGACGAGGCCAAGCTCCCCGCCTACAACGCCTTCCATGTCTCCGACCTGGACCCGGCGGTGGACGCATGCACCGACTTCGGCGGCCACGTCAACGGCAAGTGGCTGGCCGCCAACGAGATCCCGGGCGACCGCAGCAGCTGGGGTGCTTTCACCATCCTCGCCGAGCGTTCGGTTTCCGCGCAGCACCAGCTGGCCGAACAGGTCGCCGCGCTGCAGGACCCGGCCGGCGTGGAGAAGATCGTCGGCGACTTCTGGGCCACCGGCATGGACGAGGCCGCGGTCAACGCCCAGGGCATCGAGCCGATCAGCGCCGACCTGGCCGCGATCGACGCACTCGCCGACAGCGCCTCGATCGCGCAGTACCTGCGCGACAGCGCCGCCCGCGGCGACAACGTCCTGTTCGGCTTCGGCGCCGAGGCCGACTTCAAGGACTCGGCGATGAACATCGCCTACGCGAGCCAAGGCGGCCTGGGCCTGCCCGACAAGACCTACTACTTCGACGCCGCCAAGGCCGACAAGCTGCAGGCCTACCAGGCGCACGTGGCCCGGGTGCTGGAGCTGTCCGGCGTCGCCGCCGGCGAGGCCGCCAGGCAGGCCGCCGACGTGGTCGCGTTCGAGACCCGCCTGGCCGGCGCCTCGAAGTCGAGCGTCGAGCTCTCGCGCGACGTCTCGCTGTACTACAACCCGGTGACCCTGGCCGAGGCCGACGCGCTGACCCCGAACTTCAGCTGGACCGAGTTCTTCAGGTCGCAGGGCGTGGCCGCGCCGGAGAAGTTCTCGCTGGCCATGCCGGCGTTCCACCAGGAAGTGGCCAAGGCCCTGGCCGACACCGACCCGTCGGTGTGGCGTTCCTACCTGCGCTTCCACACGGTCGACTCGGCCTCGCCGTTCCTGTCCGACGCGTTCGCCCAGGCCAGCTACGAGTTCTACGGCAAGACCCTCAACGGCCAGAAGGAAATGCAGCCGCGCTGGAAGCGCGTGCTCGGCGCGATCGAGAACAACGCCGGCGAAGCCTTCGGCCAGCTGTACGTCAAGGTCGCGTTCCCGCCGGAGTCCAAGGCCAAGATGGAAGTGCTGGTCGAGAACCTGGCAGCCGCGCTCAAGGACCGCATCCAGGGCCTGGAGTGGATGAGCGACGAGACCAAGGCCAAGGCGGTCGCCAAGTGGGAGACCTTCACCCCGAAGATCGGCTACCCGGACACGTGGCGCTCGTGGGACGGCCTGCAGACCGGCCGCGACAGCTACCTGGCCAACGTGCGCGCGGCCGGCGAATTCAACTACAAGTGGAACCTGTCCAAGGTCGGCCAGCCGGTGGACCGCAGCGAATGGGGCATGACTCCGCAGACGGTCAACGCCTACTACAACCCGCTGCAGAACGAGATCGTGTTCCCGGCGGCGATCCTGCAGCCGCCGTTCTTCGATCCCGACGCCGACGACGCACTCAACTACGGCGGCATCGGCGCGGTGATCGGCCACGAGATGACCCATGGCTACGACGACCAGGGCAGCCGCTTCGGGCCGACCGGCAACTTCGAGAACTGGTGGACCGACGCCGATTCGAAGAACTTCTCGGGCCTGACCGGCAAGCTGGTGAACCAGTTCAACCAGTACAAGGTCGACGGGCAGAACGTGGACGGCGAGCTGACCCTGGGCGAGAACATCGCCGACCTGGGCGGGCTGGCCACCGCGTACGACGCGCTGCAGAAGGCCACCGCCGGCCAGCCGGATCCGATGGTCGACGGCATGGCCCGCGACCAGCGCTTCTTCGCCAACTGGGCCACGGTGTGGCGCACCAAGTACACCCCGGAGAACGCCAAGGTCCGCCTGGCCACCGACCCGCACGCCCC
>CAZKPX010000013.1:0-6956 GCA_964554805.1 uncultured Candidatus Saccharibacteria bacterium
GTTTGTAGCAGTTTCGATTGATGGCACCAACCGCGTTATGACCAGTCCAGATGGCGAGACTTGGACAGCTCGTGCAGCGGCTGAGAATAATAGCTGGCAATCGGTTACCTATGGCAATGGTCAGCTTGTAGCGGTGGCTAATAGTGGCACCAACCAGGTTATGACCTCAACGTCTAGTAGCTATAATAAGTCATTCTCTGGTACGACAACGATTGGAAGTATTGGTGGGAATGATGGGTTGGTGGTGAATGGGGATGTGGTGCTTAGCAAGCTGGCTGCTAATGGTGGGTTGTTGTATACCGATGGTTCTGGGGTTGTAGCGCAGTTGGCAGCCGGGACTACGGGGCAGTGTTTGCAGGCTAATACTTCGGCTGCTCCTAGTTGGGGGACTTGTTTTGCTATCGGTGATGACTCGCTTGATTTTGATAAATTGGCTGACAGTATGACGCTGGATGCTTCGACTTTGATTGCTTTGGGCGCTAATACCTTGTCTACTTCGGGTACTGGCGGGATTACCTTCGGTCATACTGGGGCCACGACTTATGCTGGTACGGTGACTGCGGCTGGGTTGTTGACGGCTTCGAATGGATTTACCTTGACGGCGGGTAGTTTGAGTTTGCCTAATAATGTGGTTACTGATGCGATGGTGTCTAATACCTTGACCTCGAGTATCTTTATTGGTTCTGGTTCAACCTCAAATGCGGTGGATCTGGGTACGGCTGAGGTGGCTGGAACGCTATCGATTGCCCGGGGCGGTACCAACTCTACTGGTGCACCAACAGCTGGTGGGATTGCCTATGGAACTGGTACAGCCTTTGCCTTTACTGGGGCTGGGACTACGGGGCAGTGTTTGCAGTCCAATGTGGCGGCGGCGCCAACTTGGGGTAGTTGTGCTCCGGCTAATAACATGACTGGCTCCGGTACATCAGGGCGGGTGACGTTCTGGAATGGGTCTAATACGGCTACCAGTTCGGCCAATCTGCTATGGGATAATTCTGAGGATAGATTGAGGATTGGTTCAGCAGCCGCTAACCAGGCTAATCTGTCGGTTGGGTCGAACGCTGGTGTCAGTAATGTGGCGGTAATCCAGGGTAACTCATTGATCTCCGGGAAAGGTTTGGTTGTGTCATCAACTTCGACCGTTATGACGACTGGTGGACTGATGGGATTGGACTGGAGCCCAGGCAGTGCCAGGACTATGACTGGGGATTTGTTCTCGGTTAATGTGGGGGCCAATGGGACGGTGGGCAATCTGTTGAATCTGATGAATAATGGTTTGTCGGTGTTCTCGGTGTCGCAGACGCAGATTACGGCTAATGTGCCGGTAGCCTTTATGGCGGCTGGGGATATGTCGATGGCTTATGACTTGTACTTCAGTAATCCGATGACCGGTAATATCAAGTCGGCCGGGCCGTTGAGTATTAAGGCTGGCGAGACCTTTGGTTCGAGTAATCTGACCTTCCAGACCTACAACAGCGGTTCGATTGTGTTTGATAGTCAGACGATTCAGGCGCTGGGTGTGACGACCATTGGTAGTGGCGGCAATACCATTACCTTGTCGGCGACGGGGCTGGTTTATGCAGGTACGGCTCGGCCAACTAAGGTGATGACCTTGTCGCCTGAGTATGCGGGAGCGGCCTTTATCGCTGATGGTTCGGGTACGACTAACGGTGATATGACTTCGGAAAATATGGGCAGCGGTGGCGCTTGGCGTAACTATTATGAGTGGACTTCGAGTCAGGGAGCGCTGCAGGATTATACGATTGCAGTGCGGGTGACTTTGCCGGAAGACTTTGATGAGTGGGATACGACGGCCTTCAGTTTGCAGTATCAGACTGGTACGGCTTCGACGGCTAACAATGCGGTGTCGGTGCAGATCAATGAAGCTAGCCAGTCTACAGCGGCTTGTAGCCTGACCACTGACCGGGCTTCGACCAGTTGGACCACCACTAATATGACCTGTGCCGGTTCGACCTTGAATGATGGTTCGAATGACTGGGATACTGCAGGGCAGACGGCTATTATCCGGATTAAGGTCAAGGCGACTAATGCGGGTGGGGCGTTTGCTCGGGTGGGGGACATAACTCTCAAATACAAGGCTAAGTTTTAATGGAGGGCTGGGGGATGGAGGGATGGGGCCTGGGTTAGGGTATCATGGGGGTCATGGGGCTCCGGGGGGTTACTGGGGGGTTTGGTCCCCCAGGATACCTAGTTCCCCATGAGTCCCTAGGAGACCCATGAACCCCAGGATACCCGGAAACCCAAGAAACCCAAGAAACCCAAGAAACCCAAGAAACCAAAAAACCCAGGAAGCTATATGAAATTACAGACTGCTAACCATCTCAAAGAACTGCCTCCGTTGTTGCATCAACCGGCGGAGAGGTTGGGGTGGTATCGGTCGGGATGGCATAGGGTGGGGATTGGGGTGGGGATTGTAGGGGTAGTAGGAGGATTGGGGATAGTGGGGATGATGGCTTGGCAGGCGGCGGTGGAGGCGGCTTCGTGGACGACGATTACGCAGCGGAGTGGGGTGATTCAAAATGATCAGAATGGGGCGGTGTTGACGTCGCATGTGGCTCAGGTTGGGGAGCGGATGCGGGTGCGGTTGCAGGTGGATACTAATGCCGGGGATGATCCGAAGCAGGCGGTGTTTAAGTTGCAGTTTGATAAGAATAGTAGTGGTAGTTGGCAGGATGTGCGGCCGGCGGGGGAGATACGGGCGGCTCGGAGTGAGGTGGTGGGGCTGAGTTCGAAGATTGGGACGGGGGAGGGTGGTAGTTGTCAGGGTGGGACGACCAAGAGTCCAGGGTTTATGGCTAATCAGTCGGCCAGGACTAAGGCGATCCGGATAAATCCTTCTACCTGCAAGGAAATTGGCTTTGTGGTAGACACCAAGAATGCGACTGCTAATACCCAGTATCGGTTCCGTTTGTACAATTTGACGGATGGGGCGGCTTTGAATAGTTATGCGGGGTATGCTTCGTTTAGTACGGTAGATAGCGCAAACGATACGCTAAAGATGTCGAAGTCGAATGTGCCGAGTTTGAGTAGCGGTTATGATGATTTGAAAACCTTGTTGGATAGTCAGGGGTATAATAATGCCGAGGCCGATGATGCGGCGAGGGAGATATTGCAGAATGTGGCTGGTGATACGGTGGCTGATATGACTGACTCCCGAACAGGAGCTGGTAGTTTTGGCTACTCTGTGGCTATAGTGGGCGACATTAATAATGATGGGTATAAAGATTTTGGCATTTCTGCTCATACATATGGGGCAAATACTGGTCAAGTCTTCCTTTACTATGGAGGATCATCCTTAAATGTTGTTGCCGATAAAGTTCTAGAGGGGAATCAGGAGTACGGTTACTTCGGCCAAAGTTTCGCTGGAATTGGAGATCAAAATAATGATGGACATGACGATATTATCGTAGGTCAATATGGCTATGGCGCCTCTATTGGTGACACAACAGGACGAGCATATATTTATTATGGCGGTAGCGATATGAATACTGCTCCAGATATTACCTTGACGGGCAACTCAGGCTCGTCCTTTGGCAGATTGGTAGCATCTGCAGGAGATGTCAATAATGATGGGTATATGGATGTTTTAGTCGCAGCTAGAACAGAAGTGAGCAATCAAGGACGTGTGTATTTGTACTATGGAGGAACATCATTTAATACAACAGCAGATATAACTTTTACCGGTGCAAGCCAAGCGAGCGCATACCTGGGTTACTCCATGGCTGCCGGGGATGTTAATAACGATGGCTATGATGACGTTATTTTAGGCACATTTAATTTTAATAATACATACATATATCTTGGAGGATCTCCTATGAACTCCACAGTCGACTTAACAATTACAGATATAAAAGCAAGATCGATATCAATGGCGGGTGATGTAAATAATGATGGCTTTAATGATGTGTTAATTGGCGATGCGGAGTACAATACTCGCCGTGGTCAAGTTAATTTATATTATGGCGGCTCACCTATGAACACAGTAGTAGATGAGTCTTTCGCCATGGTCGATATTAATTCATATTTGGGAGAATCTTTGCAGGCTCTGGGTGATGTTAACGGTGATGGATATGACGATATTTTAATCGGAGGCCATGGTGTTGGTGGGTTGGTCTACTATGGTGGTAGCTCCATGGATACTACCCCAGATACAACCTTTGCAAGCAGCGCAGACTTTTATGCCTTTTCCGCAGCTGCTGGCGATATTAATAATGATGGGAATGTAGATATGCTATTAGGCGCCTATGCAGCCGATGATGGTTCGGATCACTTGTCTGATGAAGGCAAAGTATTTGTATACACTGGATCTTCAACCGCCATTGACACTGCTGTAGATTTAACGGTGATTGGAGCTCTATATAGCGAACGGAGGTTTGGAGCCTCAGTTGCCCCAGCTGGGGATGTTAATGGAGATGGATATGCAGATGTGATTGTGGGAGCAGATGTGGATGTGGCCGAGCAGTCAGGCAGGGCTTATATTTATCTGGGTGGGCCAACTTTAAGCACAACTCAATTTATTATGATGAGCGGAGAGGGGAACAATCAAGGCTTTGGTTACTCAGTCGCCTCAGCTGGGGATGTTAATGGAGATGGGTATGCAGATGTGATTGTGGGAGCATATAAATATTCTAGTACTACTGGTCGCGCTTACATTTATTTTGGCGGGCAAGATATGGATAACGTAGCCGATATAACCTTAAATGGCTCAACGAGTTCGTATTTTGGTTACTCAGTCGCCTCAGCTGGGGATGTAAATGGGGATGGGTATGCCGATGTGGTTGTGGGAGGTGAGTTTTACAGCGGCTACACAGGAAGGGCGTATATTTATTTTGGCGGACAAAATATGGACAATGCAGTAGATGTGACCATGACTGGAGAGACTTCTAATGGTAGCTTCGGAATTACCGTCGCTTCTGCTGGGGATGTGAATGGGGATGGTTACGATGATGTTGTAGTGGGAGCGCGTCAATACTCTTCCTATACAGGCCGAGCTTATATTTATTTAGGGGGGGCAAGTATGGATAATACAGCTGATGTGACTATGACTGGTGAAGCGTCTAATAGTTACTTTGGCTCCTCAGTCGCCTCGGCTGGGGATGTGAATGGGGATGGTTATGCCGATGTGATTGTAGGAGCTAGAGCCTATAACGGCTTTGGCGATGGTCGAGCATATATATATTATGGTGGATCAAGCATGAACAATGCGCCAGATGTGAATATGCCAGGTGAAGCCGGGAGTAACTTTGGCTCCTCAGTAGCTTCTGCTGGGGATGTGAATGGGGATGGTTACGATGATGTTGTAGTGGGAGCGCGTCGATACTCTTCCTCTACAGGCCGAGCGTATATTTATTATGGTGGGAGTTCAATGGATACTACAGTAGATGTAACAATGACGGGGGAGACAACTGCGGTTGAGTTTGGCTTCTCAGTTGCTTCAGTGGGTGATGTAAACGGTGACGGCTTTGCTGATATTGCCGTCGGTTCTCCTGGGTACGGTAATGGTGGGGGCAAGATGTACGTGTACTACCAGTCGCAGGCGATGAATGATGTGGCGGATCGGGTGTGGGATGGGGAGGCTTCGAGTCAATTTGGTGGTTCGGTGGCCAATGCGGGGGATGTGAATGGGGATGGGTATGATGATTTGATTGTGGGAGCCTATCGTTATTCCTCCTACACTGGCCGAGCCTATATTTATTACGGTGGACCTTCGATGGATACTACGGCTGATGTGGTGATGGCCGCAGAGGCAGCTAGTAATTATTTCGGCTACTCCGTCGCCCCAGCTGGTGATGTTAACGGCGATGGCTATGCGGATGTGATTGTGGGAGCTTGGGGTTATTCCTCCTTCACTGGCCGAGCCTATATTTATTACGGCGGACCCTCAATGGACAATACGGCTGATGTGGTGATGACCGGAGAGGCAAGTGATAATTATTTCGGCGACTCCGTCGCCCCAGCCGGTGATGTCAATGGCGATGGCTACGACGATGTCATCGTGGGAGCTGATGGCTACTCCACTGACACCGGCCGAGCCTACATTTATTACGGTGGACCTTCAATGGATACGACGGCGGATGTGGTGATGACCGGAGAGGCAACCAATAATTATTTCGGCTACTCCGTCGCTTCAGCCGGTGATGTCAATGGCGATGGCTATGCGGATGTGATTGTGGGAGCCTATCGTTATTCCTCCTTCACTGGCCGAGCCTATATCTATTACGGTGGACCCTCAATGGACAATACGGCTGATGTGGTGATGACCGGAGAGGCAAGTAATAACCGTTTCGGCCGCTCCGTCGCCCCAGCTGGTGATGTTAACGGCGATGGCTATGCGGATGTGATTGTGGGAGCTTGGGGTTATTCCTCTGCTACTGGCCGAGCCTATATCTATTACGGCGGACCCTCAATGGATACGACGGCGGATGTGATGATGACCGGAGAGGCAACCAATAATTATTTCGGCGACTCCGTCGCCCCAGCTGGAGATGTGAACGGCGATGGCTATGCGGATGTGATTGTGGGAGCCTATCGTTATTCCTCCTTCACTGGCCGAGCCTATATCTATTACGGTGGACCCTCAATGGACAATACGGCTGATGTGGTGATGACCGGAGAGGCAAGTGATAACCGTTTCGGCAACTCCGTCGCCCCAGCTGGTGATGTCAATGGCGATGGCTATGCGGATGTGATTGTGGGAGCTAGTGGTTATTCCTCCAATACTGGCCGAGCGTACATGTATTTGGGTGGCCGCAGTGATCAGGTGCCTGTATTTAATAAAGCGGTTAAGGCTAATGGGGCGTGCTCAGGCTTGACTAGCATTGACGCAATCTGGAATGGGCAGAGCAATGTGGGAGCTTCGACTAAGAATATTGTGTTGCAGGCCTATCGGTTTGGGTCTACTAATGCCTGGGAGACGGTGACGACTAATTCTTCGT
>CAZKPX010000014.1:0-6908 GCA_964554805.1 uncultured Candidatus Saccharibacteria bacterium
GAGCTGGTGGCTCAATTGTGGGTGCTGGAACAGCTGGGCAGTTAGCTTTCTTTACCGATGGAGATACTCTGTCTAGTGAAGCAGGGCTGACTTGGAATAGTGGTACTGACGCTCTAGGTGTGGCCGGGGCTATTACTTCAACCTCCCTCACTTCAGCCTGGGTCAATGTTACCTCAGAGTTCAGAGTCAACGGTGTTGCCCTCAGCACCACCCATGTCATCGAAGGCACCAACCTTTACTGGACCCAAGGTCGCTTCGACTCAGCCTTCACCGCCAAAGATACCGACGACCTAGCCGAAGGCGCCACCGCTCTCTACTGGACCAACAACCGCTTCGACCTACGCCTGGCCACCAAGGATAGTGGCGACATTGCCGAGGGCTCAAATCTATATTGGACATCAGGCCGCTTCGATACCGCCTTTGCCGGCAAGTCAACCACCGATCTAGCCGAGGGTCTGAACCTGTACTACACCGATGGCCGAGTATCAAGCAATGCTGATGTGGCGGCCAATACGCTGGCCCGGCATGTGGCGGCGACGGTGTCTGATAGCTCAACGATTGATTTTTCACTTGTGGGGCAGTTGATTTCAGGAAGCGTTATTCAGTCGGGTATTCAAACATCGCTGCTTAATAATGATGCTGGGTTTATCTCGACTATTTCTCTGACAACTTTTGATACGGATGATTTGACTGAGGGTGGGCTGAATCTGTATTGGACGGCTGATCGATTCAATAGTGCTTTTGGTGGTAAGTCGACTTCGGATTTGGCTGAGGGAAGTAATCTGTACTATACGACGGTGCGGTTTGATGCTGATTTTGCCACCAAAGATACTGACGATCTATCAGAAGGCTCGACCAATCAGTACTGGACCAGTGGTCGGTTTGATAGTGCTTTGGCAGGCAAGGATAGTGATGATGTAGCTGAGGGTTCGACTAATCTTTATTCACAGTGGTTGAATAATAGTTCGAATATTACTTTTGGTAATAGTGTGGGGATTGGTTCAGCCAGTGCGCCGACTGCTACGTTGGATGTGACGGGTACGTTAAAAGTTAGCGGGGCAGTGACTTTGGCTAATTACACGACTAATGGCGGCCTGCTTTATGCTAATGCTTCAGGTGTTCTATCACAGTTGGCAGCAGGAACGACTGGACAATGTTTGCAGGCTAATACGGGAGCTGCAGCGAGCTGGGGGACTTGTTTTGCTGTTGGGGATGACTCTTTGAATTTTGATAAGTTGGCTGATGCCCTAACTCTGGATGCTTCGACTTCGATTGCTTTGGGAGCGTTTACTTTGAGTACGTCTGGTACTGGTGGGATTACCTTTGGTCATACGGGAGCTACGACTTTTGCTGGTACGGTGACTTCGGCTGGACTATTGACGGCTTCGAATGGGTTTACGTTAACTACCGGCTCGTTGTCTTTGCCTAATAATGTGATTACGGATGCTATGGTATCTAATACGCTGACTTCGTCAATCTTTATTGGGTCAGGGTCAACTACTAATGCAGTGGATCTGGGCACGGCTGAGGTAGCTGGGACATTAGCGATTGCTAATGGTGGTACTAACTCAACCGCTACACCGACGCAAGGTGGGATTGCCTATGGAACTGGTAGTGCTTATGCCTTTACTGGGGCTGGAGCTACAGGGCAGTGTTTGACGAGTGATGGAACCAATACGCCAGTGTGGGCAGCTTGTGAGACTGAGGTGGGTAAGGATTGGGTGGCGAGGCAGGTAGTTGAGGCTAATGGCTGGAATTCGGTTACTTATGGCAATGGTCAGTTTGTAGCGGTGGCTACTAGTGGCACCAACCGAGTTATGACCAGTCCTGATGGTGAGGCTTGGACGGCAAGAGCTGCAGCTGAGGCTAATGTCTGGAGGTCGGTTACCTATGGTAATGGTCAGTTTGTAGTGGTGGCTTCATCTGGCACCAACCGAGTTATGACTTCACCTGACGGTGTGAACTGGACTGCTCGTGCCGCAGCTGAAGCTAATAGCTGGTATTCTGTGACCTATGGCAACGGTCAGTTTGTCGCAGTAGCTTATAACGGCGCCAACCGTGTTATGACTAGCCCCGATGGCATCACCTGGACAGCAAGAGCGGCAGCTGAGGCTAATGGCTGGAATTCTGTCACCTATGGCAATGGTCAGTTTGTAGCGGTGTCGTGGGATGGCACCAACCGAGTTATGACCAGCCCTGATGGTGAAACTTGGACAGCCCGTGCTGCAGCTGAGGCAAATAGCTGGAATTCTGTCACTTATGGCAATGGTCAGTTTGTCGCAGTAGCTTATAACGGCGCCAACCGTGGTATGACCTCACCTGATGGCATTGTCTGGACACCACGTACATTAGAATCTAATGATTGGTACGGAGTCACTTATGGTGGAGGCCAATTTGTAGCTGTTTCTGGTCTTGGTGCAAATAGAGTAAGTACGAGTCCAGATGGTATAACATGGACCCCAAGAGCAGTACCAGTTGCTCAGTGGTATGCGGTCACCTATGGCAATGGTCAGTTTGTGTCAGTTGCTGACGATGGACTGGGTGTCATGACTTCTGGTTCCCCAACTCAAACCATTATTCCTCACAACAATATCTACCAAGGCGGCATGACCGTAAATCAAGGACTAACAGTTCATGGAGGATTTGCCTTCCATGACGGCTACACCATGTCTTGGAGCAACGGAGGAGGGTTAAGGGTTATTACTGCTGAGACTACGGCTTGGACTAATTTGGGAACTCATGATAGCGGTGTAGATATTTTGCGTTGGTATGATAGTGATGATGTAGCTATGGGTTGGATTAGCGGTACTGGCGTCATGACTATTGGTGGTGGTACCGATGCGATAACCTTGTCGAGCGAAGGGTTGCTGTATGCCGGCAATGCCCGCCCTATCAAAACTCTCAAAATCGGCCCCGAATTCCCCAACACCACCTTCATCACCGACGGCACTGGCACCAATACCGGCAACATGACTTCCGAAAATACTGGCAGTGCTGGGGGGTGGCGCAACTATTATCAGTGGTCGAGCGACGAAGCTTCTCTGCAGGACTACACCATTATCACCGAAATCACCCTACCAAGCGACTTTGATGAATGGGACACTGCCGCCTTCAGTCTGGAATATCAAACTGGTACCGCCTCTGCCGCCGATAACGCCGTCTCGCTCCAAATCATCGAATCAACCCAAACTACCCCCGCCTGCAACCTCAACACCGACCGCGCCTCTACCAGCTGGACCACCACCAACATGACCTGCTCCGCTGCCACCCTCAACGACGGCTCCAACGACTGGGACACCGCCGGCCAAACCGCCGTTATCAAAATCAAAGTCAAAGCCAAAGACACCGCCTCAGCCTGGGCTCGGGTTGGCCGGATAACCCTTAGTTACAAGGCTAAGTTCTAGCCTTCGGCTAGAAGTGACGAGAACGAGCAAGTAGGTTAAGTCACTTAAGTGGCTTAAGTAACTTAGGTGACTTAATGAAATTTCGATTATCACAAACTACGAATTACAAACTACCAGCTACCAGGACCCGCTTTGCAGGTCTGTCGCCGTTGTTAAATAGGGTGGGGATTGGGGTGGGAATAGTGGGGATAGTAGGGGGAGTGGGAATAGTGGGGACGATGGCTTGGCAGGCGGCGGTCGAAGCCGCTTCCTGGACCACCATTACTCAGCGCTCAGGAGTCATTCAAAATGATCAGAACGGCACCATTCTAACCGCCCATACTGCCCAGGTGGGGGAGAGGATGCGGGTTAGACTTCAAATCGACACCAACGCCGGCGATGATCCCAAGCAAGCCGTTTTCAAGCTCCAATACGACAAAAACGATAATAACTGGTCCGACGTCCGCCCCGCCGGAGACATCCGCCCCGCCCGAAGCGAGATCGTCGGTCTATCATCAACCATCGGCACTGGAGAATCTGGATCCTGCCAAGGCGGCACCACCAAGACTCCCGGCTTCCAGGCCAACCAATCCGCCCGCACCAAAGCCCTGACCATTAATCCCTCCACCTGCAAAGACATCGGCTTCATCGTCGACACCAAAAACGCCACCACTAACACCCAGTATCGCTTTCGCCTCTACAACCTAACTGACGATTCAACCCTAAACAGCTACGCCGCCTATGCTTCCTTTACCACGGTAGATAGCGCAAACGATACGCTAAAGATGTCGAAGTCGAATGTGCCGAGTTTGAGTAGCGGCTATGATGATTTGAAAACCTTGTTGGATAGTCAGGGGTATTCTAATGCTGAGGCTGATGATGTGGCGCGGGAGATATTGCAGAATGTGAGTGGGGATACGACGGCGGATGTGGTGATGGACGGAGAAGCAGATCTCGAAGAGGAGCAGTTTGGCCGCTCAGTAGCTTCGGCCGGTGATGTGAACGGGGATGGCTATGAAGATGTGATTGTAGGTGCACCAGGACATTTCCTTGGATCTGGGGCTGCATATATTTATTTAGGGGGGACAGCGTTTAACTCAATACCATTCATAGTCCTGACTGAACCGGGAGGAAACTCTTCTTTTGGTTATTCAGTAGCCTCGGCAGGTGATATTAATGACGATGGATACGCTGATGTGATCGTGGGATCCCCCTTTGTTGGGACTGGCATGCCCCTTGAGGGAAAATCTTTTATCTACTATGGCGGAGCCAATATGGATACTACGGCTGATGTGGTGATGACGGGAGAGGCAACCAATAATTATTTCGGCTACTCCGTCGCCCCAGCCGGTGATGTCAATGGCGATGGCTACGACGATGTCATCGTGGGAGCTGATGGCTACTCCACTGACACCGGCCGAGCCTACATTTATTACGGTGGACCTTCAATGGATACGACGGCGGATGTGGTGATGACCGGAGAGGCAACCAATAATTATTTCGGCTACTCCGTCGCTTCAGCCGGTGATGTCAATGGCGATGGCTATGCGGATGTGATTGTGGGAGCCTATCGTTATTCCTCCTTCACTGGCCGAGCCTATATCTATTATGGTGGACCTTCGATGGATACTACGGCTGATGTGGTGATGACCGGAGAGGCAACTAGTAATAATTTCGGCTACTCCGTCGCCCCAGCTGGTGATGTCAATGGCGATGGCTATGCGGATGTGATTGTGGGAGCTAATGGTTATTCCTCCAACACCGGCCGAGCCTATATCTATTACGGTGGACCCTCAATGGACAATACGGCTGATGTAGTGATGACCGGAGAGACGACGAGTAATTATTTTGGCATCTCCGTCGCCTCAGCCGGTGATGTTAATGGTGATGGCTACGCGGATGTGATTGTGGGTGCCAACCGATACGCCACCTATACTGGCCGGGTGTATACATACCACGGTGGATCTAGCATGAATAATACGGCTGATGTGACGATGACAGGAGAAGCGAATAATAACCGCTATGGCAGTTCGGTAGCTAATCTGGGAGATGTAAATGGGGATGGGTTTGCGGATATTGGGGTGGGGGCATATGGGTATGGTTCTAATGTGGGGCGGGTGTATGTGTATTATCAGTCGCAGGCGATGAATGATGTGGCGGATGCAGTTGCCAATGGCGAAGCAACTGGTAACTACTTTGGCAATAGCACAGTCGTACTAGGCGATGTTAACGGTGATGGCTATGATGACTGGGCTGTGGGTGCTTATGGATATAACACAAACACAGGTCGGGTTTATGTTTATTTTGGAGGAAGCCCCTTGAGCTCAACTGCAGACTTGATGCTAACAGGAGAGGCTACTAACAACTATTTTGGTAGATCATTGTCACGAGTCGGAGACATGAATGGTGATGGCTATGACGATATTATTATCGCAGCTGACGGATATAACTCAAATGTGGGGCGAGCCTATGTGTACTATGGTGGGCCATCAATTGACGCAACGCCTGACAAGATTCTGGCTAATACCGTTCCAGGCGGCTCAAGGATGGGCTATCAAATGGCCGGTTTGGGCGATGTTAACGGCGATGGCTATAATGACGTAGCATTTTATGGCTCAGCTGGCGGTCTGTTTCATGGATTTATCGTGCTCCTTGGAGGTGCAGATATGGATGACGCTGCTGATTTAACAATAGTTGGACTAAGCGCCAATGCACCCCTGGCCGGAGCGGGCGATGTTAACGGCGATGGTTATGATGACATTATTGCCGGCAATCCAGCCTATTCTAGCAACACCGGCCAAGTACTTGTTTATTACGGCGGCCCAGTCCTCGACGGAACTGTCGATTTAACATTAACCGGCGAAACAGCCAATAGTTATTTTGGCTACTCAGTAGCAGGCAGGGGGGATGTAAATGGTGACGGCTATGATGACATTGTGGTTGGCGCCGATCGTTACTCAACCAATTCTGGACGAATATATCTTTACCATGGCGGACCTAGCATGGACAATATAGCCGACGCTTCAAGTACTGGTATAATAGGGCTATATCTCGGAACGTCACTATCTATTAGTGGTGATGTTAACGGCGATGGCTATAACGACATTGTGGCAGGGGGCAGAGCCACTTCGGGCAGGGTTCATGTATACTTTGGTCGTCCAAACTACAGCAGTAGTCCATATGTTACAGAAGACATGATTATGACAAGCGCCGGCAGCAGTCAGTTCGGCACTTCTGTAGCTGTAGGGGATATCAACGGTGACGGCTATGCGGATGTAATAGGTGGCGCCCCACTTGTCACCACGAATACAGGGAGAGCCGATGTGTTTTTGGGAGGACGCAGTGATCAGGTTCCAGTAATCACCAAAGCCATCAAGGCTAGTGAAGCTTGTTCGGCACTAGATAGTATTAGTGCAACTTGGAATGGGCAGAGCAATGTAGGTGCTTCGGCTAAGAACATTGTGTTGCAAGCCTATCGGTTTGGGTCTACTAATGCCTGGGAGACGGTGACGACTAATTCTTCGT
>CAZKPX010000015.1:0-5780 GCA_964554805.1 uncultured Candidatus Saccharibacteria bacterium
AAATAAAAATGCCTCAGGAGATTCTCCTAAGGCATCTGTTGTGATCCCGCTGGGAAAAGTCTTGAATTCGTCTGCCCTTCTATGAATTAAATGTAGTAAAAATCTGAATACCCGTACGGTCATGAAAACCAGTTTATCGACTATGCCATTAATTTCCTTGACAGGCTTCAGCAGCGATACTAATAAAGGGCGGATACGACTTTGACTCTCTAAGGACTTGCTTCTGTAAAGACAGCGTCTTTAGTGACGAGTTTCATTACATCAATTGTTGGGAGTACAAAATCATTAAACTTAGATCCTTCAGTTTTAGTGTGTAACACTCCTCTGGCAGTTCCCACGGTAATCATCCCCAAATGAATCATAAAGCCTTTAGGTATTTCGGTAGTAACCTTATCCTTTATAAAACTTTTCCATGATTCGGAAGCTATCAAAAATTGGCAGGATACTTCAACAAGTAAGAAAGGTGTATTTTTTTGCTCGAACTTGAATAGCGTATAGACCATAACAATCCGCTGGCTACGATCTATCGCATAACGCAAATCAGTACTCAGATGAATGGTTTGTTTCTCATCAAAGCTTTTCTCAATAACCGCGAACTGCTCGGTAGTTACTTTCGCTATAGAAAAATTTACTACTTCATTCCTGGTTTCCATCAGGCTGGTATTTTATACTCCAGTGTTTGCTCTTTAACATACTGCTGAACATCTACAAGTCCGTAACAACCTTTAGCGGACGCGTTGGTAAACATCTCTTTCCGATAAAGCTCACTAATCTGATAAGCCTGCTCATAGTCATATTTAGCATCTTTCACAGGCTCTGAATCTACAACTTGCACGATTTTTATACCCAAGGCTCGGCTCAATTTTCCAATAGTCTCCAAGGATAAGTTTTCATGCCCTTTCAAAACCTTATTAATGAATTGAGGAGAAACATTGAGTTTCTCAGCCAAGTCTTTCTGAGTCATGTTTTTCTCCTTTAAAGTGTGCAACACAAGCACAGCAATATCGAATGACTGTGAAAGCCATTCCTCATTCTCTTCACGCCATTTCGCTTCTTCCTGCCAAGTTGATTTTTGGCTAGAAAGAACTTTATTCAATTTTTCAAGATTGGCCATGATTTTTATTCTTAATCTATAGTTAATTCACTTAATCCTTCTATATCTGTAATACCCTGTTCGCGCAAGTAATCTCTACATCTGTCTAGCTTACTAATTTCATGCCGAGTATGCTCTCGTTCTTGCATGCTACGCGTTAGTTTTATAGCTCCACCTGTAACCACGTATACTCCATTCTGTAATTTAATAGCATAAATTCGCAACCAGCTTTTGCGTATATCACCTTTTGCTTTTGAGCGAGTATTTTCAATAGGTTCCTCAAGTCTCAAGGGTTCAAATATAGAATCTAGGTTTTCGGGAGTACCACCCGCCAATTGGAGAAGTTTACGCTCTAAGCGTGCAGCTTCATCTCTTGTCTCTCTTACGGCTGTTTGCCAAGAGATGGAGCCAAAGAAACCACTCTGCAAATCTTCGATGTTCTCTGTAAAGAACTCGTACAGGAACTGAGGATCCTGCCATTGGCTAAATAGCCTTGAAAATTCATCGGGTTGATCCGTACCATAGCGGAAGGAGGTTAATTGGTCTGCAAAGATACGAACGATTTCCATCAAATCAACTTATAAGTTTATTTTTATACCATTGACATTCAGCTAGTTATGGTATAAACCTTAAAAAATTACTTTGTAGCGGTAAAAAGCGGTTTTTCAGGCCAACTCGCTCTAATTGTTTAATGAAGGTATAAATTTCTTTCCATTTAAGGGATACTTCGTACTCTATATGGCCAAAGGGGAATGCGTACGCTATTAATTCAGAGCCTTCGGGAAATGCTTCAGTAAATGACTTTTAAGGGTTTCGCTTGTGCGAATCAGACTTATCGCAAGTTGATTGTAATCCTTAATCTTTAGAATGGAATTAGCAATCGACTCAAGTCCCTTATAATTATAATATGCGAATTGCTCCACCATAATCCTGTTCTGAAATTATTTTGTTAATTCTTTCATTCTGTTCTTCAGCCCATTCTTCGAAGTTAATGTTAGTAAGGAACTTGTTGAAGTTATTTTTCAGACTATGAATGTCTGTTCCGTTAGGAACATTCGAATTTTTGAAATAAGAATTAACCCGAGCTGAAACCTGGTTTGAAATCTGAAGATCCTTCTCTTTAACTAATCTTTCCAAGACCAATTCTTTAATTCTAGTAACCTTATCTGCACATCCTAAACTTTCACAAACAGCTGTAAGAACCATTTCTTCAAAAAGCAAATTCTCAATTTCCGGTAATCTGATATTGAATATTTTCTCTTTCTCAAGCTTGACTAACCCATCAGGATCATGAAAGTCAGAATCAATAATGCCGATAGCCGCAACGTGAACATTATCTAGCTTGTTAAATGCTTTAGTATAGTTTATTACATTTCTACATCCCCTTACAGGTTTTATTATATACTTAGAGAACAAGATACCGTATATCGTTTCATCCAAACCACTTGGCTCGCCCTCACAAAAAAGGATGCTTTGCCTGCTACCTAACAGTTCCAGCAGTAATGGTTCTGGAATTTCATTGTTCGGTATCTCCTCAAATATAAACTCGATAGGAAATGTGAACGAGCGCAACCATAGCTTTTTAGCACTTGTTCGGCTTGCCGCAAAATCAAGATTGTGAGTCAAATAGATAAACTTGCAATCTCTCCTCTCGTTCTCAAGTCTATCCCATAATTTTTTATAAATTGTTGGGTGCAAGTACATTTCGGGTTCATCAACCACTATAAGACCATTTTCTGGGCATAGCAATACCTTCGCCATTAAGAATAAAGCAACCTTTTCACCTTCACTCATTGTAGTCGCGCGAAAACTTTTTCCTGATTTGATTGCTTCTATATTAATATCATCTGGAAGCGAAATCTCCAAATGCGAGAACAAAGAATTCCAAACCATCAAAAGGGTCTGAAGTTTAGTTGGTGCAGGAAGTCTCTCTTCTTTTGCGTTTTTACGGTTCTGCCTTAGTGCTTTTGCATCATCTGCTAAAAGATGTTCAACCAATATTTTAAATTCCTCAACAAGTCTATTGCCATTCTCGCTTCGTTCAAATCTATTACGCGCCTGTAGAGTG
Source organism: uncultured Candidatus Saccharibacteria bacterium (assembly GCA_964554805.1). Taxonomy (GTDB): domain Bacteria; phylum Patescibacteriota; class CAZHWT01; order CAZHWT01; family CAZHWT01; genus CAZKPX01. Next base: position 3,162 of record CAZKPX010000015.1, read on the forward strand.
CTAAGTTGTTCCAACGTTCCATCATAGCTTTTAATGCTCTCAAAAACTGGAAAAGCAAGAACACGCTGAGCCGAAATCACAATTCCATCAGCGTTATTTACGTAAGCTCCTAAATGATCAGCCAAGAAAGTTTTTCCGCTACCGTTAGACCCCACCACAACTACGTCTCTTGTAAAGAAATCTAGCTTAGACCAAAAATCTGCTTGAGTCTTAAAAATCCTTAACCCATCACGTATCTCATTCTCCTTCTGTTCTTGCTGATTTTTAAAAATGGGCTTCTCTTGGCCTTGCAGTGTTATAGGTTGACGTGATCCCGGACCGTAAGAAGTTGAAAACCCACTATTGAGTCTACTAAAGTAACGAAGGAATAAAACTCCATGAGAAAGTGTAACCTTCTTTGTTCTAACATGCGCCTTGAGTTTGGATACTTCTTGCTCGACTTCATCATATAAGTCAAACATTTCTTTTTTTACTTTTGCTAAAATTCCAATTTCACGTGCATACTCTACTCTCACCAACAAGTCATCAATCTGCTGGACAATTTCATTGGCTGCACTCATACCTTAAGCTGCTTTGTGTTTGTAAAGATGTTGCTGAAACTCAATAAACAATCTACTGATGTTTGCCACATCACCGAGAATCTCTTTTGCATCCTCCAGTGATTGATATTTATTAGTAAGCAATACCGGTAGTTTCTCCTGGTCGAGTTCATCAACACCGGTTTCAGTGTATTTGCTCAATACAAATGAGATAAATTCTTTCTGCTTGTCATTGAGCAAGGCAAAGATTGTCGCCTCGGCTGCTTTCACTCTGGCCTCGCGGGTCATGGCTATGTAATCTCCGTTAAAGACGTATTCCAGCACATCATATAGATCGCTCTTTTCCATGTCAACCAATTGTTGGAGTGTTTGAAGATCGGTTTTTGGGAAACCCGCTTCCTCTAACTTTTCCAACAGAGTCTTTCGAGTCATGGGGTTACTCCAAAGTGTTCTCAGTTCTTCTTCATCTTTGAAAAGCTTAGGTAGCTCACCAAAGAGGTTGTTTAGAAATTCTTCTGCCGAAACCGGGCGGCCATCTGCACTCCAGAATGAAGTTGACACCATGTGTTTGATCTCACGCTCTTTCCCATTTCGGAGCTTTATCTTTATTTTTTGCTTGCGCTCTTTGTCTTCGCCTGGTTCTTTTGGTTCCTGCGGTTTATACTCGCCTTTGGGTTCTTTTACGCCAGTTGGTTCTCCATCAATAGGCTCTCCGTCCCACTCGGGATCTGAGAAGTGTTTGTACGCATCCACAAAATCGTAAATGGTAAAAAATTCTTTGCCATCAAACAATCGGGTACCGCGACCAACGATCTGTTTAAATTCGATCATTGAATTCACAGGACGAAGCAGAACGATGTTCCGTACATTTCGGGCGTCAACACCAGTTGAAAGTTTTTGCGATGTTGTTAGAATGGTGGGAATGGTTTTTTCGTTATCCTGAAACTCGCGCAAAAAGCGTTCTCCCTCTTCGCCATCATTGGCTGTAACCCTTACACAATAAAAAGAATCTTTAAGTAGCGCATTCTGATTAACCAAATCACGCACCAGAGCGGCATGACTTTGGTTCGCGCAGAAAATAATTGCTTTTTCTTTTTGGTCAGCTTCCTCTAAAAAGATTTTAACACGTTTTAATTCACGTTCAACAATTTCAATGTTTCGGTTGAAATCTTTTTCCTCATACAATTTTCCAGCCTCTATTTCTCCTTCTACTATTGTATCGTCTGAGGTGTACCGGTAATCATCTAACGTAGTTTTTATACGTTTAACTTTGAATGGCGTTAAGAAACCGTCATTGATACCTTCTTTTAGTGAATAGATATAAACAGGATCACCAAAGTATTGATAGGTATCGGCATTGTCCTTTCGCTTGGGGGTAGCCGTTAATCCTAGCTGCACGGCCGGACTAAAATACTCCAGAATACTCCGCCAGTTGCTTTCATCATTTGCTCCGCCACGGTGGCACTCGTCAATGATGATAAAATCAAAATAGTCGGCTGGATATTCGCCAAAGTAGGGTGCAGGTTTTCCTTCTGCATCTGTGCCACTCATAAAGGTTTGAAAAATGGTAAAGAAAATACTGCCATTGGTTGGCACTTTGCCGTTTTTCTTAATCTCGGTTGGTTTTATCCGAACCAAAGCATCTTCGGGAAATGCCGAAAAAGAATTGTAGGCTTGGTCGGCTAATATGTTTCTATCGGCTAAAAATAAAATTCTCGGTCTGCGGCTGCCGTCTCGTTTTAAATTCCAACGGGTTTGAAACAATTTCCAAGCGATTTGAAAAGCGATTGCAGTTTTTCCTGTTCCTGTAGCAAGGGTAAGCAAAATTCTGTCTTTGCTTTGTGCAATGGCTTCAACGGTTCTTTGAACGGCTATTTCTTGATAATATCTTAACTGCCAGCTTCCGCTTTTATCTTCAAAAGGCACATTGGCAAATTGTTCTCTCCAATTGTTTTGCTCGGCAAATGTTTTATTCCAAAGTTGTTCGGGGCTTAAAAAGTCTGTTACCAAACCTTCTTCGCCTGTTTTCATACAGATTTGGTAAATGGCTTTTCCGTTGGTGCTGTAGGTGGTTTCTAAT
>CAZKPX010000016.1:0-5337 GCA_964554805.1 uncultured Candidatus Saccharibacteria bacterium
CAAGCTGATCAACCGTGCGGCCGCCACCTTTCAGCAAGCCGATCAGTTGAAATACGCGTAAAATCTTGGCTTGTGGAATCATTTGGTCAAATTAATCAATTGACACAAATTGTCAAAATGCTGTTGTTCCTTAGGGGTATGAAAACGACAAAGAAGCCCCAGATAAATCAGCCGATTTCACGACCTGTACAGGAAGTACGGAATTCGGAAGTAATTGAAAAATTTTATAAACAAATCGTAAACAACTTTGGTTATGCATATCCAGGAAAAGCGTAAGATTAAAACCTCCAACTTCCCCGAACAGAAGCTGCTGAGCGAAGTGGAAATATTAGACCGCATTGAACAGCATTACAACGGCCGGCCCGCAGCCCGGATTTATATTGCACCCATGTGCTACATCCTGCCGGAGTTTTATGAGTCTGCCCTACAAGGTATGCTCGGAAGCTTTGAAGCACGCGAGGAATATGAAGCGTGCGCTAGAGTGATCAAGCTGCTGGCGAACATTTAGCACGAGTGCTGAGCGTAGCCGAAGCAAGGAGTGCTAATTGCCATAGCGTTTGCTTTCTCCCGAAACTTCGGGAGAAGGCAGCTCCTTTGTCCAGCCTTCTGACGGGAATTACGGCAAGAGCCAAATCCCCACCGCACCCCTCCGAATTAACAACCAATAAGTTTATATTTGGAAAACGGTCTAAAAATGAACTTTGAATGGCGGACAAAGAGGCAAAGGCAAGAATCAAGATTAATAAACTGCTGGAGGAATCCGGCTGGCGTTTCTTTGACGATAAGCACGGAAAGGCGACTATTAAATTAGAGTCATCCATAAAACTGGATGATCTGGGTGATGACTTCGAAAACTCAAAGAACGGCTTCATTGATTTCTTGCTGGTGGATGAAAACCAAAACCCAGTCATCGTATTAGAAGCCAAGAAGGAAAGCCTGAATCCATTAGTTGGGAAAGAGCAAGCCCGCAGTTACGCCAAATCCCAAAAGGTAAAATTTGTAATCCTTTCTAATGGAACGCTCCATTATCTATGGAATGTGGAAACCGGAAATCCCGAACAGATACAATCCTTTCCTTCCTTAGATTCTATTAAGCAGTATTACTTGTTTAATCCTGAGCCGAAAGATTTGGTTGCCGAGAATGTTGAAAGTGATTATGTGGTACTTACACAACTTCCCAACTACAAGGACATTCCTGAATTCAATGATGAAAAGAAGAAAAAGGATTTAATCATCAATCTGAAACTCCGCTTTCTTCGCTACTACCAGGTGAACGCCATCAAAGCAGTTCAGCAAGCCGTAGAGAACGGTAAGAAACGTTTCCTTTTGGAAATGGCAACTGGAACGGGCAAGACCCTGACAGCCGCTGCATTAATCAAACTGTTTTACAAAACCGGAAATGCAAGACGTGTTTTGTTTCTTGTTGACCGATTAGAGTTAGAAGAACAAGCAAGAAAAGATTTTACAAACTATTTAAAGAACGATTTAACAACCGTAGTTTATAAAGAAAAGAAAAACGACTGGCGCAAAGCGGAGATTGTAGTTACCACCATTCAATCGTTGATGGTGAACAACAAATACAAAACACTTTTCTCCCCCACCGACTTTGACTTAATTATTTCTGACGAATCGCATAGACTATTAGGCGGTGGAAACAGCCGCGCCTTGTTCGAATACTTTTTGAGTTACAAACTTGGCCTGACGGCAACACCCAAAGATTACTTGAAGAATGTTGACACAGACGACATTGACGATCCCAGAGAACTTGAGCGTAGAATGTTGCTGGACACATACACTACCTTTGGTTGTGAAAGTGGACAACCTACATTCAGATATTCGTTAACCGATGGCGCATCGGATGGTTTTTTAATCCAGCCAACCGTTGTTGATGCCCGTACCGATGTAACAACAAAGCTTCTTTCAAAAGAAGGTTACGGGGTAATGGTTACCGTTGCCTCAACCGAAAAGGAAGATGTACTGGAAGAAGTGAGTTACAAACAACAACACTTCGAGCGTAAATTCTTCTCAGAAGAAACCAATCGTGTTCTTTGTAAAACATTTATCGAGAACGGATTAAAAGACCCCATCAATGGCGAGTTTGGTAAAAGCCTTGTGTTTGCTGTTTCGCAAAACCACGCGGCAAGGCTTACGCAAATTTTAAATGAATATGCACACCAATACTTTCCCGGAAAGTATCAAAGTGATTTTGCCGTTCAGGTTACTTCAAATGTGAAAGACTCGCAACAGATGACTATTGATTTCGGTGAGAAAGACCGTTTGTTGGGAGCCAGTAGTTTTGCAAAAGGAAATGAAGTATTGGAATCATACAAAACGAGCAAAGCAAGAGTTTGCGTTACGGTGGGCATGATGACTACGGGTTGGGATTGCCCCAACATTTTGAATCTCGGTTTGATGCGCCCGATATTTTCGCCAACGGAATTTATCCAGATAAAAGGACGAGGCACACGCACTTATTCATTCGAGCATAAGTTTAAAAATGATGCGGGCGAACAAGAAACCATTTCAGTTGCCAAGAAGACATTTAAACTATTCGACTTCTTTGCCACCTGCGAATACTTTGAAGAAAAGTACGAGTACGACCAAGTGCTGAAACTTCCGGCCAATCCCGATACCGGAGAAGACATTCCTTCCTTTACCGACCCACTTAAGCCCAAGCGACAAGGGTACGAGTATGATGAAAACGACAAAATAGCCACCATCCATGAACAGCAAGTTGACTTCTCAGGGATGAAAGTTGACCGCATGTTCTTCCAGCAGTTTGAGGAGAAAGTAAGAACGGATGATGAGATAAAACAACTGATGGAGGCCGGAGATGTAGAAGTAGCGACAGCACGGGCAAAAGAAAAATACGACAACAAACCCGAAGAGTTTTTTGACTTAGAGAAACTGCGCAAGTCATTAAAGATTGACCGCAAAATAAGCTGGCGTGAATTGTTAGAGCTTGTGTACTTTGGTAATCAGATTAAAGGTAAAGAAGACCTTGTAAATGATGAGTTCGAAAAATTTATAAACACCAACAACATTGAAGGCATTGAAGACCTTCAGGCATTGCGCTATTTCTTTTTTGCGTATGTAACCGACCCGCACGTACGCGAAATAATAGACCAGCAGGATTTTACCGAACTCTATCACAACCCATCATTTAATGTGGAAGATTTTAACCGCGTGGATGATGCAATGAAGAGCCAGTTGCCTGACTATATCAGAACTTATGTTCCCTTAAATAAATTTCTAAGTGCCTGACGAATCGAATACGATTGTGACATAGACAAGATTATATGAATAAAAAATAACCGTAAAAGGTATCGAAATCGCAATTATACGTGAAGGAAATGAAAATTACATTTCGCTCACCGATATGCTTAAAGCCAAAGATGGAGACTTTTTTATTTCCGATTGGCTCAGAAATAGAAATACCGTTGAGTTTCTGGGTATTTGGGAAAGCGTTTATAATCCTAATTTTAATTATGGCGAATTCGCCATAATTATGATTTGTAAAAGAACAATTAATTGCGATGTGCCCACTTTAGTAATGACAAAATCAGACTATCAAAACCATATTTTTAATGAGTAAAAAAAGCATCATAATTCAAGTTCAAAATTTACCGATATCGATCACCACCAAAAATGGTAATGACTACATCTGCTTAACCGATATGGCTAATGCAAAAAGTGGTGAGGCGCGTGCAGCTGATATAATTAAAAACTGGATTAGAACCCGTACAACACTTGAATTTTTAGGCACATGGGAAGAAATGTATAACCCCAATTTTAAAGTGGTCGAATTTGACCACTTTAAAATGCAGGCTGGCTTACCTTCTTTCGTTTTAAGCCCCGGACAATGGATTGAAAAAACCAATGCCATTGGAATGTATGTAAATGCAGGACGATATGGCGGAACATTTGCCCACAAGGACATTGCTTTTGAGTTTGGCTCGGCAATTAGTCCGGTATTTAAGCTCTATCTCATCAAAGAATTCCAACGCCTGAAAGAAGATGAAAACGACAGGCTAAAATTAGACTGGAATTTGCAAAGAACCCTTTCCAAAGTTAATTACCACATTCATACCGATGCCATCAAAGAAAATTTAATCCCAGTAAAATTGAGTAAGCAACAAATTTCATTGGTGTATGCCAATGAAGCTGATTTACTGAACATGGCTTTGTTTGGCAAAACCGCCAAACAATGGAGAGACGATACTTCGACAGGCTCAGCATCAAAAGCAAAGGGAAATATCAGGGACGAGGCAAGCTTGGAGCAGTTAGTGGTCTTAACCAATTTAGAAAGCATTAACGCGATGCTGATAAAACAAAAATTGACACAAGCCACACGATTACTACAATTAAATGAAATGGCTATCATTCAAATGAAATCATTGGTCAGCAGCAAAGCCATAAAACGTCTGAACCACTGATTTTTTTGATTAAATGATGCACTATGATAAAAGAAGAATATAAATATTCAGAATTAACAGGAAAGATAATTGGCTGTGCTATGAGAGTTCACTCAGCACTGGGTAATGGATTCCAGGAAGTTATTTATCAACGTGCTTTAGCTATTGAAATGACTGATGCCGGTTTGTTGTTTAGCCGTGAACACGAAATGCCCATTTATTACAAGCAACAGCAAATAGGAACCAGAAGAGTTGATTTTTTAGTAGAAGGTGTCGTATCGGTAGAGTTGAAAGCCATTACCACATTAGAAGATGTTCATTTAGCTCAGGCAATCAATTACCTTGAAGCATACGATTTGGAAGTTGGTTTACTTATCAATTTCGGCTCAAAAAGTATGCAGCACAAACGATTAGCAAATAAAAAATTTAACCAAAAAAATCAGGGTAATCCTGAAATCAAATAAATCAAAGGTTCAGACAATGTTAGACACCCTCACCAAAAAAAACATAGACAATTGCCGCGATGTACTCGTAGGTAAAGTGCCCGACCCGAAAAGCCAGATTGAGCAGATTACCATTGCGCTTATCTACAAGTTCATGGACGACATGGACAAAGAAGCCGTAGAGAAATTTAAAGGCAAGCCCAAATTTTTTGCTCCACCAAAGAAAACAGGCGACCCAAAAGCTGACAAAAAACTAATTGACTACTCCAAATACGGTTGGCGAAAATTGTTTGACCCAAAATTGGGAGGCAAAGAAATGCTGGAGCTTTATAGTGAAGCATTAGACAAGCTGCAAACCAACCCGAACATACCCGAACTGTTCCGGAATATTTTTAAGAATGCCTACCTGCCTTACCGCGACCCAAGTACGCTGAAACTGTTTTTAAAACACATCAATGAGTTTGAATACAGCCACAGCG
>CAZKPX010000017.1:0-4708 GCA_964554805.1 uncultured Candidatus Saccharibacteria bacterium
AGGTCGGCCTGGCGTTCCAGCTTCAGGAGTTCCCAGGTTTTATGCAGTTGTTCGTTTACTGTCATCTTTTTAAAGTTCGCAAGATAAGCCGCTGCCGGATAAAGTTTGTATCTTGTGTTAGATATGTAGGTCAATCCAAACGGGCATCAATATTTATCAATAAGAATCGATGATCGGAGAAACATACCCATTTCTAAATCAGGATTACATTCCCGCCTCTGATGCTATGTTCTATACATTTTTTAGTGTGAGTGAGGAGATGGTGATCCCTAAGGCAATACTATATTCTCCTATCGAAAGAAACCAACAAAAATATTATAACCTTGGATTTGGTGATGTGATCATAGACCCATTAACAGGAGATTTTTATATAGATGATAAAAACGAGAGTAATAACGGTGATGTAAAAACAGTTTTTTATACTGTTGTTTCAACATTGACTGATTTTTTCGAACGGTATCCGAATGGAACTGTGTATATCGAAGGAAGCACTTCGCAACGCATGGAAATATACTCAAGATTGATCGCGAGGCACTGGCGTCAGATTGAACCAATCTACATCGTTCAAGGTTACAGGGAGGATAGATTGGAGTTTTTTCAAGCCGGAGCTCACTATGATTACATTTTGATTTCCCGAAAGGAAGTTCTAAATTTAGAATCGTTAATGAAAGCACATTAATATGCCTACGTTAGTAAAAAAGAATAATAAAGCCCTTACTGCCGACAAGCTTGCACGGTTGCAAACTTTTGTGGAGAATGTAAAATCAGGGAAGGTAATACCCTTTAAAGAGAAAACAGAACGAGCTAAAAAGAACCTTAAAAAGGCCGGGCTCATAAAATAGAGTTATGACTTTTTTTTATAATTCAAGGCCGACTAATGTCGGCTTTTGTTTTTATGTCCTATGTGTTACACTCCTCAAAACTCTTTTCTTCCATCCATATAATTGTCACTACAAAATCGGAGCAAATCCGTTATTTCGCTGATCTTAATTCCCTTACCATGAAAAAATATTATCTCTTAACGATTCTCGTTTTTTTCACCCTGTTTGCGTCAGCGCAGGATGATAAAAAACCACAGGCCGATACCGTTAAAAAGGAAAAGCCTAAAAAGAAAACCGATCTGCCGCTCGAAGTGGCGCGCAGGGTAAACATTAAAACAACCGAAGGCACGTGGATGTCGCTTGACGTGAGTCCGGATGGAAAAACCATTGCGTTTGATTTCATGGGCGATATTTTTACAATGCCGATCACAGGCGGCAAGCCGGTTCAGTTCACAAAAGGCCTGTCGTTTGATTCCCACCCGAAGTTCAGTCCGGACGGAGCAAAACTTTTATTCATCTCCGACCGCAGCGGTGGTGAAAACATCTGGTGGTTTGCACTCGACAAGAGCGATTCGCTCCAGGTCACGAAAGGAAATACCGATCATTATCAGTCTGCTGAATGGACACCCGATGGCAATTACATCGTAGGCTCCCGTGGCACGCGTAACTTCAAGCTCTGGCTGTTCCATAAAGATGGCGGTGGTGGCGCGCAGCTTATCAGCAAACCTGACGGGCTTAAAATTTCCGAGCCAGCGTTTGGCCCTGATAACCGGTACATCTGGTTTTCACAGCGCAATGGCGCCTGGAATTACAATGCGCAGCTTCCGCAATATCAAATTGCCGTCTATGATCGTGACAATGGCGAGATCGAGCGGAAAACAGTTCGCTACGGATCGGCCTTCACGCCAACGCTTTCACCCGATGGCAAGTGGTTAGTGTATGGTTCACGGTACAACGACCAAACAGGTCTGATCCTTCGTGATTTAAAAACCGGTGAAGAGAAATGGCTTGCGTACCCGGTTCAGCGCGATGAGCAGGAATCTATTGCCCCGCTGGGTGTATTGCCTGCGATGTCGTTTACACCAGACAGCAAAGAACTTGTTGCTTCCTATGGCGGAAAGTTTTATCGTATTCCGGTAGCGGGCGGCAACGCCATTAACATTCCGTTTGAAATGAATACTGAGTTTTTGATGGGACCGCTGGTTGAGTTCAAATTCCCGATCAAGGATGATAAAGAAATGGTCGTTACGCAGATCAGAAATCCGGTCGTATCACCGGATGGAAAACAAATTGCCTTCACCGCATTAAACCGGTTGTACACGATGAATCTTGTGAACGGTACGCCAAAGCGGGTCAGCAATTTTGAATTTACCGAAGCAATGCCTGCGTGGAGTCCCGATGGATCACAATTAGTATGGTCGACCTGGGAAGGCGATGGCGGACATCTTTATAAGATCAACTTCAAGGCAAAAGGAGCAAAGCCCCAGCGCGTAACGAATGTTGCGGGTTTATATTCTGATCCCGCCTGGACACTCCAGGGAAATAAAATTGTTTTCCTACAGGGCAGATCATACAACTTTAAGGAAGATCCCGATCCTGTAACGTTTGCCAGCCAGGAAGAAATTGCCTGGATCAGCGGGGATGGCGGTAACATTAACGTGATTGCCAAATCAAAAGGAAGAGGCAATCCGCACTTTGTAAAATCAGAGGACCGTATATTCTTATACAGTTCCGGTAAAGGGCTTGTATCGATACGCTGGGACGGAACCGATGAACGCGCACACGTAAAAGTTACCGGCATCATGACATACGGTTCGATTGCCGGTGAGAGTCATTGCATGCTTGTTGAATCAGTAACGGAGCCACAACGTGAACCATCGAATGCAGAGGTAATTAAAATGGCGCCTGAAGGCGATCGCGCATTCGCGCAGATTAACAATGACATTTATGTTGTTACCATCCCGAAAACAGGCGGTGACGTACCAAAAATTTCGGTTTCCGATGCAGGCAATGCACAATTTCCCGCCACCAAGCTTACGAAAATTGGCGGTGAGTTTCCGAGCTGGAGCAGCAACGGAAAGATCGTTTACTATTCCTTAGGCAATGCATTCTTCACCTACAACCTGGATGAAGCCAAAGCCAAAGAGCTTGAACTGAAGAAAAAGAAAGCTGCGGAAGAAAAAGCGAAAGAAGAAGAAGAGAAAAAAGACGACAAGAAGGAAGTGAAGAAGGATTCAACCGGAGCGCTGAAGGTTGAAGAAAAGAAAGATGACAAGAAGGATGAGAAAAAAGACGAAGGCTACACGCCTGCCGAGCAGCGCATAAAGGTTACGGTGAAGAAAGATATTCCGGACGGAAAAATCTTATTACAGAATGCCCGCATCATTACCATGAAAGGTGATGAGATCATTGAAAAAGGCGATATACTGATCGAGAATGCGCGCATCAAACAGGTTGGCCCTGCCGGTTCAATTACCGTTGACGCGTCTGTTAAAAAAATGGACCTGAGCGGAAAAACAATTGTACCCGGCTTTGTGGATACCCACGCACACATGTGGCCGGCCTGGGGCATTCACAAAAATCAGGTTTGGGTATATGCAGCAAACCTGGCGTATGGAGTTACCACAACGCGTGATCCGCAAACGGCAACAACCGATGTGCTGACGTACGGTGATCTTGTTGAGACGGGCCAGGTAATCGGACCGAGAATTTACAGTACAGGTCCAGGTGTTGGCTTTTGGGCGTACAACCTGAAAGATTTCGATCAGACGAAAGACATCCTGAAACAGTATTCGGAATACTACAACACGAAAACAATCAAAATGTACCTGACGGGAAATCGTCAGCATCGCCAGTGGATTATCCAGGCCTGTAAAGAACAAGGACTGATGCCCACTACGGAAGGCGGACTCGATTTCAAACTCAACATGACCAACCTGATTGATGGTTATTCCGGACACGAGCACGCCTTCCCGATCTATCCGTTGTACAAGGATTTTACAACCGCTGTTGCAGAGTCTAAGATGACCTACACGCCAACATTATTGGTCGCCTATGGAGGGCCGTGGGCTGAGAACTTTTACTACGCAACAGAAAACGTGAATGGCGATCCGAAACTGAATCATTTCACTGCGAAGTCAGAACTTGATGCCAAGTCGCGCAGAAGACCGGGCTGGTTCATGAAGGAAGAGCACGTATTTGAAGATCATGCAAAGTTTGTGAATGACCTTGTGAATGCTGGCGGAAATGCGGGTATCGGATCACACGGTCAGTTACAAGGCTTAGGGTATCATTGGGAACTCTGGAGCATTGCCTCAGGCGGAATGAACAATCATAATGCATTGAAAGTAGCCACGATCAAAGGCGCTACTGCGATTGGATTGGATGGCGATCTGGGAAGCATTGAATCTGGAAAGCTGGCCGATTTATTGATCCTGGATAAGAATCCATTAGAGAACATTCGCAACAGCAACACCATTAATAAGGTGATGAAAAATGGAAGGTTATATGATGGCAACACGCTGGACGAAGTTTATCCAACAGTGCGTAAGGCTCCATCTTTTACGAATGAGCAGATTGCTCCGGGAAATCTGCCGGGCGTAAACAGATAATAAGCAAGTTGTCATTAAATGAAAGCCCTGCATTGCGCGGGGCTTTTTTTATGACTGCCAATTTACATTAATACTTAAAAACTTTTCCTCCTGCCATTACCTCCTGAGTCTTTTCATCAAAGGTTGCTTTCTCTCCGGTGCGGACTGCCGCGTTGGTCATGATGCAGGCGATGGAGTGTTCATAACCAGCCTCAACCGGTGCATTGGCTGGCTTACGGCTTCGGACGCATTCCATAAAGTTGCGCATGTGGCGGGAGGTTGTTATGTCTCCGCCTG
>CAZKPX010000018.1:0-3883 GCA_964554805.1 uncultured Candidatus Saccharibacteria bacterium
AAACCCTGAAAGCTGTTACCCGCCCGGAGGCCCGGGAGTTGAACCGCATCCTGGATAAGTTGAGGGGCTGATACGCTGACTTTTAAAAATTCTTACCTTTTACAGCATATTCCATGTTGTGAACCCAATCGCTTATACTTTTTATCCGGTTAATGAAAACACGCTAACCATCAGCCTGGGTGACAGCATTGAACATGAAATTAATTATAACGTTTTCCGGATTTATCGTCAACTCCTGCTCCACCGGCACGCAACCTGGCTGGACATTATCCCGGCTTATACCACAGTAAGTATTGTTTATGATGTTGTGAAGATCCGGAAGGATCATGGTTCTGCCTTTAAATGGATAACACAAGCGGTGACAAAAATCCTTGCGCAGCCATATCCTGCTGAAAAATCTACCTCGCGGAAAATAACCATTCCGGTTTGCTATGATGAAGCGTATTCACCTGACCGTAAGACGATCTTGTCCCAAACTAAATTGGGCTGGGATGAAGTTGTTTCGATTCATAGTTCTAAAACATATCAGGTTTTTATGATCGGGTTCTTACCGGGCTTTGCCTACATGGGCATGGCTGATAAGAGAATTGCATTTCCCCGATTGGTTAAACCCAGAACGTTAGTTCCGGCAGGCAGCATCGGTATTGCCGGAGAACAAACCGGTATTTATCCGCTTGATTCTCCGGGTGGCTGGAATATCATTGGCAGAACTCCGGTATCCGTTTTTGATATAGAAAATGAAAATCCTGCCTTGCTCCACCCTCACGACACCGTGAGTTTTATACCCATCTCTAAAAAGGAATTTGATTCATTTGATAAAGCTGAATTTAATCCGGTGACAGCATGAGCATGGAAGTCATAAAAGCCGGCTTGATGGATACGTTTCAGGATGCTGGCCGGTTTGGCTATCAGCACATGGGAATAAATCCGACAGGAGCTATGGATTTGGCCGCCATGCGAATTGCGAATGCCATTATTGGCAATGCCGAAAACGAAGCTGTGCTTGAGCTAACCTTTCCGGCATCGCATTTTTTATTCAGAAGCTCTGCTGTGATCACCCTGACAGGCGCAGATTTTAATGCCACACTGAATAAAAAACCGCTTAAGCTTAATGCAGCCATATTTATTCCGGCAGGAAGTGAGCTAAAGTTTACAAGAGCAGCCCAGGGAGTTTTTTGCTACATGGCCGTGAGGGGAGGTTTTCAAATACTACCATGGCTGAAGAGTAACAGTACCGGTCTGAAAGTAAAAGCCGGTGGATTAGGCCGGATGCTAAAGAAAGGCGATGTGCTGAATTTCAATTCAAGTTTAACAGTTAAAGGTGACCCTAAAATTTCACGCTGGTCGGTTAATGTTTCGGATTTTTATCCGAAAAGTGAAAACATTAAATGCTTACGAGGTAAAGAACTGGAATGGATCACGGATGCTTCGCAGAAAAAACTTGTAAAAGATTTTTTTACCGTGACATCAAATAGTGACCGCATGGGTTATGGATTAAAAGGGCCGGCACTCAAATTCAAAAACAAGCAACAACTCATTTCAACAGCGGCAACATGGGGTACGGTTCAACTTCTTCCGGATGGCAGTTTTATTATTTTGATGGCCGATCATCAAACAACCGGAGGTTACCCGAGAGTTGCACAAGTCGTTGCTGCTGATCGGTCAGTACTTGCACAGTCACCGCCTGGCAAAGACTTTAAATTTGAGTTTGTAGATATTGCCAGGGCAGAAGATTTACTGGTCCGGCAAAGCAGAGCACTCAATCAAATCCGGTTATCTTGTGCGCTTCGTATACGTGAATTTTTAAATGCACTATGACAGTTGACCTGAATTGCGACCTGGCCGAGGGCATGCCCAACGATGCGCTCATTATGCCTTTTATCAGCAGCGCTAACATTGCGTGCGGATATCATGCGGGTGATGCGCAACTGATGGAAAAAACCGTTGAGCTCTGCCTGACTCATAAGGTTGCCATTGGCGCACATCCCGGATTTAACGATAAATCGAATTTCGGAAGAGTTGACATGAATCTTTCAGAAAATGAATTATATGATCTGATGTCCGGTCAGCTTCATATTTTACAAGACATTTGCCGACAACAGGGAACAGATCTACACCACGTAAAGCCTCATGGCGCACTGTATAATATGGCTGCGCGCAGTAAGCACATTAGCCATGTGTTGGTTCAGGCAGTTAAGGATTTTAATCCGAACCTGATTTTCTATGGCCTGAGTGGCAGTTGCATGATTGAAGAAGCGAAATCTTTAAACCTTGCTGCAGCAAGCGAAGTTTTCGCTGACCGAACCTATCAGGAAGATGGATCGCTTACACCCCGATCAAATCCGAATGCCTTGATTGAAGACTTAGAACAGGCTATTCTGCAGGTAATGCGGATGGTTAAGCAAAAACGGGTAACCGCTACAAAAAAAGAAATTGACATTGTAGCAGAAACAATTTGTATTCATGGCGATGGATCGCATGCCGTTGAATTTTCAAAGCATCTGAACGGTATGCTTAGAGAGGCCGGGGTTATCATTAAAGCATTATAATGTCTACCGCGAAACGTTCTGCTATATGGGGTGCTGCCTTCTTAATGGCAACATCAGCCATTGGCCCGGGCTTTCTAACGCAAACAACCGTTTTTACCAGCCAGCTTCTGGCAAGCTTTGGTTTTGTGATCCTGATTTCTATCCTGCTGGATATAGGCGCACAGCTGAACATTTGGCGCGTGCTGGCGATTACAGAAATGCGCGCCCAGAATCTTGCCAATAAATTGCTGCCGGGCCTTGGACATTTTTTAGCAGCCCTGATTGTGCTGGGCGGACTTGCGTTTAACATTGCCAACTTCGGAGGCTGCGGGCTGGGCATTAATGTGCTTACAGGTTGGGACGTTGAAATCGGTGCAGGAATTAGTTGTGCGCTCGCATTATTGATATTCTGGTTAAAAGAATTCGGGCAAGCCATGGATAGCGCAGCGAAAATATTGGGTGTTATTATGATTGGGCTAACAGTTTATATTGCGATAAGCTCAAACCCACCCATCGGTGAAGCTCTTCACCGGAGCTTTATACCTGAACGAATCGATATGCTTACCATTGTTACATTAGTGGGCGGGACTGTTGGTGGCTACATCAGCTTCGCAGGCGCTCACAGGCTGCTCGATGCCGGCATTCATGGAACTCAGCATTTACCGCAGATCAATCGCAGCGCTGTTAGCGGCATTGTGATCACAGGAATTATGCGCACCGTTTTATTTTTGGCAGTTTTGGGAGTAGTTGCGGGCGGAGTAATGTTAGGCAAGGAAAATCCTGCGGCTTCGGTTTTTCGGCATGCGGCAGGGGCTATTGGCTATAAATTTTTCGGTATCGTTATGTGGATTGCAGCCATTACTTCTGTGGTAGGGTGTGCGTATACGTCAGTTTCTTTTTTACGCGGCTTTCATTCTTTTGTCGACAAGCATCTGCGCGGAATGATTGCGGTGTTTATAATTATTTCAACTGCAGGATTTATGTTGTTGGGAAATCCGGTGAAACTGCTGATTGCAGCAGGGGCAATCAATGGTTTGATCCTGCCCCTGTCGTTAGCAGTAATTTTAATTGCCGCACGGCATAAGAAGCTTGTCGGATCCTATAAACACCCCTTCTGGATGCTCGTTTCGGGCTGGGTGGTCGTAGCGCTCATGAGCTACATGGGCGGATACGTAATCCTTAATTTAATTAGCGCCTAAAACCCCCAAATTTTTACAAATAATGGCATTGATCAAATAATTGTATATACAATAATTGTTGCAACTTTAATTGGAAAGTATGCGTTTATAGTACAAAGAACTTAAATTCACACTATATGAAAACCGTAATCCATAAAGCCGAAACCCGTGGTCATG
>CAZKPX010000019.1:0-3541 GCA_964554805.1 uncultured Candidatus Saccharibacteria bacterium
AGTCTTCCATGAACGAATTTCCGCCTTTCAATCCGGAACCCATTACTTTCATCGCACGAACCAAAGCTGAGGTTTTCCAATCACCTTCACCACCGTAACCATACCCCGCTGCCATTAATCGCTGCGAAGCAATGCCCGGCAGTTGTGCCATACCATGCAAATCTTCAAACGTATTGGTGTAGCCTTTAAAATTTCCCTGTTCTAAAAATGTCTTTAATCCCAATTCAATTTTTGCTGCTTCACGCAACGAAGTATATTGATCGCCACCTTTCCGCAATGATTTAACTACGGAATATTGCTGCTCATACTCACTGAGTAATGCATCTATACTTGAATCGCTGACATCGTTAATCACTTTTACCAAATCTCCTACCCCATAGGTATTCACTGAGTAGCCAAATTTTAACTCAGCTTCAACTTTGTCACCTTCGGTAACGGCTACCTGGCGCATGTTGTCACCAAAGCGGCAGAATTTTGCTTTCTGCCAATCGTGCCAACCGGCTGCTGCGCGCAACCATACATTTATGCGCTGTTGCACATTTTCATCCTGCCAATGCCCTACAACTACTTTTCTATTCAGGCGCATGCGCGAAACCAAAAACCCAAACTCGCGATCACCATGCGCACTTTGGTTCAGGTTCATAAAATCCATATCAATCGTACTCCACGGAATATCACGATTAAACTGAGTATGAAGGTGAAGCAATGGCTTTTGCAAAATTTTTAATCCTCCGATCCACATTTTAGCGGGAGAGAATGTGTGCATCCATGCTACAATGCCAATGCAATTCGGAGTGGTGTTAGCTTCCTGGCAGAGTTGAAAAATTTCATCCGGTGTTTTTACAACAGGTTTAAATACAACATGTACCGGAATTGTTGGTGAAGTATCCAGCGCTTTGGCGATTTCTGTAGAATGTGATGCTACTTGCTTAAGCGTTTCTTCACCGTATAAATGCTGGCTTCCGGTAACAAACCAGACCTCCAGTTTCTTCAAGTCAATCATGAATCGGGATTTTATATTTTGTGCATTGTTTATTTAGGAATGATGTCTATGTGGGTTACGTTAGTCGGGAACCAGACCGACATCTCGCCTTTGCCGCGATGTGCCCATGCATAGTACGGTATGGCTATAAAGGTTTGCTTTCCGCTGCTTACAGTATTGTTTTTTGTATCCACCTTAACTGCGGTTGCTTCACCTTTAAGTATCGTAACACCCTGTAAAAGGTCTGGTTTAAATTCCGTTGTGAACACCGTGTTTTCTGGAAGAATCAGATTGCTGGTCTTACCTACGTTATCAACCCACTCAGCACAGTACATTAATGGCCCCCGTTGCAAGGCCATCCGACCCACATCATCCTTAACGTTTTTAATGGCTTCGATTTTCCGAACTTCCATCGGCAAGTTTACCTCAATCACATCACCTTTCTTCCACGTTTTGCTCAGCTTAGCAAATCCATTTTCAATTTTGAAATCTGCAGGTTTTCCGTTAATGGAGATGCTGACTTTTGCATCGCTTGTCTTTGTAAACGTGTATAAGTCGGAAGGCATCGCTTGATTTTGTGCCCAACCCGGTATGCGAACTAACACGTTAAATGCGAGTGGGGACTTGGGTGTTACGGTAAATAATAATTTACCATCCCACGGATAATTGTTTTGCTGCTGAATTTGTACTTGCTTTTTATTAATCGTAAGATTCGTATTCCCGCTGATGAAAAGATTAATATATACATCGTTATTGCGTTGCGCGTACATGTATCCCGACACCGATGGAATTAACCGCGTAATATTGGTAGGACAACACGAGCAGGTAAACCATCCTGAACGTTCTGCTTCCATATCAGCATGATGAACGGAGTTTTTGATTTCCATCGCATTGGTATAGAAAAATGATTTTCCATCCATCCCCACCCCCGAGATCAATCCGTTATATAAAGTCTTTTCCAGGATATCCATGTACTTGGCATCGCCATGCAGCAAGAACATCCGATGATTCCAATACACGTTCGCGATGGCCGCACACGTTTCATTGTACGCTGTAGCGTTTGGTAATTCATAATTACCTCCAAAACGTTCCCCATCGCCTGCTGCACCGATGCTACCCTGAACATAGATTTTCTTTGCAACCACATTATTCCAGATCGAATCAATCGCAGCTAACAATTGCTTATCATTTGTAAGCGCAGCAATATCCGCCATGGCAGAATACAGGTATCCGGCACGCACCGCATGACCTACTGCTTCGTATTGTTCGGTAACCGGTTTATGATCTTGCCAGTATGCTCCATTTTTCCATGGATCTCTGCTTTTGCTATCATAGCCCGTGTAATGCCCGCGTTCTTCAATAAAATCTTTGGCTGTAGCGAGGTATTCCTTTTTACCTGTTACGCGATATAGCTTTACCAATCCCATCTCTACTACCTGATGGCCGGGTGCTACATGTCTTTTATCAGGGCCAAAAACTGAGCAGACGAGATCAGCATTCTTCAAGGCAATATCAAGCAGGTTTCGCTTTCCGGTTGCCTGGTAGTGTGCCACGGCAGCTTCATACAAATGGCCTGAGTTATATAATTCATGACTCAACTCTCTTTCTTTTTCCCAACGCTCTTTGCCTGCCCAACTATGTGCTGCTGCAGGATTGATGGTACGTGCCGTATACAAATAGCCATCGGGTTCCTGCGCATTTTTAATTTTTACAATGAGGGAATCAATGTAGTCTCCCATCTTTTTATCGGGGAAGAGTGTCAATGAAAAGGATGCGCCTTCAATTGTTTTATAAATGTCGGTATCATCAAATGGGTAAACAGTGCAGAACTTGCCGCTCTTAGCAGCCGCCATTTCAAAGTTCTTCACACGGCCGGTACTCTCGCACCGTTCGAACGAAGCAGGAATGGTGACCGTATGATTTGTTTTAATACGTGGCAACCAGAAATTGTCGGTGAGCTTTACGTTGGTGAACGGAATCTGTTGAATAGGATAATCAGCCTGTTGCGCGGTCAATCCGGTTGACACCAGGATCAGCAAAAAAAAGAGTATAGCGTTCTTCATCATGATTAGTTTTGTCCGTAGTACGAATCAGGACCGTGTTTTCGTTCGAAATGTTTTTTGATCAGGGAGTCTTTTAACCGTGGAGCTTTGGCATTGATCTGTTCGGTTAACCAAGCCATGTGCGCAACGGATTCCAACACTGCACTATTGTATACAGCCTTCGCAGGAGTTTTTCCCCACGTAAAAGGAGCATGATTTCCAACCAGAATCATTTCAACTTCTTCATAGCTGAGTTGCTTTTCTTTTAAGCAATTTATAATCTGGAAACCGGTTTCAAATTCATAATTGCCTTTGATCATTTCGTCACTCATGGGTGCCGCACAGGGAATATCAACCGTGGTATGATCCGCATGCGTGGTTCCAAAAATCGGAATATCACGTTGTGCCTGTGCCCATGCGGTGGCATAGGTAGAATGCGTGTGCACAATACCTCCTATGTTCTCCCATTGCTTATACAATACCGCGTGCGTTTTCGTATCGGACGAAGGTCGAAGTT
>CAZKPX010000020.1:0-3459 GCA_964554805.1 uncultured Candidatus Saccharibacteria bacterium
TTGCACTTGCCATTTATACGTTCCAGGTAATCTTCAGTCATATCTGGATCAGGTATTTCCGGTTCGGGCCGATGGAGTGGTTATGGCGGTCGTTAACGTATGGAAAAATTCAGCCGTTCCGTAAACAACAATTCTAACCGGCAGTAAAAAATCTCAACCTGATAAATATGACCACTACCCCCACTCTTCTCACCAATCCGGAAGAGCGCATCCAGTCGTTGGATATACTGCGCGGAATTGTTCTCTTCGGAATATTACTCATGAACATCAACGGTATGGCATTGGGTAAGGCCTATAACGATCCTACGCTCGGTGGCGGTTCTGACGGACTTAACCTCTACACGTGGATCATGACCAACATGTTGTTTGAAGGCACCATGCGCGCGCTGTTCTCACTGCTGTTCGGTGTAGGCATGTTCATCTTCCTGGACAGCCTGGAGAAGAAAGGTGCAGGCATCGAGGCAGCCAACATTTATTTCAGAAGACTCACCTGGCTGCTGGTTTTCGGATTGATTCATGGTTACCTGCTGCTTTGGGTGGGTGAAATTCTATACAGCTACGCGCTGATGGGTTTCCTGGTCTTCTCCTTTAGAAAGATGCAGCCCAAACAATTGATCCTTATCGGGGTAATCCTCATGTGCGCGGGTACACTATGGTCGTACTTCGACTACCGGGGTGATGTAAAATTTATGAAGCAGGTTGAGCAGGTTCAACAGTTAAAAGCGGAGAGCAAATCAGTCCCCGACACACTCCGGGAAGCCGATGAGAAATGGGAAGAACGGATTAAGGAAAGGACTCCGAAAAGCATAGCGGAATATAATGCCAACATGCAAAAAGGATATTTCGATGTAGTTGCTTTCCTCGCTCCCACCAACATGCATTTTGATGAACACTATCCGTATCGGTATGACGTATGGGATGTATTGAGCATGATGTTAATCGGTATTGCGCTTTATAAATGGAAAATTCTGACAGCAGAAAAGTCGTATGGATTTTACGGACTAATGGCCTTGATTGGTTATGGTGTAGGATTAACTGTTAATTATTACGAAGTGAGCATGATCCTGGAGGGCAACTTTTCATTACTTGCCTTTTCAAAATCAACCATTACCTACGATTTAGGACGGCTGCCGGTAGCCATGGCGCACGTTGCCATGATCATGCTGTTTTGTAAAACCAACATCCTGAACTGGCTCAAAACTTCACTGGCCGCTGTGGGCAGGATGGCGCTGTCCAACTATGTGATGCACTCGGTATTTTCCATGATCCTTTTTACAGGAGTCAGGTTTGGCCTTTTCGGGAAACTGCAGCGGTATGAACTGCTGTATGTAGTTGCGTCAGTCTGGGCTTTTCAATTAATCATCAGCCCGGTCTGGTTGCACTATTTCCGCTTCGGTCCGCTGGAGTGGGCCTGGAGAAACCTGAGCTACAGGAAAAGGCATCCGTTTAAAAGATAATTCGGGTAACGCACATGTGCGACAGGTTGAATTAGCACTATTGACACAACATCACCCCATGACTTTACCTTCCAAAACCCGAATTGAATCCATTGACCTGCTTAAAGGTATTGTCATGGTAATCATGGCGCTTGATCATACGCGTGATTATTTTCATCATGCAGCATTTTATTTTGATCCAAGTGATCCGGAATTAACCACCGTACCGATCTTCTTGACGCGCTGGGTTACCAACTTCTGCGCCCCCGCGTTTTGCTTTCTTGCCGGACTATCGGCATTCTTTGTCGGAAAGAGAAAGAGTACCAAGGACCTTTCGCTGTTCTTACTGAAACGCGGACTTTGGCTTGTCTTCATCGAGATGACGATCGTCAACTTTGCGTGGTATTTCGACATTCAATTCAGAACGCCCGGCTTATTGGTAATCTGGTCGTTGGGTATGAGTATGATTGTGCTGTCAGCCCTTGTTCACTTACCGTACAAAGCCATCCTGATTTTCAGCATCGTTCTGATTTTCGGGCATAATCTGCTTGACGCTGTTCATTTTGAAGGGAGTATGATCTGGGCTGCGCTGCACGAGATGAACGCATTTACGCTATCCGGTGGAAATTTATTTTACATTGATTACCCGCTCATTCCATGGATTGCCGTGATGCCGCTCGGGTATTGTTTCGGCAAGCTTTATGAACCTGGTTTTGATCACATCAAAAGAAAAAGGATTCTGAATATCCTTGGCGTTGCAGCGATTGTATTATTTGTTACCGTACGAGGCATTAATCAATACGGTGATTTAGTGGCGTGGAAACAGTATCCAACAACCCTTCAAACAATAATGTCATTCCTGGCAGCAACCAAATATCCGCCATCACTATCCTATCTGCTCATGACGCTTGGGCCTGCATTTTTATTCCTGGCGAACGGTGAAAACCTGAAAGGAAGAATCGTCAACTTTTTCAGCGCCTTTGGAAGGGTTCCGTTCTTCTATTACATTCTGCACCTCTACCTGATTCATATTTTAGCGTTGATCGCTGCACAGCTTACAGGCTTTGGCTGGCAAAGCATGATCATGACAGACTGGGTTATATTAGTGCCTGAACTAAAAGGGTTTGGCTTCAGCCTGTGGGTAGTGTATCTGATCTGGATAGTCGTCATTGCCCTGCTCTACCCGCTTTGTAAAAAATTCGATACCTACAAACTCAAGCATAAAGAGAAATGGTGGTTGAGCTACTTATAAAAGCATAAGAGGCCGTCTCCTGTGTTTTTAATATTGGGAGACAGCCTCTTCCAAGCTGATTTTTATAGAAACATCAGGAATTGCTTTCCAGGTACTCATCCAGGTTTCCGAGCCCCATCTTAAATCCTTCCTCGAATCCCATCTCCAGTAATTTTTCAAGCACTTCTTTCGTTTCAGCGGTTAACGTTATGGTGACTGTGGCGCCAGCGCCTGATTTTTTAAAATCTACCCTCCAGTTTGTTTGAGGCATGTCTTTATTTACCACTCCTTTCTCATCCGTAAAGGCATCGGTTCCTTCAAATGATTTAGAAGCTTCAATTTTTGTATATCCAACCTTAGCATGGTGACGCTCATTTTCGGGATCCACCATGTCGTACAGCCACGATCCGCCTTCTTTAAATTCCATCGTTTTGGTTTCAGCCCGCCAGGGTTTCGGCGCCCACCACTGATCAAGCGCTTCCTTGGTTGTCCATGCCTCCCATACGGTTTGAGGCGGAGCATTAAAGTTCTTGGTAACGGTTATTATCTTATTGGCCAAATCCTTATCGACTTTTGCTTCTGCTGTTGCTGTCATAGCTTAAAAATTTAAGTTGAACAATCATTCTAAATCATGTAAAAGATACTGCATTCGGTTTGTTTGGCGCATTCTAACCGGACAAACGAGGTATACCGGAGGTATAAGCGCATATCAGCCGATTGATGACGAGGCGGTGTCTGGCCTCATTTTTGAACTAAAATCGATTAAAATCCGTACCTTTAGCACTCAATTCC
>CAZKPX010000021.1:0-3408 GCA_964554805.1 uncultured Candidatus Saccharibacteria bacterium
CACCGGCCTGTACGCGACGCTGAGCTGGCGCCGCGGCGGACAGACCCTGGGCATGCGCCCGTGGCGGCTGAAACTGGTTGCCGCCGACGGCGCCGCGCCCACGTGGAAGGCGCTGTGGCTGCGCTACGCCGTGGGCCTGCTGTCGCTGCTGCCGGCCGGCCTGGGCTTCTGGTGGGCCTGGTTCGACCGCGACCGCCTCACCTGGCACGACCGCGCCAGCGGCACCCGCCTGCTGCGGCTGCCCAAACGGTTGTCGTAGGAGCTCCCTTCAGGGGCGACCCGACGGGGCTGGAAGCAGTGCCGCGGTTCAACGCGGTGCCTCCGGGCCGCCTGCGTTGAACGCAGCTGTTGGTCAGCCCCGTCGGGTCGCCCCTGAAGGGAGCTCCTACAACGGCAGGCGAGGCCGGCGCGGGTCAGCCCGACTTGCGCCGGAACAGCCACCACGAGATCGCCAGCATCAGGATCGGCGGCAGCGCGTACGCGATGCGGTAGTCGAAGTGGAACGCGCCGGCCAGCCGGACGAACTGCATCTGCAGCAGCATGAAGCCCAGCGAGAACACGATGCCCAGGAACAGGCGCTTGCCCGCCCCGCCGCTGCGCAGGCTGCCGAAGGCGAACGGCATCGCCGCCAGGCACAGCGCCAGCACGTTGAGCGGGTAGAACCAGCGGCTCCAGTAGATGTCCTCGTACTCGCGCGCGTCGAGGTTGTTGCGGTTGCGGTACTCGATGCTGGCGCGCAGGTCGGCGGCCGTGAGGTTGCGCGCGCGGGTCACCCCCGCGGCCAGCGCGTTGGGGTCCAGCTGCGACTCCCAGCGCTCCTCGGCCAGCTTCTGCTCGCTGGCCGCGCCGGGATCGAAGCCGAAGCTGATCCGGCGCACGTCGCGCAGTTGCCAGCCGTCGGCGTCGTGCTCGGCCACCGCCGCGCGGGTGATCGACTGCAGGCTGCCGTCGGCCGCCAGCCGGTACAGGCGCACGTCGCGAAGCTCCAGGGTGCGCCGGCCGCCCACCACCCGCTCCTGGCCGTCGATGGCGTTGAGGAAGGTGTCGCCTTCGCGCGCCCACAGCCCCGAATAGCGGGCGATGGCCACGTTGTTGGTCTTGGCCGCCAGCTTCATCCGGTCCGACTGCAACTGGCCCCAGGGCGCCAGGGTCTCGCCGTTGACCACCATCAGCGCGGTCAGGATCGCCAGCGCCGCGGCCACCGACAGACTCAGCCGCCGCCGCGACAGGCCCAGCGCGCGCAGGGCGGTCAGTTCGGAGGTCGCCGCCAGCTGGCCCAGGCCCATCAGCGAGCCGATCACCGCCGCATAGGGGAAGATCGTGTAGGCACGGCGCGGCACGGTGTAGGCGACCACCGCCAGCGCGGTGGCGAAGTCGTAGCTGCCCGTGCCCAGGTCGCCCAGCTGTCCGGACAAGGCCATGACCATGTCGAAGCCGAGCAGCACCGCCCAGGTGAGCAGCACGGTGGCCAGCACCACCCGGCCGACGTAGAGGTCGTGCAGGCGCGGGCGCAGGGTCATGCCGCCGCCCTCCGCGGCCGCGCCAGGCGGCCGTCGCGCAGGTACATCCAGACGGCCAGGCCCAGCAGCGGCAAGGTCAGCCACCACAGGCCGAGCAGCGCCGGCAGTTCGCCTTCGGCCAGCATCCGGGTACCGATGAACACCAGGTTCGCGCTCACCAGATAGGCGAGGAAGCCGAGCATCAAGCGGCCGTAGCGCTGCTGCCGCGGCGAGCTGCGCGCCAGCGGCAGGGTCAGCAGGGCGAAGGCCAGCGCCAGCAGCGGCGGGGCCAGGCGCCGGTGCAGTTCGGCGTGGGCTTCGGCGCGCGGGTCGCCGAACAGGGCGCGGGTCGGGAGCACCATCGGGTCGTCGTGCTCGCGGGCCTCGGCGCGGTCCGGCATGGCCAGTTCATTGGATGCATAGCGCATCAGGCGGAAATCCAGGGGGCCGTCGAGCGTGCCCTCGACGCGGTGGCCTTCGCGCAGCTGCAGGAAGCGGTTGCGGTCGCCCTCGAACTCCAGCGCGCCTTCGCGCGCGGTCAGCACGTCGATCCGGCCTTCGCGTTCACGGTACAGGAACACCCCCTGCAGGGTGCGGCCGTCCTCGCTCATGCCGTCGATGTAGACGATGCCGCGGCCGTTGGGCAGCGAGGTGAAGCGGCCCGGCTCCAGCCCGGCCACGATCAGGCTGCGGTTGGCCTGCTCGATCATCTTCGCCCCGGCGCGCTGGGCCCAGGGCCCCAGCCACAGCGAGCACAGCGCAACCGCCGCCACCACCGGCAGGGCGGTCATCAGCAGCGGGCGCAGCAGCCGGCGCGGGCCGACCCCGACCGCGTTGAGCACGGCCATCTCCGAATCCCGGTACAGCCGGGCCACCGACAGCATCAGCCCCAGCATCAGCGCCAGCGGCAGGACCAGCGGCAGGTAGACCAGCAACTGCAGGCCCAGCTGGGACAGCAGCAGCCGCGCCGGCAGGGCGCCGTCGGCGATCTTGCCCAGCACGTCGACCAGCACCCCGCCCAGGCTCACCGTCAGCAGGACGATCAGGGTCGCCAGGAAGCTCTGGAGGAAATCGCCCAGCAGGTATCGGTCGAGCTTCGGCATCGGGCGGAGCAGTCCTATAAAATCCCGGGTTCGCTTGCGGGCGTGGCCGTCCAGGCCCTGGAGGACTGGAGCGGACCGGCGACCCGCGATTGTACGTAACCTGTCACCGGAAACCGGGAATCTGCTCAATGGCCCTGCAATTCACCCTGAACCGCGAGGCCGCCGCCGCGGCCGCCTTCGATTGCGTCGTGGTCGGCGCCTACGCCGACAGGACGCTCACGCCCGCGGGCCAGGCGATCGACGAGGCCAGCGGTGGCCGCCTGCGCGCCCTGCTCGAGCGCGGCGACCTCAGCGGCCGCACCGGCCGCACCCTGCTCCTGCATGACCTGCCCGGCGTGGCCGCGCCGCGGGTGCTGGCGATCGGGCTGGGCGAGGCCGGCAAGTTCGGCGTGCCGCAGTACCTGAAGGCGGTGGCCGACGCGGTCCGCACGTTGAAAACCGGCCCGGTGGGCAAGGCGCTGTGGACGCTCAGCGAAGTCCCGGTGGCCGGCCGCGACGCCGGCTGGGCGATCCGCCAGGCCGCCGTCGCCGCCGACCACGCCGCGTACCGCTACACCGCCACCCTGGGCAAGAAGAAGGACGAGCCGGGCCTGCGCGAGCTGGCGATCAGCGGCGACGATGCCACCGCCCTGGCCCAGGGCGAGGCGATCGCCGCCGGCGTGGCCTTCACCCGCGAACTGGGCAACCTGCCGCCGAACATCTGCAACCCGGCCTACCTGGCGGAGCAGGCACGGCAGTTCGCCGCCGGGCACGAAGGCGCCGAGGCCGGGTTGCAGATGTTCGGCGGCAGGTTGCCCAGTTCGCGG
>CAZKPX010000022.1:0-3398 GCA_964554805.1 uncultured Candidatus Saccharibacteria bacterium
AGCTGCCACTCCAATCAATTATTTAAGATCTCTTGAATTTTGTCGGGTAGTGTGATCACCCACGACGGAACGCGTATCAGCATGCGCGAGGAAGACTTACGAAAACTTCTATCCGCACGCCACCCCGCATGGCTCCAGTCACGGATCGACTCCATGCTGAATGCGTGGCGCGAGGAGGATCCATCATTCTTTTTCCACATCGTTCCGTCCGGGAAAATCGAATCGGAGATTCCTTCGTTGGTCCGATGGGATCCTGCGCGAGCTCTCGCAGAGTTCAAAAACTCTCTGGGCGAGGAATTGCTACAGGATTGCATCGCAAGAAATCCCGATGCCGCCGTTCTTCACGCTTTTGATCAAATTTCGCGCGCCGACCGCGCGGGACTCGTTCGCTCGCATGCCACGTATGTAATCAATCACTACCTCGACTGTATCACCGAACTCGAACTTGAAATTGCTTCCAGTGCGGATGCTATGACGGCTTTCAACTTGCGCCATTTCGTCGCGGACCGCCGCCACGCGATCATCCTCGCAAGATCGTACCCCGCTTCGTTCTTTGTCGACTGGAGCCGCCATGATCAAGGGTTTGCGGATGAAGTAAGAAATTCGCTGATGAACTTCCCGCGCATCTGGCATCGCATCCACCATCACAGTTTTCCGATTCTTTTCCGGAGTCTGGCATCCACCATGGGAATCGTCTTTTCCGGTGATGAACTGCTCGAACTTCAATCCCGACTCGGCACCAGGCTGACCAAGGAACTCCGCCGCCACATCGGTTCGCTCATCTAAACCCACACCCACACCCAAACCCACAATCACGTCCATGCTCCTTCAAACTCCACGCCACCATCACATCCGTGATACGGAAACCAATACCGCGATCCTGATCATCGAATCCCATACCAATGGATCGGCAAACCCGCCAGTCATACAGTGTCTTTCTCGTGCCGGGAACGGTGAGATCACAACCCATTCCGGCCATATCCTCGGGGCCGGTGAATCAAAACTCCTGATCACCCGAGTGAAACCGGGAGTAATTATCGAAGCGATGGCACTCCGCCACGACGGGGATTCCAGACTTTGGCGATATCATGCAATCGGCAACCGTTTCGAGTTGATACCGGTTGCCTCAAGCCGTCGGGAACTTGTTACTGGCGACCTTCAATCCCTGCCATGGCCATTGCAGGGCGACCCGGCCCCATGCACCGGGCTTGGTCTCCCAGATAACGATCTGATTGGCTTATTTGCCAACACTCAATTGCCGTCATGGGCAAGGTCGGTCCTGGATTGCCAACTCAAAGATTGGAACGTCCATCACGTGGAAAACTACTACCGTTTCATGCCCGGCGAGCCGATAGGTCCGGAATTCGCCCGCTGCATAGTAGCAGCGCCCTTCTGGGCGCTGGCGAGGTGGAAGACAGACCTATACCCAGATCAGCGCAATTACTGCATGCGCAGATCTCCTGCCGGTGCCGTGGCCTTTTGTTTCAAAAACATCCCTCCAGTCCGGCGCCCTCAAATGTTGGCGAAAAACCCGGAGGCCGCGCTCCGACTCGGATTCGACCAATTGGGAGAAAAAGACATCGCGATTTGCGTGACAGCAGCTCCATCCATGGCGTTGGCCATGGCCTGCGGGTTCACGCCCACAACGCGCGCCCGACTGTTAGGTTCCGTGGTCAAACACTGCAAAAGAGGCCTGCCGCATCATACGACCGAACTTGAAACTGCGATCTTCCAATCCATCGAAGAAGCCCCGGAGTCGTGGCTGGAGAATTTTGATGATTCCTTTATCACGGCATTTGAAAAAATGGACCGAAATCTTGGGATCCGCCCCTCAGGAGAAATCCTGATCGAATTCTCCAAAAAACTCGCCCCTGACAAACAGGCTCGTTTGCTTGAAGTCGTCGCGGATTGGATTTGAAACCTATGGAAGACAACGCACCCTGTTTCCTCGCGTAGAAGGACGTTTCATCTTTGACCGAAGGAAGGCCTTCCTTCGCGAGGCTACTTCGTGGGCCTCTCATCCTTCCCCTGGGGAGGGACCCTCCCCAAACCCCTCCGCCACCACCGCCGCGGCCCGGCTGGCTTCGCCACCGGACCGCGACGCCCCCTCGGATTCCAGCCGCATCACCGTCGATCAAGTCTTCGACTTCATCGACGGTGCGCGGTTAATTTCCCACTTTGGACGGACCGGTTTGTTTTCAGGGGCACCGCCCCTCGCATTGTCAATGGCACCCAAGTTTCGGCTTTGCCTGCAACCCGGGATCCCACCATTGACAACGCACACCCCGTTGCTCGCCACAGGGCAAGGTTTCATTCGTCGAATGTTCCCTTGTTTGATTGGTGGAGAATGGGGCGCGGGGGGACTTCTTACGGGAAGTTGGCGACCGGAGTTTGGCTGGCTGGAGGGAAGGGTGGGGACCTGGTCATCATTGCGGCCGTGACGGACGTTGCGGGTGAGAGTGCCGAGAAACCGAAATTGGAGATCGCAAACCAAGAGGGTGTCCGGGTTGAGGGGGTTGAGATAGACCATCAGTTCGTCACCGGGCTGGAGGAACTCGGTGCGGCCTTTGGGGGTGGTCATCTCTGGGAGGTAGATGAGTTCCTCGCCTGGCAGGAGGTCTTCGGTGATATGGATTTGGTGGCGATCCCGGACTTTGACATGCTTTGCCCAGGCTGTGGGCAGGAGGTGGATGGTATCGGTGACGGGCTTCGGCGAGGAGCAGATCGGCGAGGCCGTCCGGGCCGCGCTCCTCGCGGACGAGGCCGTGATGGCCGCGGTGGAAGTCTCGGGCGGCGGCGGCGCGGTGAAGCTCACCGTGGCGGATCCCGAGGCGGAGTATCTGCCGTACTTCGGGTTTGGTGTGGACGCCGCGCCTGAGAGCGGGCTGACCTGGTATCCGGATGTTTTCGGCAGCCATGAAAACCCGTCCCCGGAGGTGGAGGGCACCCCCGCAAGCTCGCTCGGCCAGAAGTGCGTTGTGGGGGACCAGGACAAAAACAAGCTGGCATACATTTGCGTCCAGCTTTCCCCGGTCCGGTGGATTCCGGACGGGCCTTTCGCCGAGTCGGGCGCCGCCCCCGGAACCTACGTCAAACTCACCTTCGACGGGGACGCGCTCGGCTACGAACCCTATCCCCTGACATAACTAACAAACAAATATGCAAACCACCATCAAAACACTGCTGATTTCCGCCCTGCTCATTCCCGCTTCGCTCTGCCAAAACGTGCCGATGGCGCGGGCGGACGGTGACAACGCCACGTCTCCCGAAACGTGGCGCGCGAAATTGGGGGTGCCAAGCTCCACGGACCTGGGCACCGCCCTTGGCGGCAAGGTCAATACGTCCGACATCACCACCACCGGCGAGGCGGACAAGATCCCCAAGATCGACGCGGGCGG
>CAZKPX010000023.1:0-3340 GCA_964554805.1 uncultured Candidatus Saccharibacteria bacterium
GGACATTTCCTCCGCCTTCACCAACTTTTTGGATTGAAGGTGCACAAGCATGGCAGTAAGGCGGTCGATGCGGTTCATGTGCGAAAGATAGCAGAAGTGCATAAATAAGCATTCGCTAAATCCGCCCGCAAATCCCGATTTTAATAATGGATTTAGGTATTATTGTAAATGGAAATATATGCGCTTGGTGCGTATAGCCAGATGTTGTGGGTAATTTTATCATAATGAGACCAATTATCATATTTTGCTTATTACTTGTATCGACACTTTCTTATTCCAAAGGCAGGAGCGGTAAATATTATATTGCAGGAACTGCATATGATGAAAATAAAAGACTCTTAGCAAATGCATTGATAGAGGTTCAATTTAAGGGACAAATGATTTTTGTTTATACGGATGGAGAAGGGAAATACAAACTAATAATTGAGTGGAGCACTGCGTGCCCTACGCACCTGACACGCTCAGAGCACAGAAAGTTGACAAAGAATTCTAATCCTAAATGGATAAACCTAGCTTGTGACAATAAGACAATTAAAATTAAAAATAGATGGAGGAGATACAGTTGGACATCTACTGAAGAAGAAAGACGTTTAACGAGAAGTAAAGATCTAAAGTTTGACTCATAAAACTACCCACAACAAAGGTGGCTGTTGCACAACTAAGAAATCCGTCATTTAGTAAAAACCAACCTTTAAAATTTGAATGAATTCGAAGGCAGTAAAGTGAACAACACGGGAGAGTGGTAGTCGTGCAACAAGCACAAAGTGTTTATGCCATTGTGTTATCGGTCTGAAGTTTATTATTTTTAACAACACAACGTCATAAACACCAACGTTGGCGGTAAGCTTTTTAAAAAATGAGACAGACACGATTGACGAGGCATTATCATGACATTTTTACCATTTGAGACAATTGTAATTGAGACTCCCTTGACAAAAGAGGAGGCCATTTCTAATCTGACAAAAAGCATAGAACCTGAAAAGACATTTCGGTTCTTAAATAAGTCGGACACTAAACACTTCGAAGGACAACTGAGAGGAAATGAGTTTGAAATTAAAAGAATTATTAGTTACCGAAATTCTTTTTTACCAATTGTTAAGGGACGACTACAGACAATTGGAACGGGAACTCGCCTAACTGTTAATATGAGAGTTCATGTTGCAGTGATGATTTTTATGGCGGTTTGGTTCGGTTTCGTTGGACTATTCTTCGTGGTTAGCTTATTGGGCTCCGAGGACAACGGTGAGACAATTTTACTTCCGCTTGGCATGTTACTTTTCGGCTATGCTTTGACTATGGGTGGATACTTATTTGAATCGTATCGGACAAAAGAAATATTGACGGAC
This sequence comes from uncultured Candidatus Saccharibacteria bacterium, assembly GCA_964554805.1. Lineage (GTDB taxonomy): Bacteria > Patescibacteriota > CAZHWT01 > CAZHWT01 > CAZHWT01 > CAZKPX01. The sequence continues at coordinate 1,347 of CAZKPX010000023.1, forward strand.
ATAACCAAAGGGCGGATAGTCAGCAACGCACGCTAACAAAAGCTATAGCGCATGCCAGCACATTTGACAATAATTATATTTTAGTGTGCCGGCACGCGTTATAGCCAAAGGTTGTAGGCAAGCCCACTAAAAAAGATTATGACAAGGACTTTAATCATTTGGTTAATACTTTTTAAATGGCTTCATAGACATAACGACTAACGTCCCGGACGAAAACCAACTGGTCACAACAAAAGTGGCTGTTGCACAACTAAGAAATCCGTCATTTAATAAAAAACAACCTTTAAAATTTGAATGAATTCGAAGGCAGTAAAGTGAACAACACGGGAGAATGACAGTCGTGCAACAAGCACAAAATCTATAAGTCATTTATTTAAAAATCAATAACGCATGAAAAGAGTTAAGATTATACTAAACGTGATTTTGAGTGTCGTGTCTATTGGAGTATATGGCCAACAACTTGACTATTCAAGCTGGAAAGAAGAATCAAAAAATAACATCAGACTCTTGCCCGAGTATGGCAACGTTACGAAAAGTAAAGAACAGAAAGAGGCTGATGATGATTTCATCAAGCTTTCGCTACAGCAAGACGGAACTCGTGAAAAAGCCTCAGAACATATGGTTGAATTAGGGTTCAGCTATTTATATAAAAAAGACTTAAGAACAGCAATGTATCGTTTCAATCAAGCGTGGCTCTTAAATCCAAAAAATGAAAATGCATATTGGGGATTCGGAGCAATTTACTTTACATTTAATGACTTTGATAATGCAATGACTCAATACACCAAGGGGTTAAAAATTAATCCTAAAAGCTCAAGTATCCTCACCGACAAGGCGACAGTTTATCTTACAAAGTTTAATACCCTTGGGGGGAAGGTTAACTTAGATTCAGCGACAAATATTTTCAAACGATCTTATCTCGCTGACCCTAAAAATCAAAACACGCTCTTTAAATTATCGGTCTGCTATTTCATGAGTGATAACTGTAAGGACGCCCTAAAATATTATGAAGAATGTAAAGTACTTGGCGGACAGCCTATTACAAAAGAATACACAGAAGCCCTTAACAAGAAGTGCGTTAAATAAACGCTCCACAATGAACTGTGCTATAATCCATTTGTCGTTTTATCTTATCTTTATTTGGTAAGGCAAACAACCTATAGTCAACATTGTGCGCAAATGTTTCAGAACAAATAAGATTATGAGGACAAGTTTGACAATTCTATTAATTTTTATTCTAAGAAACTCATTGGCTCAACCTGCGACAGGTGACGATTATGTTCAAAATTTTTACGTTACATGCAAGTCGGAGAAGTTTTTAGCATTTGAGGACATCCAAGTCGGTGTTCAACTTTTGGACACAAAACAATATTCTAGGTCTGTAAAGAGGTTCACAAAAGCGTTGATTAAAGATAAGACCTGCACAGATCCTTATTACATGCTTGCTTTCTGTTATCAAAGGACTGGAGAACTTGGTAAAGCTATTTCTTATGCCGATAGTTCAATTTCTTATAATTCATCAAGCCCATCAGCATGGATTATTAAGGGGACTACTTTACTAATGCAAAATGACTTAGTAAACGGTGAAATTTGTTTTAAAAAAGCAATTGAATCCGCTCCGGACAAACTAGATGGATACTACGGACTGGCCTTGACATACTACAATCAGAAACGACATAAAGAATCCCTTGATATCATTTTGAAATTTGAATCCCTTGGAATTAAACCTACAGTTATCAGAGACGGGAAAAAAATGAATAAATTAAAGGAATTTGTGTCCCCATAGATTGAACTAGAAATATCTGTTTACAACAAAAGTGCCTGTTGAACAACTAAGAAATCTTTATTTACTCAAACTACTCTGGTGAATATAAATATGTATCAACGTAAGAGTGCATAAAAAAGATGGGTAACATGGGAATCAATTGAAAAAAGAAAACCTAACGGACATTCCTGTTCATACATACTAACCGGCAAGAAATAACTACCTTTAT
>CAZKPX010000024.1:0-2828 GCA_964554805.1 uncultured Candidatus Saccharibacteria bacterium
ACACTCCCATTGATTACAGGGTAACTTTTGATATATTTCAAATGTGTATTACCTATACACGGACGTTGTAAGGCATTTTATGAAGAAGATTCTGTTTCCATTTTTAGGACTAATGACTATTGGACTGTGTGACCTGAGTGCACAATCCAAAGAAATTATGTTAGGCGACACTTTAGTACTCATTGAGCGCTTGACATTGACAGAGGCTGACGACAGGAAAGTTGAAAGAATCAAATCTGCCCAGGCTGACAATAAGGTATCAGAAAACTGGAACGTTAGCGATTTTAGAACTCGCGACAAACGACTTGAGGACGACTACAAAAGAATTGTAGCTGGACTGAAGAAGAAGGGAATTAAATACAAGGAATTAACGCAAAAGGAATTCAAAGAACATTTGACTTCTGGGGACGACAAGGTTGTCTACTTGACAGCCGACTACTCCGTGAGAGAAGAGAAAAAGAAATATCTAATTATTACAATGACCTTTAAACTATTGACCGCTGAAAAGAAAATACTTCTTGACGAACCGGCAAAGGGGATTGTAAAACAAGTACGCGGAACATAAAACGCCTTACAACAAAAGCTATAAGTCATGGCGGCACATTTGGATGATTAATTTTTAAATTTCGGTGTGCCGCCACGCCTTATAGCTAGACGTTGACGGTAATGGAGTTGGCTCCGTGGACAGATACGACCAAGACAAAAAAGTTTTACAATCAACAGACATAAGATGAGTCAAAAATTAAGTAACAAGATTGAAGCAACGGACACAAGTATTAACGCTTTACTTAAAGACCAGAAATTTACCATTGATTACTTTCAAAGAGAATACAGGTGGCAAGAAAAGCACATAAAGCTTTTAATTGAGGACTTGACAACGACATTTCTTAAATCTTACAAAGAGGGGGAGAAACGTTCTGAAGTAGCAAAATATCAGAGTTATTATTTAGGGCCAATTGTATTCAGTACAAATCCCGACAACGGGAAAAAATCAATTATTGACGGACAACAACGAATTACTTCGATAACACTTTTACTTATCTATCTTAATCACCTTCAAAAAAATAATAAAAACAAGATTAATATCACTGAATTGATTTTCTCAGAGAAATACGGAGAGAAATCATTTAACATGTCTGACGAGACGCGAGAAGAATGTCTTAAAGCACTTTTTGAATTAGGAGAATACGAAATCAAGGAGAGTGATGACGAAACCGTGGTTAACATGGTTGAAAGATATGAAGATATTACTCAAACGTTCCCAGAGGAGATAACAGAATCAGCACTTCCTTTCTTCATAGACTGGTTTATTGAAAATGTAGTAATTGTCGAGATAACGGCTTATTCGGACGACAATGCCTATACCATTTTTGAAACAATGAATGACAGAGGGCTTAATCTGACACCAACAGAGATGCTCAAAGGATATGTGCTTTCAAAAATTACGGACAAAAAACAAAGAACTGAGATAAATGATTTATGGAAAGATGAAGTTCAAAAATTACATGAACATGGCGAAACGACTGACCAAAGTTTTTTCCAAGCATGGTTCAGAGGTAAGTATGCAGTAAGTATAAGACCAGGTAAGGCAGGTTCAGAAAATCAGGACTTTGAATTAATAGGTTCACGTTTTCATGGTTGGTTTAAAGACAATCATAAAGAATTATTTAAGCTAAAAACATCAGATGGGTTTTACTCTTTCTTCAAGAATCAATTCCCATTTTTTGTAAAGTGGTACATAAACGGTCTAAATGGACAAATAACATATGATAGTAGTGTTCCTCATTTAAACTACATCAATTACATGGGTATTGCCGAGTCGCTACAAGAACCCCTACTTCTATCATCAATAAATTATTCAGACGACAACGAGACAATAAAAAAGAAACTCGACTTCGTTGCTCGCTACATTGAAACGTTCACCGTAAGAAGGAGCGTTAACTACAAGAAATTCGGACAAACTGCCATTAAATACACAATGTTTAACGTCATTAAACTCATAAGAAATAATGACTTAAAAACGTTGGGACAAAATTTATCAAATGAAGTTGAACAAATAACCGAGAAATGGGATGGAGTTTGGGATTTTGGATTACATGGTATGAATAGAAAATTTGTTAAGCATTTACTTTCGAGAGTCTCAAGCTACGTGGACAATTTAGTTGGCAAAGACACCACTTATGTTAACTATCACCATCCAAATGGAAAGCAATTTGAGATTGAGCATATTTGGGCTAACAAATTTGAAGAGCATTCTGACGAGTTTGACCAAAAGAATGACTTTCAAACATGGAGAAATTCGATTGGTGCATTGGTTTTGCTTCCACAAGGAACTAACCAATCATTTAACAGCGACAAGTACACGGACAAGTTGGAGCACTATATAAAGGAGAACACTTACGCACAGACATTGCATCCGACTTATTATAGCAAAAATCCAAATTTTCTAAAGTCGGACATTATTCAAAGCTTTGGTTTTAAATCTCACCAAAGTTTCAAGAAGGACGACATTGGCGAACGACAAAAGTTAGTTCAAAGAATTTGTGAGCGTTTGTGGACAAATGAATATTTTAAAGTTGACTAAAGGAAAGTGAAGTTGAAAACCCCACAGCCGGCAACAAATGTTTATGCCAGCTTAGGGTTCAGTGTAAATTTGGAGCTTTAGTTTATTAACCACGTCTGGTCACGGTGGCCAAATTATTCTTTCAAAAACCGACACTGCACATAGCCAAACGTTTACTACCTCAGCCGGTGCAACTCAGCCTCCGCAGCGATAAACCCAAACGCAGCAAAATGCTTACCGTTAACAACCTGCCTGAATATTTCAA
>CAZKPX010000025.1:0-2581 GCA_964554805.1 uncultured Candidatus Saccharibacteria bacterium
CCTATCGGTTCGAGCACACTGCAAATACCATATAAAAAGCCGGGCGCTAGACCCGGCTTTTTATATGGTGGAATTGTACAACGAAGTTAGAACCCATTTCCAAAGAAATGTTTGAAGCGGCTCCGCCCGCCAGCAGAGCTGGCGGTGCAAACCAATCCTTTTTCTGCATTATTTTTTGAATTTTGGCGGGGGTGATTTTTCTTTTAATGAATTTGAAAAAGGTTTGGTTTGCTACTGTCTTGCTAAAGCAATCCAGGCGGAGCCTCGCTCGACAAAGCCGAGTTAGGGCGTAAGCGCCCTAAAAGCCAAAAACCATAAAAAGCGTTTGTCATAACCATTGTTTTTGGACAATACTTTGTGTATACTATAGTTATCATATGGGGAAAGATAATAAGCAAGTTACACTGTTAGAAAAAAAGGACATCAAAGTCGCTTCTAACTACGACAAAACGGCTGATGCCGTTTTGTTCGAGGGTGATCGTCTGGACTTCATGAAGCAACTTCCTGATAAGTCCGTAAAGCTAGTTGTAACCTCACCGCCCTACAATATAGGAAAAGCCTACGAGAAAAGGAGAGATTTAGATGTTTATCTCGCTGATCAAGAGGAAACATTAAAAGAAGCTGTCCGTATTCTTGCTGATGACGGAAGTATTTGTTGGCAAGTAGGAAATCACATCGCCAAAGACGGCGAAGTATACCCCCTTGACGCTTTAATTTATGCCATAGGCAAAAAACTAGGATTAAAGCTAAGAAATCGTGTAGTTTGGCACTTCGGACATGGTTTGCACTCCTCTAAACGATTTTCTGGTAGGCACGAAACAATTCTTTGGTTTACTAAAAGCGACGATTATACTTTTAATCTTGATCCGGTAAGAGTGCCCCAAAAATATCCTGGAAAAAAGAATTTTAAGAAAAACGAAAAATACGGCACTCTATCAGGCAACCCTTTAGGAAAAAATCCATCAGATGTGTGGGACATACCAAACGTCAAGAATAACCACCCGGAAAAAACAGGACACCCTTGCCAGTTCCCAATAGAACTTATAGAGCGTTTGGTGTTGTCAATGACGAACAAGGGCGATGTTGTCTTTGATCCGTATGTCGGAGTAGGAAGTGCTGTTTGTGCCGCACTAATTCATGATCGTAGAGGATACGGTACGGACATAATGAAAGAGTATATTGATATTGCGAAACAACGAGCCGAAGCCGTTGCAGACGGTACACTAAAATGGCGAAAAATGGGAACTGCTGTTTACCAACCAACGAATTCAGTAAAATTGGCTGCTATGCCAGATGAATTCATCAAAGCTAGAGCTGAATTATTTGGGACCGGGCTTTGATCCGTTATAGGTTCGCAGCGAAATTTTCTTTAAGGCTTCTGTACGGTTGTTCATAAACAGTTTTTGTAATGCTTCCGATTGGGTTTTCTCATCGTCCGTCAGACCAAGACTGATAACGAGGACTGGAATATCTATATCACTTTCGCCCCTATGCTCAAAATCAACAAGAAGTTGATCAAATGACGAAACCCCAGTAGACATTTGTCGTACAAGCTCTACACTTGGCACGATTTCTATACCGCATTTGATGTAGCCAAGTTTATTGAAAATGACCATTTTCGAGAAAATGTCATAACCCATGAAAGCATACTTACCAAACTGTATCTCTAGACCTACCTCGTTTTTTAAGCCGTCCATTTCGCGAAAACGACCTTTGCCAAAAGCATGACGAGGTTCCTTAAATTTTCGTTTTTTGCCTTCCTGAGATTTTTCAGTCCAACCTTTTTCGTGGAATAGTAATTTCAGATAGTTGTTCATATCAACCGGAGAAAATAATAGCTTTCCAACTTTTGTTTTCTCTTTGCTTTCTTTTGTTAAGCAAAGAGTAGCGTCAAGTGCCGCTATGTTTTCATAAACTTCTTTCAGTTCCTTCGCATAGTGGGCTTTGATATACGCTTCGCCATTTTTGAACGAATATGTAGCTACAACTTTCATTTCTCGAAAAACCCCGCAATGCTAATATTCAAGGCTTTGGCAATCTTCTCAATATTTTCAAGTGTGATATTTTTTTCTGCTCTTTCAATCATGCCGATGTATGTCCTATGAACTCCCGCCTTGTCGGCAAGTTCTTCCTGAGATAAGCCCTGCTCAAGCCTTGCGCTTCGTACCTTTTCGCCAAACTTGATCAATACTTCTTTTTTCATACGCTAACTTTAGTATACCTATTGCTAACTTTGGTTCTACATACTATAGTTAGCACATGGAATGTTCAACACATAGTCTTGCAGTAGCAAACCAAACCTTTTTCAAATTCATTAAAAGAAAAATCACCCCCGCCAAAATTCAAAAAATAATGCAGAAAAAGGATTGGTTTGCACCGCCAGCTCTGCTGGCGGGCGGAGCCGCTTCAAACATTTCTTTGGAAATGGGTTCTAACTTCGTTGTACAATTCCACCATATAAAAAGCCGGGCGCTAGACCCGGCTTTTTATATGGTGCCGCAGAGAGGACTCGAACCTCCACGCATTGCTGCACTAGTACCTGAAACTAGCGTGTATACCAATTTCACCACTGCGGCATAAT